>NZ_JARUBP010000001.1:1327210-2654421 GCF_029626225.1 Asanoa sp. WMMD1127
TCCCGGTCGTGGTCCAGGTCCGCGCGCGGGATGCGGTTTCCCGGTCTGGCGATCGTCAGGTGCGGCTTCCATGGTCGCTCGTCGTAGGGGAAGCGCGCTCTCTTCAGCTCTCGCCGCAGTGCACTGTGCAACGTCCGCATCGGCTCGATGTCGCCGGTCACGCCGATCCACATCAGCGTGAACGCGCCCCGGCCGAACCGACCACCGCCGGACAGCGCCAACTCAGGTGGGGATTTGGGGTCAGTCGCCGCGCATTGGGCGCCGTGGCCGGTCGACGCGGTCCGACGCTCCGCGCGACGGGCCGCCGTGGCCACTTGCTGGAAATAGCGCTCCACGCCCCGCCCGACCGCCTCCTCGACGTCCGTGAGGCGCTCGTCGGCCACATCGCCCAGGAAGGCCAGCGTCAGGTGATAGGTCTCCGGGCGCGCCAGCCGGGTGTTGACCTCGGCCGTCCCGATTCGCAGGCCGCGCACGAACGCGGCCAGGTCAGCCACCGCTTCCTCGGGCGGGTAGGCGGCGACGAACAGCCTCACCGCTGCTCGCGGCGCTCGGCGTCCGCGGTCGGCAGCGTCATTCCCGCGGCCTGCAGCTCGCCCTCGACCCGGACTCGCTCGATCTCGAGGTCGACGCCGACCAGCTCGGTCAGGTGCTCCTCGACCGACAGGCAGCCGCAGGCCAGGCGGAGCTGCTCGTCATAGGCCCGCAGCACCGCGGTCTGCCAGACCTGGGAGCGCTGCGCGACGCCGAGTCGTTGGCGGCCGAGGCGGTCGAGGTCGGCGGCGATCTGCTCGATGGCCGGGCGGTCCGGCTCGCCGGGGTCGGCGAGCTCGATCTCGGCGGCGACCGGGCCCATCGAGCGGTCGAGGCGGTTGATGTCGCGGCGTTCGCGGCGGACCAAGCGGGCTTCGCGGACGGCGCGGGCGGCCCGCTCGAACAGTTCGTCGGCGCAGACGATCGCGGCGACGATGGCGGGCAGACACAGAAGCGTCAGGATCGCCACCGCCAGCACGAGGGTGTGCGGGATCGCCACTCTTCGACGCTATGCGGCTCTGGCAGCGACCGCCACCGATTTGGGTTTCATTTGGTGCACCGACCGGTCAAACCGTCACTGGGTGGCGGCTTCGAGGAGGGCGCGGAGGCGGGCCACCGCAGCCGCATCTCCGTCCACCCGGACCGCGTTGTCGCCCAGCCGCCGCCAGAGCCACAGCAGCACGTCGTGGGGTGCGCCGGACACCTGGGCGACGGCCTGGCCGGCCGTGTCGGGCGCGATGTCGACGCTGCCGTGGTGAAGCCGGACCAGCCAGCGCGCGCCGCCGGCACTGACCAGCACCGACTTGTTGCCGTCGGCGCGCAGCAGGTCGCCGAAATCTTCGGGCCAGTTGCGGGTGGCGTAGGACAGGAACACCTCGAGCACCTCGGCGATGCCGTCGTCGGCCAGCTCGGCCGGGATCGGCGAGATGGGGAAGCCGGCGGCCAGCTCGGCGTCGACGCGGTGGATCACCGTCTCCTGTGCCATCCGGCGGACCCAGAAGCCGACGGTCTGATCCGGCTCGTACCACGTCGGGCACGGCTGGTCGTCGGGGCGCTCGGCGAACTCGGCGACGAGCTCGGCGTGGGCCCGGTCGAGCAGCGCCAGCGACTTCTCGCCGGTCGGCTCCGGCGGCCAGGCCTCGGGCAGCTTGCCCAGCCGCATGGTCTCGACCTTGTGCAGGTAGACGTGGGCGACGTGGTCGACCAGGGCGTCGACCGTCCACCCCGGACAGGACGGCACCGGCGCGGAGAGGTCGACGGCGGCCGCGCGCAGGTCGGCGAAGTCGGCCTCGAGGGACCGGAGGAACACGTCGCGGGTCATGCCGCACAGCAAACCAGATCGGTGTGACAGAACGCGCGTCAGACCCGCTCGGCCACCGCCGGCACGACGTGGACGCGCGGCACCGGGCGCAGGCGCATCCGCAGCCGGCTGCCGCTGTGCCGCAGCTGCACGACGAGCGACAGCGTGGTCGCCGCCAGCGCCACAATCCCGCCCAGCCAGATCGCGGCGCCGGGCCCGGCGTGGTCGGCCAGCCAGCCCACCAGCGGCCCCGAGACCGGGTTGAGCCCCATGAAGACAAACACCCAGAGGGCCATGACCCGCCCGCGGTACGCGGCGTCGGTGCCGAGCTGGATCCGCTGGTTGGCCGCCTGCGCGAAGAAGACCATGAAGAACCCGGTGGGTACGAGCGCGACGACGACCAGCCAGTAGAGGGGCAGCACGCCGACCACGATGGCGAGCGCGCTGAACACGATCGCCGACGTGATCACGGTGTAGGCCGAGGGGCGGGCGCGCCGGGTGCCGCCGACCAGGGCGCCGACCAGGGCGCCCAGGCCGACCGCGGTGGTGAACAGGCCGAACGACGCGGCGCCGGTGTTGAAGCCGTTCTTGGCCAGCGCCTGCAGCGTCACGGGGAAGTTGAACAGCGTGAAGGCCAGCGTGCTCATCAGCACCATCGGCAGCATGAGGTCGGGCCGGCGCAGCACGTAGCGCAGGCCGTCGACCACCTTCGCCGGCTCGCGGTTCGCCGCCGGCGTGAGGTCGGAGCGGTAGAGCTCGGCCGGCCGCATCCGGCCCAGGCAGAGCAGCGGTCCGGCAGCCAGGACGGCGCTGAGCACGAAGACCGGCCCGACGTCGAACAGCGCGATGGCGACACCGGCGATCGACGGCCCGATCACCCGTGCGCTGTTGAAGGTGGCCGCGGACAGGCCGAGCGCGTTGGGCAGCAGCGAGGTCTCGACGAGCTCCGAGACGAACGACTGGCGCACCGGCGTCTCGACGGCGCTGGCCACACCGAGCAGGAGGGCGAACACGTAGACGTGCCAGAGCTGGGCCGCGCCGGCCACCACCAGGAGGCTGAACAGCACGCACAGCACGGTCCAGGCGGCGTTGGCGACGAGCAGGATCCTGCGCTTGTCGTAGCGGTCGGCGAGCCGGCCGGAGATCAGCGTGAGCGCGAGCACGGGGGTGAACTGCAGGGCGGTCACGATGCCCAGCTGCGCGGCCGTGCCGCCCAGCTCGAACACCAGCCAGTCCTGGGTGGTGAACATCATCCAGACGCCGATCAGCTTGACCAGCTGACCGATCGCGAAGAGCCGGTAGTTCCGCACCTGGAGCGACTGGAACGTCGTGTTGAGCCGGGCCCGCAAGACTGTTGCGCCTCCTAGAGAGATCCGCGTACGCGTCATCCACGCAGGACGAAGCGACGCGGCCGGCTCAGGCGCGCGCGACTTTTTGCAGGATCTCCGCGGCCCGGCGGAGCGTCTCCCGCTCCTCCGGGGTCAGCGCGGCGAGTCGAGGGGCCAGCCACTCGTCACGGGCCCGCTCGTGCTGGGCGAGGATGGCCCGACCCGCCTCGGTGGCGGCCAGGATCACCTGGCGCCCGTCGGTCGGATGCGGGGTCCGCTGCACCAGCCCGCGCTCCTCCAGCTTGGCGACGATCTTGGTCATCGTCGGCGGCTGGACTCGTTCGACGTCGGCGAGTTCCCGGGGGGACAGCGCGCCGGCCAGCTGGAGGCTGGTCAGGGCGGAGAGCTGGGTAACCGTGAGATCGCCGACCGGGCGGGTCTGCCTGACCCGCCTGTTGAACCGGGTGATCGCGTCGCGCAGAGATGAGGCGAGCTGCGCCACCGAGACGCGTTTTGCCGTCACCGTCCGCTCCGTCACGATCCTTAGCCTAACTAATGAGCCGGGCTAACAACCAGCGAGTATGGCCCCGGTCACGAGATCAGCGTCTCGATGGGACCCCGCAGGAAGTAGACCACGAACAGGGCGGCGACGGCGTACAACAGGGGGTGAACCTCGCGGGCCTTGCCCTTGGCCAGCTTGATCAGGACGTACGAGACGATGCCGGCCCCGATGCCGTTGGAGATGGAGTAGGTGAACGGCATCAGCACGATGGTCAGGAAGGCCGGCACCGCGATCTCGTAGTCGGTCCAGTCGATGCTGCGCACCGCGGTCATCATCAGGAAGCCGACGATCACCAGGGCGGCCGACGCGGCCTCGAACGGCACGACGGTGACCAGCGGCGCGATGAACATGGCCAGCAGGAACAGGCCGCCGGTGACCAGGTTGGCCACGCCGGTGCGGGCACCCTCGGCGACGCCGGACGCGCTCTCGATGTAGGACGTGTTGCTGGAGACGCTGGCCGCGCCGCCGGCCGCGGCCGCGACGGAGTCGACGAGCAGGATCTCCCGCGTACGCGGTGGCATGCCGCTCTCGTCGAGCAGGCCGCCCTCCTGGCCGACCGCGACCATCGTGCCCATCGTGTCGAAGAAGTCCGTAATCAGCAGCGTGAACACGAACATCAGCACGATCAGCCAGCCGGCGCTCGACCACGAGTCGAGCACGTTGAACTTGCCCAGCAGCGACAGGTCGGGCAGGTCGACGATGGTGTCCGGCAGCTTGGGCACATTGAGCGACCAGCCGCTCGGGTTGGGCTTGCCGTCGACGAACGACGGACCGATCTTGCCGATCGCCTCGACGATGATCGCCAGCACGGTGGCCGACAGGATGCCGATCAAGATGGCGCCGCGGACCCGGCGCACGAACAGGATGATCGTCAACAGCAGGGCGAACACGAAGACGAGCGCCGGCCAGGTGACCAGGCGGCCGTTGATGCCGAGCCCGACAGGGACGGTGGTGCCGGCGGCGTCCGGGATGCGGCGCACGAAGCCCGCGTCGACGAGACCGATGATCGTGAGGAAGAGGCCGATGCCGACGCCGATGGCCGCCTTGAGCTGGGTCGGCACCGAGCGGAAGATGGTCTCCCGCAGGCCGGTCAGCACCAAAATGGCGATCAGCACACCCTCGATGACCACGAGGCCCATCGCGTCGGCCCAGGTCATCTGGGGCGCGATCTCGTAGGCCACCATCGCGTTGACGCCGAGGCCGGCGGCCAGCGCCAGCGGGAAGCGGGCGACCACGCCCATCAGGATCGTCATCACGCCGGCGACCAGCGCGGTCGCGGCGGCGATGGCGGCCACCGCCAGCTGCGCGCCGGTGGCGTCGGTGGCGCTGCCGAGGATCAGCGGGTTCAGCACCACGATGTAGGCCATCGTGAAGAAGGTCGCGAAGCCGCCGCGGACCTCCTGGCCGATGGAGGATCCACGGTCGCTGATGGAGAAGTAGCGGTCGAAGCCGCTGCGCGGGTGGTCGGGCGTCGTTGCCCGTGGCGTGGTCGGTGCCTCGGTCATGGCGGGCTCCACGGAGATCATCGATATGACCTGGGCATATTGCCACAGCCGGTGTTTCACCGAAAGATCTTCCTGGTTACCCTTTTCGAGTGGCTGACCAGCAACAACCACGGGTGGCGCCGCTCGACCCGCCGATGACGCCGTTCGCGGTGGGCGGGATGGTGGTCTGGGCCGTCGTCGGCCTCGTCGTGCTCGCCTTTTTCCGCGATGGGCGCGAAAACTGGCTGTGGACCTGCCTGGCGGGCTTCCTGCTCGGCCTGCCCGGCCTCGCGGTCATGATCCGGCACGACGCCAACCGCCGGCGCCGGCTGGCCGCGGCTCAGTCGTCGACCGACTCGACCTCGCCGTCGTCGTAGACCGTCGGCAGCTCGTCAGGCGCTGCGGCGGGAGTCTCGGCGAGCGCCTCGGAGTGCGCGCCGCAGCCGTGGTCGGCGCTGACCGCCCGGCCGTCGTCGGGGGCGAACATGTTGCCGCACACCCCGAACGCCTGGCGCAGCGCACCGGCCAGCGGCAGATAGAAGCCACAGCTCAGGCAGCGGGCGGCGGCGGGCGCGGCGGTGGAGATGGCGGCCTCGGGGCCGTGGTCGCCGTCGTACCACCGCTGGGCGGTCTCCTCGCGACCCTCCTTGGACATCACCCGCGGGCGGCCGAGGCCGAGCTCCCAGGCCACCTCGTCGACCGCCGGGTCGTCGGAGAGCGTGTAGCCCGGCACCAGCCGGTCGTCGTCGGCCGGGGTCAGCAGCAGGTCGCCGACACCGAGGTCACCGGGCTGGAGCCGGTCCTGCCAGGGGACCCAGCTCGGGGCGAGCAACGCGTCGGGGCCGGGCAGCAGCACGGTCTCGCAGACGGTCACGTGCTTGCTGCGTGAGACGCGGGTCACCGTGACGCCCCAGCGCCAACCCCGATATCCGGGGGTTTCGCAGGCAAAGTAGTGGGTGACCAGCCGCTCGCCCTCGGCGACGGCCTCGAGGTGGGGACCCACCTCGGAGGGGTCGACCTCGGTGACCGCCGCCCGCGCGAGGTCGACGGCCGCGGCACAGACCTGGTCGAGCTTCGCGGATCGCACGGCGGCACTCCTGGTCACCCGGACATTCTTCACTACGCGTGTGGGCCTCCGACACCGGGATGGGAGAGGATGGGGCGCATGCCGTTGATACGCCGCACGGGGTCGACGCTCGGCCGGTTCGTCGGCTCGACCGTCAAGGGCGGCCGGCTCGTGAGCCGGGGTGTCCGCCGCGGCGTCGGCACCGCCCGCTCCAAGGGCGCCCGGGGCGAAACCGGCATGATGCGCCTGTTCGACCTGCACGCGGCCTCCTGTGCCGGCGACACGTTGATCACCATCGGCCTGGCCGGCACCATCTTCTTCGACGTCCCCCTCGGCGAGGCCCGCACCAAGGTCGCGCTCTACCTGCTCGTCACGATGATCCCGTTCGCCCTGCTGGCGCCCGTGGTCGGCCCGCTGCTCGACCACTTCCGCCACGGCCGGCGTTGGGCCCTGGCCGCCACGTTCCTCGGCCGGGCCTTCCTGGTCTGGGCGGTGGCCGACAACACCGACTCCCTGGCCCTCTATCCGGCGGCGTTCGGGGTGCTCGCGCTTTCCCGGGCGTACGGCGTGGCCAGATCCGCGGCCGTCCCCCGGCTCCTGCCCGAAGGGCTCGGCCTGTCCCAGGCGGGCGCCCGGGCCAGCATCTACGGCACAGTGGCGGGCGCGATCGCCGCGCCGATCGGCGTCGCCGCGTTCGCCATCGGCCCCCAGTGGCCCCTGCGCATCGCCGCCGTGATCTTCCTGGTCGGCATGGTGATCTCGCTGCGGCTGCCCGGCCGAGCCGACGCCGACCCGCCGGAGCAGGTGCCGAGGCCGATAGCGGCCATCTTCGGCGCGCTGCGCCGCAACGGCGACCGGCCGCTCTCCGGGCGCCTGGTGATCGCGACGCTGATCGGCAGCGCCACGCTCCGCGCGTTCTACGGCTTCCTGCTGCTCTTCCTGGCCTTCGCGGTCAAGGGCGGCTATCTCGACACGACGCTGTTCGGCCGCGACCTCAGCGACGGGATGGCGCTGTCCGTGATGGGCGCCGCGCTCGGCGTCGGCACGTTCCTGGCCACGGCGCTGGGCACCCGGCTGCGCATCCACCGGCCGGTCGCCCTGCAGTCCAGCGGCCTGATCATCGTGGCCGGCCTGGCCGTGCTCACCACGATCGGCTTCTCGCTGGCCATGGTGGCGCTGCTTTGCCTGGTCACGGCCGTGATGAGCGGCATCGCCAAGCTGTCCGGCGACGCGACGATCCAGGAGCGCGTGCCGGAGCGGCTGCGGGCCAGCGCGTTCGCGCACTCCGAGACCGTGCTGATGCTGGCGTTCGTCGCGGGTGGCGGGCTCGGCCTGATCCCGGTCACCGGCCGGGTCGGCATCGGGCTGCTGGCCGGCCTCGCCGCGCTCGTCGCCCTGCGCTCGGTGCTGGTCGCCGGCCGGTTGCGCAAGGAACGGCTGCACGGCCGGTTCGACGTGGAGGCGACCCCGGACGACCCGGAGCCGGTGCCCGCGTCGCAGGACGGCCGGCCCGCCGCGCCGCACGGGCCACGCGCCGAGCCGCGGGCTCCGGCCACGGGTCAGCCGCCGCGGCCGCGCGCCGAGGCGCCCACCGCCGAGTTCCCCAGGTCGAGCCGGCGTGGCTGGTGGCGGCGGTCGCGGCCCGAGCGCCCGGACGCCACCAAGCCGATGCCGGCCGCCGCCGAACAGGCCGACGGCACCACCCAGACCGTGGTGGCGCCGCCGGGCTACCACGTCTATCGCCCGAGCAACCCGGTCGACGGCCCCGGCGAGGACCCCTGGCGCGACACCGCCGGCCCACCGGCGTGACCGGCGGCACCGCCGCCCGCGGAGCGCGTCTGCTGTTGGTGACGGCTGTCGAGGCCGAGGCTGATGCCGTTCGGGGCGGGCTCGACGGGCGGGTCGCCGTCGCGGCCGTGGGTGTCGGGCCGGCCGCGGCCGCTGCCGGCACCGCTCGGCTGCTGGCGCTGGCGGAGGCGGGCGGTCGCCCGTACCACGGGGTGATCTGCCTGGGGATCGGCGGCGGGATCGCGGGTCGCGTCGAGATCGGTGGCGTGGCGATCGCGACGCGCAGCGTGGCCGCCGACCTGGGTGCCGAGACGCCCGACGGGTTCCTGTCGATCGACGACCTCGGCTTCGGATCGGCCCGGGTCGACGCGGACGCCGGTCTGGTCGCCCGCCTGCGCGCGGCGCTGCCCGACGCGGTCGCCGGCACGGTGCTGACCGTGAGCACCGTCACGGGCACGGCCGCGTCAACCGAGGCGCTCGTCACCCGTTTCCCGGACGCGGTGGCCGAGGGCATGGAGGGCTACGGTGTCGCGTGCGCGGCCGCCGGCCTGCCGTTCGCCGAGGTCAGGACGATCTCCAACCTGGTCGGTCCGCGCGACCGGTCGGCCTGGCGCATCCCCGCGGCGCTCGCCGCCCTGACCGGGGTGGGCCGGACGCTGGGGTTAGCGTGACAGGCATGGCGCTCTCGCTGGCCTTCTCGCCGTGCCCCAACGACACGTTCGTCTTCTACGCGCTGGCGCACGGCCTGGTGCCGGGTGCGCCGCCGGTCGAGGTGACCTACGCCGACGTCGACGTGACCAACACGGCCGCCGAAAAGGGCGCGTTCGACCTGGTCAAGGTCAGTTACGCGGCGCTGCCGTGGCTGATGGACGACTACGAGCTGCTGCCCTGCGGCGGGGCGCTCGGCCGGGGCTGTGGGCCGCTCGTGCTGACCCGGCGGGACGGCCCGCGCGACCTCGACGGCGCCCGGGTCGCGGTGCCCGGCGACCGGACCACGGCGTACCTGCTGTTCCGGCTCTGGGCCACAGGGCAGCAGCCGGCGGCGATCGACGTCGTGCCGTTCCACGAGATCATGCCCGCGGTCGCGGCCGGGACCTACGACGCCGGCCTGGTCATCCACGAGGCCCGGTTCACCTATCCGCGGCACGGGCTGACCGCGCTGGTCGACCTCGGCGAATGGTGGGAGGGCGACACGGGACTGCCGATCCCGCTGGGAGCGATCCTGGCCAAGCGCGGCACCGTCGACCCGGCGGCCGCGACCGAGTGGGTACGCGACTCCGTGCGCCAGGCCTGGGCCGACCCTTCGGCGAGCCGCGCCTACGTGCTCGCCCACGCCCAGGAGATGGAGCAGGCCGTGGTCGACCAGCACATCGCGCTCTATGTCAACGAGTTCACCGAGGACCTCGGCGCCGAGGGCCGCAAAGCCATCGACGCCCTCCTCGGCCGCGCCGCCGCTGCGGGGCTCGTTCCTCAGATCTCCAGTTCGCGGGCGACCGCGTGGAGCAGCTGAGCGACCTGCTGGGCCGTCTTCTTGTCAGGGAACCGGCCGCGGCGCAGGTCGGGCTGGACCCGGGCCTCGAGCACCTTGATCATGTCTTCGACCATGCCCTGCAGCTCTTCGGCGGGGCGGCGGCGGAGCTCGGCCACCGACGGCGGGGCCTCGAGCAGCTTGACGCCGAGCGCCTGCGCGCCCTTGCGGCTGTCGACCACGCCGAACTCGATGCGCTGGCCACCCTTGAGGTCGGTGACGCCGGCTGGCAGCGCGCCCTTGGGCAGGAACACGTCGCCACCCTCGTCACTGGTGACGAACCCGTATCCCTTGGTCGCGTCGAACCACTTCACTCGCCCGGTCGGCACTGCAACCTCACTGAATCGCACCTGACTTGCTGACGTCACAAGGCTAGCTGGAGCAAGCCCGGAAGCGCCGCCGAGAATTCCCGGAGATCGGTCAGAACCAACCGGGCGCCGGCCGTCTCCAGCTCTTCGGCGGAACACGGGCCGGTGGGGACACCGACGCCAGGGACGCCGGCGGTACGGGCGGCCACCATGTCGGCGACGTGGTCTCCCACGTAGACCCCGCAGCCGTGCGCGGTGATCGCCGTCGCCTTGCCCTCGGCGAACAGGTCGCCGGCGACCGCGTCCACGGCGAGGCCGAGCTGGCGCAGGTGCAGCTCGGCCAACCGGCCCAGCTTCGACGTGACCACCACCACACGGCCGCCGAGCTCGTGCACGGCGTCGACGGCGGCCCGGGCGCCCGGCAGCAGGACGGTCGGTTCGATGGCGTGCACCTCGTACAGCGCGCGGTAGGTCGTGACCGCTTCCTCGAGCTCGGCCGGCGGGAACCAGTTGGCCAGCTCGGTCCGCAGCGGTGGGCCGAGCCGCGCGATCGCGGCCTGGTCATCCACATAGGTCCCGGTGACGGCGGTCAGCTCGCGGAAGGTGGCGGCGATGCCGGCGCGGGTGTCGGCGAGGGTCATGTCGAAGTCGAAGCCGACCGCTGGGGTGGTGATCACCTGCCCGATAGTCGCACACGCTCGGCGCACGCTGGCCGGCCGTATAGCGTGGGAAGGCGATGACCACCATGCTTGTCGACCATCTCCGGTCGCTGCCCGACGAGACGCTCGCGGCGTTGCTGCGCATGCGTCCCGATCTGGTCGTCCCCGTGCCGTCCGACCTCAACGCGCTCGCCCTGCGCGCCCAGTCGCGGATGTCGATCGCGCGCGTGCTCGACGGCTTCGACCGGTTCACGCTGGAAATCCTCGACGCGGCCCGGCTGAGCCGTGGGAGCGACGACGGCACGACGAGCATCGAGGCGATCTTCAACCTGGCGTCCGGGGTCGACCGCCAGCTCACCCGGGCGGCGATCGACCGGCTGCGCGCCAGGTTCGTGCTCTACGGGCCGGAGAACGCGCTGGCCATCGCGACCGGCGTCGACGAGGTGTCCTCGCCGTACCCGGTGGGTCTCGGCCGGCCCGCCGCCCTGCTCGACGCGTCCGCCGCGGAGCTCGTGGCCGACCCGGCCCGGCTGCGCCGCACCGTGCTGGCCGCGCCGCCGCAGGCCCGGGCCGTGCTCGACCGGCTCGCCGCCGGGCCGCCGGTCGGCACGTTGGCCGGCGGTGGGGACGCCGGCTCCCCGGTGCGCTGGCTGGTCGACAACGCGCTGCTCGTGGCCGTGCCCACCGGCGGCTTCGAGCTCCCGCGCGAGGTCGGCCTGCTGCTGCGCCGCGAGACCGGCCCGCTCGGCACGCTGCACCCGGCCCCGCCGGCGCTGGGTGCGGCCGCCCGCGAGCCCAAGGCCGCCGACTCGGCCGGCGCCGGCCAGGCGATGGACGCGGTGCGGCACACCGAGGCGCTGCTGCTGGCGCTCGAGGCCGAGCCGGCCACCGTGCTGCGCTCCGGCGGGCTCGGCGTGCGCGAGCTGCGCCGGCTGGCCCGGTCCGCCGGTGTCGACGACGGGATCGCGGCCACGCTGCTGGAGGCCGCGTACGCCGCCGGTCTGGTCGGTGAGGCCGAGGCGCACGCCGCGCCGGTCGGCCGGCCCGCGCCCGAGACCCAGGTGCTGCCGACCGCCCGCTTCGACGCCTGGCGGGCCTCGTCGATCGCGCGGCGCTGGACCGACCTCGCGACGGCCTGGCTCACCATGACCCGCCAGCCCGGCCTGGTCGGGCAGCGCGACGAGCGGGACCGACCGATCACCGTGCTGGCGCCCGAGGTCGAGCGGTCCGGGGCGCCCGCGACCCGGCGCACGGTGCTGGGCATCCTGGCCGGCCAGCCACCGGGCACCGCGCCGACCGCCGACGAGCTGCTAGCCCGCCTCGACTGGGAGGCGCCGCGGCGCACCCGGGGGCGGGAGGGCGCTTATCGCGAGGTGCTCACCGAGGCCGCGCTGCTCGGCGTCACCGGCCTGGGCGCGCTGACGGCACCGGGCCGGGCGTTGCTCGCGGACGACGCCGCCGAGCTGGGCCACGACGAGCGGGCCGCGGCCGACCCGCTCGGCATGCGGGCCGAGGGCGACCGGGCACCCGACGATCCGCCGAGCGCGATCAAGGTGCTCGACGCGCTGCTGCCCGCGCCGGTCGACCATTTCCTGCTGCAGGCCGACCTGAGCGTCGTCGTGCCCGGGCCGCCGGAGCCGGAGTTGGCCGCCGAGCTCGAGGTGGTCGCGGAACCCGAGTCGGCCGGCGGCGCCAGCGTCTATCGGGTGACCCCGGAGGCGGTGCGGCACGCGCTCGACACCGGCTTCGCGGCCGACGATTTGCACGCCCTGTTCCGCCGCCGGTCGCGCACGCCGGTGCCGCAGGCGCTGACCTACATGATCGATGACGTGGCCCGCCGCCACGGCGGCCTGCGCGTCGGCGGGGCCGGCTCCTACCTGCGCAGCGACGACGAGGCGCTGGTGGCCGAAGTGCTCGCCGACCGGCGGCTGGCCACGCTGGGGCTGCGCAAGCTGGCGCCGACGGTGCTGGTCACGCCGATGCCCAGCAACCGGCTCCTCCAGGAGCTGCGGGAGGCCGGCTACGCACCGGTGCCCGAGGACGCGACCGGCGCGACCGTACGCAGCCGGGCCAAGGTGCGCCGCGCGCCGGCCCGCGGCACCGGGTTGGCCCGGCTCGGCGCGGCCGGCGCGGTCGACGCGATCGCCGGCGTCCAGCTGACCCCGCCGCGGCTGCTCGGCATCGTGGAGTCGATTCGGCGTGGAGACGCGGCGGCCCGCACCGCCCGCCGGGCGCCGGCGGCGGTCCGCCGCACCGGCAACGGCTCGGGCCCGGTAGCGGTGCAGACCCACACCCAGGCGCTGGCGGTGCTGCAACAGGCGATCCGCGACAAGGCGCTGGTCTGGGTCGGCTACGTCGACGCCCACGGCGCCACCATGTCGCGCCTGGTTCGCCCGGTCTCGATCGGCGCGGGCTATCTGCGGGCCGAGGACGAGCGCACCGAGATGCTGCACACCTTCGCCCTCCACCGCATCAGCGCCGCCGTCCTCGACTAGCTCGCGCTGCGCGACCCAGCCACCGCGGACCCGGCCACCGCGCGGACCCAGCCACCGCGCGGACCCAGCCACCGCGAACCCGGCCACCGCGGGGACCCAGCCACCGCGCGGGCCCGGCCACCGCAGACCCGGCCGACGCGCGGAACCCAGCCACCGCAGACCCGGCCACCGCGGACCCAGCCACCGCGCGGACCCGGCCAACGCGCGGACCCAGCCACCGCGGACACGGTCAACGCGCGGACCCAGCCAACGCGCGGACCCGGCCACCGCGCGGGCCCGGCCGCGGTTCGGCGGCCGGGCACCGAAGCGGGTTGGCGTCAGTCGCGGGCCGCGACCAGGCGGATCGCGGGGGTGCGGGTGGCCGACAGCGTGGTGAGCACGCTGGTCAGGCCGACCACCACCACGCTGAGCGCGACCACACCGCCGAGCATCGTCCAGGGAACACTCACGACGCTCACGCCGACCAGGTCCTTGACCGCGGACGCCATCCCCAGCACGCTGCCCGTCGCGGCCAGCACCCCCAGCAGCACGCCGATCGCGACCACGGCCAGCGACTCCGCCAGCGCCGAGACCACCACCTGGCCCCGGGTCAGGCCGGTGACGCGGGCGGCCGCGAACTCGGCCCGGCGGTCGGACGCGGCGATCACCACCGCGTTGGCCATCGCGATCACCGTGTAGACCATCGCCATGCCGATCAGGGCCACCATGATGTGGTCGCTGATCTCCTGTTGCTCGGAGCTGTAGGCGTCGACCCACTGCGCGGCCGTCGACACCTGGCCGAGCCCGGCGAGGCCGGCCGCCGCCGCGGCCGGATCGTCCGCCCGCACCACGTAGTCGCGGGGTCCGGCCGGCATCAGGTCGGCCGGCAGCAACGCGGCCGGGCCGGCCAACGTCTCGGGCAGCAACGCGACCACCCGCAGCTCCGCCGGGCCGCCCTCGATGCGCACCGGCACGTGGTCGCCGACCCGCCAACCGGTGGCCGCGCTCGGCGTCAACGCGATCGTCGCGCCGTGCAGGTCGGCCAGCGCACCGGCAGTCGGCGTCACCCGGTGAGTCTCCACATAGGCAGCCGGATCGACGGCGATGCCGTTGGTGGACTCCCACTCGAGACCGTCCTCGTCGGCCTCGCCGATCTCGAAGCCGACCGGCGCCTCCTCGGAGACGGCGGCCACGCCCGGCACCGCGGCGACCTGCTCACCCAGCGGCCGGTCGGCGGCGAGCACGTAATCGGCCCGCAGGTCGCGGACGATCTCGCCCCGGCCGGCCTCCGACAGCGTGCCGGTCATGCCGGCCATGCCGACGACGAAGGCCACCAGCACCATGATCGGGGCGGCGGTGGAGGCGCTGCGGCGTACGCCGGTGCGCAGGTTGGCGTGCGCGAGCCCGCCCAGCCGGCCCCGGAACAGCGCCCCGAACGGCGCCGCGACCAGCGGGACGACCAGCGGCGCGAACAGCGCGAACGCGGTGACCAGGGTGAACGTGGCGTTGACGGACAGCGGCAGCGCCCCGTCACCGCCGACGGCCGGCACCAGGATCAGCAGCGCGATGCTGCCGGCGAGGAAGAACAGGCCGAACACCCAGCGGGACGCGGTCATCACCTTCGCGGCCGCCCCGAGGTCGCGCAGCGCCTCCAGCGGGCGCACCCGGGACGCCCGGCGCGACGCGGCCAGCACGCCGAGCACCGCCACCCCGATGCCGGTGCCCACCGACACCCAGACGATCCAGGAGCGCCACTCGCCGGTGAAGCCGGGCGGCGCGAGCTCGAACGAGGTCAGCATCCGACCCTGCAGCCGCATCACGGGC
Organism: Asanoa sp. WMMD1127; assembly: GCF_029626225.1. Taxonomy (NCBI): domain Bacteria; kingdom Bacillati; phylum Actinomycetota; class Actinomycetes; order Micromonosporales; family Micromonosporaceae; genus Asanoa; species Asanoa sp. WMMD1127. The sequence continues at coordinate 1,342,063 of NZ_JARUBP010000001.1, forward strand.
AGGCCGAGAACCACGCCGAGGGCGGAGCCGATCACGCCGAGCAGCAGCGCCTCGCCGACCAGCAGCGTGCGCACCTGGCCGCGGCCCGCGCCGGTCAGCCGGAGCAGGGCCAGGTCACGGCGCCGCTGCGCCACGGTGAACGCGAACGTGGAGCTCACGACGAAGATCGCCACGAAGAAGGCGAGGCCGAGGGTCATGCCGAGCAGCGTGATCGCCGCCGTGTAGCCGTCGTTGATCGCGCGGGCCTCGGCCGCCGGCAGCCCGGGCGGCGCCTTCGCGGTGGCCGCCGAGACCAGTGTCAGCAGCGACGACTGCACCAGCGCGACACCCAGGCAGACCGTGATGATCGCGCCGAGGAAGACCGGCCAGCGGTCGCGGAACGTACGCAACGCCATCAGCAGCACGGCTCAGCCCTCCCATCGGGCGAGCCGGTCGGCGACCTGCCGGGTGGTCGGCCGGTCCAGCGTGTCGACCACCCGCCCGTCGCCGAGGAAGACCACCCGGTCGGCGCTCGCGGCGGCGGCCGGATCGTGGGTGACCATGACGATCGTCTGCCCGCTGCCGTCGACCATCGCCCGCAGCATGCGCAGCACCGTGCGCGCGGACGTGGTGTCGAGGGCGCCGGTCGGCTCGTCGGCGAAGAGCACCGCCGGCTTGGTGACCATCGCGCGGGCGATCGCGACCCGCTGCTGCTGGCCGCCGGACAGCTCGGCCGGGCGGTGCCGCACGCGGTCGCCGAGGCCGACGGCGTCGAGCACGTCGCGCACCTCGCGCCGGCGCGGTCGACGGCCGGCGAGCCGCAGCGGCATCGCCACGTTCTGCTCGGCGGTCAGCGCGCCGATGAGGTTGAAACTCTGGAAGACGAAGCCCACGACGGTACGGCGCAGCCGGGTCAGCTCGGCATCGGAGGCGTCGGTGATGTCCTGGCCGGCGATGGCGACCCGGCCGGCCGAGACCCGCTCGAGCCCGGCGGCGCAGTGCAGCAGCGTCGACTTGCCGGACCCGGAGGGGCCCATCACCGCCGTCCACGAGCCCGCCGGAAACGAGATGTCCACATTGTCCAGTGCGCGCACGGTCGCGGTCCGCGCCCCGTACACCCGGGTGACTCCCTGAAGTTCGACCGCCGACGCGGTCGTGACCATCGTGTCCACGCCACCAATTCCACCGGTCGGAGCGCCGCGAATCAGTCACGCGGACCGGCCTCTTGGGGGTAGGGCTGACCTAACCGCGGGCGCGCCGGATGCTGCCGACGATCGAAATGATCAGCAGCGTGGCGAAGCCGGTGCCGGCGGACTCGCCGATCGAGTTGATCAGGCCTTGCCGCTGCACCAGCCAGCCGTAGAGGAACCAGGCGAGGAGCAGCACGGCGATCAACGCGTACGAGACGACGGTCAGCCGGGAGACCGGCGCCGCCTGGTCGGGCTCATCGATGGCCATTCACAAAGCGTGACATCGATCCGCCTCGGCGGCTAGGTGCCGGGGCGCCGCCCGTACACGTGGACCGGGGTGCCGTTCTTGCCCATGTCCCACAGTTTGCGGGCGTCGGACGGGAGCAGGTTGACGCAGCCGTGCGAGCCGATCGCCATGTTGTGGATGTAGGTGGTGGTCTCGTGGAAGCCCATCCCTGCGGTGAAGTGCTGCCAGTAGGGCAACCACACCTCGTACGGGTCGGACCACTCCTTGATGTTGCGGAAGTTGACCTTGTAGTTGCCGGCCGGGGTCTGGAAGCCGCCCGCCATGCCGGTGCGGGTCACCGTCGGCCCGAGCACCACCTTGCCGCCGCGGATGGCCAGCACGGTCTGGTTGGTCAGGTCGACGCAGAAGGTGAGCCCCGAGCCGGCGCGGCACTTTCGCGGGTCGGTGGCGGCGATGCGCTTCGCCACACTGGCGGTGGTCGGCCCGGCGCGGCCCTCGGCCGGCTGGATGCCGAAGCGCCGCTGGAACGCCTTGATCGCCTTGCAGTCCGCAGCCGACTGCTTGCCGTCGATGACGATCGTCCCGAACGTGCCCAGGTCGGCGAGCGCGGTCTCGACCTCGCGCTGCCGCTCACCCGTTGGGCACCCGGCCGGCTTGGGCTTCGGCTTCGCCGCGGGCTTGGGCTTTTGGGTGGTTTGGCGGGGTTTAGGAGTCGGTGTGGTCGGGTCCGGCGGGCCGCTCGCCCCCGTTCCGCCCGTCGCGCTCACCGGCACCGGCTCCCCGCCCGTCGCCGTTGGTTGCGACGGCGCGAACGTGCACGCGCCGGCACCGACCACCGTGACGACAGCGACGGCAACGAGACGCATGGTCGTTGAGCGCACACCGTGCATCGAGCCCTCCCCAGAGCTGTCGTCGCTACATAGACGTACGGCAACCCGGGATGGTTGCGGATCCCTTCACCTTTTCTTCGGGCACCCAGCTTCCGTGCAACACTGGAGGGTCGCCTTCCAGACCTTTCGGGGAGTGCCCGCGTGAACGACGGCCCGTTGATCGTCCAGTCCGACAAGACCCTGCTGCTCGAGGTCGACCACCCCGACGCGCTCGCCTGCCGGATGGCCATCGCGCCGTTCGCCGAGCTCGAACGCTCCCCCGAACACGTGCACACCTATCGGCTGACCCCGCTCGGCCTGTGGAACGCGCGCGCCGCCGGCCACGACGCCGAGGGCGTGGTCGACGCGCTGATCAAATATTCCCGCTACCCGGTGCCGCACGCGCTGCTGGTCGACGTCGCCGAGACGATGGACCGCTACGGCCGGCTGCAGCTGGTCAACCACCCCACCCACGGCCTCGTGCTGCATGCCACCGACCGGGTGGTGCTGATCGAGGTGGCCAAGAGCAAGAAGCTGGCCGGGATGCTCGGCGCCAAGCTCGACGACGACACCATGGTCGTGCACCCGTCGGAGCGGGGCCGGCTCAAGCAGGCGCTGCTCAAGCTCGGTTGGCCGGCGGAAGACCTGGCCGGCTACGTCGACGGCGAGGCGCACCAGATCGACCTCGCCCAGGACGGCTGGCACCTGCGGTCCTACCAGGAAGAGGCGGTGCAGTCGTTCTGGGCCGGCGGCTCGGGCGTCGTGGTGCTCCCCTGTGGCGCCGGCAAGACGCTGGTCGGCGCGGCCGCGATGGCCGAGGCCAAGGCGACCACGCTGATCCTGGTCACCAACACCGTCGCGGGGCGGCAGTGGAAGCGGGAGCTGATCGCCCGCACGTCGCTGACCGAGGAGGAGATCGGCGAATACTCGGGCGAGCGCAAGGAGATCCGCCCGGTCACGATCGCCACCTACCAGGTGCTGACCACGCGGCGCGGCGGCCAGTTCAGCCACCTCGACCTGTTCGGCGCCCGCGACTGGGGTCTGGTCATCTACGACGAGGTGCACCTGCTGCCCGCGCCGATCTTCCGGTTCACCGCCGACCTCCAGGCCCGCCGGCGGCTCGGCCTGACCGCGACCCTGGTCCGCGAGGACGGCCGCGAGGGCGACGTGTTCTCGCTGATCGGCCCGAAGCGCTACGACGCCCCGTGGAAGGACATCGAGGCCCAGGGCTGGATCGCCCCAGCCGAGTGCACCGAGGTGCGGGTCACCCTCACCGACGAGGAGCGCATGTCGTACGCGACGGCGGAGACCGACGAGCGCTACCGGGCCGCCGCGACGGCGCGCACCAAGCTGCCGGTCGTGCGCGCGCTGGTCGACAAGCACAAGGGCGACCAGATCCTGGTGATCGGGGCCTACATCGAGCAGCTGCACCAGATCGGCGACTACCTCGACGCGCCGATCGTGCAGGGCGCCACCACCAACAAGGAGCGCGAGCGGCTCTTCGACGCGTTCCGCTCCGGCGAGATCCCGACGCTGGTCATCTCGAAGGTCGGCAACTTCTCCATCGACCTGCCCGAGGCGGCGGTGGCGATCCAGGTGTCGGGCACGTTCGGCTCCCGGCAGGAAGAGGCGCAGCGGCTGGGCCGGGTGCTGCGCCCCAAGTCCGACGGGCGGCAGGCGCACTTCTACACCGTGGTGTCCCGCGACACGATCGACACCGAGTACGCCGCCCACCGGCAGCGATTCCTGGCCGAGCAAGGCTACGCCTACACGATCGTGGACGCCGACGACGTGCTCGCCTGATATCGACAACGGGCGGGCCGGCTCGCCAGAATCACTGGCGTGCGGATACCGCCGGACGCCGGCGCCGAGGCCCGCGACTGCGCGGTGATGGTGCTCGGCGCCGACGGCACGTTCCTGGGCAGCGGCTTCTTCATGGCGCTGCGGATCGTGGTGACCTGCGCGCACGTGGTCGAGGACGCCGGTGACACGGTCCAGGTGAGCTGGGGCGGGCGGATCGTGCCGGCCCGGGTGCTCGTGCGGGCGCCCCGGTCGCGCGGCGCCGGCGCGTCCTACCCGTTCCCCGACATCGCGTTCCTCGGCGTCGACGTGCTCGACAACCGCTACGCCCACATCGAGCCGGCCTACCTGGGCAACGACGTCAAACAGCTGGCGGTGTACGGCTTCAGCCGGTGGACGCCGGAACCCGACCCCGCGGCGGACAGCGTGCTGGTCGACGTGATCGGTGACAGCGGCGCCTACAAGAAGGTCGACGCCCGCCACATCGTGCCCGGGCTCAGCGGCGCGCCGATGGTCGACGACACCGGCCAGGTGCGCGGCATGCTCAAGGCCGGTCGGATGCGGCTCGGCGAGTCGGGCGCGATGATCCGCGGCAACATCATCCTGAGCACCTACACCGAGCACCGGTCGGTGCTGGGCGAGCACCGACGGGCCCGGCCGCCGCTCCACCGGCCGGCCCGCGGGACGCCGTTGCACCGCATGCTGCGCGCGCAGCGCGAGGTGGCCAAGCGGTATCCGTACAAGCTGGCGCAGTTGACCCGCCGGGCCGCGCCACCGCTGTCGACCGTCTATGTCGAGCAGCGCACCGAGTCGTGGAGCATCGGGAGCGAGCCCGAGGTCATCCGGCCGGCCGAGATGCTCCGCCGGCACCGCAACGTGCTCGTGGTCAGCGGGCCCGGCGGCGGCAAGTCGACCCTGCTGCTGCAGCTCGTGGCCGACTGCGCACAGTGGTGGTTGCGCGACGAGCCGGCCGGGCCCGACGACGAGCCGGAGATCGGCCGGGTGGTCGCGGTCCGCACGACCGCCGCCGACCTGCTCGGCGCCCGGTCGTGGAGCGACTCGCTGGCGCTGTCGGTCAACAGCGACCTGGCCGGCTTCCAGGACGGCGGCGTCACCGCGGAGATGTTCCGGACGGCGCCGGCCCGGGGCGCCGAGTGGCTGGTCATGGTCGACGGGCTCGACGAGGTGATCGACCGCGACGAGCGGCGCCGACTCGTCGAGATGCTGGCCCAGCGGGTCGCGGAGTACGGCTCGGAGGCGCGGTTCGTGGTCGCCAGCCGGGTGCTCGACGACCGCGAGTTCGCCCGGCTGCGGGCCAGCCTGGGCGCCGACCGGCTGCTCCGGCTCGGCGAATACGACCTGCGCCCGTTCGACCGCCCGGCACTCCGGCAGTTCGCCACCAACTGGTTCCGCCCACCGGGTGGCGAGCCGTCGCCGATCGAGCCGGACGAGTTCCTCGACAGCATCCGCCGCAGCGGCCTCGGCACGCTCGTGCAGGTCCCGCTGATCGCCACGATCGCCGCCGTCGTGCACGAGGAACAGCCCGGCGGCGAGCTGCCGATCGACCGCACCGGCCTCTACGAGGTCTTCGTGACCACGCTGCTCACCCAGCGCCAGCAGCGCTCGACCAGCCGGCAGCTCTTCCTCGACCAGCTCGCGCCGCTCGGCCGGGGCGCGGTCGAGTACGGCGACTTCCTGTTCGACAAGCGGCTCGACTGCCTGAGCCACCTGGCCCTGGAACGGCTGCGCGGCGACCGCCGGCCGCTGCTGTCGCTGGCCGGCGAGTGGGTCGCGGCGCAGTCGACCACCCCGCCGCTCGGCGTGGGCCCCGGCCACCTGCGCGAGCTGCTGCTCAGCACCGGCCTGCTGGTCGCGCACGGCGACCAGCTCGAGTTCATCCACCAGAGCTTCGCCGAATACCTGGCGTCGCGGCTGATCGTGCCCGACTTCAGCTCGGCCGCGTGGCCGCACCGCGTCGCCGAGCAGGGCCTCGACAGCCTGGGCATGTTCACGTTCGCCGGCTGGGTGCGGGCAGGCAACGACTCCGTGCCGGTGGTCGAGTCGATCCTCCAGTCGGCCGGCACCCGGGGCCGCCCGGCCCTGCCCGCGGTGGCCGGCGTCATCGAGGACGGCGGCGCGCTGGTCCGCGGCGCCGGGCCGGCCGTGGTCGGGCTGGTCACCCAGGCGATCCGGCGGATGGGCGAGCTGGGTGACCAGGAGGCGCAGACGCTCAACCGGGCGCTGCGCGCGGTGCTGCAGCGAACCAGCAACAGCAGCATCGTGATCGACCTCGCGCTCGACCGGCAGCTGCCGGTGCCGCAGCGGATCGAGGCCGCGCGGGTGCTGATGACCGACGGCACGGCCGCCGACCGGGAGGTGGGGCTGGGCTCGGCGGTGGACCTCGCCTACGAGCGGCCGATGTCCGACGAGGACCGGCTCTGGGCGCAGCGGACGCTGGCCGAGGTCGGCGGGCCGGACGAGCGGCCGCACGCCGTGCAGCGCATGGTCCAGACCGTCGAGACCAGCAACAGCGAGGCGGTACGCGTACGCGCGCTGACCCTCCTGGCCCGGCTCGGGGAGCTACCCGCGGCGTCGGCCGCGCTGGTGCGGCGCAGCCTCGACCCGCGCCTGTCGATCACCGAGCGGCTCAACGCCCTCGAAGTCCTCGGGATTTTGGTCAGCAGTGCGGACCCGGCGGAGCCGATGGCGCCCGCCGGCAGCCACGCGGGCCGGATCGACGTCGACAGCGTCATCTGGCCCGAGCCCGGTGGCGCGGCGACGCCGGGATTGGCCGAGCAGCTCGACCGGTTCACCGACGCGATCACCGGCGCGCTGGAGATCGTGGGCGGACTCGATCCGGCCAGTGTGAGCCCGCTCGTCGAGCTCGTCATGCGCGACCGCAGCCTGGGCTGGGCGCGGCGGGTCCGGCTGGCCAGCACGCTCCGCCCGGCCCATCCCGAGCTGGCCGCGCGGGCCATGCGGGTGCTGGCGAACGACCGCGAGGAGTCGCCGGCCAATCGCGCGCTGTCGGTGTGGCTGTTCGCCGAGCCGGCCGAGCAGCCCGCCGCCCTGGCCCGGCTGCGCTCCTGGTTGGACGATCCCGCCCAACCCGGCGAGCTGCGCCGGGCCGCGCTGACGCAGTTGGCCCGGCTGTCACCGGCGGAGTTCGCGGAGTCCGTGGCCGGCGACGGGTCGTACCCGGTGTTCCTGCGCACCGCCGCGGCTCAGGCGGTGGCCGACGACGACCGGCCGGCGGCGCTGCGGCTGCTCACCGACCTGGCGGCGGAGCTGCCCCGCTGGCGCCGGCTGCCCGTGCTCGGCCCACGGCTGGTCGTACGCCTGCAGATCTGGGGCGACCGGATGTCCACACTGGTGAGTGACCTGACCCGAGCTAACGGGTGACGTCGCGCCACCAGTCGCCGACCGTCGACTGCCACGCGGTCACCGGCGCCGCGCAGCTCGCGCCCGCGTGCCGGTCGCACCAGCCGTGGTTCCACCAGGCGAGCACCGCGGCCGCGACGAGCAGCACCACCCAGCCGCGCAGCCAGGCCAGCCGCCATACCTGCCGGCCGAGGCCACGCAACCAGCGCTGCACGGTCGGGATCGCGCCGACCGTCAGGTCACCGACCGCGTAGAGCAGGCGCGGTGGCGGGCGGCGGGCGAGCCGGAACGGCTGCGCGGCCAGGAACTCCAGGGTCAGTGCGCCGATCCCGACCACGCCCACCGCCAGCACCGCGAGCGGGGCGACCACCTGGTCGAGCAGCACCGGGAGGACCCGGCGGAACAGCAGCGCGACGACCAGATAGAGGGCGACCAGCAACAGCGGCACCAGGGCCCACCGGTCGTAGGAGCCCAGCCGGTCCCCGGCCCAGTCGACCGCCTGGTCGGCCTGGTCCATCACCGGTCGACACCGTCGTCGGTGGCGCGCGCCTCGAGGCGGGCCAGCAGGGCGACGTAGCGGCGCAGCGCGGCGCTGACCACCCCGTCGTCGACGTGCTCCTGCGTCGCGTCGAGCCCCGCGCGGGCCAGCTCGGCGTCGTTGCGCAGCTCGACCAGCGGATCGACACCGCCGTCGTCGGGGTCGGCCGTGAACAGCTCCCGGATCAGCTGCCGGCGCGGGCCGCCGGCGAAGACCCGGGCCCGCAGCTGCTCGGCGGCCAGGCCCTCGGCCAGGGTGAGCCGCGCCGGCAGACGGCCGCGGACGGCGGACTCGAGCTCGGCCGGGCTGCGGCTGTCGGCGAAGGCGGCGGCGATCGCGAGCTCGACCCGCTGCCGGCAGCGGCGCGGGGCGTCGGTGATCCGGTTGGCCACGACCGCGCGGGGGTCGATCACGCGCCAGGCGCCGTGCACCTCGACGGACGCGCGTACGCCGTGCGGGTTGTCGACCGGACAGGTCAGCCGCAGCGGATGGCTGGTGACGTCGACCTCGTATCGCACCCGGGGGCCGCGCCACCACAGCTCGCCCGCGGTGTAGCCGTTGGGCGGCGCGGAGAGCCGGCCGGACCGGCTGCGGTAGACCAGCACCGTGCCCGGAACCGCCGGCCGGCGGGGGCGCAACGGCAGCCGGCGGCACTCCTCGACGTAGAGGATCGGGTTTTCGGCGCCTTCCAACCTCGCTCCACGGTGGAGAGAATCGGCAGTGCCGACAGGCTATCCAACGCAGGAGGTGGCGTGCAGACCGACGATTCGAGCGAACTTCTCGGCACGACCGTCCGGTCCGCCGACGGGCGACCGGTCGGGCGGGTGACGGCGACCCACGTCAGCGGCCGGCAGCCGATGCTGGTGCAGCTCTCGGGAGGCGAGCCGGGCTCGGAGCGGATCGTGCCGGTCGGCTCGGCCACCCGGGACGCCGACGGTCTCGTGCTGCCCTACCCCGCGGCGCAGGTCGCGGCCGGTCCCACGGTCACACCGGACGCCGTGCTCTCGGTGGGCGAGGCCGCGTTCGTCTTCGGCTACTACGGCGAGGGCACGGTGTCGGCGCCGGGGCACGCGATCACCGATCGGGCGGACGAGGTCGGCGACGTGGGCGACCAGGATCCCGAGGTGCGCCGGCTTCCCCCGATCGTGGTCATCCGGCCGCGCCTGGACGAGCCCCGGTGACCGCGCCGGTCGAGCCGGTGGACCCGTTCGACCAGGCCAACCAGCGGGTACGCGACGCGGCCAAGTGGCTCATCGCGAGCGCGGCCGCGGTCGGGGCGACGCTGATCGCCGGCAGCCAGCTGTCCAACATCGGCCTGCTCCCGTTCGGCTGGCCGACCTCGGTGGCGAACGCGCGACTGTGGCTGGCCGTACTCGGCGCCGTGTTGGGTCTGGCCGCGGTCGTGTTCGCGATCTGGTCGGCGGTGCGGATCCTGCTGCCCCGCTACGTGCTGATCGGTGACCTCGTGACGGCGTGGGTCGACCGGCGGCATCCACTCTGGCCGGTCGTCGCGTTCTTCCAGGCCCATCCCAAGTATCTGCAGGGGTTCGCGACGCCGGCCGAACTCGTCGAGCGGCGGACGGCGACGATCGCCACCTACGAGCGGGGTGGCGACGCGACGGTGGAGGCCGAGATCCGCGACCTCGACGCGCGGATCGTGGCGATCGAGGACATGGCCACGCACGAGGCGCTCAACGACGCGTTCCGGGCGGCGCTGCGCCGGATGGTGGGCGCGGTCAGCGTGGCCGCGCTGGGCATCGTGCTGTTCGCCTGGGCCAGCAACCCGCCGCCCGCGACCCCGTCGGCCGACCTGCGCAACGCGCGGTTGACCGGCGCGTTCCTGCGCGACGCCGACCTGCGTGACGCGAAGCTCGACGGGGCCGACCTGAGCGGCGCGGACCTGACCGGCGCCGACCTGACGGGTGCGTCGATCGCCGGGGTGACGTGGTCGCGGACGACCTGTCCGGACGGTTCGGTCAGCGACGATGTGGGTGGCACGTGCGCGGGGCACCTGGCGCCTTAGCGCACTCTTCCTGCCGAGGGGCGTTCCGGGACGCGGGGGCCGGTGGCGGGCGGGCTCTTGGGGACGCGCGGGCCCTTTTCGAGGAGCGGGGCCAGCAGGTCGCCGAACTCGTCGATCCGTTCCAGCACCTCGGGGGCGGTGAACTGGCGCACCGCGCCGTCCTCGACCTCGTCCCAGGTCAGCGGGGTGGAGACGGTGGGCGTCGGTTGGGCCCGCAGTGAGTAGGGGGCGACCGTGGTCTTGGCCGCGTTGTTCTGGCTCCAGTCGATGAACACCTTGCCGGGACGGAGGTTCTTCGCCATCTTCGAGGTGATCTCGCGCGGGTGAACCTTCTCCAGCTCTTCGGCGACCACCTTCGCGTACCCGGTGACGATCTCAGCGGGTTGCGCCCCGGCGATCGGGCAGCACAGCTGCATGCCCTTCTTGCCGGAGGTCTTCGGGTAGCTGTCGATGCCGTCCTCGGCCAGCCGTTCGCGCAGCAGCACCGCGACCGCCGCGCACTCGGCCAGGCCCGCCGGTGCGCCCGGGTCGAGGTCGACGACCAGCAGGTCGGGCTTGGGCTCCTTGGTGCGGCCGATGCGCCACTGTGGAGTGTGCAGTTCGAGGCCGGCCATGTTGGCCACCCAGACCAGCGTGGGCAGGTCGTCGCAGACCACGAAGTCGATGGTCTCGCGGTCCTTGCTGGAGCCGGGCGTCGGGAGGTTCTTGAGCCGCACCCACTTGGGCGTGCCGCCCGGCGCGTTCTTCTCGAAGAACGACGGCCCGTCGACCCCGTTGGGATAGCGGATCCGGGTCAGCGCCCGGTCGCGCAGGTGCGGCAGCAGGATCGGGCCGATCTGCGTGTAGTAGTGGATCACCTCGCCCTTGGTGAAGCCGGCGGCGGGATAGAGCACCTTGTCCAGGTTGGACAGCTCCACCTCCTGGCCCTCGACATCGACCCGGATCCGGGTGGGCTGCTTAGCCATCGGTCACGTCCTCCGCCGTCAGGTCGGGGCGCAGCCGGAGGTACCGCGGGAAGCGAAGGCGTCCGTCGGGCGTCCGCTGGCCATATCGCACTTCTAGCACGATGTCGGGCTTTACCCAGATAGCTCCGCGCGCATCCTCCCGGGGCACCGCCTGCGCGCCCGTGACGAACGGGCTCGACTTGGTGACCCGCGGTTGGAGCACCTCCAGCAGGGCGCGTTCGGAAGCGGCGCTGATGCCACCGCCGACCCGGCCGCGGAACGCCAGCCCGTCGTCGGTGGGCGTACCGACCAGCAGCCCGCCGATCTTGCGTACGCCCGGGCGCCAGCCGCCGATCACGAACTCGGCGGTGCTCTCCAACTTGACCTTGACCCAGTCGGGTGTACGCACGCCCGCGCGGTAGAGCGAATGGTCGCGCTTGGCCACGACGCCCTCGAGCTGGTATTCCTCGGCGGCGGCCAGGGTCGCCTCGCCGTCGGTGAAGGTCGGCGGCACGGTCCAGCGGGCAGCGGCGAGACCGAGCGACTCCAGCGCGGCCCGGCGTTCGGCCCAAGGGCGGCCGGTCAGGTCCTCGCCGTCGAGCCGGAGCAGGTCGAAGATCATGTAGGTGATGGGGAGGCTGGCCGCCAGTCGGGCCGCCCGGGCCTTCTCACGGACGTGCATGCGCTCGGCCAGCAGCGTGAACGACGGCACACCCTTCTCGTCGAAGACCACGACCTCGCCGTCGAACAGGGCATCGCGGGTGGTCTCGGCCAGCCCGGCCAACTCCGGGTAGGCGGCCGTGATCTCCGCGCCGGAACGGGCCCACATGCGGCGCCGGCCGGCGGAAATATCGGCGATCGCGCGTACGCCGTCCCATTTGAACTCGTAGATCCAGCCGGCACCGGCCGGCAGGTCACCTGTGGTGGCCAGCATGGGTCTGATCGGTGCGCCCGGCACGCAGCTAAGGGTATGCGCAAGGCGTGCTGGTCAGAAGCTTGCAACGGTGCGAGCATGGTCGGTGACCGGGCTGCTATCCGGCGGCGGGGGTTTCCGGCAGCACGATGGGAGCGACATGCGCGCAATCTGGAAGGGCGCCGTATCGTTCGGCTTGGTGTCGATCGCGGTTCGGCTCTATTCGGCGACCGAGGAAAAGGACATCCGGTTCCACCAGGTGCACCGGGAGGACGGCGGCCGGATCCGCTACAAGCGCACCTGTTCCGTCTGCGGTGAAGAGGTCACCTACGACGACATCGCCAAGGGCTACGACATCGGCGGCGGCGAGATGGTCATCCTGAGCGACGAGGACTTCGCCGACCTGCCGCTGACCACCTCCCGGTCGATCGACGTGCTGGAGTTCGTCCCCGCCGAGCAGGTCGACCCGATCCTCTACAACAAGGCCTACTTCATGGAGCCCGAGGGCACGGCGACCAAGCCGTACGTCCTGCTCCGTGATGCCCTATCCGACTCCGAGCGGGTGGCGATCGTCAAGGTCGCCCTCCGCCAGCGGGAGCAGCTGGCCACCCTGCGCGTCCGCGACGGCGTGCTGCTGCTCAACACCATGTTGTGGCCCGACGAGATCCGCAAGGCCGACTTCGGCTTCCTCGACGAGGACATCTCGGTCCGCCCGCCGGAGCTCGCCATGGCGAGTTCGCTGATCGACTCGATGGCCGGCAACTTCGTCCCGGACGCCTTCACCGACGACTACCGGGCGGCCCTGCAGGAGGTCATCGACGCCAAGGTCGAGGGTCGCGAGATCGTCCAGCCGGAGGAGCAGGAAGAGACCCCGTCCGCGGCGGTCGACCTGATGGCGGCGCTGAAGGCGTCGGTCGAGCGGGCCCGCGCGGCCCGCGGCGAGGCCCCGGCCGATGACGACGACGGCGAGGCCCGCCCGGCCACCCCGATCACGGCGGCCAAGAAGGCCACGAAGAAGGCCGCGCCCGCGAAGAAGGCCGCGGCGCCGGCCAAGAAGACCGCGGCCAAGAAGGCGGAACCGGCGGCGAAGAAGACAGCCAAGAAAACCACCCGCAAGTCGGCGTAGCCGATCAGGCAGGCGCGATCACCGGCAGGCCGCGGGCTTTGGCCGCATCGAGAAGCTTCTTGTCGTAGCTGACGAACCAGGTCAACACATGGCGAAGGCTTTCGGCCGTGGCCAGATGCAGTGCGTCCAAGGAGCGCAGCCCCGCCCCTGGCAGGGCTGCCGCCGCGTCGAGCAGTTCGTCTGTGAGCGGGCGCTGGTGAATGGTCGCCAGCACCGCTCGCAGCGCGGGGATGGCTGTCGGGTTCGTCCGCTGCAGAGCGCGGTGCGACTCCGTTCGCGCGAGCGCTGACGACGCCAACGGTCGCGCGTTGGCTTCGAGCCAGACGCGCAGGGCCACCGTCTCCGGCTCGCGATGCGCCAGCTTCACCACGGCAGAGCTGTCGAGGTAGATCACAGCCGTTCCTGGCGCTGGTCGGAAACGGCCTGCCCGGCATCCCCCTCACCGTCGACCGGCGTCACGGCTAGCAGCGCGGCCACACCGCCAGGGTTGCTGGCCGGCGTCAACACTCCAGTGCGGATCAACTCGTCGACGGCGGGATCGCCGGTTGAGGGCAACGGCACGAGCATCGCGATCGGCCGGTCGTGTTCCGTGATCACGACCGTCTCACCGGCAGCGGCCCGGTGGATCACCTTGGAAGTGTTCCGCGTGACCTCGCGGATGCCCATGATTGTCATGCCAAAATGTTATCACTTTCGACCTCAGCTCAAGGCGCGGCGGAGGTCTTTCATCAGCAGGAGAAGGTGCATCGGGTCGGTAGGGCTTGGCTCGAACTTGGCCAGGCGCTGGTAGAAGTCGCGGGCCGACTCCGACTCGCAGTGGATCAGCACTGCGCGGACGCCGATGACCTCCGACGCGCCCGCGATGCGGCGCAGCGCGTCGACGACCAGGGCCCGGCCGACGCCGACGCCCTGGACCGTGCGGTCCACCGCGAGCCGGGTCAGCAACACGACCGGCTGGTGATAGCGGCCGGTGCCCCGCATCATGCGCTGCGACGCCGCCGCCGGGGCGACACTGCCCGCCGCCAACGCGTAGTAGCCGACGACCCGGTCCTCCAGGTCGTCGGCGCCGCGCACGACATAGACCCGGGACAGCCCCGCCCGATGTGCCTGCAGCGCATGGTCGACCAGCCAGTCGGACTGCGCCGGCGACCCGCAGTCGAACCCGTGCACGACGTGCGCCGCCGTCAACGGCTCGACTGGACCGAACCGGAAGGTCACCCGTCGTCTCCTGACCTGTCCGGGTCGAGCACGGTGGGCGCGGACAAGAGCTCCCGGAGGCCGGAGACCTCGGCGGCCGGCCGGTCGAGGGCCTCGTCGAAGGCACGCCAAGCGGTCTCGTCGAGCACGAACGCCCGCCGGTCGGCTAGGACGCTCGCGGCCGCCTCGGTCGCAGCGCTGAGCACGAAGGTCGACACGGTCGACCCGGTGGCCTCGCTCGCCGCCTCGAGCAGGGCCTTCTGCTCGGGATCGAGACGTAGGTGCAGCCGCTCCGCCTTGCTCATGCCATCGAGCGTACGCACAACGTACGCCAGGAACAACTGGTTTCAGCTCAGCGTGTGGATCTCCAGGGAGCCGCCGGCGTAGTCGGCGCGGACGCGCTTCTTGTCGAACTTGCCCACCGAGGTCTTGGGGACCGCCTCGATGAAGCTCCAGCGTTCTGGGAGCTGCCACTTCGGCACCCGGTCGGCCAGGAAGGCCCGCAGCTCGTCGGGTGTCGCCGTCGTGCCCTCGCGGAGCACCACCGTGGCCAGCGGGCGTTCGTCCCAGCGGTCGTCCGGCACCCCGACCACGCACGCCTCCAGCACCGACGGGTGGGCCATCAGGGCGTTCTCCAGGTCGACCGACGAGATCCATTCGCCGCCGGACTTGATGACGTCCTTCGCGCGGTCGGTCAGCGTCAGGAAGCCGTCGGGTGAGAGCGTGCCGACGTCGCCCGTGCGGAGCCAGCCGTCGCGGAACTTCTCCGGGTCCGGCTCCTCCTCGCCCAGGTAGTGGGCCGTGACCCACGGGCCGCGGACCTCGAGCTCACCGACCGCCTCGCCGTCGGCCGGGGCCTCCTCGCCCAGCGGGCCGATGATCCGGGCCTGCACGCCGGCCGGGAACCGACCCTGGGAGTAGCGGTAGTTCCACTCCTCCTCGCCGGTCGCGCCGGCCGGTGGGCGGGACACCGAACCCAGCGGCGACATCTCGGTCATGCCCCAGGCGTGCACGATCTGGATGCCGAAGCGCTCGGCGTACGCGTTCATCAGCGCGGGCGGGCATGCCGAGCCACCGACGATGGCCTCGCGGAGCGCCGAACCGGGCGCCAGGTGGTCGAGGACGTCGTTCCAGATCGTCGGCACCGCGCCGGCCTTGGTGGGCTGCAGCGCCGCGATCATCGCCGCGATCGGCTCGCCCTGCAGGAAGCGGTCCGGCATGATCAGCGACGCGCCCGACATGAACGCGGCGAACGGGATGCCCCACGACATCGCGTGGAACATCGGCACGATGGCCAGCTCGCGGTCGGTGGAGCCAAGACCGAACGCCTCCGGCATGCACACCTCCATGGAGTGCAGCCAGATGGAGCGATGCGAGTACGCGACGCCCTTCGGGTTGCCCGTGGTGCCCGACGTGTAGCAGAGGGCCGCCGCGTCGCGCTCGTCGACCTCGGGCCAGTCGTAGGTGGTCGGCTTGCCGGCGACCAGCTCGTCCCAGTGGTGGATGGTGACCCGGCCGGCCAGCGGGGCGGGGTCGCCACCGCCGACCACCACGACATGCTCCACGGTGGACATCTGCGGCAGCACCTTGGCCAGCAACGGGATCAGCGTCGTGTCGACGATGACGACCCGGTCCTGCGCGTGGTTGGCGATGTAGGCCACCTGGTCCGGGAACAGCCGGATGTTGAGCGTGTGCAGCACCGCGCCCATGCTCGGTACGGCGAAGTAGGCCACCAGGTGCTCGTTGTTGTTCCACATGAACGTGGCGACCCGCTGGTCGCCGGTCACGCCCAGGTCGTCACGGAGGGCGTGGGCGAGCTGGGCGGCCGTGGCGCCGACTTCGGCGTAGGTCATCCGGCGCGGCTCACCGCCGGTCCAGGTGACGACCTCGGAGGCGCCGTGCACGGTCGCGCCGTGGTCGAGGATGCGGGAGACGAGCAGGGGGGCGTCCATCATCGTGCTGCGCATACCCACAACCTAGTGGCGCAGCTCACACCCGGCCACAGGTCAGATGAGGGTTTCCGTGCGAGCTTCCATCGCCTCGGGCGACTGGGCCTGCGCGGGCACCGGCGCGCCGCGCAGCTCGCGGTCCGGCATGAGCACCGTGACGACCACCGCCACGAGCGCGATCAGACCGGCGACGAGGAAGACGGTGTGCAGCGAGTCGACGAACGACACCTGGACCGCATCGCGTACGGCGTCGGGCAGGGCCAAGATCTTCGACGGCTCGTTGATCGAGATGCTGCTGGTGCCGAGCGAGGACTGGGCCGCCGCGGCCTGCTCCGGGGGCAACGCGGCGATCGCGCCGGGCACCCGGGCAGTGGTTTCCGTGGCCAGCCGGCTGCTCAGGATCGCGCCGAGGATCGCCACGCCGAACGAGCCGCCGAGGGAGCGGAAGAAGGTGGCGGCACTCGTACCCGCGCCCAGGTCCCGCAGGTCGACCGCGTTCTGCACGGCCATCACCAGCGACTGCATGGACAGGCCGAGGCCCACCCCGATCACGATCATGAAGGTGAACGCGACACCGAGCGGCGTACCGACGTGCAGTTGGGTGAAGAGCAGGATGCCGAGGCCGAGCAGGGCCGAGCCGGCCACCGGGAACCACTTGTAGCGGCCGATCCGGCTCATCGCCCGGCCGGCGAGCACCGAGGTGACGATGATGCCGGCCATCATCGGCAGCATCAGCAGGCCGCTCTCCGTCGGCGACGCGCCCTTGACGATCTGCAGGTAGAGCGGGATGAAGATGATCGAGCCGAACATCGCCAGGCCGAGGATGAAGCCGGCGCCGTTGGCCAGCGCGAAGGTTGGCCGACGGAACAGCTTGAGCGGCAGGATCGGCTCGGCCGCCCGGCTCTCCTGCAGCAGGAACAGCAGCGAGAAGACGGCGCCGATCGCGAACAGGGCGATGATCGTGCTCGAGCCCCAGGCGTACTCCGATCCGCCCCAGCTCAGTGCCAGCAGGAGCGCGCTGACGCCGACCACCAGCAGGCCCGCGCCCAGCCAGTCGATCTTGTGCTGGCGCTTGCGGAACGGGATCAACCGCATCACGCGGTACGCGACGATGATGGCGACGATCGCCAGCGGCACGTTGATGTAGAAGATCCACCGCCAGTTGGTCTCGGCGAAGTAGCCGCCGGCCAGCGGACCGGCCACCGAGGCCAAACCGAACACCGCGCCGAAGAGGCCCTGGTAGCGGCCGCGCTCCCGGGCCGAGACCACGTCCGAGATGATCGTGAAGGCCAGCGTCATCAGACCGCCGGCGCCGAGGCCCTGGATCGCCCGGGTGAGGATCAGCTCGGTCATGTTCTGCGACAGGCCGGCCAGCAACGAGCCGACCAGGAACGTGCCGATCGAGAACAGGAAGACGGGCCGGCGGCCGATCAGGTCGGAGATCTTGCCGTAGAGCGGGGTCGACGCCGTGGACGCCAGCAGGTAGGCCGTGACCACCCACGAGTAGTGGTTGATCCCGCCCAGCTCACCGACGATGGTCGGCAGCGCGGTGCCCACGATCGTCTGGTCGAGGGCGGCCAGCAACATGCCCAGCATCAGGCCGGACATGAGCAGGAGGATCTGCTTGTGGCTCAGTTGGGGGCGGGCGGGGGCGTCGGTGCTCATTGCGCAAGTCTGTGCACGTGCTAGCTGCATATGCCATGAAATGTGCAGCGCGCCACTGCCCCTACGCCGAGGCGAACTTCTCCACGATCGTCTTGTTGAAGGCGGGGATGTCGCTCGGGTTGCGGCTGGAGATCAGGTTGCCGTCGACGACGACCTCCTGGTCGACCCAGTTGGCGCCGGCGTTGACCAGGTCGGTGCGCACACTCGGGTACGAGGTGATGGTGCGCCCCTTGACCACGCCGGCCTCGACCAGTGTCCACGGGCCGTGGCAGATCACGGCGATCGGCTTGCCGGCCTCGGCGAACGCCTTGACGAAGGCCACGGCGCCCTGGTCCATCCGCAGCTTGTCGGGGTTCTGCACGCCGCCGGGCAGCACGAGCGCGTCGTAGTCGGCCGCGTTCGCGCCACTCACCTCGCGGTCGACCGGGTAGGTCTTCGACTTCTCGTCGTGGTCCATCGACTGGATCGAGCCGCTCTTGATGGAGATCAGTTCAGCGGTGGCACCGGCCTTCTCGACCGCGTCGCGGGGCTCGGCGTACTCGGCCTCCTCGACACCGTCGGTGGCCAGAAAAGCGATCCGCTTGCCATCGAGTTGCATGGTCGCGGTTCCTCCTTAGGTCGGGTCGGGCTTGTGCATCTCCCGTGCGGCGTCGGGGTCGGCCGGCGACGGCGTGCTCTCCACCGCGCTGCGGCCACCGCCGAGGGTGATGGTGCGGCGGCCCGCGCGCACCACCCGGGGGAGGGCGATGGTCAACAGGCCGTGGTCCATCACCGCGTCGACCTTGTCGGGGTTGACGTCGGCCGGCAGCGCAACCCGGTACTCGAAGGCCCGGGTCGTGCGACCGACCGCCGGGGTCTGTGTGACCTCCGCTTCGGTGCGGGCCCGGATGACGACCTCGCGGACGTCGACGTCGAGCGCCACCTCTTCGGGAGCCACGCCGGGCAGCCGAGCGGTGATCGTGAAGGACTCGTCGGTCTGCTCGAGGTCGATGTCCTGGGTCACCCCGCGGCCGCCGAAGTTGGACCCGACGAGCCGGCCGAGCTCGGACCGGAGAGACTGCAGTTCCGCGAAGGGATCCCAACGCCGTTCGGGACTGTTCATACACATTCGCTACCCCTGCGCGGGGTCACGAAACCTTGGAGCCGCCTGACGGAATCGAACCGTCGACCTACGCATTACGAGTGCGTCGCTCTGACCGACTGAGCTAAGGCGGCGTGCCGGCGTGCGGCTCAGCAAGCATACGGCACCGTTACGGGTGTCACGCCACCGGTCGGACTCCCGATCGACGACTGTGCCTCGCGGTCGGGTCGCCGTTAGGCTCCCGCACGTGACGGATGATGCCACCGTTTCGCCCCCCGTCCAGCGTGTCCCGCAGGCCGAGTCGCTGCCCACCCGCCGACCCCGCCCGCGGTCCATGGATCCGATCGAGCTGGGCTTCACGCCCCGCCCGCCGGTGCCGTGGCTGGGACCGCTGCTGCTGATCAGCACCGGGGTGCGCACCCTGCTGGCCATCCTGTTCGGCGCCTACCTCGACAAGCGCGAGCTGCAGAACGCCCTGCCCGGTGACGTGATCGACGAGCCGGGCACCGACGGCGAGCTGTGGCTCGACTACGTCGCCGACCTGGGCGACGGGTTCAACTCGACCTACTCGGTGGCCTATCTGTTGGCCCAGCCGGAGCTCGAGCTCGACGGCCGGCCGCTGCCCCGCGGCCAGGTGCTGGTGATGGGTGGCGACCAGGTCTATCCGACCGCGAGCGCCCCGGCCTACGAGGACCGTTGCAAGGGCCCCTACACGGCGGCGATGCCGTGCCCACCCTCGTCGGCGCCCCAACCCACGTTGTACGCGGTGCCCGGCAACCACGACTGGTACGACGGCCTGACCGCGTTCCTCCGGCTGTTCGCCCGACAGCGGGACGCCTCGCTCGGCGGGTGGCGCACCAAGCAGTCCCGGTCCTACTTCGCGACGAAGCTGCCGGCCGGGTGGTGGCTGCTGGCGCTCGACGAGCAGTTCGGCGCGTACGTCGACGACCCGCAACTCAACTACTTCGAAGCGGCGGCGCGGCAGTTCGGGCCGGACGACAAGATCATTCTGGCGGTGCCCGAGCCGTCGTGGGTCAAGGCGGCGATCGAGAAGAGCCCCGAGGCGTACGACGCGGTCGACTACTTCATCCGCACGATCATCGCGCCGACCGGGGCGCGGGTGCGCCTCATGCTCTCCGGCGACCTGCACCACTACGCCCGCTACAGCGGCACGGACCGGGAACTGATCACCTGCGGCGGTGGCGGGGCCTACATGTATCCGACCCATCAGCTGCCCGAGGAGATTCCGGTGCCGCCGCCGGACACGCTGGCCCGCAAGTCCAGCCAGCCCCGGCCGTACCGCCTCGCGGCCACCTATCCCGACGCCCCGACGTCGCGCCGCCTCGGCTGGGGCATCTTCGGCCGGCTGCCGACGCGCAACGCGGGCTTCGCGACCTTGATCGGCGCCCTGCAGACGATGCTGATGCTGGCGATGGCCGGCATCGCGACGCAGCAGCGCGACGAGACCGGCCTGCGCCTGTTCAGCATCCCGCTCATCATGATCATGGTCGTGGTGCTGCTGGGCGCCTGGTTCTTCGCCAAGCCCCCCACCGCGACCGGCAAACGCTCGTGGCGCCACATCTTCCTGGGTGGGGGTCATGGGTTGGCCCAGGTCGGGTTGGCCGTGCTCGGCACGTGGCTCTGGCTGATGACCCCGTTCCCGGACTGGCCGTGGCCGTTGTCGTTCATCGCCGCGGTCGTCATCTACGGCCCGCTGGCCGGCTTGGCCGGCGCCCAGGTGGTCGCGCTCTACCTGCTGATCGCGGGCCAGTTCGGGATCAACATCAACGAGTTGTACGCCGGCCAGGGCATCGACGACGTCAAGAGCTTCCTGCGGATGCACATCGGGGCCGACGGCGCGCTGACCGTCTATCCGGTCGCGATCGACCGCATCTGCCGCGAGTGGCGCCCGAACCCCACCGCGCCCGACGACCGCCCATGGCTGGAGCCGGCGCAGTCCCTGTCGGTCCGCCTGGCCGACCAGCCGTTCGTGCTGCGCTGACGCACGCTGCGGCTAGCTAGGCGTTGTTGTATTGCGCGTCGTGGGCCTTGCGGGGGCCGCAGACGCTGGCGCGGCTGCAGGAGCAGCGGGAGCCGTCGGCGTCCATGCGGACCACGACGGAGTCGCGGGGCACGCTGTGCGCCACCACGCGGCCGTCACCCTCCGGTGTGGTCACCCGGGTCCCGACCGCGGGCGCGTTGGCCTGGAAGCTCTGGTAGAGCGGGTGCTCGTACTTCAGGCAGCACATGAGGCGGCCGCACGCGCCGGAGATGCGTAGCGGGTTCAGCGGCAGGTCCTGGTCCTTGGCCATCCGGATCGTGACCGGCTCGAAGTCGGTGAGGAACGTGGCGCAGCACAGATCGCGGCCGCAGGAGCCGATGCCGCCCTGCACGCGCGCGGAGTCGCGGGCGGAGAGCTGGCGCAGCTCGACCCGGCAGTGCAGCGTCGCGCCGAGGTCGCGGACCAGCGACCGGAAGTCGACCCGGTGCGGCGCGGTGAAGTAGATCGTCGTGCGGGCGCTCGCGCCGGCAGCGTCGAGCACGTGGTCGACGGCGACGACCTTCATCGGCAGGCCGTGCTCGCGGATCAGCTTCTTCGCCGCCGCCTTGGCCTCGGCCTTGCGTTTGCGCTGGGTGTCGTCGCGCTTGAGGTCGGCGTCAGTGGCCATGCCGGCCAGCTTCGGGAACCCCGATGTGTCGTCGTCGACCCATTGGGCGGCCCAGACGCACTCTGCCACCTCAGGCCCGTCGTCGGTCGGGACGAGCACCCGGTCGCCGACCGCGGGGGTCAGGTCGACGGGGTCGAGGTAGTAGAGCCGGCCGTAACGGTTGAAACTGACCGCGCACAGCATGCCCATAGCCGTCACCTTACGTCGGCCAGTGTGGCGTACACGACCATGCGACTTTCGGACGAATTGCATTGTCCGTACGAATGGGACGTTCGTCAGGGGCGCAACCCGGCATTCGGGCCGTCGTTGGCCGTGGTGCGTCAAGCTTCGGGGGTCGGCACACTCGGGTCGTGCCGGCCCCCGATTCGTATCGACATCGGTCGCCAGAAGGTTGAAACCGACGTCGATCCGACGACAAGCCGGGACCGGTTGGCGTTGAGTGGAACCACAAGCCTGCGGGGGGTGCAGGAAACGGCCACGGCGTCGCAGCTGGAGCGGAACGCTCCCGAGCGCGACGCCGTCGCCGTTTACGTACGTCGGGCACAATGCATCGATGACCGACACTGCGCCCCGCACGGGCGGCTGGCGAACCTGGCTCCGCTTCCCGTTCGACAACTGGCCGAGCCGCGCCTACCTGCTCCTCGTCGCGGCCGCAGTGGTGTTCTTCCTGGTCGACCGCGCAGTCACCGGCCCGGACGCGTCCTTCGCCGCGATCTACATGATCATTTTGACGGCGCCGATCTCCCTGCTGGCGACCCTGCCGCTGGTCGGGGTGTTGGTCGGCGCCCTGGTCAACGCCACGGTCATCGGCGCCCTCACGCACCTGGCCAAAAACCGCCGTTGACGCACCCGCTCGGCGGGCGGGGGGTCACCTCGCGCGAGCGCACATGCTTTGGCATGTACGCACATGCCAAAACGCGTCGGCTCGCTGAACAACCTTCCGGCGAGGGACGCGACGGCCAAGCCGGCTGCGCCTGCCGGGTCGGCGCCACTGGGGCCTATCCGGTGGATCAGGGTGGTGCTCCGGCGAGGTCCAGGCGGCGTGCGTAATGAGGGGTCGGATACCGGTGTCGTATCCGGCCCTCCCCACGTGCGGTCGGTCGCCGCCTGGGCCCGCCGGAGCGCCGCCATGATCCACCGGATGGGCCCTAGCCCGGTGCCTTGGCACCGCAGCCGCCGCAGCCCGGTCGGCGCCGCCAATCCGATCGGCCTTGGCACCGCAGGCAGCGCCAGCCGAACCTGCAAGGCGGACCCCGTCGCTCCTTCTCACCGCCGGCAGCGCCAACCTCGTCGCGCTGCCATGCCGGCGGCTCTTCGGTGCCTCGAGCGGCACCAACCGCATCGGCCGCTAGTCCCGCGGTTCCTTGGCGCCGCGGGCGGCGCCGGTGGGGTCGGCTCGGAACTCTACGCAGCACTGACCCGGGCGGGGTGACAGCACCGCGTCGATGCCGGCGGTTTCCAGGCCCGTGAGCAGGCCGCTGAGGTAGGCGTGGTTGATGCCGCACACGACCTCGGGCGAGCGGGCGGCCAGCGCGTGGAACGGGCAGTTGAGCAGGCGCATCTCGGTCGGTGCCGGGCGGTGCGGCTCGAAGCCCGTGCGTTCCAGAACCGACTCGCACAGCGACAGCGAGCGTTCCGGGCCGAGGCGGCCCGGCCTCGTGCGCGCGCGTTCGTCGGCGCCGGCCTCGAGGCCGCGGCGGTGGGCCGTGCGCAGGGCGGCATCGCGGGGGTCCTCGCCGGGCTCGTGGTCGAGCACCGCCTCCAGCAGGATCTCCGCGATCATGTCGGGCCGCCGCTCCGGGATGCTGACGCGGATGTCAGCCTCCGCCGGCTCGTAGACCTTCGGTTTGCGACCGGGCCCTATGCGCGCGCTGCCCGGCCGGGTCCGCAGCAGGCCCGCCGCGACGAGTTTGTCGAGGTGGAAGGCGGCCAGCTTCACCGAGATGCCCGCTTCGGCGGCGGCCTCTTCGCGGGTCACGGGCCGGCGCACGCGGCGGATGAACGCGTACATCCGGCTGCGCTGCTCGTCGGCCAGCACCGCTACGGCCGCGACAGGCGTCCGGTCGTCGGGCGAGGTCACCCCACAAGCATAACGCCAACTATCGCTGTCGTCTTGACTCCAAAAGCTCGTTTCACTAATACTTGTTAGTGAAATTGCGGGAGGAGACACCATGTCGATCGAGCTACTCGCGGACCGCGACACCGAAGTCGGTGTCGACCTGGCCGCCGCCGCGGAAGCGGCCGACCAGTTCCTGCGCGCCCTCGGGGTCGACACCGACACCGAGAGCATGCGCCGGACGCCGCACCGGATGGCCCACGCGTACGCCGAGCTGTTCACTCCCCGCCCGTTCGACCTGACGACGTTTCCCAACGACGAGGGCTACGACGAGCTCGTGCTGGCCCGCCGCATCCCGGTGCGCTCGGTCTGTGAGCACCACCTGCTGCCGTTCGTCGGCACCGCGCACGTGGGCTACCTGCCCGGCGCCCGGATCCTCGGCCTGTCCAAGCTCGCCCGCGTCGTCGAGCACTTCGCCTGCCGCCCGCAGGTGCAGGAACGCCTCACCAAGCAGATCGCCGACTGGCTGCACGACCAGCTCGACCCCAAGGGCGTCGGCGTGGTCATCGAGGCGGAGCACACCTGCATGACGCTGCGCGGCGTACGGGCGACCGGCTCGTCCACCATCACCTCCACCCTGCTGGGTTCGCTGCGCCACGACCCACGGTCGCGGGGCGAGTTCCTCGCGCTCGCCGGGGTCGCCAACTGACGGAAGGAACGGCCATGGACGCGCACGTGATCGTCGGAGCGGGTCTCGCCGGCGCCAAGACGGCACAGGCCCTGCGCGACGAGGGCTACACCGGCCCGCTCGTGTTGATCGGCGAGGAGCACGAACGCCCCTATGAACGACCCCCGCTGTCCAAGGGCTACCTGCTGGGCAAGGACGAGCGGGAGCAGATCTACGTTCACCCACCACAGTGGTACGCCGAGCACGACGTCGACCTGCTCCTCGGCACCCGGGTCACCGCCCTCGACCCCGGCGCGCACCGGCTGACGCTCGCCGACGGCAGCCGGCTGGCGTACGCGAAGCTGCTGTTGACCACCGGCTCCTCGCCGCGCGTGCTGCCGGATGCGCCGGGAGTCCGCTATCTGCGGCGGGCCGAGGAGAGCGACCGCCTGAAGGCCGACTTCGCGCCGGGCGCCCGGATCGTCGTCGTCGGCGGTGGCTGGATCGGCCTGGAGGCCGCCGCGGCCGCCCGCCTCGCCGGTGCGGACGTCACCGTCCTGGAGTCGGCGGACCTCCCGTTGCTGCGTGTGCTCGGCCCGGAGGTGGCCACGGTCTTCGCGGACCTGCACCGCGACCACGGCGTCCACCTGGTGACCGGCGCCCGGATAGCCGGTGTCGATGCGGACGGCGTGCGGCTCGCCGACGGCACCCGGATCGCCGCCGACGCGGTGCTGGTCGGCATCGGGGTCACCCCCAACACCGAGCTCGCGGCGGCCGCGGGGCTGACGGTCGACAACGGCATCGTCACCGACGAGCACCTGCGCGCTTCGGCCGCCGACGTCTACGCGGCGGGTGACGTGGCCAACGCGTACCACCCGTTCCTGGGCCGGCGCATCCGCGTCGAGCACTGGGCCAACGCGCTCAACCAGCCGGTCGCGGCGGCGCGGTCGATGCTCGGGCAGGACGCCGCCTACGACCGGCTGCCCTACTTCTTCACCGACCAGTACGACCTGGGCATGGAATACACCGGCCACGTCGAGCCGGACGGTTACGACCAGGTCGTCTTCCGCGGCGACACCAAGGCCGGCGAGTTCATCGCCTTCTGGTTGGCCGGCGGCCGGGTGCTGGCCGGCATGAACGTCAACGTCTGGGACGTCACGGATCCCATCCAGCGGCTGATCCGCTCGCGGGCGGTGATCGATCCGGCCGAGCTGGCAGACCCGGACGTACCCCTGGATTCGCTCCTCAGCTCATGACCACCAGCTTGCCGGTCGGGTGGCCTGGTGGCCGGCGACCTGGGACCCGCCTGAGGCGCCGCGGTCGCTAGAACGTGAGGCGGGTGACGCGTTCGTAGCTCGCCGGTGGGAGCGGGCCGGTCGGCCGCCGACCGCCCGTGGGGCGCGGCTGGTCGAGAAGCGTCTCGCCGTCGGTGATGGCGGCGTCGAGGGCGGTCAGCACGCGGGTGGCGATGGCGGCCGCGGCGCCCGCGGCGGCGTCGCCGCCGAGTATCACCGCCACGGCTTCGGCGCTGCCGAGGGCGCTGGCCAGGGCCGCCGCTAGGCGCGCTCGGGTGCGGGAGGTCCAGGCCGCGATCTCGTCGGCCAGCCGGGCGGTCGCCGCGGCTTTGTCGGCCGCCTCGCCGAGGCCGGCGGCCAGCGCGGCCGCGTGGGCGGCGAACGCCTCGCCGGCCGGGCCCTCCCAGGCCACCGGCGCGGTCACCGTCGCGCGGGCGTCGGCGAAGGTGGCCGATCGGGCCCGCACCGCGTCGGCCGCCGCCTCGAACGGGCCGGGCCGCAGCGAGACGGCGAGCGCCGCCACGGCTTCGCCGGGCAGGGCCCGCACTCGCCGCAGGAGTGGCCAGACCGGATCGTCGTCGGGCGCGCCGAAGCGGGCGAGCAGATCGTCGACCCGCGCGAGCAGGTCACCACCCGGTCCGGCCAGATGGTCGAGCGCGTCGCTCACGCCTGATCACCACCGGCCTCGCTCGCGCGGCGGGCAGTCGATTCCTCGACGCCGGCGTAGCCGGCACCGGCGGAACGCAGGGCGGCGGCCGTCTCGGTCAGCCGCGCGGCGAGGGACGCCGCCGCCCGGGCATGGTCGAACTCGGCGGCCTCCCAGCGCCCGTGGAGCGACCGGCCCAGCGCGCCCAGCGCGCCCGGTAGGTTGCCGCCGAACGCGGTCGGTCCGAGCTCGCCCGCCACCGCGCCGCGCAGGCCGGCGGGCGCCACGCCGCGCAGGCCGGCGGGCCCCGCACCGCGCAGACCGGCGGGCCCTGCACCGCGCAAACCGGCGGGTGCCGCGCCGCTCAGGTCGGCGGGTGCCGCGTCGCCCAGGTCGGCGGCGAGGGCGTCCAGGTGGTCGGCGGTGCGGGAGAGCGGCGACGTCACGACTCCCCCAGCGGCGGATAGTCGGCGAAGGTCTCGGCGCGTAGTTTGTCGCGGGCCCAGCGCGCCGCGTCGGTGGCCGCCGCGATCGTTGTCGTCAGTGACACCGACAGGTCGCGGTTGCCGCGGCCCGCGAGCGAACCCACCACGCGCACCGCCGTCACCTCCCCCGCTGCCGTCACCACCACCTCGACGAGGCCGTCGGGTGAGCGGACCGTCACCTCGGTCGCGCGCACGGCCTTGTCGAACTCGTCACGCAAGGACTCGATGCGGCGGTAGCGCGCGATGGCCTCTTCGACCCAGGCTTCGTCGATCTCGCGCGGCATTCGGCTCCCTCACCGACGGTGTCGCGACCACCACTACATGTTGTCCAGGCATCGAACCGTACCGCTGCCCGGCACCGCAAGAAAGGCCCTGTGGATAACTCAGCGCCAGAGGGAGAGCATCATCGCCTCGACGGCGATGCGGGGTTTGACGTTCGCCTCGATCGCGGTGCGGCATTCGAGCACCGCCTCCAGGCGGCGCAGGGCGTCGTCGGGGGTCCACTTGCGGGCGGCCGCCTCGGCCAGCGGCGAGGCGTCGGTGTGCACCGGCGCGACCGGCGCCGACATCGTGCGGACCAGCACGTCGCGGTAGAACCCGGCCAGGTCGACCAACGCGCGGTCGAGCGCGTCGCGCTGCGCCCGGGTGGCCCGGGACTTCTGTTTGCGCTCGAGGTCCTTCAGCTGACCGGCGGCCCCGCGGAGGGCGCCGGAGGCGCCGCGGCCGGTGCCGCCCGCGCCGAGCGCCGTCTCCAGCGCGGTCCGTTCGGTGGCGTCCATCTCGGACACCGCCGCCTCGGCCTCGGCCTCGGCTGCCTCGATCAGCGCCGACGCCGCGTCGAAGCACGCGCCGACGTTGGTCAGCCGGCGTGGCACGGCCAGCACCGCCTCGCGGCGCCGGCGGGCGTCGGCGTCGCGGGCCAACCGGCGCGCCCGGCCGACGTGACCCTGGGCCGCCGCGGCCGCCCACGCCGCCGTGTCGGGCTCGACGCTGTCGCGGGACACCAGCACGGACGCCACCGCGGCGGCGGGCGGCTGGCGCAGCGTGACCACCCGGCAGCGGGACCGGATCGTCACGGAGATGTCGTCGGGGTGGGTCGAGGGGGTGCAGAGCAGGAAGACCGTACGCGGCGGCGGCTCCTCGATCGCCTTCAGCAGCGCGTTGCCGGCCTGCTCGGTGAGCCGGTCGGCGTCCTCGATGACCACGACCTGCCAGCGCCCGCCGGTCGGGGCGCTCGCGGCCCGCAGCACCAGTGCCCGCATGTCGTTGACGCCGATCGACAACCCGTCGGGGGTGACCATCCGCACGTCGGCGTGGGTGCCGCTGAGCGTGGTGTGGCAGCCGGTGCACTCGCCGCAGCCGACGCCGGTGGCGCACTGCAGCGCCGCGGCCAGCGCGCGGGCGGCGACCGAGCGGCCGGAGCCCGGCGGGCCGGTGAAGATCCAGGCATGGGTCATCGCCGCGCCGCTGCCCGAGCCGTCGAGGATGGCCACCGCACCCGCCGCCGCCCGGCGCAGGGTGTCGACGGCCTCCTCCTGGCCGACCAGGTCGGCGAAGACGTCAGCCACGTGGTTCGAGCTCCCGATCCGGCGGTCCACTGCGCTGACGGGTCTCCACCAGCGCCGACGGTCGGCCGTTGTCTGGTTCGTCCGGTTCCTCGGAGGACGAGGGTGCCGGCTCGCCCCGCCTGGCCGCGTCGGCTATCGAGGCTATCTCCTGCTCCGACAGCTCTGGCTCCGTCGAGGTGTCGGGCTGCTTGGCGGGGCCGGGATGCTCCGGGCCGGGGTCGCCGAGCATCGGCTGCACCCGCTCGAACACCGCCAGCGCGATCTCGTCGGTCGGCCGCGTGCCGTCGAGCACCAGGTAGCGGCGGGGGTCGGCGGCGGCCAGGTCGAGGAACGCGTAGCGCACCCGCTCGTGGAACGTCAGCGACTCGGTCTCGAGCCGGTCGTGCGGGCCGCGGGACGCGGCTCGGGCCAGGCCCACCGACGGGTCGACGTCGAGCAGCACGACCAGGTCGGGCTTGAGGCCGCCGGTCGCCCAGGACGACAGCCAGGACACCTCTTCGACCGGCAGCGTACGGCCGGCGCCCTGGTAGGCCAGCGACGAGTCGACGTAGCGGTCGCTGATCACCACGGCGCCCCGGGCCAGCGCCGGGCGCACGACGGCGGCGACGTGGTGGGCGCGGTCGGCGGCGTACAACAGGGCTTCGGATCGGGGTGAGAGGTCGGTGTCGCCGTCGAGCACCATCTCGCGGATCCGCCGGCCGGCGTCGGTGGCGCCCGGCTCCCGCGTGACGACCACGTCGCGGCCCTCGGCCCGCAGCGCGTCGGCCAGCGCGTTGACCTGGGTCGACTTGCCGCTGCCCTCGCCGCCCTCGAACACGACGAAGACGCCCCGCCAGGCCGACGGCTCGGCGGCCGACAGTGGCCGGCCGCGCATCGAGCCCCACAGGTCGGCCAGCACGCCGACGCCGGGTTTGTCGTCCATCTGCTTGAAGGCGCTGATCCCGGACAGGATGCCGGCGACGCCGGCGGCCAGCAGGAGCAGCCGGGTCGAGGAGATCGAGATGCCCAGCGACGCGACGTCCAGGGTGCGCGAACCGCCGACGCCGACCAGCAGGCTGGACAGCGCGATCGCGATCATCAGGACGACCCGGGTGCCGGTCTGCACGACCGCGAACACCCGGCCGCGCACCTCGTCGGCGACCTCCTGGCCGAGCAGCGTGATGCCGGCCAGGAAGGCCATGCCGGCGCCGGCGCCGACGAGCACCGCGCCGACGATCGCCATCGACAGGTGGATCGAGGCGGCGAGCACGATCACCGAGGCGGCGGCCAGCACGATGCTCATGCCGAACCAGCGCCGCCGCGACAGGTCCTTGATGATCGCCGGGCCGAGGCCGATGCCGACCGAGAGCCCGACGAAGAGGAACGCGAAGAGCAGGTAGAACGCGGCGTCACCGGCGTCGAGCGACTGGGTGAAGAAGCGGGCCGTGCCGATCACCACACCGCCGCCCGCGAACGCGCCGAAGATGCCCAGCACGAGACCGCGGACCAGTGGTGAGTTGCCGATGAACTTCCAGCCGTCGACGAACTGCCGCAGCATGCTGGTGTTCTCGCGGTCCTGCGGCGAGGTGCGGCCGCTGATCTCCTTGATGCCGTAGAAGACGACGATCGCGGTGGCCAGCCGGGAGAACGCGTTGAACCAGAGCGCGAGCTGGGCCGGCTCGGCCCAGTCGGCCGGCGCGGCGCCGGTGATGCCCCGGACGCTCGCGTCGAGCGCCGCGAGCCCGATGGCCGCGAGCACCGGCGTCAGGCCGTACGTCGTGATCAGGGTCAGCTGGTTGGAGACCTCGAGGCGGGACTTGGGGATCAGGTTGGGGACCGCGGCCTCCTTGGCCGGGATCCAGATCAGCGTGATCGCCTCGATGATGAAGGTGGCGATCGCCGCCCAACCCACGACCAGCCCGCCCGAGAAGCCGAGCAGGGCGACCAGGGGGATCGACGCGAACAGCACGAACCGCAGCAGGTCGCAGATGACCATGGTGTAGCGGCGGTCGAACCGGTCGGCCAGCACGCCGGCCACGGGGCCGAGAAGAAGTGCGGGCAGCAGGCGTACGGCGATCACGCCACCGAACGCGAGCCCCTTGGCGGTGTCGCCGCTGACCTGGGCCGAGGCGAAGATCGAGGTGGCCAGCAGGCCGAGCCAGTCACCGAGCGACGCGACGCCGAGGACGAGCCAGAGCCGGCGGAACGGCCGGATGCGCAGCACGGCCCGCAGCGCACCGACCCCGGAGAGGTCGACCTGCTGCGAACGGTTGGTGGTGTTCGGTGCCGTGCGCGGAGTGTCGGCGGGCCGCTCGAGCTCTTCGCCGCTGACGTTCGTGTCGATGGCCGTACCTCCGCGTGCCGGCCCATCGCTGGGCTCCCCCGGATCCACACTTTAGCGGCGTGGACGTGTGCGCCCACCCCGACATAACCCCTAAGGTCCACGGACTTCCCGCAGTACGCGAGGGTGTTTCGCATTGCCGCACCACCAGCTACGGTGCAGGTGTGTCCGGTAAAACCACCGAAACCTCGCAAAGAGCCACGCTCGACAAGGCGACCGCGGACCTCGACCCGCCGTTCGCCGTCGTCGACCTGGCCGCGTTCGACGCCAACGCGAAAGCCCTGGTGGGACGCGCGCAGGGCAAGCCGCTGCGGGTCGCGAGCAAGTCCGTGCGCTGCCGCGACCTGCTCACCCGCGTGCTCGCGACGCCGGGCTGGCACGGCGTGCTCGCCTACACCCTCGCCGAGGCCAACTGGCTGGTCCGCGAAGGTGTCACCGAGGACGCGGTCGTCGCCTATCCGACGGCCGACCGGGCGGCCCTGCGTGACCTGGCCCACGACGACCGGCTGCGGGCCGGCGTCACCCTGATGGTGGACAGCGCCGAACAGCTCGACGCGATCCAGGCGGTCACCGGCCAGGTCGAGATCCGGCTGTGCCTCGATCTGGACGCGTCCTACCGGGTCGCCGGCGGCCGGGTCCACCTCGGCGTGTTCCGCTCACCGGTGCACGCTCCAGGCCAGGCGCGCGCGCTCGCCGAGACGATCGCCAAGCGCCCGAACGTCCGGCTCGTCGGGATCATGTCGTACGAGGCCCAGATCGCCGGCCTCGGCGACGCGCCACCCGGCCGGCGCGCCCGGGGTCTCGCGATCCGGGCCATGCAGCGCCGCTCGTGGCGGGAGCTGCTGGCCCGGCGCGGCGCCGCGGTGGACGCCGTCCGGGAGGTCGCCGACCTGGAGTTCGTCAACGGCGGCGGCACCGGCAGCGTGCGGCTGACCGGCGCCGACCCGTCGGTCACCGAGATCACCGCCGGTTCGGGGCTCTACGGGCCGACGCTGTTCGACGCGTACACCGCCTGGCGCCCGACCCCGGCCGCGTTCTTCGCGCAACCGGTGGTCCGGCGGCCGGGCGCCGGTGTGGTCACCGTGCTCGGCGGCGGCTGGATCGCGTCCGGCCCGACCGAGCCGAGCCGGCAGCCGACGCCCTGGCTGCCCGGTGGCCTCGAGCTGATCGGCACCGAGGGCGCGGGCGAGGTGCAGACTCCGCTGCGCGGCCCGGCCGCCGACTCCTTGCGGGTCGGCGACCGGGTCTGGTTCCGGCACGCGAAGGCCGGCGAGCTCTGCGAGCACGTCAACGAGCTGCACCTGGTCGACGGCGACGCCGTCACGGCGACAGTCGCCACCTACCGCGGCGAAGGCAAGGCCTTCCTCTAGACCGAGACGTGGCGGTGCAGGTATTCGCGGATCAGCGCCTTGGCCTCCGCGAGCACCTGCTCGTCACCGTCGGTGCGGCGGCGGAAGGCCAGCTTGATCAGCGCGTCGGCCGCCTCGACGGCGATCTCCAGCGCGAACCGCAGCCGCGGCTCGTCGGCCACGTGGAACTGCTCGACGAGCAGCCGGGCGAGCTGCTCGGCGATGACCGCGTTGTTGTCGCGTTCCTCGTCGAGCAGGTGCACGTCGACGACGTCGCCGAAGTGCAGGGTCCGGAAGCCGGGCACGGTGCGGTGCATCTCGATGTATTCGTCGATGCCGGCGTCGACGCCTTCCCACCAGTCGGCGAACGTGCCGCTGCCGAACCGGTTGGCCAGCCGCTCCAGGTAGGCCTCCATGTTGCGCAGCGTGAGCGCCTGGACGATGGCCCGCTTGTCCGGGAAGAACTGGTAGACGGAACCGATGGCCACCTCGGCGCGCTCGGCGAGCAATGTGGTCGTCAGGCCCTCGTAGCCGACCTCGTCGACGATCTCGGCGCACGCATCGAGCATCCGCTGAACGCGGGCCACACTGCGGCCTTGCACCGGCACCCGGCGCAGCGGGCCCGTGGTGACGGCTGATGTCGTCATGCCTCACCACTTCCTTCCTCTTTCGGCCCCGCGCGGGGGGAACGTTACTCGGCTCAACGAGCAACCCGGATGAGAGGTATTCAGCAGAAGGGCGGTATTTGCGCCGAGTCTGTTCGTGACGCTCTTACGCGCGAGCCCGGATACTGATATGAAGGCTGTTCATATTATGGAGGGCGCCGTGACCGCGAGTCGAGCCGCCACGACCAGCGTGACGCAGTGGCGCAACTGGGCGGGCAACCAGCAGGCCTCCGCGCGCGTGGCCCGCCCGCACAGCCTCGAGGAGCTCGCCTCGATCATCGGCGCCGCGGCGGCCGGCGGCGAGCGCGTCAAGGCGGTCGGCTCCGGCCACTCCTTCACCGACATCGCGGTCACGGACGGCGTACGCGTCGACCTGGGCGCATTGCCCGGCCCGGTCGACGTCGACCGCGAACACCGTCGGGTGACCGTGCCCGCCGGGATGACCCTCGCGACGCTCAACGCGCTGCTCGCCACGCACGGGCTGGCCCTGCCCAACCTGGGCGACATCGACGCGCAGACCATCGCCGGCGCGATCTCCACCGGGACACACGGCACCGGGGCGGCGTACGGCTGCCTGTCCACGTTCGTGGTCGGTCTGACCCTGGTCACCGGCGCCGGCGAGGTGGTGCGCTCCGACGCGGAGGCCGCGCCCGAGGTGTTCGGCGCCGCCCGGGTCGGCCTCGGCGCGCTCGGCGTGCTGACCGAGGTGACCCTGCAGTGCGTCGACGCGTTCACCCTGCGGGCCCACGAGCGCCCCGGGCGGCTGGCCGACGTGCTGACCGACTGGCCGGCGCTGGTGGCCGACAACGACCACTGCGACCTCTACTGGTTCCCCTACACCGACCGGGTCCAGGTCAAGACCAACAACCGGGTGCCGGCCGACGACCGCCCGCTGCCCGGCTGGCGTGGCTGGCTCGACGACGACTTCCTCGCCAACACGGTGTTCGCCGGCGCCTGCCGCCTCGGGCGGGCGGTCCCGGCGGCGGTCGGCCCGATCAACGCGGTCTCTGCCCGGGCGCTCACCGAGCGGGTCTACACCGGCCGGTCGGACGCCGTCTTCTGCACGCCGCGGCGGGTGCGGTTCACCGAGATGGAGTACGGCCTGCCCCGCGACGCGTTCCCGACGATGCTCGGCGAGCTGCCGCGGCTGGTCGAGGCGCTGCCGTTCAAGGTGCAGTTCCCGGTCGAGGTGCGGTTCACGGCGGCCGACGACATCCCGCTGTCGCACGGCTACGGGCGCGACTCGGTCTACGTCGCGGTGCACCAGTTCGCCGGCGCACCTTACGAGCCCTACTTCCGGGCCGTCGAGAACCTCGCCCGTGACCTCGGCGGGCGGCCGCACTGGGGCAAGCTGCACTACCGCGACGCGGAATCGCTGCGCCCGGTCTACCCACGGTTCGACGAGTTCGTCGCGCTGCGCGACCGGCTGGACCCGCATCGGGTCTTCGCCAACGCGTACACCGAGCGGGTCCTGGGCTCCTAACCCGCCACCACGGCGTCGGCGACGACCACGGTGACGTTGTCGAACGTGCCCGCCGCGAGCGCCAGCGCGACCAGTTCCTCCGCACACGCCCGCGGGTCGCGGATCTCCCGCAGCGTCTTGCCGATCGTCGCGTCCTCGACGTAGTCGGAGAGCCCGTCGCTGCACAGCAACAGCCGGTCGCCCGGCTCGAGCGGCAGCAGCGCGGTCGCCGGGCGGTAGGTCTCGCCCTGCACAGCCTGGGTGATCACCGAGCGGCGCGGGTGGGCCCGGGCTTCCTCGGCGGTCAGCGCGCCCCGGTCGACCAGCAACTGGACGAAGGTGTCGTCGCGGGTCAACCGCACCATGTCGGTCGCGCCGGCGGCCAGCAGGTAGCCCCGCGAGTCACCCACGTGCAGCAGCCCGAGCTGGTCATCGTGCAACAGCCCGGCCGTCACGGTGGTCCCGGCGCCCTGCCCCTCCGCCGCGATCCGGGCGTTGGCCTCCTCGACCGCGGTGACCAGCGCCCCCGCCGGGTCGGTGGTCTCCGCCTCTTCGAGGGCGCGCAGCGTCTCGATCACGATCTCGCTGGCCATCTCCCCGGCCGGCATGCCACCCACGCCGTCGGCGATCACCACCAGGCGGCGGCCGGCGAACGCGGCGTCCTCGTTGTTGGGCCGCGCCGGGCCGACGTCGGTCACGGTCACGGCGCGCAAGATCAGGCGGGGCATGGGTACGAGCATGCCAAACCCGTCGATCGCAGTCTCTACGCAGTATTTCGTAGGGTGTGTGCGTGATGCCGGTGACGCTGGTCGGTCGAGCGCGGGAACGCGCCGAGCTGGCCGCTGCGTGGACCGCCATCTCCGGCGGCACCGGCCCGCAGGTGGCCGTGGTGACCGGCGAGCCCGGCACGGGCAAGAGCGCGCTGGTCGCGGCCGTGCTCGGCGAGCTGGCGCCGGCGCCCGTGACCGTGCTCGCCGGCCAGGCCCGGATCCACTCGCCGGCGCCCTACGACTGGCTGGCCGCCGTGCTCAGCGGCCGCGACACCCGGGGCCTGCGCGTTCCGGCGCCGGCGCTGGCCTGGTTGGCCCAGCACGACGCGGCGCCGGTCGAGCGGTTCGCGCCGGGCGCGCTGCTGCGGGTGGCCACCCGGGTGGTCCGCGCGCTGGTCGGCGACGGCCCGGCCGTGCTGGTGGTCGAGGACCTGCACGCGCTCGACCCGGCCAGTCTCAATCTGGTCGCCGAGCTGGCCGCCGCGCCGGGGTTGCCGGCCCTGCTGCTGGTGACCAGCCGGCCGAGCGCCGACCCGCTGGTCGCCCGCACCCTGGCCCGGCTGACCGGGACACCCGGCGCCATCCGGCAACATCTCGGACCCCTGCGGCCCGACGACGTCGCCGGGGTGCTGGCCCAGGTCTACCCGGGCCGGGAGGTCACGCCGGCCGCGGCGCGCGAGGTCTGGCAGCGCACCGGGGGCAACGCGTACCGGCTGACCGAGCTCGTCGCGACCACCGCGCCGGACGACGTGCCGGCCCTGCTGCGTGCGGCGGCCCCGGGCGGCGAGCCGCCGGCGGAGCTGACCGCCCGCGAGGTCGAGGTGCTCGTCTGCCTGCGCGACGGCATGGCCAACAAGCAGATCGCCCGCGTGCTGGGCATCTCCGTGCGGACGGTCACCGTGCACGTCTCCAATCTGCTGCGCAAGACCGGCACCACGTCGCGCACCGAAGCCGCCCTCTGGGCCGTCCGCCACACTCCTTCGGCTCCGTCGTTGACCCCGCGTAGCCACCCGTAAACCGTAGGGATCCGTCAAGGGTCGACATCCATTGACCGGCGCCTACGCAGTCGGCAGGCTCCACATTGGTGCTCTTCGACGTGGAGGAGCCCCTTTGTCATGAGCGAGGGGGATGGATGAGATCGAGACGATGGCTGGCGGCGGCAACCGCCGCCACGCTGGTCGCCGCGTTCGCGGCGTCGCCGGCCCGGGCCCAGGCACCCGGGCAGGGTGACCGGCTCGAGGTATACGTGGGCACGGTGACGCCGACCCAGCTCGACGAGCTACGCGCGGCGGGGCTCGACGCCGAGGAGGTCACCGTCGGGGCCGACGGGGCCAACACCAAGGTCGAGGCCGTGCTGAGCAAGCGGGAGGCCGACCGCCTCGCCGACCAGGGCGTCAAGCTCGGCGTCAAGAAGATCCGTGGCAAGGCCGCCTCGCAGGTGCTGCGCGAGCAGGCAGCGGCCGGCTGGGAGGCGTTCCGGCCCTACGACGCGCCGGGCGGCATCCGCGACGAGCTGTTCGCCACCGCCGCGCGCTACCCGAAGCTGACCGAGGTGGTCAACTTCGGCAAGACGCACCAGGGCAAGACGATGACCGCGGTCCGCGTCACCAAGAACGCCAAGAACGTACGCGACGGCGCGCGGCCGGCGACCCTCTACATGGGAGCGCAGCACGCCCGCGAGTGGATCACCGTCGAGATGACCCGCCGCCTGCTGCACTACGTGCTCGACAACTACGGCAAGGACCCGGCGATCACCGCGCTGGTCGACAAGACCGAGCTGTGGTTCGTGCCGGTGGCCAACCCCGACGGCTACGACTACACCTTCACCCCCGACAACCGGCTGTGGCGCAAGAACCTGCGCGACAACGACGGCGACGGCCAGATCACCAGCGTCGACGGCGTCGACCCCAACCGCAACTTCGACTACAAGTGGGGTTACGACAACGAGGGCTCGTCGCCGAACCCCACCAGTGACACCTACCGCGGCCCGGCGCCCAACTCGGAGCCCGAGAGCCGCGCGCTGGACAGCCTCTACCGCAAGATCCGCCCCGAGTTCTTCATCAACTACCACTCGGCGGCCGAGCTCCTGCTCTACGGCGTCGGTTGGCAGGTGAGCACGCCGTCTCCGGACGACGTGGTTCAGCAGGCGATGGTCGGCGACGACGCGCACCCGGCGGTGCCGGGCTACGACCCCGACCTGTCCGCCGAGCTCTACACCACCAACGGCGACACGGACTCCTACCTGTCCAACCGGTACGGCGGCCTGGGCTTCACGCCGGAGATGAGCACCTGCGCCGCGGCGGCCAACTCGGTGCCCGACGACGAGTGGGTGGCCGAGGACTGCGTCAGCGACTTCATCTTCCCGGACGACGAAGAGCTGATCCAGGCGGAGTTCGAGAAGAACATCCCGTTCGCGATCGCCACCGGCCAGTCCGCGCTCGACCCGGACAACCCCGTGTCCGCGGTGGGCCGCAGCACACCGGACTTCGTCGTCGACAAGTTCGACGTCTCCTACGGCACGAAGCAGCCGGTCGCGGCGATCATCCGCCGGGCACTGCGAGACGTCCGGATGCACTACACCGTCAACGGCGGCCGCCCGCGCACCAGCGGGGTCAGGGAGTGGCGGGGCGGTGAGCGCTACGGCGACGAGAACGACGAGTGGTACGCCGAGATGCGCGGCACCGTCAACAGTGCCAAGAAGGGCGACCGGGTCGAGGTCTGGTTCACCGGCCGCAAGCCCGGCACGGGCGTCGTGGCCAGCGAGCACTTCACCTACACCGTGTCGCAGGACATCGGCGGCGAGGTGCTGGTGCTGGCGGCCGAGGACGTGACCGGCCTGAGCCCGGCCCAGGAGGGCACCTCGGCCAAGTACGCCGACGAGATGCAGGCCGCGCTGACCGCCGCCGGGCGCAGCAGCGACGTCTACGACTTCGACACCCAGGGCCGCAAGGCACCGCACCACCTGGGCGTGCTGTCGCACTACAAGGCCGTCGTCTGGGAGACCGGCGACGACATCATCCCGCGGGCGCCGGGTCAGGTCGGCGGCACGGCGACCAAGTCGGCGCTGGAGACCGAGCTCGCGGTCCGCGACTACGTCAACGAGGGCGGCAAGCTCTTCCTGACCGGCAAGTACGCCATGTACGCGCAGGGCATCAACGGCTCGTACTACTACGAGCCCGACTTCCCGGCGCAGCCCGAGTGCACGGACCCGCACGACCCGCCGTGCCTGCCGCTGTTCAACGACTTCCAGCAGTACTACCTCGGGGCGTACGCGTACATCGACGGCTCGGGTTCTGACGAGGAGGGCAACCCGCAGCCGCTCGCCGGCCGCAGTGGCCGGTTCACCGGCTTCGAGGGCACGCTCAACGCGCCGGGCTCGGCGGAGAACCAGGACCACACCGCGTCGTTCCTGGCGACGTCGAGCATCCTGCCGGAGGACGAGTTCCCGTGGTTCGGGCCGAGCTCGGCCCCGGTCGGCTGGGTCCGCCCGGGCGCGCCGCCGTTCGACCCCTACGAGGGCGACTACTACGCCTTCAGCGGGCGCGGTGACGAGGCCTACAAGCGGCTGGGTCGCACGGTGGACCTGACCGGGAAGACCTCGGGCGAGCTGCGGTTCTTCACGTCGTACGACATCGAGACGAACTGGGACTTCATGTTCGTCGAGGCGCACGTCGTGGGCACTGACGAGTGGACGACGCTGCCGGACGTCAACGGCAAGACCGGCACCGACCCGGGTGACAGCTGCGCGGCCAACTCGCCGGGCCGGCTGCACCCGCAGCTCTACCACTACGTCACCTTCAACGCCACCGACCAGCCGTGCGGCAACACCGGCACGACGGGCGCGTGGCACGCCGCCACCGGCTCGTCGGGCGGCTGGAAGGAATGGGTGGCCGACCTGACGCCGTACGCCGGCAAGCAGGTCGAGCTGTCGATCACGTACATGACCGACTGGGGCACCGAGGGCCTGGCCGTGTTCGTCGACGACGTCCGCGTCCTCGCCGACGGCGCCGAGGTCGCGTCGACCGGGTTCGAGACGGACCTGGGCGGCTTCACGGTGCTCGGGCCGCCCGAGGGCTCGGGCCCGAACGTGACCGACTGGACCCGCACGCAGCTCGGCTTCGAAGAAGGCGCCGTGATCACCACCCGCGACACCGTCTACACGGGCTTCGGCTTCGAGGGCATGGCCCCGGCACAGCGCGACGACCTGGTCAAGCGCGCGTTGCGCCACCTGCTCGGCTGACACCGGGCACAACGGACGCGGCCGGCTTCTCGATCCCAGGGAAGCCGGCCGCACCCGTTATGGAACACGGGTCGGCCGGCGTTCAGGGGGCTTCGGGGGCAGGTCCGGACGTTTGGTCCGCGGGCTGGTCCGGTGCGGCTAATCCGTTGGGGCTCGGCGCTGGTCGAGCATCACGCGGACGACGCGGGTGATCAGGTCCCAGGGGATCGGTTCGGACCAGCGGAACTGCAGAGCGTCCTTGGCCCCGCGGTACGGCGCCACGGCGCGCTCGAAGTCGTCGTCGGCCCGCGGGGCCGGGTAGAGCGACACGAACTTCTTCCAGGCCGCGTAGTAGACCAGCACCTTGCCGTCGACCGTGACCGCGGGGATGTTGTAGCTGATCTTTTCGCCAGTGGACGGCAGCGCGTCGAGCACCGTACGCCGCAGCCGTTGGGTGATCTCCTGTTGCTCGGCGGGCAGCGCGGCGATGTAGTCGTCGACAGACGCGAACTTGGCGGCCATGGAGCCAGGATGCCCGACGACGCGGCTCAGAACTCGTAGATCTGCCGGTCCTCGACGGGCCGGTAGCCGATCTTCTGGTAGATCGAGTTGCTGGTCGGGTTGGCCAGGTCGGTGAAGAGCACCACCTCGTGCGGCCGGGCGGAGGCGCTGATCGCGGCCGTCACCGCCGAACCATAGCCGTGCCCGCGGTGCTCCCGCGGCGTGTAGACCGGGCCGACCCGCACCACGCCACCGGACGGCTGGCGGGCCCCGGCCAGCGCGACCGCGGCGCCGCCGACCTCCCAGAGTTGGTAGCCGCCGTAGCTCAGGCCGTTGTCGACGGTCTCGACCGCCGACGAGAGGGGCTCGTGCAACTCCTCGGCGCACACGATGAGCCACTCGACCAGCAGCTCACGATCGGCAGGGCCGGCGACCCGGGCCCGGCCCGGCACGTCGGGCTGGACGAGCGCGCCGAGCCGGTAGAGCCGGGATCGGACGCCGGGGCGGGCGGTGGCGCCCGTGCGGGCGGTCCAGGCCGCGGCGAACGCCTTCGCGGCCTCGTCGGTCGCGTTGACGCCCGGCACGCCGTCGAGCACGCCGGCCAGCTCGGTCGCCGCGGCGACGGTGGCCGTGCCGCCGAGCAGCAGCTGGCGGGGCGGTGTCCAGACGAAGGCGCTGCCGTCGGGGTGCCAGCCGAACACCGGGCCGTCGTCGCCGAAGGCGCCGGGGCCGATGTCGGCGACGGCCCGGGACACGGTCAGCAGCAGCGTGTTCTCAACCGGGCGGGCGAGCAGCAGATCGCCCGCTGCCGACTGGAACTCGTCGACGTCCGAGGTGATGGACCACATCGGAGAGACGCTACTCGGACGCCTTCTTCGCCGCACTCGCCTTCTTCGGGGCGGCCTTCTTGGCTGAGGTCGTCTTCTTCGCGGCCGTCGCTTTCTTGGCCGTCGTCTTCTTGGCGGCAGTCGCCTTCTTGCCGGTGCCGGTCGCCTTGGTGGCCGCCTTCTTCGCCGCCTTCTTGCGCGGCGCCGGGCCCTTCGCCCGCTTCTCGGCCAGCATCTCGGAGGCCTGCTCGATCGAGAGCGTCTCGGGCGACATGCCCCGGCGCAGCGACGCGTTGACCTCGCCGTCGGTCACGTAGGGCCCGAACCGGCCGTCCTTGATCACCAGTGGCTTCTCGGTCAGCGGGTCGTTGCCCATCTCGCGC
This sequence comes from Asanoa sp. WMMD1127, assembly GCF_029626225.1. Lineage (NCBI taxonomy): Bacteria > Bacillati > Actinomycetota > Actinomycetes > Micromonosporales > Micromonosporaceae > Asanoa > Asanoa sp. WMMD1127. The sequence continues at coordinate 1,382,847 of NZ_JARUBP010000001.1, forward strand.
AGCGGCGGCGCGGCGGCGCGGCGCTGACGGGTCTTCGGCGCCGCGAGCAGCGCCTTGGCCTCGTCGAGGGTGACCGTGAAGAGCTTCTCCTCGGAGTCCAGCGAGCGGAACTCGTCGCCCTTCTTCACGTAGGGCCCGTAGCGGCCCGACGCGGCCAGGATCTCGGCGCCGTCGTCGTCCTTGCCGACCACCCGGGGCAGCGAGAGCAGCCGCAGCGCCTCGTCGAGCGAGAGCGTCTCCGGGGAGTGCGACTTGAACAGCGACGCGTTGCGCTCGCCGCTGGACACGTAGGGCCCGTAGCGGCCGGACTTGAGCACGATGTCTTCGCCGGTCTCCGGGTGGGTGCCCAGCGAACGCTCGCCGCCACCGCCCAGGAACAGCTCGTTGACCTTTTCCGGCGTCAGCTCGTCGGGCGCCAGGCCGTCCGGGATGGACGCCCGGTCGTCGTGGTCGCCGCCCTCGGCGCCGTTGCCGTTGCCGTTGGCCGCCGCGTGGTCGACGCCGCGCTGCAGGTAGGGGCCGTAGCGACCGACCCGGACCACGATGTCGCGGCCCTCGTCGTCACGGAACAGCGGGATCGAGTTGACGCTGCGCGCGTCGATCTCGCTGAGGTTGTCGGTGACCAGCCGCTTGAGGCCGCCCGCGGCCGCGATCGTGCCGTCGGCCGAGACGTCGCTGCCGAAATAGAACGAGGTCAGGAAGTCGGCCGCGGCCATGTCGCCGCCGGCGATCTCGTCGAGCTCGTTTTCCATGGCGGCGGTGAAGTTGTAGTCGACCAGCCGGGGGTAGTGCCCCTCCAGCAGGCCGACCACCGCGAACGCGAGGAACGACGGGATCAGCGCCTGGCCGCGCTTGGACACGTAGCCGCGGTCCTGGATGGTCGCCATGATCGACGCGTAGGTCGACGGGCGGCCGATGCCCAGCTCTTCGAGCTGCTTGACCAGCGAGGCCTCGGTGTAGCGGGCCGGCGGCTGGGTCGAGTGGCCCAGCGCCTCGAGCTGCTCGGCGGTCAGCGGCTGGTCCTTGACCAGGTTGGGCAGCCGGCGCTCGGCGTCCTCGGCCTCGGCCGACTCGTCGTCGGACGACTCGACGTAGGCCCGCAGGAAGCCGGGGTCGGTGATGGTCTTGCCGGTCGCCGCGAAGTCGGCCTCTTCGCCGGTGTTGGAGACGGCCCGGATCCGGATCGACACCGACATGCCGACCGCGTCGGTCATCTGGGAGGCGATCGTGCGGCGCCAGATCAGCTCGTAGAGCTTGAACTCCTCGGCGGAGAGCTCGTTGGCCAGCTCGCCCGGGGTGCGGAAGTGGTCGCCGGCGGGCCGGATGGCCTCGTGCGCCTCCTGGGCGTTCTTGACCTTGCCCGTGTAGCGGCGCGGCTCCGGCGGCACGCTGCCCTGGCCGTAGAGGTCGGCGATCTGGCGGCGGGCGGCGGCGATGGCGGTCTCGGACAGGTTGACCGAGTCCGTACGCATATAGGTGATGTAGCCGTTCTCGTAGAGCCGTTGCGCGGTGCGCATCGTCTGCTGTGACGAGAAACGCAGCTTGCGGGCCGCCTCCTGCTGGAGCGTCGAGGTGATGAACGGCGCGTAGGGCCGGCGCCGGTAGGGCTTCTCCTCGACCCGGGTCACAGTGAACGGCCGCCCGTCGAGGCGAGCGGCCAACCCACGGGCGCCGTCGGCGTCGAGGTGCACCACCGCAGCTCCCGGCCGCACCCGTCCCGTCGTGGGCTCGAAGTCCTTGCCGGTGGCGACCCGGTCGCCGTCGAGGGCGATCAGGTTGGCGGTGAAGGTGCGGGGACCCTCCTTGGCGGCCGCGGCGTCGACCGCGAGCGTCGCCTGGATGTCCCAGTAGTCGGCCGAGCGGAACGCCATGCGCTGCCGCTCGCGCTCGACCACGATGCGGGTCGCGACGGACTGCACGCGGCCGGCGGACAGCCGGGGCATGACCTTCTTCCAGAGGACGGGCGACACCTCGTAGCCGTAGAGCCGGTCGAGGATGCGCCGCGCCTCCTGGGCGTCGACCAGGTCGCGGTCGATGTCGCGCGGGTTGGCCACGGCGGCCTGGATCGCCTGCCGGGTGATCTCGTGGAAGACCATCCGCTTGACCGGGACCTTGGGCTTGAGCGTCTCCACCAGGTGCCAGGCGATCGCCTCGCCCTCGCGGTCCTCATCGGTCGCGAGGAAGACCTCGTCGACCTCCTTGGCCAGCTTGGTCAGCTTGGTGATCTGCTGCTTGCGGTCGGCGGACACGACGTAGAGGGCGGCGAAGCCGTTGTCGACGTCGACGCCGAGCCGGGCCCAGGGCTCCTTCTTGTATTTGGCCGGCACGTCCGCGGCGTTGCGCGGCAGGTCACGGACGTGACCCAGGCTGGCCTCCACCACGTACCCCGGGCCGAGATAGCCCGAGATCGTCTTGGCCTTCGCCGGTGACTCGACGATGACCAGACGGGTGCTCCTGGCGTTGCTCGGCACTGCGCTCCCTCACAAGTTCGTGGATGTCCAAGGTAACGCGCGGCACGGCGGAGAGGTCGCGATACGCCAGCCGAGCCATACCATGGCTCTGCGTCACCGGGGACGGCGACACCGTACACCCAGGTCGAAGGGTGACGGGTGCCACCGCACCGGAACCGGTGTCGATCGAACAGCTGAACAACGCGTTCACCCTGGCCAGCATTCCTGCGGCGCGGGAGTTGGACGATCTCCGACAAGTTCCGCCAACCGGGCCAGCCGGCGGCGGCCCGTCACCCGGTAGGCCGGGCCGCCGGCGCGCGGACCGAGCAGCGCGGCGGGCAGGCCGACGGCGGCGAGGGCGGCGCCGACCTGGTCCCACTGGCCCTCGTCGTTGGCGCCGAGCCGGAGCGCGTATCCGGCGTCGTCCGGTGCCCCCGCCGCTGCCACCCAAAGGCGGAGCCTTCGCCCATCGAGGAAGAAACCGGGCGGGGGACGCTTGACGGCGCCGCGGAGCCACGCGACGCCGAGGGTGGCCAGCGCCGTGGAGTAAGAGGTACGCACCCCGAGATGCCCGTCCACCTCGGTCGGCGACCAGGTCGGCGCCAGGCCGCGCAAGGTCAGCTCCGCCACGAGCACGTGCACCCGCCAGCCGGCGTCGACGACCACCGACACCCGCGCGGTCCCGCCCATCCGCACGACCTGGCCCGGCCCGGCGAGCAGGCCCGCCAGGTCTCCCGGCGTGGGTTCGCGGGCCTCGACGCCGAACAGCGAGAGCTGCCGCGGCGTCAGCGACACTCCGGGACCTCGTCGAAGGCGCGCGCCAGCTCCGGCGAGTTGAGCTTGCTGGTGTCCAGCGCGCTGGCGTCGTACTCCTTGTTGAGGGTCTCGACCGCCGTGCCGACGCCGTCGTAGAACGACGGGCCGGTGTCGAGGCCCTCGATCGCCCGCTTGGCCTTGCCGTAGGCGTCGCGCACCCCGGCCAGCGACCCGACGAAACCCTCGGCCACCGTCTCGCCCTGCTCGACGTCGGGCACGCCGGCCTGTTCGACCGAGGCGCGCGCCGTCTCGCTCGCCCGCTCGGCGCCGTCGAGCAACCGCACGAGGTTCTCCTTCGCCTGCGCGGGAGCGGTCTTGGCGGTCATCTGCTGCTCGGTGCTCGAGGCGAGACTGTCGATCTCTTCCCGCCAGGGGCTCAGTGCCGCGCAGACGTCCGCCGCCCAGACCTGTGGGCCCGGTTGGTCACCGCCGCAGCCGGCCAACGCCAGCACGACGAAAACGGCGGACAGGACTGCGCGAGGGGTACGCATGCCGTGCAGCATAAGAGCAACGGCCCCCGGCCGACGCGCCTGCGTCAACCGGGGGCCGTAGTCCGCCAGGGCGGATCAGACGTTCACCCGCTCCGTCTCGGACGCGCCCGTGCCCTCATCGGCTTTTCCCGAATCGGCCTCCGAGATGGCCACCGGCTTGCGCTTGCTGAACAGCACCGCGCCGACGATGACCGCGACCGCGACGACGGCGATGCCGACCCGCAGACCGGTGTTGGCGTCGTCGCCGACGCTGAACGTGATGACGGCCGGGGCGATCAGCAGCGCGACCAGGTTCATCACCTTGATCAGCGGGTTGATCGCCGGGCCGGCGGTGTCCTTGAACGGGTCACCGACGGTGTCGCCGATGACGGTCGCGGCGTGCGCCTCGGAGCCCTTGCCGCCGTAGTGGCCGTCCTCGACCAGCTTCTTCGCGTTGTCCCAGGCGCCACCGGAGTTGGCCAGGAACACGGCCATCAGCGTGCCCGCGCCGATCGCACCGGCCAGGTAGGAGGCCAGCGCGCCGGCACCGAGGCCGAAGCCGACGGCGATCGGCGCGAGGATCGCCAGCAGACCCGGGGTGAGCAGCTCGCGCTGCGCGTCGCGGGTGCAGATGTCGACGACCTTGCCGTACTCGGGCCGCTGGGTGCGGTCCATGATGCCCGGGAACTCCCGGAACTGGCGACGGACCTCGACCACCACGGCGCCGGCGGACCGGGCCACCGCGTTGATCGCCAGACCGGAGAAGAGGAACACCACCGCGGCGCCGACGATCAGGCCGACCAGGTTCCGCGGGTTGCTGATGTTCAGCAGGTTGAGGATGTAGTTGTCGACGTCCGCGATGCCCGCGTCGGTCAGCGACGTCGCCACCGAGCTCGTGTACGAGCCGAACAGCGCGGTCGCGGCGAGGACGGCCGTAGCGATCGCGATGCCCTTGGTGATGGCCTTCGTGGTGTTGCCGACCGCGTCGAGCTCGGTCAGCGTCTTCGCGCCGGCCTCGTCGATGTCGCCGGACATCTCGGCGATGCCCTGCGCGTTGTCGGAGATCGGGCCGAAGGTGTCCATCGCGACGATGACGCCGACCGTGGTCAGCAGGCCGATGCCGGCCAGCGCGACCGCGAACAGCGACAGGATCAGCGAACCGCCACCCAGCAGGAACGCGCCGAACACGCCGGCGCCGATCAGCAGCGCGGAGTAGACGGCCGACTCGAGACCCACACTGATGCCGGCGAGCACGACGGTGGCCGCACCGGTCTGCGAGCTCTTGCCGATGTCCTGCACCGGACGCCGCTCGACCTCGGTGAAGTAGCCGGTCAGCGCCTGGATGGCGGCGGCCAGCACGATGCCGATGACGACGGCGCCGATCGCGACCCAGCGCGGGTCGCGGGTGATGCCGGCGATCTCGGGCGACACGCCGTTGAACTCGGCGAACGACGGCTTGAGGTAGAACCAGGAGACGACCGCGACCGCGACCGCGGAGATCGCCGCCGAGATGTAGAACGCGCGGTTGATCGCCTGCAGGCCGTTGCGGTCGCTCGCGCGCAGCCGGGTGATGAACACGCCGACGATCGCGATGATCGCGCCGATGGCCGAGACGATCAGGGGGAACACCAGGCCGTCCTCGCCGAACGCGGCCCGGCCCAGGATCAGGGCGGCGACCAGGGTCACGGCGTACGACTCGAACAGGTCGGCCGCCATGCCGGCGCAGTCACCGACGTTGTCGCCCACGTTGTCGGCGATCGTCGCCGCGTTGCGCGGGTCGTCCTCCGGGATGCCCTGCTCGACCTTGCCGACCAGGTCGGCGCCGACGTCGGCGGCCTTGGTGAAGATGCCGCCGCCGACCCGCATGAACATGGCGAGCAGCGCGGCGCCGAAGCCGAAGCCCTCGAGCACCGTCGGGGCGTCGCCCTTGTAGAGCAGCACGACGACGGTCGCGCCGACCAGGCCGAGGCCGACGGTCAGGAAGCCGACGACACCGCCCGTGCGGAATGCGATCTGCATCGCCTTCTCACGGCCGCCCTCGGCCTCGCGGGCCGCGGCCGCGACGCGCAGGTTGGCGCGGGTCGCCAGCGCCATGCCGGCGCCACCGATGAACGCGCTGAACGCCGCGCCGACGATGAAGAACAGCGAGCGCCCGAGCTTGACCAGCGTCTCGTTGCCGTCCGCGCCGTGCACCGGCAGCACGTAGAGCAGGATCACCGCGATCACAACGAAGATCGCAAGCGTTCTGAACTGGCGGCGCAGGTATGCGGAAGCGCCCTCCTGCACAGCGCCGGCGATGTCCTGCATATTGGTGGTGCCCTTACCGGTCGCCAGAACCGCCCGCCGCAGCGTGGCCGCGAAGCCAAGCGCCACCAGGGCGATGACCAAGGCGACGATCACGTACGAGAAGTTCGCACCAGTAAGGGACAGCCCGCCGCCATCGGCGGCCAAGGTCCCGGTCCCGGACATCTATGTCCTCCAATAACCGACCAACGCGTCCCGCCGGAGGACTAACCCGGCCTTGGGACGTCTCCCTGTGGAGAGCAACGACGCACCGACCTGGCGGATGGCGAGGTCAGGGCGTTAGCTGATAACCCGCGTACTCTAGCCGCACACAGTGTTGACATTCACATCGGCGCGGGGTTGTCGCGCACAAAACGTGATCTCTGCTAGCGCCCGACCGGCCAGACCATGCGTACTTCGGTGCCGATGCCGTCGTCGACGGGACGCACCTGGAGATCTTCGACGAACCCCGCGAGCAGGGCGAACCCGACACCGACGGTCAGCGCCTCGTCGGTCAGCGACTCGTTGGCGAGCTCGTCCGGGGGCAACGCGGCGATGCCGAGACCAGCCTCGATCGGCGCGCGGTCGATGACCCGGACGATGTAGCTGCCGCCGTCGGACATCTCGACCAGCACGAGATCGGTCAGCCCGTACTGCCGGTGCAGCGCGACCGCCCGCGTGCACGCCTCGCCGATCGCGAGCCGCACCTCGTCGAGCAGTTCCTCGGCGACACCGGCGCGCCGGGCCACCGCCACGCCGACCAGGCGGGCGGTCCGGACGTGCACCGGAGCCGGGGAGAACGAGAGACGAACCGTCGCCATCACGCGGCCGGACCGGCCTCGGTCGCCGCTTCGACGGTCGCGAACAGGGGGAAGACCTGGTCGAGGGCGGTGATCCGGAAGATCTTCAGCAGCGGTTCCTTGTCACACACGAGGCTGAGGCCGCCGCCGGCCTGGCGTAGCCGCTTGAGCGCGCCGACGAGCACCCCCAACCCGGTGGAGTCGAGGAAGTCGACCCGGCCGAGGTCGACGACGATCTGGGTCGCCCCGGCGTCGGTCAGCTCGATCAGGCGCTCACGCAGGCGGGGTGCCGTGTAGACGTCGACCTCGCCGCCGACCTCCAGCACGGTGTGCTCGCCCTGGGTCCGGGTCGAGAGCGACAGCTCCATCGAACGCCTCCCGCGGTCGTCTGGGTTTCCCTGCGATCTAACCATCGACACGCTGTGTACGCAGCGAGGACCTGACCCGGCGTCGACTGATCAGTACATCAGTGCGAGAGTGCTTGCATGACCACCGCGGTTGGGGCGCCGGCATCCGTGCTCGCCGGCCTGCTGACCCGGCCGCCGGTCACGCATGTCGAAGAGGTGGCGGCCCGGGTCGGCGACACCGTGCCATGGCCGTCGTGGGTGCCACCCTCCGTGATCTCCGCGTACGCGGACCGGGGCGTTCCTTCGCCGTGGCGGCATCAGGCGGCGGCGGCGACGCTGGCGTTCGAGGGTCAGCACGTGGTGGTCGCGACGGGCACCGCTTCCGGGAAGTCGCTCGCCTATCAGCTGCCGGCGTTGTCCCGCCTGGTGCTCGATCCGCGGGCCACGGCGCTTTATCTCGCGCCGACCAAGGCGTTGGCCGCGGACCAGTTACGGTCCGTGGCCGCTTTGGACGTGGAGGGCGTACGCCCGGCGTGTTATGACGGCGACACGCCGCGAGCGGAACGGGAGTGGATCCGCCAGCACTCGCGTTTCGTCCTGACAAATCCCGACATGTTGCACCGCAGCATCCTGCCGGGGCATGCCGCCTGGGGCACCTTCCTGCGGCGGCTCGCGTTCGTGGTGGTCGACGAGTGCCACACCTACCGGGGTGTGTTCGGCTCGCACGTCGCCCACGTGTTGCGGCGGCTGCGGCGGGCGGCGGCGCGCTACGGACGCAGCCCGGTGTTCGTGCTGGCGTCCGCGACGGCCGGTGACCCCGAGACGGCCGCGGCCCGGCTGACCGGGCTGCGGGTCGAGGCGGTGACCGAGGACGCGTCGCCGCGGGGTGGCGTGACGTTCGCGTTGTGGGAGCCGCCGCTGGAGTCGGCGTCCTCGTCGGCCACGGTGCGGCGGTCCGCTGTGCGGGAGACGGCGTCGTTGCTGACCGACACGGTCGCCGCCGGGGTGCGGACCGTCGCGTTCGTCCGGTCGCGGCGCGGCGCGGAGACGGTGGCGACGGTGGCCCGGCGCTCGTTGGAGGAGATCTCACCGTCGCTGGCCTCGCGGGTGGCGGCCTATCGGGCCGGCTACCTGCGCGAGGAGCGGCGGGCGCTGGAAGAGGGCTTGCTGTCCGGCTCGCTGCTCGGTCTGGCGTCGACCAACGCGCTGGAGTTGGGCGTCGACCTGGTCGGCCTCGACGCGGTGCTGATCTGCGGCTACCCCGGCACGCGGGCGTCGCTGTGGCAGCAGGCGGGCCGAGCGGGCCGCGCCGGCGGCGACGCGCTGGCCGTGCTGGTGGCCCGCGACGACCCGCTGGACACCTATCTCGTGCACCACCCGGAGGCGCTGTTCGGCCACCCGGTCGAGGCCACGGTCCTCGACCCGTCCAACCCCTATGTGCTGGGCCCCCAACTGTGCTGCGCGGCGGCCGAGGGCCCGCTGACCCAGGCTGATCTCTCGCTGTTCGGCCCGGCCGCGGCGCCGGTGCTGGAGGAGCTCGTGGCCGCCGGCCTGCTGCGCCGCCGCCCGTCGGGCTGGTATTGGCGTCCCTACAAGCGCCCCGAGGTCGACCTGCGCGGCAGCGGCGGCCAACCGATCTGCATCGTCGAGTCGGCCACCGGCCGGCTGTTGGGAATGACCGACGCGGGCTCGTCCCACTTCATGCTCCACGAGGGCGCGGTCTATCTGCACCAGGGCGCGTCTTTCGTCGTGGACTCCCTGGACTTCGACGACGGCTGCGCGCTGGTGCACGCGGACGAGCCGGACTACACGACCCACGCCCGCGACGTGACGACGCTGTCGGTGGCCGGGGTCGGTTCGTCGGTGCAGGCGGGCCCGGTCGAGATGCACCTGGGCGAGGTCGACGTGACGAGCCAGGTGGTCTCCTACCAACGGCGCCGACTCGGCTCGGGCGAGGTGATCGACACTCGACCGCTGGACCTGCCGCCGCGCGAGCTGCGTACGGTCGCGGTCTGGTTCACGGTCTCCCCGACCGCCCTCGCCGCCTGCGGAGTGGCCGAAGCGGACATCCCGGGCGCCCTGCACGCAGCCGAACACGCGGCGATCGGCTTGCTGCCGCTGGTCGCGACCTGCGACCGCTGGGACATCGGCGGCATCTCGACGGCCGCACACCCGGACACCGGCCTACCGACGGTCTTCGTCTACGACGGCCACCCGGGCGGCGCCGGCTTCGCGGAACGCGCCTACGCCGCCGCGTCGTCCTGGCTGCAGGCGACCCGCGACGTGATCGCCGAATGCGCGTGCGAGGTCGGATGTCCGTCGTGCGTCCAGTCACCGAAGTGCGGCAACGGCAACAACCCACTGGCCAAGGCGGAAGCGGTCAAGCTCCTGGACGTGGTCCTGACCAACCTCGCAGCCGAGCACCCGCCGGTCGCGGAGGATCCTGGGGTGGCCTCCGCCGTCGATGGCGCGCTTGTAGCTCCGCCGACGACCGACCGGCACCCGGATGCGGCTGCCGTTGCAGCGAACGCGGCGAAGGACGCGGGCGCTGAGCCGGCCGCGGTGAGCCCAGCCGGCAACGCTGGCTCCAAGCCTGCGGTCGCGGCTGGCGGGCCAGCCGGCAACGCCGGCTCCGGGCCCACGGTCGCGGCTGGCGGGCTAGGTCGCGTCTCTCGGATCATGGCCGGGTCCAGAGCAGGATTCCGGCCAAGGTAAGCGCGGCCTGGTAGTGCACGGCGAGTTTGTCGGTGCGCATGGCCAGGCCGCGCCATTGTTTAAGCCGGTTGATACATCGCTCGGCCACGTTGCGTTGCCGGTACGCCTGCGGGTCGAAGGCCGGTGGGCGGCCGCCTCGGCTGCCCCGCCGCCGGCGGTGCGATTTTTGATCGTCCGGTTGCGGGATCGTCGCGGCGATGCCGCGCTGGCGCAGCCAGCCGCGGATGGCCCGTGACGAGTACGCCTTGTCGGCCAGCACCCGCATCGGGCGTTGGCGGGGTCGTCCAGGGCCCCGGCGGGGCACCGCGATGGCGTCCATGACGGCGGTGAACTGTGGTGCGTCACCGGCCTGCCCCGCGGTGACGAGCAGGCTCATCGGCCGGCACCCGGAATCGGCGGCGAGGTGGACCTTCGTGCTCAGACCGCCACGCGAGCGGCCGAGGCCGTGGTCGTCGGGCTCACCGACGCGTGGGTGTCTTTTCCCGGCCGTAGCCCGGCCGCGTGCTGGTGCGCACGCACGACGGTCGAGTCCACCGCGGCGACGAGCCAGTCCATCTCCCCGGCGGCGTCCGCGTCGGCCTGCACCGCCGTCAGCAACCGTTGCCACGTGCCGTCGAGAGTCCAGCGGCGAAACCGCGAGTACGCGCCTTTCCACGACCCGAACTCGGTCGGCAGGTCCCGCCACGGTGACCCGGTGCGGTATTTCCACGCGATCGCCTCGATCACCTCACGGTGATCCGCCCACCGGCCACCGCGCTGCGGCGACCGGTCCGGCAGATACGGCTCCAACCGCGCCCACATGTCATCAGTGATCCATCGACGAACCGGCACCCTGGACCAACGAGTCAGTGATCCGAGAGACGCGCCCTAGCCGGCAACGCTGGCTCCGGGCCCACGGTCGCGGCTGGCGGGTCAGCCGGCAACGCCGGCTCGGAGCAGGTGGCGAGTGCGAAGGTCCCCGGGGCGTCGACCGGCGTTCGGCGCAGGCGTGGTTCGGCCGCCGCGAAGCGCGCCGGAGCCCACACCGCTCACACGACCGACCCGGCGGCCGCTGCCGCGGATGCTGGCGCCGCGGCGCCGCGCGTGCCGAAGGCGCGGGCCAAGTTGGCTCAGCCGTCGACCGAGCCGACCACCGAGCCAACCGCCGAGCCGCCGCCGACCGAGGCCGTCGGCGCCGATGAGGCGGCGCGGCCGGCAGCGACGACGCCCAAGCGTCGGCGGGCCAAACGCACGACCGCCGTCGCACCGGTAAGCCGGCATGAGAGCTCCGTCGAAGACGACTCGGCCGACGACGCGCCAGCGGCTGGCGCGGCGCGGCCGTCGTTGGCGTTGCGGCCGGCCGGGGACGCGGCGGCCTGACCGGTTCCCGGCGGCCCGCCGACCGGTGATGATGGCGGGATGGTGCCCGCGCCCATCGAACCTTCAGCGCTCGAATCCGCCCTCCGTCCGTTCGGCGAGTCGACGATGCTTCCCGCGGTCGCCTACCTCAGCGACGACGTGCTGGCCTGGGAACGCCGGCACCTGTTCGCCGGCTCGTGGGTCGCGTTGGGTCGCACGACCGCTCTGGCCGCGCCCGGCAACCAACGCGCCGTCACCGTAGGCGATGTCGGCGTGCTGCTGACGTTCGACGGCGGCGGACCGCGGGCGTTCGCCAACGTCTGCCGCCACCGCGGGCACGAGCTGCTGGCCGCCGGCGAGACCGCGGACCGACCGGCGGTGCTCTGCCCGTACCACGGCTGGTCCTATGCCCTGGACGGCCACGTACGGACCGCGCCCCGGATGGGCCCCTCCTTCGACGCCGACGCGTACGGCCTCGTCGAACTGCCGGCCGTCGACTGGCACGGCTGGCTGTTCGTCAACGCGACCGGCACGGCCCGGCCGTTCACCGAGCACGTCGGGGCGATGGCCCGCCACGTCGCGCCGTACCGACCGGAGGCGCTGGTCGGCAAGGCCCGCCACGAGTACGAGGCGGCCGCCAACTGGAAGCTCCTCGTGGAGAACTACCACGAGTGCTACCACTGCCCGCTGATCCACCCTGAACTCTGCGCCGTCTCGCCGCCGAGCTCCGGCAGCAACTGGCGCGAGCCGGGCGCCTGGGTCGGCGGCTCGATGGACCTGCGCGACCACGCGGAAACGATGTCGCTGGACGGCCGTTCCCACGGCGTCGCACTGGCCGGTGTCGACCCGCGGCTGGTCCGCTACCTCGGCCTCTTCCCCAATCTGCTCGTCTCGCTGCATCCCGACTACGTCATGACCCACCTCCTCGAACCCCTGTCACCACAGCGCACCCGGGTCACCTGCGAGTGGCTGTTCCCGGACGAGGTCGCCGACCCCGCGTACGCCGTCGAGTTCTGGGATCTCACCAACCGCCAGGACTGGGCGGCCTGCGAGTCCGTCCAACGTGGAGTATCGTCACCTCACTTCGTGCCGGGACCGCTGGCGCCCAACGAGAACGCGGTCTACGACTGGGTGTCGCTCGTCGCCCGCGTTTACCGCGACCCGGCGGCCGAGCTCTCCTGACGTGCTCACGACGGCCAGCCGACCGGCCCAGCCCGAGCCCGCGCCGTCGCGGCCCGCAGCACACCGCCTGGTGGCAGCCGGACGATGACCTCCACGGCCACCACGATCTCGAAGCCGTGGACGACGCAGCTGGTCACCCGACCGCCGTTGGCGCCGGCGATCTCGCCGGCACGGGCGCACGCGGCCGCCGGTCCTTCCAGCGTGCGGGCCGCACCGGCGAGCGCGCCGAAGTCGGCCGCCGTCTGCGCGCGATGCCGACCGACCGCGGCCACGCCGACCGCCGCGCACGCCATGCCGAGCAGCACGAACGCCAACCCGACGGCCAGCACCCACACCGTCGCCGCGCCGCTGTCGCGGGGCCGAGCGCTCACCCCGGGAGATCGTCGCCACACCATCGCCGCGCCATCGTCGTGAGGCCGTGGACTCGCCCCGGGAGATCGTCCCCACAACGTCGCCGCGCCGCCGTCGCGATGCCGAGCACTCACCATGAAAGATCGGCCTCCTCGGGTTCGCGGGCAGCCACCGCGGTCGCCGACACCTCGATCGGCGGCAGGCGCGTGCCGGCGACGCGGGCCGGTGCGCGCACCGTTGCGGTGACGGTGTCGCCGCTGATCTCGACGGTGACGGTGGCGCCGTCGGGCGCGACGTGCGTTGCCGACAGTCCGCCGGCCTGGCCTCGGGCGGCGGCCAGCGCCGCGTCGCGGGCGGCGTCAGCGCACTGCAGTTTGGTTTGGGTGGCCGCGACCGCGGCGACGCCGACGAAGAGCAGCAGCACCAACGCCGGTGTGGCGGCTGCCATCTCTGCCGTTGTCGAACCGCGGTCGCGGCCACGGCCCGTCCACCGCGACCACGTCCGGTCGCGCCGGCCCCGGAGGACTCCCGGCGGCGTCGGAGGTTCACCGCACGGGAGTCGACGCGCCGGTACGGGTCGCATGCGACGGGCCCTGGCCATCAGCCGAGCGCTCGGCTGATGACCGCGGCAAGCGCGGCGGTTATCTTGTCGGATCCGACGACTTTCAGCAGCGTGGCAGCGAAGGCGACGGCGGCGAGGGTGCCGACGGCGTACTCCGCGGTCGTCATGCCCGCGTCGTCGCGCAGCCCGTTGAGGAGTTTGCGCACGGTGTGACTCCTTTCAGTCGGTCAGAGGACGTCGCCGAGAAGAGCGACGATCACCGGTACGAGACCGGCGAGGATGAAGGCCGGCAGGAAACAGAAGCCGAGTGGGAGTACGACAAGCACGCCGGCCCTGCGCGCCGCCGCCTCCAGGGCCGCGGCCCGGTCGGCGCGTAGGTCGTCGGCCAAGCGGGTGAGCGCCCCCGCGAGCGCGGACCCGCTCGCCGACGATCGGATGGCGGCCGCGGCGATCCGGCTGCCGCCCGGCATCCCAGCAATATGGCTCCAGGCCTCGTCGGGGTCGGCGCCCAACCGCAGCGAGCGACCCACCGTGGTCAGCCGTTCCCGCAGCGGTCCGCCGAGCGCTTCGGCGACGCCGAGTACCGCCACGTCGACCGGCGCGCCGGCACGGAGCGCGGCGGCGATCAGGTCAGCGCAGATCGGCGCGTCGGCCGTCTCGCGCAGTCGCCGCTCCTTCGCCTCGGGCGGTTCGAGGCGTCCGAGGATCCGGTGCGCGGCGAAGGCCGCCGGTGGTGCCAGCCCGAGCCCCCACCAGCCGTCGACGACCAGGGCCGTCGCGGCCGCAGTGGCCAAGGCGCCGAGCTTCGCCACGTCAGGACGCTTGCGCTGCTTGGGCACGCCCGCGATGCGCGCCAGCCGGCGCCGCGCAGCCGAAGCCCGCCTCAACGGCGCCATGACGCGGCCTCCTTGCCGAGCTGGGCCACCTGGATGGTGGTCATGACGGCCTCGGTTGGAGGCGTTGCGACCAGAGCAGGCCGAGGATCTGCAGACCGATCGCACCGAAGGCGCAAACGGCGCCGAGTGGGGTGTGCAGCAACATCTCGAGCGGATTCGTGCCGATGGCATAGCCCATTGCCAGCCCGCCGATGGGGAGCGCGGCGAGCAGGACGGCGGTCGCCTGGGTTCCGGCTGTCTGCGCCAGCGCCGCCGCACGGGCGCGATCGCCGGCGCGGGCGTCGGCCTCGATGCGGTCGATCAGGTCCGCGAGCGGAGCTCCGGTGCGTTCGGCCAAGGTCACCGCCGCCGCGGCCAGCTCAGCCAGATCCACACCGCGCCGCGCGGACGCGGCATCCGACCGCGACGGAGCCGGATCGGTGATCAAGGCCAGATTCACGCCGTGCGGCGCGGAGGCCGCGCTGGCTCCCGCGGCGGGATCGGTTGCGATGATGCTTGCCGCTTGGGCCGCGGCCTGGACCGGCAGGCCGGCTCGAAGGTCAGCCGCCAAGCCGGTCAATCTGTCGAGCTGGGCCGACCGCTCGGCCCGGCGCGCAGCCTCGCCGCGCCGCTCACGGATGAAGGACACCGCGACCGCGCCGTAGGCGCCGAGCCCGATCGCCGCGACCACCCCGCCGACGAACCAACCCGGCAGAGCCGCAAGACCGAAGGACAGCGAGAGCGCCCGCCACCGCGGCCCGGCAAGGATCATCGCGGCAAGTCGCGACGCGAGAGCATGCCGTCGACGGACCGACGCCGGCCGCGAAGCCGACCTCGACGCCGAGAGCACCGCGAGCTGCCGCCGCCGCAGCCGGCGGGAACGCCGGACGACGACGAGTAGAACCGCGACCAGAGACAGCGCGACACCACCGAGAATCGCGATGGTCATCGCGCACCGCCCCAGCACCGCACGCCGAGCGGTGGGCGGAGACCAGGCACGCGAATTGCGCGACGCCGGCCAAGCCGTCGGACCGCGTTCATCGGGCACCCGGCCAGAGCAGTTCCGGGACGCGGACGCCGCGGGCGGCCAACAGGGAGCCCAGGTCCGGGGCCGCGACTCCTATGCCGGTCGAGCGTTCCCACACCGGTCGCACTGTCACGAACCGGTCCGGTCCCTCGGCGGCGACCAGGCCGACTGTTTCCAGCACCCGCCCCGACATCGAGCGCCGCATCTGCAGGACGACCTGCAGCGCCGCCGTCACCTGGGCGTGCAGCGCCAGCCGGGGCAAACCGCCCAGCAACCCCAAAGCCTCGAGCCGCGCCGGGACGTCGGCGATCGCGTTGGCGTGCAGCGTCCCCGCGCCGCCCTCGTGGCCTGTGTTCAGCGCCCGCAACAGGTCGACGATCTCGGCGCCGCGGCACTCGCCTACGACCAGGCGGTCCGGGCGCATCCGGAGCGCCTGGCGGACCAGGTCGGTCATCTCGACCTCGCCTTCGCCCTCCACGTTGGACACTCGGCACTGCAGGCTGACCACGTGCGGATGGGCCGGGCGCAGCTCGGTCGCGTCCTCCACCAGCACGATCCGCTCGTCGCGCGGGACCAGCTCGATCAGCGTGTTGAGCAACGTGGTCTTGCCGGAGCCGGTGCCACCGACCACCAGATACGCCAGGCGGGCCGCCACCACCGCCGCCAGCAGATCGGCCACCGGCGCCGGGACCGTGCGGCAGGTCACCAGGTCGGCGAGGGTGAACGGGCGGCGCCGGAACGTACGCAGCGAGAGGTAGGGCCCGCCCGTCGCCACCGGCGGCAGCACCGCGTGCAACCGGGTGCCGTCGGGCAGGATCGCGTCCGCGTAGGGCGAACCGTCGTCGAGGCGTCGCCCCGTCGCCCCCACCAGCCGTTGCGCGAGCCGCCGGGCCGCCTCGGGCGACGGCAGCCCGACCCGCTCCCGCCGCAACCCGCTCCCGCGGTCGACCCACACCTCCGTCGCGTTGACCAGCACGTCGGTGACCTCCGGGTCGGCCAGCAACGGCCCGAGCGGACCGGCGCCGACCAGGTCGTCGTGCACCCGGGTCGCCAACCGCAGCACGTCGCGATCGCCGAGCGCCGGGCCGCCGGTCTCCCGCACCGCGGCAACGACGGCGGCCGGGCTGACCTCGTCGCGCCCCGCCGCGAACCGCCGGCGGACCCGCCCGGCCAGGTCGGCCGACGAGTGCCCGAACGGCGGCGGATTCGCCGGCAACACCGCCGTCACGCCGCCACCTCCCCGGTCGCGTCGAACAGCGAACCCAGCACCTCGCGACACAACGCGACCAGCGGCCCCCTGCCCGCCGCGGCCGGTGCCTGGCCGTGCTCGAGCCCGCGCGCCAGGCCCGGCTCGGGCGCCAACAGGCCGGCCAACGGGAAGCCGACGGACCGCGCCACCTCGGCCGCCGACAGGTTCCCGGGCGCGGGCCCGCGGACCACGACCGAGACCGACGCGCAGTGCAGCGCCACCGCCTTGGCCAGCTGGGTCGCCGCCGCGGTCGCGCGGAGCTCGGCCGGCACCACCAGCAAGGCCAGGTCGGCGCCCTGCAGCGCCGCCACGGCCGCGTCGTCGAGCCGGCGGGGCAGGTCGACCACCACGACGTCGCGGGCCCGGCGGCCGGCGTCGAGCACGGCGGCCATCGCGGCGGCCGGCAGGGGCAGTGGCTCGCCGCGGTCGAACGAGACCATCACCAGGTCGCCGCGCTGCGGCAGCGAGCGGACCAGGGCCAGCGGGTCGAGCGCACCCTCGGCACCGGCCAGGCCGGGCCAGCGCAGCCCGTCGACGCCCTCCCAGCCGAGGATGAGATCGAGGCCGCCGCCGAACGGGTCGGCGTCGACCAGCAACGTCCGCCGGCCATCGCGGGCTGCCGTCACCGCCAGGGCGCCGGCCAGCACGCTTGCGCCGGCCCCACCGCGACCGCCGAGCACCGCGACCACCCGACCGGCGCCATCGGCTGGCGACAGTGCGCTGAACCGCCGCAAAAGCCACTCTTCAGCCTCGGGTAGCCGCACGACATATTCGGCGCCGAGTGACTCGGCCGGCGACGCCACGGCGCCCGGCCCACAACCGGCCAGGACCACCCGCTGGCGACGCGGCAGGCGCGCCCCGAGGCAGGGGCCGGCCTGATCAGCGCCGACCACGACCAGGGGCGCCCGGGACCAGCGTGGTCGCGCGGCCGCCGGGTCGGGCGCGACGTCGACCTCGGTGCCGGCCGCCGCCGCGATGCGCAGCAGCTCCTCCAGCAGGTCGGCATCGGCCGTCACGACCAGCGGCAGCCGGAATCCGGGCCGAACGGGAGCGGGCATCGCGGGGCCTCCACGAGATGGAAGGGACGGGAAATGACCCGCCAACCTTCGCCGCCGGACCGAGTCAGCGGCGGACCCAAGCGAAACCCTGTGGATAACCCAGAACCTGTGGACAACCACCCAGCGCAGCAGACGATCAGCTACGGGCCACAGAGGACGGACGAAAAACGACGACCCCCGTCGGGGGGAGACGGGGGTCGCCTGAGGTTCGGCTCCGGGGGGGTCGAGCCGAACCCACTCAGCGGTCACGGGGGGTGCAACCGCCGAGGGTCGGAAACACGACTCGAAATCGTGTCTCAACTAGCATGCCTGATATGCGCGGTGCGCGTCGAGTGGCGTTTGCCCCAACTCGCACGACACGCCGAGGGAGATCCGTGACATCCGTCGCCGTGTCCCCAGGGCGGTACCAAGTTGTACCAGGCTGTGCGGTAGTTGTCGTGCCCCGGGCGGGGCAGCGCGTTTCGCTCCGCACATTAGACTTTCGATCGTGGGCCGAAGTGCCGCGTTTTTCGACCTGGACAAGACCGTCATCGCCAAGTCAAGTGCCTTGGCGTTCGGTCGACCGTTCTATCGTGACGGCCTCATCACGCGCCGTGACGTCGTCAAGTCGGCGTATGCCCAGTTGATGTTCCGTCTCGGCGGCACCGACGACCAGTCGATGGCGCGGATCCGTGACTACTTGGCTACCCTCTGCAAGGGCTGGCCGGTCGACCAGGTCGGTCAGATCGTCACCGAGACCCTGCACGAGCTCATCAACCCCTACATCTACGCCGAGGCCGCCGCCCTGATCGACGAGCACCAGGCGGCCGGCCGCGACGTCGTGCTGGTCTCCGCCTCCGGCGAGGAGATCGTCAAGCCGATCGGCGCTCTGCTCGGCATCACCGACGTGATCGCCACCCGGATGGGCGTCACCGACGGCCGCTACAACGGCGAGGTCGAGTTCTACGCCGCCGGTTCGGCCAAGGTCGACGCGGTCACCTCGCTGGCCAAGGAGCGCGGCTACGACCTGGCCGACTGCTACGCCTACTCCGACTCGACCTCCGACATCCCGCTCCTCGAGTGCGTCGGCCACCCCAGCGCCGTCAACCCCGGCCGGGTCCTGCGTCGCCTCGCCGCCGACAACGGCTGGCCGGTGCTCGAGTTCCGCCACCCGATCCCGATCGGCCGGCGACTCCGCGAACGCCCGGCCGTCCCGGTCGCCGCCGCCGCGATCGGCGTCGGTGTCGGCGTAGCGATCGGCATCGCCTGGTACGGCCGCCACCGCCGCACCCGCCCAGCCCCGGCCTGACACGCCAGAACGCGAGCAGCCCGTAACCACACCCGAACGCGCCGCCACGAAGCCTTCCGATCAAGCGGTCATCGGCGTAGAAATGGGGATGCGGACACCGAGCGATCGGGCTCCGTGCACGGCCACCGGGCACCCACGCGCGACCAGCCGCGGCAGGCACGTCCCGGCGGATCAACCGGCCCCGAAAGGGCCCAAGACCGCCGACGACGACTCAGGTGCACGCTTGGTAACCCGGCCGGACGTGAGTGACGGCGCCTCAGCCTTGAGGCGCCGTCCACGTCTGTTCGGCCACCTCGGTCAACGACTCGGCGCCCAACGACACTGCCACGAAGCAGTGCCGCAACCACGACCGCACTCCGTCCGGCGTGCCGGTCGCGAACGCGCCAGCCGCACCCACGTACTCCGGCTCCCGGGCCAGATGCCCCACCTCGGGCGCGATCAGCCCACGCGGGTCGAAGCCCGACGACATCAGCGTCAACCGGGCAGCCGCCCGCGCCACCACGCCCGGAGCACCGGCAAAGGGCTGCAGAGCCAACAACTCACCGTGTACGACCGCCGCCAGCACCAGTGGCGGCGCCGACGTCCCACCGGCGACCAACGCGGCCAGCGCGTCCAACCGCGGGCCGGCGGCGGCCGAAACGGGGTGCCCGAGTGAGGACGCAGGCACGGAACCTCGCGCCGCCAGCACGTGCAACCGCGCCAGCACCTGCCGCGGCGCCCTGTGCCACGTGTCGACCAGCGTCGGCAGCGCCGCCGCCACCCGCAGGCACCCCTGCACCACCGGGTCGGTCACGACCCCGGCGCGGACCTGCTCGCGATCGTGCGCGTACCCCGCCAAAGCCGCCGACGCGACCGCGGACCGCAGGCTCACCTCGGCCGCGACCGCCCCACCCTGCCGGCGCAACGCGCGATGCCGCATCGCGGCGTCGGCGGCCTCCCGGGCGGTGGTGACGGCGTCCTGCACGTCGGCGAGCGCCAGCAGCGGCGCGAGCGGGTCAGCGAGCACGAGGCAACGCTAGCGGAGCGTACTGAGGCTGCGCGAAACAGCGCGCTGATGGCAAGATTCGAACAAGTACGGACGCCGTCTGCGCGGCCGGCGCGCGTGCGGGTTCACTCGGCGCGTGCTCCGCCCCACCGAGCCCTCCCAGCCCAGGCGGCCCGGACACTAGATTTCTCCACAAGCCCGAAACAGACCCCGAACCCCGGCGCAGGGAGCGTGACGATGAGCGAGACCTTGGCGAACTTGCTACAGGAGAATCGACGTTTCGAACCACCGGCCGCGCTCGCCGAGGCAGCCAATGTCAAGGCGGACGCCTACGCGGAGGCCGACAGCGACCGGCTGGCCTACTGGGCCACGCAGGCGAAGCGGCTCCACTGGGCCAAGGAGTGGGACCAGGTCCTCGACTGGACGAACCCGCCGTTCGCGAAGTGGTTCGTCGGCGGCGAGCTCAACGTGGCCTACAACTGCCTCGACCGGCACGTGGCGGCCGGCAACGGCGACAAGGTCGCGATCCACTGGGAGGGCGAGCCGGGCGACACCCGTACCCTCACCTATTCCGACCTGCACAAGCTGACCTGCCAGGCGGCCAACGCGCTGACCGACCTCGGCGTCACGGCCGGCGACCGGGTCGCGATCTACCTGCCGATGATCCCCGAGGCCGCGGTGGCGATGCTGGCCTGTGCCCGGATCGGCGCCACCCACAGCGTGGTGTTCGGCGGCTTCTCGGCCGACGCGCTGTCGGGCCGCATCCAGGACGCCAGCGCCAAGGTGGTGATCACCGCCGACGGCGGCTACCGGCGCGGCAAGCCGTCGGGGCTCAAGACGATCGTCGACGAGGCGGTCGCGCAGTGCCCGACGATCGAGCACGTGCTGGTCGTCCGCCGCACCGAGCAGGACGTGGCCTGGGGCGACAAGGACCTGTGGTGGCACGAGACCGTCGAGACGGCCAGTGCCGAGCACGAGGCGCAGCCGTTCGACGCCGAGCACCCGCTGTTCATCCTCTACACCAGCGGCACGACGGCCAAGCCCAAGGGCATCCTGCACACGTCGGGCGGCTACCTGACGCAGGCCTCGTACACCCATCATGCGGTGTTCGACCTGAAGCCGGAGACCGACGTCTACTGGTGCACGGCCGACATCGGCTGGGTGACCGGCCACTCCTACATCGTCTACGGGCCGCTCTCCAACGGCGCGACCCAGGTGATGTACGAGGGCACGCCGGACACTCCCCACAAAGGACGGTTCTGGGACATCGTCGACAAGTACGGCGTAACCATCCTTTACACGGCCCCGACGTTGATCCGCACGATGATGAAGTGGGGCGACGAGTTCCCGGCAGCGGCGAACCTGTCGTCACTGCGCGTGCTCGGCTCGGTCGGTGAGCCGATCAACCCCGAGGCCTGGATGTGGTACCGCAAGAACATCGGCCACGACAACACCCCCGTCGTCGACACGTGGTGGCAGACGGAGACCGGCGCCATCATGATCTCCCCGTTGCCGGGCGACACCGCGGCCAAGCCGGGCAGCGCGATGCGGCCGTTGCCGGGCATCAGCGCAGACGTGGTCGACGACGAGGGCAAGACCGTGCCCAACGGCGGTGGCGGTTTCCTCGTGCTGCGCGAGCCGTGGCCGTCGATGCTGCGCACCATCTGGGGCGACGACCAGCGCTTCATCGACACCTACTGGAGCCGGTTCGAGGGCATGTACTTCGCCGGCGACGGCGCCAAGAAGGACTCCGACGGTGACCTGTGGCTGCTGGGCCGGGTTGACGACGTGATGCTGGTGTCGGGCCACAACATCTCCACCACCGAGGTCGAGTCGGCGCTGGTGTCGCACCCGTCGGTGGCCGAGGCCGCGGTGGTCGGCGCGACCGACCCCACCACCGGCCAGGCGATCGTCGCGTTCACGATCCCGCGCGGCTCGGTCGACAGCTCGGGCGAGGCCGGCGAGGCGCTGATCAAGGAACTGCGCGACCACGTGGCGAAGACGCTCGGCCCGATCGCCAAGCCGCGGCAGATCATGCTCGTACCCGAACTGCCCAAGACCCGGTCCGGAAAGATCATGCGGCGGCTGTTGCGGGACGTGGCCGAGCACCGGTCGCTCGGCGATGTGACCACATTGCAAGATTCGACGGTGATGGATCTCATTTCGGACGGCATGAAAACGTCCAAATCAGACGACGACTAGTCATTAGTACCAGTTGGCGGCGGGCGAACCCGGTTCCGGGTTCGCCCGCTTTCGCATGCTGGTCGCGGGCGTCTATGTGACGGTGAGTGCGCTCGCCGCCAAGATTTTTGAAATAAATCGACGCGCCCCGCTTCCCTCCGGCCTCAGTAATGCTTAGTTTCCTCTTTGGTCCCTCATTAGGGACCAGATCGTCCGTCCCCGTTACCCCCCGAGGACGGCTCCCTCACACCGGAGGTATCCACGTGCGCAAAGTCGCAGTGGGGCTGCTTGGTCTGTCGCTGGCCGCGACGACCAGCTTCGCGCTGAGCGGTGCGGCGCTCGGCCAGTCGCCGTCGGCGGCGGCGAAGGCCCCCACGCTGTCCGAGCCGAACCTGGTCTCGGACGAGCTACCCAACCCGCTCGAGTCGAAGCGTCGCGAGCTTCGCGACAACGCGATTCAGGACGTCATCGCCGGCAAGACCACGCCGCAGATGGTCAACGGCAGCAAGGTCGTCAAGGTGGGCCAGCGTGACCTGAGCCGGGCCGCTCAGCAGCGCAGCGGCAAGGCCAAGGTCGACCAGTACGTCGAACTGCAGCGGGAGAAGACCGACAAGATCTTCGTGGTCCTGGCGGAGTTCGGCAACGAGCGGCACCCGAGCTACCCCGATCAGGACACCGCGCCCAACGTCGCGGGTCCGACGACGTTCGAGGGTCCGCTGCACAACCAGATCCCGGCGCCGAACCGCGCTGTCGACAACTCCACTGTCTGGCAGCCGGACTACAGCCAGGAGCACTACGAGAAGCTCTACTTCGGCACCGGCAAGAACGACGAGTCGCTCAAGCAGTACTACGAGAAGCAGTCCTCGGGCCGTTACACCGTTGACGGTGTGGTGACCGACTGGGTCAAGGTGCCCTACAACGAGGCCCGCTACGGTCGCTCCAACGGCTACCCATGCGGTGGCAACGTCTGCTCCAACACCTGGGCGCTGATCCGCGACGCGGCCAACGCCTGGTACGCCGACCAGCTCGCCAAGGGCCGGCCAGCAGCCGAGGTGAACGCCGATCTGAAGAGCTTCGACGAGTGGGACCGCTACGACCACGACGGCGACGGCAACTTCAACGAGTCAGACGGCTACATCGACCACTTCCAGATCGTCCACGCCGGCGGCGACCAGGCCGACGGTGACCCGCACCAGGGCGAGGACGCCATCTGGAGCCACCGCTGGGCGGCCTTCCAAGGCACCGGCGAGGGTCCGGCCGACTTCCCGATCGGTGGTGCGCAGATCGGCACCAGTGGCGTGTGGATCTACGACTACACGATCCAGCCGGAAAACGGTGGTCGCAGCGTCTTCTACCACGAGTACGCGCACGACCTGGGCCTGCCGGACGACTACGACTCGGCCGGCGACAACGCCAACGAGTACTGGACGTTGATGGCCCAGAGCCGGCTCGGCGCCAAGGGTGAGCCGTTCATCGGCGACCGCGGCGGCGACCTCGGCGCCTGGAACAAGCTGCAGCTCGGCTGGCTGGACTACCACGTTCTCCCGGCCGGTCAGAAGAAGACCATGGAGCTCGGCCCGGAGGAATACAACTCCGACAAGCCACAGGCGCTGGTCGTGCCGCTCGGCCTCAAGGACGTCAGCCACGAGGTGGGCGCCCCGGCCGACGGCAGCTACCAGTGGTGGAGCGGCGACGCGGACGACCTGACGAACTCGGCGGCGCACACGCTGACGCGTCAGGTCGCGCTGCCGGCCGGCACTTCCACGCTGACCTTCAAGGCCCGCTGGGACATCGAGGACTGCGGCCCGGACCCGTGCGACTACGCGTACGTCGAGGTCGACTCGGGCAACGGGGTGTGGACGCCGATCAAGGGCAACATCACCACGGCCACCGAGGCCGAGGGTGGCGCGGGCATCGACGGCATCCAGCAGAACTGGACGGACGCCGTGTTCGACCTGTCGGCGTTCGCCGGCAAGACGATCGGCCTGCGGTTCCGTTACGAGACCGACCCGGCACAGCGCGGCAACGACACCCCGCTCGGCAACACGCTGCCCAACGGTCTCTTCGTCGACAAGGTGACGATCACCAACGGCGCTACCACGGTGTTCGCCGACGGTGACGCGGCCGGCAACATGGGCTGGACGGTGGACGGCTTCCAGAACATCCAGTCGTCGTTCATCACCCAGCACCCGCACTACTACATCGCGGGTTGGCGGACGTACGTCAGCTTCGACAAGTACCTCCAGTACGGCCCGTACTACTTCAACCGGCCGACCGAGGACCGGGTCGACCACTTCCCGTACCAGACCGGTCTGCTGATCTCCTACTGGGACACCTCCCAGTCGGACAACCAGGTCAGCGACCACCCGGGTGAGGGCCTCAACCTGTACATCGACGCCCGTCCCGAAACCCTGTGGCGCCTCGACGGCCAGCCGTGGCGCACCCGGGTCCAGATCTACGACGCGCCGTTCAGCCTCCGCAAGGCCGACTCCTTCACCCTGCACCACGAGGACCAGGCCATGTACGTGCGCGGGCCGGCGGCCAACCCGCTCTTCGACGACACCGACGACTACTTCGACGAGAACCTGCCGAACCACGGCGTCAAGCTGCCGGCAGTCGGAGTGAAGATCAAGGTGCTCGAGGAGAACGGCACCTCGGTCAAGATCAGGGTCTCCTGACCTTCCCGGGTACGCCCTAGCACCGCGCGCCCCCCGCATCACCTCGGTGGTGCGGGGGGCGTTCCCTTTCCGGAACCACCGGTGACGCCGTAGCGTCAAAGGAGGGTGCACGTGAGACGCCGCGCCGCCGCTCTGTTGCTGGTGACCGCTCTGGCGGTGGCCGGGTGTGGCGCGCAGGACCAGAGCGGAGGGAATGCCGCCATGCCGACGCCGACGCCGACGGGCTCAGGGCCGTCGTCCGCGCAGCCGCCGCCCAAGGTCGGGCCGAGCACGCCGAGTGACTACATCCCCGGTGACAAGATCGCCGGCCGGGTGGTCAAGGGCGGCACGGGGCCCTGCTACGCCCTGGTGACCGACGACGGTCGCCGCTACGCCCTCTGGAGCGACCGGGGCCTGCGGCTCGACGAGGGCACCTACATCACGGCCGTGGTGGAGGAGCTCAAGGTGAAGATCTCGTGTGGTGAAGGCATCCACAAGGCACTGGTGTCCTTCAACGGACAGTGACCAGCTGATCTACCCATTGACACCGATCATCTCCCGACGGAGCATTTCCGCAGGAACTCCAACGGGGGAATCATGGATGTCTTCCTGTCCGATGACGCGCGCCTGCTCTACGAACGGTTACTTGCCGGCGAGGTGGGCCACGAGCACAGCGACGCGGTCGACGAGCTTCTCGAGAACGGTCTGGTCCGGCACGAGGGGGCGACCGGCCCGCTGACCGCGGCGCCGCCGGGGATCGCGCTTCGTCGCCTGTTGGCCGGGCGGCAACGCCAACTGCTCGACTCGCTCACCCTGCTCGGCGACCACTACGCCCACCTCGAGCTGCTCGAGAAGCGGTTCCCGGCCGTGCCCAGCGCGGGCGGCGAGACCGAGGTGCTGCGGGGCCCGGCCGAGATAGCCGCGCACTGGCACGAGCTGAGCGCGACCGGAGCACTCTTCACCGTGCGCTCCACGCCGGGGCACTCGCCGGTCGAGCAACGGTGGGCCGCGGCCAGACTGCTGAGCCAACTCGCAACGCCGGCGCGCTTTCGCACCGTCTGCAGCAGTGACGCGCTCGAGCAGCCCGCCGCGCGGGCCGAGGCTGAGCGCCTCGTGCAGTTGGGCAGCCAGCTACGGGTGTTCCCGGCGGTGCCCGGCGAGCTGCTGATGAGCGACGCGGGCGCGCTGCTGCTCGTCGGTGGGTCGCGCTCGCCGGAGCCGGTCGCCATGCTGGTGCGCTCGCCGGGCGTGGTGACCGCGCTGAGGCACTACTTCGACCTGCTGTGGAGCCGCTCGGTGCCCTTTGGGCTGCGGCACGGCGACGCCGACCCGCCGTCGCCGGTGCAGACGCAGGTGCTGCGGCTCGCCGCGGCCGGCCTCAAGGACGAGGCCATCGCCCGCAGTCTGGGTCGCAGCACGCGATGGGTCCGCCGGCATTTCGAGGCATTGGAAGAACGCCTGGGCGCGACCAATCGCTTCACGCTCGGGGTCGCGGCCGCGCGGCGCGGTTGGGTCTGAGCGTCCGCTTCCGGCCAGCGTCCACTCTGCCCTCCCGGTGAGCGGCGGCATTGAACAAAGATCGACTCATCTCGATCAGCTCTGCCACCACCACCACGGAGGCTCCCTTGACGTCTCGTCTGTCCCGACGCCGGTTGTTGACCACCGCCGGCGCCACACTGGTCGCGGTGGGCGGTGCGACAACCCTCGCCCGCACGCCGGCGCTCGCCGTCGAACCCGGTTTCGACAAGGTGCTCTACTGGAACCGCATCCTGCTCAACGCCTACCGGGGCGCCGTCGGCAACCCCGCCGCGTCACCGACGGTGCTCAGCCGGGCCGGCGCGATGATGCACCTGGCCATCTACGACGCGTACAACTCGTTCAGCAGCCTGGGAGCACCGTATCTGGGCCGTTACTCGCGGATCCCCAACTTCAACTACGACCGCAACCAGAACGTCAACTGGGCCGCCTATCGGGTGCTCAAGGCGGTTTTCCCGACCCGGAACTTCGACCAGGCGCTCGCGGACTCCAACGTGTTCCCGCCCATCGGCGAGCCGGGCCCGGAAGGTTACAGCACCAGCATCGGTGAAGACGCCGCGGTGGCCATCCTCAACAACCGGGCCAACGACGGTTCGACCAACACCACGCCCTACACGCCGAGCACCGCCCCGGGGCAGTGGCGACCGACCGGATCGGGCGACGCCAAGACGCCGAACTGGGGCCTGGTGCGACCGTTCTCGCTGACCTCCGGCGCGCAGTTCCGGCCGCCGCTGCCGGGCGGGTTCGCCACCGTCACCGCGATGCTGCAGAGCGCCGCCTACAAGGCGCAGTTCGACGAGGTACGCGACCTCGGGCGCGACGTGGGCTCCACGCGCACGACGGAGCAGACCAACATCGCCTTCTTCTGGGCCAACGATCTCGACG
This sequence comes from Asanoa sp. WMMD1127, assembly GCF_029626225.1. Taxonomy (NCBI): domain Bacteria; kingdom Bacillati; phylum Actinomycetota; class Actinomycetes; order Micromonosporales; family Micromonosporaceae; genus Asanoa; species Asanoa sp. WMMD1127. The sequence continues at coordinate 1,409,902 of NZ_JARUBP010000001.1, forward strand.
GCACCTACAAGCCGCCGGGTCAGCACTTCCACCACACCGCCCAGATCTCCCAGACGCGCAAGTTGTCGGAGGGGCAGAACGCCAAGCTCTTCGCGCTGCTCGCGATGGGGATGGCCGACGCGGGCATCGCGGCGTGGGACGCCAAATATCAGACGGCGATCGACCTTTGGCGGCCCGAGACGGGCATCCGGGAGGCGGCCGGCGACGGCAACCCCAACACCGCCCCGATCAGCACCTGGAAGCCGCTGTCGGTGATGCGCGACAACGTGACCCGGTTCTCGCCCAACTTCCCCGCGTACATTTCGGGGCACGCCACTTTCGGCGCGGTCTGGGCCGGGATCCTGCGGCGCTACTTCAACAGCGACAGCCTGCCGGAGGTGCTGACCACCGAGGACCCGCACGCGGTCGGGGTGACCCGGGCGCCCGGCACGTTCACCGCCGCGGCGCGGGAGGACGGGCGCAGCCGGATCTATCTCGGCGTGCACTGGCAGTGGGACGCGGACCAGGGCTACAACACCGGCGAGGCGATCGCGAACCAGGTGTTCAACAGCCGCCTGCGCTAAGGGTTTTCGGCGGGCAGCTCGAGCCAGGTCAGCTCATGGTGGCACGGTGGGCCTTCGGCGATCCCGATCCGGCGGTCGTCGAGGTCCATCACCACCGTGTAGACGGTCTCCGAGCGATCGGCGTACGCGTCCAGCTCGTCGACGTGGCGGCAGATCGCATTGGGGTGGCTCTGGTGGTCGCGGAGGATCTCGAGCAGGTCGTCGTCGGTCAGCTTGCCCTGCTCGGCGGCTGCGGTCAGGAGGCGGCGGGCCCGGGCGCCCCGGAACAGGGTGGAGCCGCCGAAGTCGTTGACAGTGTCGCGTACACCCGGCAGCGCGGTTTCCAGGTGGTTGGCGTGGGCCAGCACGCCGCCCTCCGGGTGCAGCCAGCCCGCGACGCCCGGCACGAGCTCGAGGTCGATCAGCTCGCCGCCGGCCGGGCCGGACTGGCCGAGCAGCAGGTTGAGGCTCGCGTTGCGTGGCGCGGGGACGACCTTCTTGAGGGCGCGGCCGAGCGTGTCGGACTCGAGGGCGGCGCGGAGCACCACGTGGTACGGGATGCCCGGGTTGTCGTTACTGGCGCCGTCGCGGTCGGTGCCCAGCATGTTAACGCAGATGCCCAGGCCAGCCGAGTTGAGGCCGGTCTTGGCGAGCATGCCGGCCTCGGTGAGGGCGACGACCCGGTGGCCGCGCTCGTCGGTGGTGCTCAGCAGGACCATCGCGTGGCGCTGGTCGGGGTGCCAGTCCCAGTTCTGGGCGAGCAGGGTGTGGCCGGTGGCGGTGTGGGTGCCGAGCGCGCCGAGCACCGTGCAGGCGCCGGTCGCGCCGTCCGGCGGCGTGCCGTAGATCAACTCGGTGCGGGCGTTGACCGCGTAGAGGTCGCCGGTGGTGACGCCGGCACCCTCGGCGGTGCCGTCGAGCATCTCGGCGATCCGGGGGAAGAGGCGGCGGGTCTGGGCGCGGAAGGTTTCTCCCGCGGCTTCGGTCACGTCGGCGGTCAGGCCCACGGCGCGGAAGCGGCCCGCGTAAAGGTCCAGGTTGGCGGCGATCTGGTCGCGCGCGGCCCGTCCGTACGCGAAGCCAATCTCACCGGGCGTGCCGCTGACGTCGACGTAAGGTACGGGCAGTGTCATGGCCCTGACACTAATCCCTAGGAGTCCCCTCCGGGAGATCTCCGGAGCCGCTCGCGGGCGTCCCTGACCTAGGCTGGCCGGGTGGAACAGGTGGTGGACGAGACAAGTGTCCTGGTCGACGGGCCGTGGACGCACCGGTCGGTGGGGGCCAACGGCAACCGCTTCCACGTCGTGGAGGCCGGCACCGGGCCGCTCGTGCTGTTCCTGCACGGCTTCCCGGAGTTCTGGTGGGCGTGGCACGAGATGCTGCCCGCCGTCGCCGACGCCGGTTTCCGGGCGGTGGCGGTCGACATGCGGGGGTACGGGGCGAGCGACAAGCCACCGCGCGGGTACGACGGGTTCACGATGGCGGCCGACGTCGCCGGGCTGATCCGGGCGCTCGGCGAGCGGCAGGCGACGATCGTCGGCGCCGGGTTCGGCGGGATGGTCGGATGGGCGGCCGCGGCGTTCCACCCCAAGATGGTGCGGCGGTTGGTGGTGCTGGGGGCGGCCCACCCGCTTCGGTTGCGGGCCGCGATCTTCTCGGACCCGCGCGGGCAGTTCAACGCCGCGACGCCGACGCTGCGGTTCCAGATCCCGCGCTACGAGCACGTGCTCGTCCGCGACGAGGCGGCGATGGTCGGCGAGTTCCTGCGGCGGTGGTCGGGGCCTTCGTGGCCGGCGACGCCCGGGTTCGCCGACTATGCGCAGCGGTGCCGCGAGGCGATGCGGATCCCGCAGGCGGCGTTCTGCGCGCTGGAGGGTTACCGGTGGGCGTTCCGGTCAGTGCTGCGGCTGCACGGATATCGGTTCGTCAAGCAGATGCAGACGCCGCTGACGACGCCGACACTTCAGCTGCACGGCGCGCTCGACACCGCGGTGCTGCCACGGACGGCGCAGGGGTCAGGGCGTTACGTCGTCGCGCCGTACGAGTGGCGGTTGTTGGACGGGGTTGGCCACTATCCGCATCTCGAGGCGCCGGATCTGGTGCTGGGCGAGGTGCTGCGGTGGGCGAAGTCCTGATGTGATCGGTGTTGCCGCTGCCGCTGCCGCTGCCGCTGCCGTTGTCGCTAGGCGCGGTGTTCGCGGAGGTCGCTGACCTCGTTGGCCGGGGCCCAGCCCTGGTAGACGCCGAAGTCGAACGCTTCTAAGCCGAGCGCTTCGGCGATGGGGGCGCGACCGCCGGTGTATTCGACGCGCAGCCAGCCGTCGTGTTCGGCGAGGACGATGAACGGCTCGCCCTTCCACATGCACGTCGTGCGCACGTAGGCCAGCTCGTCGACCTCGGCGGTCGGGACGACGCGGACGTGCCGCCCGGCGCGTACCTCGGTGAAGCCGTCACCCGGATCCGGTTGGTAGATGCGGATTTCGTCGCCGGCGGGGCTGGCGTCGTATTCGCGACCCTGCCAGCGGGCCACGTAGCCGTCGCGCATCATTGGCCACCGCCGTCCCTGACCCAGCCCGGGGCGTCTGCGTCCAGGGTGGCGACGACCTGCTCGGTGCCGTCGGGGCGGATCAGCCAGAGCTGCGCCCCGTGGGGTAGTCGAGCACTGTCCACTTTGAACTCGGCGATGACGTCGCTGCCCTCGCCTGGCGCGAAGCCGTTGCCGCGGAAGGGTGCCCGCTCGATGACCCAACCCTCCATGGCCCGCATGGCGTTCTCGTTCTGGCCGCCGTAGGGGATGCGGTAGAGGCTCGGCCGGTAGGCGGGCCAGCGCAGGACGTAGACCTCGGTGGCGTCGGCGCTGAAAGGGCTGTTGGCGTAACCGAGGCCGAGCGCGGTGAAGAGTTGGGCCGGGGTGCGCAGGTGCGCGACCTCGGTGGTGCGGTGCACGAAGCCCGAGACCCGGTCGTAGCCCCGCTCCAGGTAGTAGTCGACCTGACTCGGCGCGATCGTCTTCTGCATCATCGTCGGCATTGCGGGGTCGACCGCCGGTGCCGCGGGCGCAGGGGCCGGGGCCTCTTGAGCGGGCTCGGCCGCGACCGCGGGCTCGTCGTCGCCGGCGCCGAGGCCGAACTCGGCGGCCCAACTCGCCAGCGCCACGATCTGCGCGCCGGGCAGCTTGGCGCCGACGGGGGTGCCCGGGTTGACGGCGAACGACCAGTCTTCCTGCGGCCAACTGTTGATCAGCCTGACGAACTTGACGGTGACGGTGTCCTGGCCCTTGTCGAGATGCTCGGCCATCCGCTCGGCGGACGTGAACACGACGACGTAGCGGTCGCCGTCGATCGTCTCGGTGCGCCAGACGAAGCCGTCGCTGCCGGGTTGCGCGCCCGCCTTGGACTCCGGCGAGACGGGGAGGAGCACCTTCGCGAGCAGCAATGTGGACAGGAAGGTGTCGGTGCTGCCCTCGCCGGCTGCGGTGAGCAGGCTTTCCTCGACGTCGTTGGCGGGTTGGAAGTCCGCCGGAACGGCGCCAGGGGTGAACACGGGCGCTTCCTGCTGCGGCGCGGGCTGGTCCAACCAGGACGGTGCGGCCGTGCCGGTGCTCGGGGTTGGGTCGATCCATCCGCCGGGCTGTGGGGTCGCGACCGGGTTCTCGGCGGTGCTCGCCGAGCTCTGGTGCCAGGCAGCTGGCTGGGTGGCCGGGCTCGCCGCCGTGGGCTGGCCCTCTTCGGCCCAGCGCTCCCCCGCTGTGGGGTTCGGGCTCGGGGCGCGGCCCTCCCACCGAGTTCCGGTGGGCTGCTGGTCCGGCGCTTGCGGCTGGCGGTTGGACCACAGGTCGGTGGCGTGTGATCCGGAAGCGATGGCGGCGGCCCGACCCTTGGCGGGCGCCGCTGCCGCGGGTTCGCTCGTCGTCGGTTTCTGTGCGGCCTCGGGTTGCGGCGTCGCGTCCGCGCTACCGGCCCGTAGTTCGTCGGCCGGGATGGCCTCACCTGGGTCTGACGGGGCGGCCGGCGGTTGCCCAGGAGAGTCGCTTCCGGCGGGCTTGCGCTCCGACCACAGGTCGTCGACGGCGTTCGGCGTTGGGCGATCAGCGGGTCCGCCCGCAGTGCCGGCGGCCGGCGACCATAGGTTGACGGCAGCCGGATCCGTGGCGCTGGAGGTCAGCGGTGGCATGCGCTCGGACCACAGATCGGCACCGGAGTCCGGTTGAGCGGCACGCTCGGCCCCCGGCTCCCGCCCGGACCATAGGTCGGTCGCCCGCGGCGCCGCGCGATCCGCGCTGTCCTGCGCAGCGGCTGCCTGCCACAGGTCGACTCCCCCGTCGGAAGCCGGCCGGTCCTGCGTTGCTCTCGAGTCAGCGGGCCGCGAAGTCGAGCCCGCGTCAGCTGTGGCCCGGTCGATGGGCGAACCCAGCCCGCGCTCGGCCACCGGAGATTCAGCCGCGACGCTTGGGGGCCGCTCCGCCGCCAGGTCCGCGGCCCGAGGGTCTTCACCGTCGACGTTGCGCTGGCCAGACCACAGGTCTGTCGCGCGGGCCGTACCGGTGGCCCGCGTCTCCTCGGCTCCGGCCTTGCGCTCCGACCACAGATCGGTCGCGCGCGACTCCGGCTGGGTGGGCGCGGGTTCGTCGGACCTCGGTGCCGTCGGTGGCTGACCGGACCACAGATCGGTCGCCCGAGGGGTCGCCGGCGCGAGGGGCGTCTGACTCGGGCTCGGCGCTGCTGCCGCCTGGTCAGGTGTGGCCGAGGTAAGACCCGACCCCGCTGCGGACGGCGTCAGACCTTGGCCCGGCGCAGACGGCGAGCCCGACCCGGAGAACAACAGCCCTTCAGTCCCGGTAGGCGAGATCGAGTCCGAGGGCGGGACAGACTGCGCCAAGCCCTGACCCGCCGCGGAGGCCGAGCCCTGACCCGCCGCGGACGCCGAACCCTGACTCGCCGCGCGCGGCGCTGAGCCCTGATCCGCCGCGTGCGGCGCCGAGCCCTGATCCGCCGCGTGCGGCGCCGAGCCCTGATCCGCCGCGGCCTGGCCCGTCGCGGACGGCGCCGAGCCCCGATCCGCCGCGGCCTGGCCCGTTGCGGACGGCGCCGAGCCCTGATCCGCCGCGGCCTGACCCGTCGCGGACGGCGCCGAGCCCTGATCCGCCGCGGCCTGGCCCGTCGCGGGCGGCGCCGACGCCTGGCCAGCCGCGGGCGGCAGCGAGCCGGTGCCTTGGGAAGTCATGCGCGAATCCGCCGCAAGGGCATCGGCACCGAACGTTCCGGACGGCCGCCGACCCGACCAGAGATCGGTCGCGCGCCCGCCGCCGGCATGCGTCGGCTCGGTCCCGCTGGGAGCAGCGGGCGTCCGACTGGCCCATAGGTCTGTGGCCCGCCCACCTGGCTGCCCAGGCGAGCCTGCTTGGGCCCGCCGGGGCGCCGGGTCAGGGGCGCGCTCAGCGCCTGGACCCACCACGGAGCCTGACGCGGGCTGCCGGGCCCCGTCCGCGGCCTCAGCACCGCGATCGGTCCAGAACTGGGCTGCCGCAGACTCGGCAGCCGCCTGCTCACGGATCACCGGCTCCCTGGGGCTGGCCTGATCCGAACGCGACGCATCAGCCGCTCCCGGCCAACCTGACGTCGACGGCCCCGCGCCAAGATCCGACCACCGTTGGGCCGCAGCCGCCGAACGGTCGGGCCAGCCCTGGGCCGGGTCGATGCCTGTGCTGCTGCCAGAGGTATCAGCCTGATGCGCAGGCCAGCCTTGAGCCGATTCGGCGCCGGGACCGTCGGCCTGACGCGCAGGCCAACCCTGAGGGGCATCGGCGCCGAGACCGTCCCCTTGGCGTGGAGACCGACCCTGAGCCGAACCAGCGCCGGGACCCTCCGTCTGACGCGCCGGCCAACCCTGAGCCGAATCAGCGCCGAGACCGTCCCCTCGGCGTGCAGGCCGGCCCTGAGCCGAATCAGAGCCGAGACCGTCCCCTTGGCGCGCAGGCCAGCCCTGAGCCGAATCAGAGCCGAGACCGTCCCCTTGGCGCGCAGGCCAGCCCCGAGCCGAATCAACGCCCGGACTGTCAACCTGGCGGGAGGGCCAGCCCTGCGCCGGCGCTCGGGGTGCGTCGGACGGCGGGACCGTCGGTGGGGCGGGCGCGGCCGCCGCCGGCCAGGCCGGTGCGGGGCGGGGCGGCAGCGGAGCGTCGGACCAACCCAAGCCGGAGTCGGCCCCGCCGGATACGGGCTGGGCCGGGGCGCCGGCACCGTTGGGCGTACCCGCCGATGGTCCGGTTTCTCTCGGCACGCTGGCCGCAGCGCCGTTGGTGGGCGACCAGTTCGTCTGGCGCTGGTCGTCGGCGGGCGGCCGGCCGAAACGGCCGGCACCGCGGCCGGGCTCGGGCTGGTCGCCGCCACCGAAGAAGCCCCCGCCCGAGGTGGGTCTGGCGAGGGGACGTGGGGGACGCGGTGGTGCGTCGCCGAGCCGCCCCGGCGGGTTGGAGCGGGCCGGGTCGTCGCGGAACGGCGACCTCGGCCGCATCGCCGGGGCTGGACGCTCGACGGGCTCCGGCGTCTGGTGGGGCGGCTGCGGATCGGGCGGCTGGTTGCCGCGAACGACCGGCGGCGGCCAGGCTGACGTCTCGTTGTTGGCCGCGGTCGCGGGCTGCCGGCCGTATCCGTTGTCGGCCGGCGCCTGCGGATAGGGCGTCGCGTCGGTGACCTGCGGCGGCGGGACCGGGCCGAACGGTGTCGGCGCGGGTGAAGCCGACTGGTTGTCGGCCGGCGGCACGCCACCGCGGCGCCGGGCCGAAGCGATGGGCGAGTCGTAGCCGGGCGGTCGCGCCGGGCGGTGCCGTTGCGGCGGTTCGATGCTGTCGGGTTCGAGGACCGGCCCGGTCGCCGCCGCGGCCCGGTCGACGAACGGCGGCTCGACGATCTCGCCTTGCACCACCTGCCCTGGCACGGACGCCCGCGCGCGGGCACGCGCGGCGGACTCCGCCCGGTCGAGGCGGGCGCGCGCGCCCATGGTGCGGCCGGGAAGGCGCACGTCGCCGCGGGCCAGCTGGGCCACGAACCAGGCCGGCAGGTAGCCCTCGATCGGTAGGCCCGGGTTGACCGCGAGCCACCATTCGAGGTTGGGCCAGGTCGAGGCCAGGTCGTGGTAGGGCATCTTCCGCGCCGACCCGGCGTTGTCGGCCAGGCAGATGCGCAGAGCGTCACCGGACGTGAAGGCGAGGACGTGCGTGCGGCCGTTGGTGGTCCAGGTGCCCCACCCGACCTGGGCGCGGCCGGCCAGGGCATCGGACGACACGGGCAGGAGAAGCTCGGACCGGGCCAGGATGCGGAAGTAGAGTTCCTGGTCTCCGGCCCGTAGCGCGTCTCGCATCGCGGCCTCGACCTCGGTGGCCGGTTCCCAGTCGGTCACGGCCACCCCCTTCCCGGACAGGCCAGACGCATCGCGTACAACCTACAAGGTGTCGGCTAGATCACGATGTAGGGACGTCACGGGTGGTGTCACCGCGGCCGCCGTCGATACCGTCCGGAGTCGGACCCGCGGGTAGACCCGAAAGGTGCTCGACGACCGCCGGTTGCGCACCACGTCCCTTCGCGACCGTAGTCGCCGCCGCCTTCTCCCCCTGCCAATCGTCATCTTGCCAGTTGCCCTTGCATCCGTCACCGCCCGTCGACCGCACGGCCGGGACGCCCCCACCGCGCCGGCCGCCCCCGATCCGCTGGACCGCGACCGACACCGGCGTGACGGTAGCGGTAGTTGACCGTGGAGTGGACACGGATCACCCGTAACTCCGCGACCGGGTGACAATCGGCACGGACTTTCTGGACACCACTGACGCACGACCGGCGTACGCCGTCGTCTCACTGGAACAGGTTGGCGTTTCTCCTTTCCGTGCTGAGGTAGTCGGACGCGGAATCGTCGAGCGCGCGCTTGATGTCGCGGAGCATGGACTGCAGATCCGCCGAGGCGGCGCGCCACCGGGACTGGCGCTGGTCGTAGGCCTGTCTGGCCTCGCCGTCCCAGGTGGCGACCAGCGGCGCGGCGTCCCGCTCGAGCTGGCCTAGCTGGGTGTCGAGGGTGTTGAGGGCCTTCTGGATGTCGGCGCTGGCCTGCCGCAGGGCCGGGAAGTTGACGACCAGGATGTCGTCGCGCATCACGTCTCTCCTTACAACGGCAGCTGGATGCCGCGGCTGGTGGTGGCGATCCGGCTGGCCGCCTCGGTGTCGGTGGCCTCGTATTGCGTGCCGGCGCTGCGGATGGCGCCGGCCGTCTCGCGCAGGGCGCGCTGCATCGCCCCCTGGTCCTGCGACCACTGCTGCTTGACCTGCTCGAACGAGCGGCCGCCGGCGCCACGCCAGGCGGTCTGCAGGACCGCGAGCTCGGCCATCAGACTCGTCAACATGCTCTGTAGCGACTGGTCGACCTGCTCGAACCTGGCCGCGGTCTGCTGCATCACCGCCGCCTGTGCCTGCGTCTGGGACACCCGGACGTCACCCCGCTCTCGCGTCGAAGTTGGCGAATGTCTCGCATGCCGTCGCTGACGCTAGACCGTCGGGGCACACGTTCGGTAGCCCCGAAAACACCGCCTGTGGACAACTCCTGCCTGTGGATAACCTCAAGCCGGCTCCCGTGCCCGGGCAGGATCGAGTGATGCACCCGACTCCACCAGCGCCACCATCGCCGCCGGCAGGCGCGCCGGTCGCACGCCGCCATAGCCCAGCATGGCCAGCGTCTCGGCACCGACGACCTCATGACGGCGGCCCAGGTCCGTGACGACGTTGACGGCTCCGTCGGTGGCGCCGGGCGACCCGACGGCCGTGACCACGGCAGCCCGTCCCGGCGGCACCACCACGTAGTCCGCCCCGGCACCGCGCCGCGATCTGGCGGCATCCGCGACATCGGGCACGTCGGCGTCGACGACGACGTTGGCGACACCGCGTTCGTCGCGCACGACCGCGCACAGGGCGCCGGTGAACGGACCGACCAACGAGGGGGTCGACGTGGGTACGGGTCCGTCAGGCGCCAAGGCCGCCGCCTTCCGGGTGGCCGCGAACCGGCCCTGGCTGAGGTCGGTCGGGCGGTCCTGGCGGTTGGCGGTCAGCAGCAGGTCGGCCTGGACCTGGGTGATGCTGGCGAGTCCGTTCCGCACGGCTACGGCGTACTGCCGATCGCCGCCCTGACTCGTCACGACGAACACCTCGCCAATGCGGGCCGCGGGCACTTCGGTGGACGGGTCGCCGGTGTCGAGGATGGGCGGCACGGTGATGTCTGCGCCGGCGGGTAGCGCGGAGAGGAACGCCGGGGCCGTGGGCAGCGGTTTCGCGGTCGTCCAGCCCAGGGCGGTCAGGGTGAGCCGCGGGTCGCGCAACAGATGGCGATGGTTCTGCCAGACGAGATGCAGGGAGCCGTCCGGATGTTCGGCCAGCACCGCGCGGTCCTCGAGCCGCGTGCCTCCGCTGCTCGCGGCGCCGACAAGCAGGGCAGAGGCCGCGCCGGGCAGGTTGCACACCGTCCATGGTGGACCGGTGACGCGGTTGGCCGCCGGCAGCGAGTCGGGCGCCTCGGTGATGCCCAACGTCGTGCCGCGTGGCACGCCCTCGATCGAGCGGCGGGAGACGAGCACCGTCTTGGGCTGCGCCGCGCCGACCGCGAGCAGTGCCGACGCGTAATTGACCATGAGGTGCAGCTTGCCGTCGCGATAGACGTAGCGGGCCCCGGACTCGCGCTCGACGATCACCGCCGAGGTGTCGCGCCACGCGGTGCCGCCGCCGCCCACCAGCACGCCATAAACGACGAATCCGCCCAAGGCGATGGCCGCCACCAGCAATCCGGCCAACGTCGCACCGGCAGTCCGGCGAAAGGGTGGCTGTGCCGGGTCAGTCTCATGCATGACCAACGCGGAGACCACCCGCTGCACGGTGAACTGGTGCGACTGCAGCTGGTCCTGCCGCGACGGCATCGGGGCTCCCTTGTGGGCAGTGACAGTTTCAGGTTGCGGCGCGTAATCGCGCCGAATACGGAGGGGAGGCTACCGCGATGACATCGACGATGGTGGACCCCTCCGGAAAGGTGGCACAGTCATCTCCACATTGGAGTCGCTTGCGCGTCGGCCAGGTCGTGGTCGCCCAGGCCGCGATGGCGGGCGTGCTCGCCACCCTTGACCGTGGTCCGCTGCTGCTCGGCACCGCTTGCGCGCTGGGCGCGGTGACGGTCGTGGCGGCTTTGGCCCGTGTACGCGGACGCTGGCTGTTCGTCTGGCTCGGCATCGGCCTCCGCTATGCGACCCGTCGCCGGCTGCTTCCCGCGCCTTCGGCTGACCGCGGCCTGATGCGTTTCGTCGCGCCCGACGTGGCATTGACCGACGACGGCGCCTTCGTCGACGCCGACGGTCTGCTCGTGGTGTTCGAGCTGGACGAGCCTGTCGTCGCCTCCGATCCGACCCAGCTGCCTGATCTGGGTGATCTATTGGTGGGTCACCGGGGGCCGCCGCGCGCGCGGATCGAGCTGCTGATCAGTGCTGAAGGTCAGGGCGCGGTGCCGGCACTACGACGGGTCTTCGTCGTGCTGCGCGTGAACGGTCCACCCGACTGGTCCGACGGAGACCTGCGTCCAACCTTGACCGGGTTGGCGCGACGCGTGGCCAGGCGGATCGGGCCGCACCATCGGCTCGACCGTGAGAGCGCCCTGGCGACGGTGGCCGAGCTGCTTCGTCATGACGGCCGCCACGGGGTCGAGGAACGCTGGTCCTTCGTGGTTATCGGCGGGCTGCGCCAGGCGATCTATTGGTTGGCCGGGCACGAGTCGCAACACGCATGCGGGGTCGCGGCCCGGCTGCTCACCATCCCTGCCGCTGCGGTCGTTCTGGCCGTCAGTCACGACAGGCTCGTGGTGCGCCTCGCCTGCGAATCACCGGAGCGGCTCGAACACGCCGACAGGGCGCTTCACCAGTTGGCAGCGGCGGAGCAGCTACGGGTGGAGCGACTCGACGGCGAGCATCTCGTGGCGACGACCCAGACTCTTCCTTTCAGTGGCCATTCAGGCTCGCTAGGCCTACCGAGCGGTCCGACAATCGGGCTCGGCGGCACTGGGTCGGTGGGGTTCGGGTTCGTGGGTCGTGGATTGGCCAGGCACGGGCCGAGCGGACACGGACCAAGCGGACACGGACCAAGCGGACACGGACCAAGCGGGCACGGACCAAGCGGGCACGGCGCAGGCGGGCACGGCGCAGGCGGGCACGGCGCAGGCGGGGTCCGATCTGAGCGTCAGGCGGCTTCATCGTCGCCTTCTGACCGCCGGTCGAGGCCGAGCCCGCGACCCCGCCGGGCTCCGCCCGTGGAGTGGCTGCCGGAGGCGCCCGCACGGCCGCCGAGTGGGTTGCTCCCGCCCGCAGGGATGGTGCTCGGTCGGGACCGGCACGGATCCTGGGTGGTTGCTAGGGCGTTTCGGCCGGCCGGCACACGGATCCTGGTCGTTGGGGGGCTCGGGGCTGGGCAGCTGATCGCCCTGCGCGCGCTGGCGTCGGGCGCTCGGATCGACGTGCGCACGCGTCGGTGGGGCGCTTGGAACGAGCTCGCGCAGGCGATCGCCGCGCCGGTCGACAGCATGAGGGTGATACCCGACGCGGCGCCGGTCCATCGGTGGGTCACGGCCGGTGACCTGCCGAGGGCAGGGCGGCCTTCGCTCACGATCCTCGACATCGCAGCCGCGAAGGTGAGCACCCCGGCCGCGGTCAGTGCCGTCGGCACCGCGCTGCTCTCTCGGGAAGCGCCTCGCGCCACGGCGACCCGGCGGCATGTGCTCGAAGTTGGTCGTGAAGACCAGCCGAGCGAAGAACAAGCGGTGGGCGGGGGTGACGACGCCGCGCAGCGGGCGCGGTGGCAGACCGTGCTCACCTTGCGCGATGACGTGGTGGACGCCGACGCGGCGCTGCTGCGGGAGGCGGACGTGGTGGTGCTTCAGGCGCTACGGCCGGAGGGGGCGGCGGCCGCGGCGGCGTCGCTCGGGCTGGCGGACGGCTCCACCGGCTGGCTCAGCCAGATGCCCGACGACGTGATCGCGGTCGTCAGTAGCGGCCGGCTGCAATGGGCGAGGATGGGGGTGACGCCGGCGGAGCGGTTCGCGATGGGGATGCGCACCGAATGACGTCAATGCGTCGCACGCCGTGAGCAGGGCGGAAAACTCATGGTGAGGGGGCGACTGGCGGCGATCTCCATGGCACTATGCCGCGCATGGGTTTCATGAAAGGCGTTCTTGTCAGGCTGCTCGCCACGGCGTTCGCGTTCTGGCTGGCGACCCTGATCATTCCCGGCATCACGCTGGACACGGACTCGACCGGTGAGGTGGTGCTTACCGTTCTGCTGGTCGCCGTGATCTTCGGTGTGGTCAACGCCGTGCTTCAGCCGATCATCAAGACGCTCGGGTGCGGGCTCTACATCCTGACGCTCGGCTTGATCGCCATCGTGGTGAACGCGCTGCTCTTCCTGTTGACCGGCTGGATCGCCGAGCAGGTGGACCTGCCGTTCGACGTCGAGAACTTCTGGCCCGCCGCCGTGCTCGGCGCGCTGTTCGTGAGCCTCGTCACCTGGGTGCTCGGCTTGATCTTCGACCGCGACTGAACCACCGCGCAAAAGCAGTGAAAGCGGTCCCTGGCGGGGCCGCAGGCACGACATTGGCCCGCGACCGCAGATCGGTCGCGGGCTAACGTCGGCTGCGTGGATACGACCACACGGGACGCCGCGCGCCCGACCACCGAACAGGGCAACCGCACCGACCCGGAAGCCACCCACAATGCCGCCGTGGCCAACACCGCGGGTGAGCAGACCCGGGACGGCTACCAGCTCTCGAGCGACCCCAAGCGGATCGACGTCGACCGGGTCTATGCCTGGCTGTCGACCGACAGCTACTGGGCCGCCAACCGCCCCCGGGACATCGTCGAGCGCTCCCTCGCCAACTCCCTCGTCCTGGGCATCTACCGCGACGACAACCAGGTCGCCTTCGCGCGCATCGTCACCGACCACGCCACCTTCGGCTGGCTCTGCGACGTCTACGTCGACCGCGACGAACGCGGCCACGGCCTCGGCACCTGGCTCGCCGAGGCCGCCCGCGACCTCCTCGAAGAGTCCGGCGTCCTGCGGATCATCCTCGCCACCTTGGACGCACACGGCGTCTACGAGAAGGCGGGCTTCGTCCCCGTCGCCAGGCCGGACCGCTGGATGGAGATCGACCGGCGGAACACCCCATGACGGATCTGCGCAAGGGCTACCTGTTCGGCCTGGGCGCGTACCTCCTGTGGGGGTTCATGCCCGTCTACATCAAACAACTGAAACAGGCCGGCTCCATCGAGATCCTCGCCCACCGCGTCGTCTGGTCCGTCGTCCTGGTCGCCCTGCTCCTGCTCGCGATGCGCCGCACCAAGCAGGTCAAGGCCCTCCTCCAACGCCCCAAAGCGCTGGCCGCCATCGCGTTCGCCGCGACTCTCTTGGCGATCAACTGGTGGATGTACATCTACGGCGTCAACAGCGACCGCGTCGTCGAGACGGCTCTCGGCTACTTCATCAACCCGCTGGTCACCGTGGTCCTCGGCGTGACGGTGCTCAGCGAGCGACTGCGCCCGCTGCAGTGGGTCGCCGTCGGCATCGGCGCCGCCGCCGTCGCGGTGCTGACCATCGACTACGGCCGCCTGCCCTACATCGCGCTGACGCTGGCGGTCAGCTTCGGCGGGTACGGCCTCGTGAAGAAGCGCCTGCGGCTCGGTGCGGCCGAGGGGCTGCTGGTCGAGTCCGGCGTGCTGGCGATCCCGTGCCTCGCCTACCTAATCTGGCTGACCAGCACCCCGGACAGCACGTTCGGCGACGAGCCGCACACCACCGTCCTGCTGGTGCTGGCCGGCGCCGTCACCGCCGTACCGCTGCTGTTCTTCGCCGGCGCCGCCAACCGGATCCCGCTGACGGCGCTCGGCATCCTGCAATATCTAACGCCGATCATGCAGCTCGCCCTCGGCGTCTTCCTCTATCACGAACCCATGCCACCGGCCCGGCTCGCCGGCTTCGCGCTGGTCTGGCTGGCGCTGATCGTCTTCACCGCCGACGGCCTCCGCTCCGCCCGCCGCACGGCGAAAGCCACGCAACAAGCACGGGAACTGGCCAGAACCTAGGGCACAGAACCTAGGGCACGTCGTACGCCAGCAGCGGCGTCCCGTCGTACCGCGTCAGCTCCAACCGCACCAGCTCGCGCCCGGTGAACCGCGTCGCCCCGTTGAGCGAAACCGTCTCCCCCGCGCCGGCCATCCACGAGCCGACCTGTTCCTTGGCCCCGTCGGCACCGTGCGCGACCAGGCGGAACGTCCACGACTTGGTGCGGTCGCCACCGGACTTGTAGGTGCACCGCATGCTGATCTCGGTGCCCCAGTTGGTCCCGTGCATCCCGACCTCGGCGGTCACCGGCACCTGCCCGTCGACCGGCTGCATCGACACCAGCGTGTCCGCGGACTGCCCGCCCCGCCCGGCGACCTGCCCGGCCCCCGACCGACCACCGAACCAGCCCGCGTCGTAGCCGGACACCCCGACCCCGACGACGGCCGCCAGCGCGGCGGCCACGAGCGCGGCGCCCGCGTACCGCCGGCGCCGCACCCGGCGGACCCGGCGGCGCTCGGCGCCCACGGCGGTGAGCAGCGCCGGCATGCGGTCCGGCGGCGGCCCCGTCACCGACAGGTCGAGCGCGTCGGGGTCGGCCAGCCGCCCGAGCAGCCCGGGCAGCACGGCGATCTCCGCGACCGCCTCGCGGCAGGACGGGCAACCACCCAGGTGCCGTTCGTACTCGGCGCGCTCACTGGGCGACAGGGCCCCGAGAACGTATGCGCCGTCGTCGAGCGCGTGCGGGCAGTGCGTCACTGGGTCACCCCCATCTCTTCCAGTACGAGCCGCAGCGAGCGCAGCGCGTAGTGCGTGCGCGACTTGACCGTGCCCGGTGGCACGCCCAGCCGGGCGGCCGCCTCGGCGACGGATCGCCCTTGGTAGAAGCATTCGACGAGGACGTCGCGATGGGCGGGCGACAACCGGCCCAGCGCCTCGGCGACGGTCCACGCCTCGACCGCCCGGTCGGCCTCGTCGACCTCGGGCGGCGGCTCGGGCAGGTCGTCAGTCACCACCTCGCCGACCCGCGACGTGCGCCGGCGCCACGCGTCGATGGCGAGGTGTCGGGCGGTCGTGAACAGCCACGCCCGCACGGAGCCGCGTTCGGGGTCGAGCGCCTCGGGATGGCGCCAGGCCCGCAGCAGCGTTTCCTGCACCAGGTCTTCGGCCCGCTGCCGGTCGCCGCTCACGAGCCGCAGCGCGTGCGCGAAGAGCGCGTCGCCGTGCTCGTCGTTGAGCGCGCGCAACAGCTCAGCGTCGTCGTCGGCCAAGCTCCGGCCTCCCCTGGTCTGGTGGTCGACCAACCGTCAACCAACCCTGTGCACGCACAGGTGACGGGAGCGGTTCAGCCGTTTCCGTTGTCGGGTGCGCCCAGTGCGTCGGAGACCGTCCGCGCCACCGCGAGCAGCTTCGCCCGCACCACGCGAGCCGAGGTCATCATCTCTGCCGCCGGCAACGCGCAGGCAAGCACCACCCGGCGTTCCATGTCGCGGTCGGGCGAGACGATGACGGCCGCGCAGGCGACGCCGGGTCGGTATTGGCCCATCTCGAGGTGCATGCCCCGCCGCTCGCCGGCGGCCAGGTCGCTCTCGAACGCCTCGGTCGTCGTCAGCGTCTGCGGGGTGAACGGCCGCATGCCGTATTCCCGGAGGTAGCGGAACCGCTGATCGGGCGTCAGCGTGGCCAGCAGGGCCTTGCCGAGCGCCGTCGCGTGCGCGCCCTCGTCGAAGCCGGGAACCATCTCCTCCAGGTACGGTGACCGCGGGCCCTCCGCTGCCGCGGTGATCGCAACCTGGCCGCCGACGAAGCGGCCGAGATAGTGGCTGTAGCCGCTGTCGACGGCCGCCTTGCGCAGCGCATCACCGACCGCGGGTGGGCCCCGGAACGCCGCGACGAGCTCGCGATAGCGGTCGGCGACTTCGAGCCCCACGATGTAGGTGCCGTCCTCCCGGCGGATGACGTAGCCCTCGTAGGCCAGCGTCCGCACGAGGTGATAGGTCGTCGCGACGGTCAGCTCGCAGCGCCGGGCGACCTGTTTGACGGTGAGTCCCTTCGGGGCCCGACCCACTGCCTCCAGCACGCGTAGGGCGCGGGACACACTGCGGATCAGATCCGATGGTTCTGCCAGAGGGTCGCGCACACCCACCTCCGCGGGCCGGGGCTTACACCATATGAAAAAGCTCCCGTCCGCGAAATGCCTGTTGGTATCGAGAACGCCAAATTTCTCGACACGGAGCGTCGATGCGCCCGATACGCGGAGTTCATCCGCCCGCGAGTGTCGGCGACTTGACGAAGACGATCAGCCGGTGCGGTCGGCGATGAAGTCGCACAGGGACTCGAGCGCCGCCCGGGTGGCGTTGTCGGGCAGCGGCGCCAGCCGTTCCCGCGCCTCCTCGGCGTAGCTGCGCACCGTCTCCCGGGCCTGCTTCATCGCGACCGACTCGCGCAGCAGGCAGAGCGCCTCGGCGTGCAGGGCGTCGTCGGTCACCGGGCCGGCGGCCAGGATCTCGCGGAGCCGGGTCGCGGCGGCGTCGCTGTCCTCGGAGGCGAGCGCGTAGAGCACCGGCAGGGTCGGCACGCCCTCGCGGAGGTCGGTGCCGGGCGTCTTGCCGCTCTGCTCCGACTCGGACGCGATGTCGAGCAGGTCGTCGGAGAGCTGGAACGCGATGCCCATCTTCTCGCCGTAGCGGGCCAGCGCCTCGATCTGCTCCGGCGAGGCGCCGCCGAACATGCCGCCGAACCGGGCGGACGTGGCGATCAGCGAGCCGGTCTTCTCGGCCAGCACGTGCAGGTAGTGGTCGACCGGGTCCACACCGGACCGCGGGCCGACCGTCTCGGCGATCTGGCCGTGCACGAGCCGGGCGAACGTGCGGGCCTGCAGCCGCACCGCGTCGGTGCCGAGGTCGGCGGCGATGTCGGCCGCCCGGGCGAACAGGTAGTCGCCGACCAGGATGGCCACCGAGTTGGTCCAGCGCGAGTTGGCGCTGCGGACCCCGCGCCGCACGGGCGCCTCGTCCATCACGTCGTCGTGGTAGAGCGTCGCGAGGTGGGTCAGCTCCATCACCACCGCGGCCGGCACCACCATCGGGGCCGTCGGGTCGCCGAACTGGGCGCCGAGCGCGACCAGCAACGGCCGGAACCGCTTCCCGCCCGCCTCGACGAGATGCCGCGCCGCTTCCGTGACCATCGGGTCGGCACTCGTCACGCAACTGCGCAACTCGTCTTCGACCGCGGCCAGGACCGCACGCGCCGACGCCTCGACCTCTGGATCGACGAAGTCGAGCCCGATCGAGGTCAGCTCCTCAGCCCCCCTCACCACGTAACCCACGATGCCACACCGCGAAATCGACTCAGCGTGGGGATAGGCACCGCCACCACCGCAAATGCCGGAAAGGGGGCCGCGAAAGCGACCCCCGACCGGCAAACTCCCCAATTTCGGGAATTGGATCTGCGCCGACCAGCGGTCCAGGCGCCGGGGAAACACGAGTTATCGGATGAACTGCCCAGCCGTGTCGGACAGGTTGAGCAGTGGCGCCGGGGCCACACCGAGCACCAGTGTGGCCGCCACGCCGATCATCAGGGCGGCCGCGGTCAGCGCGCCCGGCACGGCGATCGTCGGGGTCGTCTCACCAGGCTCGGACAGCCACATCATGACCACCACGCGCAGGTACGGGAACGCCAGCACCATGCTGGTGATCACACCCGCGATGACGAGCCAGGTCTGCCCACCGTCCAACGCCGCCCCGAACACCGCGAACTTGCTGATGAAGCCGCTGGTCAACGGGATGCCGGCGAAGGCCAGCAGGAGGAAGGTGAAGACGCCCGCGAACACCGGCGACCGGCGGCCCAGCCCGGCCCAGCGGGACAGGTGGGTCGCCTCCCCGTCGGCGTCGCGCACCAGGGTGACGACCGCGAACGCCGCGATCACCGTGAAGCCGTAGGCGACCAGGTAGAACATCGTGCTGGAAATGCCCTCGCGCACACCGGCGAGCACACCGACCAGGAGATAGCCGGCGTTGGCGATCGACGAGTACGCGAGCAGCCGCTTGAGGTCGGTCTGCGTCACCGAGAGCACCGAGCCGACCAGCATGGTCAGGATCGCGATCGCACCGAGCACCGGGGTGAAGTCCCACTTGGCGCCCTCGAAGGCGACGTAGAGCACCCGCAGCAGGGCGCCGAACGCGGCCACCTTGGTGCACGCCGCCATGAAGCCCGTGATCGGGGTCGGGGCGCCCTGGTAGACGTCGGGCGTCCAGACGTGGAACGGCGCCGCGGTCGCCTTGAACAGCAGGCCGATCGCGATCATGGCCAGGCCGGCGAAGAGCAGCGCCCGGTTGGCCGGCGACGAGGTCGCGGCCGCGTGGATGGTGGCGAAGTCGACGCCACCGGCCTGCCGGCCCGGGGCCGCCTGCACCGACGACGTGTAGCCGTAGACCAGCGCCACACCGAACAGGAAGAAGGCGGAGGCGTACGCGCCGAGCATGAAGTACTTGAGCGCGGCCTCCTGGCTGACCAGGCGCCGGCGGCGGGCCAGCGCGCACATCAGGTAGAGCGGCAGCGAGAGCACCTCGAGCGCGATGAACATCGTCAGGAGGTCGTTGGCCGAGACGAAGAGCATCATGCCGCCGATGGCGAACATGCTCAGCGGGTAGACCTCGGTCGCCCCGTCGGCGCGGGCCGCCTGGCGGCGGTCGTCCTCGGAGCCGACGGTGATCGCCGCCTGCGCGACGAACGGGCCGCCGCGCTCCAGCGACCGCTCACCGATCATCAGCACCGCCATCACGGCCAGCACGATGATCGAGCCCTGCAGGAACAACGCCGGGCCGTCGACCGCGATCGCCTGGCCGGCGGTCACCACCCGCTTGTCGGCCTGGGTGATCAGCACGACCAGCGCCGCCACGAGGCCGGCCAGCGCCAGCACGAGCTGGGTCAGGTAGCGGCCGCGCTTGGGCACGAGGGCCTCGACCAGCACGCCGGCCGCCGCCACACCGAACACGATGAGCATCGGCGCTATCGCGGCGTAGTCGAACGCCGGGAACTTGATCGTCATTTGACTGCTGCCTCCGTGGTGGTGCCGGAGATGGGCGCCGGATCCGACTTGCCCACGTCTTGCATCGTCGCCTGGACGGCGGGGTTGATCACGTCGGTGACCGGCTTCGGGTAGAAGCCCAGGAACAGGATCAGCAGGATCAGCGGCGCGACCACGAGCTTCTCGCGCACGTTGAGGTCACGCCGCATGCCCGGCTCGTCGACCAGCGCCGGGTTGAGCGTGCCCTGCGTCGTCCGCTGGATCATCCAGAGCACGTACGCCGCCGCCAGGATGATGCCCACCGTCGCGATCACGGCCACCGGCTTGTTGACGGTGAAGGTGCCGATCAGGACCAGGAACTCCGAGACGAACGGGGCCGTGCCGGGCAGGGCCAGCGAGGCGAGACCGGCGAAGAAGAGCACGCCGGCCAGCACCGGCACCAGCTTGCCGGCACCGCCGAAGTCACGGATGTTGGCCGAGTTGCGGCGGGCGACCAGCATGCCGACCACGAGGAACAGCAGGCCGGTGGCCAGGCCGTGGTTGAGCATGTAGAGCACGGCGCCCGTGCCGGCCTGGGTGGTGAAAGCGAAGATGCCGACGCCGATGAAGCCGAAGTGGGCGATCGACGTGTAGGACACCAGCCGCTTGAGGTCGTTCTGGCCGATCGCCAGCAGCGCGGCGTAGATGATGCCGATCACCGCCAGCGCGATCGCCCACGGCGCGAACCAGCGCGACGCCTCCGGGAACAGCGGGAGGCAGTAGCGCAGGATGCCGAACGTGCCGACCTTGTCGAGCACGCCGACCAGCAGGGCGGCCGCGCCCGCGGGCGCCGCGCCACCGGCGTCCGGCAGCCAGGTGTGGAACGGGAAGAACGGCGCCTTGATCGCGAAGGCGATGAAGAAGCCGAGGAACAGCCAGCGGCCGGTGTTGGTGGCGAAGTCGCTGTTGGTCAGTGCCACCCAGTCGAACGTGTGGCCGCCGACCACCCACAGGCCGATCACCGCGGCCAGCATGAACAGGCCGCCGACCAGCGAGTAGAGGAAGAACTTGACCGCCGCGTACTGCCGCTGGTGTCCGCCGAAGCTGCCGATGAGGAAGTACATCGGGACGAGCATGACCTCGAAGAACACGTAGAACAGGAAGACGTCGGCGGCCGCGAAGACGCCGATCATCGTGCACTCGAGGACCAGCAGCAGCGCGAAGTAGGTCGGGATGCTCCGCCGGCTCTTGTCGGCGTCGTGCCACGACGCCAGGATCACGATCGGCACCAGCACCGTGACCAGCAACAACATGACCAGTGCGATGCCGTCGGCGGCGAAGGTGAACCGGGCGTCCCAGGTCGGGATCCACTGGTACGACTCGCGCAGCTGGAGCCGCTCGCCGCCGGGATCGAACGCGATCCACATGACCACCGACAGCACGAAGACCAGCAGCGACCAGCCGAGCGCGACCAGCTTGGCCATCTCGGGCCGGGACTTGGGCAGGCACCAGACGACGAGCGCGCCGAGGAGCGGCAGCCCGGTCAGGACTGTGAGGAACGGGAAGTCCTGCATCGTCAGCTCAGCCATCCCATCTGCACAGCGAGGAACGCGGCGACCACGAGCAGTGCGCCGGTCAGCATGGACATCGCATAGGACCGGACGAAGCCGGTCTGCAGCCGGCGCAGGCGACCGGAGCCGCCGCCGACCGCGGCCGCGAGCCCGTTGACCGCGCCGTCGATGCCCCGGTTGTCGAGGAACACGAGCGCGCGGGTCAGGAAGATGCCGGGCTTCTCGAAGACGATCTCGTTGAAGGCGTCGGCGTAGAGGTTGCGCCGCGCGGCCGTGACGACCACGCCGGCCGGCTGCTCGGCCAGCGCGGTGCCGCGCCGGAAGAGCAGGTAGGCCAGGCCGATGCCGGCGAACGTGAGCACCAGCGAGAGCGTGGTGATCACCGCGTGCGACATCACCGCCTCCGGATGACCGGCCTCGTGCGGCAGCGGCGGCTCGAGCCACTTCGCGACCGGGCTGGCCATCAGGCCGCCGGCGATCGCCGAGCCGATCGCGAGCAGCACCAGCGGCCCGACCATGATCGGTGGCGACTCGTGCGGGTGGTCGATGTCCTCGGTCCACCGCTTCGGGCCGAGGAACGTCAGCACCCAGAGACGCGTCATGTAGAACGCGGTGAGCCCGGCGCCGAGCAGCGCGGCCCAGCCGTACAGCCAGGCGGTCCAGCCCTCGCGCTCGAAGGCCGCGACGATGATCGGTTCCTTGGTGAAGAAGCCGGAGAAGCCGGGGAAGCCGACGATGGCCAGCCAGCCCGCGGTGAACGTGCCGAACGTCCAGGGCATCAGCTTCCACAGCCCGCCGAAGCGGCGGATGTCGACCTGGTCCTTCATGCCGTGCATGACCGAGCCGGCGCCGAGGAACATGTTGGCCTTGAAGAAGCCGTGGGCGAGCAGGTGGATGATCGCCAGCGCGTACGCGCCGCCGCCCAGGCCCACGCCGAGGAACATGTAGCCGATCTGGGAGACCGTCGACCAGGCCAGCACGCGCTTGATGTCGTCCTTGGCCGCGCCGATGATGCAGCCGATCAGCAGCGTCAGCGCGCCGACGCTGACCACGACGGTCTGCAGCACCTCGTTGGCCGAGAAGATCGCGTTGGACCGGGCGATCAGGTAGACGCCCGCGGTGACCATCGTGGCCGCGTGGATGAGGGCGGAGACCGGGGTCGGGCCCTCCATCGCGTCGGGCAACCACGCCTGCAGCGGGAACTGGCCGGACTTGCCGGTCGCGCCGAGCAGGAGCAGCAGGCCCATCAGCAGCACGACGGTCGACGACAGCCCGCCGACGCCGTTGAACACGTCGGCGTAGTTGGTCGAGCCGAGGTAGGCGAACATCGTGAAGATCGCGATGACCAGGCCGGCGTCGCCGACTCGGTTCATCAGGAACGCCTTCTTGCCCGCGGTGGCGGCCGAGGGACGCGTGTACCAGAACGAGATCAGCAGGTACGACGCGAGGCCGACACCCTCCCAGCCGAGGTAGAGCATCACGTAGTTGTTGCCGAGGACCAGCAGCAACATCGCGGCGGCGAAGAGGTTGAAGTAGCCGAAGAACGTGTGCCGGCGCTCGTCGTGCGCCATGTAGCCGACCGCGTACAGGTGGATCAGGAAACCCACGCCGGTGATCAGCAGGCAGAAGACGGCGGACAGCGGGTCGAACAGCAGACCGATGTCAACCTTGAGGTTGCCGACCGAGATGAACTCCCACAGGTTGCGCTCCACCGCCCGGTTGGGCTGGTCGCGCAGCGAGAAGAAGTAGATCAGGGTCAGCACGAAGCCGGCGCCGATGGCGGCCGTGCCGAGCCAGTGCGCGAACTTCGCGCTGCGGCGGCCCAGCAGCAGGATGACCGCCGAGCTCACCAGCGGGATGGCGATGAGCAGCCACACGCTGCCCAGTACGCCCGTCGCGTGGGCGTACTCGATCGTCTGTTCCACGAATGCGGCCCCTCTAGTACTTCAGCAGGTTCGCGTCGTCGACGCTCGCCGAGCGCCGCGTTCGGAAGATCGACATGATGATCGCCAGACCGACCACGACCTCGGCGGCGGCGACGACCATGACGAAGAACGCGATGATCTGGCCGTTGAGGTTGCCGTTGATCCGGCTGAACGTGACCAGGGTGAGGTTGGCGGAGTTCAGCATCAGCTCGATGCACATGAACAGCACGATCGCGTTACGCCTGATCAACACGCCGACGGCGCCGATCGTGAACAGGATGCCGGCCAGCACCAGGTAGTAGCTCGGGTTCATTTCTCGGTGCCCTTCGGGGCGGTTTCGCGCGGGCTGAGCTCACGCGTCGGGAGGATCTCAGGAATGCTGCGCGGGCTGAGCGTGCCGTCCGGCAGCCGCCCGGGGGTGGCGACCGAGTCGGAGGTGGCGTACACGCCAGGACCCGGCTTCGGCGCCGGGTAGCTGCCGGGGCGGAACCGCAGCCGCATCATGTCCGGCTGCCCGAGCCGCTCGCTCTTGGGCCGGTGGATGTGCGCCAGCACCATCGCGCCGACCGCCGCGGTGATCAGCAGCGCGGAGGTCACCTCGAACGCGAAGACGTAGTTGGTGAACAGCAGCGCCGCGATGCCCTGCACGTTGCCGTCGCGGTTGGCCGCCTCGAGCCCGACCGCCTGCGTGTCGCCGACCGCGCGGGCGACCAGCGTGCCGACCAGCCCGGCGAAGCCGAGGCCGACCAGCGTCGCCGTGACGCGCTGGCCGCGCAACGTCTCGATCAGCGAGTCGGACGCGTCCCGCCCGACCAGCATCAGCACGAACAGGAACAGCATCATGATCGCGCCGGTGTAGACGATGATCTGCACCATGCCGATGAACGGGCCCGCCTGCACGACGTAGAACACGCCGAGGCAGAGCATGGTCACCACCAGCCAGAGCGCGGAGTGCACGGCGTTGCGGGCCACCACCATGCCGATCGCGCCGAGCAGCGCGAGCGGGGCGAGGATCCAGAACGTGACCGCCTCGCCGGTGGTCACGGTGGCCGCGAGCGCGATGTTGGTCATGACGCTTCTCCAGTCGCGTCCTTCGTACCCGTCTCCGACCACGGGGCCCGCTCGGCGCCGGCCGAGGTGCCGGGGTTGGTGAGCGCGCCGACGTAGTAGTCCTTCTCGGTGTCACCCAGCCGCATCGGGTGCGGCGGCTGCTCCATGCCCTGCAGCAGCGGCGCCAGGAGCTGCTCCTTGGTGAAGATCAGGTCCTGGCGGGAGTCGCGGGCGAGCTCGTACTCGTTCGACATCGTCAGCGAGCGGGTCGGGCAGGCCTCGATGCACAGACCGCAGAAGATGCACCGCGCATAGTTGATCTGGTACGTGCTGGCATAGCGCTCGCCCGGCGAGAAGCGCTGCTCCTCGGTGTTGTCGCCACCCTCGACGTAGATGGCGTCGGCCGGGCAGGCCCAGGCGCAGAGCTCGCACCCGATGCACTTCTCCAGCCCGTCCGGGTGCCGGTTGAGGATGTGCCGGCCGTGGTAGCGCGGTGCCGCCGGAGCCGGCTCGAACGGGTAGTCCGTCGTCACGATCTTGCGGAACATGTGCGAGAACGTGACGCCGAAGCCCTTGAACGTGCCCGTGATGGCGCCCATCTCAGCCTTCCTTCTCTTCGGTCGAGGTGGCGTCGATGACCGGTCCGCCGCCTACGTTGGCCGGCTGCCGTTCCGCCACGCCGCGCCGGGCCCGCGGGCTCGGCGGCACCACGAGGTCCATCGGCGGGAGCGGGAAGCTGCCCTGCGGCCGCTGGTTGACCTGCTCCTGCAGCGACACCTGCGGTTGCTTGCGGCGGTCCGGCCAGAGCAGCGTGATCAGCAGGATGACCAGCAGCGCGCCGCCGATGATGCCCCAGCGCACCGCCTGGCTGTCTTCCTTCTGCAGCACCCGGATGCCGGCCAGCGCGAGGATCCAGACCAGGTTGATCGGCAGCAGGACGCGCCAGCCGAGCCGCATGAACTGGTCGTAGCGCAGCCGGGGCAGCGTGCCGCGGAGCCAGACGAAGACGAAGACCAGCAGGATGACCTTGGCGAAGAACCAGATCATGCCGAACCAGCCCTCGTTGGCGCCGGACCAGATGCTGATCGGCCAGGGTGCCCGCCAACCGCCGAGGAACAGCGTCGTGGCGACCGCGGAGACGGTCACCATGTTGACGTATTCCGCCAGCATGAACAGCGCGAACTTGAGCGAGCTGTATTCGGTCATGAAGCCGGCGACCAGTTCGGACTCCGCCTCGGGCAGGTCGAACGGCGCGCGGTTGGTCTCACCGACGGCCGAGATGAAGTAGATGATGAAGCTCGGCAGCAGCAGGATCGCGTACCAGCCCGGTGCGAAGAGGTCGAAGCCGCCGACCGAGACGCTGCGGTCGCTGCCGGCCTGCGCCGCGACGATGCCACTGGTCGACATCGTGCCCGCGGTCATGAACACCGCGACGATCGACAGCCCCATGGCGACCTCGTACGAGATCATCTGGGCGCTCGACCGCAGACCACCGAGCAGCGGGTAGGTGGAGCCGGAGGCCCAACCACCGAGCACGATGCCGTAGATGCCCATCGACGACGCGGCCAGGATGACCAGCACCGCCACGGAGACGTCGGTGACCTGCAGCGGCGTCTGGTGGCCGAAGATGCTGACCATCGGGCCGAACGGGATGACCGCCAGCGCCGTCACCGCGCAGATCACCGAGATGGTCGGCGCGAAGAAGTAGACGACCTTGTCGGCCGCCTTCGGCAGGATGTCTTCCTTGAAGGCCATCTTGAGGCCGTCGGCCAGCGTCTGCAGCAGGCCGAACGGGCCGACCTGGTTGGGGCCCGGCCGCACCTGCATGAAGCCGACCACGCGGCGCTCGAACCAGACGCCGAGCAGCGTGGCCAGCACCGCGAAGACGAACGCGAACACGATCTTGATGAGCATGATCCACCAGGGATCGTGCCCGAAGTCGGAGAGCGTCGGGTCCTGCGCGAGGTAGACCGCAGGGGTCGTCATCGGGCTCCTCCAGCCGAGATCGAGACGACCGCACCGGAGGTGACGCCCAGCGTCCGCCGGGTGGTCGATCCGGGCGAGTTGGTGGGCAGCCAGACCACGCCGGCCGGCATGTCGGTGATCATCGCCGGAAGCGTCACCGCGCCGCGGCCCGTGCCGACCGTGACCGCCTCGCCGTCGGCGACGCCGATGCGCTCGGCGGTCGCCTTGTCGAGCCGGACCACCGGCGGGCGGGCCGTGCCGGCCAGCTCCTCGTCGCCGTCGAGCAGGCTGCCCAGGTCGATGAGCTGGTGCCAGGTCGCCAGCACCGCCTCACCGTCGCCGGGCTCCACCACGTCGGCGGGCTCGGCCACCGGCGGCTGCGGGCGGTCGGCCCGGGTCACCGGCAGGCCGCCCAGCTCGCGGCGGACCGTGTTGACGTCGCCGGTGCCGAGCGGGACGCCCAGCGCGGCGGAGAGCGCGTCCAGCACGCGACCGTCGTTCATCGAGTCGGTGTGCAGCACGGCCTCGAAGGTGCGCAGCCGGCCTTCCCAGTCGAGGAAGCTGCCGGCCTTCTCGGCCACCGGGGCGACCGGGAAGACGACGTCGGCGCGGCGGCTGACCGCGCTGCGCCGGACCTCGAGGCTGACCAGGAACGGCACCGCGTCGAGGGCCTGCTCGGCCAGTCGCGGGTCGGCCAGGTCGGCGGGGTCGACGCCGGCGACCACCAGCGCGCCGAGGCGGCCGCCGGCGGCGGCCACGATCATCGCGTCGGTGTCGCGACCGGGCGTGCTGGGGATGACCCCGGCCGCCAGGTCCCAGGCGCCGGCCAGCTCGGCCCGGGCCGCCGCGTCGGAGGCGAGGCGTCCGCCGGGGAGCAGGTTGGGCAGGCAGCCCGCGTCGACGGCGCCGCGGTCACCCGCGCGCCGCGGCACCCAGGCCAGCTTCGCGCCGGTGCGCTCGGCCAGGGCCGCGGCGGCCGACAGGCCACCGGGCACCGCGGCCAGCCGCTCGCCGACGATCAGCAGCGCGCCTGGCGCCTTGAGCGCCTCGGCGACCACGTCGTGCTCGGCCAGCACGCGCGCCTCCTCGCCCGGGATTATCCGGGCGACCTTGGCGCCGAGCTTCTCGAGCCCGCGGGTCACGTACGGCGAGAGCGCGTAGACCGGCAGCTTGCGCTTGGTGAACTGCTTGCGCAGCCGGAGGAAGAGGATCGGCGACTCCTCTTCGGGCTCGATGCCGACGAGCACCACGGCCGGGGCCTGGTCGATGTCGGCGTAGGTGACGTCCGTCGTGCCGACCACCGAGGAGGCCAGGAACTCGGTCTCCTCCGCGGACAGCGGCCGGGCCCGGAAGTCGATGTCGTTGGTGTTGAGGGCGACCCGGGCGAACTTGGCGTACGCGTACGCGTCCTCGACGGTCAGCCGGCCGCCGGTCAGCACACCGACGCCGTGCGCGCCGTCACGGGCCTTGCGCAGCCCTTCGGCGGCTACGCGCAGCGCCTCGCTCCAGGACGCCTCGCGCAGCTCGCCGGAGTCCGCGTCGCGGACCAGCGGGTGGGTGAGCCGGTCGAAGGCCGTGGCGTAGCGGAAGCCCCACCGGCCCTTGTCGCAGTTCCACTCCTCGTTGACCGCCGGGTCGTCGCCGGCCAGCCGGCGCAGCACCTTGCCGCGCCGGTGGTCGGTGCGCTGGGAGCAGCCCGAGGCGCAGTGCTCGCAGACGGACGGGCTCGACACCAGGTCGAACGGCCGCGAGCGGAAACGGTATTGCGCGCCGGTCAGCGCGCCCACCGGGCAGATCTGCACGGTGTTGCCGCTGAAGTAGGAGTTGAAGGGAACGTCGCCTTCGCCTTCTTCACCGGCAGCGGCGTCGTAGACCTCGTCGCGGTAGACGTTGATCTCCTCGGCGCTGCTGCGGTTCATCAGGTCGATGAACTTGTCGCCGGCGATCTCCTCGGAGAACCGGGTGCAGCGCTGGCACAGGACGCACCGCTCGCGGTCGAGCAGCACCTGCGAGGAGATGTTGATCGGCTTCGGGTATTCCCGCTTGTGCTCGTGGAACCGCGAGTCGGCCCGGCCGGTCGACATCGCCTGGTTCTGCAGCGGGCACTCGCCGCCCTTGTCGCACATCGGGCAGTCGAGCGGGTGGTTGATCAGGAGCAGCTCCATGATGCCCTCCTGCGCCTTCTTGGCGACCGGAGAGGTGAGCTGCGTCTTGACCACCATGCCGTCGGCGATCGGCTGGGTGCAGGAGGCGACCGGCTTGCGCTGCCCCTCGACCTCGACCAGACACTGCCGGCAGGCGCCCGCGGGCGCCAGCAGCGGGTGGTCGCAGAACCGCGGGATCGCGATGCCGAGCTGCTCGGCCACGCGGATCAGCAGCGTGCCCTTCGGCGCGGTCACCTCGACGCCGTCGATGGTCAGGGTGACCTCGTCGGCCTTCTTCGCTACGTCGGTCATCAGTGCGCCCCCACGAGAGCCTTCTCCGACAGCCGGGGAGCTGTCCGGCCCTCGATGTAGTCGAGGTAGTCCTGCTTGAAGTACTGCAACGAGGACGTCACCGGGCTCGTCGCGCCGTCGCCCAGGCCGCAGAACGAGCGGCCCAGGATGTTGTCACAGGTGTCCAGCAGCGTGTCGAGGTCCTCGTGGGTGCCCTGACCGGACAGGATCCGCTGGTAGACCCGGACCATCCAGTAGTTGCCCTCGCGGCACGGGGTGCACTTGCCGCACGACTCGTGGTGGTAGAACTCCAGCCACCGGTAGGTCGCGTAGACCGGGCAGTCCTGGTCGGAGAAGATCTGCGTCGCCGTGGTGCCGAGGATGCTGCCCGCGCCCGCGACGCCCTCGAAGTCGAGCGGCACGTCCAGGTGGTCGGCGGTGAGCAGCGGGGTCGACGACCCACCCGGGGTCCAGAAGCGCAACTCGTGACCGGGCTGCATGCCGCCGGCCAGCTCGATCAGCTCGCGCAGCGTGATGCCCATCGAGCACTCGTACTGGCCGGGGTTGGCGATCCGGCCCGACAGCGAGTAGATCATCGGACCCGACGACTTCTCGGTGCCCATCGTCCGCCACCAGTCGGCGCCACCGAGCACGATGTACGGGACGCTGGCGATCGTGCCGACGTTGTTGACGACGGTCGGCGAGGCGTAGAGGCCGTGCGTCGCCGGGAACGGCGGGCGCAGCCGGGGCTGGCCGCGGAAGCCCTCGAGCGAGTCGAGCAGCGCGGTCTCCTCGCCACAGATGTAGGCGCCGGCGCCGCTGTGCACCACCACGTCCAGGTTGAACCCGGACTTGAGGATGTTCTGCCCGAGGTAGCCCTTGTCGTAGGCCTCGACGACCGCGTTGCGCAGCCGGCGGGCGGCCTGGACGGCCTCGCCGCGAATGTAGATGTAGGCCCGCTCGGCCCGGATCGCGTAGCTGGCGATGATCACGCCTTCGAGCAGCGAGTGCGGGTCGTGGCTCATCAGCGGCAGGTCCTTGCAGGTGCCCGGCTCGCCCTCGTCGGCGTTGACGACCAGGTAGTGCGGCTTGCCGTCGCCCTGCGGTATGAAGCCCCATTTGAGGCCCGTCGGGAAGCCGGCGCCGCCGCGCCCGCGCAGGCCCGAGTCCTTGATGAGCTGGATCAGGTCGTCGGGGTGCGCCTTGAGCGCCTTCTTCAGCGCCGCGTAGCCGTCGAGCTGCTCGTAGGTCTTCATCGTCCAGGCGTTGGGCGACAGCCAGCGCTTGGTCAGGACCGGGGTGAGCTTCTCGAGGACTTCCCGCCGCGGAGTGGTGGTCACTTGTTCGCCTCCTTGGCGCCGCGCAGCTTGTCTTCCTGCGGCTTCGGCGCGTCGCCGGCCGGCTTCGCGTCGCTCGCCGGCTTGTTGGCCGCCGCACCTGCCTGCGCCGCCGGCTTGCCGGAGCCGGCGTCGTCCTTCTTCTTGATCGGGGTGTCGGGGTCGAAGCCCGCGACCGCGATGCCGTGCTCCTGGGCCAGCCGCAGGCCGCGCAGTGTGGCGTCGCCCGCCACGCCGTCGCCGACCGCGCCGTCCCGGGTGTCCGGGAAGCCGGCCAGCTGCAGCGACATCTCCTTGAGCGTGCAGAGCCGGGCGCCGCGGCTGGGCTGCGGGCGGTTGCCCTGGCGCAGGTCGTCGACGAGCTCGACGGCGCCACCGGGGGTGACGTTGTCGAAGAAGTCGTAGTTGACCGTCAGCACCGGGCCGTAGTCGCAGGCCGCCAGGCACTCGGCGTGCTCCAGGGTGATCGACCCGTCGCCGGTGGTCTCGTCGTGCCCGACGCCCAGGTGCTCGCTGAGGGTGTCGTAGACCTCCTGGCCGCCCAGCACGTTGCACATCGTGTTGGTGCAGACGCTGACCAGGTAGTCACCGGTCGGCCGGCGCTTGTACATCGTGTAGAACGACGCGACGGCGCCGACCTGGGCCTTGTTGATGCCGAGCACCTCGGCGCAGAACTCCACGCCGGCCGGCGACACGTGGCCCTCGACCGACTGCACCAGGTGCAGCAGGGGCAGCAGCGCCGACCGCGTGCGGTCGGCCGGGTAGCGGGACAGGATCTCCCGCGCCCGCTGCCGGATCTCCTCGTCGAAGACCGTCGTTGGCGTCGTCATCGGTCACACCCACCCATCACCGGGTCCAGCGAGGCGCCACCGGCGATCACGTCGGCGATCAGGCCGCCTTCGGAGATCGCCGGAATCGCCTGCAGGTTGATGAAGCTGGGCTCGCGGAAGTGCACCCGGTAGGGGCGGGTGCCGCCGTCGGACACCGCGTGGGCGCCCAGCTCGCCGCGCGGGCCCTCGATCGCCACGTAGACCTGGCCGGGCGGCACCCGGAAGCCCTCGGTGACGAGCTTGAAGTGGTGGATCAGCGACTCCATCGACTGACCCATGATCTTGGCGACGTGCTCCAGCGAGTTGCCGAGGCCGTCGACGCCGAGCGCGAGCTGCGCCGGCCAGGCGATCTTCTTGTCGGAGACCATGATCGGGCCCGGCCGGAGCCGGTCGACGGCCTGCTCGACAATCTTCAGCGACTCGCGCATCTCGGCGAGCCGCACCTGGTAGCGACCCCAGACGTCGGCGTCGTTGGAGGTCGGCACGTCGAACTCGTAGGTCTCGTAGCCGCAGTAGGGCATGGTCTTGCGCAGGTCCCACGGCAGGCCCGCGGAGCGCAGCACCGGACCGGTGATGCCCAGCGACAGGCAGCCGGTCACGTCGAGCACCGCGACGCCCTGGGTCCGCTCGGTCCAGATCGGCTGGCCCGAGAGCAGGTCCTCGTATTCCTTGAGCTTCTTCGGCATGACCTTCAGGAACTCGCGGATCTTGGCGATCGCGCTGTCCGGCACGTCCTGAGCGACGCCGCCCGGGCGCACATAGGCCATGTTCATCCGCAGGCCGGTGACCATCTCGAAGATCTCGAGGATGTACTCGCGCTCGCGGAAGCCGTACAACATGATCGAGATGGCGCCCAGCTCCATGCCGGTGGTGGCCAGCCAGACCAGGTGCGACGAGATCCGGTTGAGCTCCATCATCAGCACGCGGATCGTGTTGGCGCGCTCGGTGATCTCGTCCTCGATGCCGAGCAGCTTCTCGACCGCCAGGCTGTAGGCGGTCTCGTTGAAGATCGGCGCGAGGTAGTCCATCCGGGTCACGAACGTCGTGCCCTGCACCCAGTTGCGGTATTCGAGGTTCTTCTCGATGCCGGTGTGCAGGTAGCCGATGACCGAGCGGGCCTCGCGGACCGTCTCGCCCTCGAGCTCCAGGATCAGCCGCAGCACGCCGTGCGTCGACGGGTGCTGCGGGCCCATGTTGACGATGATGCGTTCGTCGCTGACCGGGTCGGTGCCGCTGACGACGGTGTCCCAGTCGCCGCCCGTGACGGTGAAGACCTTGCCCTCGGACGTCTCGCGCTCCGGGGCGTAACTCGGATTGGTCACTGGTAGCTCCTCCGCCGGTCGGGCGGTGGGATCTCGGCGCCCTTGTATTCCACCGGGACCCCGCCGAGCGGGTAGTCCTTGCGTTGCGGGTGGCCCTCCCAGTCGTCCGGCATGAGAATCCGGGTGAGGCTGGGGTGGCCGTCGAAGACGACCCCGAACATGTCGAAGGTCTCCCGCTCCTGCCAGTCGGCGGTCGGGTAGACCTGGGTCACGGTCGGGACGTGCGGGTTCTCCGCGCTGACCGCGACCTCCAGCCGCACGCGCCGGCGGTAGGTCATCGAGGCCAGGTGGTAGGTGACGTGCAGCCGGCGCTCGTCGGCGCCGAGATAGTCCACACCGGACACCGAGGAGCAGAGCTCGAAGCGCAGCGACTCGTCGTCGCGCATCGTGCGGGCGACGTCGGCGATCCGCTCGGGCTTGATGTGCAGCGTCAGCTCGTTGCGGTCGACGATCACCTTCTCGATGGCGTCGTCGAGGCCCGGGAACGCCTCCTCGAGCGCGTCGTAGACGTCGTCGAAGTAGCTGCCGTACGGGCGCTCGCTGCCACCGACCCCGACCCGCCGGCGGACGAGGCCGCCGAAGCCGGAGGTGTCACCGGAGCCGTGGATGCCGAACATGCCACGACCGGCCACAGAGGACGGCGGCTGCTCCGCCGGGGCGCCGGTGTGCGCGCCGACCGGAGTGGCCTGGACGGGCACGCCCCCACCGGGCTTGGCGCTCGGCGGGCTCGGGTCCTGGTTGGTGGGGTTCTTCGACTCGTCCGCCGGCTCAGGCCGGTCCCGATGTTCCTTCGGGTCCGCCACCGGGTCCTTGTCGGGGCTCGTGGTCACCACCGCCCACCTCCCTGGAGGTGCCGTTCCTGGTTCATCCAGTTCTCGATCCGCAACTGTTCCTCGCGGCCCTCACGGACCGCCTGCGTCCACTCGGCCCGCCGAGCCTTGTCGTTGCGGTAGGACGAGGGCATCGAGCCGTAGGGAACGACCGGCACGTCACCGCGCTCCTTGCGCTGCTCGAGCATCCGGCGACCGTTGGGGCCGAGCGGCTCGTGCATGATCTTCTCGCGCAGCTTGAGGATCGCGTCGATCAGCATCTCGGGCCGCGGCGGGCAGCCGGGCAGGTACATGTCGACCGGGACGACGTGGTCGACGCCCTGCACGATCGCGTAGTTGTTGAACATGCCGCCGCTGCTCGCGCAGACGCCCATCGAGAGCACCCAGCGCGGCTCCGCCATCTGGTCGTAGATCTGCCGGAGCACCGGCGCCATCTTCTGCGACACCCGGCCGGCGACGATCATCAGGTCGGCCTGGCGGGGCGAGGCGCGGAACACCTCCATGCCCCAGCGGCCCATGTCGTAGTGCGGGCCGCCGGCCGCCATCATCTCGATCGCGCAGCAGGCGAGGCCGAACGTCGCGCCCCAGACCGACGACTTGCGGGACCAGTTGACCAGCTTCTCCACGGAGGTGAGCAGGACGCCCGCGGGGAGCTTCTCTTCGATACCCATGCTGGCGTGCCTCCCTTCAGTCCCAGTCCAGGCCGCCGCGACGCCAGACGTAGGCGTAGGCGATGAACACGGTGCCGATGAACATGACCATCTCGACGAACCCGAAGAGCCCGAGCTGGTCGAAGCTCACGGCCCACGGGTAGAGGAAGATGATCTCGATGTCGAAGACGATGAACAGCATCGCCGTCAGGTAGAACTTGATCGGGAACCGGCCGCCGCCGACGGGCTGCGGACTCGGTTCGATGCCGCACTCGTATGCGTCGAGCTTGGCCCGGTTGTACCGGCGCGGGCCGGCGATCCGGGCCGACGCGACGGAGAACAGCGCGAAGAAGGCAGCCAGGGCGAACAGCCCCAGGATCGGTGCGTACGGCGAGAGCGTCATGGTGTTCCCCTGCTCGTCCTTTCCTGCCCTCTGTCGAGAATCAGCGTCTGAGTATTCACCGTTGTGTTGGTCCGCGCCCGGCGGGGTCGCGACCGTCCAGTGCCCTCATACCGCCGGCACAACCCTGGTCATCGCGTTGATGACCCGGTCCATCGCGTCGCCACCGCGCGGATCCGTCAGGTTGGCCAGCAGTTTGAGAACGAACCGCATCAGCGTCGGGTGCGGCATTCCGTGCTTGGTGGCGATACGCATGATCTGCGGATTGCCGATGAGCTTCACGAAGATGTTGCCGAGCCGGTAGTAGCCGCCGTAACGGGCTTTCAGCTCGGCCGGGTAGGCCATCAGCGCGCGCTCGCGGTCGGCGCCCGTGCGGGCCAGCGCCTGCGCGACCACCTCCGCCGCGAGCTCGCCGGACTCCATCGCGTACGCGATGCCTTCGCCGTTGAAGGGGTTGACCATGCCGCCGGAGTCGCCGACCAGCAGCACGCCGCGGGTGTAGTGCGGGACGCGGTTGAAGCCCATCGGCAGCGCGGCGCCGAGAATCGGCCCGTCGGCGTTGGCCTCGTCGTTCATGCCCCACTCGGGCGGCGTCGCGCCGAGCCACTCGGTGAGCATGCGGCGGTAGTTGGTCTTGCCGAACGCGGCCGACGAGTTGAGCACGCCGAGGCCGACGTTGACCCGGCCGTCGCCCATGCCGAAGATCCAGCCGTAGCCGGGCAGCAGCCGGTCGCCGCCCTCCTTGCTGCGCAGCTCGAGCCAGGACTCGAGATAGTCGTCGGCGTGCTTGGCCGGCGACTGGTAGTAGCGGCGGACGGCCACGCCGATCGGCCGGTCCTCGCGCTTGGCCAGGCCCATCGCGAGCGGGAAGCGGCCGGAGACCCCGTCGGCGGAGATGACCAGCGGGGCGCGGAACTCCCTTGGCTCCCCTTCGACCTCGGCGGTGACACCCAGGACCCGGCCGGTGTCCGCGCGGACCGGGCCGGTGACGGTGACTCCGGTGCGCAGGTCGGCGCCGGCCTTGACGGCCTGGCGGGCGAGCAGGTCGTCGAAGTCGAGGCGGGTGCGCACAAGGCCGTAGTTGGGGTAGCTGGCCAGGTCGGGCCAGTCCAGCTCGAGCCGGACGCCGCCGCCGATGACCCGCAGGCCCTTGTTGGGCAGCCAGCCCTGCTCCTCGAACGAGCCGTCGGCGGTCAGGCCCAGCTTGATGAGCTGCTTGACCGCCCGCGGGGTCAGCCCGTCGCCGCAGACCTTCTCGCGCGGGAACTGCGACTTCTCGAGGACCAGCACGCGTACGCCGTGGCGGGCCAGGTGGTAGGCGGTCGTCGAGCCACCCGGGCCAGCGCCGACGACGATGACGTCGGCGTCGTTCTCCCTGCTGGCGGCCACCACGCATCTCCCTCGGTTGCCGGTCTCTTCGCTCCTGGCGGGGCTCGTGAAATGCTTCACAAGCTCAACGGGTGGAGTCTAGAACCGGGGATACTGCGGCCGGCTAGTTAGGTATGCCTAAGCCCCGAGGTCACACCGAGTTGTTGATCGATGTCCGTTTCCATAGTCGGTCATCCCGGCACATTCGTCACAGCCGGGTGGCGCGGTGCAGCGCCACGATTCCGGCAGACAGGTTTCGCCAGGCCACAGCACCCCATCCGGCCTGCTGGATGCGGGCCGCGAGATCGCGCTGGTTGGGCCACAGCTGGATCGACTCGGCGAGGTAGACGTAGGCGTCCGGGTTGCTCGAGACCCGCCGGGCCACTGCTGGCAGTGACCGCATCAGATACGAAAGGTAAACGGTGCGGAAGGTGAAGTTGGTCGGGTGGCTGAACTCACAGACCACCAGGCGCCCGCCGGGCCTGGTCACCCGAGCCAACTCGCGCAACGCGGCCCGGGTGTCGACCACGTTGCGCAAGGCGAACGAGATCGTCACCGCGTCGAAGGTGGCGTCGGGAAACGGGAGCGCCAACGCGTCGCCGGCCAGCAGCGGGACGGTCGGGCGGGTGTGCCGGCCGGCGCGGAGCATCCCGACGGACAGGTCGGCGCCGACCGCGTAGGCCCCAGACCGGGCCAGTTCCTCGGTGGACACTCCGGTGCCGGCGCCGACGTCGAGCACCTTGTCGCCAGGCTTCAGGTCGAGCGCCGCCCGGGTGGCCCGGCGCCAGCCGCGATCCTGCCCGAACGAGAGGACGGTGTTGGTCAGGTCGTACCGCTCGGCCACGCCGTCGAACATCTCGGCGACTTCGTGCGGCTGCTTGTCCAGGTTCGCGCGCGTCACCGGGCCACTCTATGGAACGGCCCGCCCCCGACGTGGGAGCGGGCCGGTCCAGCGTGGTGGGGATCAGGCGTCCGGGGTCACCGTGACGATCCGGCGCCGCCGCGCGAGGAAGAACAGCAGCGCGCCGGCGATGACGACCGCGCCGCCGACGCCGCCGAGGATGCCGGCCGCGGGGCCGGTCACCGGCAGGCCGCCGCCGCTGCCACCCGGCTCGGCGACGAAGACGCCGAACTCGTCGGTGTTGTCGGTCTTGTCGATGTCCTTGAAGTTCTCCGGCAGGTCGGCCGCCTTGGGCGAGCGGACGGTCGGCGGGTTCTCGACCTCGACCTCGTCGATCGCCGCGACGGTCACCGAGCCGTGCAGAGTGGCCGGGGCCGGCGCGTTCTCGTCAACCTTGATCGCCCAGTAGAACCGCGAGTTGAACTCGTCCTCCGGCGCGAACGGCTTCAGCGTGAAGTCGGTGTAGTCGCAGGTCGCGACGCGCTTGTCGGCGCTGAAGTCGCACTCCGGCTCCGGCTCGGTGAACGTGACGTGCTGCGGCAGCGAAACCTTGAAGGCCAGGCCCTTCGCGGTCATGTCGCCGAGGTTGAGCACCTCGGCATAGACCCGGGACTCGCCACCGGGCGCGACGGGCTCCTCGGTGTAACCCTTGGTCTCGGGGTCGAAGCCGTAGACGTCGGGCGACCAGACGCGCAGGTCGGCGCCGCTGTCCTCGCTGACCACGACGTCGGCCGTGGCGCTGTTGTTCTTGCTGTTCTCGTCGGTGCCGTCGTGCTCGATCGTCACCGTGACGGTGCCGGCCTTGCCGGTCGCGCCGTCCTTCTTCACCAGCGGGAAGTCCCAGTCGTACTCGGCACCGGCGGTGATGGTGTCGGAGACCAGGCCACACAGGATCTTGCCGTTCTCGGGCTCGCCGCAGGCGCCGCCGACCAACTCGACCTTGGTGGTGTCGAGCTTGCTCACGTCGATCGTGACGAGGATGCCGCGGGCGTCGCTCGGGCCGGCGTTCGACAGCGACACCGCGGCGAACTTGCCCTGGGCGTTGGCCGCGATCGTGGTGCCCTCGAGCTTGATGCCGAGGTCGGCGGTGTCGTCAGCCAAAGCGGGCGCGGCGAACGCGGTGGACGCCGCGACAGCCGCTGCCGCGGCCACGCCCGCGCGAAGCAGGGCGCGGTTGCGAAGCTTCATCAAAGTCCCCCGTGGGATGGGAAGGAACGGGATATGCCGGGGGACACTAGCGGGCACATTGATCACGCGGATGCCCATCGTGACCTGCGGGGCTAAGAAAACCTAAAGGTCGGCGGACATCGACCGAACGGGCGACTCCCAGGCAGCTCACAGTGATCACACAGTGACGTGGAACGCGGCGAGGGCGGGGCTTGCGCCCCGCCCTCGCCGTGCTGCTCGATGGGTTACTCGGCCGTGAAGGTCCGCCGGCGACGCATCGCCAGGAGCAGGACCACGCCCGCCGCGAGGATCGCGGCGCCGGCGCCGGCGATCAGGGCCGTCTGCGGGCCGGTGACCGGGAGGCCGCCGCCACCGCCGCCGGGGTTGCCCGGGTTGCCGGGCTCGCCCGGCTCGGTCGGTTCCTGCGTCGGGGCCGCGCCGACGAAGATGTCGAAGCGCGCCTGGTTGTCAGCCTCGTCGGCGTCGACCAGGTTCTTGCGCTGGGCCTGGGTGGCCTGGCGAGCCTCGTCGTCCGACTCCTCGGGGTCGGTCGCGCCCGGCTCGAGCGCCCGGGCGTCGATGATGCCGTCGGTGAGCACGCCCGCGGCCGCGTCGTCCGCGACCTTGACGGTGATCTCGGGCAGCAGGACCTCGCCCGGCTTGAGCACGACCTCGTCGTCCTCGCAGATGATGCCGTTGACGTCTTCCCACGGGAAGCAGTTCTCCGGCGCGGACGCGATGGTGGCGCCGGCGGGGAGCTTCACCGAATAGGCCAGACCGACGACCCGCTTGCTCCCGTGGTTGAAGATGGCCGAGTCGAGCGGCGCGGTGCCACCGGCCGGGACCGGGGTGCGGGTCTCCTCGCCGGCCTCGTCGCCGTCGGGGACCACCTCGGCGTAGATGTCCTGGGCCCACACGGTCAGGTCGTAGGTCTTCGGCTCGACGGTCACGTCGACGTCGGCGGAGTTGTTCTCCTCGTTGGTGTCACCGGGGACGATCGCGGTGATGGAGAAGTAGCCGCCGGTGCCCTTCCGGCCGTTGGCGTTGAACAGCGGGATACCGATGACCACGTCCTGGCCGGCCGCGATGTCGCCGATCGGGCAGGCGTACGCGGCCTTGCCGCTCTTCGTGCAACCGTCCGGCGTGACATAGCCGACCTTGCCGGTCAGGTTGGACAGGTCGAGCTTGACCGACACGTCCTTGGCGCCGGCGTTGCCGAAGTTGCGCAACTCGACCTGGAACGGCTTGGCCTTCGCCTCTTTGACGCCCTTGGCGAGGTGCAGGCTGATGGGGGTGACGGCGACATCGGGGCCGTCGGCGGCATATGCCGGCCCGGCCATTGCGACGAGGCCGACCGCGAGAACGGTGGCGGCACCGGCGCGGATGGCCGCGGCGCGCAAACGCGAGTTCATCTGTTCCTCATGGGGTTGTTGTTGCCGATGTGACAGATGTGAACAGCGCACGTTAACCCCCGCCGGCCAGCCGCGCCAGACCGAGATCGGATAGAAAAACGCCGAGGCGGGATGGTTTCCCATCCCGCCTCGGCTCTATATGTACGACCGCCTGGCGGTCGGCGTCTCATGAGCAGGTTCGTGGTCGCGGGTGACGCGACGCCACGGACGCTATCCATCGCCGAAAAGCGCTCGCTAGCAGGCGGCACGATTCGTGTGCTGACCGTTGCCGAAATGTTGCCGAAGTTGCCGATGAAACGATTTCAGCGGCTCTCGACGAGCGGAAGCTCCCTGCCGGCCCCGCCACCGGGCAGCGCGATCGAGGAGAAGTGGGAGACCACCCGCTCGTCGGTCGGGTCGTCGGCTGGCGTCCGGTGCACCCGCAGATGCCGGTAGAGGGTGTCCCGCTGCGCCGGGATCCGGCCGGCGGACCGGATCATCCAGATCAGCTCGTGCAAGTTGGACCGGTGCCGCGCGCCCGCGGAGGAGATGACGTTCTCCTCCAACATGATCGAGCCGAGGTCGTCGACACCCATGTGCAGCGCCAGCTGGCCCACGTCCTTGCCGGTGGTCAACCAGGACGCCTGCAGGTGCGGCACGGTCTCGAAGAACAACCGGGCCACCGCGATCAGCCGCAGGTATTCGAGCGTCGTGGCCTGCGTACGTCCCTTGAGGTGGTTGTTCTCCGGTTGGTAGGTCCACGGGATGAAGGCGCGGAAGCCGTGGGTGCGGTCCTGCACGTCGCGGATCATCCGCAGGTGCTCGATGCGCTCGGCGTTGGTCTCGCCGGTGCCCATCATCATCGTCGCGGTGCTCTCGAGGCCGAGACCGTGCGCGATCTCCATGACCTCGAGCCAGCGGGCGCCGGACTCCTTGAGGGGCGCGATCGCCCGCCGCGGCCGGTCGGGCAGCATCTCCGCCCCGGCGCCGGCGATCGAGTCGAGACCGGCGGCCTTGATCCGCGAGATCGCCTCGTCGAGCGAGACCCCGGAGACCTTGGCCATGTGCAGGATCTCGGACGGCCCGATCGAGTGGATGGCCAGCTGCGGATAGGCGGCCTTGACCGAGCTGAACAGCTCTTCGTAATAGTCGACGCCGTAGTCCGGGTGGTGCCCGCCCTGGAGCATCACCTGCGTCGCGCCGAGCTCGACCGCCTCGCCGCACCGGCGCAGGATCTCCTCGGTCGGGTGGGTCCAGGCCTCGGCGTGCTTCGGCGCCCGGAAGAAGGCGCAGAACTTGCAGGCCGTCACGCAGACGTTGGTGTAGTTGATGTTGCGGTCGATCAGGTAGGTGACGATCCCGTCCGGGTAGCGCCGCCGGCGCACCGCGTCGGCCGCCTCGCCCAGCGCGTGAAACGGCGCCTCGGTGTAGAGCAGCAACGCCTCCTCGGCGGTGATCCGCCCGCCGTCGGCGCCACGCTGCAGAACGTCGTCGATCTCCCGCCGCATGTCCACGGACCGAGCCTAGCCCGCGCCGGACCAGCGGCTGGTGGTACCGGCGCGGGTAGTGTCGTTCGTCGCGATAGGGGGTGTCGGGTTGCAGGTGGTGCACGCCGTCTGGACCGGGGGTCGGCTGGCGCTGTGGGGCGAGACCGCGCCGCCGGAGGTGGCCGGTGAGCTGGTCACGCTGACCCTGCGGCTGCCGAGCGCCGGCGGTCACCGGCTGCCCGCGGACGGTGACGTGCCCGCCGATGCCGTGCTCGCGGAATGGCCGGTGCCCGCGCGCGTGCTCGACCCGGCCGCCGCCCTCGACCTGCTCGACTCCCTCGACGCGGACGTCGGCTGGACGCCCGGGGAAGATCTGCGTTTCGTCGGCGTCGTGGCCGGGTATGCGCGCGCGCTGGCGCGTCGCGGGCGGCTACTCCCCCAGCTGGTCGCCGAGGAAGGCCTCCCCACCGCCCGATGGCGTCCGGTCGTCACCGGCCGCGACGCGACAGCCTTCCGCGAGCTGGCGGCGGCCATGCCGGCGGCGGTACGCGCGGCCGACGCGGCCCCACCCGGCGAGGTCCTGCGCGGCCTGCTCGACGGTTTCGTCGATGCCGCGGCGCGGCAGGCGATGCCGGAGCGGCTCCTGCTCGGCCACCGCCCGGGCCCGAAGGCGCCGGTCGCCGACCGCTGGATGCTGGCCCTGACGGCGACCGACCCGACGATCACCGTCACCGCCGCGCAACGACCGGAGCTGGCCGCGCTGCGCACCGCGCTCGACGCCTGGCAGCGGGCCGCCCACCAGGCCAACGAGCCGGTCCGCGTGTGCTTCCGGTTGGTCGAGCCGCTGCCGACCACCGACCGCTGGGACCTCGAGTTCGCGCTGCAGTCGGTCGACGACCCGTCGTTGTACGTACCCGCCGAGGTGATCTGGGCCGGCCAGCGCGTTCCCGGCCTGCCGCCGCGGCCCGACGAGACCCTCCTGGCCGGGCTGGGCCGGGCGGTGCGGTTGTTCCCGCCGCTCGACGAGGCGCTGCGCGAGGCCCAGCCGACGGAGAGCCGCCTGGACACGGCGGCGGCGTTCACCTTCCTCCGCCAGGCCGCGCCGCTGCTGCAGGCCGCGGGCTACGGGGTGCAGCTGCCCGCCTGGGCCGGTCGCAAGAGCCTGGGCCTGAAGCTGACCACCCGGGCCAAGGCCTCGCCTGGCGGCAAGGCGCTCGTAGGCGGCGGCGTCGGCCGGGACGAGCTGGTGGACTTCAAGGTGGACCTCCTGGTCGGCGACGAGGAGATCAGCGCCGACGACCTGCACGACCTGGCCCGGCTGAAGGTGCCGCTGCTGCGGGTCAAGGGCCGCTGGGTGGAGCTCGACGACCGCCAGCTGACGGCGGCGATCCGGGCGGTGGAGCAACATCGCGCGGGCGAGATGACGGTGGCGGAGGTGCTCGGCCAGGTCGCGGCGGGCGGCGAGGAGGACCTGCCGCTGGTCCAGGTCGACGCGGACGGCTGGCTGGGCGACCTCCTCTCCGGCGACGCGGACCAACGCCTGCGCCCGACCACGACCCCGGATGCCTTCCAGGGCACTCTGCGCCCGTACCAGGAGCGCGGCCTGTCCTGGCTGGACTTCCTCACCCGCCTGGGCATCGGCGGCATCCTCGCGGACGACATGGGGCTTGGTAAGTGCATCGGTCCCGACTCGCCGGTCTTCCTCAACGGAACGTTGGTAAGGGCCGAAGACTCCTGGCGGCGGTTCACGGACGGCACCGGCACGGTTGACGACGAAGGCGGCGAATGGCGAACGCCGAGCAAGCCGCTGCTGACCAACGCCCTCGACTCGCAAGGGCAGATGGTGGCCGCGCAGGTTACCCAGCTCTATCGCCAACGGATCTCCGAGAAGGTCCGGCGGGTAACCCTTGACGACGGCAGCCACTTGTTGGTTACCCGTCGGCACCGACTGCGCGGCGTTGAGGAGTGGACCCGCGACT
Source organism: Asanoa sp. WMMD1127 (assembly GCF_029626225.1). NCBI lineage: Bacteria > Bacillati > Actinomycetota > Actinomycetes > Micromonosporales > Micromonosporaceae > Asanoa > Asanoa sp. WMMD1127. The sequence goes on from NZ_JARUBP010000001.1 coordinate 1,452,177, forward strand.
TCGCCGTGGGCGACCTACTCTGCGTGCCAGGGCGCATCGAATGGTCAGGCGATCCAGTCGACCACAACCTCGTGCGGCTTCTTGCCTGGCAGATCAGCGAAGGCGACGAGTCACGCAACGGAACGCTGCGGATCACACAGAAGGATCCGGCGATCCTGGATGACCTCGTCGAGACCATCCATGCGGTCGGTGAGAAGTTCCAGATCAAAATGAACGCTCCGCGCGTGTTCGTCGATCGACGCTGTCATGTCCTGCGAATGTGCAGCGCCGAATACGCCTCGCTGCTTCGCGCCCAGGGCTACGCGTGGGGCCGTCGCTCGGCGGAGAAACGCATACCGGACGTGGTGATGTCGGCGGACGAGGCCGCCGTGACGCTGTTTCTTCGCGAGTTCTTCAGCGCCGAGGGGTCCGTGAGCTCGCGCATGCGCATTGTGGAGATCTCGTCGGCGTCGAGTTGGCTGATGGACCAGCTCGTGACACTGCTCCGGCGCTTCGGGATCTGGATGCGCGTTACGACCAAGATGAAGGCCGCCGCGAACGGTGCTCGTGTGCTTCGTCCGTACCGGATCGGCGTGATCGGTGGCAGCAGCCTTCGTCGCTTCAGCGCCCTCGTCGGCTTCAGCGACAGGGTGAAGCAGGCGAAACTGGAGGCAATCTGTGTGCCTAAGGTCAACACGAACGTTGATGGCGTGCCAGGGCATGATCTCCTCCAGGCGGCCCACACGTTGAGCAGGTGGACCGCGCAGACGTTGGAGGCATACGCGACGCTCGACCACGCCGCGCTGACTCAGCTGCGACAACGTCTTCACCGGCGAGCCAGCCAGCAGGTTTTCTATGCCCGGGTGACCAGCGTCGAGGAGGTCGACTACGAGGGCGACGTCTACGACTTCGAGGTAGCTGGTGAGCACAACTTCGTGGCCGGCGGGATTCTCTGCCACAACACAGCCCAGACGCTGTCGTTGCTGGTGGCCGAGCGGGAGCGGGGGGCGGTCGGGCCGACCTTGTTGGTGTGTCCCATGTCGTTGGTGAGCAACTGGCGCAAGGAGGCCGAGAAGTTCGCGCCCTCGCTCGACGTCTACGTGCACCACGGCGCGACGCGGGATCCAGCGCGGCTCGGACACAGCGATCTGGTGATCACCACGTACGGCACCGCGTTGCGGGATCTCGATGCCCTGCGGGCCGTCGAGTGGGGGCGGGTCGTGTGTGACGAGGCGCAGGCCATCAAGAACGCCGGGACGCGGCAGTCGCAGGCCGTGCGGGCGATTCCGGCGCGGACCCGGCTCGCGCTGACCGGCACGCCCGTCGAGAACCACCTCGCCGAGCTCTGGTCCATCATGGACTTTGCCAACCCCGGGCTGCTCGGGCCGGCCAAGACGTTCAAGCGGCGCTACCAGGAGCCGATCGAGGTGCGGCAGGACGAGGACGCCGCGGCCGCGTTGAAGCGGGCCACCGGGCCGTTCGTGCTGCGGCGACTCAAGACCGACAAGAACATCATCTCGGACCTGCCGGAGAAGCTCGAGATGAAGGTCTGGTGCCCGCTGACGACCGAGCAGGCGGCGCTCTACCAGGCCGTCGTCGACGACATGCTCAACAAGATCGGGTCCAGCGCGGGCATCGAGCGGCGGGGCAACGTGCTGGCCGCGATGACCCGGCTGAAGCAGGTTTGCAACCACCCGGCGCACCTGCTGCGCGACGGGTCCACACTGGCCGGTCGCTCCGGCAAGCTGGCCCGGTTGCAGGAGCTCGCCGAGGAGATCGTCGAAGAGGGCGACAAGGGCCTGGTTTTCACGCAGTACGCCGAGTTCGGCACGCTGCTGCAACCGTATCTGGCCGCGCACCTCGACCGGCCGGTGCTATGGCTCCATGGTGGACTGTCGAAGCAGCGCCGGGACGAGCTGGTCGACCGGTTCCAGAACGACCCCGAGCCGATGATCTTACTGCTCTCGCTCAAGGCGGCCGGCACGGGTCTCAACCTGACCGCGGCCAACCACGTCATCCACGTCGACCGGTGGTGGAACCCGGCCGTCGAGGACCAGGCGACCGACCGCGCGTACCGGATCGGGCAGGCGCGCAACGTGCAGGTCCGGAAGTTCATCTGCACCGGCACCATCGAGGAGCGGGTCGACGAGATGATCGAGCGCAAGAAGGCGTTGGCGCAGAAGGTCGTCGGCACCGGCGAGGAGTGGCTGACCGAGCTGTCGACCGAGGAGCTGCGCGACCTGTTCGCGCTCGACCCCAAGGCGGTGGGCTGATGCCGGTGGGTCCGGACGGCTGGTTCGACGGCGGCAAGGCGATCAAGGTCGAGGGCGGCATCAAGGCCCGCTCGCGCCGCGGCCGGATCGGCGAGGAGTGGTGGTCCCGGCGGTTCATCGACATCCTCGAGAGCATCTGCGACAAGGGCCGGCTCGACCGGGGCCGGCGGTACGCGCGCGCTGGCCAGGTGCTCAACCTGGACCTCGAGCCGGGCCGGGTGGCGGCCCGCGTCCAGGGTTCGCGGACGGAGCCGTACGCGGTCGAGGTGACGATCCCCGTCTTCGACGAGACCGACTGGGCCCGGGTCGAACAGGCCTTGGCTCACCAGGCGGTGTTCCGGGCGAAGCTGCTGGCCGGCGAGATGCCGATCCAGATCGTTGCGGTCTTCGATGACCTCGGGCTCCCACTGTTCCCGGCCGAGCTCGACATGAAGTGCACCTGCCCCGACTGGGGGTTCCCGTGCAAACACCTGTCCGCGGTGCTCTACCTGCTGGCCGAGGCGTTCGACGACGACCCGTTCCTGGTGCTGGCCTGGCGTGGGCGGGCCCGCGACGACCTGCTCGGCGCGCTGCGCGGCCCAGCCGTCGAAGCGACGCCCGCCGATCCGCTCGACGTGCCCGACCGACCGCTCGCCGTCGACGACTTCTATCGCCCCGGGCGGTCGCTGGCCCGGCTCAAGGAGCTGACCGGCGGGCCGGCCGCGCCGCCGGAGCTGCTGCTGCGGGTGCTCGACCCACCGCCGGTCAAGGTGCGACACATCCCGCTGGTCGACCTCCTGCGGCCGGCCTACCGGGCGCTGGCGGAGACCGACGATCAGCCGTCGTAGTCGACGACCAGCTTGTCGGTGACCGGGCTCGACTGGCAGGTGAGCACGTAGCCCCGCTCGACCTCGTCGGGTTCCAGCGCGTAGTTGCGGGCCATGGTGACCTCGCCCTCGACGATCCGGGCCCGACAGGTCGAGCAGACCCCGCCCTTGCACGCGAACGGCAGCTCGGAGCGGACCCGCAGCGCCGCGTCGAGGACGCGTTCGTCGCGGTGCATCCGCAGGGTCGACACCCGGCCGTCGAGCAGCACGGAGACCTCGACCGGCCCGTCGTCGCCCGCGGTGCCCGCGCGCCGCGGCGGCTCCGGCACGTCGTCGACGTGGAACAGCTCGGTGCGCACGGCCCCGGCCGGCACGCCGCGGCCGGCCAGCACGTTGCGGGCGTCGGTGACCAGCCCGTAGGGCCCGCACAGGAACCACTCGTCGACCACGTCGGCCGGCACGAGCACGTCGAGCAGGCGGGCCAGCCGGTCGGCGTCGATCCGGCCGGAGAGCAGCTCCGACTCACCCGGTTCCTGGGAGAGCACGTGCACCACGTGCAGCCGGGCGGCGTAGCGGTCCTTGAGGTCGCCCAGCTCGTCGGCGAACATCACGCTGCGCGCGAACCGGTTGCCGTAGAGCAGGGTGAACCGGCTCCGCTCCTCGACCGCGAGCGCGGTGGCCACCAGCGACAGCACCGGCGTGATGCCGGAGCCGGCGGCGATCGCGCCGTAGTGCCGCTGCCGGCCCGCCTCGAACTCCGAGGTGAACTTGCCCAACGGCGGCAGCACGTCGATCGCGTCGCCGCGGCGCAGGGCGCCGGCCGCGTAGCTGGAGAAGACGCCGCCGGGGATCTCCTTGACGCCGATCCGCAGCACGCCGGCGCCCGCAAGCTCCGCCGGCGTCGAGCAGATCGAGTACGAGCGCCGGGCGTCACCGTCGTCGACCTTGCGCACGGTGAGGTGCTGGCCGGCCCGGAACGCGAACTGCTCGCGCAGCTCCGGCGGCACGGCGAAGGTGATCGCGACCGCGTCGTCGGTGAGCCGGTCGACCGCCGCGACGGGCAGCGGGTGGAACACCGGGCGCCGGCGGATGGGCTTGCTGATCGTCACGCTCATCGTCAGTACGCCTTCATCGCGTCGAACGGCTCGCCACAGGCGCGGCACCGCCACAGCGCCTTGCACGCCGTGGACCCGAACCGGCTCAGCTGCTCGGTGTCGGGCGAGCCGCACAGCGTGCACCGCACGGCTATCGACAGGGTGACCGGCCGGGCCGGCCCGGGCGGCGCGACGCCGGCGGCGGCGAGCTTGGCCCGCCCGTCCGGCGAGATCCAGTCGGTGCTCCAGGCCGGTGCGAAGACGGTGCGGACCTCGTGGTCGGCGTGGCCGGCGGCGCGCAGGGCGGCGCCGATGTCGGCCCGGATCACATCCATCGCGGGGCAGCCGGTGTAGGTGGGCGTAATGGTGACGGTGACGTGACCGCGCTCGTCGGTCTCGACGGCGCGGAGGATGCCCAGCTCGTCGATCGTGACCACGCGCAGCTCGGGGTCGACGACCGCGGCCACCGCGGCCCGCGCGGTCACCAGCGGGCTCCCGGGTGGTCGCGGTGCAGCTGCTGCATCTCGGCGAGCAGCTCGACCAGGTGCTTGCGCTCGCCGGTGGGCTCGTCGACGGCCGGCGGCACGGTCAGCGTCGCCCGGCCGAGCACACCTTCCACTGTGGACGACCACGGTCCGCGGATCGTGTCCAGCTCGACCGGGCCGTCGGCGCCCTTGAACAGCCCGTCGACGTAGGGCCACAGCGTGTCGAAGGCGCCCTGCATGCGCCGGTGCGACTCGTCGGTGCCGTCACCCAGCCGCAGTGTCCACAGTGTGCTGTGGTCGAGGTGGTACGCCGACTCCTTGCGGGCCTTGGCGGCGATGGCGGCCAGCCGCTCGTCGCCGCCGGCGGCCAGGGCCTCGTAGAGCGGCAGCTGGAACGCGGAGAGCAGCAACAGCTTGGCGATCACGTGCGCGAAGTCGGGCTCGGGCTGTTCGACCAGCCGGCAGTTGCGGAAAGCGGCCGCGTCGCGGCGGTAGGCCAGCGCGTCCTCGTCGCGGCCCGCGCCCTCCAGGTCGCCGGCGTAGGTCAGCAGCAACCGCGCCGCGCCGAGCTGGTCGAGCGCGATGTTGGCCAGCGCGACGTCTTCTTCCATCTCCGGCCCGGCGGCGTACCACGCGCCGAACCGCTGGGCGGTGATCAGCGCGTCGTCGCCCAGCCGCAGCAGGTAGTCCACGGTCGTCACAGGTGCTTCGCTCCGTCGGGCACGGCGTAGAACGTCGGGTGGCGGTAGACCTTGTCGGCGGCCGGGTCGAAGAAGGCGTCCTTCTCGTCGGGGCTCGACGCGGTGATCGCGTCGGCCGGGACGACCCAGATCGAGACGCCCTCCTCGCGGCGGGTGTAGACGTCACGGGCGTTGCGCAACGCCATCGCCGCGTCCGGCGCGTGCAAGCTGCCGACATGCGTGTGCGACAACCCCCGCCGGGGCCGCACGAACACTTCGAACAAGGGTTCACCGTTCATGCGCCTGCCTCGCTTCGCTCAGAGAAGCGCGACCCGGCTGCTGAGCCGACTGATTCGGTCGCAAGCTCCCTCATGCCGCCACCGTCTCCTGTTGCTTGGCGGCGTACGCCGCAGCTGCTTCGCGTACCCAGGCGCCGTCGGAGTGGGCCCGGCGCCGGTGCGCCATCCGCTCCGCGTTGCACGGGCCGTCGCCCTTGATCACCCGCATCAGCTCGTCGTAGTCGGGCGCGGTGAAGTCGTGCTCCTGCCGCTCCTCGTTCCAGCGCAGCTCCGGGTCGGGGATGCGCAGGCCGAGCACGCCGGCCTGCTGGACGCACATGTCGACGAAGCGCTGCCGCAGGTCGTCGTTGGAGAAGCGCTTGATCTTCCAGGCCATCGACTGCGCGGAGTGGGTGGAGTCGGTGTCGGGCGGGCCGAACATGGCCAGCGAGGGATACCACCAGCGGTCGACGGCGTCCTGGGCCATCGCGTGCTGCTCGGGGGTGCCGTGCGAGAGGGTGTGCAGAATCTCGTAGCCCTGCCGCTGGTGGAAGGACTCCTCCTTGCAGATCCTGATCATCGCGCGGGCGTAGGGCCCGTAGGAGCAGCGGCACAGCGGCACCTGGTTGACGATCGCCGCGCCATCGACGAGCCAGCCGATCGCGCCGATGTCGGCCCACGTCAACGTCGGGTAGTTGAAGATCGAGCTGTATTTCTGGCGGCCGTCGATGAGCATCTCGACCAGCTCCTCGCGGGTGACGCCGAGCGTTTCGGCGGCCGCGTAGAGATAAAGGCCGTGACCGGCCTCGTCCTGCACCTTGGCCAGCAGGATGGCCTTGCGCTTGAGCGAGGGGGCGCGAGTGATCCAGCTGCCTTCCGGCTGCATCCCGATGATTTCGGAATGCGCGTGTTGGGCGATTTGTCGGACCAGCCCGCGCCGATAGGCGTCGGGCATCCAGTCGCGTGGCTCGATCTTCTGGTCGGCCGCGATCACCGCGTCGAAGTAGTCCTGCAGAGCCGCCGGATCGCCTTCGACCCGACCCTGGTGCGCGGCGGCGCGCAACGCCGCCTCGGCGGCCTCGACCTGCCCGAGGAGACCACCGTCGGACCCGGCATCCGGGCCGGCGAAGTCATTCCCGTACATGCCTACAGTGTTACAGCTTCCTGACACTCAAGCCAGCACCTGTAACAAACCCGTGGCACGGCGTTACTCCGAGTGAGCGAATCTGTGCCGTCCGCACGGACTGATTCCACTGTGGACAATGAATCGCATCACCCGCATTCCTATGTTTTCCTTAAGTTGCATCGCCAAACGCGTCGGAAACGGGACGATTTCGGGCTGCTTGCGGAAATTCCACCCGTGCAATGGCGTCACCACCGGTCGTAGACTTCACCGCGGTAGATCGCCAACCCCCCGGCGGTCCGTTACCGAGAGCCGCCCCCCGGCCTGAAATCAACCGGAGATCACCCCTCATGCGTCCTCGCGTGGTTCTGGTGCTCGCCCTCGCCGCACTGCTGCTCGGCGGCGTACTGCTGGTGCCCGCCGCCTACGGCCAGCTCAAGGGCGACGACGGTGCCACCGCGACCACGGCCGTGGCGGCCACCGCCACGATCCCGCCCAAGGTCGTCGAGCCACCCCAGCCGACGCTGGCGCCGCAGCCGGTCTCCGTGAAGGTCGACGGCTTCTATTCGTGGGCGCTGATGGACCTCAAGAGCGGCAAGATCTCCGGCTCCAAGAACAGCGCGACCCAGACCAGCTCGACCGAGTCGATGATCAAGACGTGGATCGTCTCCGATTTCCTGCGCCAGCGCGACGAGGACGGCAGGCCGGTCTCCTCCTACGAGAAGACGATGGTGCAGCGCGCGATCCGCAACAGCGACGACGACGCGGCGGGGTCGCTCAACAAACTCGGCGGCGGAACCACGCAGACGAAGCGCATGATCAGCTGGTGCGGGCTCAAGAACACCCACCTCGGCACCGTGCCCGGATACGTCGGCTGGTGGAGCTTCACCGAGATGTCCGCGCAGGACGTGACCCGGCTCGGCAAGTGCATCCAGTCGGGCAAGGCGGCCGGCAAGAAATACACGCCGCTGGTGCTCAGCGAGATGACCAAGGTGCAGGGCACGGTCGCGCAGCAGCAGAAGACGTCGGGCGGCGGGCGCTGGGGCATCATCGACGGCCTGCCCAAGGAGATCGTCGCGAAGCAGGGCCCGATCAGCATCAAGAACGGCTGGACCGCGCTGGTGTACGACGGCGACTGGCACATCAGTTGCATGGCCATCAGCAAGGAGTGGGTGCTGGCGGTGCAGACCCGCTACCCCGCCTCCCAGGGCCTGGCCTACGGCGCCAAGGTCTGCCAGAACACCGCCACGCAGCTGGTGACGCCCAAGGTCGGCGCCGCCCTGCAGCTCCCCTCGTCCGCAGGCACCCAGGGCTGACCCGTTGAGCACTCCCCCCAAGCGGCGCCGGGCCCGGCGCGCCACCACCGTCATCGCTCTCGTCGTCGTCCTCGCCGCCCTCGGCATCGCCGGCATGCGCCTCTGGCCCGGCTCGCCGCTGGCCGCCCGGGCCGCGGCGCGCTGGGAGAACCCGCCCGACCTGACCGGCGCGACCGGCGACCCCGAGTCGTCCCGCGCACCGTCGCGGGAGCCGGCGCCCGCGCCCGAGAAGACCCTCGACCCGCTGCCGGTCAGGGCGACGGACATCAAGATCGACCACACCGGCTGGTACTCCTGGGCGCTGCTCGACACGCGTACGGGTGAGATGTCCGGTCCGGCCGACCGCACCGAGCTGAGCACCACCGCCTCGTTGATCAAGTCGTGGATCGGCGCCGACTTCCTGCGCCGGTCGGCCGAGCAGGGCAAGACGCCCAGCGACTCCCGGATGGCCCAGGTCAAGACGATGATCCGGGACAGCGACAACACCGCGGCGCAGTCGCTCTACGAGGCCAACGGCGGCTCGCCGTCGATCAAGCGGCTGATCTCGATGTGCAAGCTAAAGGACAGCAAGGTGGCGGCCGACGGCGGCTGGAGCCGGACACTGCTCTCGCCCGCCGACATCACCCGGCTCGGCGCCTGCATCGCCGACGGCACGGCGGCCGGCCCGAAATACACCAACTACCTGCTCGGCGAAATGCGCCAGGTGCGCGGCACCGGCGACTTCGGCCCGCGCAAGGCGTTCCCGGCGACCGAGCAGAAGAAGATCGCCATCAAGAACGGCTGGGTCGACCGGCAGCGCGAGCAGGAGTACCACGTCAGCTGCATGGCCATCGGCGACGGCTGGGTGATCGGCGTGATGACCAAGTACGACATCAGCAAGGGCTACACGTACGGCGCCGACATCTGCGAGCAGGTGGGCGAGCAGCTCCGGGCCGCGGCGGCGGACCGCTAGAAGTCCAGGTGCGGGCCCTTTCGGGTCGTTAACCTTACGCCAGGACCTCGCACAACGCGATGGACTGCCACACCCATCGGTCCGGCGACACCTGGGGCTTACCTTGCGCACTAGCCATCGGCGTCGCCGGAGCCGACGCGCCACGACAGTGATCATTGCCGTCGTCGTGCTCGCCTGCGCGGGCGTCGGCGTCGCCGCTTCGGGTTTCGGCCTGTCTTCGCTGACCGTCCGCTCGGCCACCCGGGCCCGCAGCGCGCCCCAGGTCGGCGCGGCCAACCGCGCGCCGGAGGCCGCCGCGCGGGCGGCCACCACGCAGGCGCCGAGCCTCCCCCCGTTGCCGGTGAAGCCCACCGAGATCAACATCAACCACAGCGGCTGGTTCTCGTGGGCGCTGCAGGACACGCGTACCGGTGAGATCTTCGGCCCTGCCGATCGCACCGGGCTGAGCACCACCGCGTCGCTGATCAAGGCGTGGATCGGGGCGGATTTCCTGCGCCGCGCGGCGCAACGCGGTCAGGCGCCGAGCGACGAGGACATGGAACAGCTCGACTCGATGATCCGTGACAGCGACAACGAGGCCGCGTCGGCGCTGCACGACGCCAACGGCGGCGAGGAGTCGATCAGGCGGTTGATCGCGACCTGCGGGCTGCGGGAGGCCCGGCTCGCCGACGACGGCGGCTGGAGTCGCACCCTGCTCTCCCCGGCCGACATCACCCGGCTGGGCGCGTGCATCGCCGACGGTCGGGCGGCCGGGCCGACCTGGACCGACTTCCTGCTCGACGAGCTGCGCGCGGTCCGCGACTCCGGCGACTTCGGCATCCGCCAGGCGTTCCCGGAGGACCAGCGGCACGCGATCGCGGTCAAGAACGGCTGGGTCGAGCGCGAGGAGGAGCACGAGTTCCACGTCAGCTGCATGGCCATCGGCGACGGCTGGGTGATCGGCGTGATGGCCCGCTACGAGATCGACAAAGGCGTCGAGTACGGCGCCGCCATCTGCGAGTACGTCGGCAAGCGCCTCCGCGAGGGCTAGTCCGTGTAGAAGACCGGGCCGGTGGGCGGGAGCGCGGGGACTTCGCCGGCGGCGGCGGCGCGGCGGGCGAACTCGCGCAGGCCGGCGACCTGGCGCTCGCCGAGCGAGAAGTCGAGCAGCCGGAAGTACGTGGCCAGCGTGTCCGCGTCGAACGGCTCCCAGCGGGCCGCGGCCGTCGCCACCTCGTCGAGTTCCGACAGCGACAGCTCGCGCGAGCGCAGGAACGCCTCGTGCACCTCTTTGACCTGGCCCGGGTGGCGTTCGGCGAAGTCCCGGCGGGCGGCCCAGACCGCGAACACCATCGGCAGCCCGGTCCACTCCTTCCAGGCCTGGCCGAGGTCGGTGACGGTGAGGCCGCGGGTCGGCGCCTCGTAGAGGGCGCGCAGGGCCGCGTCGCCGATCAGCACGGCGGCGTCGGCCTCGAGCAGCATCTGGGTCAGCTCGGGCGGGCAGCGGAAGTATTCCGGCCGCACGCCGTGCCGCTGGTCGAGCAGCATCTGGGCGAGCAGCACGCCGGTGCGCGAGGTCGAGCCGAGGGCCACGCGGCGCCCGTCGAGCTCGGTCAGCGGCCGGGTGGAGACGATGTTGACGGAGAGCACCGGGCCGTCGCTGCCGACCGCGAGATCGGGCAGCAGGACCAGCTCGTCGGCGTGCCGCAGATATTCGACCAGCGTGATCGGGCCGACGTCGAGGTCACCGGCGACCAGCGCTTCGCTGAGCTTCTCCGGCGTGTCCTTGTGCAGGTCGACGTCGAGGAGCGCACCGGAGCGCATCAGGCCCCAGTAGATCGGAAGACAGTTCAGGAACTGGATGTGGCCGACGCGGGGTCTGCGAATCTCCGTCATGGTGATCCCACCGTATCCCGGTCAGTGGGACACCGCTGGGGCGACCACTCCGGATGTGACGCGTTCGCGGCGGATGGCCCGGGCGACCGGCAGCGCCGCGGCCAGCACCGCGAGGACCCCGGCGAGGCCGAAAGCGAACACCAGGGCACGCGGGGAGAAGGGGCCCAGCAGGGCGCCGGCCACCACGTACCCGAACATGGCGCCGCCGTTGGCCGCCGCGTTGAGGGCCGCGTACCCCCGGCCTCGGGATCGTTCCGGCACCCGCCGGGCGATGAGGATCGTGCTGAACACGCCGAGACCGCCGTTGAGCAGGCCGCCGGCCAGCCAGAGCAGCACGACCAGCCAGACGCCGGGCGCCGCCGCGCTGATCAGCACGGGGACGCAGGTGGCGCCGAGCAGCACGAGCACGGCCCGGGTCAGCCCGCTGTCGTCGTCGAACCGACGCACGGCCTTGGCGAACATCCACGCGCCGGCCGCCATCCCGGCCGTCCACGAGGCGGTGACCAGGCCGAATGCGGAGGTGGAGGCGCCGAGGGTCTCGCGTACGAAGAAGACCTCGATGACGTTGACGCCGCCCACGCCGGCGACCACCGCGCCGAAGGCTAGGAAGGTCGCGAGCAGGAGGCCGTCGCCGCGCAGGCGCCACGGCGTCTCCGGCATCGCGGTGGCCGCGGCGGCGGTGACCCCACCACGGCGGGTACGCAGCAGCAGCCCCGCGACCGCGACGGCCAGGTAGGTCGCGGCGTCGATGAGCAACGGCGGCCGGGTGCCGAACGCGCCGACCAGGAAGCCGGCGGCCGCCGGGCCGAGCAGCGTGCCGATCATCGAGGCGGTCTGTCCGATCGCGCTGGCCTTGGGCAGGTCGTCGCGGGTGACCATCGAGGGCACCAGCGCCGCGAAGGTCGGGTTGGAGATGCCGAGGCCGGCCGCCAGCACGGCGACCAAGGCGATGAGCATGACCGGCGAGGACACGAAGGCCATCGCGGTGCAGACCGCCGCCTGGGCGAGTCCGACGGAGACCAGGAGCGCCCGGCTGTCGAACCGGTCGGCCAGCCGGCCGGCGAGCGGGGCAAGGGCGACCAGCGGCAGGGTGGCGGCGATCCACAGCCCGGACACCGCGAGCCCGCCGGCCCCCCGGTCCTGCAGGGCGAGCGCGAGCGTGGTGGCCGCGAGCGCGTCGCCCGCCATCGAGAGGGCGCGCGACCCGGCCGTGATGTAGACGTCGCTCCAGCGCGACTCACCCGCAGATGCGAAGGACATACTTCGAAAATATTCCTTCACATCTGCAGGCGCAAGCCCCCAGAACCCATCAGTCGTCGGGGAAGACGGCGAAGTGGACCCGCGCGGTACGCGCCCCCTCCGGCACGGCGTCCTTGCGGTCCCGCACGCGGAGCGGCGCGATCAGCCGTTGCACCTGCTCAAACAGCTCCTTGAGCTCCTCCGCCGTGACGATGACGGTCGAGGTGTTGTAACCGGCGGCGTCGTGCCACTCCGGTTGCTCGCCGCGCGCCCGCGCCAGGAAGGCCCGCAGGCGGGCGTAGTCGCGGTCGACGTACATGCCGACGAGCTCGTCCTCGGCCGCCTGCGTGTCGGCGTCGGCGTCGCGCTCGAGGTCGATGCCCCAGGAGTGCACGGGGCTCTGCCAGACCCGCTCCCGCCCGTCACCGCGACTCGGCGCCTGCTCGATCATGCCGACCTTGGCCAGCTCCCGGAGGTGGTAGCTGGTCGCGCTCGGCGACAGCCCCACGATCTCCGCGAGCTCGGTCGCCGTCCGCCCCTCCCCGGTGACGTTCAGATCCTCGATGATCGCCACCCGCGCCGGATGCGCCAGCGCCCGCAACACCTTCGGATCCGAAATCCGGCGCCGCTCCTGCCCGACATCGGTCATACGCACATCGTCCCACCGCCGTCGGCAGGCTCCGGGTGGGCTAGGCGATGGCCGCGATATCGCCGTCATCGAAGTAAATGGCCTGTTGTAGTCGGCCACCGAGTGCGGCCGCGAACCGAGCGACGACGTCCTGGCCCGAAATCTGCCCCTGCTCGATCTGCGACACCCGGCCCTTCGTCACGCCCATCCGCTCCGCCACCTGCCGCTGTGTGAACCCCCGGGCGCGGCGGATCTCCGCCAGCCGCCGCCCGACCACCTCGGCCAGCAACTCTTCCTTGCCCGCCGCGACGGCGGCCTCGCCACCAGCCCGCCGCACCTGCTCACCGCGGACGTCTTCCCACCGCACGTAGCTGCTCATCCGGCGCCCTCCTGCTCCGCGCGTTCCTTCAAATAGCTCTCGTACCGTTGCTCGGCCAACGGGATGGCCTCGTCGTACCAGCTTTTCCAGCGTCCCGCCTTGTCGCCCGCCACCAACAGGATGCTCGACCGCCATGGGTCGAAGATGAACAAAATGCGCGTGGTGCCTGGACGTAGCTCCTTCACGTTGGCCAGAGACGAACCGGCGATGGTGTCGACGAGCGGCCGGCCCAGCCCTGGCCCGATCTCGGCCAGCAGATCAATCGCCTGCACCACACGGGCGTGCGCCACGGCGTCCAATCCGTTGACCCACTCCATCACCTCGTTGACCACGTAGACGTCCCACTCGTCCGCGACCACACGCTCAAGTTTAGCAATCGCTATACCTAATAGCGATATTCGGTGGAGCTGGTTCGAGGGTGGGCGTAGCGTGGAGCGCCGCTGCGCTGGAGGCGTGGCTACCGGGCACTGCCGGCACCGTGGGGCGACCGCGGAGTTCCGGGCGGCCCAGGTCTTCCCGAGTCGCACTGACAAACCGCCGGAAGGTTCCTCGGATGACCCTGCCCGCTGATCATGTCGTGAACACCGATGCCACCCTGCCCGCGACCGACCTCGAGACCGATCTCGACGGCGAGCGCGACCACCTCGCCGCCTCCCGGAAAGCCCTGCGGCGGATGCGCGACCGCGCCGAGGCGCTGTTCAGCACCGGCGGCAACGTCGCCGGTGACGCCTACACCGCCGAAACCCTCGGGCGTACGCTGGCCCGCCGCGTCGCTGAGCTCGCCGACGACCCGGACACCCCACTGTTCTTCGGGCGGCTCGACTTCGGTCACGGGCCCGCGGCCGAGGACCACGCCGGGCACCGCTACCACGTCGGGCGCCGGCACGTCACCGATGACGACGGCGAGCCGATGGTGCTCGACTGGCGCGCCCCGGTGTCGCGGGCGTTCTATCGGGCCAGCGCCCGCGACCCGCAGGGCATCGCCGTGCGCCGCCGGTTCGGATTCAGTGGCGGGCTGCTGACCAGCTTCGAGGACGAGCACCTCGACCGCGGCGAGGAGTTGGGCACCGCGAGCCAGATCCTGACCGCCGAGATCGAGCGGCCCCGCGTCGGGCCGATGCGCGACATCGTCGCCACCATCCAGCCCGAGCAGGACGAGCTCGTCCGGGCCGACCTCGACACGTCGATCTGCGTGCAGGGCGCCCCCGGCACCGGCAAGACCGCGGTCGGTCTGCACCGCGCCGCCTACCTCCTTTACCTGCACCGGGAGCGGCTGCGCCGGTCCGGCGTCCTGGTCGTCGGTCCCAACCGGGCGTTCCTTTCCTACATCTCCGCCGTCCTGCCCGCCCTGGGTGAGGTCGAGGTCGAGCAGGCGACGGTCGACGACCTGCTCGCCGCCGTGCCCGTCCGCGCTCAGGAGACCCCGGCCGCCGCCGCGGTCAAGCACGACGCCCGGATGGCCGCCGTCCTGGCCGCGGCCCTCGACGCCCACATCGCCGCGCCGACCGAGCCGATCACCGTGCCCGACGGCTCCTACCGTTGGCGGATCGGCGCCGAGGTGCTCCGCCGGCTGGTCGACGACGTACGCCGTGAGGGCCTCCCCTATGCCACCGCCCGCGAGCGGATCCAGGCCCGGGTGGTCAGCCTGCTGCAACGCCAGTCGGAGGCGCGCCGCGGCGACTCACCCGGCGACGGCTGGCTGCGCCGGATGGGCAAGGCCAAGCCGGTCACCGAGTTCCTCGACCAGGTGTGGCCGGCGCTGACGCCCGAAGGCCTGGTCGCCGAGATCCTCACCGACCCGCCGGCGGGCATCCTGACCGACGCCGAACGCGACCTGATCCGCTGGCCGTCCGCACCGCGGTCGCTCAGGTCGGCCAAGTGGACCGCCGCCGACCTGGTGCTGATCGACGAGGCCGCCGGGCTGATCGAGCGTCGGCCGAGCTTCGGTCACGTGGTCGTCGACGAGGCCCAGGACCTCTCCGCGATGCAGGCCCGCGCGATCGCCCGGCGCAGCGAGCACGGCTCGATCACGCTGCTCGGCGACCTCGCCCAGGGCACCGCCCCGTGGGCCGCCGCCGACTGGCGCGACACCCTGCGCCATCTGGGCAAACCCGACGCGGCCGTGGTCCCGCTGACCATCGGCTTCCGCGTGCCGGCCGCGGTGGTCGCGTTCGCCAACCGCCTGCTGCCCGCGCTGGCCGTCGACGTGCCGGCGGCCCGCTCCCTGCGCCACGACGGCGGCCTGACGATCGACCAGGTCGCTGACCTCGACGCCGCGACGGTGGCCGAGGTGCACGCCGCCCTGAAGCACGACGGGTCGGTCGGCGTGATCGCGGCCGACCCGGCGGTGGCCGGCGTCCGGGCCGCACTGGCCGCGGCCGGCATCGAGTCCGCGACCGCCGACGACGTCGAGTCGCAGGAGCGCGTCACGGTGGTCCCGGCCTCGGTCGTCAAGGGCCTCGAGTACGACCACGTGGTCGTCGTCGAACCGGCCGCCATCGTCGCCGCGGAACCCCGGGGCCTACACCGCCTCTACGTCGTGCTGACCCGAGCCGTCAGCCGCCTGGCCGTGCTCCACACGGACCCGCTCCCCACCCCGCTGCAAGGAACGGTCCGTTCCTAACGCTTTCCGCAGAGGAACGGCCCGTTCCTAACGCCGGAGGCGTCTACCAGCGCAAGCGCGCGACGCGGCCCTGCTCGCCGGAGGCGAAGCAGACCGCGAGGCCGGCGCACTCGACCGCGTCGAAGCTGCCCGAGTCGAACAGCGACCAGTGGCGCCCGCCGTCGAAGGAGATGTCGCTGCCGGTCGGGCCGACCGCGAGCACCGGGCCGAGGCGGGTCATCCAGGCCGCGCCGGAGCGGTATTCGCCGGGCTCGCGCGGCGCGGGCGTCCACGTGCGGCCGCCGTCGCGGGTCACGGCGGCGCCGTCGGGGGCCGCGGTCGGGGCCGCGTAGTCGCCGCCGACGGCGACACCGTGGTCGCGGTCGCGGAACGCGAGCGAGTAGATGCCGGCCGACGGGCCGCTCGGCACCGGGGTGTCGGTGACCCGCCACGTCCGGCCGAGGTCGTCGCTGCGGAAGACCCGGGCCGTCGCGCCGCCGCCGGTGGCGAAGTAGGCCCGGCCGCCGGCCGCGACCAGGCAGGTGCCGCTGGCGGCGAACGCGAACTCGCCCGGCAGCGCGTCCGGCATGCCGGCGCTCGGCAGCACCGACCACGAGCGGCCGGCGTCCGACGTGGCCAGGATGCGGAACTTGCCGCCGACCGGGTCCGAGAGCGCCAGGCCGTGCCGTTCGTCGAGGAAGGTCAGGCAGTCGTAGAACGCCGCCGGGTCCGTGTTGCGGAACGACTCCGTCCAGGTGCGGCCGCCGTCGGCGGTGCGGTAGAGCCGGGATTCCTCGCCCGAGCCGATGGAGAGCGCGACCGCCCGGCGGGCGTCGAAGGCCTCGATGTCGCGGAACTGCAGCGCCGCCGTGTCCGGCGGGCCGACCGACGACCAGGTGCGACCGCCGTTGACCGTACGCAGGACCGTGCCTTCACTGCCGCTGGCCCACACGGTGCTCGCGCTGACCACGGACAGGCCGCGCAGCCGGGCGGTGCTGCCGGTCGGTGACAACTCCCACGACGGCGACGGGGTGTGGGTGAACCCCGTCGAGACGGCCAGCACGCCGAGTGAGACGGCGGCCATCGACGCTCTCCGCATCCACATGCCGACCGAACTTACCCGGAATCAGCGCCTATGGATATAGATCGTCGTTTCCACACCCGGTCGGCCAGCTCGCTCAGGCGTTCCAGGGCCTTGCCGCGCGAGCCGAGCGCGCAGAGGCTGCCGAGGATCACCTTCTTGTCGCGGTCGGCCGGTCGCAGGTCGCCGAGAATCCGTTTGGCACCGTCGGCCCCGAAGCCGCGGCTCCAGCCGTTGCTGTCGAAGAAGTGGATGCGCTCGATGGCCTCCTTGAGGGCCGGGCTGCGGGTGTCCGCCGTGACCTCGCCGGTCGTGAGGTCGACGGCCTTGGTCTCCATCGCCCAGCCGATCAGTGGCGTCGCGCCGGACTCCACGGCGGCGAACGCCCCGTGCCGGGCGGCCTGGATCGAGCGGGACACGTCGTCGTAGTCAGGCAGGTAGGCCAGCACGGCGTGCCGGGGCCCGGCGCTGCCGTTCGCGGGGGCGAAGGGCTGCAGGGCGTGGGCGCGGGCCTGCTCGCGCACCCACGCGGCCGCGAGTTCCGCGGCGTCGTCGAGAGGGGTGTGGTCGTCGATAGGCACCCATGCGGTGCGGTGCGGAAGAACGCTCACAAACTCCGACGGTAACCACGAAACCCGTCGAAGCTCACGAATGACTCGCAACCATCTTGGACAATCTTCACTGACCGGATGGACTAGCGCGGACCGGCACGACTAGTGGGCCGTCCGCCCCGTCCACCACGCGTACGCGGGCCCGGTAGAACTTCGACAGGATCTCCTCGGTCAGCACCTCGCGCGGCGGTCCCGCGGCGACCACCTGGCCGTCGGCCAGCAGCACCAACCGGTCCGCGTACCCGCCGGCGATCGACAGGTCGTGCATCGTGGCCAGCACGGTCAGGCCCTGGTCGCGGCGCAGCGTGTCGACCAGCTCCAGCACCTCCTGCTGGTGCCCGATGTCGAGCGCGCTGGTCGGCTCGTCGAGCAGCAGCAGCGACGGCTCCTGGGCGAGCGCCCGCGCCAGGAACACCCGCTGGCGCTCGCCACCGGACAGGGTCTCCAGCTCGCGGTCGCCGAAGCCGGCCAGGTCGAGCCGGTCCAGCAGCGCGGTCACTGCGGCCAGGTCGGTGGCCGATTCCCGGCCGAGCAGCGAGACAAACGGCGTGCGGCCGAGCAGGACATAGTCGAAGACCGACATTCCCGGCGGTACGACCGGCGACTGCGCGACCGTGGCCACCGTGCGGGCCCGGGCGCGCCGGCGGAGCCGGTCGATCGGCGTGCCCAGCAACGCGACCGCGCCGCCGGCCGGCAGCAGGCCGCCGATCGCCCGCAGCAGCGTCGACTTGCCGGCGCCGTTGGGGCCGATCACCGCGACCCACTCGCCGGCTGCGACGGTCAGGTCGACGCCGCGCAGGATCGGCGAGCGGCCGAGGGTGACGTGCAGGTCGCGTACCTCGATCGCGTTGGTCATGTGATCACCCGCTTGGCGGTGCGCAGCACGAGCACGAAGAACGGGCCGCCGACGAACGCGGTGACGACGCCGATCGGGATCTCGGCCGGCGCGGCGAAGGTGCGGCCGGCGAGGTCGGCGAGCGCCAGGAAGGCGGCGCCGAACAGCATCGACAGCGGCAGGATCGCGCGATAGCTGCTGCCGGCCAGCATCCGCACGATGTGCGGCACGACGATGCCGACGAAGCCGATCAGACCCGAGACCGAGACCGCGGCGGCCGTGCCGAGCGAGGCGGCCGCGATCAGGATGTAGCGGGACCGTTGCGGGTGCAGGCCCAGGCCGCTGGCCTCGTCGTCGCCGACCGACAGCACGTCCAGCTCGCGGCGCAGGGCGAGCACGACGACGGAGGTGACCACGGCGTACGGGAGCAGCAGCCGCACCTCGTGCCAGCCGTTGGTGGCCAGCCGCCCGAGCAGCCATGAGTAGATCGCCCGGATGTCGTCGGCGTTGCGCTGCATGAGATAGGTCTGCCCGGCGGCGAGGAAGGCGGACACCGCCACGCCGGCCAGAATCAGCGAAGCCGGCGTGCGGTCGCGGCCGGCGACACCGAGCAGATAGGTGAGCGCGACCGCGATCAGGGCGCCGGCGAACGCGGCCAGCGGCACGCTCGCCGGCAACGAGCCGATGTCGGTGCCGCGGAACGCCACGACCGCCGTCACCGCGAGCCCGGCCCCGGCCGCCGCGCCCAGCAGGTAGGGGTCGGCCAGCGGGTTGCGGAACGCGCCCTGGTAGCAGCCACCGGCCAGGGCCAGCATCGCGCCGGCGAGCAGGCCCAGCACCACCCGGGGCAGCCGCAGCTGGAGCACGATGGCGGCCTCGCGCTCTGACAGTCCACTGTGGATGTCGACGCCGGGGATCAGGTCGAGCAGCTCGGCCGCGACCCCGCCGGGCGGCAGCGACACCGGGCCGAACGCCAGCCCGGCGATGGCCGCGGCCACGACGGCGACGACGCCGCCGACGAGCCACGGCCACCGTACGCCGGGGATTTTCGAGGTTTTCAGGCCGGCACCTTCGACACGGCGTCGACGATCTGGCGGAGCAGGTCGACGGTGCGGGGGCCCCAGCGCGAGGCGATGTCGTCGTTGAGCTCGACGATCTGCCCCGACTTGACGGCCGTGATGCCCGACCAGCCGGGCCGGGCCTTGACCGAGGCGGCGTTCTGCTTGCAGCACACCGTGTCGGCCAGGAAGATCATGTCGGGGTCGGCCTTGACCAGCGACTCGGCGGACAGCTGCGGATAGCCGCCCTTGCTGCCGTCGGTGTCGGCCGGATCCGCGACGTTCTCCAGACCCAGCTGGGCGAAGAGCGAGCCGACGAAGGTCTTGGACGTCAGGGAGTAGAGCTCGGGCCCGAGCTCGTAGTAGTAGGTCAGCTTCGTCGCCCGCTGCGGCACGTCGGCGACCAGCTTGTCGACCTCCTCCCGCATCCGCTTGGCGAGGTCCTCGGCGGCGGGCCGGTTGCCGGTCAGCGCGCCGATGTCGGTGATCTGCTGGTAGGTGTCGTCGAGCGTCTTGCCGGCCGCGGCCACGTACACCGGGATCTGCAGTTGTTTGAGCTGGGCGACCACGTTGTTCATGTCGTTGGAGAGCACGACCAGGTCGGGCTGCTTCTCCGCGATCGCCTCGGCGTTGGGCTGGAAGGCCGACAAGTCGGACTTGGGGGCTTCGGCCGGGAAGTTGGACTGGTCGTCGACCGCGACCACCTGCGACCCGGCGCCGATCGCGAAGAGCACCTCGGTCGCGGTCGGCGACAGCGCGACGATCTTCGTGGGCTTCGCGGCGACGGTGAGGTCGCCGATGGTGACGGGGAAGTCGGCGGTGGCGCCGGCGGTCTGGGTCGGCGGGGTGCCACCGTTCTCGGTGCCGCCGCCGGAGCCGCAGCCGGCCAGGGCCAGGGCCGCGCCGAGCGCGGCGGCGACGACGAATCGGACGCGATATCGCATGGATGCCTCCTGTCGGTCGAGGTCTGGTGCTTCGCCGACAGGGCTTGCGGCCCGCCCGCGAGGCGCCCTTCCTCGAGAGCGCTGGTTCGCGACCGGCGACAGGCGACCTGGCTCGTCCCCCGCGTTTCGGCGGAGGCATCACAGTTGCGGGACAGCGCCGGGTTCACACCGGCTTCGCTGCGGACGGTCGTGAGCACGGTAACGCACTGGTCACCATGGTCGGGAGGGCGATTCACCTCCCGTTAGTTACGCCACCGGCGCCCCGCTGGTGGCGGGGCGCCGGCGACGGTCGGTTGCGTCAGCTCTGCGTGATCCGGACGTCGTCGACGCCCGCCTCCAGCAGCGAGGCCGTCGACGTGTCGGCCGCCTCGATCAGGATCCGGACCGACTGCCCGGCGTACGCGGACAGGTTGGCGTTGGCCACCGCCCAGGCGCCGTTGCGGTTGCTGGCCGCGCCGGCCTGGCTGAACACGGTCGTCGTGCCGCCGTTGTGCACGACGCTGACCCGGAAGTAGTCGGCGGAGGACGAGTTCGAGCCGTGTGCCAGGTACCACGACAGGCTCAGCGTCAGGGTGCCGCTGGCCGGGAGTGTGATGGCCGGCGAGCGGACGCTGGTCGCGCCGCCGTCGACGTCGAAGTCACCGGCGCTCGTGCCGGCCGCCGCGCCCGTGACCAGGTCGTTGGTGCCGCTCACGGTCGTGCCGAGTTGCTTGGCGCCGCTGGACGTGGTCGCCGCCGGGTCACCCCGGACCCACTGGCCGCTGGTGGCGGTGTCGGTGCCGGAGGGGTTGGTGGTCCAGCCCGTGGCGGACTCGAAGGTGTCGGAGTAGACGGTCGTGCCGCCACCGCCGCCGCAGTACTGTGCCTGCTTGCCGATCACCTTGTAGGGGCAGTCGGCGGTCTCGGAGAGGATCAGCACGGCTTCCCGGTTGCGGCTCGTCTGGGCCGGGATGACCTCGTCGGGCGGGTAGAAGCCGCCGCCGCTGGCCGAGCCCGGATACATCTCGAAGGTGTAGGCCCAGATCTTGTGGACCGCCCACATCCAGTCGAGGCTGTCACCGTCGGTGATGTAGAGGTCCGACGACTGCTCCGGCGTGTAGCCGTTCGTCGCCGCCATCTGCTGGCCGAGCGTGGCGAACGTGTTGTAGTCGTCCGTCGTCATCCCGGTCGCCGTGTTGGCGGTCGTGTAGCCATAGGGCCAGAGCACCAGCTGCGAGTACGTGTGGAAGTCGATGTTGGCCTTGATCTGCTGCTGGCCGCCGACGACCCGGCTGTTGACGAAGTCGCGCAGGCGTTGGGTCTCGGGTGCGCTGAACGGCGACGGGCCACGGTACGTCTCGGAGCTGGTCGAGCCCGACGAGCCCCCGCAGCAGCCCCAGTTGTAGCCCCAGTTGCGGTTGAGGTCGGTGCCCACATTGGACGAGCCGGAGTTGGGCTGCCGGTTCTTGCGCCAGCTGCGGTAGGAGCCGGTGGCGATGTCGTACTCGCTGCCGTCGGGGTTGACGGTCGGCACGATCCAGATCTCCCGGCTGTTGACGATGTTGGTGATCCGGGAGTCGCTGCCGTAGTTGTCGGTGAACAGGTTGAGCAGGTAGATGGCCATCTCGACGGTCAGGTGCTCGCGCGCGTGCTGCTGCGAGTTGAACAGGATCTCCGGCTCGGCCTCGTCGAGGTTGACGTTGTCAGAGATCTTGATGAGCATCAGGTCGCGGCCCTCGTACGAGCTGCCGATCGAAAGCTTGCGGGCGATCGACGGGTGGTCGGCGACGACCTGGTTGACCACCGCGGTCAGCTCCGCGTAGTCGTGGTAGGCGGAGTCCGCGGGCGGGAACGCGAGCGTGGTCGTCCCGTCGCCGCGGGCCGGCGGAGGCGCGGCCTTCTCGAGCGTGAAGCCCAGCCGCTGGATGGCGGCGGCCTCGGCGGGCGTGGCGGTGATGTTGAGGACCCCGTGCTCGACGTAGTCGATCGAGGCGCCGGTCCCGGCGACCGCGTTGCGGTCAGCGAGGGTCTTGGGGCCGAGCACGCGGTATTCGGCCGAGGTGGACGCCGCCGCACCACCGGGCGCGGGCTTGTGCGCCGCCACGGGATTCGCCGAGGCGACGAGCAGGCCGACGATGGCGGTGCTGACCAGTGCGGTCAACGCCCGGCGCCGGCCCAGACGGATGGCCATGCATGACCTCCAGGGGGTTGGTGGAGGAACGATGGTCGAACCTCACCACCCGATGCATGGTCATATCAATATGGGTCTTTGCGCGGATCCATGCCAAGCTGATCATCCCACCGAAAGTATGTTCGCCATCGGAGCGCATCGATGAAACTTCCCGCCGCCCTGCTCGCGGTCGTTATGGTCGCCGTGGGTTCCGGTTGCGCGCGGCCCGGCAGCATTCCCGATGCCTATGCGCTCGGGGTGGCCCGGATCGGCGAGCGCTATCACGTGTTGGCGCCGCTGTGTGCCGGTGAGGCGGTCGCGGCCGTCCAGGTTGTCGACGACGGGCGCACCGTCGACGGGAGCGGCGCCGCGGAGTCCACGCAGGACACCTGGTGGCAGGTCGAGAATCCGGTCGCGGAGGGTGTCGAGGGCGGGTCCATTCCGCTCGGTGACGACGCCGCCTTTCGGTGAGCGAGACCTTCCTGACCTGGTCTGTCCCGATCCATCCGGCGGATGCCGACCCGCTGCAGGTGCCCTACGTCTTCGACTCCGGCTCCGAGGACCAGCTCGTCGTGCACGCCGACACCGTCCGGGCAGCATGTCGGCAATGAACTTCAGCGAAATGAACGCTGGTGAAACTTCCTTTCAGCAGCGATAGTGACAGCCATGAACGCTTCAGCGCGGGCGGCCGTCGCGATCTGCGGGGCGGTTGCCTTAATTGCCGGGTTCGCGGCGCCAGCCAGCGCCGCGGTGACCCCGACGCCCGTCCATGACGAGCAGATCACTTATCAGGGCTGGTCGACCTACCGCGACTGGCGCACCGGCACACACCAGGGCACGGTGGCGTTGCCGGGCATTCCGGGCGTTCCCGGCCTGCAGGGCGGAGTGACCATTCTCCGTCCACAGGGGACGACCGACTACACGGACCCGCATACCGGCACGACGCGCAGTTGGAACTACGCCACCTGGACCTCGCCGAAGCGCGACGTCGGGTTCGACGCGAGCGAGCTGATCGCCTCCTGGAACGCCGAGACCCCGCGCGGCACCTGGATCCAGGTCGAGATGCAGGGCACCTACAACACCGGGAACCTGACCCCGTGGTACGTGATGGGCCGCTGGGCCTCCGGCGACGAGGACATCAAGCGCACCTCGGTGAACCGCCAGGGTGACCCGTACTCGACGATCTGGACCGACACGTTCTCGATCGACGACGTGGCCAACGGCGTGATGCTGCGGTCCTACCAGCTCCGGCTCACCCTCTATCGCGCGCCGGGCCAGCTCGCCGCGCCGCGGGTCTGGGCGCTGGGCGCGATGTCGTCCTACGTGCCCGACCGCTTCACCGTCGAGCCGAGCGCCGGGCACATCGCCTGGGGCAAGGAGCTCGCGGTGCCGCGTTATTCGCAGAACATCCACGAGGGCCACTACCCGGAGTACGACGGCGGTGGCGAAGCCTGGTGCTCGCCGACCTCGACCGAGATGGTGATCGAGTACTGGGGTCGCAAGCCGTCGGCCGAGGACACCGCGTGGGTCGACCCGACCTACCCGGACCCGTCGGTCAACCACGCGGCCCGGATGACCTACGACTACACCTACGACGGCGCCGGCAACTGGCCGTTCAACACGGCGTACGCGGCCTCGTACCCCGGGCTCGAAGCCAAGGTCACCCGCCTGCACTCGCTGGACGAGGCCGAGCGGTTCATCGCGGCCGGCATCCCGATCGTCACGTCGCAGTCGTTCCTGGCCAGCGAGCTGGATGGGGCCAACTACGGCACCTCCGGGCACCTGTTCGTGATCGTCGGCTTCACCAAGGACGGCGACGTCATCGTCAACGACCCGGCCAGCTCGTCCAACGACGTGGTCCGCAACGTCTACAAGCGCAGCCAGTTCGAGCAGATCTGGCTCCGCACCAAACGGATCAACGCGTCCGGCGGCACCTCGGGCGGCACGGGCGGCATCGCGTACCTGATCAAGCCGTGGTGGAAGCCCTGGCCGAAGGTGCCGGGCTCGACCAACTGGTAGTCAGCTCACGCTGGCCGGCGGCTGCTCCTCGTCGCCGGCCAGCGCGGAGCGCAGCTTGGCCTTGTCCTCACGGCGTCGGTCGACGCGGTCGGCCAGCTGCTGCGCCATCTGGTCGCGCCAGGTGCGCAGGAAGAAGAAGGACACCGCGGCCGAGAAGGCCAGGGCCAGGATCAGCTTGAGGAACAGGCCGATCGGCACCGGGAGCAGCGCGGCGAAGACGAGCGCGAACAGGCCGAACCGGGCCAGCGTGTATTTGACGGCGGGGCTCACGACATCACGTCCTGCGGGTCGGCGCGGCGCTCGGCCAGCGACGGCGGGCCGTCGTACTCGTGGACGACGTTGTAGCGGGTGTCGCGCTCCACCGGGCGGAAGCCCGCGTCCCAGATGAGGTGGAGCAGGTCCTCGCGGTGCATCGTGTTGGGCGTGCCGTAGGAGTCGGCGTCGTGCGTGATCTTGTATTCGACCACCGAGCCGTCGAGGTCGTCGACGCCGAAGTTGAGCGAGAGCTGGGCGACCGACAGGCCGTGCATGACCCAGAAGCACTTCACGTGCGGCACGTTGTCGAACATCAGCCGGGACACCGCGAACGTCTTGAGCGACTCGGCCGGCGACGCCATCGTCGTGCGCGCCTGCAGCTTGTTGCGGACCTTGCCGTCCTTGGAGTCGACGAAGTCGTGCTGGTAGCGCAGCGGGATGAAGACCGCGAAACCACCGGTCTCGTCCTGCAGCTCACGCAGGCGCATGACGTGGTCCACGCGGTGGCGGGGCTCCTCGATGTGCCCGTACAGCATGGTGGCCGGGGTCTTCATGCCCTTGGTGTGGGCCAGCTTGTGGATGCGCGACCAGTCCTCCCAGTGGGTGTCGTGGTCGACGATGTGCTGGCGGACCTCCCAGTCGAAGATCTCGGCGCCGCCGCCGGTCAGGGACTCGAGGCCGGCGTCCATCAGCTCGTCGAGGATCGCGTCGGCCGGCAGCCCGCTGATCTTCTCGAACCACTGCACCTCGGTCGCGGTGAAGCACTTGAGGTTGACGTTGGGCAGCGCCGCCTTGAGCTCGCGCAGCACCTTGGGGTAGTAGCGCCACGGCAGCGTCGGGTGCAGCCCGTTGACGATGTGCAGCTCCGTGAGCTGCTCGCTCTCCATCTCCTTGGCCTTGCGGACGGCCTCGTCGATGCGCATCGTGTAGGCGTCTTTTTCGCCCGGCTTGCGCTGGAACGAGCAGTAGGCGCAGCTGGCCGAGCAGACGTTGGTCAGGTTGAGGTGCCGGTTGATGTTGAACATCACCCGGTCGCCGTTGAGCTCCGTGCGCTTGTGATGGGCCAGCCGGCCGAGCCAGGCCAGATCGTCGCACTCGTAGAGGTCGACACCGTCCTGCCGGGAAAGTCGGATACCGGCGTAGACCTTTTCCTCGAGCTCGTGCTTACGTGCCTCGTCCATGCAGGCGAGCGTACGTCCCACCGGGTGATGATCACTCCTCGGCCACTGCCGTTCATCCGTTCTCAGCATCTCGTTACCGCTGCTGCCATCGACAGTCGCCACAGTTTTGCGGTAGTAACGAGTGTGACGCGATACACCAGAGGGTCGCTCACATCGCAGGGGATGCGTAATGTGCGCCGTCGGTGATCGGTCGTCACAACGCGACAACCGGGGAGGATCATGACGAGCCGGCAGCCCAAGCGTCCGGACGGCCCGCACTCGATGCGGGTGCTGAGACCGGTGGCCTGGGCCGCGTTGCTCACGGCGACCGCAGCCGCGGCGGCCGGCTTCGGCACGCCCGCGTTCGCCCTGCCCCGGGCCGATCCGCCACTGCCCAACACGGTGCCCGACTCCGGGTCGCGGCCCACGCCGATCGGCGGCATCCAGCTGCCCGGCCAGGCGCCCGTCACGAGCGTGCCGCAGGCCCCGCTGCCGTCGGCGAGCGGTCCGCTGGCCGCCCGGATCAACTCCAGCGCGATCGAGGTCGCCGCGCTCGGCGAGCAGGTGCTCCAGCTCCAGCAGCAACGCGACCAGGCCGAGAACGACCTGACGCTGGCCGACGCCAACCTGCGCCAGATGCGCGACCAGCTGCTCGCCGCGCAGCGCAACGCCGACAGCGCGGCCGGCGACGCGCTCAAGGCCGCCGCCGCACTCCCGCCGGGCGCCTACGACCGCGAGATGCAGGATCTCGACGCCCTGCAGCGGCTGCTGACCGGGCAGTCCGCCGGCCCCCACCCGGAGATCGCCGGTGACGAGGTCGAGCGGGCCCGGCAGGCCGAGCAGAACGCGGCCGCCTACTACGCGGCGATGCAGACCAAGCACAAGGCGTTGATCGACCAGGTCGGCGCGCTCGAGAAGAGCCGCAAGACCAAGGAAGACGCGCTGCGTACGCTCCGCGCCGACAACATCGAGGCGGTCGAGGCCTACGAGCGCGACCAGGAGCGCCGCGAGCAGAGCCTGGGCGCCCGTTATGTCTCGAGCGAGAGCGTCGCCGGGATGCGCGCCAACGACAAGGCGATGGTCGCGGTGCGCTACGCGCTCGCCCAGCTCGGCGACCCCTACGTGTGGGCGGCCGAGGGTCCCAACTCGTTCGACTGCTCCGGGCTGATGTGGGCGGCCTACCGGTCGGCCGGCTACCGCCAGCTGCCGCGGGTGGCCCGTGACCAGTACTACTACACCCGCGGCCAGAGCGTTTCCCAGTCCGCGTTGCTCCCCGGCGACCTGATCTTCTTCGCGTCCGGGTCGAGCTGGCAGTCCGTCCACCACGTCGGCATGTACATCGGCGGCGGCAAGATGGTGCACGCCCCGACCACCGGCGACGTGGTCAAGGTGTCCACGGTCTGGTGGTCCCGCTTCTACGCCGCGACCCGGGTGTTCCCGGCCCAGGGCGCCCCGGCGACGCCGTCCGCCCCGCCGACCACCAAGCCCCCGAAGCCGCCGGCGACGACCAAGCCGCCGAAGCCGGGTGGTGGCACGAAGCCGCCGGCCACGCCGCCGACGCCGCCCACGGAGCCCACCAAGCCGCCGACGGGAGAGCCGACCACGCCACCGCCGACCGAGCAGCCGACGGCGACGCCGAACGAGCCGGAGGAGCCGACCGACCCGCCGGCCCAGGAAGAGCCGACCGACCCGCCGGCCGAGGAGGAGGAGCCGACGACGCCACCGGCCGCGCCGGCGACCACCAACGAGGCGACGCCGACGGATTCGGCCGCCACGCCAACGGGCACGTCAGGCAGCTGACGCCGCTTCCCGACATACCGGGGTGTGGGGTTGTGCCACGATGTGACATTGGCACGCCGCGCCGGGCGAGCACGCGCGCGCCCGGCGGTGGGCAGGGAGGCAGCGATGGACGACAAGCCGCAGCGGTCCGACGACGCGCGACCCGACCCTGTGGTCGGCGAGTCGCCGCCGCCCGGAAACCTGGCCGCCGAGCTACCGCCGATGCCGCCACCGCCACCGGTGGGCACGGCGTTGCCCGAGCCAGCGGCTGAGGACCTGCCCGAGGCGTACGAGCCGCCCCCGCCACCCGCGGGTGACGGTGCCCTGTGGCCGGGTTCGCCGGGTTGGTCGCAGCCGACGCCGGCAGCCGAGATCTCGCACCTGCCGGCGGCGCCGGCGCCCATGACGCCGACGTCGGCGGTGGGCCGGGCCACGGTGCGGACCAGCGCCGTGCCCGACGCCGACCACGTCGCGGCGCCGGCGGTGCCTGAGACCTACCGGGCCGGGGAGAGCGCGGCGCCGCCTGCCCCGACACCGCCTGCCGCGGATGCGGGCTCGCCGGTGCCGATCGTTCCCGCGAAGGGGCCGGTGCCGCCGCTCGACCGGCGGGTGCCCAAGGTGCCGGTCGCCGAGGAGTCGCCGTGGTCCGGTTTCGCGGTGCCGTTCCACAAGCAGCAGCAGGACGCCGGATACGTGCGGCCCGAGCCGGCTGAGGCTTCGGGCGCTGATGCTCCGGCGTCGCCGCCCGCGGGCTATTCGCTGCCGGGTGTCGGCCCGGTAGCGGGCGAAGGCGAGGCGCCGGTGGCGTCCGCGATCCCGGCGCAGCGGTCCGGGTGGACGGCCAGCACGCCCGCGTCGGGGGCGCCGCTGGCTCAATCTTCCGAGGTCGAGCCGGCCGCGGGCGAGGGTCTTCCGCGGCGGGCCTCGGCGGCCGCCGAGCCCGAGCCGGCCGGCGAGGCCGGTGCGGTCGGGGTCGCGAAGGCGCGGGCGACCGTGCCGGGCGCCCGGCGGCCCTCGGCCGCCGAGATCGCCGTCGGGGTACCGGGGGTGAGCAGCGGAAGCGCCCGGGTCTACCGAGCAGGTGCGAATGACCTGGTCTCCGGACGCCGGGCGAGCGGGCCACGGCCGGCGACCGGCGGGTCCGGCGGCCCAGGCGGGACCGGCACCGACGACCGCGCATCGGAGCCCGATCCCGAGCCTGACCGACCAGCCACCGACGAACAGCGGTCCGACCGCCCCGGCCCGGTGGAGGCCGGTGTGGGCGAGGCCGAGCTGGGTCAACCTCGCCCTGGGCTGGGTGAACCCTCGCCCGGACCAGGACCCGGCGAGCCGACGCCAGGACCTGGCGAGCCCACGCCCGGACCCGGCGAGCCTCGACCTGGGCCGGGTGAGCCTGGACCGGGTGAGCCCCGGCCGGGCGAGCCCAAGCCGGGTGAGCCTCGACCGGGCGAGCCCGAGCCGGACCAGCCTGAGCCGAGCGAGCCGAAACCCAGTGAGCCGGAGCCCGAGCCCGGCGAGCCCGATCCCGGCCGACCGACGCCGGGCCGCCGGCCGACTCCGCCCGCGGAGCCGAAGCCTGAGCCGCCGCTGCGCCCGGAGCCGCCGTTCCCGGGCCCCGAGCCCACGCCGAGTCCGGGGCCCACACCGTTCCCGGCTCCGGAGCCGACGCCGTCGCCGTTCCCGCCGCCGAGCCCGGTGCCGGGTCGGCCGCCGACGCCTGGTCCCACGCCGCCGGGTCCGCCGCCGGTGCCGCCGTCGCCCGTGCCGCAGCCACCGCCGTCGCCGGTGCCGCCCGTGCCCGGACCGCAGCCGCCGGTCCCGCCGGGTCCGCCGGTGCCTCCGCCCGGACCACCGCCGGGGCCATCACCGGCCCCACCTTTCCCACCGCCACCGGCGGTCGCGACGGCACGCCCGACAGGAACGGCCAGCCCGCTCCCACCGCCCGGGGCGGCCATGGTCCCGCCGGCCGCCACGGCCGGCGCCTCGCCCGGGGCGGCCACGGTCCCGCCGCCCGCGGCACCAGCCGCGGAGCGGCCCGCGGTGCCGCCGGCGGCCGCCCTGCCGAGCTGGCCCGAGTCGATCAACCCGACGGCGCCGGGCTCGTCGCCGGCGGCGGCTGACTACCACCGGTGGGCGCAGGGCCAGCGGACCGGCCGGCTCTACGGCCAGGGCGAGGAGCCCGCGCAGATGACCACCGCCTACCCGGCCGCCACCCTGGAGAACTCGGGGTCGCTGACCGGCCACATCCTGGCCCAGGGGCACACCGACTCGATGCCGGTGAAGCGGGGCTACGCCAAGGTCGGGCTGTTCCTGGCCGTCGGGCTCGGGGTGCTCGTCGGCATCGGCGTGCTCGTGGTGCTCTTCGTCAGCAACTCGATCACCGGCTTCCTGGACTGAGCCGAACGAGCTAACCCCGGCGCGTGATGCCGCACACGGAAAACCTCCTCGATGCGACGCGAGGCGGCCACGCACCGTACACTCGTCAAGTTCATCGACCGGCGCGCTTCCGCGCCCCATGGGCGATCTTGCTGAGCGTGCTACCCCGATTGAAGACGCGCGAGATGGCCCGTTTACGAGAGGCCCTACTTGTCCGCGTTTGCTGATCCCAGCACGTTTCCGTCCATTTTCGACAGCGCCACCGAGGCCGACGAGCAAGGTTTCGCCGCGCTCGGGCTGCCGCGCAAGCTCGTCCGGGCGCTCGCCCGCGAGGGCATCGTCACCCCGTTCGAGATCCAGAAGGCCACCGTCCCGGACGCGCTGGCCGGCCGTGACGTGCTCGGCCGCGGCCAGACCGGCTCCGGCAAGACGCTCGCCTTCGGCCTGCCCGTGCTCGCCCGCGTCGCCCGCGGTGAGCGGGCCCGGTCGCGCCACCCGAAGGCGCTGGTCCTGGTGCCCACCCGTGAGCTGGCCATGCAGGTCAACGACGCGCTGCTGCCGCTCGGCAAGGCGCTCGGCGTGTTCCTCAAGACCGCCGTCGGCGGCGTCCCGTACGACCGGCAGATCGACGCCCTCGACCGCGGTGTCGAGATCATCGTGGCGACGCCGGGCCGGCTCGGCGACCTGATCGAGCGCGGTGTCTGCGTGCTCGACGACATCGAGGTCACGGTGCTCGACGAGGCCGACCAGATGGCCGACATGGGCTTCCTGCCCGAGGTCACCGAGCTGCTGGCCAAGACCCCGGCCGGCGCCCAGCGGCTGCTCTTCTCGGCGACGCTGGACAACGACGTCGACTCGCTGGTCAACAAGTTCATGACCGACCCGGTCACGCACTCCACCGAGCCCGCCGTCGCCACCGTCACGACGATGGACCACCACCTGCTGCTGATCCCGCCGCACGACAAGTTCCGCGTCGCCGCGTCGATCGCCGCCCGCGAGGGTCGCACGATGATGTTCGCGCGTACGCAGATGGGCGTCGACCGGCTCGTCGAGCAGCTCGCGGCGGTCGGCGTCCGCGCCGGCGGCCTGCACGGCGGCAAGACCCAGCGGGCCCGCACCCGTACGCTCGCGGAGTTCAAGGAAGGCCGGACCACCGTGCTGGTGGCCACCGACGTGGCGGCCCGCGGCATCCACGTCGACAACGTCTCGCTGGTCGTGCACATCGACCCGCCGCGCGACGCCAAGGACTACCTGCACCGCGCGGGGCGCACGGCCCGGGCCGGCGAGTCCGGCTCGGTGGCCACGCTGGTGCTGCCCAAGCAGCGCCGCAGCACGCTGGCGATGCTCGGCAAGGCGGGCGTCGAGCCGGCCGAGACCCGGGTCCGCGCCGGCGACGCCGCCCTGGCCGAGCTGACCGGAGCGCGCGAGCCCAGCGGTGTGCCCGTCAAGCCCGACGAGCCGCGCCCGCCGCGCCGCCCGCACCGGCCCGGCGGTGGCTCTGGGGAGCATCGGCCCCGCGGCCCCCGCAGCGGCCCGCGCCGTACCCACTAATGGACAGACCTTCGGTAACGTTGATCGCATGGCGACGTTGCCGAAGGTTCTGTTGTGGACCCGCACCGACGTGCCCGGCGCCGAGACCGTCGTCTTCGACGATCGGCGCGGGCTGGTCGCCCGGGGCACCCAGCTGGCGGTCGACCCGATCCCCTACCAGGCCCGCTACGAGCTGGTCGTCGACGAGAACTGGCAGACCTCGCGCCTCGACGTGAGCGTCGAGGGCGCCGGCTTCATGCGCACCGTCCGGATGCAGCGGGCCACCGGGCGCTGGCGGGCGACCACCGGCGAGCAGGGCGACCTCGACGCCGCGCTGGTCGCCGCGGGCCAGCGCCGGGTCGGCTTCCCCGGCATCGAAGACGCGTCCCGGCTCGAGCGGGCGCTCGACGTCGACCTCGGCGGCTCGCCGCTGACCAACACGCTCCCGATCCGCCGGCTCGGGCTGCTCAACGCCGCGGCGGACCGGCAGTTCACCGTGCTGACGGCGTGGGTGCTGCTGCCCAGCCTGGAGATCATCGCGGGCGAGCACGTCTACACGCGGGTGGGCGGCAACAAGATCCGCTACGAGAGCGACAACTTCCGCGCCGACATGACGGTCGACGACGCGGGCTTCGTGGTCGACTACCCGGGCCTCGCCAAGCGCGGCTAACCGCCCCAGCGACCGGTCGTCATGAAGCGGTCCAGCACCGCTAGGTGGGGCGCCAGGTCGAGGCCGGCGGCGGTCACCCAGGCGTCGCTGTAGTAGGTGTCGACGTAGCGTTCGCCGCCGTCGCAGAGCAGGGTCACCACCGAGCCGCCGACGCCGGCCGCGCGCATGTCCGCGATCAGGGCGAAAGCGCCCCACAGGTTCGTACCCGTGGAGCCTCCGACGCGGCGGCCGAGGACCGCGGAGGCCGCGCGCATCGCGGCGAGCGACGCGGCGTCCGGCACGGCGATCATGCGGTCCACCACCTGCGGCTGGAACGAGGCCTCGACCAGCGGCCGGCCGATCCCCTCGATGCGGGAGCCGAGGCCGGTGGCGAGCGTCCAGTCGCCGGCGGCGTACGCGGGATAGAAGGCGCTGTTCTCCGGGTCGACCACGCAGATCTTGGTGGCGTGCCGCTGGTAGCGGACGTAGCGCCCGATCGTCGCGCTGGTGCCGCCGGTGCCCGCGCCGACCACCACCCAGGCCGGCACCGGATGCCGCTCGCGGCCCATCTGCAGGAAGATCGACTCGGCGATGTTGTTGTTGCCACGCCAGTCGGTGGCCCGCTCGGCGTAGGTGAACTGGTCCATGAAGTGCCCGCCCAGGTCGGCGGCGAGCTGGCGGGCGGTGTCGACGGCGGTGGCCGGGTCGTCGACGAGGTGGCACTTGCCGCCCTGGAACTCGATCAGGGCGATCTTCTCGGCCGAGGTCGACGCGGGCATGACGGCGATGAACGGCAGGTCGAGCATCCGGGCGAAGTAGGCCTCGGAGACCGCCGTGGAGCCGGACGACGCTTCGACCACGGTCGTACGCGGGCCGATCCAGCCGTTGCAGAGCCCGTAGAGGAACAGCGAGCGGGCCAGCCGGTGCTTGAGCGAGCCGGTCGGGTGCACCGACTCGTCCTTGAGATAGAGGTCGACACCCCAGTCCCGGGGCAGCGGGAACGACAGCAGGTGGGTGTCGGCGGAGCGGTTCGCGTCGGCTTCGACCGCGGCGACCGCTTCGGTCACCCACGCCCGGTCGGCATCGCTACATCGGTCGAGCTGGTCCATGGGATGCAGGCTATGCCGCGGGCGGCGACAGTGGGCTCGGGCGGTTCTCCCACTTGGCGGACAGGGCGATCGCCGTACGCGTCGAAGCGACCCCGGGTGTCCGGTTCAGCCGCACGATGAGGCGCTCGAGCTCGGCGATCGTGCCGACCCGGACGGTCAGCAGGAACGACTCGACGCCGGCCATGAAGTAGCAGGACTCGATCTCGGGCATCTCGCGGAGCAGCGCCTGGAGGTCGTCGGCGTCGGTGGTCGACTCCTCGACGACGCCGATCATCGCGGTCACGCCGAGCCCGACGGCGGCCGGATCGACCTCGGCCCGGTAGCCACGGACCACACCGGACGATTCCAGCTTTCCGACCCGCTCGTGCACCGCCGGCGCCGACAACCCGACCTGTCGGGCGAGCTCGGCGAAGGACAGGCGGGCGTTGGTACGCAACAACTCCACGAGGCGCAGGTCGATGGCATCCACGTCCTGAGACCCTAACCGGGGCCGGGAGTGGACGATTCGCCGGTCCGCGTGAAACATGGGCAAAGGAGAGTACGGCTCGCAATTTTACCGGGGATCTGCCCACACAGTGCGTTTTCCCCGATTCCAGGACAGTGCACTCTCACGGTGCTCTAATGGCCGTACGTCCCTATGAAAGCCTCTCGCGCACTGCCGGGGCGCACATCTGACCAGTTCGAGAGGCTTTCGCTGACGCGAGGAGGGGACCGTGGACACTGGAGATCGTCTGCTGACGCCGGGCGAGGTGGCTGCGCTCTTCCGGGTGGACCCCAAGACCGTGACGCGATGGGCCGCGGCGGGCCGGATCGGGAGCATCCGGACACCTGGTGGGCACCGACGCTTCCGGGAGTCCGAGGTCCGGGCCCTGCTCGAGGGCGAAGGCGTGCTCGACGACCTGGACGACGGCGCCGACGGCCGTCCTCGCAACGCTGGGCCGACCCAGAGCGGCAACCACGGACCGACCAACGCCGGCCTGCACTGAGGCCTGAGGCGGCCCGTCAGGCGGGCTCGCCGGGCGGGCTCGCGGAGGCACCGCCGATCACTCCGGTCCAACGCCGGGAAAGGTCATGATCGACGCCGATCGCGTCGAGGATCTTGCCGGCCACGAAGTCGACCAACTGCGCGGCGGTCGCCGCGGCGCCGGCGCCGTAGAAGCCCGGACTGGCCGGCAGCACGACGGCACCGGCGGCGTCGAGTTCCAGCAGATGCAGCAGGTGACTGCGGGTCACCGGGGTTTCCCGTGGCACGAGCACCGTCGGCCGGCGCTCCTTGAGACTCACCTCGGCCGCGCGCTGCAGCAGATCCTTTGAGAGCCCCAGGGCGATGCCCGCACAGGCCGCCGTGCTGGCCGGCACCACGACCATCCCGCGGGCCGGGTAGGACCCGCTGCTCGGCCCCGCAGCCAGGTCGCCGGCGGGCCAGAAGTGCAGGTCGGCGCCGGCCAGGTCGCGGCCGAGCCAGCGGGCCAGGTCGTCCTTCCAGTGCCCGTCACGCAGCGGCGCCCCGGTCTCGTCGAGGATCGTCAGCCGCGCCGCGCGGGAGACGACGAGATCGACAGACTCCCCCGCATCGAGCAACCCCCGCAGCACCGAAGCCGCATATGGCGTACCAGATGCTCCCGAGACCCCTACCACCCACGGCGTTCGCATACGGTCAAGCCTATGAGCCGGGGTCGCCCCACCCGGCCCGCACACGGGAGGCCGCTGCCCATGGTGACGCCCGGTCTGTTCTGCCCCATCCCGCCGCGGATCTCTCCGCACGCCGATGACGTCCAGGACTGGTTGACCGGGTGGCTCGTCGATCGCGGCGTGCCCGTCGACACGGCGGAGCGACTGCGCGGGGCTGGGTTCGCCCGCTACGCCGGCCGGCTCTATCCCGACGCCAACGCCCCCGACCTGCGCCTGGTGACCGCGCTGTTCACGTGGTTCTTCCTGCTCGACGACACGGTCGACAGCAGCGCCGCGCCACCGCTGGAGCGGGTGCGGGCCACGGTCGACGGCGTCTACACCACGATCGACAGCGACGGCCGCACGCCGGCGCCCGGCCTGCCCGAACCCATGCGCGCGATGCTCCTCGACTCGTGGCGCGAGATCACCGCCGGCCTGTCCGAGATGTCCGTCGACCGGATCACCGACGCGCTGCGCCACCACCTCGACGGCATCCTCGTCGAGGCCAGCAACAAGTGGGTCGGCCGCCGCCCCGGCATCGTCGAATACATCCAGCTGCGCCGGGCCACGTCGGCGGCGTACGTGTCGTACGCGTTGATCGAGTTCGCCGCCGGGCTGCGGACCCGGATCCCGGAGGCCGTCTACCACCACCCGGTGCTGCGCGAGATCAGCGCGGCCGGCAACGACCTGCTCTCCTGGTTCAACGACCTGCTCTCGCTCGAGCGCGACGAGAACACGGCGGTCGGGCACAACCTGGTGCTGGCCACGGCCCGCGAGCGGGGCCTGTCCCGCGACGCCGCCATCACCGAGGTGATCGGCCGCTGGCAGGAACGGATGACCCGGTTCGTCGAACTCCGCGCGGCCGTGCCGGCGTTCGGCGCCCGCATCGACGTCGCGGTCCGCCGCTACGTCGAGGGCGTCGCCGACTCGGTCCGCGGCACGATCGACTGGTCGCTCGAGTCACCCCGGTATCCCCTGCCGACGATCGTCGAGGACTGGGTCAGCCCCATGTAGTGGTGTCTTGAGAATCGAGACACCTGCGGCATGCGATGTCTGGGTGACGGGGACAACACGACAGCTCCGTCCGTCGACTCGTCCGCCGACAACATCGCAAACCTAGCGGCGTTCATGGAGATCACGACATGCTTCGTGATTCGGCGATGTCTAGGTGTAGCTTCCAGGACCGTTGTTGACGCGGCTGATGGGTGGCTTGCCTGCGAGCGCGGTGTGTGCGGTGGTGATTGTAGGTGTGTAGCCATGTGGGAAGGGCGTCGGCGCGGTCCTGGTTGCTGGTGAAGGGCCGGGAGTAGATCCATTCGTCGGCCATGGTGCGGTTGAAGCGCTCGGCCTTGCCGTTGGTTTGGGGTCGGTAGGGCTTGGTGAAACGTGCGGTGGCGCCGAGGTCGGTCAGGGCGTCGCGCCAGGCGTGGCCGCGGCGGTAGACGGGCGCGTTGTCGGTCATCACGCGTTGGATGCCGGTGATGCCCAGGGCGGCGAAGTGGGCGGCGGCGTTTCGTAGGAACGCGGCGCAGGTGGTGCTTTTCTCGTCGGGGTGGATCTCGGCGTAGGCCAGGCGGGTGTGGTCGTCGATCGCGGCGTGGACGTATTCGTAGCCGACCCGGCCGCCGGCGTTGCGGTCGGCTTTGGCGCGTCGCTCCTGGCTGCTGCCGCGGCCGTGGACGCGCCAGCCGCCGCTGTCGCGGAGCCGGCCGATCTTCTTGACGTCGACGTGGATCAGCTCGCCCGGGTGGGCGCGTTCGTAGCGGCGGATCAGCTGGCCGGTCGGGCGGTCGAGCCAGGCCAGACGGTGCAGGCCGTGGCGGGTCAGGACCGCGTGCACGGTCGAGGTGGGCATGTTCAGCAGCGCGGCCAGCCGGTGTGGCCCGCGTTTGAGGGTGGTCCGCAGTTGGCAGACCCGTGCCTCCACTTCGGGAGGGGTCTTGGCGGGTATCCGATGGGCCACGCTGGGCCGGTCGAAGAGCCCGGCGTCGCCTTCCGCGCGCCATCGGGCCAGCCATTTGTAGCCGGTAGCGCGGGAGCACCCCAGTTCCTTGACCACGTGAGCGACGGGACGGCCCTCGACCACCACGCGATGAATCAGTGTCCGCCTGCCGTGCACGGTCAGCCGGGCATTACGGTGGGCCACGAAGACCTCCGGTTTCAGGTATGAGCGTCAGCACCTCACACCTCGCCGGAGGTCTTCTCACATCTCAAGCCACCACGCCGTCAACAACGCTCATGGTCACTTGAGCTTGACCCGCTTTCCCGGACACCTGATCTGAGGCGAGACTGTCGCCGAGGGAGGAGTTCGGATGCCTGCACCACACCCGCCGGAGTTCCGTGAGCGTGCGGTCGAGTTGGCCCGGTTGAGGGAGCAGCCGATCGCGCAGGTCGCGAAAGGCTTGGGGATCTCCGAGTCGTGCCTGCGTAACTGGTTGGCCCAGGCTGACCGGGACGCCGGCAGGCGTGAGGGGTTGACCAGCGAGGAACGCAAGGAGCTGGCCGCGCTGCGTAAGGAGAAGCGGCGTCTGGAGGTGGAGAACGAGATCCTGCGCCGGGCCGCGGCCTATTTCGCGCGGGAGAACGTCCTCCCAAAATGATCTACCCGGTCGTCGTAGAGCTCACCGCCGACGGCATACCGGTGGCGGTGTGCTGCCGGGTGCTGGGCGTGTCGAGGGCCGGGTTCCACCACTGGCGCCGGCGTGGGCCCAGCCGGCGGGCGATGGCCGATGAGGCGCTCACCCGCACGATCCGCGAGATCCATCAGATGTCCCGCGGTAGCTACGGCGCGCCGCGGGTCCATGCCGAGCTGCGCCTGGCGGCCGGGGTCCGATGCGGCCGTAAACGGGTCGCTCGGCTGATGCGCGCCGACGGCCTCGAAGGGGTGTATCGGCGGCGGCGAAGGGGTTGCACCGTCAGGGATCCGGCCGCCACACCCTCAGCGGATCTGGTCAACCGCCGGTTCGTCGCCAACCGTCCAGACGCGCTGTGGGTCACCGACATCACCCAACACCGCA
The DNA here is from genome assembly GCF_029626225.1 of Asanoa sp. WMMD1127. Taxonomy (NCBI): domain Bacteria; kingdom Bacillati; phylum Actinomycetota; class Actinomycetes; order Micromonosporales; family Micromonosporaceae; genus Asanoa; species Asanoa sp. WMMD1127. The sequence goes on from NZ_JARUBP010000001.1 coordinate 1,490,129, forward strand.
CCGGGCAGGGCTGGGTCTACTGCGCGGTCGTCCTGGACGTGTTCGCCCGCCGGGTCGTGGGCTGGTCGATCGCCGACCACCTACGCACGGAGCTGGTCGTCGACGCCCTGGACATGGCCCGCTGGCGCCGCCGACCGGTGGCCGGACAGACCGTGGTCCACTCCGACCACGGCACCCAATACACCAGTTGGGCGTTCGGGCACCGGCTACGCACGGCCGGGCTGCTCGGCTCGATGGGCTCGATCGGTGACTGCTACGACAACAGCCTGGTCGAATCGTTCTTCGGCTCCATGCAGCTCGAGCTCCTCGACCGCCAACCTTGGGGCAACCGTCAGGAGCTGGCCAACGCCATCTTCGAGTGGATCGAGGCCTGGTACAACCCACGCCGACGGCACTCGGCCCTTGGCAACCTGTCCCCGATCGACTACGAACGACACCACACCGATCTAGCCACCGCGGCGTGATCACCACACCAGAAGTGTCCGGGAAACCGGGTCAAGCTCACACTACACCTAGGGCCCGTTCGGGGGCCGTGTTCGCCGGATCGGATCGTCCCGACGCCGCCCCCGTTGATCGTGTGTACGGAGTCTGGTCCGGGAGTGGCGTGCCGCATGATCGTGTGAACGTCGTCTGGGAGACACGCCGTGAGCGGTCCAGGTGAGATGCACAGGATCATGGCCGGTCGCCGTCGGTCACCTGATGCGCCGCACTGGATCAAGTTGTCCCCGCTGTTTCGGCGGCTTGGCGAGCCGACCAGGAAATGGCCTGAGCCGCGCAACGGACGCCGACCAGATCCTCGACTCCATCTACGCACGGATCCACGACTCGCGATGAAGTGCTAGCCCCGCAGACCCTGCAGCGTGACGAGGTCGAGCAGGGCGAAGGCGAACAGGACGATGCCGATCACGCCGTTGGCGGTGAAGAAGGCGCGGTTGACCCGCGACAGGTCGGACGGCTTGACGATGGCGTGCTCGTAGACCAGCACCGCCGCGGTGATCGCTACGCCGGCCAGCCAGAGCCAGCCCAGGTCGGCGAGGAAGCCGAACCAGATGTAGAAGGCGACCGTCACCACGTGCGTGACCGCGGAGATGACCAGCGCGCCGCGTACGCCGTGGCGGACCGGCACCGAGCCGATGCCGATGCGGCGGTCGGCCTCGAGGTCCTGCACCGCGTAGATGCAGTCGAAGCCGCCGATCCAGGTGCCCACCGCGACGCCGAGCACGAACGCCGGCCAGGACCATTCGCCGGTCACGCCGATCCACGCGCCGACCGGGGCCACCGCCTGGGCCGCGGCCAGGAACAGCTGCGGGTAGTTGGTGAACCGCTTCGCGTAGGAGTAGATGACCAGCAGGAACAGCGCCACCGGCGAGAGCACCAGGCAGAGCGGGTTGAGCGCGGCCGCGGTGCCCTCGAAGACGGCCAGCGAGATCAACAGGCCGATCCAGGCGGTACGCAGGGAGACCGCGCCGGTGATGAGCTCGCGGTTCGCCGTGCGCGGGTTCTGCGCGTCGATTCGCCGGTCGATGATCCGGTTGGCGGCCATGGCGACCGTCCGAGCCGCCACCATCGCGATGGTGATCAGCGCCAGCGTGTCCCACTGGACGTGGCCGCCGTCGAGCCGCATCGCGGCCAGCGCGGCGACGTAGGCGAACGGCAAGGCGAAGATCGAGTGCTCGATCATCACCAGCCGCATGAAGGCCCGGACCCGGTTGGGGGCCGGCGCCGTCACGGCGACCATCAGATGCCGTACTCCTTCCACCGCTTGTCGACCAGGGCCGTGATCTCCGGCGACATGGTCATCTCGTCCGGCCAGCCGCGGGTGTAGCCCTCGGTCGGCAGCTTGCGGGTGGCGTCGACACCGGCCTTGCCACCCCAGAACTGCTGGTAGGACGCGTGGTCCAGGTGGTCGACCGGGCCCTGCGTGAGCAGCAGGTCGTGCGTGTAGTCGACGTTGCCGAACGCGCGGAACGCCACCTCGGCGTAGTCGTGCACGTCGCAGTCGTCGTCGACCACCACGATCAGCTTGGACAGCGACAGCAGGTGGGCGCCCCAGACCGCGCTCATCACCTTCTGGGCGTGCTTCGGGTAGCGCTTGCGGATCGAGACGATCACGCAGTTGTGGAACACGCCGGCCGAGGGCAGGTCGTAGTCGACGATGTCCGGGATCAGCAGCCGGAGCAGCGGCAGGAAGATCCGCTCGGTGGCCTTGCCGAGACCGTGGTCCTCCTGCGGCGGCTTGGACGTGATGATCGAGTGGTAGACGGGGTCGCGCTGGGTCGTGACGCACTCGACGTGCATGACCGGGAACGGCTCGACCGGGGTGTAGAAGCCGGTGTGGTCGCCGAACGGGCCCTCGGGCAGCCGCTCGCCGGGCTCGATGTAGCCCTCCAGCACGATCTGTGCCTGGGCGGGCACCTGCAACGGCACGGTCAGACAGTCGACCATCTCGACCCGCTCGCCGCGGAGGAAGCCCGCGAACAGGTATTCGTCGATGTCGCCGGGCAGCGGCGCGCTGGCCGCGTAGCTGACCACCGGGTCGGCGCCGATCGCGATCGCCACTGGGAGCCGCTCACCGCGCCGCTCGGCCACCGCGTGGTGCGCCGTGGAGTCCTTGTGGATCTGCCAGTGCATCCCCAGGGTGTTGTGCGAGTGCTGCTGGAGGCGATAGAGGCCGAGGTTGCGCTTGCCGGTTTCTGGGTGCTTGGTGTGGGTGAGCCCGAAGTTGTGGTAGATCCCGCCGTCCTCGGGCCAGACCTGCAGCCCCGGCAGCCGGTTGAGGTCGACGTCGTTGCCCTTGTAGACCACCTGCTGGCAGGGCGCGGTCCGGACCTTCTTCGGAGGCACGGACTTGAGCTGCATGACCTTGCCGAGCCCGTCGCGGATGCCCGACCAGCCGACGGGCAGCTCCGGCTTGACCATGGCGCCGATCCGGTCGCCGATCTCGTCGAGGCGCTCGACGCCGAGGGCCATCGCGGTGCGCCGCTCGGTGCCGAACAGGTTGATCGCCACCGGCATCTCGCCCCGGGTCGGCCGCTCGAACAGCAACGCGGGTCCACCGGCGCGGACGGTCCGGGTCACCACCTCGCTGATCTCCAGCGTCGGATCGACCGGCACTCCGACACGCCGCAGCTCACCGGCGCTCTCGAGGGCGGCGATGAAGTCCTTCAGGTCCGGGTACGGGAAGGCGCGGGCCATAAGTAGCAGTCTCGCCTATGGCCTGGGTCGCACCTTCCCGGCCCCCGGTTCAGAAGGTCAGGTCGGCGGCCGAGGCCGGCAGCCCGGCGGCGGAACCGACGTGGATCTCCTGGGCGAAGACGCCGTCGGGCGGGGTGAACCGCTTGGTCACGGCGCCGTGGAGGTCGACGACCTGGAGTGCGCCGGACCCGTCGTACGTGTGGATCAGCAGGTGTTCCTCGCCGACCCAACTGACGATCCGGCCGGCGCCGGGCACGGTGAACCGCGCGCGCTCCGCGCCCGACTCGGGGTCGACGACCACGACCGAGAACGGCGACTCACCGCCGCCCGGCCCACTCAGCGCCAGCTGCCCTCCGGCGGAGAAGGCGGGCGCTTCGCCGAGCGTGGCGTCGGGCACCGGAAGGCTGCGCCGCACTGTGCCGTCGAGGTTGTAGAAGCGCACCTCGGTCGCCTGGAACGGGCTGCCCTCGGTTTCATGGCCACCCAGGGTGATCGCGAAGCCGGCACTGTCGGGCGTCCACCGCGGCCGGATGTCACCTTGGCGGAAGTCGGGCAACGGCACGAAGGTGGCCTTGAGGGTCTCCGCGTCCACGACGACCAGCCCGACGTCGTCGTTGGGCAGCCGGAACGCGATCCGCCGGCCGTCCGGCGACCACACGCCGTCGCCGGCGTTACCGGGGAACCACGGGATCTGCTTGTCGTCGATCCACCTGACGTCGCCACCCGCCTGGTCCATGATGCCGACTCGGGTGGGATGCGCCGCGCTGTTGTCACCGACCCCGACCAGCAGCCGGTCGCCGTCCGGTGCGGGCGTGACGGACCGGTAGTCGACCCGCTCGTACCTGCCGGTCTCCCGGTCGAGCAGCAGCGAGTAGTCGAACGCCGGGCTGCCGTCTTCGACCGCGAGGTCGCGGATGCTGCTGTAGACGGTGACCACCGACCGGCCCGGCCCGCCGGCCACCGGCGTGCCACCGCCCTGTTGGCCGACGAGGGCGACCCCGCCGGCCAGTGCGGCGCACACGGCCAGACCGACCCCGCGAGCGAGCCGGGCCCGCCGTTGCCGCCGGGCGCGGGACAACGCGGTGCGGGCCAGCCCGGCCGGTGGCGGACCGTCGTCGGCGAGCTGCTCGAACGTCTGGCGCAGAGCGCCGGTGAGGCGATCGCTCATCGCGACGCGTCCTCCTTCGCATCGAACTGAAGTTCGGGGGCGAGCTGGCGCAACCGGGCGAGCGCGCGGGCAGCCTGGCTGCGCACGGTCGACTCGGCGCACCCGAGGATCCCGGCGATCTCGTCGTCCGGGCGGTCCTCGAAGTAGCGCAACACCAGCACCGCGCGGTGTTTGGGCGCCAACCGCGTCAGCGCGTGCCGCAGTGCGAGGTGGAGGTCGACGGTCGCCGTCGCGTCGCCGGTGACGGCGGTCTCCGGCACCGCGGCGGTGGACACCTCCGGTCGGCGGCGCAGGCTGCGCCACCAGCTGGTCCGCTGGCGGTAGAGCGCGGTGCGCAGATAGGCCTCGGGCGCGCCGGACCGGATCCGCGGCCAGTGCTTCGCGCCCCGGATCAGCACGATCTGCAACAGGTCCTCGGCCTGCTGCCGATGCCCGGTCAACGCGAGCGCGGTGCGAAACAACGCATGCGACCGCGCCGCCACGAAATCGCTGAACTCCGCCTCGAGATCAGCGTCCATGCTCGTCCCTCATACCCCTGACAACGCCGGGATCGCCCCGGCTGCTGCTTGGCGTCAGGTCACCGGTCCGAGATAGAAGCCGGCCTGGTCCACCCAGACCTGAACCGTCCCGGAGCTGCTGTTGTAGACCATGAACGAGTCTTCGCCGAGACCGACGGTGACCAGGGTCGCGAGGTTCTGACCCGCACCGAAGTTGAGCACGGACGCCGCGGGCCGGGCCTGCCCGTACGGATAGACCGACAGGTAACCGCCCGACTGCGGTGAGGTGACGGCCACGTTGACGACGACGGCGGCACGCGGCTCACACGGTGTCGAACCGCACTCGTTGTCGCTGACGAAGACCCGCACCGACTTGCCCGGGCCGACCGTGGCGCCGGCGTTGAAGCCCGGCTCGAGCAGGTGGCTCGGATAGGTCGGCAGGTACATGTCGCCGCCGCCGGGCGCGAACCAGCCCGACAGGTCGGCGATCAGGTGCACCGTGCCCGAGCCGCCGTGTGCGAACGCGATCTTCCCGTTCACGACCGGGGCGATGACCATGTTGTTCACCGTCTGGTTCGCCACGAAGTTGATGTTCGACGCCGCCGGCACCGCCGCGCCGGGCGGATAGGCCGTGAAGTGGCCGCTCTGGGTCGGCTTCGTGGCGGTCAGGCTGAGCACCACGGCGGCGGTCCCGGCCGGCACCCGCGACGACACGTCGACCGTCACCTTCCCTTGTGGACCGATCGGGGCGGTGCCGGGCACGCCGGTCGCGGTGCGGGTGTCGAGGACCCGGACCGGCGTCGCCGTGCGCAGACCGGTTGTCCCGTCGGCGTAGTAGCCGGCCAGGTCGGCGAGCACGTGCACCGTGCCGTAGCTCTTGTTGGCGAGGGCCACCCGGCCGTTGCGGACCCGCACGGTCACCAGGTTCGCGATGGTCTGGTTGGTGGCGAACATGATGCTGTTGCCGTTGGGCTCGGTGTCGCCGGCCTCGTAGACCTTCACGGCGCCGAACCCCGTCGGCTTCGTCACGGTGACGTTCAGCACGACCGCGCTGGCGTTCGCGGCCGGTGCCGGCAGCGCGAACTGGATCTCCTCGTTGGAGTTCACCGGGCGGGTGCCGGACACTCCGGTCGCGGTCCGGGTGTCGAGCACCCGTTGCGGAGCCACCGCGGTGTAGGAGCCACCGAGCATCATGCAGGGCGACTGGTACTGGGGTTCCTTGGCGGACCGGAAGCCGTCGGGGCTGAACTCGATCATCACGCACGCCCAGCCGGCCTTGGTGAAGGTGACTCGGGCGGTTCCGGTGCGGTTGACGATCGGCCGCCCCACGTTCCGGTTGAAGGTGAACACGCCGATCGGCCCGTCGGTGACCCAGGCATAGCTCGCTTTGGCGGTCGTCACGGTCTCGAACGCGCTGCCGCCGGGCACCCGGCTGATGGTGGAGGTCAGCGACGCGGCGGGCACCAACTCGACAGCGCCGCGGTCGACGAAGCCCCCACCGCTGTTAGGGCTGTCGGGCTTGTCGGCGCGGGCGTTGCCCACCAGGTCCGTGGCGGGTCGCGCCGGCGCGTCGGCCAACGCGGAGTCGATCGCCGGCGATTCGGGCGTCAGGCTCCACCCCGCGTCGTACGAGTCGGCGTTGACGAGCTTCGGGTCGGCGGCGATGTCGTGCGTTCCCTGGCCGGTGGCGTCCCGGAACGCCGTCAGGCTCGGATAGGCGGTGTCGCCCCACGAGTAGAGCGCACCACCGTGCCCGGGATCGATCACGTTGTAGTCGACGCGCCCGTCGGCGGTGGCCGCGCCGGCGACCGTCACCGGCAGCACACTCGCCGGATCGGGGCCCGACGCCGCGGCGCACCGGCCGGAGAGGCCGACGGCGACGGTGCGCACGATCGAGTTGTGGAGGGCGAACCCGGCCGACGCCCCGGAGACCGCGACACCGGTGCCGCAGTCCGTCACGATCGTGTTGTTGGTGATCGTCGTCGCGGGGGCGTCGGCCACTGTGACGGCTTGGTGCACCGCGGGGCCGACACTGCGGACGAGTCGCACGCTGTTGCCGGCGAGCACCGTGCCGGTGGCGCCCGCGCCGATCGCGAAGGCCGGAGCGCGAACGGCCCACACCGACATGCCGCTGACCGTCACCCGCTGCGAGCCGCCTCGGACGTCGACTCCGGGCACGTCGACGGTCGTGAGCCAGCCGTTGGAGACCGTGATGTCGCTCGAGTTCTCGACGAGCACGGGGGCCGCGGTGCCGTAGCCGAGTTCGAACCCGTCGATGACGACGTCGTGCACGCCCGAGGCGCGGAAAGCCGTCCCGGTCGGGCCCGGGTCAAGTTCGACGCGGCCACCAGGCCCGCGGTACGCGGCGAACGTGATCGGTTTGCCCGGTTGTCCGGAGGGCACCACGACGGTCTCGGCGTACCGGCCCTTGTCCACGGCGATCGTCTGGCCGGGCAGCGCCACCTCCGCGGCCTTCGAGATCGTGCAGTAGGGCCTGCTCTTACTGCCGTCCTGCGTGCTGCCGCAGGAGTTGGCGACGTGGATGGTCGCCGGCGGTTCGGCCGCCGCCGCTACGCCGACCGCCAGCCCGGCCGCCGTCAACACACCGATGCTCAGCAGCGCAAGGCCGCGACGTACCACCATCTCGCTCCCCCGTCAGAACTTGATCAAGGGAGAGCGTAGCGACAGGATCGGCCGCGATCCATGGCCGTTCGGGTGAGGTCAGAGGCCGCCGTACGAGTGGAGGCCCGTGAAGAAGATGTTGACGCCGAACAGGTTCATCAGCATCGTCAGGAAGCCCAGCACCGCGATCCAGGTCGCCGTCGTCTGCTTGACGCTCGGGGTCGCGCGCGCGTGCAGGTAGCCGGCGTAGACGATCCAGGAGATGAACGCCCACACCTCCTTGGGGTCCCAGCCCCAGTAGCGTCCCCAGGCCGACTCCGCCCAGATCGGGCCGGCGATCAGCGCGCCGAAGGTCCAGATCGGGAACGCGAACGCGTGCAGGCGGAACGACAGTCGCTCGAGGACGGCCGCGGCCGGCAGGCGCTCGCCCAGGCTGAACGGGAAGCTCATCCGGCCCTTGTCGTAGCCCGAGCGGATCAGGAACAGGGCCGCCGGCACGAAGCCGATGAGGAAGATGCCGGACGAGATCGCCACGGCGGTCACGTGGATCGCCAGCCAGTAGGAGTCCAGGGCCGGCACCAGCGGACCGACCGGCACGTAGAGGAACAGCGCGGCCACGCCGAGCAGGACCACCTGGGTCAGCGCGACGTAGAGCCCGAGGTGCCGCAGCGCCGGCCGCTGGACCATCACGACGACCCACGCCACCGCCGCGACCGAGGTGGCCGCCAGGACGTACTCGTACATGTTGCCCCAGGGCAGCCGGTCGGCCGCGACGCCACGGAAGACCAGCGAGCCGATCTGGGCCACGCCGGCCAGCACCAGCACCGCGGCGGCGACCCGGCCCGCCCAGGCGCCGCGGGTCGGTGGCTGCGCCGCCGGCTTCACCTCTTCGATCACCACCGGCGGTCCGCCGGCGCCGACGAGTTCGCGCTCCCGGGTCGCCACGCGGGCGACGGCACCGCGGTCGCCGAACGCGTACACGGCGGCGTAGCAGATCATCGCGACGAGGTAGCCGAGCATGGCCACCACCAGCAGCGTGTCCGACAAGGCGGCCATCAGGTCTTCTCTCTCACGGCGGCGACGGTGGAAGCGAACTCCTCGGCGAAGCCGGGGTAGTCGGTGCGCGGGAGGCCACCGGCCTCGAGCAATCTACTACTGGATGTCGGAGATGGGGAAGCCAGCCGGAAGAAGACGCGCCGGCGCTTGCCGAACAGCGAGCCCATCAGACCGGTGAGGGCGAGCACCGACGCCACCAGCGCGATGCCCTGGCCGGGGTCATGCCGCACCGACAGGACCGCGTAGGCCTTGGTGCCGACGAACTGCACGGTCGAGCCGTCGTCGAGCGTCCACGACTCGCCGGGCTTGAGCAGCTTGGCCTCGCCGACCTGCTTGAGCCGGCCCGCGTCGATCTGGGTCTGGTCGAGCCGGTAGACCGAGCTCGGGATGCCGGCGTCGAGGCCGAGGTTGCCGCGGTAGGCGGTCAGCAGCAGCGCGGGGTTGTTCTCCGCGGGAAACTGCGAGCGCAGGTACGGCGCCTGGTCGGGTGCCGTCGGCAGGTAGAGGCCGTCGAAGCCCATCTGCAGGTTCGGGTCCCGCAGGCCGGTGGCCGGGTCCACGTTGGCGTCCGGGAACGAGATGGCGCCCGAGCTGGTCTGCATCTCGTCTTCCGAGAGGAACGGGCCTTCCTTGGTCTGCGCCTTCCCGAACCGGTCGGTGTAGCGCAGGATCGGCGCGTAACCGTGGCCGAGCAGGTAGACCGAGGCACCGTCGAGCCGCAGCGGGTCGTTGACGGAGAAGCTGTCGGTGCGGGTCGGCCCGTCGCCCTCGACCGTGACCGTCGCGCGGAACTCCTTGGGCTGCCCCGTCGTCTGGAACGACGCCTTGAAGTCGTCCAGCGTCAGGCAGAACGGCTGCAGCTTGTCGTCGACCCGCGGGCCGAGCTTCGACTCGTCGTACTGCTGCAGGCTGTTGCAGAAGCCGGAGTCCTTGCCGGCGACGAGGATCCGGTTGCCGTGCCAGCCGTACCACGAGCCGAGCGCCACCGCGACGAGCACGGCGATCAGCGAGAAGTGGAAGAGCAGGTTGCCGGTCTCCTTGAGGTAGCCCTTCTCCGCCGACACGGTGTCGTCGCGCACGACGACCCGCCAGCGTTGCTTGCGCAGGGCCGCGGCGACCTGCGCCACGTCGCCGTCGAAGTCCGCGACCGTCTCGTGGTGGGGCAGCCGGTCGAGCCGGGCCGGCACGTTCGGCGGCCGGGAACGGATCGCCCGGTAGTGGTCGCGCAGCCGCGGCAGCACGCAGCCGATCAGCGACGTGAACAGCAGCAGGTAGATCGCGGCGAACCAGGCGGAGCCGAAGACGTCGAATCCACCGACCTTGGCGACCCAGGGTGCCAGCGTCGGGTGGTCGCGGTAGAAGTTCTGGACCTGCTCGACCGCCACGTTGCTCTGTGGCAGCACCGAGCCGGGGATCGACGCGACGGCCAGCAGGAAGAGCAGGACCAGCGCGGTGCGCATGCTCGTCAACTGCCGCCAGAAGCCGCGGGCCAGGCCGAGCAGCCAGCTGCCCCAGCCGGGTGGGCGGGGCGGCGGGGCCGGCGGCGCGGGTCGGGTCTCGGTGGCGGTCATTCAGATCCCGATGCTTCCCGCGCCGCTGGGCTGCAGCCAGATCAGGAAGGTGCTCCAAGCGCCGGTGATCAGGGCCACGCCGATCGCGATCAGCAACGCGGCCCCCACGCGGGTCACCCACTGGCTGTTGCGGCGGATCAGCTTGAACAGCCCGAGCAGCCGGGTGAAGAACAGGCCGAAGACCACGAACGGGATGCCCAACCCGAGGCAGTACGCGACGGCGAGCACGACGGCCCGGTCGACCTGCCCCGACGTGCTGGCCAGCAGCAGCACCGAGCCCATCGTCGGGCCCACGCACGGCACCCAGGAGAGCGCGAACACGGCGCCGAACACCGGGGCGGCGAGCAGGCCGGCCTTCGGCAGCGCCTGGATCCGCACCTCGCGCTGCAGGCCGGGGATGACGCCGAGGAAGGCCAGTGCCAGCACGATGATCAGTGAGCCGACGACGATCTCCAGCAACCGCCGGTGCTCGACCATCGCCCAGCCGACCCGGCTGACCAGCACCGCCACAAGCACGAACACGGTGGTGAACCCGACGATGAACAACATCGTGCCGGCGAACACCCGACTGCGCTCGCGCACCGCGGTCGCCAGAGCACCGCCTCCGGCGTTAGGAACGGTCCGTTGTTCTGCGGAAACCGTTAGTAACGGGCCGTTCCTTTCGAGCTCGGAGCCGGCGAGGCCGGTGACGTAGCTCAGGTAGCCGGGGACCAAGGGGAGGACGCAGGGTGAGAGGAAGCTGACCAGGCCGGCCAGCGCCGCGCCGCCGATGGCGAACAGCAGCGGGCCGCTGATCGCGAGGTCGCCGAACGTCTCGCCCATCAGGAAGCCTCGGCCGCGACCCGCTCGACGATCCGCTGGAGCTGGTCCGTGGTGACGGCGCGGCGGATCACGTACGCGATGTCACCGGACCGGTCGACGACGATCGTGGCGGGGATGGAGTTGGGCGGGATCTCGTAGCCGAGCGCCAGCTTGCTGGAGGGGTCGAACACGCTCGGGTAGGCCACGCGCTGGTTGTGGAACGCGAGGGCGGCGTCGCGGCTGTCGCGGATGTTGATGCCGAGGAAGTCGACGCCCTTGGCCTTGGTCGACTCGTAGACCGCTTCCAGGTCGTCGATCTCGGCCCGGCACGGCGGGCACCACGATCCCCAGAAGTTGACGACGACGACCTTGCCGGCGCTCGACGCCGAGTCGTAGGTGCCGCCCTCCAGCAGCTCGCCGGAAATGGCCGGCGCCACCGGACGCTTGCCGGCGGCGCACTCGATGACCTGTTCGGCCGACGCCGAGCACAGGTCCTGCCAACTGTCGCCGCCGCGGCCGGTGACCACGTAGACGATGGCGGCCACCGCGAAGGCGGCGACCGCTGTCCCGACGAGGAGCCCACGACGGCGCACGCTAGGCGCCCTTGGCGTTGCGGGCGTTGGGCGACAGCGCGACGAGGTGCGCGGCCGGCTCCGAGTAGCCGATGCCGACCACCTTGGCCCCGTCGAAGTGGAACGAGGTCAGGCTGCACAGTCCACATTGGCGTCGGCGCGGGTCGTGCCAGAGCCGCTTGTGCTCGACGTAGCGGCGCAGCGTCCAGATCGGCAGCTGGTGCGAGATGCAGACCGCCTCGTGGCCCTCGGCCGCGACCCGGGCGGCGTGCACGGCCGCGAACATCCGCTCGGCGATCGCCCGGTAGGCCTCGCCCCAGGACGGGGTCAGCGGGTCGCGCAGCACCCACCAGTTGCGCGGGTCGCGGAACGAGCCGTCGCCGGGTGAGACCCGCTTGCCCTCGAACCAGTTGGCGCTCTCGATGAGCCGCTCGTCGACGCCGACCGGCAGGCCGAACTGGGCCGCGATCGGCTCGGCCGTCTCCTGCGCGCGTTCCAGCGGGCTGGCCACGACGTGCGTGACGTCGCGGTCGGCCAGCGCCTGGGCGGCGGCCTTGGCCATCTGGCCACCGAGCTCGCTGAGCTTGAAGCCGGGCAGCCGCCCGTACAGGATCTTGTCCGGGTTGTGCACCTCGCCGTGCCGCAGCACGTGCACCACCGTTGTCGTCACGTCGCGCCCCCCGCGTCCGCCGCCGCCTGCGCCGCGCCCGGCAGGGCCGCGGCCAACACCTCGAGGGCGGCGTCGTCGATCGCCGCCGACACGAACCAGGCCTCGAACGCACTCGGCGGGAGGTAGACGCCGGCGTCGAGCATCGCGTGGAAGAACGCCTTGAAGGCGGGCACGTTCTGGGCGCGGGCGCCGTCGAAGTCGACCACGTCCGCGTCGGTGAAGAAGATCGAGAACATGTTTCCGGCGTACGACAACCGGTGCGGGACACCCGCGGCGGCCAGCGCCTCGGCGGCCAGCTTGCCCACTGTGGCCGACGTCTCGTCGAGGCGCCGGTAGACGGCGTCGTCGGCGAGCCGCAGCGAGGCCAGGCCGGCGGCGCAGGCGAGCGGGTTCCCGGAGAGCGTGCCGGCCTGGTAGACCGGGCCGGCCGGGGCGAGCTTCTCCATGATCTCGGCGCGACCGCCGAACGCCGCCGCCGGCAGACCGCCGCCCATCACCTTGCCGTAGGTGTAGAGATCGGCCTCGGTGTCCTCGACGCCGGCCCAGCCGGACCTGGAGACCCGGAAGCCGGTCATCACCTCGTCGACGATGAACAGGGCGCCGTGGGCGTGGGCGATGCGGGCGACGCCCGCGTTGAAGCCGTCGCGCGGCGCGATCACGCCCATGTTGCCGGGCGCGGCCTCGGTGATCACGGCCGCGATCTGCGCGCCGTCCTCGGCGAAGACCGCCTCGACCGCGGCGAGGTCGTTGTAGGGCAACACGATCGTGTCGGCCGCCGAGGCGCCGGTGACGCCGGGCGAGTCCGGCAGCGCGAACGTGACTACGCCGGAGCCGGCGGAGGCGAGCAGCGCGTCGACGTGACCGTGGTAACACCCGGCGAACTTGACGATCTTGGAGCGGCCGGTGAAGCCGCGGGCCAGCCGGATCGCCGACATCGTCGCCTCGGTGCCGGAGTTGACCAGGCGGACCTGGTCGATCGGGGTCCGCGCGACCATCTCGGCGGCTAGCTCGACCTCGCCCGGGGTGGGCGTGCCGAAGCTCGTGCCACGGGCGGCCGCCGCCTGGACCGCGTCGACCACGGCCGGGTGGGCGTGCCCGTGGATCAGCGGGCCCCAGGAGCAGACGAGGTCGACGTAGCGCCGGTCGTCGGCGTCGTAGAGCCAGGGTCCCTCGCCCCTGACCATGAACCGGGGGGTGCCACCGACCGCCCGGAACGCGCGGACGGGAGAGTTCACCCCGCCCGGGGTCAGCTCACGGGCGCGGCGGAACAGGGCCTCGGATGCCGGCGCGTCGGACGGGTACCGACCGGGGCCGGCCGAATTAGTTTCGGTCACGGTGCTGCCATTCTGACAGCGTGTAGGAGATGGCAGGCAGGGGGGCCTGGCGGACCGGCTCGACGGGCCGCTCCCGGTAGATCGCGATAGGCTGCTGGCGTGGAGCGTCCGGAGCTGTCGATCGCCGTGCGGCGCACGCCGGAAGAGGCCGTGCTGAGTCTCGCCGGCGAGATTGACATGCTCACCGGCAACCGGCTGGTCAACGCGATCACCGAGGTGCTGACCGAGCCCACGCCCAGGATCACCCTCGATCTCGGCGGCGTCACGTTCTGCGACTCCACCGGCCTCGGCACGCTCGTCGTGCTCAGCCGTAAGGCCCGTGACGCACAGAGCGTGCTGGTGCTGACCAACGTCGGTGACTTCCTGATGCGGGTGCTCGACATCACCGGCCTCCGCTCGGCGCTCATGGTCAAGAACAGCGAGCCCTCGAGCTAAGCCGCTGCGGCCTCAGCCCCAGCGGGCCTGCTCGAGGATGGCTATCGCCTGGTCCTTGGCGCCGTCGTCCGTGGAGCGCAGCAGGGTCGTCGCCGCGTCGACCGCCTCCGCCAGGCTCTTCCACCGCGCCTCGCGTTCGCGCACGTCCTCGTTGTGTGCGGCCAGCTGGCGACTCTTGTTCCAGAGGTCCACGAAGACCGACACCTTGGCGCGCAGCACCCACGGGTCGAACGGCTTCGTCAGGTAGTCGACCGCTCCCGCGGCGTAACCGCGCAGCGCGAGCTGGGCGTCCCGGTCGGCCGCCGTCAGGAAGATGATCGGGACATGCCGGGTCCGCTCGCGGCGCTTGATGTGGTTGGCCGTCTCGAAACCGTCCATGTCGGGCATCTGCGCGTCGAGCAGGATCACCGCGAAGTCGTCGACCAGCAGCTGTTTGAGCGCCGCCTCGCCGCTCTCGACGGCCACGGATTTCACCGGCAGCCCTTGCAGGATCGCCTCCAGCGCGAGGAGGTTTTCCTTACGGTCATCGACCAGCAGTGCCTTCGCGGTGCCACTCACCGTCCCACCCTAACGGTCAAACCGTGCCGCCTTCCTGGCTTGCCCGCCCCGCGGTGCCGTGCACCCAGCTCGCCATCAGGTCGATCAGCTCATCGAGATCCACCGGCTTGGTGATGTAGTCGGTGGCCCCGGCGGCGATCGCGGACTCCCGGTCGCCGGGCATCGCCTTGGCGGTCAGGAAGACCACGGGCAGGCCGGCGTTGTGGTGGTTGCGGCGGATCACCCGCGTGGTCTCGTAGCCGTCCTGGTCCGGCATCATCGCGTCCATCAGCACGATGTCGACCTCCGGGTGCTCGGCCAGCGTCCGCACGCCGTCGCCGCCGTTGTCGGCGTAGAGCACTGACATGCCGTGCAGCTCCAACGCGCTGGTCAACGCGAACACGTTGCGCACGTCGTCGTCGATGATCAGCACGGTGGCGCCGTCGAGCGCCCGGCTGGCCGCGCTCGGCTGGCGGGCCGGGTCTGTGGTGGGCCGCAGCAGCGGCGGCACGGTGACCTTCGGTTGCGCGGGCGCCGGCATCGGCGCGACGACGGCGTCGGGCGCGAGCACATCGGGCACCAGCAGCGTGAACGTCGACCCGATGCCCGGCTCGGAGACCACCGTGATCGTGCCGCCGATCAGCCGGGCCAGGTCGCGGCTGATCGACAGGCCCAGCCCCGTGCCGCCGTACCGCCGGCTGGTCGTGCCGTCGGCCTGCTGGAACGCCTCGAAGATCAGGCCCAGCTTGTCGTCGGGCACCCCGATGCCGGTGTCGGTGACGGAGAACGCGAACACGGTGCGGGCCGCCTGCAGCGCCGGCACGTCGAGGTCCGGGCTCGGCTCGGCCGCCTGGATCCGCAGCGTCACCTCACCCGAGTCGGTGAACTTGACCGCGTTGGACAGCAGGTTGCGCAGGATCTGCTGGAGCCGTTGGCCGTCGGTGATCAGCACCTCCGGCAGCTCCGGCGCGACGACCACCTCGAAGCTCAGGCCCTTGTCCTCGGCCTGCGGCGCGAACGCCTGCACGACGTAGCCCTGGATCTCGTCGAACCGCAGCTCGGTCGGCTCGACGTCCATCCGGCCTACCTCGATCTTGGACAGGTCGAGGATGTCGTCGATCAGCGAGAGCAGGT
Organism: Asanoa sp. WMMD1127; assembly: GCF_029626225.1. Classification (NCBI taxonomy): domain Bacteria; kingdom Bacillati; phylum Actinomycetota; class Actinomycetes; order Micromonosporales; family Micromonosporaceae; genus Asanoa; species Asanoa sp. WMMD1127. The sequence continues at coordinate 1,505,721 of NZ_JARUBP010000001.1, forward strand.
CGGACCCAGCACTGTGGATGGTGCGGGCGAACTCGATCTGCTTCGCGGTCAGGTTCGCGTCCGGGTTGTCGGCCAGCAGCCGGGCTAGTAGCAGGAGCGAGTTGAGCGGCGTACGCAGCTCGTGGCTCATGTTGGCTAGGAACTCGGTCTTGTAGGCGGAGGCGGCGGACAGCTGCCGGGCCTTCTCCTCCAGGCCGATCCGGGCCAGCTCGATCTCCCGGTTCTTCGTCTCGATGTTGATGTTCTGGTCGGAGAGCAGCTTGGCCTTCTCCTCCAGCTCGTTGTTGGTGCGCTGCAGCTCGGCCGACTGCTCCTGCAGCTCGTGGGCCAGCCGCTGCGACTGGGCCAGCAGCTCCTCGGTGCGCCGGTTGGCCTGGATCGTGTTGAGCGCGATGCCGATCGTGGCGACCAGCCGTTCCAGGAATGTCAAGTGCAGGTCGGAGAACGCGTCGATGCAGGCGAACTCGATGACGCCGAGCACCTCGCCCTCGAACAGCACCGGCAGCACGACCAGGTCGCGCGGCTTGGCGTCGAGCATCCCCGAGCGCAGCGTGAGCGTGCCGGTGGGCTCGGCGCCGACCCGGATCGGGCGCCGGGACAGCGCCGCCTGGCCGACCAGGCCCTCGCCGGGGCCGAACACGACGTGGTGGTCGCGGGCGACGTAGCCGTAGGAGGCGGTCAGCCGCAGCCGGACCACGCCCTCGTCGGTGTCGGCGAGGAAGAACGCGCCGAGCTGCGCGTCGACCAGCGGCGTGACCTCGGTCATGATCATGCGGCAGACCTCGCCGAGGTCTCGCTGGCCCTGCAGCAGGCCACCGATCCGGGCGACGTTGGAGTCCAGCCAGCCCTGCTCGGCGTTCTTCTTCGTCGTCTCGCGCAGGGTGACGATCATCTGGTTGATGTTGTCCTTGAGGTCGGCGACCTCGCCCTGGGCCTCGACCGTGATCCGCTGGGTCAGGTCGCCGCGGGTCACGGACGTGCTCACCTCCGCGATGGCGCGGAGCTGGGTGGTCAGCGTCGAGGCGAGCTGGTTGACGTTGTCGGTCAGGTCACGCCAGGTGCCGGAGACGCCCTTCACCTGGGCCTGGCCACCCAGCTTGCCCTCGATGCCGACCTCCCGGCCGACCCGGGTGACCTCGTCGGCGAAGCTGCTGAGCTGGTCGACCATCGTGTTGACGGTGTTCTTCAGCTCGAGGATCTCGCCCTGGGCGTCGACCGTGATCTTTTGACCGAGGTCGCCCTTCGCCACGGCGGTGGTGACGGAGGCGATGTTGCGGACCTGGCTGGTCAGGTTGGACGCCATCGAGTTGACGTTGTCGGTGAGGTCGCGCCACGTACCGCTGACGCCCTTGACCTGGGCCTGACCGCCGAGCTGGCCTTCGATGCCGACCTCGCGGGCCACGCGGGTGACCTCGTCGGCGAAACTCGACAGCTGGTCGACCATCGTGTTGACCGTCAGCTTGAGCTCGAGGATCTCGCCCTGGGCGTCCACCGTGATCTTCTGGCTCAGGTCGCCCCGGGCCACGGCCGTGGAGACCTGGGCGATGTTGCGGACCTGGCTCGTCAGGTTGGACGCCATGAAGTTGACGTTGTCGGTCAGGTCACGCCAGGTGCCGGCCACGCCCCGCACCTGCGCCTGGCCGCCGAGCTTGCCCTCGGTGCCCACCTCGCGGGCGACCCGGGTCACCTCGTCGGCGAAGCTGCTCAGCTGGTCGACCATCGTGTTGACGGTCGACTTGAGCTCGAGGATCTCGCCCCGGGCGTCGACCGTGATCTTCTGGCCGAGGTCGCCCTTCGCCACGGCCGTGGTGACGGAGGCGATGTTGCGGACCTGGCTGGTCAGGTTGGACGCCATCGAGTTGACGTTGTCGGTCAGGTCGCGCCACGTACCGCTGACGCCCTTGACCTGCGCCTGACCGCCCAGCTTGCCCTCGGTGCCGACCTCGCGGGCCACCCGGGTGACCTCGTCGGCGAAGCTGCTGAGCTGGTCGACCATCGTGTTGACGGTGTTCTTCAGCTCCAGCATCTCGCCGCGCGCGTCGACCGTGATCTTCTGGCTCAGGTCGCCCTTGGCGACGGCGGTGCTGACCTGGGAGATGTTGCGGACCTGGCTGGTCAGGTTGCCGGCGAGCTGGTTGACGTTCTCGGTCAGGTCGCGCCAGGTGCCCGAGACGCCGCGGACCTGGGCCTGACCGCCCAGCTTGCCCTCGGTCCCCACCTCGCGGGCGACCCGCGTCACCTCGTCGGCGAAGCTGCTGAGCTGGTCGACCATCGTGTTGACGGTGTCCTTCAGCTCCAGGATCTCGCCCTGCGCGGCCACCGTGATCTTCTGGCTCAGGTCGCCGTTGGCCACGGCCGTGGAGACCTGGGCGATGTTGCGGACCTGGGCGGTCAGGTTGCTCGCCATGGAGTTCACCGAGTCGGTGAGGTCCTTCCACGTGCCGGCGACGTTGGGCACCGCCGCCTGGCCGCCCAGCTTGCCCTCGGTGCCCACCTCGCGGGCCACCCGGGTCACCTGCTCGGCGAAGAGCCGCAGGGTGTCGGTGAGCGAGTTCATCGTGTCGGCCAGGGCCGCGACCTCGCCCCGGGCGCTAACGGTGATCTTCTGGCTCAGGTCGCCGCGGGCCACGGCGGTCGCCACGGCCGAGATCGACCGCACCTGGTGGGTCAGGTTGCTGGCCATCGTGTTGACCGAGTCGGTGAGGTCTTTCCAGGTGCCGGCGACGCCGCGTACGTCGGCCTGGCCGCCCAGCTCCCCCTCGGTGCCCACCTCGCGGGCCACGCGGGTGACCTCGTTGGAGAAGCTCGAGAGCTGGTCGACCATCGTGTTGACCGTGCGGCCGATGCGGAGGAACTCACCACGCAGCGGGCGGCCGTCCATCTCCAGCGCCATGTGCTGGCTGAGGTCGCCGTCGGCGACCGCCACGATGACCCGGGCGATCTCGGTGGTCGGCCGGCCCAGGTCGTCGATCAGCGAGTTGATCGCGCGCTGGCTCTCGGCCCACGAGCCGTCGTAGCCCTCCTCGTCGAGCCGCTCCGTCAGCCGGCCGTCGCGACCCACGATCCGGGCGATCCGCCGCACGTCGAGGTGCTGCCGCTCTTGCATGGCAACGACGTCGTTGAACGCGTCGGCCACCTCGCCGGCCAGGCCCTGCCGTCGGGGCAGGCGCGCCTTGAGGTCGCCGCGGGCGACGCGGCGCAGGGCCTCGGTCAGCTCCTCGAGCTGGCGCCGGCTCTCCTTGAGCTCCTTCTGTTGTTGCTTGACGGACTCGTCGGCGGCGGACTGCTCCGCGGCGGTGATCGATTTCGCCGTGGTCATCGTTCCTCGCTCGGTCTGCGTGCATGGGAGGGTGCCGACAGGGGGTTGCCGCCGACAGCCTTCCCATCATGGCCTTTGCCGCACGGCGGGCGCGAGGGCGCGGGTCGGTATTACCGCCCGGTCGTGCCCAAACCGCCGCCGAGTGCGCTGTCGCGTGCCCTGGACGGCGCGTCCGGATTACCACCACCAGACCGGGCGGCTTGGAACAATACGTAGCTTCGGGGCAGGATGCTAAGCGTGTCAGGGGAGGTCGGCGCGGGCCAGGTGGAGCACGTCCGTCATGTGCGCCTGCCCGCCGACCGGCGCACACCGGCGGCCGCGCGCGCTCTGGTGCGGGCCGTGCTGGCCGAGGCCGGGCTCGACGACCTGGCCAACGAGGCGCTGCTGCTGACCACCGAGCTGTCCACGAACGCGGTCGTGCACGCGGGCACGGAGCTCGACATCGAGGTCGCGGCGGACGGGGTCGGGCTGACCGTGACGGTCACGGACTTCGCCGGCGGGCCGATCGAGACGGTGCTGGTGCGGCCCCGACCCGACGTCTCCGAAATCTCCGAAATTTCGGAAAGAGGACGCGGGTTGCTGCTGGTCGACCACTTCGCGTCCCGCTGGGGCACGATCCACGAGGGGGCGCGCAAGGGGGTCTGGTTCCGGCTCGACCGACCGGGCGGGGCGTCCGCGCCGCACGCGGTGGTGCCTCGGCAGCTGGCCACCGGCGCCGCTCTGGGCGCCGCGCCGGTCGCGATCCCGACCAACCCCGGACCCTCGCCGACCGCGACCGAGATGGCCACGCTGAGCCAGACCGCGCCGGACGCGTACTCCGACGATCCGCTCCCCGACTTCGCCGGTGACCTGCTCACCAGGGTCGCCGACATGGTCGGCGCGGCCGGCGGCGTGGTGCGGCTCGACCGCGGTGACGGCGCCGGTTCGCGGGTGCTGGCCCGCTACGGTCGGCCGCCCCGCCCCGAGGACGAGCTGCTCCGCGTGCCGCTGGCGGTGAACCGGCCCTACAGCGGCGAGCTGGAGCTGGATGCGGCGCCGTCGGCCTATGCGCAGCCGCTGGCCGCGCTGGTCGCCGAGCGGCTCTCGCTCTATGTCGAGAACGACCGGCTGCGCCGGGCCGACCTGCGCCGGCAGAGCTGGCTGACGTTCCTGGCCGAGGCGAGCGAGTTGCTGGCACAGTCGCTCGACGTACACCTGACCATGGCCTTGATCCCGCAGCTCGTCGTGCCGCGGCTCGGGCAGTGGTGCGCGGTGCACACCACCGACGAGTGGGGTCGGCTGCACCTGGCCGCCGCCAGCCACGCCGACGAGTCGATGCTGCCGCGGCTGCACGCGGTGCTCGCCGAGACCGGTCCGGAGTCGATGGTGGCGCGGCTGCGCGAGGCGTCGCGGACGGCGTCGCAGGTGCCGCTCGGGCCGCCGATGGAGGGCTTCGCGGTGCCGCTCGTGGCGCGCGGGCAGCGGCTCGGCACGCTCGCGGTCGGGCGGCACCAGCGGCACCGGCACGACCCCGACGAGATCGCGGTGATCGAGGACGTGGCCCGCCGGGCCGGGCTCGCGATCGAGAACGCGCGGATCCACGAGGAGCGCCGCAAGGTCGCCCACACCCTCCAGCAGTCGCTGCTGCCGCCGGTGCTGCCGATCGTCAAGGGCATCGGCTTCGCCGCGGAGTACGTGCCGACCGGCGACGCGGCCGAGGTCGGCGGCGATTTCTACGATGTCGTGCCGCTCGCCGATGATCGCTGGCTGGTGGTAGTCGGCGACGTCTCCGGCAAGGGTGTGCCGGCCGCGGCGGTCACCGGCCTGGTCCGCGACGTGATCCGGGTGCTGGTGCACGACGCCCGCCCGCTGCCGGAGGCGCTGCACCGGCTCAACGAGACGCTGGTCGAGCGGGGCGGCGGGCGTTACTGCACGCTGGCGCTGGCCGCGGTCGGCCCGGCCGCCTCCGGCGAGGGCGATCTGGCGGTCTCGCTGCACCTGGCCGGCCACGACCGCCCGGTCGCGGTCCGCGCCGACGGCCGAGCCGGCTTCGTGGGTACGGGCGGCACGGCGCTCGGCCTCCTCGACGACGTCGCGACGCCGGTCGCCGAGCTGACGTTGCGCCCCGGCGACTCGCTGGTCTTCTACACGGACGGGGTGACGGAGCGCCGCCGCGGTCGGGACCTGTTCGGCCCGGAACGCCTGCGCGACGCGGCGGCGCCACTGGCGGGCTATTCGGCGGACGTGGTCGCGGCCCGGCTGAAGACCGCGGTGATCGGCTTCTCCGCCGACACCCCGCGCGACGACATCGCCATCCTGGTGCTCCGCAACGACTTCCTGCCGGGCTGACCCGCTCGCGATGGACCGGATGCGTTGGTCGGTGGACCAGGTGAACCCGGCCGCCACCGACCGCATCATGGAAATCGGCTGCGGCGGCGGCACGGCCGCTGCGCTTGTCTGTGCCCGGTTGGTTTCGGGCTCGCTGGTGGCTATCGACCGCTCGGCCACGGCGGTGAAGAAGACGCTGACCCGCAACGAGGAGTGCGTGGCCGCCGGTCGCCTGACGGTGATCCAGGCACCGTTCACCGCGGCCGGAGTCGGCGACCTGGGTCCGTTCGACAAGATCTTCTCGATCAACGTGAATCTCTTCTGGACGTCGCCGGCGGTCGAGGAGCTGGCGCTGCTGCGCCGGCTGCTCGTGCCGGGCGGCACGATGTTCGCCTGCTGGGGCCGCGGCCCGACACCGGGCCGCTCGGACGAGATCGCCCGCCGCACCGCGTCCCGGTTCGCCGAGTCAGGCTTCGAGACGACGGTGACGTCCGCCGACGGCTTGCAGTGCGTGGCCGCTAGTCCCGAACCCTGAGCCCGGACCGATGTGACGCTCCGCGTCGGAGTCAGCCCGGTGTAGCGGTCTGGGCGATCGCCCGCGCGGACGCCGCGTCGTCAGCGCGCAGGCGTTCCCCCGTGGCGCGTCGTCCTGGGGTCGCGTCGCGCCGCACACGCGAAAGCATGTATCGACGCGTTCTCGCATGTGCGCCCGCTGGCAGTCCCGCCTGAGCCGGCTCGCGACATCCCTTTACCTGGCGCCTGCTCGTTAGCATCGGCTGTGGTCGACGTCGAGCGGACCTTTCGGCGGCTGGAGCCGCTGCACGTGATGTTTGCCCTCTTCTGGGGCTTGGGGATGCTGGTTCCGGTCCTGGCCCACTGGTTCGCCGGGCTCAAGACCGCGGCGGTTGCCCTTCTCGCCGTTGACGCTGCCGTCCTCACCGCGATCTACCTGGCGGCGCCGGCGGCTTCGATCGTGGTCACGCCGAGGTCTGCTGACCGCGGTTGCGGTGGTCGTGTCGCTCGCAGCGGCCCGCTACCTGATATCCATCGACGGCCAGTAAGCCGAGGTCGCGCGCGGCGAGTTTCGCACATTGAGGGCTTTGTCCGTTTAGCGTGGGTTTGATGACGAGCACCGCCGAGGGTGGGACCGACAAGTACATCGCGCTGGCAGCGATGGTGTTCGCGGTCGCGATGACGTTCATCGACCAGACGATCGTGTCCATCGCTGTCCCGGACATCTCCGGCGAGCTCGGGGTGTCGGCGTCCGCGATCCAGTGGGTGATCAATGGGTACCTGCTGTCGCTGTCCGCCTTCTTCGCCTTCGGTGGGCGGCTGGCCGATCTGCTCGGACATCGGCGGATGGTCCTGATCGGAGTGACCATCTTCGCCGTCTCGTCGGCGCTGTGCGGTGCGACGCCGTCCGGGGACGCGGCCGAGCCGTGGCTGATCGTCTTCCGGGTCATCCAGGGGTTCGGCGCGGCGCTGCTGTTCCCGGCGGCCCTCGCGATCGTGGTCGCGGCGTTCCCTTTGCAGCAGCGCGGGCGGGCGCTGGCGATCTTCTTCGGGGTCACCGGCGGGCTGACCGCGATCGGGCCGATCCTGGGCGGGTGGCTCACGCAGTACACGTGGCGGGCGATCTTCTGGGTGAACGTACCCGTGGCGGTCATCGCGATCGTGTTGACCTTCCTCGCCAAGGTGAACCCGGCGCACCGGCGCGAGAAGCTCGACTGGCGCGGGGCCGCCTTGATCGTCGCCGGCATGGCGTTGAGCGTGCTCGGCCTGCAGCAGGCCAGCTCGTGGGGCTGGGACAGCTGGCGCACCTGGCTGTGCATCGCCGTCGGGTTCGCGATCCTGGTGATCTTCGTGCTGGTCGAGCTGCGTACCGAGACGCCGTTGATCAAAGTTCGGATCTTCCGCGACCGGGCGTTCACGATCGACAACGCGGTGCTGTTCTTCGGCCTGATGGCCTTCGTGCCGCTGTTCTTCTTCGCGAGCGTCTACTCGCAGATCTCGCTGGGCCAGTCCGCCAACGGCGCGGGGCTCTACCTGCTGATCTTCTTCGGCGGCTTCGTGGTCGCGGCGCAGATCGGCGGCCGCATGCTCGACCAGGGCGGCGCGCGGCGCCCGGTCATCCTCGGCTGCGTGCTCGGCACGATCGGTTTCGCGTTCTGGGCCCGCAGCCTGACCACACTCGACGAGGGCAGCCAGTGGTACTGGATCGTGCTGTCCGGCGCCGGCATCGGCTTCTTCCTGGGCCCGGCCAGCACGGACGCGGTCAACCGCGCGATCAACGCGTCGTACGGCGAGGTCACCGGCATCACCCAGACGCTGCGCAACTACGGGTCGAGCCTGAGCCTGGCCATCCTCGGCACCGTCCTGCTCCAGGTCGGGCGCGACAAAATCAACACCTCGCTGACCGGCCTCGGCGTGCCCAGCGCCGACGCGACCGCAGCGGCCAACTCCCTGATGTCGTCGACGGCCGGCGCGACGGCGACCAACGCCCTCCCACCGTCCATCCGCGAGGCGGCGATGGTGGCGATCCAACGCGACTACGCCGAAGCCAGCCGCGTGGTCTTCTTCGGCATGGCCGTCGCGCTGTTCGTCGCGCTCTGCTTCGCGCTGTTCCACCCGGGCGGCAAGGTCACGGCCGAGAACAAGTCCGAAGAGCCGGCCGCCACCCCCACCCGCACCTCAGGCGGCGACGGCCCGCTCGACCCACCCGTCGCGCCTGCCTGACCCGGCCGGGGGTGTTCGCCGGCTGCGAACGGCGTGTCCGTGGGCCGGGCGGCGGGTATAGCGTCGGCAGAGAGGCCGGTGACGGTCTTCGGTGGCTCCAGCACACCCGGCCCGCTCGCCGCGTGGTCCGACGGAAGGACTGACGATGCCGCTCGACGACCATCCGCGGCGGTGGAACGTGCCGCCGGGCATGCCGCAGCTTCCCGATCAGCCGGCCGAGCCGCCGTTGGCGCCGTGGTTGGAGGAGAAGCTCTTCGATCGCCGCATCGTGATCCTGCAGGGCACGGTCAACGGGGCCGCCGCCACGCGGACCGCCGCCGCGCTGTTGACGCTCGACGCGCAGGGTGAGGACCCGGTCGAGCTCCACCTGCGCAGCCCCGACGGTGACCTGGACGCCGTCTTCGCCGTCATCGACGCGCTCGACATCATGCACGCACCGGTGCACGCCCTCGCCTCGGCCGAGATCGGCGGGGCCGCGATCGGGCTCTACGCGGTCGCACCGCATCGCAAGGCCTTCCCGCACTCCCGCTTCCGCCTGCGCGAGCCGCGGGCGGCCGGCGTCTCCGGCACCGCCGAGGACGTCGCCCACGCCGCGGGCCACCACCTGCGGGCGCTCGACGACCTGATCGTGCGGATCGCCGAGGCGACCGGCCAACCGCGCAGCCGCGTCGAGGACGACCTGTCCCGCGGTCGCCAGCTCACGGCGGCGGAAGCCCGCGAGTACGGCCTCGTCCACGAGATCGTCAGCCCCGGCAAGAAGGGCGACCCGAGCTGACGACGACGAACCTCACAGATTCGCCGGGCCGGGAACCGCGACCGAGGTTCGTAGGCTCGGTCGGGTGAGCCTCGACGCCTTCCCGCCGATCCTGTTCGACATCGACGGCACCCTCGTCGACTCCACCGACGTGGTGGCGTCCGTCTGGCGCGCCGTCGCCGACCAGCACGGCGTCGACGCCGAGGCGATCCTCGCCGTCTGTCACGGCCGTCGCGACGCCGAGGTCGTGCCCGAGTTCTTCCCCGCACACGCGGCCGCCACGGTCTTCCGTCAGATCGCCGAGGCCGAGCCGCGCTACGCACACCTGCTGCGTCCCCTCCCGGGCGCCGCTGCCCTGCTGAACAGCCTCGACGACCAGGCCTGGGCCGCCGTCACCTCCGGACCGCGGGCGCTGATGACCAGCCGACTCCGCGCTGCCGGCCTGCCGGTCCCGGCCGTCCTCGTCACCGCTGATGACGTAGCCCACGGCAAGCCCGACCCTGAGGGCTACCTGCTGGCCGCGAAGCTGCTCGACCGGGACATCGCCAGCTGCGTGGTCGTCGAAGACGCCCCCGCCGGGATCAGAGCGGGCAGAGCCGCCGGCGCCCGGCAGGTCGTCGGCATCACGACCACTCATCCGGCCACCTCGCTCAAAGCCGCCGGCGCCGACACGGTCATCGACAACCTGGCCGCACTCCGGCAGGCGATCGGCTAAAGCCCGCCGATCCAGCGGCCCGGCGCCATGCGCCGGTGTGGGTCGAAGCGTTCCTTCACCTCCCGCAGCGTCGGCAGGGCCGCGACCGGCCCCCACAAGTCGATCGCCTGGCGGACGGCGGGCGGCGCCGAGGTCACCACACACGTCCCGCCGCGGAACAGCAGCACCCCACGGACCGCCGACAGGATCGCCGCGACCCGCTCCGCACCGAGGCTGGCTGGCAGCGAGGCCTGCACGACCCCGATGCCCGCGGCCCCGCGCACCGGGATCGGACCGCCCACCGCGTCGCGCAGCGCGTAGATCGCCGCGTGCAGGTCGCTGATCGGCACCGTCAACCGCAACGCGACCTCGCCCGGCTCGAACGGATAGCGATGCCACCAGCGCGGCGGGGTGTCGAGCGCCCGGGCGTCACCGCCCAGCACCCCCACCAGCTGCTCGGCTCGCTCGAGCACCTCGGCCTGGGCGCCCTCCAGCAGCAGCGCGACCGTGCCGGGGCCCTGCCGGCTCCGCTGGCGCGGGATCAGCAACGCCCGATGGGCCGGCAGGTCGACCTCGATCGCCGATGGCGCCACCGACGCCGCCAACGCCTGCCGCACCAGGTCGTGCACCTCCAGCGGCGTCCACACCGAGCGGCTCACCCAGACGCGGGCGGACGGTGCGGCCTGGGTCCGCAACGTCGCGGAGACCAGCAGCGCCAGCGCGCCCTGCGACCCGCACAGGACCTGGTTGAGCCCCGGCCCGGCGCCGCCGCGCATCGACCAGCCGTCGGCATGGTGCAGCCGCCCCTCGGCGTCGATGTAACTGACCCCGATCACCTGCTCGCACGGCGTGCCGAACCGGTGGCGCAGCGGCCCGGCCTCGTCGGCGGCCAGCACCCCGCCGATCGTCGCGCCGATCGACCGCGGGTCGCAGGCCAACCGGTGGCCGCGCTGCCCGAGCGCGGCCTGCACCGCTCGCACCGGCGTGCCGGCGCCGACCTCGACGCTCAGCTCACCAGGGTCGCGATGCCAGATGCCGGCCAGCCGCCCGGTGTCGACGATGAGGTCGAGCCGGGCCGGCGGCGCGCCCCAGTCGAGTTTGGTCGCCGCACCGCGGGGCACCACGGCCAGGTCGTGGTCGGCCGCCAGGGACAGGACCGCCGAAGCCGCCTCGACGGTGCCGGGCGCCGCGACCCACCGCGCGGGCACGCCGGCCACCTCGTCGGCGGCGCCGGCCTCGCGGGCGAACTGCTCGCCGCAGATGTCGGCCAGGCGTCGCCGCACGTCGAAGCCGCCCGGCGAAGTCATGGCGCAATCGTACACATGTTCGAACGGGCTGCAACGCCCGCCAACGAAGACCCAACGCCGCTACGGGTAGCGTGCACGGGGTGACCGACGAGCCGAAAGCCCCAGTCGCGAAGCAGGTTCCGCGCGAGCGCACCCACCACGGCGACACCGTGGTCGACGAGTACGCATGGCTCGCGGAAAAAGACGATCCCGACACGCTCGCCTACCTGAAGGCGGAGAACGCGTACACCGAGGCCCGCACCGAACACCTCGCCCACCTGCGGGAACGGCTGTTCGGCGAGATCCGCCAGCGCACCCAGGAGACCGACCTCTCGGTGCCCTACCGGATGGGCCGCTACTGGTACTACACGCGCACCGTCGAGGGCCAGCAGTACGGGATCTACTGCCGCGTCCCGCTCGACGACCCCACGCAGACCACCCCGCCCGCCACCGGCGACGGCACCCCGCTGCCGGGCGAGGAGATCCTGCTCGACGGCAACGCGCTCGCCGAGGGACACGAGTTCTTCTCCCTGGGCGCGTTCGACGTCAGCCCCGACGGCAACCGCCTCGCCTATTCGACGGACTTCACCGGCGACGAGCGCTTCACGCTGCGGATCAAGGACCTGCGTTCCGGCGAGACCCTGCCCGACGAGGTGCCCGACACCTTCTACGGCACCGCCTGGTCGTACGACGGTGGCACGCTCTTCTATCTGACCGTCGACGAGGCGTGGCGGCCCTATCGCGTCTGGCGGCACACCGTCGGCACGCCGACCAGCGACGACGTCATCGTCTACGAGGAGTTGGACGAGCGCTTCTGGGTCGGCGTCGGGCTGACCCGGTCACAGCGCTACGTGCTGGTCGAGGCGGGCAGCAAGATCACCAGTGAGATCCGGGTGATCCCCTCCGACGACCCGACGGCCGAGCCGGCGCTGATCGCACCCCGGCGCCAGGGCGTCGAATACTCGGTCGAGCACCACGGCCACCGCTTCCTGATCCTGCACAACGACGGCGCCGAGGACTTCGAGCTCGCGTACACCTCGGTCGACAACCCGACCGGCTGGACGACGATGGTGCCGCACCAGCCCGGCACGCGGCTGGAGTCGGTCGACGCGTTCGCCGAGCACCTGGTCATCTCGCTGCGCCGCGACGGCCTCAGCGGCCTGCGGATCCTGGCGCTGGGCGAAACCGACGGCTACGACATGCGGTTCCCGGAGCCGATCTACAGCGTCAACATCGATGCCAACCCCGAATACCAGACCGGCCTCGTACGCCTGCGCTACACCTCGCTGACGACGCCGGAGTCGGTCTACGACTACGACCTGGCCACCGGCGAGCTGATCCTGCGCAAGCGCAAGCCGGTCAAGCCGGGTCCGGACGGCCGCGAGTTCAACCCCGACGACTACGAGCAGCATCGCGAGTGGGCGCTGGCCGACGACGGCACGCGCGTACCGATCTCGCTGATCCGCCGCAAGGGCACCCCCCGCGACGGCTCGGCGCCATGCGTCCTCTATGGATACGGCTCCTACGAGTCGTCGATGGACCCCTGGTTCTCGGTGCCCCGCCTGTCGTTGCTCGACCGTGGCATGGTCTTCGCGGTCGCACACGTGCGGGGCGGGGGCGAGATGGGCCGCCACTGGTACGAGGACGGCAAGCTGCTGGCCAAGAAGAACACGTTCAGCGACTTTGTCGCGTGCGCCCAGCACCTCGCCAAGGCCGGCTGGACGGCGCCGGACCGGCTGGTGGCCCGCGGCGGCTCGGCCGGCGGCCTGCTGATGGGCGCGGTCGCCAACCTGGCGCCGCAGGCGTTCGCGGCCATCGTGGCCGAGGTGCCCTTTGTGGACCCGCTGACGTCCATCCTGGACCCGTCGCTGCCGCTGACGGTGATGGAGTGGGAGGAGTGGGGAAACCCGCTGGCCGACGCCGAGGTCTACCAATACATGAAGTCGTACTCGCCCTACGAGAACGTCTCCGATGTGGACTATCCGGCGATCCTCGCGGCCAGCAGCCTCAACGACACCCGGGTGCTCTATCACGAGCCGACCAAGTGGGTGGCCCGGCTGCGGGCCAGGGCGCCGCGCGGCCACTACCTGCTCAAGACCGAGATGGGCGCGGGCCACGGTGGGCCGAGCGGCCGCTACGACGCCTGGAAGGACGAGGCCTTCATCGCGGCCTGGATCCTGGACCGCGTCGGCTTGGCCGACTAGACACACACAGCGGCCTCGCCGGCTGATGACAGGAGCGGCGTCGCTGGCAGACGGCAGCCGGCCTGGCCCTCGTTGAGAGGGGCCAGGCCGGCGTCGTCCGCGGTCAGTTGTTCAGCAGCGCGGCGCTGATGATGATGCCGAGCACCGCACCGGCCACGCTCGCACCCGCGGCGTACCAGCCGAGGGGCTTGTCGCCGAGCACGGCTCCGACCACGCCCAGGATCAGGCCCAGGATGCCGAAGATCAGCGGTGAGATGAGCACCGCGAGCACAGCGAAGACGAACGCGATGATGGTGCAGATGCGGGCGGCCGAGCTACGCGGCCGTGCGGGGCTGGTCGGGTAGGACATGCCGTCACTCCTCGAATCGTCGGACGCGAGGGCATTACCCAAACAGGCCGGAGGATATTCAGGCTGTTGCGGCGGCCTTCAGCACGGTCGGATCCACATTGCCGCCGGAGATGACCGCAACCGTGCGTCCCTGCGGCATCCGATCACGCCGGAACAGGAACGCGGCCGTCGCCACGGCTCCGCTCGGCTCGACCACCAGGCGTGACCGCTGCACGAGGCGCGCGGTCGCGGCCGTGATCTGTGCTTCGGTGACGGTGATGATGCCGTCGAGGCGTGCGTGCAGGTGCTCGAAGGTGAGCTCGCTCAGCGGCACGCGCAGGCCGTCGGCGCTGGTGCGGATCAGGTCGGCCACGTCCCAGGTGATCAGCGTGCCCTTGGCCAGGGACTCGTTGGCGTCGCCGGCCAGGTCGGGCTCGACGCCGAACACCTTCGCCGAGGGTCGCCGGGCCTTGATCGCCGTGGCCACGCCGGAGGCCAGCCCGCCACCGCCGACCGGGACGAGCACCACGTCGACGTCTTGGCAGTCCTCGAGGATCTCCAGGCCGACGGTGCCCTGGCCGGCGATGATGTCGCGGTGGTCGTACGGCGGGATCAGGGTCAGGCCCCGCTCGTCGGCCACCCGCTGGGCCCGCTCGGCCCGCTGGCTCGGCGCGACCATGATGATCTCGGCGCCGATGTCGCGTACCGCTGCGATCTTGATGTCGGGCGCCGTCTCGGGGATCACGACGACGCACGGCGCGCCGAACGCCCGGGCCGCGTAGGCGAGCGCCGTGCCGTGGTTGCCGGACGAGTGCGTGACGACGCCGCGGGCGCGCTGCTCCGGGTCGAGCCGCGAGATCGCGTTGGTCGCGCCGCGCAGCTTGAACGAGCCCACAGGTTGCAGGCTTTCGGGCTTGAGCTGGAGGCCGGGGGCCCAGGCAGCCGGCAACAGAGGCGTACGCACCACCGCGCCGGCGATCGCCCGGGCCGCCGCTTCGACGTCGTCGACCGTGATCAGGTCGACGGTCACCCTTCGCTCTCCGGACGGGCGACGTAGACGCCCTTGCCCTGGCGCCCGTCGAGCAGGCCTTCGGTCTTGAGGACCAGCATGGCGGACTCGATGGTCTGGCTGCTCACGCCATATTGCGCGCACATCTCGCGCTTGGTCGGCAGCTTCGCGCCCGGCGCCAGTCGACCGTCCTTGATCTGCTCGCGGAGGTCGTCGGCGACGCGGCGGTAGTCCGGCTTGTAAGGGGACATCGGCTCACTTCCGAGTTGGCCTGTCCAGTAGATCACCCCTGTTGCAATCTTGCAACCACAAGACGACTAACCAAAGTTGCGAGGCAATGTAGACGTGCCAGAGTTGCCCTGGCAGCATGTGTTTCGAAGGCGTTCGCTTCCGAGTTGGCCCTTGCGAATCGGGCTCCTTCACCCCGGTTCGGGCACCCGCCCGTTCCGAGCCGGGGCGGGCCCGGGCCCGCCCCGGTGCTCCCAGATGGCTGGCGCTCCGGGTGTGCCCGGCAGCGCCGGCCGACGGCGGCAGCGGTCCGTGACGCAAGGCTCCGGGCCGCTGTCTGCCGGCGGACTTCATTGGAGGAAACGATGTTCTTCGGCAAGCGCCCTGACCCCGCCCAGATCGAAGTGTGGAACCGCGCCTACCTGACCCACGGCAGGGACGAACGCGACCCGCAAGCCTGCGCCGCCACCGGCTGCCCGGGCCGCTTCCCCTGCGCCGCCCGCCTGGAGGCGGCCGAACTCCTCATCGTGGCGGGCGTCGGCGTACCGACGGAGGTGCTCCTACCCACCCCCCGCCGCGACGCGGACACCCCCGGCTGGCACGACTGGGACACAGGCGAATGGGCCTGGATTCCCGCACAGCGCGCGGTGGCGGCGGCCTGATCGCGGACCGCTCAAAACCGGGTGGGGTCCGCGTAGATGTAGATCTCGGTGATCTGGCCCTGGGCGACAGTGAAACCCAGCGCGCCCGCGACCCGGCCGGCATGGCGCAGCCGGAGGCCGGCCCCGCCGTTGACCAACACGAGCTCAGCCGTCGCGGCCCGCTGCCGGAAGCTGAGCGCACGCTCGGCCACCTCCCGGGCACCGCGCACGACGACCGGCCCCGGGTCGCCGACATCGGCCCGCAGCATCACGTCGGGGTCGAGCAAGGCCACAAGCGCGCCCAGGTCACCGCCCTGGGCGGCGGCGAGGAAGGCGGCCACGACCGCCCGCTGGCGGCCGGGGTCCGAGTCGGCGCTGCCGGCGGGCGATCCACGGACCCGCCGGCGGGCGCGGCTCGCGAGTTGGCGTGCCGCCAGCCGGTTGCGCCCGACGATCCGGCCGATCTCCTCGAACGGCACCGCGAACAGGTCGTGCAGCACGAACGCCACCCGTTCCGCGGGCGACAGCCGGTCGAGCACGACCAGCAGCGCCAGGGCAATCGACTCCGCGCGCACCGCCTCGTCCTCCGGCGTAGGCGTCGTGGGCGTACGCGCGTCGCTGACCACCGGGTCCGGCAGCGGCAGCGACAGGGACAGCTCCGGATGGGCGCGGCGGGCCTTGAGCACGTCGAGGCAGACCCGACCCACGACCGTGGTCAACCAGGCCCGCAGGTCGCGCAGCTCATCGGCGTCCACTCGCTGGAGCCGCAGCCACGCCTCCTGCACCGCGTCGTCGGCCTCCGCGAACGAGCCCAGCATCCGGTAGGCCACCGCGCGCAGATGAGGCCGGTCGTCCTCGAATCGGCGGGCCAGCTCGTCCACGGTCACCTCCGTCGGTCGCCGGTCGTCTCGCTACACGACGACCCACCGCCCGCGAACGTGACCACCGAGGAGCCCGCCATGTCGCCCATCGTGACCCGAATCGAGATCGCCGTCCCGCCGTCGGAGGTTTTCGCCTACGTCGCCGATCCGCGCCGGTTCCCGGAGTGGCAGCGCGACATCGTCGCCGTGCGCCTGGCCGATCCGGCGCCGCCGCCCGGGCCGTTGGGGCGCAACGAGCGGTTCACCACCGTACGGCGGATCGGCGGCGCCGACCGTGCGATGACCCAGGAGGTGGTCACCGCCGACCCGTACCGTGAATGGGCCGTGCGTGGCACCGACGGCCCGATCCGCCCCAACGTCAGCGTGACGATCGAGCCCAGTGGAACGGGGTCGGTCGCCACGTTCACCTTCGACTTCGAGGCGCCCGCGATCGGTCGTCCCCTGCTTCCCCTGGTCCGCCGCATGACGGGGCGGATCGCCCCGCTCAGCGTCGACCGGTGCAGGCACCTGCTGGAAGCCGCCCATCGCGCGGCGCACCAACCGTGAGGCTGGTGTGTCGCGGGTAGACTCGGCCGCTGTGATCGGAGTGCTGGTCGTCGACGATCAGGTCCTGATCCGTGCCGGCCTGGTGGCCGTGCTCACCGCGGCGCCCGGCATGAGGGTGGTCGGCGAGGCGGCTGACGGCGAGGCGGCGCAGGAGCGGGCGTTGGCCCTGCGGCCCGACGTGATCCTGATGGACATCCGCATGCCGGGTCTCGACGGCATCGAGGCCACCCGACGCATCCTCGACGCCGCGCCGGCGCCGGCGCCGCGGGTGCTGATGCTGACGACCTTCGACCTCGACGAGTACGTCTACCACGCGCTGAAGGTGGGCGCGCAGGGCTTCCTGCTCAAGGACACGCCACCCGAGCGCATCATCGCGGCCGTGTCCACTGTGGCGGGCGGCGACATGCTGTTCGCGCCGACGGTGACCCGACGGCTGATCGAGGCGTACGCCCCGGCCATGCCCGACCGGCCGCTGCCCACCGAGCTGGACGGGCTGACGGCGCGGGAACGCGAGGTGGTCCGGCTCGTCGGCGCCGGCCTGTCCAACGCCGAGATCGCGAAGCGGCTGATCGTGTCCGAGGCGACGGCGAAGACCCACCTCAACCGGGCCATGACCAAGCTCGGGCTGGTCAACCGGGCGCAGGTGGTCGTCGTCGCCTACGAGACCCGCCTGGTCACCCCCGGCCGCCGATGAGCTCTGCCCGGCGGCCGCGCCCGACCCGCGTCGACGTCGGCCTCGCCGTCGGCCTGACCGTGGTCGCTGTCCTGCTCGGCCAGGAACAGGGCGGCGACTGGCGACCGCTGGACCTCCCCGGTGTGCTCCTCATCGCGGGCGGCACCCTGCCGGTCGCCTTCCGCCGCTCCGCTCCCGTCCTCGTCCTGGTTTGCTGTGCGAGCGCCTGGATCGGCTGGATCGCGGCCGGCTACTGGCCGGCGCTCAACGTCTACGGCACCTGGCTGGCGGTCTTCACGGTCGCGGCCCAGCGTCCCCTGTGGATGGCCGCGTCCGCCGCGGCCGGCGCGGCCGCCATCTGGGTCTACGCCGGCTTCCGGACCGACGGCTCGTCGATGGGCAGCGTCCTGGCGCAGGCAGCCGTGTTCAGCGCGGTGGCCTGGAAGCTCGGCGACACCGCGCAGACGTTGGAGCGCAACAACCACCGCCTGGCGGCGCTCACCGAACGCCTGCGGCACGAACAGGAGGACCGGGCCCGGCGGGCGGTCGTCGACGAGCGGGTCCGGATCGCCCAGGAGCTGCACGACATCGTCGCCCACCACATGGCGGTCGTGTCGGTGCAGGCCGGAATGGCCCGCTACGTCTTCGACACCGACCCGGAGGCGGCCCGCGCGGGCCTGGCCGTCGTGGCCGACAACAGCCGCGAGGCCCAGGAAGAGTTGCGGCGGATGCTGGGCCTGCTGCGGACGTCGGCTGACGACGCCAGCGGCGACCCGGACCGCTCGCCCGCCCCGGGCGTCGCCCGGCTCGACGAGCTGGCCGAGCGCGTCCGTGCGGCCGGCGTGCCGACCGAGCTGGTGGTCACCGGCCCGGCGCGGCCGCTGCCACCGGGGCTCGACGCCTGCCTCTATCGGGTGGTGCAGGAGTCACTGACCAATGTGCTCAAACATGCCGGGCCGGCGTCCGTCACCGTGGCCCTGGCCTACGGCGACCGCCACGTCACCGTGACGGTCACCGACAACGGCCGTGGCCCGGTGCCGGCCGCCGATCCGGGGCCCGGCCACGGCCTGATCGGCATGGCCGAACGCGCCCACCTCTACGGCGGCACGCTCACCGCCGGCCCGCATGCCGGCGGCGGCTTCGAAGTGGTGCTGCGGCTGCCCCTCAGCCGATCGACAGACCCGTGACGTGGGCGGCCTTGGCGTCGGACTTCCACGGGACCTGGATCTCGACCGTACGAGTCTCCGGTGTCGTCTTGTAGAGCTCCCACAGCACGACGCTCTCCCCCGGCTCCAGCGTGTCGTTGGCCCCGTTGGCACTCGTGGCGCTGCACAGGCACGCGCCGCTGGCCACGTACATCGGCTCGTATCTGATGTGCGCCGCGGGGTCGACGAGCATGACGCCGCCCGCCGCCCAACCGCGGCGGGGCCGCCAGCTGCCGTGGGTGAAGTACTCCTTCTCGAGCTCGGCACCGAACGCGATGCGGGTCTGGCCGTCGTTGCGCAGCGTCCACACCAGCGACGTCAGGCCGGTCGAGTCGCGGTGCAGTCCGTTGACCTCGGCCCGCAGGCCCTTGACGTCCGCCGGCGTGAAGTCGGCGCCCGCCTGCGCGCCCGCGCCGAAGCGGTACGGCGTCCCCGCGACCGTCGTCTGCGCGGGCTTCGGCTTGGCCCGGCTGAACGTCACCGTGACCCGGCGGTTCTTACGGCGTCCCTCGGCGGTGTCGTTGGAGAAGATCGGACTGCGCGAACCATGCCCCTTGACCTGGTACGTCACCCCGGGTCGAGTGACCAGGGCGGTGAGCCGGTCGGCGACCGTCTGGGCCCGCCGTTGGGACAGCGGATCGTTGATGGCGTCGGTGCCCGTGCTGTCGGCGTGCCCGTCGACCGCCACGGTGCTGTCGTCGGAGGCGTCGATCTGCCCCGCGACCTGCTGGAGCAGGGCGTCGGCGCGCGGGCTCAGGTCGGCGCGGTCGATCGCGAACAGCACGTCGGAGGCCAGCCGCACGGTGCGGTCGCCGCCCTCGTCGTTCACGGAGGTGTCGACACCCTCGGCGACGCTGGTCGCGTTGAGAATCCGGGGCGGCGCCAGCGACGTGGCGGCGGGGTCGCGTTGGTCGGGCAACGCCGCGAGCGGCCCTGAGCCGATCGGCACGTCGGCGACGGGCGGCGCCGTGGGCATGACGACGGTGACCCGGTCGACTTCGGGCGGTGGGGCCGGGTAGTGCGCGTACAGGTCCAGCGTCTGCCCGGCCTCGACGACCACGCGCACGGTCGTGGAGCACAGGCAGATCTCGGCCGGTATCCCCTCGGCCTTGTGCAGCGGCAGGTAGAGCGCGTTGCCGCCGCCGTCGAGCAGCCCGATGCCACTGACCGCCAAGGAGTCGCCGATCCCGGGATGGGTGACGTCGCCAGGCTCGCTCAGCCCGAGGTCGATGGCCTTGATCGGGCTCTGGCCCGTGTTCGCCACGCGGAACTGCGCGGTCACCACCGCGTCGGTCGTGCGGCTCAGCGCCCGCACCTCGATCGTCGCCTGCCCACTGGCGACGGCCAGCGGGACCACGCCGAGGGAGGTCTCCGGTGGGGTGGCCGTGGCGGTGGCCGTGGCCGTCGACTCGCTCCGGCCCAGCCCGTCCTTGGCCGGCTCGCTCTGGCAACCGCTCACGGCGAGGGCGACGGCGAGCGCGGCCCCGCAGAGCATTGTCCGTACGGTGTACTGGCTCATCGGTTTCCCCGTCGATCGGGCCTACCATTAGCTAGGCAGGCTAGATAAATGGATGTTGAGGTAAATGGCGCGCAATCTGGTCGACGAGGTCATCGCCCGGCTCGGGCAGTCGAGCGAGCGCGGGATGCGCATGAGCCAGGCCGCTGCCGCGCGGGCCGGCGTCAACCCGACCGACATGCAGTGCCTGCAGCTGTTGCAGCGGGGTCCGATGCCGGCGGGTGAGCTGGCGCGGCTCGCCGGGCTCACCACCGCGTCGACGACCGCTTTGCTGGACCGCCTCGAGCGGGCCGGATACGTCACCCGCACCCGGGACGCCGGTGACCGCCGCCGGGTCATCGTGGCGCTGGATCCGCAGACCACCCGGGCCGAGATCGCGCCGCTCTACGCCCCGTTGATCCGCAGTTGGCGGCGGACCCTGGCCGGCTACTCGGACCGCGATTTGGCGGTCATCGTCCGCTTCCTCGACGAGGTCGTGGAGGCGTTCGACCAGCAGATCGAGCGGCCCTAGGGTCGGCGCTCGCCGGGCAGGCCGCTCGCGACCAGCGGAATGATCACCAGCGCCGCGACCACGTGGGCCAGCGCCAGCACGACCTTGGTGGCCGGCTCGGCGTTGGCGAGCACCGGCGCGGCCAGCGACAGCACCGCGAGCCCCACGGTCACGCGGACGAACGCGCGCCGTGGGCGCCGGGCCCAGCGGCGCAGCGCAAACGCCAGCACCGTGCCCCAGAACGTGCAGATCGCTGTGCCCATCAGGAACGAGGCCGCGGTCACGTCCGCCCGGTCCGCCGCGCCGACGCTGCCCGCGGCCATCGGCACCCCGGCCCACGCCGCGACCGCGCCGACGGCCGCTGTCAGAGCCGCCGCCGCCAACGCGGCGCAGACCGCCCGCACCAGCAGGCCGGCGGACGTCACAGCGGGAACCGAGGCGGGGACGGCGATTCCGGTGTCAGTCATCTCGTTCTCCTCCATCTAGGACGGCCGCCCGGTGCGGCCGTACTGAGGTCGGAGCCGCCCGCCTGGTTTCGACATCGCCCTCATGCGAAAAACTCCGTCAGGGCGGGCCGCAGCGCGTCGGGCTGGTAGAGCACGCCGTGGTCCTGGCCGGCCACCACGCGGCGCACGGCACCGGGGATCGCCGCCGCCACCGCCCGGCTCGCCTCGCTCAGCCAGGCCTCGGTGTTACCGCCGGCGAGCACCAGCGTGGGCGCCAGGATGCGGCGCAGGCGGTCGACCGGCATCGCCTGGCCCGACCCGCACACCGCGATGTCGTAGGGCAGCGAGTCGGCCAGCCCCACGAACCACGGCCACATGGGACTGCCGGTCATCTGTTCGACCTGCGCCGGCGGCACATTGGCGGACTGGGTGAGGAAGAGGGCGGCCGCGCCGTCGCGGTCACCGGCCGCGAGCAGCGCCTCGACCCGAGCCAGCAGGTCACCGGCCGGCTGCGGGCGGGCGTCGGCGACCACGTAGGGCGGCTCGTAGATCGCCAGGCGGGCGATCGGCACGCCCCTGGCGGCGGCCTCCAGCGCCAGGATCGCCCCGGACGAGTGCCCGAACACACACCCGGGCTCGCCGGCGTACGCGATGACGGCTGCGAGGTCGTCGACCTCCGCGGCGACCCGGTCGCCATCGTCGGGCCGCAGGTCGGTGCTCTTGCCGCGGCCGCGGCGGTCGTACACCACCGGTTGCAATGACGGCGCCAGCGTCGCCGCCAGTCCCGCGACGGTGGTGGCGTCGTTGAACGCGCCCCCGACCAGGATCACCGGCCGACCGGCGCCGAGCGACTCGACGGCGATCGTACTCCCGTCGGCGGACCGGACCGTGGCTGTGCTCATGATGTCTCCTCGGAAAGGACGGGGCGATCTGCGGCGCCAGTGCACCGCCCCCGATGCCGGACACGGCGATGTTGCGCGAGCACGAAACGCCTCACAGGCAAGCCCTTCGAGCGCTAACTAGGTAATCGTATTACTAGTTTATCTAGCTAATACGAGACGAGCCGAGATGTCAACGAAGGGCGCCTTCGTTGACACTGCGCTCGAACCTAGGCGCGCCGAGGGCGGCCGGGCGTCATCCAGCCGTGGGGCGCTCCTACCACCGGCGTGGTACTCCGGACGCGGCAGGACGTGCCGGGCACCCCATGGAAGAGCTGCCCAGATGCGCCACCAGGGTGGCCCGAAGCCGGGCCACCCTGGTGCTGCGTCGATCCGGGGTCAGCGCGGGCTGCGGCGACCCTTGGCGTCGGTCAGGCGGCGGCGCAGGTCGTCGCGTACGTCCATGATCGCGGCGTGCAGGTCGTCCTCGGTCGACGTCGTGACGATCTTGTCGAGGTCGCCGGTCCAGCACTCCAGGGTCACCTTCTGGCCGGCGGCCTGGCGGTCCTTCACCGAGATCTCGAGCTCGGTCGCATCGGCGTCGAACGACGCGAGGCGGGCGTCCAGCGGGCCGAACTGCTCGGCGATCCAGGCCCGGTCGCCCTGGGTGAAACCGGCGCCCACGCGCAGGCACTGCTCGACCGTGGCCGGGTTGGCGACGCCACTCATCTGAACTCCTCGGTTCGGCAACAGACGATCAACCGTCGTGTACCCCGGACCGCGCCGGGGCAAAACCCGTTGCCGAAGACCTGACAGAATGCGGCGTGCGCACCCGCCTCCGCTTGATGAGAGTGACGACCGAGCCCGTCCAGGTCCGCGAGACCGCCACCGTCGACCTGCCGCGCAGCGCGGATGCGGTCTTCTCGTTCATGTGGGACCCGGCCTCGTCACTCGAGCTCTTCGACGCGGTCGAGGTGGCCGCGACCCTCCCCGGTCGCACGGGCGTGGGCGAGTTCCAGGCCTTCGTGGAGCGGACCCCGGCCGGCCGGTTCGGCGTCCTGCACGAGGTTGTCGAGTTCGACCCCGGCCGCCGCGCCGTCATTCGCAGCGTGGTCGGCGTGTGTCCCACCTGGGGAGCGCTCACCGTCGAGCCGATCGGGACCGAGTCGTGCCGGCTCACCCAGGAGTTCTGGGCGGACATCCCGGCCGGGGTGCCGGTCGGCACCGACACGCACCTGCGCGACGGGTTCCAGCAGCGGCTACGTGCGCTGGCCGTCGGGTTGAGCGAGTGGGCCGCCCGCCGCAGCGACTGGGGCTGGCCGGCCTGACTGGCGGGCCGCACGGGGATCCACATTGGCCAGCGTAACGTCGCCGCCGTAGTGCGCGAGGACCCGGTGGTCCATCACCCTCCTCCACAGTGGAGGCGTCAGCGCCACGAGAATCATCGTCGCGTAGCCGGCCGGCAGTTGCGGCGAGGTCTCGAACGTGCGCAACGTCTGGTAGCGACGGATCGGGTTGGCGTGGTGGTCGCTGTGGCGTTGCAGCTGGAAGAGGAAGACGTTGGTGGTGATGCGGTCGCTGTTCCAGCTGTGGCGCGGATCGACAGGTTCGTAGCGGCCGGCGGGACCGCGCTGCCGGCGCAGGCCGTAGTGCTCCAGGTAGTTCACCACCTCGAGGAGGCTGAAGCCGACCACAGCCTGGCACAGCAGGAACGGCAGGACCGCCGGTCCGTACGCCGCGGTGAGGATGCCGACCAGCGCGACCGTCATCGCCCACGCGTTGAGGACCTCGTTGCGGTGGCTCAGCACCCGGCGGCGGCGCAGCCGCAGTCGCGCCGACTCGAGCCGCCATGCCGAGCGCAGGCTGCCCAGCACCGTCCGGGGCCAGAACCGCCAGAACGTCTCCCCCAGGCGCGCGCTCGCCGGGTCCTCGGGCGTGGCCACGCGTACGTGATGACCGCGGTTGTGTTCGACGAAGAAGTGCCCGTATCCGGCCGGCGCTAGCGCGATCTTGGACAGCCACCGTTCGACCGACTCCCGCTTGTGGCCGAGCTCGTGGGCGGTGTTGATGGCGATGCCGTTGACGATGCCGGCGGTGAGCACCAGGCCGACCATGCCCAGCGGCCCCGGCCGGCCGCTGACCCAGACGGCGCAGCACACCGCCAGCGCCGCGTACTGCGCCGGCAGGTAGAGGAAGGTCAGCCAGCGGTAGTAGCGGTCGTTCTGGAGGGCGGCGTACGCCTCGTCGGGTGGGTTGCGTCGGTCGAGGCCGGCGAGCACGTCGACCAGCGGGATGAACCCGAACACCGCGACGGGGGTCAGCCACCACCCCGCGTCACCGACGATCCGCGACAGGCCATAGCCCCCGAACGGCAGCATTGGTACGACCAGCGCCAGTGGCCAGAGGTGCCGGCGCGGATCAGCCCAGTTCATCAGCCCGCCTCCTTTACACGACGACCGTCGATGTAAAGAGTGTGGACTCGCTGGCCGGCGCTGTCCAGGGCCCGTACGATGTGGACCATGCCCGACCCGGTCCGCCACCGCACCGCCGTGCGGGCCCGCCTCCGGGCCACCCTGGTGGCGGCGGCGCGCGAGCTCGCGGTCGCCCGAGGCTGGCGGGAGGTGCGGATGGCCGACGTCGCCGCGGCGGCCGGGGTGAGCCGCCAGACCGTCTACAACGAGTTCGGTGACAAGAGCGGCCTGGCCGACGCGCTGGCCGCCGCGGAGATCGACCGGTTCCTCGACGCGGTGCGCGCGGCGCTGCGCGGCCACGGCACCGATATCCGGGCCGCCGCGCGGGCCGCCATCGGCGTGACCCTCGACGACGCCGCCGACAACCTGCTGATCAAGAGCATCGTGCGCGGCGGCGAGGACCAGCCCGACCCCCTGCTGCCCTATCTGACGACGCGGCCGCAGCTGATCCTCGAGGCGACGGTCGCCGTGCTGCACGAGTGGGCGTCGACGCTGCCCGGCTATCGCGCGGACCAGCTCGAGATCGTCTTCGACTCGATCGTGCGCCTGGTGATCAGCCACCTGACGTACCCGACGGCCTCGCCCCAGCAGAGCGCCAACGACCTCGCCGACCTCCTGGCCAGGATGGTCAGCGCGGCGGGGCGGTGAGACCCGGGGCGGCGGGCGCGGTCCCGGCCGCGCCCGCCGCCGTCGGTCACGGCAGGTCGATCGGGCGCAGCACGCGATCGATGCCGTGGGCGATCTGCCGGTTGCCCTTGTTGATGTCGAACCGGTTGACGCGCGGGTCCCGGTCGCTGCGGTCGGCGTCGACCAGCTTGACCCGCTTCCACCAGTAGCCGTACACGTCGACCTTGATGGGGGCGCCCGCCGCCGTCGTCAACGTCGCGCCGTCCGCCTTCAGCGCCGCCCTGCGGTCGATCGTGGCGCCCGGCACCACGTGGTAGAGCAGCACCGACTCCACGGTGTCGATGCCGAGTCCGGCCACCGCGGTGAACGACGCCCGCTCGCTGGGCAACCGCTTGGTGTGCTGCAGGTCGGCGACCAGCGTCTGGAAGGCACGGTCGTTCGGGATGAACGCGGTCAGCGCGGTCCCGCCGTCGGCGAGCACGCCGACCGCGCTGGCCGGCTTGGCCGCGAGCACGGCCTGCACCGCGGCGGTCAGGATGTCGTAGTCGCTGCCGTTGCGGTCGAACCCGCTCTGGTCCGCGGTCAGCACCGCGGCGAGCGACCTGGTGCCCAACGGCTTCGTCCTGCCGTGTGCGTCGGCCGGTGCGGCGGCGAGAGCGGAGATGACGATCGCGGCGGACGCCACGGCCGCGGCTCGCCTGCCGAGTCGGATGAACCTCATCGTCGGGGTGTCCCTTCCGAGTACGGGGGTGGTCACCCCTTCCTTCGGGCGGGCCGCCCGCGCCGGATGCACCTAATAGGTCAGTGTTCCGCGCAGCAGGCTGCGGCCGGAGTGCGCGGCGTCGCCGTCGTGCGGCTCGTCGCTGACGTCGACCAGGCGGTAGCGGTTGAGGTCGACGCCGGGCGGGACGGTGAGCAACGCGTCCGGCCTGTCGGACAGGTTGCCGACCGCGACCATGCGGGTGGGTTCGTCGGGGTCGATCAGCCAGACCTCGTGGAAGCCGGTGGTCAGCGGCAGGTGCCGCACCTCGATGCGCATCTCGCCGGCGGACAGGACCTGCACGGTGCCGCCCGCGGTGGCCGGCACGGTCGGCAGCGGGGACAGGGTCGCCCGCGCCGTCACCCGCTCGGCCGGGGCGCGGGACACGAAGCGGTCAACGGCGACCGTGCCGGCGACCGCGAGGACGGCGGCCGCGGCCGCGGCGAGTGCCGGCATCAGCCAGCGCGGCCGCGAACGCCGCGACGGCTCGGCGACGTGGGTGATCGCCGGTGACGCGGGGGTCAGATCGGCCTCGATGCGCTGCCAGATGCGCTCGGGCGGCGGCGGCAGGTCGCGCAGGTCCTGGCTTTCCACGCCCAGTTCGGCGACCGTACGCAAGGACTCGAGCTCGTGCCGGCAGACCGCGCACGTCGTCAGGTGGTCGAGCTCGGACGGCGCCTCGGTCTGCTCAGCGAGCGCGAGTAGAACCAGCCGATCGGGATCCAGATGCTGCACCGTCCACCTCCCAACGGCGTCGCAGGTTGGCCAGGCCACGGCGGATGTGGCTCTTCACCGTACCGAGGGGAAGTCCGGTCACCGCCGCTATCTGCGGGTGGGTGAGGTCGTCGAAGAAGGCCAGCTCCAGCGTGCGCCGCTGCTCGGCGGGCAGCCGGCCCAGCTCGTCGGCCACGAGCAGCCGGTCGACGATGCGCTCCGGGAGCTCGGGCTGCTCCGGCGGGGCGAGCTGCGCGCGTACCGTTTCGGCGACCCGGTCGTCGCGCACCGCCGCCCGGATCCGGTCGATCGCTTTGCGCCGGGCGATCCCCAGCAACCAGCCCAGCAATGTGCCGCGCTGCGGGTCGAACGAGTCCCGCCCCGACCACGCCGCCACGAACGTCAGCTGGGTGACGTCCTCGGCGTCGGCCCGGTTCCGCAGGAGGCGCTGGGCGAGGTAGAGCACCGCGGCGCCATGCCGTTCGTACGCCGTGCGCAGCGCCTTCTCGTCGCCCGCACGCAGCCGCTCGGCGAGCTCGTCGTCGGTGAACATCGACCTCCTCCCGGGCCTGTCGCGGGGGCGTGAGGGGCCGGCGGCGCCTCGGCTCTGGGCCAGGACGCCGCCGGCTGAACAGTGGACCTACCTCGGTTGTGCCCACCGCCGGCCGTGGGGAGCCACGGTGTTCCCTACGACACTGACCGACCCACCGTCGAGAAGCAACGTGTTGCGTCGATTCTGGGACGGTGCCGAAGCGCGAATGGCGCATGATCTCCCAGCCTCGGCGAGGTTTGAAGTGGGAAGCCGCGTGAAGTGAGCGGATTGCGTCGATATCTTATACGGTTACGACGATGACGATGCGGCCGATGTTCCTCAGGCGGGTTACCGGCAACGTGCCCCGCCGGGTCGACGCGGTCCGCAGCGACCAGAAGCACACCCTCGACCCGGGCGCGACGGCGGTGGTCATCGGAGGCGGCATCGCCGGTGTCACCGCGGCGCTGACATTGGCCGAACGCGGCATGGCGGTGACCCTGCTCGAGCGCGGCAACCGACTGGGCGGCCGGCTGACGACGTGGCCGGTGCGGCTGAGCGACGGCACGTCGCAGGTGGTGGAACACGGCTTTCACGGTTTCTTCCGCCAGTACTACAACCTGCGGAACGTACTGCGTCGCATCGATCCGGAGTTGGGTTTCCTGCGGCCCCTCGGTCGCTATCCGGTCAACTCCCGGCAATGGCCCGAGGAGGACTTCGCCGGCCTGTTCGGCATGCCGCCGGCGAACCTGCTGGCGCTGCTGGTGCGGTCGCCCAGCCTGCGGTTGCGCGAGTTGCGGCGGATGGACAGCAAAGCCGCCCTGCCCATGCTGACGTACGCGAGGACGGAGACCTACCGCGACTTCGACGCGATCTCCGCGGCGGCGTACCTGGACGGCCTCGGCCTGCCACCCCGCGCTCGCGCCATGCTGTTCGACGTCTTCGCCCACTCCTTCTTCAACCTCGAGGCGGAGATGTCGGCCGCCGAAATGATCATGCAGTTCCATTTCTTCTTCCTCCGCAACCCCGAGGGCCTGGAAATGGACGCTCCGGACAGCGACTACGAAACCGCGATCTGGTCTCCGCTGTCGGAGCGGCTGGCCGCGTTGGGCGTCGACGTGCTGCTGGGCTCTCCGGTCGACCGGCTCGAGCCGGGCTGGAAGGTCAGCGTCGTCGGCGGCGCACGGATCTCGGCCGAGCACGTCGTGCTGGCCGTCGATCCCGCCGCCGCGCGGGACATCGTCGCCGCCTCGCCAGACGTCACGCGGACCAGCCCGCCGTTCGCCGAGCGCATCGCGGCGCTGCGCACCGCCCCGCCGTACGCCGTCGACCGCATCTGGTTGGACGGCGACGTCGCCGCGCACCGGGCGCCGTTCACGAGCATCTCGGGCGAGGCCACGCTCGACTCCGTCACGCTCTATCACCGGGCCGAGCGGGAAGCGGGGCAGTGGGCGGCCCGCACCGGTGGAAGCGTGCTCGAGCTGCACGCATATGCCGCGCCACGCCACGTCGACGCCGACACCCTGGCCCGGCGCATGCGCGCGGAGCTCAACGCCATCTGGCCGGAGACGCGGGACCTCGTGGTGCTCGACAGTGAGCACCGGGTCGGGCATGACGCTCCGGCGTTCGGGCTCGGAAGCGACGCCACGCGGCCGGCCGTCAGGACGGATCTGGACGGCCTCTACCTGGCCGGCGACTGGGTGCGGATGCCCTTCCCGTGCGCCCTCATGGAGCGGGCGGCCGCGTCGGGCCTGGTCGCCGCCAACGCGATTCTGGAGCAGCACGGCGTACGCCCCGCGCCCGTCCTGTCAGTTCCCCCGCTCGGATTTCTTGCCAAGCGACGCGGGTGATCAGGTAGTTTGTATGCGACGCCCCTCGTTCGGGGCCCTTGACCTTCGTCGGTCAGCGGCGCGCAGGCTTCTCGACCCGCGCTCAACCGACACCCCCTTGACGTTCGGAGATCCTTCATGGCGGTCCGCCGCCCGCACCACCAGACAACCTTCGCCGAGCTCGGCCTGTCGCCGGCACTCATCGCGCCGCTGGCCGACGCTGGCGTCGTCGCGCCGTTCCCCATCCAGGTCGCGACGATGCCGGACGCCCTGGCCGGCCGGGACGTGCTCGGCCGGGGCCGCACCGGTTCCGGCAAGACCTACGCGTTCGTCCTGCCGCTGCTCCACCGGCTGGCCCAAGCGCCGGTCGGGCGCCGCCCCGGACGACCGCGTGCGCTGATCCTGGCGCCGACCCGGGAGCTCGTCACCCAGATCGAAGCGAGCATCGCCCCGCTGGCCCGCGCGCTGTCGTTGCGCGTGATGACCGTTTTCGGCGGCGTCGGCGCCGGCCCGCAGATCGCCGCCCTGCGCAGGGGCGTCGACATCGTCGTCGCCTGCCCCGGGCGCCTCGACGACCACGTCCGCGGCGGACACGCCCACCTGGACGCGGTCGAGATCACCGTGCTGGACGAGGCCGACCACATGGCCGACCTCGGCTTCCTCCCGGTGGTCAAGCGGCTGCTCGACCGGACCCCCCGAGCCGGCCAGCGCCTGCTGTTCTCCGCGACCCTCGACGCGGCCGTGGACGCCCTGGTCCGTCGCTACCTGACCAACCCGGTGACGCACAGCGTCGACTCGCCGCTGTCGCCGGTCCGGAAGATGACCCACCACGTGCTGCACGTACGGACGGAAGATCGGTTGGCCGTGCTCACCGACCTCACCGCCGCGCCGGGCCGCACGCTGGTCTTCACCCGCACCAAGCGCGGCGCCAAGACCCTGACCCGCCGCCTGGTCGCGGGCGGCGTACCGGCCGTCGAACTGCACGGCGACCTGGGTCAGAACGCCCGGACCCGCAACCTGGCCGCGTTCGCGGACGGCAACGCGCGGACGCTGGTCGCCACCGACATCGCGGCCCGCGGCATCCACGTCGACGACGTGACGCTCGTCATCCACGCCGACCCGCCGGTGGAGCACAAGGCCTACCTGCACCGCTCGGGCCGCACCGCGCGAGCGGGTGCGGCGGGCACGGTGGTCACGCTGATGAACGACAGCCAGGTCAACGACGTGCGCAACCTCACCCGCGAGGCAGGCATCAAGCCGCGGACGACGCGGCTGGGGCCTGGGGATCCGTTGCTGAGCGAGTTGGCGCCGGGTGAGCGGACCTTCGTGGCGCCGTCGCAGTCGCCGGCGCCGGCTTCGGCGTCGGCGGCGGTGGAGCGGCCGGTGCCGCGCCAACGACGGGCATCGGGCCGACGCCCGACCGCCCGCCAGTCCGCGGCTCCTTCGGCGAGCACCTCGAGCGCGGCCAGCTTCTCCAGCCGCACCCGCGTCGGCCGCCGCTGACACCTGGCACCGGCCAACAGCGTCGTCCGGCGCGACCGGCGGTCCCTTCCGGATTCGCGGACATCATTCACCTGGACGGTGGCGACGCGGAAGCCTTCGTGAACTCCGTGATCCTCGAAGCGGAAGCCGAGCTCGAGCGAAAGGCGTGCCGCAAGCACGGCCCTCGGCCTGAACGGCAACGCAGCCACGGCGACGTCGAGCGCCGGCCGGGTCACGGCGAGCACAGGCCGGCTTGGGCTGGAGCGCCGCCGGCCAGGAGGTGGCGGCGGAGTCGGTCGTGTTCCGCGGGCGTTCCGATGGCGGCGCGGTGTTCAGGGTGGGCCGCGTAGTGGCGGATCGCGTCGGCGAGGAACCACGGATGGATGTCCAGGAGCTTGAGCGGGACGACGGCCAGGCCTCGGCTCCGCGTCGGCGACGAGGGCATGGTGGTGAGGTGCAGGACACGGTCGCGCGGGCCTGGCTGACGTGGGTGACCCGGTCGCAGCCCGTCCCAAGGCACGGCGAGAAACCCGATATGACAACGTAGCCGCACTTCTTGGGGTGTGAACACGACGGACGGCAGTCCTAGCCAGAGGATGGCCAGGTGAAAGCCCAGCAGCGCTAGCGCCATCAGCCCGATGAAGATCGTGAAGAAGATGTCGATGACCGTGACCTGCCACTCCGGATCGGTGCCGGATTCCCAAGTGACTCGGCCAATCGACCCGATGGCGGCCGTGTACGCCACCGCCACCACGGCAGGCCACCAGGCGGCCCCTGGCTTCAGCCGAGTCTTGAAGGTGCGATCGCTCTCGTTCACCACGAAAGCGACGGAGCTCGACCGACGTCGTTGCAGGACCGCGAGGCCAATCATCGCGGCCAGGAAAGGCAACCAAGGCAGCAGTCCGACAACCAGCCTGCTCAACGACCCTCGTTCGCCGGAGTAGGTGGCCTGGAACAAGCCCGCCGAGACGGCGACGACAGCCAGGCCAACGGCTGACACCCTACGCACTGCTACGCCTGAGAGCACACGACAATCATCGGGCCAGAGCCCGCCGCTTCCCGTCGTCGGATGATCGGATAAACAGCGGCGTTCGGCGGAGGCAACGGCTACCGTGCCGCCATGCAGGAGCGGTTCGTGGCATCCGGGTCACTGCGGATCTGGACCGAGCGGGTCGGCGATCCCGGGCTTCCGGCCGTCCTGATGGTGATGGGGTCGGCGGCCCAGGGTGTCAGTTGCCCTGATGCGCTGGTTGCCCGCCTGGTCGACCGTGGCGTCCAGGTGATCCGGTTCGATCATCGCGACACCGGCCGCTCCAGCGTCGTCGACTTCGACGCCCACCCGTACACGATCTCGGACCTGGCCCGCGACTGCCTGGCCGTGCTGGACGGTTACGGGCTGGATTCCGCTCACGTGGCGGGGACTTCCTTGGGCGGCATGATCGCGCAGTGGCTCGCGGTGCACGCTCCGGACCGGGTCCGCTCCTTGACGGTGATCTCCAGCTCGCCGATGAGTCATGATCCGAGCGCGGCGTGGGCGCGGGCGCGCGCCGGAGAGCCGGCCGACCCGGCTGACCTGCCGCCGCCGTCGCCAGCCTTCCTGGCGCATGTGTCCGCCGGCCACCCACCAGACGTGGAAGCCGACGTGGAGTTGTTCCGGATCTTCAACGGGCCGGTACGGCCGTTCGACGAACCCGCCGCCCGGACGATGCTGGAGCTGGCGTCGGCACGGGCGACCGACCCGGCGGCCGCGGCCAACCATCACCGGGCGGTGTGGATGGACGAACCCGACCTGCTCGCCCCGCTGTCGTCGATCACCGCGCCAACGTCCATCGTGCACGGAGACCAGGACCCGGTCTATCCGCTGGCCCACGGCGAGGCGCTAGCCGCCGCAATCCCAGGCGCCGTGCTGCACGTCGTACCCGGGATGGGCCATGTCATGACCTCACCCGGCCTCCCCGAGGAAGTGGCCGACCTGATCCGGCTCTGAAGGAACGCGATCTCAATCAGCGGGAGAAACCAGCCCGGGAATTCTTCGCGGTCCGTGCATCCGGACGGTCGTTCTCGATCGAAGGCCTTCACGACAGCTCGGCTATCGAGGAGGACCTCAGCATGACCATCATCCTGCCGCGGCGGGTCGCCGCCGGCGCCGCTGCGACCGTGTTGGCGTTCGGTGCCCTTGCCCTGGGCACCGCGACGCCCGCGTTCGCGGCGGACTCGTCGGTTTCCGTCGTGCACGGCATTCCGGGGCAGCCCGTCGACGTCTACGTCAACGGCGAGAAGACGTTGGAGAACTTCGAGCCCGGCAAGGTCGCGGGCCCGCTGAAGCTGCCGGAGGGCAGTTACGACCTCGCTCTGACGAAGCCGGGCGAGCCGGTGGGACAGGCGATCCTGACCGCCGACGACGCGCAGGTGCCCGGTGGGGCCAACATCAGCATCGTCGCGCACCTCAACGCCGAGGGGGAGCCGGCGATCACTCCGTTCGTCAACGACACGTCCAAGACCGCGGCCGGTCAGGCGCGGCTGATCGTCCGGCACACCGCCGCGGCGCCGGCCGTCGACGTGCGGGCCGGTGGCGAGCCGGTCTTCCGGAACCTGACCAACCCCAAGGAAGCCAAGGCCGACATCGCCGCCGGCACCGTCAACGCCGACGTCGTGCTCGCCGGCGAGTCGGACCCGGTGCTCGGTCCCGCCGATCTCGACCTCGCCGAAGGCACGGCGGCCATCGTCTACGCCATCGGATCGGCCGAACAGAACTCCCTGTCGCTGGTCTCGCAGACCATCGAAGGGCTGCACTCCGCGCCGGACGGCGTGCCCAGCGGCAGCGGCGGGCTCGCCGACACCAGCCTGCCTGGCTGGTGGTACCTGACCCTCGTCGCGGGCGTGCTGCTGCTCGGCGCCGGCGGGTTCCGTTACCTCACCGCCCGCCGGTGACCAACCGCTTCTCGTGGGCGCCGGCGGCGGTGGCCGTCGGCGTCGCACTGCTCGTGGTGGCCGCCGTCGTCGCGTGCGGCGCCCAGCCCGAACCCGACGAAGGCGCCGATCGGGCGAGGTCACTGGCCACCAGCGCGCCGGCGACCCGGGCGACGTCCGCGGTGCCTGTCACCGACGGCGGACTGACCCGCCGTGCGGCGCCTGTCGCGCCGGCCACCATCACCATCGACGCCATCGACGTGTCCGCCACCGTCGAGCCGACCGGGGTCGACCCTCGCACCGGCGACTTCGACGTCCCGCCCAGCGTGGACCAGGTCGGCTGGTACCGCTTCGGCCCCGGGCTGGACGCCACCGCCGGTTCGATCGTCATCGCCGGCCATGTCGACAGCGCCGATCAGGGCAAAGGCGCGTTCTTCCGCCTCGGCCGACTCACCGAGGGCGACACCGTCGTGGTCACCGGCAACGATCGAAAGCCCCGCGAATACACGGTGGTCGCGCGGGAGGAATACCGGAAGACCCGCATCCCACTCGACCGGTACTTCGCCCGGGACGGCGCACCCCGCCTGTCCCTCATCACGTGCGGCGGGCCCTTCGACGAGCGGACGAGACACTACCGCGACAACATCGTCGTCACCGCGGTGCCGGCCTAGGCCGTGTTTCGTAGGGCTCGGAGCCATTGGTTGATGGCCGCGATGGTCAGGGTGGCTTCGTAGCGCACGGCGAGTTTGTCGTACCTGGTCGCCATGGCGCGGTGGTGTTTGAGCTGGTTGATGCCGCACTCGACGGCGTGACGCGCCCGGTAGAGGTGGGGGTCGAAGGCGGGCGGACGCCCGCCTCGGGAGCCCTTGGCCTTACGGTGTTCGTCTTGGTCGGTCTTGCTCGGGATGCAGGCTCGGATGCCGCGGCGGCGCAGGTGGGCGCGGTTGGCTGCGGAGGTGTACGCCTTGTCTGCCAGGACCGTGTCCGGGCGGGTCCGGGGCCGGCCGCCATCGGCGCGCGTGACACGCACTTTGGCCAGCACGGGGATGAACTGAGGGCTGTCGCCGCGTTGGCCGGCGGTGACTATCGCGGCCATTAGTTTGCGGCCCTGCTCGCAGGCCAGATGGGTCTTGGTGGTCCAGCCGCCCCGGGACCGGCCGAGCGCGTGATCTGCCGGCTCGCTCTGCGTTCCGCCGGGCGGCTCCTTCTGCCCGTCACCGTCGCGGCGGGCGCCCGCGGCGTGCTGATGGGCGCGGCTGATGGTCGAGTCCACGCTCACCGTCCAGCCGATCAACCCGGCCGCGTCCGCCCGGGCCTGCAACACCGCCAGAATCTGCGCCCAGACCCCGTCGCGCTGCCAACGGCGGAACCATCGATACAGCGTCTGCCACGGCGGATACACCGCCGGAACGTCTCGCCACGGCGAGCCGGTCCGGACCCGCCACCGGATCCCGTCGATGATCATCCTCATGGTCCATCTGCGGGGCTGATCACGACCGGGTTCCCGCCGGCAGCAGCGGTTCGAGCACCGCCCACTGCACGTCGGTCAGGTCATGTCGCCTCACTGCCGCTACGCTCGGCACGAGGTCTCCGGTGTGAAGTTCTAGCTTGGTCGCTGAACCAACTACCGGAGACCTCTTCAGTTATCGATCACCGACACGCCGCAGCATCGACGCCCTACGAAACACGACCTAGAGCGCGAGACCACCACTTCGCTCCGCGGATCGTGAGGCAGGGACGAGGCGGTGCCGACGATGACGTGTGCCCGCTGCCACGGCTGGTCGTCCGCCAGGAACGGCACCTCCTCGGCCTCCCACTCGTCCCAGAGGCGCAGCGCCTCGTCCGGGTCGCGGTGCAGCTCGGCCATGTCGCGGCTCATGCCTCGCTGTTTGGCCTCGGCGAAGTCGGACTGCACCCAGACAGCGGCATCGACGAGGGGCGCGAGGATTCGGCGGCCGACTCCGACCCCTTCAATGAGCACTGTGGACATCTTGGCGGATACCTCGATGTGACCCGGACGCCGCTCCTTGTCCCATCCGGGCGGTCGATAGTGGACGCTGCGGCCGGCGCGGAGCGGCTCCAGGATCCCGGCGATCATCAGGTCGGCCCAGCCGAAGCGGGAGTGGGCCCAGGCGACGTCGTCGGAGTGCACGACGGCGGCCGGGGGCAGCTCTCGGGCGAGGCGCTCGGCCAGCGCGGTCTTGCCGCTTCCGCCCCTGCCATCCACGGCGATGAGCCGCGGGCGGCCGACGGGCGTGCCGGCCAGGTTCACCAACGACTGGGCGAACGCACTCAGCGGTTCGACCCGCCACGGACCGGCTGCCGGCTCACCCGGCCCGAGCTCCATCCAGCCCCAGTACCCCGCGCGGCATCGTCGACGCCCGCCGCCGTGTTACATTACAGTCGTAACGTAAAACTCCGGCGAAGGAGATGACGACGATGGCTGGATCCGTCGAGGCGAACGTGGCACTCATGCGCACCGCCTTCGAAACGCTCGAGCGTGGCGATGTGGACGCCTGCGCCAAAATGCTGACCGAAGACTTTCTCGCCAACCTTCCTGGGCTGCCCGAGCCGCTGCAGGGTCGGGAGATCTGGGAAGCGGGCACCCGGTCCATGCTCGAGGGCTTCCCCGATCTGCGGGTGGGCATCGAGGACATCTTCGGCGCCGGCGACAAGGTCGCGGTGCGCCTGCGGTTCAGTGGCACGCACACGGGACCGTTCCAGGGCGTACCCGCGACGCACCGCCGCGTCAGCTTCACCAGCATCGAGATGTACCGGATCGCGGGTGACAAGATCGCGGAGGAGTGGGTCTCGCCCGACATGATGGGCCTCATGCGGCAGCTGTCCGAACCGGCCTGAACCTCAGCGACCAGCGGCCGGCTGGACGTGCTCGAACCGCACACGATTCAGCCAGCCCGGTAGGTCGCTCAGGACGTACAGCTCGCCGTGCACGTCGGTGCCGATCGCGGTCGGCTGGGTGGGGAAGTTGCCGATGACGGCGGACTCGTAACCACCGGCCGGCTTGGGACGCACGGCGAACACCCGGGTCGAGCAGTAGTCGCTGGCCACGTAGGTGCCCCAGGCCTCGGGGGTCCGGAACCCTCGGTACACGACGCCGCCGGTCACGGAGCAGTTGTCGTTGTAGTGGTCGTACTCGAAGACGGGGTCGGTGTAGCGGCCGCCCGGCCGGCATTGCTGCGGGTCGAACACCGGGGTGCCCTCGCGGCAGGACCAGCCGAGGTTCGCCCCACGCTGCGACGGGCGGATGTGGTTGATCTCCTCGACCAGACCTTGGCCGACGTCACCGATCCACAGCGAGCCGTCGACCGGGTCGACGGAGAACCGCCACGGGTTGCGCAGGCCGTAAAGCCAGATCTCCGGCCGCGCGCCCGGCATGCGGACGAACGGATTGTCGAACGGCACGCAGTACGGCTTCGCCCCGCAGGCCCGGTTGACGTCGATCCGCACGATCTTGCCCAGCAGGGTGCCCAGGTCCTGGCCGGCCTTGAACGGGTCGTTCGCGTGGCCACCGTCCCCAAGGGACCAGTAGAGGTAGCCGTCGCGACCGAACGCCACCTGCCCGCCGTTGTGGTTGCCGTACTCGGCATGCTCCTGGGTCAGCAGCACCTGCAACCGCTCCGGAGCGCCGAGCCGCACCCGCGCGAGGGTCAGCGTGCCGGCCGGCAGGCTCGTGTAGGCAACGTAGAGGATGCCGGTCCGCGCGAAGTTCGGCGCGGGCGTGATGCCGAGCAGACCACGCTCGTTGTCGGAGGTGTCGATCCGCGCGGTCAAGTCGAGCACCGGCTCGACCGCCAGGCCGGTGTCGGGGTGGTAGGCGCGGACCCTGCCGTCCTTCTCCGCGATCAGCATCCGGCCATCCGGCAGCCCGGTGATCGCGATCGGCCGCTGCAGACCGAAGGCCACCTGCTCGGATACGACGGTGAGCTCGGTGAGTGGCACCGGCACGCGGGCCTGTGACGCGCCGGCCGCGGCGCTGCCGACGACGGGCACCGAGGCCAACAGGGACGCGGACAAAGCCAGAACGAGCAGGCGGGCCAGCATGCTGGCCGGACGACGCGACATGGTTCGGCTCCTCCAACAGAGTGGACGACGCGGATGGGAGCGTTCCCACCATACATCGATCCCCAGCGATCTCAAGCCCGCCGGAAATGTTTCGGCTGACGGTCCATAAGGGAATCGCACGGTATGGCTTTGACGGGGCGACGGCGGCCACTGCCGCCTCTGTGGCTGTTCGTCGGCGGCGGTGCGGCGGTCGTGGTTGCCTTCGCCGTCGCGACCTTCGGCGTGTGGCGCAACGACACCGCGTTGGAGGAGCGGGGAGTCGAGACGTCAGGACGGGTCGTGGCGGTGAGCGACGGCAAGATCAAGCGGGTACGCGTGGAGTTCAGCACCCCGGACGGACGCCGCGTCGAGGCGCTGGTCGGTCAGGGCGACGAGGCACGCGATCCGCGGCCGCGGGTGAACGACACCGTGCCGATCGTCTACGACCCGGACAACCCGACCGACGACGTACGCGACTCCCGTGTCGAGCCCAACCACCACATGGCGTACACGTTGCTCGGGGTGACGATCTTCGGTGCTGTCGGGGTGCCTCTGGCAGCTTGGCACCTTGCTCGGGAGCATCGGCGCCGGCGGGCGGCGAGCAGCTAGCCAGGCCGCGGTTCAGCTCTCGGCAGTGTCGTCGGCCGGCAGGGTGTGCCAGATGTCGAAGGCCACGGGCGCCGCTCCCTGCGCGTCGCCGGCCGCCATGAGCTCGATCAGTCGGGCGTGCAGTTCGACGGACGCGTGGCCGTCCGTGGTGAAGCGCAGCCGCTCCGCGCGGCGCACCAGGGGGTCGAACTGGTCGAGCACCGCCGCGAGGGCGTGATTGCCCAGCGCGGCGACCGGGATCCGGTGTATCTCCTCGTCGGCGTCGAGCGCCGCGCCGATGTCGCCCGCGGTCACCGCCTCGGCGAAGCGGCGGTTCGCTGCCCGCATGCGGTCGATGTCGTCGTCGCTGAGCCGGCCGGTGATCTGGCGTACGGCCAGTTCGTGCATGGCGGCGATGACGTCGCGGGCATCCCGCACCGCCTGCGGGTCGATGGTGCTGACCCGGGTCGAACGGCCCGGCAGGGCTACGACCAGTCCGCTGCCCCCGAGGCGCAGCAGGGCCTCGCGCACCGGAGTGCGGCTAACCCCGAGCCAGTCCGCGAGCTCGCCGTCCTTGAGCTGCTCCCCTGGCAGGAAGGTGCCGTCGACGATCGCGTCGCGAAGACGCCGGTAGACGTCGTCGCGAAGCAGTGAGCGGTCCACGGCGGCGGCACCCGAGGGAATCGGCATGCAACATATTGCACACATTGTTCGTCCTTGCACAAACCGGCCCGCGCCCTTGTCGGCGCCTCTGATATGCAATATATTGCGTATCAGAGAGCCGGCCGACGCCGGCAGACGGAAGGACGGTCCTCATGAGCACCACTGGTCACGAGATCAAGAACGTCGTGCTGGTGCACGGCGCGTTCGCCGACGGCTCTGGCTGGCGCGGCGTCTACGACAGGCTGACGGCCCGCGGCTACCGGGTCACGATCGTGCAGAACCCGCTCACCTCGCTGGAGGACGACGTCGCGGCGACCACGCGCGTGCTCGACCAGCAGGACGGCCCGACGATCCTCGTCGGCCACTCCTGGGGTGGCACGGTCATCACCGAAGCGGGCGTGCACCCGAAGGTCGCCGGCCTGGTCTACGTGTCGGCCCTGGCGCCCGACGCCGGTGAGACGACCGCCCAGCAGTACGAGGGATTCGCCTCGACGCCCGACTTCGTCATCGACGTCGAGGACGGGTACGGCTACCTCAACCACGACACGTTCAAGGCCGGCTTCGCCGCCGACGCCAGTGACGCCGATGCCGCCTTCCTCCGCGACGCGCAGGTGCCCATCAACATGGCCGTGTTCGCCACGGCGGTGAAGAACGCCGCCTGGCGCGACAAGCCGAGCTGGGCCGTCATCGCGACCGAGGACAAGGCGTTCGACCAGGCGATGCTGCAGCACATGGCCACGCGCATCGGCGCGCACATCACCAACGTCCCGGCCAGCCACGCCCTCTATGTGACTCAGCCCGGCGCCGTCTCCGACGTGATCGTGACCGCCGCCACCAGCGTCCGCTGAGCCACCGCCGGGCCGGCTCGCCCGCGTCACGTGAGCCGGCCCGAAACCTCCCCGGAGTGTGACCCCCATGTCCCCGTTCCAGGTGGCGCTGTGGATCGAGCTCCTCGCCGCGGGACTCGGCGGCCTGCAGGGTGCCCTGTTCGCGGCCGGAGAACGACATCGCCGCATCGACGTGCTCGGCGTCATCGTGATCGGGCTCGCCGTCTCGCTCGGGGGGAGCCTCCTGCGGGACATCGTGCTCAACCAGCCGCCCGTCGTGATCTGGCAGAACTGGTACCTGCTGGTGGCCGGCGCCAGCGCCATCCTCGGCATGCTGCTGCAGCGGGCGTTCGCCCGCACGGACCGGCTGATCACCGCGCTCGACGCGGTCGTCATGGGACTCTTCGGCGCGATCGGGGCCTCGAAAGCGCTGTCCCTCGGCGTCGGCGAAGCCGGGGCCCTGGTCGTCGGCGTCATCGCCGCCATCGGCGGCGGAATGCTGCGCGACGTCATTCTTAACCTGCCGATCTCCTTCCTCCACGTCGGCACGCTCTACGCCGTCGCCGCCGGAACCGGCGCCGGGACACTCATCCTGCTCGCCGAACTAGGCACACCAACCTCGATCGCGGGCCTGGCCGGGGTGGCCGTGACCACGTCCCTGCGGCTGGCGGCCGTCCACCTCGGCTGGACCTTCCCGGAACAGCGCGCGATACGTCGACCGTCAGCCCCGAACGGCACCGTCGACAAGGGCCGCCGCGCCGGGAACGGCAGACCGTGACGCCGGCCCCACCAGGCCGGCGTCACCCTGGTCCGTTCCCTCAGTCGATCATCGGTGACCCGGTCAGGCTCCAGGTCAGGTCGTTCTTGCCGTCGCCGACGATGTCGTACGAGACGTTGCCGTCAGCGGTCCAGCCACCGGTCACGGTGGTGTTCCGCTTCGTCGTGGGACAGGACAGCATGAAGCCCCACTGGCTCCCGCTGTTGGCGGCGTCCGAGGCGATGCAGGTGTTGGTCGCCAGGTCGCTGTCGTATCGCTCGAGCCGCACGTTGATGTGGAAGTGGTAGAACAGGTCGGCGCTGCCGCGCTTCGCCCCGGTCTCCAGCTCCGCGTACGCCCAGACGGTGTCCGAGTCGATCCGGTGCACGCACAGCCTCACCGTGATGTTCCGCTGCGCGGTGGCGTAGCCGTTGCTGAAGGCCTTGGTGTTGCCGCGGCACTGGGCCGGGGCCGCCTGGGCGGCCGGCGCGAAGACCAACAGGGTCGCCGCGGTCGCCAGCGTGCTGAGCACGACAAGCAGCTTCTTGCGCAAGGTGGGCATCGCAGTCCTCTCTCAGGAGATCGCCGGAGAGCCGGTCAGGCTCCAGTTGAGGTCGTTGAGGCCGTCGCCGACGATGTCGTAGGAGACGTTGCCGTCCGCGGTCCAGCCGCCGCGCACGCTCGAGTAGCGGTCCGGGGTGCGGCACTCGAACCGGTGGCCGCCACCGTCGTCGAAGTTCGCCCACGCCGCCGCGTCGCAGCTTGCGTAGGACATGTCGTCGTCGTTGTGCTCCATCCGGACGTTGACGACCATGTGATAGACGATGTCCGCGGAACCGGACTTCGCCCCCATGGAGACGTCGCCCCAGGCCCGCATCGTGACGCCGTCCTCGGCGCGTTGGATGCAGAGCCGCACGGTGACGCTGCGGGACGCCGCCGTCGAGCCGCCGCGGGCGAACACCTTGGAGTTGCTCCGGCACTGTGGGCCGGCGGCCTGCGCGGGCGACGCGACCACCGCGGTGCTGGCCACCATGGCCAGGGCCAGCGTCGCGACGCTGAGCCAACGTAGCTTCACGGTTCCTCCTCCTGTCGTGACCTCGTGCGCCCAGCGTGGCGGCGACACGCGCAAACGCCGTGCAACAGCTGTGGAAGCAGCGTGGAAACCCGCGGTTGACCAGCGATGTGGGACAACGCTGGACGAGATCGACCGCAGTGACTACACATGAGGGCGGCGGACTAGTCGCGGGGGGACTGTTGGCGGGACGCGTGGAGATCGGCGTGCTCGGGCCGATCCAGGTGCAGCGAGACGGGGTCCCCGTGCGGCTCGGCCCACAGCTGACCACCCTGCTCGCCGCGTTCGTGATCGAGGCCGGCCACGTGGTGCCCGCCGGGCGCCTGGTCGAGTTGCTCTGGCCGGCCGGCGCCCCACGGTCCGCCCGCACGACCCTGCGCAGTCACATCTCCCACCTGCGTCGGGCGCTGGCCGCGGACGGCGAGGTGTGGCTTCACCGGGTGTCGGTCGGCTACCGGCTTGACGTGCCGCCGGACCGCGTCGACAGCCGCCGCTTCGAGCAGGGTTGCCGCACCGCACACCACGACCCTGATGACGTGCGCCAACACGCGCACCAACTCGCCTCAGCACTGGCGCTGTGGCGTGGCCCCGCCTTCGCCGACATCGCGGACACCCCGTTCGTGCGGCCGGAGGCGCAGCGGCTCGCGGCGCTGCGCCGGTCAGCCCGGCGGTCCCACGCGGAGGCCCTCGTCCGGCTCGGCCGCAACGCCCACGCCGTCGGCGTCGTGTCGGCGTTGCTGGCCGAGGAACCGGCCGACGAGGCGGTGCACCGACTGCACGCGCTGGCGCTGCTGGGCGAAGGACGCGCCGAGGAGGCGGTCAGCGCCTGTCGAGCGGGCATCGACGCGCTGCGCGAACGCGGTCTCGACGCGCCCTCCCTGCAGGATCTGCAGGCCGCCCTGCTCCGCAACGAGGTGCCGGCGCGGACGGCGCCAGCCGGAGCGCCGCCGCCGCGGTTCCTTCCGCCGGACCCCGCGTGGTTCGCCGGGCGTCGCGCCGAGCTCAAGGCCGCCGCGGATCTCTTGGTCGACCGGTCCGGGGCGCCGCTTGTCGTCAGCGGCCCGGCCGGCGTCGGGAAGACCACGTTCGCGGTGCGACTCGGGCACCTGCTGGCCGACCAGTTCCCGGATGGGCAGCTCTACCTCAACTTACGTGGGTTCGGCCCCGAGGAGTCGGCCATGCCGACCGACGAGGCCGTCCGCCGGCTGCTCGACGCGCTCGGTGTGCCGGCCGACCAGCTGCCGTCCTCCGTGGATGGTCAGGTCGCCGTCTATCGCCGGCACCTCGCTCCGCGGCGGGTGTTGGTGCTGCTCGACAACGCCCGCGACCCCGACCAGGTGCGCCCGCTGCTGCCCGGGGCGGCCGGCAGCGCGGCCGTGGTGACCAGCCGCAACCAGCTGCCCGGCCTGCTCGTCGGCAGTGGGGCCAGCGCGATCGGCCTGGACCTTCCGGCGGCCGAGGAGTGTGTCGAGCTGCTGACCCGCCGACTCGGCACCGACCGGGTCACGCGGGCCGGTGCGGCGGTGGACCGACTGGTCACGTCGTGCGCCCGCCTGCCGTTGGCGCTGGCAATCGCGGCCGCCCGCGCTACCATCCGACCCGACTTCCCGTTGGCCACCCTGGTCGACGAGATCGGCGACAGCCTGGACGCCCTGGACACCGGCGAGGACGACGCCGACGCGCGTACCGTCTTCTCCTGGTCCTATCGGTTGTTGACCCCACCGGCCGCGCGGCTGTTCCGGCTCCTCGGCTCGCTGCCCGCGCCCGAATTCGGGCCGTCGGTCGCCGCCAGTCTGACCGCCAACGACCGGCGGACAACCCGGCGGCTCCTGACCGAGCTGACCCGGGCGCACCTGGTCGCGGAGCCACAACCGGGCCGGTTCACCACCCATGACCTGCTCCGGGCGTACGCGGCCGAGCTGGCCGAGGAGA
Organism: Asanoa sp. WMMD1127; assembly: GCF_029626225.1. Lineage (NCBI taxonomy): Bacteria > Bacillati > Actinomycetota > Actinomycetes > Micromonosporales > Micromonosporaceae > Asanoa > Asanoa sp. WMMD1127. Next base: position 1,549,085 of record NZ_JARUBP010000001.1, read on the forward strand.
CCGACGCGCCGGCTGACCGCGCCGCCGCGCTGGAGAGGGTGACCAGCCACTACGCCGTGACGGCGCACCACGCCGCCGGCCACCTCGCCCCCCATCGCGACCCGTCGGCCGCCCCGGCGGTCGTCCCGGACACGGTGGTCGACGCGATCAGCGACCGGGAGTCGGCGCGCGCATGGTTCGCCGACAACCATGCCGGCCTCGTCGCCGCGGTGCACCGGGCGCATCTGGCCGGGCTCGACCAGCCGGCGTGGCAGCTGGCCTGGGCGCTGGAGACCCATCTCGACATCGGTGGGCATTGGGCTGACTGGTCGCGCGTCCAGGAGGTGGCACTGCGGTCGGCGCTGCGCCGCGGCGACGGGGCGGCAGCGGCCGCCGCCCACCGCAGCCTCGGCACCGTGCACACCCAGTCGGGGCGCTATGCCGAAGCCGAAACGCACTACCTAGCCGCCCGGGTGGCGTACGGGCAGGCTGGCGATCAGGTCGGCGAGGGTCACGCGCATCGCGGGCTCGGTTGGGTCCACATCCTCCGCGACAACCTCGACGGGTCGCTCCAACACAACCGGCGGGCACTGGCGCTCTATCGGTCCGCGGGCTACGTCGCGGGTCAGGCGCTCGCCCTCAACAACATCGGGTACGTGTTGACCCAGCTCGGCCGGCACCGGGCCGCGCTCCCGTACTGCCACGAAGCGGTGCGGCTCAACCAGCGGCTCGGCGATCCGCACGCCGAGGCCGGCGCCTGGGACAGCCTGGGCCACGCACACCTGGCGCTGGGTGAGCACGCGCGAGCCCTGACCCACCTGCGCCGCGCCCTGGACCTGTGCCGCGGCTTCGGCGACCGCTATCACGAGATCGACATCCTGGAGCACCTCGGCGAGGCCCAGCTGCGCAGCGACCGGCCGCACGAGGCACGGGACTCGTGGGCGCGAGCAGTCGAAATCGCCACCGACGTGGGCCACCCGGGAGTGCCTGAGCTGCTGGCCCGGCTGCGCTCACTACGCTCCTGAACGTCTCCTGTCATCGTGTTCTGTCGACGTATTGGCTGGTCAGCTCCGGTCCGCACAAGGGCGGTATCCGAGCATGATGGTCGGGCCTACGGGGGCTGGTCAGTTGCGCAGGCTCCATTGCTGGTTCGTGCCGCCGTTGCAGGACCAGAGGATGAGCTTCTGACCTGCGTGCGTTGTTGCGCCTGATCGCGGGCGCGCCGCTCGACGCGCACCCCGTGGAGCTGGCTACCACGCTGGTCATCCGCGAGTCGGCCGCCCCACCGAGCTAGCGGGCCGCGGTCGAGCCGCGGACGATCAGCTCGGTGGCCAGTTCCACGTGGTGCGAGTCCAGTTTCTCGCCGGCCGCCACCCGAAGTGCGGTGCGCAGGGCGACGCCGCCCATCTCGCGCAACGGTTGCCTCACCGTGGTCAACGGCGGCGAGAAGAGGCGGGCGACCTCGGTGTCGTCGAAGCCCACCACGCTCAGGTCGTCGGGCACTCGCAGCCCGCGGGCCCGGGCCGCCTCGATCACGCCCGCCGCCATCTCGTCGCTGCTCGCGAACACGGCGGTTGGCCGCTTGGGTAGGTCGAGCTGCGCGGCGCCGCCCGCGATCCCGTCCTGGTAGCGGAAGTCGCCCGTCTGCCGGTGGTCGTCGGGCACGGGCACGCCGGCCGCCTCGAGCGCCGCCCGATAGCCGTGCATCCGGGCCTGGTTGCACGCCGACCGGCTTGAGTCGCCGACGTAGCCGATCCGACGGTGGCCGAGGGCGAGCAGGTGCTGTGCCGCGGCCATGCCGCCCGCGAAGTTGGTGGAGCCTACGCTGGCCGCTCGCTGCCGCTGCAGGTTGAGCGGGTCGATGACGACCAGCGGCAGGTGCGCGCGGGAGAGCGCGGCCAGGTCGGTGGAGGTGAGGTCGTCGAGAACCGCGATCACCGCGCGGCGACCCGCGGCGGCCAGGTCGCGCGCCCAACCAATGGGATGGCTGGCGTCGGCGCCGGCCGCGGTGCGCGGCCGGGTGCTGATCGCCACCGCGATGCTGGCCGCGCCGCTGGCGTCGAGGACACCCTGGATGATCTCGGTGGAGTACGCGTTGAGGTCGCACGTGAGCACCAGCTCGATCTGGGCCGTGGCTGGGTTGCCCCTGGCCGCGCGCGACCGCCGGCCGATGTAGTCGTGCTGCTCCAGCAGCGACTCCACCAGCGCGCGGGTCTCGGCGCCGACGTCGCAGCGTCCGTTGACCACTTTGGATACGGTGGTCACCGAGACGCCGGCTAACCTGGCGACGGTGGCCAGCGTCGCGCGGCCGATGGCTATCTCCTTCGTGGAGTGTGGATCGGTCACAGGTACAGACGACCGAGTCGGCGATCGTCATCGGTGACCGATGACAAATTGGGGCTTCGCGGTCGTCAGTACGGTTGCGAGGACCACTGCGCCCCGGACGGCTGGCCGGCGGTAGACATCGCCGACTCCTCGGGCGGCATCAGCACCTCATTGCGTGGATACGAGCTCCCGGCAGCCGGCCGGTGGCCCGCCTCCCAGCGTCAAGCGAGCCCGTCGATCTGTTCGATGACTATTAGAAAATCGACGTGAGCAAATTGCTAACGGAAAATGTGTTATGGAAACGATCCCTTAAAGGTCGCATTGACATGCTGCGATTCCCCGCCGCATGCTGACCAAGCAGACCACGGGACGGCTCGCATCTGAAATGACGCTGCGACGCCTCCCGGCGGGACCTGACTGACCGTCACGGCGGACGGCATGACGATCTGACCGGCACGCATGCCTTGGATGCCCAGCCGCGGCTGGAGCGTCGCAGGGCCACCGACGGCGCGCCTCGTCTGCAGTGGAGCTGCCACGGCGGCACCAACCAGCAGTGGTGGTTCAGCCCATATAGGCCCGCAACCCCGTAAGGACTGTCATGGAAACTCCGAAAATCCGCCGTCGATGGTACGGGCGCTTGTCCGGGCTGGGCGCCATCGTCGCGCTGGTCCTCGTCGCCGGCAGCGCGACGGCGGCCCCCATCCAGCCGGGGCAGAGCGCCCCGATAGTGGGCAGTCAGTCCGGGCGCTGCTTGGCGGTCCCAAACTCCAGCACGAGCAACGGGACGCAGGCGCAGCTGTGGGACTGCACCGGTGCCGCGAACCAGACCTGGACCTACACGTCGACCAGACAGCTGACGGTGTACGGCAACAAGTGCCTCGACGCCAACGGGCAGGGCACTGGCAACGGCACCGCCGTCATCATCTGGGACTGCAACGGACAGGCCAACCAACAGTGGACGGTCAACGCCAACGGCACCGTCACCGGTGTGCAGTCCGGCCGGTGCCTCGACGCCAATGGGGCGGGCACAGCCAACGGAACGAACATCATCCTCTGGGACTGCCACGGCCGGAGCAACCAGCAGTGGAACTCCCCAACGACGCCGCCGCCGCCGGGCGCTGGTCCCTGTGACATCTACGCCTCTGGCGGCACGCCGTGCATCGCCGCACACAGCACAGTCCGCGCACTCTACGGCGCCTACAACGGCAACCTCTACCAGGTGCGGCGCTCGTCGGACAACAGCACCCGGAACATCGGCGTACGCAGCGCTGGTGGCACCGCCAACGCGGCGTCGCAGGACTCGTTCTGCGGCGGCACCACCTGCGTCGTCACCGTCGTCTACGACCAGTCCGGACGAGGTAACGACCTGTGGTACCAGGGATCGAGCGTGGTACCCGGTTCGACCCAGAGCCGTCCAGCGATCGCCACCTCCGAATCACTGACGATCGGGGGCAACGCGGCCTACTCGCTCTACATCAACCCCGGGAACAGCTACTGGCGGGACGGTCACCTGACCGGCGTGCCCACCGGCAGCGCGCCCGAAGGCATGTACATGGTGACCAGCGGCACCCATGTCAACAACGGCTGCTGCTTCGACTATGGCAACAGCGAGACAACCCGCTCGGCCGACGCCGCCGGCGCGATGGATGCCATCAACTTCAGCACGCAGTGCTGGTTCGGCGGCTGCTCCGGCACCGGTCCGTGGGTGCAGGCAGACCTCGAATGGGGCCTCTACCCCGGCGGCAGCCAGGCCTGGAACCCGAACCAGCGCGCCTTCACGAGCAAGTTCGTCACGGCGACGCTGAAGAACAACGGGACGTCCCGCTTCGCCATCAAGGGCAGCAACGCGCAGTCCGGCACCCTCTACACGCTGTGGGACGGCGCTCTCCCGCCCGGATACAGCCCGATGAAGAAGCAGGGAGCCATCATCCTCGGCAGCGGCGGGGACTGCTGCAAGCCCGGCGGCGGCGCCAACCTGAGCGCCGGCACCTTCTACGAAGGCGCGATGGTCGCCGGCTACCCGTCTGACGCCACCGAGAACGCCGTGCAGGCCAACGTCGTCGCGGCCGGCTACCGCTGACCACCCATCGCGAGAGAACGGAGCACACCCATGGGCACCAATCGGCATCGATGGCGCACACTGCTCGCGATCGCCGGGACAGTCGTTCTGGCCAGTGCCGGGGTCGCCGGCATCCGACTGGGCTCCGCGGCCGCGGACGCCGTCCCGCTCGCGGCGACGGCCGGATGTGGCAGAGCGCCGGCGTTGAACAGTGGCACGCATACGATCCAGAGCAGCGGACAGAGTCGCAGCTTCATCCTGCGGGTTCCCGCCAACTACAACAGCAGCAACCCGTACCGGTTGATTTTCGCGTTCCACTGGCGCGGTGGCACCATGAACGACGTCGCCTCGGGCGGAACCAGTGGAAGCGCCTGGTCCTACTACGGGATGCAGGAGCAGTCCAACAACAGCGCGATCCTCGTCGCGCCGCAGGGCCTAGGCAACGGCTGGGCCAACTCCGGCGGTCAGGACATCACCTTCGTCGACGACATGGTCCGCGCGATCGACAACGCGCTGTGTGTCGACACGACGCAGCGCTTCGCCCTTGGCTTCAGCTACGGCGGCGGCATGAGCTACGCGATCGCGTGCGCCCGCGCCAACGTCTTCCGAGCGGTCGCGGTCTACTCGGGCGCCCAGCTGAGCGGGTGCGGCGGCGGCACCCAGCCGATCGCCTACTTCGGCCTCCACGGCATCTCGGACAACGTCCTCAACATCTCTTCAGGGCGTTCGCTGCGTGACACGTTCGTCCGCGCCAACGGCTGCGCCGCCCAGAACCCGCGCGAACCCTCGCAGGGCAGCGGGCAACACGTCACCACCCTCTACTCCTGCCGGGCGGGATACCCGGTGCAGTGGGCCGCGTACGACAGCGGCCACGGGCCGGCTCCGGTGGACGGATGCTCCGGATGTGAAGACGGAGTCAGGACCTGGACCAAGGGCGAGGTGTGGAGATTCTTCGCGCAGTTCGGCGGCACCAGCCCGTCGCCGGATCCGACCACTCCGCCGCCGAACGGCAACCGGTTGCGTAACGAGGGCTCCGGACGCTGCCTGGACGTCAGCCAGGCGTCCACCGCCAACGGGGCACAGCTGCAGATCTGGGACTGCCACAACAACGCCAACCAGCAGTTCGCCCAGAACGGGGCGACCCTGCGGGTGACGGGCAAGTGCCTGGACGCCCCACCCAACGCGGCCGCCGGCAGCCGGCTGCAGATCTGGGACTGCAACGGCGGCGCCAACCAACAATGGCTCTTCAACGGCAACGGCACGATCAGCAGTGCCCAGACCGGGCTGTGCCTGGACGTCAACGGCGCCGCCACCGCCAACGGCTCCGCGGTCATCGTCTGGACCTGCCACGGCGCCACCAACCAACGCTGGACGCGGGCGTAGAGACCGCTTGACAAGGCCGGCCCGCGGCAACCGCAGCGGGCGTCTGTTCGGCGGCACGTGAAAGGAGCAAGCACGTGAAGGCAGCCGGTTCCACCATCGGAGGTTCGCTGCTGGCAAGCGTGGTGGTCGTCGCCGCCGCGTTGACGGCCGGTCTCGTAGACCAGACGCCGGCCGTGGCCGCGACCCAGGCGACCTACTACGTCGCCCCCGACGGCAACGACACCAACCCAGGAACGATCGGCTCGCCATTCCGCACCGTGCAGCGTGCGCGGGACGTCGTACGCGGGGTGAACACCAACATGACCGGCGATATCTACGTCTACCTGCGCGGCGGACGGTACCCGGTGTCCAGCACGATCGAGTTCGGGGCGGCCGACTCGGGGACCAACGGTTTCCGGGTCATCTATGCCGCGTACCAGAACGAGATGCCGGTCCTCGACGGCGGTGTCCAGGTAACCGGATGGACGCAGCACAGCGGCAACATCTGGAAGGCCCCGCTCGACCGCGCCAACAAGCTGCGCACGCTCTACGTCAACGACAAGCGCGCCTTCATGGCTTCGAAAACGATCAACTCCGCGGGATGCCACGGGACCTACACCATCACGGCCGGGCAGGCCGCATGGGCGTGGGAATCGGGATCGCAGTGCGACGGTGCCCGATACAGCACTGCTGACTTCCCTGCGATCGCCCGGAACCAGGACGATATCGAGATCGAGACGGCGACGACCTGGACCACGGCCATCGTCGGGGTCCGCCAGGTGACCACCGACGGCACGAGCCGGGTGGCGCTGTTCCAGCAGCCGGGCGCCGCCATCGCGCAGGGCGCGTTCAACGGCAACGCCCAGGTCGGCGGCAGCCACAAGGTCATGAACGCGTACGAGTTCCTCGACGCGCCCGGCGAGTTCCACTTCGACAAGACCAGCCGGACGCTGTACTACTACAAGGCCAGCTCCGAGAACATGGCGACCGCCACGGTCTTCGCGCCGAACAATGTGACGACCCTGCTGCGGGTCGCCGGCACCTCGACGGGCAGCCACGCGCGGAACATCACGTTCTCGGGCCTCACCCTGCAGCACTCCGACTGGAACCTGTTCAACGTGGCCGGCTCCTCCTTCAAGCAGGCGCAACAGGGCAACCTGGGCGCGCAGGCGTACGCGAAGGGCAACTTCCACGTCTACTACTACCGCAACGTCGACGTCACTCCCGGCATCGTCCAGGTCGACAACGCCGACGGGATCCTCTTTCAGCGCAACCGGATCCAGCACACCGGCGCCGACGGGATCAGCATCGTCAACGACGTGCAGAACTCACAGCTGATCGGTAACCACACCAACGACATCGCCGGATCGGCCATCTCCGTGGGTCATCCGCAGCACGTCTACGTCGGCGACCACACGTCGACCAACCGCGAGAAGTATTCCCCGCAGGTGGAAGGCCTTCCCCGGATCATCGACGTCAAGAACAACTACCTTTACGACAGCGCCGTTCTGTTCAACGGCCACAGTCCAATCTCGGCATACTTCGCCGACACCCTGGCGATCCAGCGCAACCGGATCGAGAAGACTCCGTGGTCGGGCATCACGCTCGGCTGGGGGTGGTGGAACTTCGACGGGTCAGCGGGCTCGATCGCGCCCAACCGGCCGACCACCACGGCGAGGAACAACACCATCAGCCACAACCACATCATCGACACGGTGCAGCGCTTAAGCGACACGGCTCCCATATACACCCTGGGAAGCCAGCCGGGAACCACGGTCACCAACAACTACCTGCAGGGCGTTCCGGCCGGACACAAGTACGGGCTCCACCCGGACGAGGGCTCGGCGTTCATCGCGTTCCGCGACAACGTCCTGAGCGTCGACACGAATATCACGTGGCTCGTCAACTCTGACGACTTCGGCCGCAAGCACGACTTGAGCATCACGCAGACCTATGGCCCGATAAACAAGGTCTCCAACAAGAACCTGCCTAACAGCACGATCGAGGACATCCTGGTCTCCTCCGACTACGTGTGGCCCGCGGCCGCCTACGGCATCGCCGTCAACTCCGGCCTTGAGGACGCATTCCGCGGCATCATTCCGCCGAGCACCATGTCCCTGCCGGACTACGTGCTGCCGGCCAGCACGTTCGTCGGCAGCGGAACCTCGTCCATTCCCATCCGCAGCGCCGGCGACGCGACCAGGTCCGTCTGGCTGGCGCCCGCCGGCACGACCACGTTCGCCGCCGGCCCGACGATGACCAGGGCGGACGGCGTCGCCACCTCTATCGCGGTGCCGACGTCCGCGGGCAGCTACCGGCTTTACGTCCTCGATGCGCAGGGAAATCGGTCGGCCGAGTCCAGGTCGCTCGTCAGGCGGCAGGGCAGCGGCGGCCAGGGCGCGCAGATCGTGGGCGGTCAGTCGGGACGCTGCGTCGACGTTCCCAACTCCACGACCAGCAACGGCACCCAGGTGCAACTGTGGGACTGTGGCGCCGCAGCCGGCCAGCGCTGGACCTACACGTCAGGCAAGCAACTAACCGGAAACGGCAACAAATGCCTCGACGCGAACGGTGCGGGCACGACCAACGGCACCACGGTCATCATCTGGGACTGCCACGGCGGCACGAACCAACAGTGGAACGTCAACGCCAACGGCACCATCTCCAACGTCCTATCCGGACTTTGCCTGGACGCCAACGGCGCCGCCACCACCAACGGCACAAAGCTCATCCTCTGGTCCTGCAACGGCGGCACGAACCAGCAATGGAGCCTGCGCAACTGACGGTGACCCTGGCGCCCGCATCCAGGGCTCCGAGAATCCGCGTTCGGCCGATAAGCCGCGAGCCCGCGTCCTTTACTGGACAAGATGCGCACCCTTCTCGGGGGCACTGTGCTGACAGTCGGGATCGGAGACCACATGGCCGGCGAATATGGTGTCGGACTCATCGGCGTGAACGCGAGTCGTGGCTGGGCCCGGGCATCGCACGTGCCGGCCATCCAAGGGTTGCGGGGGCTACGTCTGGCCGCAGTGGCCACCCGGTCGCAGGACAGCGCCGACGCCGCGGCCAGGGCCTTCGGCGTCGAGCGGGCCTATGGTGACGCTGCGGCGCTCATCGCGGATCAGACGGTCGACGTCGTGGCCGTCGCCACGTCGGTGCCGGCCCATCACGACCTGATCACCGCAGCGGTCCACGCCGGCAAGCACGTTCTCACCGAATGGCCCGTCGGCGTCGACTCCGCGCAGGTTGCGCAGATCAAGCAGGTCACGGCCAGCACGTCGGCACACGTGGCAGTGGGATTACAGGCGCGATTGAATCCGGCGGTGTCCCGGTTGCGTCGGCTGATGGAAAGGTCGGCCATCGGCCCTGTCCGGAACGCCACGATCTATTCGTCCACCGCGGCCTTCGGCTCCCGGCTGTCGCCGAGCGAGGTCGCGCTCGAAGACCCCGCAGCAGGGATGAACCTGGTGACCATCCAACTGGCGCACACCGTCGACCTCGTCGAAGTCCTGCTCGGCCAGCTCGGGGACATCACCGCCGAGTTCCGCACGCAGTACCCACGGCCGCACGTCGACGGCACAGACCAGCGGCTGCAACGCAGCCTGCCGGACCACGTCCTCCTACAGGGAAGAGCCGGCGGGACGCCCGTCGCCGTCGAAGTGGTCGGCGGCCGTCCGCCTGACGACTGCCCGTTCCGCCTGGAACTGCACGGCGAAGAAGGCAGGCTCGATCTGCGGGGCGGACATGCGCGAGGATTCCAGGCTGGCTCAATGCGGCTGGCACGCAACGGCCACCCCGTCGACATCGAGGGTGGCGAGACCACCGACCTCCCCGAATCGGCAGTCAACACCGCGGGGGTGTACGCCGCCCTGCGCGACGACATCGACTCCGGCACCGAGACGGCACCGTCGCTCAACGAGGCGGCACGGCTCACCCGCCTGCTCGACGCCGTGCGGGATGCCGCGAACGGTTCCTGACGCTACCCGAACGCGTTGGATCCGAGCCGGCTTCAGCCCGGCGACGCGGCGAGACGGAGACGCGTACGCCAGTGATGAAGGGCGTGTTCAGCGACACCGAGCCCGCCGCGGGCAGCACCCAGAGCTACACCCGCGACCCCAATGGCGACCTCAGCCTGCGCACCCAGAGCAACGCCGTAGGCACCACCCCGCGATCAACGCCGCGGCCCACCACGACAGCGCGGGAATCAGCAACAGCGCGAAGAAGGCGAGGGGGGACAAAGATAAGGAGTCCAGGAGGGCGTGGTCTGCTGACCACCGGCGCACACGCGAAGGCGATAGAGCAACCGCACCGACCAGCAGGCCGTAAACGAGGAAGGCAAACGCGCCCAACACCCGTCCGCGACGGTCGGTGAGGGCGCCGCCCGCTAAGGCGGCCAACAGCACAGCTCGACCGCGCGCGCGGCCCTTCCAAGAACCTGGCGAGGCGTTCGACGTCGTTTCTCGCTCGACGTGCCAACTATAGACGACTCCGTCCGGATCCAGCGGACGGCATGGTTACGGAGCTACCGGGGAGAACTGTCATCGCGAGGAGCCAGCACTTCGCCTTCCGGCGGCTCTACCGGCATGATTTCGACGATAGTTGTGCCTGTTTGGTTGACGGTTCGGCCGACTCGAAAGAACCCATCGAGGGATGCATTGACGTATCTGACCTGGTCGTAGCCGAGGTAACTGGCTGAGCCCTTTAGGAGAACGAGGCGCAGGATAATGCAGTCCCATCCTGGATCTTGCTCTTCACAGTGCGAGTTTAGTTCGATACCAGCCAGACCCGTTTCTCCCTCTGTCAAAGAAACCTTCACGTTTTTACCACCAGAAGCCGGGACGAAGTTTAACTTGAGCTTCACTACCTGAGCCGGATGCTGGTTGAAAAAGCTGCGAATTTCCTCGATCTCCTCCATCCAGGCTTTGTCCACCGGTCCGTCCCTCGCAACTTCGATCTCGCCCAACTGACCTGATGGATCCTCTACCTCGCGCACTAGCGCTGGCGTCGCGGGCTGCGGATTTTCCGTTGTCGGAGCAATTGAGGGACGCATCGAGGTGTCGACGTTATTTCTCTCGTCTGGAATAACAGCGAGCCCGACCGTCAGCACCATTACGATGCCGACTGTGGCGAACAGTCGACGGTTGGTGAGCCACCTTGGGCGCCGGATGAAGTTAGCGAGGACGCTTCCCGCGAAAGCGACGACGAACGCTATCGCGGCGATGATCACCTTCGCCTCAAGCGACACGCAGCAGATTGTGTCATAGCTCGAATGATCATCATCTTTCGAGATCGACTCATCGGCAAATGCGCTTCGGCTTGGCCGAACTAAATGGGCCGCCCGCGGCGACCGCCACGGCGCTACTCGTGGCTGCGGTCGGGTCATGGGCCGTTTCAGGTCCGACCCGGCGCGACCTCACTTAGCGAGAGGCATGCCCGCGGCGATGATCGAAGTCTCAGTGGCGTCGCTACGGTCATCGCGGCGATGAAACGCTGTTTGGGCCCTAGCTTGGCAGCACAGGACCGCCGCCGGCCGGGACGGGCTAGGCAGGTGTGGTGGCTCTCCATAGCCGCTGTGGTTCAAGGACCAAGGGCGGTCTCAAGGGCGGCCGATCCCGGTACCAACGGTCTACCTTGTACAGCAGCTTCACCAGGTCTAGCTCGGCGGATTGCTGAGCCGCCGGGCTTTTGGCCATAGGCCCACGTGCCGAAGGACGCTGAATATGCACCGGCCTGGCCCTGCCGCCTGCGGGGCCGAGCCCGTTCGGTATAACAATTAAGCCGACACCATAAGGACTCTAATGTGCCAACGTCGTGCTTGTTGGTACCAACGATCTGGTAGGTGCGGGACTCGCTGGCCGACGAGCTAAAGTCCGCCTTAACGTGTCGGCAAGACCGGACCGATCCCGTTCGACGAGCGGCGGGCGGCCAGCGCGAACAAGCACGACCTGTGAGCGTCACCAAATCCTCGTACTCGTGGAGAGCTTGACGATGACTGACGGATCGGGACTACGCACGCCTGGCCGAGTGGCTGCGTGACAACCCGGGCGTCACGTTGCGGGTGTACGGGGCAGCTGGCTCGGCTCTCGAGGATCTCGACTTTCTGCGATGGTTCCCGAGCTTAACTCGCCTCTCGATAGACCTTCCGGGCCTTGGCGATCTGGGGTTCCTGGAGAAGTTCAGCGGGAACCTTGAGTACCTGAACATCGATCGCACCGTCACTCGTATCGATCTGGCGCGGATCCCGGCCCGTGGGTTGCGGGGACTTCGCCTGGTCAACCACGAGCGCGGCCTGCAATCGCTGCTTCAGGCAAACCAGTCACTGCGGAGTCTGGCGCTCTGGAAATACCGTGCTGCCCTGGCGCTCACCCTCGGTTCTGTGCGGGACCGGTCGGCGCTGGGTGATTTCGAGCGTCTGAGGCTGCTGGTGCTGCGGGGCGTCCGCGGGTTCGAAGAGCTGGACTTCCTTCCGCGGCTCAAGGTGCTGGAATGGCTGTGGGTGGAGACCGTCAAACTTCACACCCTTCCGAGCCTCCGCAAGCACCGATCCCTTGTCAGGGTCGACCTGGACGGCATCCGGACCCTGCGGCCCGACATGATCGTCGCGGTGAGCGAGGCGCCGAACCTGACCGAGCTTGTGGTCAACGGCGGCAGGCTCACGCCAGCCGATTTTGGGATCCTGACTGGCCATCCCACACTCTTGGCCACCCGGATCTCGCTGGGATCGCTCCGACGAAACGACGAACTCGCGCGGCTACTCCCCAACCAGCAGCAGCCGCGCACCCACTCCGACTTCGCCAGATCGAGCGGGATTGAGCTGGCGATCTAGGACGTTCTCATTACCCACCAGTAGTTCGGAAGGCTTATGTTCAGCACAATTGTCCTTGATCCGACATCGGTTGACTTGCCCGCTTCCGATTCGACGACTGGTGGATCACGTTGGTAGCTCGCGCAGCCGCGGCGTCGCGGCTGGCGGCCGTCCCGGCCACGACGCCGGTCAAGGCTTCACGGGCATGAGCAGAGAGTAGGCGCGGTCGTCGGCGGGGCGGCGGATGGCCAGCGGGCGGATCGGGCCGTCGAGCTCGAGCACCAGCTGGCCGTCGCCGCCGGCCGCCAGCGCCTGGAGGAGGAACTCGCGGTTGACGGCGATGGCGCCGGCTTCCCACTCCTGCTCGCCGCCGACGTCGATCCCGCCCTCGGCGCCGATGGTCAGCACGACGAGCTCGTGGTCGTGACGGATGACGGGCGGCGTGGTGGTCAGGGCCGCGCGGAGTTCTGCCGGGTCGACCCGGGTCCGGCGGGGTTGGCCGCCGGCGGTGCGGGACTCGACGGCGCGGCGCCAGTCGGTGTAGTCGTACGGCAGCGGCTTGTCCTTGATCGTCCAGCCGTTGCCGGTTGCCTCGATGGCCGTGTCGGTCACGGTCAGGGTGATCGGGGCGTCGCCGTGCTGGGTGCTGAGTCGGTCGATCCAGGCGAGCGGCGCGATCGCGCGGACCGGTAGGCCGTCGACGGCGGCCGGCTCGCGGTGGATCGCCATGCGGTAGCGGTCGGTGGCGACGAAGGTGACCGCATCGGAATCGACGTCGAGGAGGACGCCGGCGAGCATCGGGAGCTCGGTGTCGGTGGTCGCGCCGGCGGCGAAGCGGACCGCTCGGACGGCGGAGGCCAGGCCGGTCTGTGCGAGCGTCACGGTGGTCATGGGGGTCTCCTGCGTGTCGAGAAGGGCGTGTACGCGGGAGAGCTCACGGCGGGCGTCGGCGAGACCGGTTTCGAGGCGGTGCAGGTGGCGGTCGAGCAGTCGGTGCGCGTCGTCCCGGTCACCGGCGAGCACCTCCGCGATCTCGGCGACCGGGAGCCCGACCCGGCGCAGGCCGGCCACCAACCGGGCCTGGTGGATCTGGCGGTCGGCGTACCACCTGTAGCCGTTCTCGGGGTCGACCAGCGCGGGCACGAGCACGCCGGCGCCGTCGTAGAAGCGCAGTGCGCTCACGCTCAGGCCACTGGCCCGGGCGGTCTCGCCGATGCTGTGCATGTCGCTCTCCACGGTTGTGCACCCTGGTGCCTCGACCAGGTCGAGGGTCAACGTCTCTTTTTGTCGGAGGCCCCTGATATCCATGACCCATGAGGTACGGGGTGATTCTGCCCGGCGGTCCGGCCGGTGAGCAGGTCGACCAGGCTGTCCTGGCCGAGCGCGCCGGCTGGGACGCGGTGTTCGTCTGGGAGGCGGCCTACGGAGTCGATGCCTGGTCGCTGCTGGCCGCGATGGCGGTGGCGACGACTCGGGTGCGCTTGGGCACGATGCTGACCCCGCTGCCGTGGCGCCGCCCGTGGAAGGTGGCGAGTCAGGTCGCGACCCTCGACCAGCTGTCCGGCGGGCGAGCGGTGCTGACCGTCGGCCTGGGCGCGATCGCCACCGACCTGCCCGACACCGGGGAGGTGATCGACCGGCGCGGCCGGGCCCTACGCCTCGACGACGGCATCGACCTGATCCGTGCGTTGTGGGGTGGCGCCACCAGCTACCACGGTGCGCACTACCACTACGAGTGCGCGCGCTCCGATCTCACCGAGGCCGTGCAGCCGGTGCAGGAACGCATCCCGATCTGGGTCGTGGCGCGCTTCGGGCGTCCGCGCTCGATGCGCCGGGCGTTGCGCTGCGACGGCGTCGTGCCGGAGTTCACCGGTGACGCGGCCGGTCCGGCCGGGGTGCGGGAGCTGCGGGCGTGGCTGGCGGAGCGTGGTGTGGCGGCGGACTACGACGTGATCGCCGAGGGTGAGACGCCGGTCGCTGACCCGGCCGCCGCGGCGGCGGTCGTGGCGCCCTGGGCGGCGGCCGGGGCGACGTGGTGGTTGGAGTCGCGCTGGGAGATGCCACACCACACTCCGGAACGCATGACCCAGATCCGCGACCGGATCGCCGCCGGCCCACCGAGTGCCTAAGGCCGTGGCAGGCGGGCCTCGTGCGGGCGGCGGTCCGGGCGCAGGCCGCGCCAGGCCGGGTGGCGCAGGCGCCCGTCCGGGGTGACCGAGCGGAAGACCACCTCGCCGACCACCTCGGGGCGGACCCAGCGCACCCCGCGCCGGTCGGCCGTCGGGATCTGGTGTGCCAGCGGGGACCGGTCGGTCTCCAACGGGGTCAGCAGGGAAAGCAGCTCGTCGAGCATGTCGTCGGTGAAGCCCGTGCCGACGCCGCCGCAGTAGGTCAGTTCGTCCTGCTCGGAATAGGCGCCCAGGGTCAGCGACCCGATCGTGCCCGCGCGCCGGCCGCCGCCGGGTTTCCAGCCGACGACCACCACCTCGGTGGTCTGGATGAAGGGAGTCTTGAGCCAGACCGGAGACCGCCGGCCCGGGTGATAGGTGCCGTCGACGCGCTTGGAGACCACGCCCTCCAGGCCGCGCTCCCGCGCCGTGGCCATCACGGCGTCCGGGTCGCTGTCGAAGTACGGGGCGACCAGCACGGGCTGCTCGTCGATGCCCAGGTCGTCGAGCACGGCACGCCGCTCGTGCCACGGCCGGCCGGTCAGCGGCTCGTCGAGGAAGAGCACGTCAAACACGCCGTAGACGACGGGTGTGCCGGTGATCAGTGCCCGGCTCGGGTTGACGACGTGCATGCGGCGCTGCAACGACGAGAACGACGAGACGCCGCGCTGGTCGAACGTGACGATCTCGCCGTCGAGCACGATCCGCCGGCGACCGACCAGGTCGGCCACCACGCCGAGCTCCGGATAGCTCGCCGTGACGTCGAGGTCGTTGCGCGACATGAGCCGGATGCCGCCGCGACCGTCGGTGTAGGCGACGGTGCGGACGCCGTCCCACTTGAACTCGTAGACCCAGCCGGCGGCGTGGGGGATCTCGCCCGGCACCGCCAACATCGGCTCGATGACCGCCGGCCACCCGAGCCCCGGCGGCTTCCGCCGCGCGGCCGGGCTCATCGCCGCGCCCATTCCAGCTCAGCGATCAACGGCTCCTCGCGCGCGAGGTTGGGACGCGGAGGCGTGCGAAGCTCGGGCGGGCTCAAGGCCGCGTCTTGCAACTCGCGCTTTGACAGACGCTGACCTCGTGCGGGGCGGCGTTGGTTCGCGGGCTGATCCACGCGCCGTCTCCCAGCTCCGGCCGATCGGAGATGCGGCGGCGTGCGGAGCGCGACCCGGATCATCGCCGCGCCCCCTGCAGCTCGGGCTTCGGTGGTGGCTGGTCGCCCTCGATGTCGAGGCGCGGCAGGATGCGGTCGAGCCACCGCGGGATCCACCACGCGCGGTCGCCGAGGATGGCCAGGATCGCCGGCACGAGAATCATGCGGACGATGCTGGCGTCCAGCAGCACCGAGACCGCCATGCCGACCGCCAGCATCTTGATCGTCGGATCCGGGTCGGCGACGAAGCTGATGAAGACCACGATCATGATCAGGGCAGCCGTGGTGATCACCCGGGCGGTGGCGCCGATGCCGAGCGCCACGCTGCGCCGGGTGTCGCGGGTATGCAGGTACGCCTCGTGCACTCGGGACATCAGGAAGACCTCGTAGTCCATCGAAAGCCCGAACACCACCGCGAACATGATCATTGGTACGTACGCCGGGATCGGTAGGTGCATGTCGACCCCGATCAATGACGATGCCCATCCCCATTGGAACACGGCGACGATCACCCCGTAGGCGGCGCCGACCGAGAGCAGGTTCATCAGCGCGGCCTGGATGCCGATCACCAGCGAGCGGAAGGCGGTGGTCAACAGCAGCAGCGACAGCACCACGACCGCGAAGATCAGCCAGGGCAGCCGCTCGACCGTGCGGGCGGTGAAGTCGTCGTACCCGGCTGTCTGCCCGGTCACGTACGTCGGCGCCGCCACGGTCGGCAGCACGTCGTCGCGGATCCGGTGCAGCAGGTCGGTCGTCGCGTCCTCGCGCGGGCCGGTGGTCGGCACGACGTTGATGATCGCGGCGCTCCCCGACGGGTCGACCAGCGGCTGCGTCACCGACGCGACGCCGGGCTGCTGCTCGAGCGCAAGCTGCGCGCTGGTCAACACCGTCGTGGGATCGCTGCCCGCCGGCAGCTGCACCACCACGGTCAGCGGCCCGTTGGCCCCAGGACCGAAACCTTCGGCGATCAGGTCATACGCGCGGCGGTCGCTGTCACTGGTCGGGTCGGTGCCGGGATCGAGCTGCCCGAAGTCGATCCAGAGCAACGGAATGGTGATCACCAGCAACGCGACCACGGCCGCGACGGCCCAGGGCCACGGCCGCCGACTGACATACCGCCCCCACCGCGCGAACGCCCCATTCTCATGAGCGGGATGGGTGATCGGATCCGCCCGCCCGCCCGGCGGCCGAGGCTCGGGTGGCGCGAAGCCGTCTGGCGCCGCTCCCAGATTCGACTGCCCCGCTGACGTTCCGTTCCGCCGTGGGTGCGGTGGTGCGGGCGGCGCGCCGACGCCCCCCGAAGACCGGCGCCGGAAGCGCATCGCCCGGACAGTCCGCCCGGCCAACCCGAGAAAGGCCGGAATCAACGTCAACGCCGCCAGCATCGTCATCGCCACGCCGAGCGCCGCCGACACGCCGAGGGCGCTGATGAACGGCAGCCCGGCGATGTACAGCCCCAGCATCGCGATGATCACCGTGCTGCCGGCTAC
Organism: Asanoa sp. WMMD1127; assembly: GCF_029626225.1. Taxonomy (NCBI): domain Bacteria; kingdom Bacillati; phylum Actinomycetota; class Actinomycetes; order Micromonosporales; family Micromonosporaceae; genus Asanoa; species Asanoa sp. WMMD1127. The sequence goes on from NZ_JARUBP010000001.1 coordinate 1,566,426, forward strand.
CAGGATCGCCATGCCGGAGTGGCTGTTGGCGACCGCCGCGGACGCCGTGTAATCATCACCGTCCGCGAGGTCCTCGCGGTGCCGGGCCACCTGGAACAGCCCGTAGTCGATGGCCACGCCGAGGCCAAGCAGCGTCGCCAGCGTCGGCCCCGTCGTCGGGAACGTCACCACCGCCGCCAGCAGCCCGATGATCGACAGAGCGCCGAGCACCGAGAACACCGCCGACACCAGCGGGATCAGGGCGGCCACGACCGAGAAGAAGATGAAGAACAGCAGCACGAAGGCCACCACGATGCCGACCACTTCGGACGGTAGGTCGCTCGTGCCCTTACCGATCTGACCCGTGGCCGCGCCGTAGTCGACCGTGAGACCGGCCGCCCGCGCGGGCGCCACCGCCGAGTCGAGCTGGTCCAGGTAGGACTGTCCCAACGTGTCGGTGGAGATGTCGTAGTCGACGGTGGCGTACGCGATGGTGCCGTCTGGCGACACCGTCGGCGGGTTCGTCGCGAACGGGCTCGTCGCGCTCACCACATGCGGCAACCGCCCCGTGTTGGCGACCGCCTCGTCGACCGCGCTCTGCCGCTCCGCCACCGTCGAGCCGGCCGGCGACTGGAACACCAGCTGTCCGACGTACGTGCTCTGGCCGGGAAACGAGGAAGCGATGATCTGTGTGCCCTGGTCCGACTGGCTGCCCGGCACCGTGTAGTTGTTGAGGTAGTCGCCGCCCCACCGGTTGTTGCCGACCGCCAAGCCGACGACCAGCACGAGCCAGGCGCCGATGACGACCCAGTGGTGGCGGGCGCAGGTGCGGCCGAGCCGGGCCAGGAACGCGTGCATGCCGAGGTCCCTCCGGGCGGCCCAGGCTCTCGGGCGGTCCAGGGACCGGAAATTCAGCTTAAATCGGTCAGGTCGACCGGGTGTCCTCCTCGCGGAACTCGGCGGCCGGGCGACCGCCGGACGCATAGGCCGAGTGGTCCCCGGTCCGGAGCTCGACCCGGCGGATCTTCCCGGAGAGCGTCTTCGGCAGCGCGCCGAACTCGATCCGGCGCACCCGCTTGAACGGCGCCAGGTGCTCGCGGCAGTGCGCGAAGATCGCGGCCGCGGTGTCCGCGGACGGCGCCCACCCCTCGGCCAGCACCACGAACGCCTTGGGCACGGCCAGCCGCACCGGGTCCGGCGACGGCACCACCGCCGCCTCCGCGACGGCCGGGTGTTCGATCAGGACGCTCTCGAGCTCGAACGGCGAGATCCGGTAGTCGGACGCCTTGAACACGTCGTCCATGCGTCCGACGTAGGTGATGTAGCCGTCCGCGTCGCGGGAACCGACGTCACCGGTGTGGTAGTAGTCGCCGGCCATCGCCGAGGAGTTGCGCTCCGGGTCGCCTTGATAGCCGACCATGAGCCCCAACGGCCGAGCGGTCAGCGGCAGGCAGATCTCGCCGTCGTCGCCCGCGCGGCCGGAGACCGGGTCGACCAGCGCCACCGCATAGCCCGGCAGCGGCCGCCCCATCGAGCCCGGCTTCACCGGCTGGCCGGGCGTGTTGGCGATCATCACAGTCGTCTCGGTCTGCCCGAAGCCGTCGCGGATCGTCAGCCCCCACGCCCGGCGTACCTGCTCGATGATCTCCGGGTTGAGGGGTTCGCCCGCGGCCACCGCCTCCCGCGGCGGCGTGCGCAGCGTGCGCAGGTCGGCCTGCACCAGCATCCGCCAGACGGTCGGCGGCGCGCAGAACGTGGTGACCCCGCACCGGTCCATCTGCGCCATCAGCGCGCCCGCGTCGAACCGCTGGTAGTTGTAGAGGAACACGCACGCCCCCGCGTTCCACGGCGCGAAGACGTTGCTCCAGGCGTGCTTGGCCCACCCCGGCGACGAGATGTTGAGGTGCACGTCGCCGGGCCGCAACCCGATCCAATACATGGTCGACAGATGACCCACGGGGTACGACGCGTGCGTGTGCTCCACCAGCTTCGGCAGCGCGGTCGTGCCGGACGTGAAGTAGAGCAAGAGCGGGTCGTTCGCCGAGGTGGGCCCGTCGGGCGCGAACTCCTCCGAGGAGCCCGCGCTGGCGGCATAGTGACGCCAACCCGGCACGTCGCCGCCGACCACGATCCGGCTGTAGTCACCGGCCACCTCAGCCAGCTTCGGCGTCGCCGCGACAGTGGTGATCACGTGCCGCGCGCCGCCGCGGTCGAGCCGGTCCCGCAGGTCCGCCGGCCCGAGCAACGGCGTCGCGGGGATGATCACCGCGCCGAGCTTGGCGCACGCGAGGATCGTCTCCCAGAGCTCGACCTGGTTGCCCAGCATGACGATCACCCGATCGCCGCGCCGCACCCCCTCGTCGCGCAGCCAGTTGGCCACCTGGTTGGACCGCGCGGACAGCTCCTGGAACGACCGCCTGGTCTCGGCGCCGTCCTCCTCGACGATCCACAGCGCCGGGTCGGCGTTGCCCTCGGCCATCGGGTCGAACCAGTCCAGCGCCCAGTTGAACTGGTCGAGCGCGGGCCAGCGGAACTCGGCGTACGCCCGGTCGTAGTCGTCTCCGACCTCGAGGAGATAGTCCCGGGCCGTCCGAAACGCTTCTCGGCTCACCGCACCAGTCTGCTCCCGATCATCGCGAACCGCGCGAGACTGAGGGGCATGAAATATCTGATCATGGTGTACGGGAACCCCCGGTCCCGCGCCGTCTGGGACAGCTTCACCGACGAGCAGCGCGCGGCCGGCATGGCCGAGCACCTGGCCCTGGGCGAGGCGATGACCGCGGCGGGCGAACTGGTCCTGTCCGAGCGCCTCGCCGACCCGTCGACGGGCACCCGGATACCCGCCCAACCGGCCGCCCTGGCCGCACTGGGCCTGCCCACCGACGGGCCGTTCGCCGAGTCCAAGGAGCACCTCGCCGGCTTCTACCTCGTCGACTGCCCGTCGGAGGAGCGCGCCCGCGAGTGGGCGGCCAAGATCCCCGAGTCCGTGCTGGGCCTGGTCGAGGTCCGCCCTGTGTGGACGGGTGACTAGTCCCGCCGACGGGAGCGACCGCGATTACTACGACCGATTTGGCGATACGCGTCTATGGTCCACGTCGGATAGAGTCCGGTCATGTCCCGCCCAGGTTCGTCCCGGTGTCGGGCCCTTAGCGCAGCCGCCGCATTCGGATTCGCGATCGCTCCCGTTCCGACCCCCACTCCAACCCAGCTCGACGACGGTTCCCTGGTCTTTTGTCTCGATCATCAAGACGACCTCGTACGCGCCGCGATTGCGCTCGACCGCGGCACGCCGGCGGAACAGCCGGAACTGATCCGCGTCGGATCCCGCGACCTCCAGGTCGACGAATGGCGGCGACTTTATCCCGCTGATTTCACGCGCAGTTGTCAGGCACTCCGCATCGCCGGCCCGCGGCCCAGCCCGGCGCCCGCCGTCGCCGAACGCCCCAACAGCACCCCGCATCCGCTGATCGCGCCGATCACCACGCTGACCGCCACCGTCGTCGGAGGCGTGCTCACGTTCCTGCTCACGAGGTCACGCGACCAGGTGGCGCTGCGCCGCCAGGAGGCGCAGGACCTGCAGGGCGCCGCACAAAGCTTCGAATCGGTGGTGCGCCGCTATGTGTACGGTTGGCTGGAGAAGAAAAAGACCAAAGACTCGCCGAGCGAACCACAGGTCATCGAGCGGAGCGTCGAGCTCGCCACCAAGCTGCGCCGCGTCCAGAATGCCCGGCCGACCTGGGACGAGCCCACGGACCTGCTGAACCAGCTGGAGAACGAACCGCTCGGCCGATTTCTCATCGACACCGAGGCATGGGCGCCACTTGATCAAGCGGATCGCCAGCGACGGGCGGACCTAATCTTCAGCTCCCTTGCCAATCTCGCGCGCGATGCCGACCATATTGCTTACCTCCACCAGCGCCCACGGCAACGGAAACCCGCCACCTCGGAGACCGGATGAACCCGTTTCTCGTTCTCGGTTGCGCCGACGCGCGGACTCCGCTCAATCCAGGTGTGCACGGGTCCCACGAGGATTACGCCGACGTCGACCACACGAAGGAACAGTTCGAGGTCTTCAAGAACGAGTTCGGCACCGGTGAGGGCGTGCTGCGCACCGGCCGGCTCGTGGTGGCCAGCGGGCCCGCCGGCAGCGGCAAGACCTCGCTGGTCAACCGCTGTGTGAAGCACTTCCTGGCCAAGGCCCGGGAGTGTGGGCGCCATCCGATGGTCATCGACCTCCGCCGCGACCGGCTCGACCGCGGCGAGACCGCGGAGCGGATGCGGCTGCTGAGCGAACGGCTGGTCGACGAGCTGACCGTCCACGATATGATCAATGCGGACGGCGCGACGGCGCAGCGCTCCACCGACCCCGACCGGATGTTTCCGCTGCTGAGCAAGGAGTTGGGCGAGAACACGATCGTGGCGGTCCTGCTGCCGCCGTCCGGGGACCTGATCGCCGAACTGATCGAGTACGCGCGGTTCGCCCGCGGCAAGCTGATGTTCTTCGCGGAGACTTCGTTCTACCGGCGACTGCGCGACCAGCGGGCCGAGTTCCACTCGGCCGGCGGCACAGCACCGCTCTTCCTGGAGCTGGGTCCCCTCAACGAGACCGACGGCGACCTCTTCCTCGTGCACCGGCTGACCCGGCACCGCGACGAGGGCGGCGGCTGGCCCGACGGCGCCGAGCCACCGAACCCGGCGACCGGCAAGCTGGAGAAGTTGGTCAGCGAACGCCCCATGTCGATCGGCGAGCTCCAACTGCTCCTGCACGAGATCTACGACCTGCTCCTGACCGAGGTGCCGCAGCCGGAGCTGTCCGACGAGCTGTTCCTGCGCGCCGTCCTGCGACTGTCGGCGCCCGGGAGTGGTGAGTCATGACCTTCGCCAACCCGTTTCCCTCGATCACCGCCTCGGGCCAGCCGGTCGACCCTGACCTGGCCGTACGCACGGCCGCCCTGACCACCGCCACCCAGCTCTTCGACGCCTTCCTCCAGGGGGCGCAGCAGGGCGGCGTGCTCGCCGTGATCGGCGGGGCGGGCACCGGCAAGACGTTCCTCTCGGGCGTGCTGCGCGGCATGGCCGACCGGGCCGACCCACCGGTGCAATCGTTCTACGCGCAGGTCAGCGCCACCTCGTTCCGCGAGGTCCTCGGCTCCTTCGTCCGGGCCGTCAAGCGTGACGACGGCGCCGTCCAGTCCGGGGTGCGCCACCTCTACGCCGAGGTGGTCGCCGACGCCCTCGAAGGGTCCGACCTCGGCCGGCAGCTCGGCGTGCGGCTGCGCGACGGCCGTCTCGACGCGGTCACCCTGGTGCAGCGCCTGCGCCTCGACCGCAGCGCCTACCTCGAGACACTGACCCAGCGTCTGGAGGAGCTGACCGACCACCCGGGCATCGCGACCGCCCTGACGCTGTTGCTGCGCCCCGGCTTCGACGACGCCGTCTGGACCTGGCTCGCCGGCGCCGAGCCGGCCGGTGTGCTCCGGGACCGGCGGATCACCGCCGCGCTGGCCAGCGACGCCGACGCGCTGCGGGCCATGGGCGCCCTCGTCCGCGTGGTCTGCGCGCCGGGCCGCAAGCTGCTGCTGACGTTCGACGAGCTGGAGCGCGCGTTCGGCGCCGACCGGCCCGTCACCGAGGAGACGGCGACCGCGCTGCGGCGGTTCCTGGCCGGCTCGGCCAGCGCCGGGGCGTTCGTCGTGCTCTCCGGGTTCGCGTCGTTCCTGGAGAACCTGCCCGAGGACGTACGCGACCGGATCGGTTCGACGATCCAGACCTCGCCGTTCGAGCCGGAGGACATCCAGCAGCTGGTCACCACCAGCCGGGCGGCGGTGGGTGGCCCGGCCGCGCCGCCACCGTTCAGTCCGAGCGTGGTCGAGCACCTGGCCGACCTGACGGCCGGCGTACCCCGATTGATCGTCGATCTGTCGCACCGCCTCGTCCGGGCGACGCCGGCGACGGCGGCGACCATCGACGACACCGCGATCCAGACCGCCGCGCAGGCCTATGTGGTCGAGCGACACGGGGCGTTCTTCGCCGAGGAGATCCGGCGCACCCTGGTCGAGCGGCGGTGGAAGGTCGAGACCAACCGCTACGTCGGTCTCAGTTCGGACTCCCATGTGGACTTCTGGGTCGCCGAGTCCGACGGCGGTGAGGGTTGCGCGATCCTGGTCGCCGACAACGTGATCAGCCCGGCTGAGATCACGCACCAGCGCGACCGCATCTTCACCGTCAAGGAGGGCCTGCCCACGGGCGAGATCCTGCTGGTCGTCAAGGGCTTCCTCGCCCAGGAGGCGGATCGCCAGCTGACCGACCTGACCGGCCGGGCGCCACTGGTCGCGCAGCCGGGCCGGGTCGGTCGCGACCTCACCCGGCTGGTCGAGCGCATCCTCGCGTCGTTCACCGCGCAGGACGCGGTCGAGCGGGTCGGCAACCGGCTCGACCGGCTGGGCCAGCACCAGGCGACGATGCATCAATATGTGGCCCAGCTCGCGCTGTCGATGAACGAGCTGCGGACCGCCAACGAGAAGCAGCTCGCGGAGCTGATGGACCGGCTCGAGGAGCAGCCGCGGGCCGTCGCGGCCGAGGAGACCGCCACGCGGCTCCCGGAGGCCGTCGAGGCGATGCTGGCCGACGCCCTCTACGTGCTCGACGAGCTGCTCAAACGGGTCGACATGCTGTTCACCGACGCGCTGCACGTCGCACCCGACCGGGCCCGTGACACCCGGATGTCGCTGCGCGCCCGACTACGCCAGCGCAACACCGCGCCGGCGGCCGGTGTGGTCGCGCTGCTCCAGCGCCTGATCACCGCGTTCCGCACGGAGCTGCGGCTCTGGTGGGCGCGCGAGGCGGAGAAGCCGCCCTCGACCCGCGACGTCCGCACGCTCGACGCTTTGTGCGTGACCTACGCGGTGGCCTGCGAATATCTGCCGCTGTTCCACCTCGACGAGCTGCGCCACGTCACGACCCGCTTCGTCGGCGACCCCGACGACCCGCAGGCCGACCGCGCCACCGACGTCCGCGCCTCGGACCTCTTCCCCACCCTCGCCGGCCGGGTCCAGACCGAGCTCAACGCCCCCAGCGCGGTCCGCCGCCGTTAGAGATCGGCCAGCCGGGCGCTCAGCTCGGCGAACCGGTCCTCGACGCTGGCCACATAGGACTGGGTCAGGGTCACGCCGAGCAGCTGGCGGCCGCCGCCCAGCCAGCGGTTCATCACCACGCCGTCTTCGACGTCGAGCACGACCGACTTCGCGGACCGGCCCAGCACCGGGTAGACCAGCCGGCGCAGGTCGCGCAGGTCGCCGTCGAGATCGGTGTGGAAGCCCCAGTAGACCCGGCGGAGCCGGGCCGGCGTCGTGTCGCCGTGGGTCTCGAGCTGGGCCAGCCCGCCGAAGCAGTCGACCGCGCAGGCCGTGCCATCGCCGCCCTGGTAGAGCACGTATTGCAGGCGTTCGTCGACCGCCGCCCGGCACACCTCGAGGACCTCCGCCGCACCCGTGCCGGTGATGACCGGCTGACCGGTCGGTGGCCGCAGCTCGACGCCGGCCGGGATGGGCTGGAAGCCGCCCGGGTTCTGGTCTTCTAGCCCGAACAGCTCCCGCGCCTCCGAGACGAGCCCGGCCAGCGCCCGGTCGGCCTCCTGCACCTCGGGCGCCACCGTGACGGTCGGCTCGGCGGGCTGGTCGCGCAGGCAGAACCCGGCGAGATAGCCACGACCGGGGATCGCGTAGGCCAGCACGGCGCCGCGCGGTGTCTCGAGAACCAGCCGGATCAGCGCGCCGGTGCGGGCCACCTGGAGCTTGTCGTGCAGGTCGAGGCAGGAGCCCACGACACCCTGGACGGCGATCCGGGCCTGCCGGCGGCGCACCGGGTCGATCTCGAACTGGTCGATCGAGAACGCCAGGTCACCGTCGGCGACCAGGCTCAGGTGGGTCACGTTGGGGATCCGCCGCGCGAGCTCGGCCGACGAGAACAGCAGGTCGTGAAAGTCGTCCACCGGAGGCGGATCGATGTGGACACCCGCGAAGGCCTGCGTCACGCCTCACACCTCCGGCACGTCGATGTCGATGAACAGCGTCAGCGGCACCCGGCGCGGGCCGCCGCTGACATATTCGGCCGCCGCCCGGGTGTAGGGGTGGCCGTTGCCGAGGAACTCCTCGCACAGCCCGAAGCTGTGCAGCGCGGCATCGTCGCGGCCGCCGGTCATCCCGCCGAGGTTGAGCTGGGCGGCGAGCACCCAGGGATGGACCTCGCCGAGCCGGCCCGCGAGACCCTCGACGGCCTGCTGGGCCTGCGCCCGTGCCTCGTCGCCGCGCTGCGCGCCCCACAGCGTCACGGCCAGGTTGGCCCGGGCGACCTCGATGAACGGGTGCGCCGCGACCAGCGCCTCGGTGTAGCCGTCGAGGCACAGCTCCGCGAGGTCCTTGGCCTCTTCGAACTCGCCCAGCCGGAACAGGTCCATGGCGAGGCTGAGGCGGGCGGCCTGCGTACGCGGATGGTTGGCGCCGAAGGTGTGGCGGTAGCCGTTGACGGCCTCGTTGTCGAGCTGGCGCGCCACCGCGTAACGCCCGAGCCGGCGCTCGGCCACCGCCAGATGTCCCTTGATCCGCAGCACGTCGGGATGGTTGGCGGACTGGAACTTGCGGACCCGGTCGAGGGCGGCGTAGAGCCGGCGACTGGCCTCGCCGTAGCGACCGAGCTCGCGCTGGAACCCGGCCGCCGCGGCCATCGACCACCAGGTCAGCGGATCGTCTGGGCCGAAGAGGGCCTCGCGTCGGGTCAGCGTGTCCTGCTCGAAGAAGAAGGCCCGCTCCGGGTAGCCCGCGAGGAAGCACGAGCTGGCCAGGTTGTGGCTGGCCTGCAGCGTCTGCGGGTGGTCCTCGCCGAAGAGCTCGCGGTAGCGGTGCCAGGTGCCCTGGTCCTGCGCGAGCGCCTCGGCGAACTGGCCGAGGCCGCGCAGGTCGCCACTCATTCCCCGGCGGGCGTTGAGCACCCGCACGGAGCGGGAGCTGCGTCCTTTGAGGACACCGTCGAGCAGCCGCTGGTCCTCGGCGAGCGACTCGTGCGGCCGGCCCATCAGCCGCAGCAGGTCGGCCCGGTAGGTGGCGAGCTGGATGGACAGCGACTCGCGCGGTGACTCGCCGCCCGTCCAGGCGACCAGAGCCGTCTCGGTGAGCGCCAACAGCTGGGCCCGGGCCACCGCGTCGTCGTCGTCGGAGGTCCAGCGCAGCTGGGCCAGCACCCAGCGCCGGACCGGCCACTCGGTGGAGACCAGCGCGCCGGAGGGCTGCAGGTGCGGCCGCAGCTCGGCCAGCACCTCGACGTCGCCCAGGCGCCCGGCGGCATAGCCGGCCAGCCCGCGGCATGCCTGCTCGCGGCGGTGCTCCTGCTCCTCGGGCGACATCGCGCCCCGGACCATCGCCCGGACCAGCCCGTGCATCCGCAGGTCGGACTCGGCGCCCCAGAACACCGCGAACAGCTCGAGCCGCTGGCCGAGCCAGATCACCTGGTCGAGGTCGAACGGCTCGTCGAGCAGGTCGCCGGCGTCGCCGTCGGCGGCCGCCGCCGCGATCTGCTCGACCATCGCCGGCCAGCGCAGCAGCGACAGGCTCACCCGGGCCGGGTCGAGGAAGCAGCACAGCTCGGCCACCCGCCGGGTGAGCCGGCCGAGCGGATGCCGGTCGAGCTCGGCGAGGGTCAGCGCCACGATCGCGCTGAACGACGCGCCGCCGGCCTCGGTCAGGCGCTCGCGGACGTCGTCGGCCGCCGCGGAGGCGGCCTCCGAGGCGGAGCTGCCGACGCGCAGCTCGCGCCCGGCGGCCAGCTGCCGGACCAGCGCGCCGACCAGGTGCAGGCTCAGCGGCGCCCGGCCGGTCGCGCCGATCAGCTTCTCGCCCTCGACACCGGGCAGGGCCGGCGCGTAGCCACGCAGGATGGCCACCGCCTCGGCGACCGTCAGTGGTTTGACGACGACGTGCTTGTTGACCGACGCCCACAGGTTGGGCAACCGGTTGGCGGCCTGTGGCTGCGCGGTGATCACGATGTGGCCGAAGCCCTCGGTGGGCAACAGGGACGCGAGCGTGTCGACGTCGTCGGCGGCGTCGTAGACCAGCAGCGTGCGCCCGGGCGGCGCCGACCGCAGCGCCTCGAAGGTCGCGGCCACCATGTCGGCCGACGGCTCGACCCCCATCACGTAGCCGAGCCTGGTCAGGCTGGCCCGGACCGCCTGCTCGTCGCCGGCCGGAATCCACCAGACCACGTCGTAGTCGTAGGCGAAGTTGTGTGCGTAGGCCTGGGCGATCGCGCTCTTGCCCACGCCGGCCTCACCGGCCAGCACCACCACGCCGACGGTCTCCGACTCGACCAGCGCGGTGCGGATCTCCTCGAGGTAGGCATCGCGGCCGACCATGCGCGTGCTCGCCCGCGGCACGGAGAAGTGCTTGTCACCGGCGGACGCCTCGGCGAGCGGGAAGCGCTGCCGCGACTCGCGACCCGCGACCTCGACCATGCGGTCGCCCATGCCGAACGCGGCCAGCAGCCGTTTGAGGGCGTCGGCCTCGACCGGTGTGGTCAGGTCGACGGTGCGGGCCAGCGGGAACGCGTCGTGCCGGCTCGGCTCGACGTTGAGCAGCACCGTCTCGAGCGCCTCGGCGCCGGGTGACGCGCGCAGGTGGTCACTGACCTCGGCCGCGACCGGCGCGGCGGCGAACGCGGACGAGCCGATCAACACGAGCAGAGCCCGGTCGGGGCCGGCCAGCCACTCGCGCTGCTGTTGCCAGGCGCCGACCTCGAAGCCGAGCAGGCGCAGCTGTTCGCTGACCCAGTCGGCCCAGGGCCGGTCGGCGGGCGCGTAGGCCAGCAGGGCCCGGGTGTTGATATCGCGGGCGTCGCCGGTCAGGCTCCGCCGGTAGCGTTGCCGCACCGGCGCCGGGATCGGCGGCAGGCTGGGGATCTCGCGGTCGGTGACGAACCAGACCAGGTCGGCGAACGCCTCGAACACGCCCGCGGTGCGGGGTGTCGGGGTCGGCTCGTCGAGCAGGATGCTCAGCGCGTCGCCCGCCGCCGCGAGCTCAGGCACCTTGACCACCCGGTCGGCGAAGGCGGGGCCCAGCCGGCTGAACGCCTGACGGATCTCGCCGATCGTCTGGCTGGCCCGCGGGAGGACCCGGGCGTCGAACGGCACGGCCACGGCGGCCGTGCGGCGCGGCCGGCTCGCGGCGTCGCGGATGCTCAACGCGGCCTTGACCGCGTCGCGGATCGGCGCGTATTGCGGCTGGAAGCAGATGACGACCGCGTCGGTCAGGCCCGCGATCAGCGCGGTGTGGGTCTCGGACGCGGCCGGCAGCCCGACGAGGATGACGTCGTAGCGGGTGCGCCGAAGCGCCGCCCGGACCTCGCCGCTGGGCACCGTTTCCAGGCGGTCGCCGCGGAGCACGGAAAAGGGCCGGCTGGAGCCGAGCAGATCGAGACTCCCGCGCCCGACCGGAAGGATGTATCGGGAGAGTGACAACGGATTGTCGATGAATTGGCTCACCAGCCGGGCGGCCTCGGCGTCGAGAAGATCATTTGGATCGCTGACGCTCATCAGGAACGGGTCGAGAAAGCCGCGGACCAGTTCACTGTCGGCGCCCGAGTCGATCACGAGCACTTTCTTGTCGACGTGGCAGAGCGCGACCGCGGTGTTGGCGATCAGCCGCGTGACGCCGACCTCGGGGCTCGAAGCGGCGAACGTGACGATCGTGGGCGCCGCTGGGCTTCGGTCGGTCATCGACTGTCCACCTCGGTCAGGAAGCTTCGGGGGACTCCATTCTCCCGTCGACCATCATGTTCTGGAACCCATAAAAAGCGGGTGATGCTCCGTCGTTCTCGTGCAGTAGTCGCCGCAACGAAGAGAGCAACGCCGTTTCCGGCAAATCGTCTAGACCCTCCAGGCCCCTGCCCTGGAGGTCCAAGAGATCCGAGATAAGATCGGCGTCCTCACGACCCATGCACCGACCACCGCCTTGGCCTCGCGCGCGATAATGAACCGCGCCATCATAGTCCCTGCGATCTTTCGGCAACCGCACCTAGGACGCATCGCGGAGGCGATTCGGACGTGGCGATTCCAGCGACCCATCGCCTGAGCCAGACGACCTTCACCGCACTGTGCGGCGGCGGGGGCGGGCCGGCCACGATCCGCCAACTGCGCGCGGCCCAACGCAGCAAGACCATTCTGGCGATCGGCGCCGTCGTCGCGCTCGCGGAGGAGACCCGACACCCACATCGGACCCTGACCGCCGACGCGTACGCCCTGCTGCGGGAGCTGGAGGCCGACCGGCCGGCGGCGGTCGGCGCGGCGCTCGACTACCCGTCCGTCGGTGCCTGGGCGCTGCGCACCGCGCATGCCCTGCACCGCGGCGACCACACCGGCGCCGAGCCGGCCTGGCTCGGCGCGGTCGCCGCGACGGCCGCGGTGCGGGCGGGCGCCACCGCCCGGTTGTCCGTCCAACCACGACAGCGCGGTCACCTGCCACTGCCCTCACTCGGCGTCTGCACCGCGCTCGACCCCGCGGCGCCGGTCGAGTTCGTGTCCGGGAGCGACGGCGCCGAGCTGCGCACCGGGCACCGCCGGATCAAGGTCGGCGCCGATCCACAGTGGTCCGCCGTGCCGTGGCTGCGGGCGGCCCACGGCGAGCTGGCCGTCGACCTGCGGTTCGACCACCTCGACGCCGACGACGCGCCGGCGCCGGCCGGTGCCGACCCGCGCACCGCCGCCGCCTGGGCCGAGCGGGTCAACCCGGCCTGGCAGGTGCTGGTCGACCGGCACCATCCGGTGGCCGTCGAGTTCGCGGAGGCCATCTCGGTCCTGGCGCCGTTGACGGATCCACCGGCCGGCACGGTCAGCGCCACGGGCCGCCACGCGTTCGGCGCGATCGCCATGTCGACCCCCGCCTCACCCCGCTCCGTGGCGGTCACCTTCGCCCATGAGCTGCAGCACGCCAAGCTGTCCGCGGTGATGGACCTGTTCCCGCTGGTCTCGGGCGACCCGGGCGGTCGGCACTACGCGCCCTGGCGGCCCGACCCACGACCGTTGATCGGCCTGGTCCACGGCGTCTACGCCCACCTCGCGATCGCCGACTTCTGGCGCCGCGAGCTCCGCACGCCCGACGGCGAGCTGTCGCTGGTCGCCTTCGAGTTCGTCCGCTGGCGCGACGCCGTGCGCGACACCGCGGCCCGCCTCGCCGGCAACGACCGCCTGACCGACCTCGGCCGCCGCCTGATCCACGGCGTGCTGGCCGAGGTCGACGGCTGGCAGGCGGAGGTGCCGGCGGGGGCGGCCGCCCGCGCCCGGGCGGCGGCCGCCGACCACCGCGACCGCTGGGTCCGGGCCCACGGCCCGATCAGCTGACACGACGCCGGCGAACAGAACTGGTCAACCGGAACTCGTACACACTGCTTCGATGGGGATGGATGAGCGCACCACGCGAGTTCGAGAGGTACGCCACCGGCTCGGGCGCGACGGTCCGCGGTCGACGCGGCCGCACCAACGGGACTTCGAGACCGTCACGTTGCCCGAGCGGGACTGCGATCTGCTTCGAGACCTGCTGATCTCCGAGCGAGCCGAGACGGTCATCGAAATCGGGCTCGCATACGCCAGCTCCGCCCTCGCGATCGGGGAGGCGCTCGTCGCGATCGACCCACCACGGCCCCGCCACGTCATCATCGATCCCTTCCAAGATCGCGCCTATTCCGACGTTGGTTGGGATCTACTGCAAGCTGCGGGACTCGACTCGATCGCCAGCCTCATCCGGGCCGGGTCCTCCACCGCACTTCCCGAACTTCTCACCGAAGGCTTCGTCGCCGACGCGGCGTTCGTGGACGGTAGCCACCGCTTCCACGAGGTCTTCGTGGACCTCTACTTCCTGCGAAAGATCGTCCGACCGGGCGGGCTGATCGTGCTGGACGACGACTGGACGCTCTCCGTGCGCACTGCGGTGCGGTACTTCGAGCGGAACCTGGGCTGGACGGCGATCTCCGACCCCTTCACCGGCGGAACCCTGCGCCACATCAACGACGACCCAACCGCCGAGGCGGTGCCTCGCTGCCGCGCCCTCCGGCTTCCCGACACGTCGGCCGAGCCGCCCTTCGAGCAGTTTCATCCCTTCTAGCGCACTCCGCAGCTCCCCGCCGCCGCGGCTCATAGGAGGTGAGCCCGCAACTCAAGGAGGTCGTCCGAGAAGCTTGCCGCGAGGATCGGCAACGCCATCTCCGTCGAGGCGGTCAACCCGCCGATCTTCGCCGCGCTCCGTTGTGCCGGCTACTGCGGTGGCGCGAGGAACGGGGATGGCAGCGCGGTCCGCGGCGCACGACCTTCGTGCTCCTCGTACGCGTCGCGGACCGGCTTGGGGATGGCGCCGCGATCACCGACCGCGTCGAGTCCGAGCTGGGCGCCGTACCGCTTGGCCCACGCCCGGATCGCGCGGGTCTGCTCCCGCTGGCTCGCCCCTTGCGGCGAGATCACCGTCCGGGCCTGGCGGGCGCCGCCGGGCGTGAGGCGGGTGCCGGCGTCGACGAACGGCTGGAGCGCGCGCCGCAGCTTCCCGGCGTTGGCGCTCGACAGATCGATCTCGAAGGCCGTCCCGTCGAGCGCGAAGCTCACAGTCTCGTTGGCGGTGCTGCCGTCGAGGTCGTCGACGAGCGTCACGATGGTCGACTTTGCCACTTGGACGAACCCCTACCTGGACGAACGATCGTTCATGCTCCCTGCACCGTATCCGATCATCGACCACACGCTGGTCAGCGGACCCATCCACACTCCGACACAAGCCCATCCAGCCCAGCGCTGGCATGTTGAGCTCTACCGGCCGGCCGGCCTAGGGTGCGGCCGGCGGGGTCAGCCGGACGAGGGCGGCCTTGACCAGGGCCTCGGCCTCGGCGACCAGCAGCGGCGGCGACTTCTTGCGGCGCCGGACCGCCCAGGTGTGGTTGAGGTCGTCGACGAAGCGTTGCCGTTCGGTGAGAAAGGCCAGCTCCGGATCGGCGCGCGCCTGGTCCCAGAGCAGCTCCTCGGTGGCGGCCAGCAGCGAGCGGCCCAGGTAGTTCCAGGCGAGCGGCAGGTAGGCCGCCTTCTCGACCCGCTCCGCGGCGCACGAGTAGAGGCAGGCGATCGCGTAGAGCGTCCGGGCGTCGGCTGCGGCCTTCGGTGGCTGCTCGCGCAGCTCCTCGGCGGCGATCGCGGTGGCGGCCAGGTCGCCGGAGAGGAGACCGCACTTCAACCGGCGCACGCGGTGCCGCTCGCGCTCGTCGGCCAGCGCCGTCTCGGTCGTCGAGCCGGCGTTGTCACCAGGGTTGGTGACCAGGCGCTGCTCGGCCTCGCCCCAGCTCTCGGCCGCATCTAGGAACGCCCGGCGCGCCTTGGTCTCGACCGTCTCCGCGCGGTAGGCGAAGCCCAGCCGCTCCTGCACGGCGCCCCGGATCGCGGCCGGGCGGTGGTAGGCCCGCAGCGCCGAGCCCACCTGGTCGAGGTCGTCGAGCGCCTCGGCGCCGAAGGCCAGCGAGTGGTCGGCGTACTCCTTCATCGCGTCGAGCGTCAGGGCCGCGGCCAGCATGCGCTGGAGCTCGAGCCGGGTGGCTCGGGACCGCCGTTGGGTGAGCCAGGGCGCGCCCAGCGACCGGGCCGGGGTGGCCCGCAACCGACGGGCGACCAGGCGCAGGGCGACCCAGTGCGCGGCCGGCTCGATCAGCGTCACGAGCCGCTCCTGCCACGACTGCCCGGTCGGGTCGGCGCCGGGCGGCTCCCACAGCGTGGTGGCCGCGATCGGCGAGCCGTCGAGGTCGTGCAGCTCGATCGCCAGGCCGAGGCGCTGGTTGCCGGCCTCGCCGCGGAGCAGCGGCGCGGTCTGCACCAGGCAGCCGCGCGGGTTGGGCAGCGCCGAGCTGAGCGCGCCGAGGATGCCGTCGGCCTGGCCGGGCGCGACCGCCCGCAGGCCGTTGGCCACCGTGGCCATCGTGTCCTTGGCGGCCGACGTGATCGGCTCGGTGTCGTCGGTGATCGCGATCTCGGTGGGCAGCCGGTGCAGCGCGACGTCGCGCTGGAACACGTCGTCGACGATGCCCCGGGCGGCGGCCGCCTCGTCGGCCAACGCCGCCTGGACCCGTTGCCGCAGCCAGGGTGAGAGCGTCAACGCCTCGCCCTCGCTGCCGGCGATCGCGGCGGGCAGGGGAGCGGTGTCGTTGATGACCAGCTGTTGCCGCAGCCGGTCGCGGATCGCCCGCGACAAACCGACGAGGATCACCACGACGGCGACCACCGCGGCGGCGGCCAGCGTCGCCTTGCTGATCGTGTCGGCCAGCGCGCCGACGTCGTCGATGCCGAACGAGACGTTCATCGGACCGCCCGCGCCATTGCGTCTCCAATCGTCCCGGCTCAATCTAGAGAAGAGCACCGCCGTCGGGCGACCCCTGTGGACGATCGTCGAGGGAGGGAAGGTGTCGGATAGCTTCCTACCGTCGCGCCACGGGTTCACGTTCGACAACGTGTGGCCCGCACAGCCGGCCGTCGTCGTGCCGACGCCGTTCGGTGACGTCCCGTTCGGCAAGGCCAACGGTGGCCTCTGCGGTGGCATGGTGTTCGCCGCGCTCGACTACTGGCACGCGGGCAAGCCACCACCGGGCAGTCGGCCGCCGCTGGGCACGCCCCTCTACGCGTTCATCGTGCGCCGGCTCCTGGAGTCGTGGCGCCTGCCCGGCGGCGTGGCCAAGTACTACGAGTGGATGGGCATGCCCGACAACGACTCCCCGACGTTCCAGCTCTTCGGCCGCCCGCTGCTGACCCGGCGCGGCATCGCGTTCCGCACCGTCAGCGGCGAATGGCCGAGCATCCGCGCCGAGCTCGACCGGAGCGCACCCGTGCCGATCGGCGTGATCACGGTGGCGTCGCGCCAGCCGAAGGACCTCGCGCTCAACCACCAGGTGCTCGCCTACGGCTACACCACCAGCGGGGACACGGTGAGTGTGCGTGTCTACGACCCCAACCGCGGCCGCCGGGACGACATCGCGATCACCTTCCGCACGACCCCGGCGGGTCCGACCACCTTCACCCACAACCTCGGCATCGGCGGCCGGCAGGTGCGCGGGTTCTTCCGCACCGGCTATCGCGCCCAGCGGCTACCGTCCGGCGGCTGACACGGCCTTGGCCAGCAGGGGCGCGGTCTCCTCGGGCCGGCTCGGGTTGACCAGGAGGCCGGTGGCCAGCTCCAAACCGGCGTACGCCGTGGTCCGTGGCTGGATCTCCACGTGCCACTGCCACCAGCGCGCGGCCTCGCGACCGTCCACATCGGTCGGAGCGGCGTGCACCATGAGGTTGTAGGCCGGATCGTCGAGCACCTCGGCCAGGCCGCGCAGCAGCACCGGCAGTGCCCGGGCGACCGCCGCCAGGCCCTCGTCGGTCGCGTCCGCGAGGGTGCCCGCACCGTCGCCCGGCACGAGGACGGTCTGGTGGGGCACCGATGCCGCGTACGGCTGATAGATCAGCACGCCGTTGTCGGCGACCACCCGCTCACCGGCTTCCCGCTCGGCGGCGGCCAGGTCATCGATCAGCCGGCGGCCCGTGTCGGCGTAGTGGCCCCGGGCCAGCCGCCAGCGCGCCACCAGCCCCGGCGGTGCCTGGTCGAGGGCCACGAGCTGGCTGTGCGGGTGCCGCAACGAGGCGCCCGCGGCGACCCCGTAGTTGCGGAAGACCACCACCGCGGCCGGCCGCCGCTCCCGCAGGGCCCGGCACCGCTCGCGCAGCGCCGTCAGCACCTCGAGCGCCTGGTCCGGCGTGGCCAGCCGCAGGTCCCAGTCGTGGTCCGGCGACTCGACCAGCACCTCGTGATCGCCGGTGGCCGGGAACCGGGGGAGCAGGCCGGTCGCGGTGCTGCCGTCGGCACCGGCCGGGCTCACGATCGGATATTTGTTGGCGAAGCCCCGGACCCGCCACGGCCCGTCGCCGGCGGGCACCCGGAGGCGCTCCGGCGGGGTCTGGTCCTCGTGGCCGGGACAGAACGGGCAGCCGGTCGACGCCGGGCGGGCGTCGATGGGTCGCTCCGCCCGCTTAGGTGCGCTCAGCCGCCACTCACCGGTCTCCGCGTCGACCCGCGTCTGCGTGATCATGCCTATCAAACTAAGGGATCATGCAACCTGTTAGCACTCGTGTGCTAACTGGCGCTACGCTGCGGTTATGCACGGCATCGCACACCAGCCCTCGATGTTCGACCTGGTCGAGGAGCCGACCCTCGGCCCGCTCGACGGGCGCGTCCAGCGCACCACGCTCACCCGGGGCGCCTGGGTCGACCACCTGCCCGGGTGGATCGACGGCTCCGAGGTCATCCTGGAGCGGCTGCTCGAAGACGACATCGGGTGGCGGGCCGAACGCCGCGAGATGTACGAGCGCGAGGTCGACGTGCCCCGCCTGCTCCGGTGGTACGACGGCGACGAGGAGCTGCCCCATCCATTGCTCACGGAGGCCCGCGAGCGGCTGACCGCCTACTACGCCGACGAGCTTCGGGAGCGGTTCGTCACCGCCGGCATGTGCCTCTACCGCGACGGGCGCGACAGCGTCGCCTGGCACGGCGACACGACCGGCCGCTCGTCGAGCCAGGACACCCTGGTCGCGATCGTCTCGTTCGGCTCGCCCCGGCCGCTGATGCTGCGCCCCCGCGGCGGTGGCGGCGACAGCCTCAAGTTTCCGCTCGGCCACGGCGACCTGGTCGTCATGGGCGGCTCGTGCCAACGCACCTGGGAACACGCGATCCCGAAGACCGCCAAGAAGGTCGGTCCCCGGGTCAGCGTGCAGTTCCGGCCGATCGGCGTCAGTTAGCTGAAGCTGCTCTCCGTCAGCTGACCGCGCAGCTTGGTCAGCGCGCGGGCCAGCAGCCGCGAGACGTGCATCTGCGAGACGCCGATCTGGTCGGCGATCTGCGACTGCGTGAGGTTGCCGTAGAACCGCAGGGTGAGGATCTTCTGCTCGCGCTCGTCGAGCGTCGCCAGCGCCGGACCCAACGCCACCCGCAGCTCCGCCAGCTCGAAGGAGGTGTCCTCGGAGCCGAGCAGGTCGCCGAGCTCGGTCCCGCGCTCGCTGTCGCCCGTCGGGGTCGACAGCGACACCGCGTTGTAGGCCCGCGCCCCTTCGAGACCCTCGAGGACCTCTTCCTCGGTGAGCTTGAGGTGGGCGGCGATGTCGGCGACCGTCGGGGAGCGGCCGAGCGACTGGAGCAGGGAGCTGTTGGCCTCGGAGATGGCCAGGCGCAGCTCCTGCAGCCGCCGAGGCACCCGGATGTCCCAGGTGCGGTCCCGGAAGTGCCGCTTGAGCTCGCCGATGATCGTGGGAATCGCGTAGCCGGCGAAGTCGACGCCGCGCGTGGGGTCGAACTTGTCGACGGCCTTGATGAGGCCGACGGCGGCGGTCTGGAGCAGGTCGTCGGTGGGTTCGCCGCGGCCGCTGTAGCGGTGGGCGAGGTGGTTGGCCAGGGGGAGCCAGGCCTCGATGGTGCGGTCCCGCAACGCGGCCCGGGACGGATGACCCGCTGGCAGCGCAGCCAGGGCGGTGAGCAGCTCCGTCGCGGTCTCCGTCGGCAGAGCCGTGTCTGGAGTGGACTCGAAGACTGTCTGCGTCGACATGGTAGGCCTCCCAGGACGTACCCGATAGCGATCTTTGCTATGGAGCACGGGTTAACCGAACGACGCTGACTCTAAGCCGTATGACAACTAAAAGCTAGCCGAAAGTACGAGTCATCTTTTGCCTAAAAAGGACAGATGCCAATAAGAGCCGCCTAGAACTTTTGGTACATCACGTGCAGGCCGACCAAACCGTGCACGCGATGGTCGAACGCTTCGGGGATCGTCGTCATGATCGTGAAGCCAAGCTGCTGCCACAGCCGCACCGCGACCACGTTGGTCTCGACCACGGCGTTGAACTGCATCCCGACGAAACCCGCGGCGCGCGCCCACTCGACCGCATAGGTGCCGAGCGCCTTGCCGACGCCGCGTCCCTGATGCGCCGGATCGACCATGAAGCTGGCGGTGGCGATGTGCGATCCCCGCCCGGGCCGGTTGGGCCCCATCTTCGCCGAACCCAGGAGCTGACCGTCGGACTCGGCGACGACCGTCAATCCCGGCGGCGCCTCCATCCACCACGACCGCGCCGACTCCAAGGAGTGATCCGGCGGATAGGCATAGGTGGTGCCCGCATCGGTGATGGCGGCGAAGAACGGATAGATGCGCGGCCAGTCGGCCGGGGTCGCCTCGCGAATCTCCACGCCCAGAGGCTAGCAACGCACGAACTTTCATTGATCCGTAGACTTCTTGCAGACATCAGCGCT
The DNA here is from genome assembly GCF_029626225.1 of Asanoa sp. WMMD1127. Taxonomy (NCBI): domain Bacteria; kingdom Bacillati; phylum Actinomycetota; class Actinomycetes; order Micromonosporales; family Micromonosporaceae; genus Asanoa; species Asanoa sp. WMMD1127. Next base: position 1,586,738 of record NZ_JARUBP010000001.1, read on the forward strand.
AGTCTATGACCCCCAGCGGCATCGGCGAGTCGCAGGGCCCATCCAGCCCGGCCCCAGGCCCGCAGAGGAGCGCGCCCATGCCTCGCCGTACCCCCATTGCTCTGTTCGTCGCCGTCCTGATGGCCGCGGCGACCGTCCTTGCCGCCACACCCGCCCAGGCCGCGACGTACGCGGTGCTGGTCTTCTCCAAGACGGCCGGCTTCCGACACGACTCGATCCCTGCCGGCATCACCGCCATCCAGCAGCTCGGCGCCGCCAACGACTTCTCGGTGACCGCCACCGAGGACGCGGGCGCGTTCACCGACGCCAACCTCGCGCAGTACGACGCCGTGGTCTGGCTCTCCACCACCGGCGACGTGCTCGACGGCAACCAGCAGGCGGCCTTCGAACGCTTCATCCGGGCGGGCGGCGGCTACGCCGGCGTGCATGCCGCGGCCGACACCGAGTACGACTGGGCGTGGTACGGCAACCTCGTCGGCGCCTACTTCTCCTCGCACCCCGCCAACCAGACCGCGACCGTCAAGGTCGAGGACCCGGCGCACCCGTCGACCGCCGGCCTGCCGGCCCGCTGGAGCCGCCTCGACGAGCTCTACAACTACCGCACCAACCCCCGCGGCAGCGCGCACGTGCTGGCCAGCCTCGACGAGACCACCTACCAGCCGGGCGCCGGCGCGATGGGCGCCGACCACCCGATCGCCTGGTGCAAGACCTACGACGGCGGCCGTTCCTGGTACACGGGCCTCGGCCACACCATCGAGTCCTACAGCGACGCCACCTTCCGCACCCATCTGCTGGGCGGGATCCAGACCGCGACCGGCGCGAAGCCCGCCGACTGCGGCGCCAGCCTGACGGCCAACTTCGAGAAGGTGGCACTCGACACCAACACGCAGAACCCGATGGAGCTGGCGGTCGCGCCGGACGGCCGCGTGTTCTACATCGAGCGCGACGGTCGCGTGCAAATCGTCAAGCCTGACACCCGGACCACGGTGACGGCCGGCACGATCCCGGTGTTCACCGGCAACGAGGACGGCCTGCTGGGCATCACGCTCGACCCAGGCTTCGCGACCAACCGCTGGCTTTACGTCTACTACGCGCCCAACAGCGGCGCCGCCCGCAACCAGCTCTCCCGCTTCACGGTCAACGGCGACAGCCTCGACCTGGCCAGCGAGCGGGTGGTGCTGCAGGTGCCGACGCAGCGCAACACGTGCTGCCACATGGGCGGCTCGATGACCTTCGACGCGGCCGGCAACCTCTACCTGGCGACGGGCGACAACACCAATCCGTTCGAGTCGAGCGGCTACACCCCGATCGACGAGCGGGCCGGTCGCGCCGACTTCGACGCCCAGCGCACCTCGGGCAACACCAACGATCTGCGCGGCAAGGTGCTGCGGATCAAGCCGACCACCGACGGCGGCTACACGGTGCCGAGCGGCAACCTGTTCGCGCCGAGCACCGCGCAGACCCGTCCGGAGATCTTCGCGATGGGCTTCCGCAACCCGTTCCGCATCGGGGTCGACAGCAAGACCAACACGTTGTACGTGGCCGACTACGGCCCCGACGCCGGCCAGGCGAGCGCCGAGCGGGGCCCGGGCAACACGGTCGAGTGGAACATCGTCGGGCAGGCCGGCAACTACGGCTGGCCGTACTGCGTGGGCAACAACTACGCCTACCGGGACTACACGTTCCCGAGCGGCCCGAGCGGCGCCGCGTTCAACTGCGCCGCCCCGGTCAACAACTCGCCCAACAACACCGGCCTGACCAACCTGCCACCGGCGGTCCCGGCGACGGTCGACTTCGACTACGACGGCAACCCGCGCTTCCCCGAGATCGGCGGCGGTGGAGCACCGATGGGCGGCCCGGTCTACCGCTACAACGCCGCGAGCACCTCGACCCGCAAGTGGCCGGCCTACTACGACGGCAAGGCGCTGCTGGGCGAGTGGAACCAGTCGAAGATGTACACGATGCAGGTGACGCCGGACGGGCGTTCCCTGGTCGACATCAACCAGCTGCTCACCGGCATGTCGGTGGTCCGGCCCATGGACATGGAGTTCGGCGCCGACGGCGCGCTCTACCTGATCGAGTGGGGCAGCGGTTTCGGCGGCAACAACGACAACTCGGGCGTCTACCGGGTCGACTACCGCTCCACCGACGTCGACCTCGCCCCGATCGCGGTCGCCGCGGGCCAGCCGACCAGCGGGGCGGCCCCGCTCACGGTGCAGTTCAGCAGCGCCGGCTCGCGGGACCCGGCCGGACAGCCGATCACCTACGCGTGGGCCTTCGGTGACGGCGGCACCTCGACGGCGGCCAACCCGAGCCACACCTACACGGCGACCGGCACCTACACCGCCCAGCTGACTGTGCGGGATCCGGGTGGGAAGACCGCGGTCGCCAACGTGCCGATCGTCGTCGGCAACACCACGCCGACCGTGCGCCTCACCGCGCCGCCGGAGGGTGGCTTCTTCGACTGGGGCAACACGGTCCCGTTCACCGTCAGCGTGACCGACCCCGAGGACGGCACGATCGCCTGCAATCGGGTCACCGTGCGCTACTCGCTCGGCCACGACGAGCACGCCCACGAGCTGCAGCAGGTCAACGGCTGCTCGGGCAGCGTGCAGACGTCGCTGGCCACCGGGCACGGCACCGACGCCAACATCTTCGCGGTGCTGGAGGCGACCTATGTGGACAACGGCGGCCTGACCGGCCGGGCGATCATCGCGCTGCAGCCCAAGCGCAAGCAGGCCGAGTTCTTCACCGCGACCGGCCGGGTGGCCGGCGGCACCGGCGGCGGCGACCCCGGCGTGGTGCGCGAGGCGACCGGTGACAGCGCCGGCGGCTTCCAGAACATCGGCTTCATCGAAGACGGCGACTGGTGGTCGTTCGCGCCGACGAACCTCACCAACATCAACCAGATCCGGCTGCGCGGCGCGTCCGGGGCCACCGGCGGACGGGTCGAGATCCGGGCCGGGTCCGCGACCGGCACGCTGCTGGCCACGGCCACCATCCCGGCGACGGGCAACTGGCAGGGCTACACGGACGTCACGGTGAACGTGCCGGCCAACACCGCCACCCAGCCGCTGTTCTTCGTCGCCCGGCCGCCGACGGGCACCGCCAACGGCGGTGGGCTGTTCAACGTCAACTGGGTCGACTTCGTCGGCTCCGGCGTCGGCGGCACCCCGTCGAACCGGCCGCCGGTCGTGCAGACCCCGGGCGCCAACCCCACCAGCGGCACCGCCCCGCTGCAGGTCAGCTTCACCGGCAGCGCCAGCGATCCGGACGGCGACGCGCTGACCTACCGCTGGGACTTCGGTGACGGCGGCACGGCGACCACGGCCAACGCCGCGCACACCTATACGACGGCGGGCAGCTACACCGCCCGGCTCACGGTGACCGACGCCCGCGGCGCCAGCGCGTCCGGCCAGGTCGTGATCACGGTCAACGGCGGCCCGACCCCGGCGCTGTCGACCAACGTCCACCTCTTCTACTACCCCTGGTACGGCAGCCCGGCCGTCAACGGCAGCTACCGGCACTGGCAGCAGGGCGGCCACAACCCGCCGAACGACATCGGCGCCGACTTCTACCCGACCCTCGGCGCCTACGACTCCGGCGATATCAGCGGTGCGGTCAACCAGCACATGCAGTGGGTACGCCGCTCCGGCGCCGGAGTGATCGTCTACAGCTGGTGGGGTCAGGGCTCCTACGAGGACACCCTCGTCACCCGGGTGATGGACGCCGCCGCGGCGGCCGGCGTCAAGGTGGCCTGGCACCTCGAGCCCTACACCGGCCAGACGGCGGCGTCGACGGTCGCCGACATCAACTACATCAACAGCCGCTACGGCAGCCACCCGGCGTTCTACCGGTCGGCGGAGCACGGCAACAAGGCCGCGTTCTACGTCTTCAACAGCCTCAGCATCACCGACTGGGCCCCGCTGGACGCGGTGACCGGCAGCAACATCGTGCTGGCGCAGACGACCGATGTCTCCAAGATCGCCCACTTCAGCGGGCTCTACACGTACGACGTGATCGCCGGGGCGACGGCGCCGGGCTGGGAGAGCGCCGGGGAGTACGCCAAGGCCAACAACCTGATCTGGTCGCCGTCGGTCGGCCCGGGCTACCTCGACGACCGCGCGGTGCCCGGCAACACGACGCCGACGTTGGCCCGCAACAACGGGGCGACCTACGACCAGGAGTGGACCAACGCGCTCGACCCGACCAAGGGTGGCGTGCCGACCTGGGTGTCGATCACCTCGTTCAACGAATGGCACGAGGGCTCCACGATCGAGCCGGCCCGCAGCAGCCCGCCGGCGGGGTTCAACTACCAGACCTACAACGGCGCGTACGGCACCAGCGGGGCCGCGTCGGAGACCGCCTACCTCGACCGCACCGCGTACTGGGCGCGCGAGTTCGAGGCCCGGCGCAACCCGACCCAGCCGACGGTCAACCTGGCGCTCAACAAGCCGGCCACGGCCGACAGCCAGTGTGCGGCCAACGAGGGCGCGGCCAAGGCGGTCAACGGCACGGTCAATGGTGGCAACAGCGACAAGTGGTGCTCGCTGGGTGGCACGAAGTGGTGGCAGGTCGACCTTTCCGCGAGCCCGTCGGTCGGGCGGATCGTGCTCCGGCACGCGGGGGCGGGTGGCGAGCAGGCGTCGTACAACACCCGCGATTTCGATCTGCAGGTGAGCACCAACGGCACCTCGTGGACGACGGTCGCGCAGGTGCGCGGCAACACCGGCAACGTGTCGACGCACACCTTCACGGCCCGGGCGGCCCGCTACGTCCGGGTCAACGTCATCACTCCCACGCAGGACGGCAACCAGGCGGCGCGAATATACGAAGTGGAGGTTTACTCCTCATAGCGTTACGTTGATTGAGGACCCGCGCTCGTCGTGCGGGTCCTCAGCCATTCCAGACTGCCCCCCGTGATCCGAGGAGCGGCCAGTGGCGATCGACGAGCGCGTCCGTGACGACGAAGACCTGCTACCCGAGCTGGAAGCGGCCGGCTGGCTGCACCACAGCGCGTCGTTCGCGGAGACCAGCTTCTGGGCGGTCGCCCGGCGGCTGCCCGCGATCGTCCGTGAGGCGACCGCGCTGGCCTGGGCCGCCAACCGGCTCGACACCCTCGCCGCGATCGGCTTCAACATCGTGGCCGGCATCGCCACCACCTTCGGGCTGCTGGCCACCAGCACCGTGCTCACCGAGCTCTTCGCGGCCGGCCCGACGCCGGACCGGATCAGGGCCGCCCTGCCGGCCCTGGCCGCGGCCGCGATCGCCGTCTCGGCCCGCGGCGCGCTGACCATCGCGGCCGGTTGGGCGCAGGCCCGGATCGCCCCGCAGATCAACTACGAGGTCGAGCTGCGGCTCTTCGGCGCCACCACGGCGGTCGGGCTGGCGGCGTTCGACGACTCGGGCTTCGCCGAGGAGATGGACCGCGCCAAGGACCGCGGCATGCTCGAAGCGGCGTCGATCGTTAACTCCAGTGTGGACCTGTTGACCGGTCTCGTGCGGGTGGCCGCCACCGCCGCCGCGATCGCCGTCATCGAGCCGATCCTGCTGCCCTGCCTGATCGTCGCCGCCGTCCCGTCGGCCGTCACGGCCGTGCGGATGGCCCGCCGCGAATATCTCGCGATGCTCGCCTGGATCAGCCGCCGCCGGAAGATGTGGCTGCTGGGCAGCATCATGGCCAACCGGCACACCGCGGCCGAGGTGCGCAGCTACCAGATGCGCGACTTCCTGCTGGGCCGCTACTCGCGGATCATGCGCAACCAGACGGCGGCCGAGATGCGGCTCGTCCGGGCCCAGACGGGCACCCGCACCGTCGGCGCCGCGGTCGGCGGCCTGGCCAGCCTCGCCCTCTACGGCCTGCTCGGCTGGCTGCTGGTGCACGGCGCCATCCCGCTGGCGGCGGCCGCCACCGCGCTGCTGGCCCTGCAGGCGGCGCAGATGGGCCTCAACACGGCGATCTACGCGACCAACCGGCTCTACGAGGACGCGCTCTACTACGGCGACTTCCGGGCGTTCGTCGACAAGGCGTGGGCCCAGGCGCCCGAGCCCGGCGGGGAGCCGGTCACCGGGTTCGACGAGATCCGGCTCGACCGGGTCAGCCTGCGCTATCCCGACACCGACACGCCGGCCGTCGACGACGTCTCGCTGACCGTCCGCAAAGGACACGTGATCGCGCTGGTGGGCGAGAACGGGTCGGGCAAGTCGAGCCTGGCCAAGCTGCTGGCCGGTCTCTATCCGCCCACCGCCGGCACGATCACCTGGAACGGGGTCGACGCCGCCCGGCTCGACCCGGTCAGCCGGGCCGCCCACGTCGCGGTGATCACCCAGGACTGGTGGAAGTTCCCGTTCACGGCGCACCAGAACATCGCGGTCGGGCGCACGCACCGGGAGGCCGGCCCGACGATCGTCGACGCCGCGACCGCCGCGTCGGCCCACGAGATGATCGAGGAACTGCCCAACGGGTACGCGACGCTGCTGAACCGGCAGTTCAAGGACGGGCACGACCTGTCCGGCGGCCAGTGGCAGCGGCTGGTGGCGGCCCGCGGCTTCTATCGCGACGCCAGCCTGCTGATCTGCGACGAGCCGTCGTCGGCCCTGGACGCCCGGGCCGAGCACGCGATGTTCCAGCAGCTGCGCCGTCGCCCCGACCGGACGGTGGTGCTGATCACACACCGGCTGGCCAACGTGCGGCACGCCGACCAGATCTACGTGCTGCACCACGGGCGCATCGTGCAACACGGGACACACGACGAGTTGATCACCGCTGGCGGCCTCTATCAGGAGCTTTTTCATCTTCAGGCGAGCGGCTATCTCGCTTAGCTGATCTTCAGCGAACCCACAGCGAGTCCGGATAATCTCGGTTGGTGGATGAAGGCAGTAGTACCGGGCCGGTCTCGCACCGGCTTCCCCAGTCATGTTGATCCTGGCGGGCCTCGCGCTCATCGTCGTGCTGACGTTGGCGACCGGCTTCTTCGTGGCCCAGGAGTTCGCTTACGTCGCCGTCGACCGCAACAAGCTGCGCGCCGAGGCCGAGGCGGGTGACGCCGCTGCCGAGCGCGCCTTGCGGGTGACCTCCCGACTCTCGTTCATGTTGTCCGGCGCTCAGCTCGGCATCACGGTCACCGCCCTGCTCGCCGGTTACTTCGCCGAGCCGTACCTCGGTGAAGGTCTCGCCGACGTGATCGGCCTGACCGGCGCCTCCGAGGCGCTCACCACCACTATCTCGGTGATCATCGCGCTGGTGGTCGCGACCGTCGTGCAGATGGTGGTCGGCGAGCTCGCGCCGAAGAACTTCGCGATCGCCAAGCCGGACACGCTGGCCCGGGCCCTGTCGCGGTCGACGCTCGCCTACATGACGATCGCCGGCCCGTTGATCAAGTTCTTCGACGCCACGTCCAACCGGCTGCTCCGCACGGTCGGCATCGAGCCGGTCGAGGAGCTGCCGCAGGGCGCCACCACCGAAGACCTCGACCGGATCATCGAGAGCTCCCGCCAGTCGGGTGTGCTCGACCCGGACACGTCGCGCCTGCTCGACCACGGCCTCGACTTCCGCACCCGGACCGCCGGCGACGCCATGGTGCCGCGGGTCGACGTGGTGACGATCAACGCCGACGACCCGGCCGTACGCGTCGTCGAGCTGCTCGACACCGGTCACACCCGTTTCCCGGTGCTCGGCACCGCCGTCGACGACGTGCGCGGCATCGTCGCGGTCGCCGACGTGGTTGACGTGGAACCGGCCGACCGCGGCACGGTGACGGTCGGCTCGCTCGCCGCGCCCGCCGTGCTGGTGCCCGAGACGTTGCCGCTGCCCGCGGTGCTGGAACGGCTGCGCGCCGAGCACCGCCAGCTCGCCTGCGTGATCGACGAGTACGGCGGTTTCGCCGGCGTGATCAGCCTCGAAGACGTCGCGGAGGAGCTGGTCGGCGAGATCCACGACGAGGATGACCTGCCGCAGCCGGCCGTCCGCCGCCGCTCCGACGGCGCCTGGTCGGTGCCGGGCCGTTGGCGGCTCGACGAGGTCGCCGAGGCGAGCGGCGTGGTGCTGCCGTCGGCGCCGACCTACGACACGGTCTCCGGCCTGGTGCTGCAGGCCCTCGGCCGGGTGCCTCGACCGGGTGACGAGGTCGTGGTCGAGCTGCCGCCGGTGCTGACCGAGGACGCGGAACCCGTCTCGCCGGGCCGCGCCCGACTGCGGGTCGACTCCGTGCGCCGGCACGTGCCCGACGAGGTCTCGCTGCAGGTGGTGCCGGCATGAGCACGACCTGGGCCTTAATCATCTCGGTGTTGCTGCTGGTGGCCAACGGTTTCTTCGTGGCCGCGGAGTTCGCGCTGGTCGCGTCGAAGCGGCACCGGCTGGAGCAGGCCGCCGCCGCCGGCAACCGGTCGGCCCGCTCGGCCATCGCCGGCGTACGCGAGCTGTCGGTCATGCTGGCCGGCGCGCAGCTCGGCATCACCCTGTCGACGCTGGGCCTCGGCGCGCTGGCCGAGCCGGCCTTCGACCACCTGCTGCACCCCGTGTTCGACGCGATCGGGTTGCCATCCGGGTTCTCGTACGTCCTCGCGTTCCTGCTCGCGATCGTGATCGTGAGTTTCCTGCACGTGGTCGTCGGCGAGATGGCGCCGAAGTCGTGGGCCATCAGCCATCCCGAACGGTCGGCGCTGCTGCTGGCCCGCCCGTTCCGCGCCTTCACCTGGGTGACCCGGCCCGCCCTGCTGGCGCTCAACCGGCTGGCCAACGCCATCCTGCGGCTGTTCCGCGTGCAGCCGCAGGACGAGCTCGCCCAGGTGCACGGCGCCGACGAGCTGCGGCTGCTGCTCCAGTCGTCGCGCGAGCACGGCACGATCGCGGCCGCCGAGCACGAGCTGCTGACGGCGATGCTGGCGGTGCAGAACACGACGGTGGCGCAGGTGATGACGCCGCTGGCGGAGGTCGTGTCGGTGCCACCGTCGGCGCCGGCCCGGGAGGTCGAGCTGACCAGCCGGAGTTCGGGCCGTTCCCGGCTCGCGGTGATCTCGGGTGACGGCGCGGTCCGGGGCTTCGTCCACGTGCGGGAGGCGGTGCGGGCGACCACGGCCGGCACGTCGATGACGGCGAGCGACCTGATGTCGTCACCGCTGACGCTGGGCGCGGCCCTGCCGGTGGCGGCGGCGGTCCGGATGATGCGCGAACACCGGGCCCAGCTGGCCGTCGTCACCTCCGACGACGACGTCGTCGGCGTGGTGGGCCTGGAGGACATGCTCGAGGAGCTGATCGGGGAGTTCGACGACGAGACGGACCGCATCGTGAGCGCGGCGACCCGGCGCTGACCGGGCATCTATCGTCGTCAGGATGACGCCTCTGATCGTCGACTGCGATCCGGGTCACGACGACGCGCTCGCGCTGTTGCTGGCGGTGGGTGATCCCCGGCTGCACGTGCTGGGGGTCACCACCGTCGCGGGAAACCAGACGCTGGCCAAGACGACCCGGAACGCGCAGAGGATCCTGGCTCTGGCCGGGGTCACCGACGTCCCGGTCGCGGCCGGCTGCGATCGGCCCCTGGTCGGCGAGCTGCACGTCGCCGAGGACATCCACGGCGCGTCCGGGCTCGACGGCCCCGACCTCGACCTGCCGGTGGCGCCGCTCGCGGACGAGCACGCCGTCGACCTGATGCGGCGGCTGATCGTGGGCTCGGCCGAGCCGGTCACGGTGGTCGCGCTCGGGCCGTTGACGAACGTCGCGCTGCTGCTGCGCCGGCATCCCGAGGTCGCGCCGCGGGTGTCGCGGATCGTGTTCATGGGCGGGTCGACCGAACGGGGCAACACCACGCCGTACGGCGAGTTCAACATCGTCACCGACCCGGAGGCGGCCGACATCGTGCTGCGGTCGGGGTTGCCGATCACGATGATCGGGCTGAACGTCACCCATCTGGCCCGGGCCACGCCGGCGATCATCAACTCGTTCCAGGCGCTCGGGACCCGCGTGGGCGCGGTCTGCGCGGAGCTGATGACCTTCTTCGCGAGCGCCTACCAGCAGGTCTTCGGGTTCGCGGACCCACCGGTGCACGATCCGATCGCCGTGGCCGCCGTGCTGGAACCGGCGCTCCTCCGGACGGTCGCCGTTCCGGTCACCGTCGAGCTGACCGGCGCGTACACCCGTGGTGCGACCGTCGTGGATCTCCACCAGCGGTCCGGTCGCGTGCCGAACGCCGATGTCGCGGTCGGGCTGGATGTGGACGCTTTCTGGGGCCTGTTGACGGCGGCGGTTCGGCGGCTGAACGCGTAGGTGCCCCGGCCGGGCGGCCGGGGCACCGTTGTCGCTTTGGTCAGCGGGTGACGCCGCGGCGGCCGCGGCCCACCAGGCCGACCGTCAGGGCCACACCGACAGCGGCCAGGGCGATCTGCAGCAGCAGCTCGCGCCAGTCGATCCAGCCATCGGTGTCGGCGAATCCGCCGGCCCGGGCGATGGCCGAACCGATGAGAGCGGCCACGACGCCGATGACCAGCGTGAGCCACAACGGGATGTTCTGGCGGCCTGGCACAACCAGACGGCCCAGCGCGCCGATGATCAGACCGATGATCAGCGCGGTGATGATCCCACCTGCGGTCATGGTTGTTCCTCCTAGTCGGGGGTTCGCGTCACGTGGTGACGGCCGTAGATTCCCGACGCCGGGGCGCATCAAACGCGAGATCGTGGACGTCGGCCTTTCGGCGGCGTGACTCGGGGCACCTACACTGTCGGCGACCACCGGTGACCCGACCTGAGGACACCTGCCGGTGCTCTGGTGGAGGGGTGCATGAGACGCGAAGCAGGACCGCTGCGGATTCTGGTCGTCGAGGACGACGACGGCGACGCCATGATGATCCGCGAGGCGCTCGAAGGGGTCACCACACCGGCGACGCTGCACCGCGTCGCCGACGGCGAACAGGCTCTGGAGTTCCTCCGCCAGCCGTCCGACGGGCGCCCCGACATGATCCTGCTGGACCTCAACATGCCCCGGATGGACGGGCGCGAGACGCTGGTCGCCCTCAAGCGTGACCCGGACCTCAAGTCGATTCCGGTGATCATCCTGACCACCTCGGACGACATCCGCGACGTCGCGGGCATGTACCAGGAACACGCGAACGCGTTCGTGACCAAACCGATGGACTTCGACGCCCTCGAGGCGGTCGTGCAGCAGATCCGCCGCTTCTACGAGAACGTCGCCGTCCTGCCCTGACGCGAAGGTGGCCGACCCCCTTGCCGGGGGGCCGGCCACTGCTATGTCGGGAGGCGTCTTGGCTTGTGTCACTGGAACTGGCTGAGTTGTTCGTCGATCTCGTGGTCGAAGCGGTCGAGGGTCCTGGCCAGGGTGGTGTGTTCGGCGGGGGTGCCGATGGCGGAGCGGTCGCGTATGCCCCGCCAGTAGGTGGCGAGCGCCTGGGCGGCCCACCACGGGTTCGTGCTCCAGGCCGCAGGGATGGCGAAAGGCTCGCTGGTGTCAGGCAGCTTGACGCCGTGTGGGCGCAGACCGCGGCGACTGACTGACCGGCCGCCGTACACGGGTAGGGCAAGGTTCATACGGCGGTCCGGCCAGCTCGCGTATACCGATCTGAAGGCCGTCCATGGCGCGTGCACGCTGCCGAAGAAGCCGGCGGCGGTGACCCCGCTGGGAGTCACGATGACCAGCGGCCGCGGCGCTCCTCGCCAAAGGAAGACACTGTGGAGGGTCGCGAGGCCGATGACCAGGGCACCGACTGCCGCTATCGCCCAGTCGAGCGCGTCCAGCGCTCCCACCCGCATCCTCATGATCAGGTGGCCGGCTGGGAAGGCGCTCGCCAGGACCAGGGCGACGGCGCGAGTGGTCGCCCTGGCGGGTAGCAGGAGGAAGGCGTCCCGGTGCACGGTGAACGATCGCGGCTGTCGGGCGCCGTCCCGCCAGCTGTAGACCGACGTCCGCCACAGCAACAGGACCCCGATGATCGACGGAACGTAGAGGCCGATGGCGACCAGGGCGTCCGCGGGTCGTGGGACGGCGACGACACCGGCGACACACGCCAATGTGGCGATGATGGTGGCACTGATGGCCAGTCGGGCGCGCCGCGCGACCCACACTGGGGACCCGTCCGAGGTCATCCGTTGATTCTCCCACAATGATGATCGCAATCGATGTTCGAAGTGAGCGCACGACGACGCGATCCGGGTCAGGCCTCGGAGTCGTCGTAGTCGGGGCGATCGACCTGCGGCCGCAGCTGGGCCACCACGATTGCCACGAGGAAAGCGACGCCGAGGATCAGGCACAGCCAGAGCGGCCACTGCGGGAACACCGCGGTCAGCAGGTACGGAGCCGTCAGCACGGCGAGCGCCAGGACGATGCCGGCGGTCCGGCGGAGCATGTCAGCCTCCGTTGCCGAGCAGACGGGCCACCAGAGCGGCGAGGAGGGCCGCGCGGTCGGGCATCGCACGCAGGTCGACCCACTCGCCGGCGGCATGTGCGTTGCCGCCGACCGGACCGAGCCCGTCGAGGGTCGGCACTCCGAGGTGGGCGGTGAGGTTGCCGTCGGAGGCGCCGCCAACGGCGACGGCGGCCGGTGCGGGCAGCCCGAGGCCTTCGGCCACCTCGACGGCCAACCGGTGCAGGGCGGCGCCGGCCGTGGAGGCGGGCATGGCCGGCCGGTGCACGCCGCCGCGTACCGCCAGGCTCGTGCCGTCGACCGCGGGCCGCAGGCGATGCACGGCCTGGTGCACCCGGGTGAGCTCGGCGTCGTCGAAGGACCGCACGTCGATCGCGACCCGGGCCGCCGCCGGGACGCTGTTCTCGCTGGTGCCGGCGGTCAGCATGGTCGGTGTCACGGTGGTCTCGCCGCGGCCGAGGCCGGTGATGGCCAGCACCTGGTGGGCCAGCTCCACACCGGCGTTGGCGCCCGCGGCCGGGGCGAGCCCGGCGTGTGCCGCCCTGCCGGTGATGGCGAGGTGATAGCGGGCAGCGCCTTTGCGAGCGACCTTGAGCGCCCCGTCGGCGCTGGGCTCGCACACCAGCGCGGCGTGCGCGGTGCGGGCGTAGTGCTCGATCAGCGTCCGCGAGGTCGGCGAGCCGATCTCCTCGTCGGCGCTGACGACGACGCTGACACCGTCGAGCGACCGCAGTGTCGCCAACGCGTGGAACAGCTGGACCAGACCCGCCTTCATGTCGAAGCAGCCAGGGCCGGTGGCCCGGTCGCCGTCGACCTGAAACGGCCAGTGGGCCAGCGTGCCCACCGGCCACACCGTGTCGTGGTGGCCGAGGAGCAGCACCCGGGTCGGGCCGTGGCTCCAGACCAGATGCGCGCCCGCCCGCTGCGGCGGGGAGCCGAGCAGGCGCGCACCGAGCTGGGCCACCACTGCGGCGCTGACGGCCGTAGCGGCCGGGTCGCTCGACGGCGACTCCGCAGACACCAGTTCGGCCAAGTCCTCGATCATTCGATCCTCCGAAGGTTCATATGGTCTAGACAATCAGGCTGGCACGCCGCCTCGACGCGCGTCAATAGTTCGACTACATTGACTAGACATCTGGTGGACGGAGGGGTCGTGGCGGCATACCGGGGCGAGGGTGCACCCGCCTATCAGCGCATCGCAGCCACGTACCGCGACAAGATCATGTCGGGTGAGCTGCGTCCGGGCGACCAGCTGCCGACAGAGGCCGACATCGCCGACCAGTTCCACGTCGTGCGCCAGACCGTGCGCAACGGCCTCGGCGTCCTGATCACCGACGGGTTGATCGTGGCCCGCCGGCCGCACGGCTATTTCGTGCGCGACCGCGAGCACATGGTCTACCGGCCGCAGCAGAAGTCCCGGCCGCAGCCGGCCACGCCCGCGATGGACCGGTTCTCGCAGCAGATCCTCGCGGAGGGCCGCACACCGAGCTACGTCATCGAGGTCACGCTGGTCCAGGCCGGCCCCGACCTCGCGGACCGGCTCCACCTCGACCAAGCCGCAACGGTCGTGGCCCGGCGCCGGATCCGCCTGATCAACGGCGAGCCGACGAACATCAACGACTCGCACTTCCCGATCGACCTGGTCAAGGACTCGGAGATCATGTCGCCGGCGTACCTGCCGCGCGGCACCGACCAGGTCCTGGCGGAGTTGGGTTACCGCCAGGACCACGCGATCGACGAAATCTTCGTACGAATGCCAACCCCCGACGAAACACACCGCCTGCGACTGGGCCCCGGCACTCCGGTCGCGGTCCACTACGACACGGGCTACACAGCCGCAGGCCTACCGGTCCAGTGCGCCGTCAACGTCCTGCCCGGCGACCGCCACAAAATCGTGTTCGAACGTCACTGGCCAACCAACACCTGACCGACTCAGCAGATCGAACGCCGACCGCGTGGCCCACTCCTGGTCGACCAGCACTATGAACTCGTCCATACGGTCATTCCAACCGTAGGGGCACCTGATCCTCTCCAGCTGCTGTTCCCCAGCTTCCACAACAAGTGCCTGGAAAGCGGTCTGGCGGCCACGCTCGCGCAGGCAAATCCGCAGTCGTCCACGATGTGGATGTCGCCGACGCACGCGATCCGGCCGGACGACGCACGAGCATTTCAGGTGCCCTCAGGACTCTCGGACACCGGACGCAAAGGACCAACCTGTCGCCGAACGATCACCGACGAATTTGGTGGGCCGCCAGGGACTCGAACCCTGAACCTATGGATTAAAAGTCCACTGCTCTGCCGGTTGAGCTAGCGGCCCGCGGGGCTCAGGCTACCTGACCTGCGGGAAAACGTGGAGCCAGTTCCGCTGTTCGCCATGGTTCGGCTACCGTGGCGAACGCTCGAGCAACTCTCGAGCACCCACGGGGTTGGCAGCTCGGCAGGTCACGCGGGCCTCGGCCTGATTCGGTGGCGTAGGCACGAGGCGTTGGCCGTTGATGTGTGCCAGGCCACGTCTGTGCGCCGGGTGGGTGCCGCGTCGGCGGCTGCCCTTGGCGCGGTACTCGTCGACGATCTCCCGCAAGATGCGTCCCCGGTCGGAGATGTCCTTGCCTTCCTTCTTCGCCCAGGCGCGGATCGCCTTGTTCTGCTCGCGGTCGGCGGCGCCGCCACCCCGGCCCACCTTGGAGCCGGCCGCCAGGTAGGGCGCGACACCGGCGGCCATTGGACGCCGTCGATGCAGTACGCGACGGTGTAGTCGGCGTCGCTGTTCCTGCCCGGCGACACAATTGGCGGGAGGCCGCGCAGGATCTGCCATGAGCTCGCCCGCAGCCCGCGCAGGTTCGCGAACAGCATCCGGTAACGGTCGTGAAGGGGCTGTCCGTGGCGCCGATCGGCCCGAGCCAGCCCTGTTGGTCACCGCGGAGGAGGGCCTGCGTCTGGCGGGTGAGCATCCCTGGCACGTCAGTGTCGATCATCGGCGGCGCATACGACGGGACCGGCGCCACCGTCTGACGGTCCACGGGCGCATCCCACGCGAGGCCGACCAGCACCGCGACCACAATGGACCCGCCCACGCCCGCAGCCCACCAGCAACCGGAGCCCTTGTCGTCGTTGGTGGCGGATCCGTCCTCGGCGCGTCCATCAACGACTCCCTCGATCGCAGTGACGCCGTTCGATCCACCACGACTGTAGACGGTGGGTCACGTACGGCGATCCGTTGCGGTTCAGGCGTCGGTGGCGATGCGGGTCGGATGGCGGCGCCCTCGCGCTGGTCGGCGCACGAGAACGCCGCCGCGGTAGGGGATACGGCATCAGAGCCGGATCAAGTGCCCTCGCCGGGCAGTCGATGGCGGGTTCACCAGTCTGGCTGCGGCTGCGGAACGGCGCGGCCGCCCTGATGGGGGTGCGGTATGTAGCCATCGGCCGGTTTCGGCAGCGCTTCCGCGCAGGTGGTGGAGCAGGCGTTCACCAGCAGCGGCAGCACGTCCGTGGCAACGCGCAGGGAGATCCACAGCTGCTGGAACGTGGCCGGGTCCACCTGCCCGTCGCAGACACTGCATCCGCGGATGGCCTCGACGCTCCACAGCTGCGGGTCTAGACCGTCGTGCGCTGGCTGGGCGGCCAGGGCCCCTGCTGGCTGCAGCCTCGGGAACGGCGGTCGGTACTTGAAGTTCCCGTACAAGGCGCGGGTGCTGACGGTGCTGGAGCGCAAGTTCGGGCATCGGGTCAGCTCGTACGGGAACCAGTGAAGCGAGTACGAGGTGTACGGCTCGAACACCTCGAGGCTGGTCATCGCGCCGATCTCCGGCGGGATCCGTACCAGCGGGCTGCCGTAAAGCACGAAATGCCTGACACGGGTCAGCTTCGCGATCGTGGGTGGCAGCGTGACCAGGTCCGCCCGCTCGCTCGGCGTGAGGTCGACCAGCGGCCGAAACACGTCCCGCCCATCGGCTGCGGCCTCGTCGATCAGCTCGAGCAGCCGCCGCCACCCAGCCGAGGACGTGTCCTGGCGCTCACCGTGGAACCTGACCCGCGCATTGGGCTGGTGGAAGCATCTCTCCGCGGCTCTTACCGGACTACGCCCGGCCGCGTCAGCGGCAAAGCGGTTCGGGAGCAGCCGTGGCGTCGGATCGCGCTGGTCGTCCATGGCCGCAACCTAACCAGACTCGGCACTGCCCGCAGGCGTCATCGCCGTGGCTATCATCTATCCACCCATAACGCAGTGACCGGGCTTTAGCGGCCGGTGGCAGCGCCCCGTCGGCAGCCAACCTGACCGGACCTCGCGAAATTCGACACCGGCCGCTTCCTGGCCGGGGCGAGGGCGAGGTAGCCGGCAGCGCGGGCGAATGGCCGCTCAATTACTGATAGCTGACGGCGGACCGTCTTCCGCAGCCGGGGGAACCTTTCGGCTGTCCTGTTCGTCGCCAGTATGAAGCCCGCGCGCACAGGATTGGACGGCGTCATTGAGCCATCGAGAGCTCATCCGAGATCTGTACGTCGCCAGCTACCAGCGGCTGGTGTTGCAGCTCTACCCAGTGACCGGCGAACTCGGCGACGCCCAGGACGTTGTGCAGGAGGCGTTCGTCAAGCTCCTCGCGTCGCCAACCCAGGCGTCCGCGCTCGACAACCCAGAGGCGTGGCTACGGACCGTGGCCGTGAACCTGGCCCGCACCCGACGACGACGTCGAAACAGTATGCGGCGGCTGATCGGCCGAGCCGACGCCAGGACTATGGACGTGCCCGGCGCCAGCCCGGACCACGTCGCCTTGATGACAGCAATGCGCACGTTGCCCTCCGGGCAGCGCGACGCGATCGCCCTGCACTACCTCGCTGACCTACCGATCACCGAGGTCGCCGACCTGCTGAAGGTCTCGGTCGGCACGGTGAAGTCGCGGCTCTCGCGCGGCCGGACCGCACTGGCACAGCTGCTCGGAGAGACCGCCGAGGACCTCAAACCCGAACCTGTTCGCGTGAGTACATGGAGGAGCGCAGACCATGTCTGAGGTGCACCAGCGCTACGACCGCACCGCGGTCGCCGACCGGATCACCCAGCCGCCCTTCACCGAACTGGTGGATCGAAGCCGCCGCCGCACCCTCCGCACCCGCAATGCCCGCCTTGCCGCTGTGGCGGTGGCGGCCGCGGTGACCCCCGGCCTGCTCCTGGCCGTGCCGGGAGACAACGGACCGGACACCTCAGTGGCCCTTCCCACCGCCTCCCCGGCACAGTGGGACGCCTCCGACATCATCGTCGAGTTCTTCAACATCCGTTACGGAGTAGCCCAGTACCCAGGCCAGTCCTGTGGCGAAGGGTCGCTGTCCGTGACGCGCGACGGCGGAAAGACCTGGAGCTCGCTGCGTCCTCATCCCACAATCTCTGCCGCGTCGACTCACCCGAACAGCCACGAGGAGCCGGCCTGCACGCGGGCGGCCGCCGTGGTGGCCGCTCCGGACACACTGGTGATCCCGGCGACGTCCCCGCAGCCCGGCTTGGCCGAAGCGCCGGCCTTCATCAGCCACGACGACGGTCAAACGTGGCGCGAGTACCAGCCGCGGATCAGGACGGCCGACTCCGTGCCGGACGGGATCGTCCCGCGATGGCCGTGCGACGAGCGACGGTGCAAGGAGGAAGGGCTCGGCTGGTACGACCCGGAGACCGGCGATTGGATGGTGCTGAAGAACCAACCGCAGGGTGTCGAGTTCGTCAGCGTGTCGGTCGGGTTCGACGGCAGCCTGTGGGTCAGCGGCTCCGGTCCAGACGGTTCCGGCGACTTCCAACTCGCCGTCAGCCGCGACCGGGGCCGTAGCTGGGTGGACCGGACCCCCGCCGAAGACATCGACTGGCTCGCCCCCGCGGGCATGGTCACCGCGTACGACGGCACCACCGCCTATTTGTCCCCGATGAAAGACACCACAGAACCCGACCCGTTCTCGCTGTACCGCACCACCGACGGCGGTAAGACCTGGGACCCACAACCCGCCGCGCGACAGTTCAACGACATCGTCTTCGCGTGGACCAACCGCCAGGGCGGACTCAACGTCGCAGACCTGGCACACCACCAGCACCTCTCCACCGACGGCGGCAAAACCTTCGCACCAACCACATCACCGGTATGGGGTGCGACGCCCATCACCGGCGGCCTCCAGGGATGGCCGATCGACATCGCCGCAGCGGACCCCGTCGACCTTTACCTCAGCGAAGACGGCCAGACATGGCAGCCCGTCGAAATCCCCTACTACCAGCGGTCCTGACACAGCCTGTCACCAGCGCCGTCGCCGGGTGCCTGCGCACGGCACCATGTGCTGCCGGAACCCATGTCAGCGGGCAGGCAATCGAAGAAGCCGGGCGATGCTCGGCAGATCGAGAACGCATCGGAGTGTGCTGATCCGCGCCCGCCCGACCGCGAGGAATCTGACACGCCTAAATCGTCGCGGTTCGTCTTGGTGGTGAACCGCTGCGGTCAGCGTCTTCGGGGTCGTCGGCGTGTTCGTCGCAGAGCAGGACGAACCAGCGAAGCTGTGGAACCTCGCGGTTGTGCTGATCAGCACCGCTCTGATGGCTGCGGCCATCTGGGCGGAACGGACGCCCTTCGCTCGCAGGCTGCCGCTCGGGCCGCGGTCATCGGCGCGGCTGGTTCCGTTCTGCTCATGACGATCGGGCTGCTCGTGAATCCGTACTACGGGCCACGCGCGACTGACTTTCCCAAAGGTGATCAGCGCATGCACGAAATATGGGCGAGCAGCGCTGAGAACGTTGCGTTTCCCATGGGCAAGGGGGACTGGGTAGCAACCGATTTCGAGGTGAACCAGGCCTATATTCGGTCCGTCGAGGTGGCGGCCGGCGCGGATGGCCCGGGCAAGCTGCAGCTCGCGATATACGACCTGCATCAGCAGGAGTTGGCATCAGGTGAGGCCGCGGTGGTCGACTGGCGTGCGAAGTACACGTTCGAGCGGCCGGTAGACGTCCGGGCTCACCTCGGCAAGCGGTTGCTGCTGGTGGCTCGCAATGTATGGCCGGTGGCGGTGCGCACCTACTTCACGAAGAACGATCGAGTTCCCGCCGCGACAAGTTACCGGTCCTGCGGCAACAATCGGATCATCGATTGCCCCAGCCGAGAGGCGGGTGACCTGAGCGCGATCGTCGTCGGACGCTGGCACCCGTGGTGACGGGCGAGTGAAGGATCCGGTCGACCGGTATGGTGCTTGGATGATTCCAGCGGCCGCCTTCGCGCGCTGGATCACTCCGCCGCTGCCGCTCTACGGCGACGATCACGACCGCGGCGACTTCGCTCCCTGAGACGGGCCTCGTGCCTGTCTCTTTCCCTTGACCCTTGGGAGCGTCGTCCTATGTCTACTGTCCAATCTGTCCTGCGCGCCCCGCGCGTGCCTACCCTGCTCGCCGCCAGTCAGGTCGGCCGCCTGCCTCTGGCGGCCGGGCCCTTGGCCCTCCTGCTGTTCGCCCGGGAGTCCGTCAGCCTCGCGCTGGCCGGGCTGGTCGTCGCGGTCTACACCGCCGGCATGGCGGTCAGCGCGCCGATGCTCGCCCGCTCCGTCGACCGGTGGCGGCAGCCACCCGTCCTGTTCGCTTCGTCGGCCTTGTCCGCCGCCGGCTTCGTCGCCGTGGCCAGCGGGGGTGGCGACCTCGTGGTCACGCTGGTCGGCGCCGCGTTCGCCGGGCTCGGCACGCCGCCGTTGGAGGCCTGCCTGCGCGCGCTCTGGCCCGCGCTGGTGCCACCGCCGGCCGTCGCGGCCGCGTACACCGTGGACATCGCCCTTCAGGAAGTGATCTTCGTGGCCGGGCCGCTGGTGACACTGGCGGCCGTCGGCGTCGCCGGTCCGCCGGCCGGGCTGTTCGCGGCGGCCGCCTGCCAGCTCGCCGGCGCGATCGTGTTCGCCCTCTCGCCGCCGGTCCGGGCGTGGCGTGGTGAGCCCGCGCCGCGGCACTGGGCCGGTCCGCTGCGGGTGCCGCGGTTCGTCGTCCTGGTTGCGGGCGTGGTCTGCACGGGCGCGGCGGTCGGCAGCCTGCCGGTCGTCATCACCGGGTACGCGGAGGCGGCCGGCGACCGTGCCCTCAGCGGCTGGCTTCTCGCCGCGCAGGCCGGGGGCGCACTGGTCGGCGGCCTGCTCTACACCCGGGCGAAGCAAGGCGGACCGGGCCGGCTGCCAGTGCTCGCGGCCTGCTTCGCGGTCGGCTACCTGCCGTTGCTGCTGATGCCCGGCCTGGGTGCGATGGCCGTCCTGGTCGCGCTCAGCGGCGTCGCTCTACCGCCGCTGCTGACCGCCGTCTTCCTGACCACCGACCGGCTCGCCCCACCCGGCACCGTGGTCGAGGCGTTCGCCTGGATCGTGACGGCGTTCACGGTGGGCAGCGCGACCGGCGCCGCGCTGACCGGTCCGCTCGCGGCGACCGACCTGCGGGCCGGGTTCGCCCTCGCGCCGGTGGCGGGCCTGCTCGCCGTGGTCGCGATGGCCGCCGTCCACCCATGGCGGAGGGCCCGCCAGGACGACGCGCGGGCCCTCGACGATCAGGTGGTTCAGACCGGCGACCGGTAGCAGATGCCCTGCTGGCCGTTGTGGTGCACCCAGCGCAGCACCTTGCGGGTCTGCGGGCCGTAGACGCCGTCGGCGGTGAGGCCGTTCGCCGCCTGGATCCAGGTGATGACGTTCCTGGTCTTGGCGCCGTAGACGCCGTCGACGCCGCCGGTGTCCCCGTTGTTGCAGAAGACCAGCGCGGTCTGCAGGACCCGTACGGCCGGTCCCGTGTTGCCCTGGCCCAGCACGCAGTTGACCGATCCGTTGCGTGCCGGCAGGTCGACGTAGAAGCCCGGCAGCACGCCCGCGTAGCGGCGGACGCTGTCGCAGTTCGGCAGTGGTGCTGCCGCCGCTGGGGAGGCGGCGAAGAAGACGGCCGGCAGGGCGAGCGCCACCGCGGCGACGAGGGACATCAACATGCGCAGTCTCATGCCATCACTCCTGTACGGGGTCGAATCGAATACAGCGACATGTTTAAATCCTTCACAGTTGGGCCACCCGCACCCAGGCCAGCAACCGGCCACCTACCGGCCGTTTCGACCGCGAGACCGGATAGCAGGATGGTTGACGACCCCGGCACCGCACCGCTCGCGGCGCTGCTGCGCGCGTGGCGGGAGCGGGCGCTGCTCACCCAGGAGCAGCTCGCCGAGCGCACCGGGCTGGGCGTGCGCACCATCCGCCGCCTGGAGACCAGCCGCCTCCACCAGCCGCACAGCGGTTCCCTCCGGCTGCTGGCCGACGCCCTCGGCCTCAGCGACGAGGAGCGCACGCTGCTGGCCGTGACGGCCCGGGGTCAGCCGGCCCCGCCGGCGCCGGCCGGCCCGGCCCCGCCCCGCCAGCTGCCACCGGACATCGCCGGGTTCGCCGGCCGCACGGAGCAGCTCGCCGATCTCGACACGTTGGCCGCCCGGGCCAACACCGTGGTGATCTCCGGAACGGCCGGCGTCGGCAAGACGGCGCTCGCCCTGCGGTGGGCGCACCGGGTGGCCGAGCGGTTCCCCGACGGCCAGCTCTACGTCAACCTGCGCGGCTTCGATCCGGGTCGGCCGCCGATGCCGCCGTACGAGGCGATCCGCGGTTTTCTGGACGCCTTCGCGGTCGCGCCGCAGCGGATCCCGGCGGACGTGGACGCCCGGGCCGCCCTTTATCGCAGCCTGGTGGCCGGCCGCCGCCTGCTGGTCGTGCTCGACAACGCACGCGACGCCGACCAGGTGCGGCCGTTGCTGCCGGGCAGCCCCGGCTGCCTGGCCGTGGTGACCAGCCGGCACCGGCTCACCAGCCTGGTCGCCACCCACGACGCCGCGCCGCTCGCGCTCGACCTGCTGACCGTCGCCGAGGCCCGGGACCTGCTGACCCGCCGCCTGGGCCCGGATCGCGCCACCGGGCCCCTGGATCGGATCATCGACGGCTGCGTACGGCTGCCACTCGCCCTGGCCATCGTCGGCGCGCGGGGCGCCACGCATCCCGAGCTCACCCTCGACGCGCTCGCCGCCGAGCTGGCCGACGCCCGCACGGCGCTCGACGCGCTGACCGCCGGCGACGCCGCGACCGACGTACGCGCGGTGTTCGCCTGCTCCTACCGTGACCTGAGCCCGGCTGCCGCCCGGTTGTTCCGGCTGCTCGCCGTGCAGCCCGGCCCCGACATCGCGCTGCCGGCCGTCGCGAGCCTGGCGGCTGACCCGGCGCCGCCGGTGGCCGAGCTGACGGCGGCGCACCTGCTCACCGAGTCCGGCTCGGGCCGTTACGCGTTCCACGACCTGCTGCGCGCCTATGCCGGCGAGCTCGTCGAGACCGACCCGGAGCGGGCGTCGGCGTTGGACCGGCTCCTCGACCACTACCTGCACACCGCACACGCGGCCGCGTTGACGCTCAACCCGCACCGCCACCCGACCGTGCTGCCACCGGCGCGGTCCGGTGTCGCCCCCGAGCCCATCACCAAACACGACGGCGCGCTGGCCTGGTTCGCCGCCGAGCACGCGGCATTGGTCGGGGCGATCCGGCAGGCGCCGCTGGGCCCGGTCACCTGGCGACTGGCCTGGACGCTGGTGGACTTCCTCGACCGCCAGGGCCACTGGCAGGACCAGGTCGTGGCGCAGACCGCCGCCCTGCGGGCCGCGCGCCGGCTCGACGACCATGTCGGGCAGGCGTTCTCCCACCGCGGGCTCGCGCTCGCTTACGGCCGGCTCGGGCGGGACGTCGAGGCGCACGAGCACTACCGGCATGCGCTGGACGCCTTCGGCGCGGCCGGCGACCTCGTCGGCCAGGCCCGCACGCACCTGAGCCTGGCGTCGGTGTTCGAGCGGCAGCAGCGCTTTCCCGAGGCGCTCGACCAGACCCAGCGGGCGCTGGCCAACTATCGCGCGGCGGCCGCGCCGGCGGGCGAGGCCGAGGCGCTCAACGCGGTGGGCTGGTGCCACGCGCTGCTCGGCGACCATCGGCAGGCGCTGCACCATTGCGCCGAGGCGTTGGCGCTGCTGCGGGAGGTCGGCGACCGGCACGCCGAGGCCAACACCTGGGACAGCCTGGGGTACGCGCACCACCACCTCGGCGACCATCGCGAGGCGATCCGGTGTTACCGGGAGGCGGTCGAGCTGTTCCGGGAGATCGGCGGCCGCTACTTCGAGGCGGACACCTTGACCCGGCTCGGCGACACCCAACAGGCGGCCGGCGACCCGGCCGGAGCGCGCGAAACGTGGCAGCACGCGCTGGCCATCCTCGACGACCTCGGCCATGCGGACGCCGACCGGGTGCGCGGCAAACTGGCCGCCGTCTGACTTTTCCGATTAGCGGAA
This sequence comes from Asanoa sp. WMMD1127, assembly GCF_029626225.1. Classification (NCBI taxonomy): domain Bacteria; kingdom Bacillati; phylum Actinomycetota; class Actinomycetes; order Micromonosporales; family Micromonosporaceae; genus Asanoa; species Asanoa sp. WMMD1127. The sequence goes on from NZ_JARUBP010000001.1 coordinate 1,610,431, forward strand.
AGCCACTCAGGCTGGAGCCCGTACCTCGTTGGGATTAGTGAGATGGGTGGATGGCGGCCGCGATGATCCGGCAGCGGGTGGCTGTCCGCGTGGCTATCAGTGCAGCTCAAACGCAGTGCAGGTGGCGCTTTTGGGCGTTCACGCAATTGTGTTGTGCACGAATTAAGGGCTCGACTTCGGCTGTGTCGGCGGCGCAGGCTTAGTCGGCCGGTGACGGGCCGGTCCGGGAGGGCGCAATGGCCACAAGTGCGTTCAACAAATGGGTGCAGGATGGACGTTTTTGGCGAGACGCCCGGCCTATCGCGGAAACGAAAGTATTGCTGAAAGCCGCCCATCCCCACACGGTGGTGGGCAGTCCGGCGCTGACCCGCACGCAGGGCGGCATCCAGACCGACGACAGCCATCTCCACGCGTCCCCACCGTTGGACCACACGCCCTACTCGGCCGACGCGTGGCCCGATCCGTTGCCCGGCTATGTGGTCTGCGCGATCGACTACATGGACAACACCGGCGGGCTCGACTGTGGAGCGTTGTTCACGCGCTGGCTCGCCGACTGCAAGGCCGGCCGCCGGCCGTGGACCAAATACCTGATCTGGCAGGGCAAGAGCTACAGCGTCCGCAACGACTGGGTCGCACAGGATGCGGACGGCCATTTCGACCACATCCACGAGTCGGTGCGCACCGACTGGATCGAGAAAAGCATCGGAAGCTACAACCCGTTCGGCGCCGCTCGCCTACCGGAGGACGACATGAGGCTCATCATCGCCAAGGAGAAGGGCGACGCGCGGGTGTACGTCGGCAACGGCGTCACCCGACGACACATCGCGAACCAGAACGACCTGAGCAACCTGCAGCACTGGCTGAAGAAGCGCGGTTACACCGCCGACGAGATCGAGGTGCACGAGTTCAACCCCGGTACTCTCGACGGCGTGCTCGGCGCCCTGCTCCGCGACTAGCTTTCCCACCGCACCGCGGCGGGCCTGGGAACGACCCTTCAGCGGCGGCGCCGGGTGACGGCGCGCTGCAGGACGATGAAGACGAACAGGAACAGGCCGATGAAGATCTTCGTCCACCAGGAGCTGAGGTCGCCCTGGAAGGTGATGATCGTCTGGATGAGGCCGAGCACGAGCACGCCGAGGACCGTGCCCAGCAGATAGCCGGAGCCGCCGGTGAGCAGCGTGCCGCCGATGACCACGGCGGCGATGGCGTCGAGTTCCATGCCCGAAGCGTGCAGTCCGTAGCCGGAGAGCATGTAGAAGCTCAGCAGCACGCCGCCGAGAGCCGAGCAGAGCCCGCTGATCGTGTAGACGGCGATCCGGGTGCGGCCGACCCGCAGGCCCATCAGCATCGCCGACTGTGGGTTGCCGCCGACGGCGTAGACATCGCGGCCGAACGTCGTGTAGGCAAGCACGTACGCGGCGATCAGCACGACGGCGAGCGCGACCAGCACGCTGACCGTGATGAACCAGCCGCCCATCCAGAGCTTGGTGTCGGCGGCCCACGACCAGAACGGGTCGTCGATCCGGATGGACTCGGTGCTGATCACGTAGCAGAGGCCGCGGGCGAGGAACATCCCGGCCAGCGTCGCGATGAACGGCTGCACGTCGAAGTAGTGGATCACCAGACCCATGCCGAGCCCGATGGTCGCGCCGATCAGCAGCGCCACGGGCAGCACGAGGGCGGCCGGCCAGCCGTTCTCCAGCAGCAGCGCGACCACCATCGTGGTCAGCGCGACCACCGCGCCGACCGACAGGTCGATGCCGCCGGTCAGGATCACGAAGGTCATCCCGACCGCGACCACGAGCAGGAACGCGTTGTCGATGAAGATGTTGAGCACGATCTGCGTGTCGGAGAAGCCGGTGTAGTTGACGACGCCGACGCCGTACATCAGGGACAGCAGGATCGCGGTCGCGGTGACCGGCACGTACTTCTGGCGGATCGGGAACCTGCGCAGCCGGCCCGCGGTGGCCGCCGGCTGCGGGGGCGCCGGGGTCTCGAGGTCGATCATGCCGATACCTCCGCGGGCGTGCGACGGGACAGCCGGGCGCGGAACGCGGGTGACTGCACCAGGCAGAGGATCACCACGACCACCGCCTTGAAGAGCAGCGTGACCTCGGGCGGGATGCCGATCGTGTAGATGGTCGTGTCGAGCGTCTTGATCAGCAGCGCTCCGACCACGGTGCCGGCGATCGAGAAGCGGCCGCCGAGCAGCGAGGTGCCGCCGATCACCACGGCCAGGATCGCGTCGAGCTCGATCAGCAGGCCGGCGTTGTTGCCGTCGGCGCTGGACACTGTCGAGCTGACCATCAGGCCGGCCACGCCGGCACAGACCGCGCAGACCACGTACGCGATGATGATCAAGCGGCGGGATCGGATGCCGGCCAGCCGGCTGGCGTCGGCGTTTCCGCCGACCGACTCGAGCAGCATGCCGAACGCGCTGCGCCGGGTGACCAGGGCGACCGCGGCGACCAGGGCCGCGGCGATCACCACCGGCACCGGGATCGCCAGCAGGAAGCCCGTCGCGATGGCCTTGTAGGGCGGCGAGTTGACGTTGATGATCTGGCCGTCGGTGATCAGCTGGGCGACGCCTCGGCCGGCCACCATCAGGATCAGCGTCGCGATGATCGGTTGGATGCCGATCACGCCGACGAGGAAGCCGTTCCAGAGTCCGAGGCCGGCGCAGAGCAACAGGGCGAGAGCCACGGCGACCAGGACGCCGCCCACCGCGCCCTGGTCCGCCAGGCCGGCGATCTGCTGGCAGGCCAGCGCGCCGGAGATCGCCACGACGGCGCCGACCGACAGGTCGATGCCGCCGGTCGCGATGACCAGGGTCATGCCGAGGGCGACCAGCACCAACGGCGCGCCCTGGCGCAGGATGTCGATCAGGCTGCCGAACAGGTGCCCGTCGCGCACCTCGACGGCGAAGAAGCCGGGCGTGAAGAACAGGTTGCTGAGCAGCAGCACCACCAGCATCGCGACCGGCCAGAAGAGGCGGTGCCGGACGAGCGTCGTCATGCCACGCCTCCACTCGCGATCGCCGCCATGACCCGGTCGGTGTCGAGCCCGTCGGTGTTCTCGAGCTCGGTGACCAACCGCCGGTCGCGCAGTACGGCGACCTTGTGGCTGAGCCGCAGCACCTCTTCGAGCTCGGCCGAGATGAACAGCACCGCCATGCCGCCGTCGGACAGCTCGACCACGAGACGCTGGATCTCGGCCTTGGCGCCGACGTCGATGCCCCGCGTCGGCTCGTCGAGGATCATCAGCTTGGGCTCGGTGATCAACCAGCGGGCCAGCAGCACCTTCTGCTGGTTGCCGCCGCTGAGGTTGCGCACCGGGATTTCCGGGTCGGCCGGGCGGATGTCGAGTGCCTTGACGTAGCGGGCGACCAGCTCGTCCTGGCGGCCGCGCGGCACCGGCCGGGCCCAGCCGCGGTCGGCCTGCAGCGCCAGGATGATGTTCTCCCGGACGGTCAGCTCCTCGACGAGCCCGTCGGCCCGCCGGTTCTCCGGGCAGTACGCGATCTTGTGGCGCATCGCCGCCTGCGGTCCCCGGAAGCTGACCGGGCGGCCGTCGACCGTGAGCTGGCCGGCGTCCGGCCGGTCGGCGCCGAAGAGCAGCCGGGCGATCTCGGTGCGCCCGGAGCCCAGCAGCCCGGCCAGCCCCACCACCTCGCCCTTGTGGATGGCCAACGAGAACGGCGCGATGGCCCCGGTGCGGCCCAGCCCCTCGGCGCTGACGACCGGCGTGCCACGCTCGAGCACCGCCACCTCGCGGCGCGGCGCCTCCTCGATGTCCTCCAGCACGGCCAGCTCTTTGCCGATCATGGCGGAGACCAGGTCGAGCTGGCTCAGCTCGGCGGTGCGCCACTCGCCCACCCGCCGCCCGTTGCGCAGCACGGTCATCCGGTCGGCGATCTCGTAAACCTGGTCGAGGAAGTGCGTCACGAACAGGATCGCGATGCCCTCCTCCTTGAGGCCGCGGACGACCCGGAACAACTGGTCCACTTCGGACGCGTCGAGGCTCGAGGTGGGCTCGTCGAGGACGAGCACCTTGGCGTCGACGTCGAGAGCCCGGGCGATCGCGACCATCTGTTGTACGGCGATCGAATGGCTGCCGAGATCAGAGCCGACGTCGATCGACAGCTGGAGCCGCGCGAGCAGCTCCTCGGCCCGCCGCCGCATCGCCGACCAGCGGATCCGCCCGAACCGGGTGGGCGCCCGCCCGATCAGCACGTTCTCGGCGACCGACAGGTTGGGGCAGAGGTTGATCTCCTGGAAGACCGTGCTGACCCCGGCCTGCTGAGCCTGGTGCGGCCCGGCGAACGCGACCGACTCACCGGCCAGCGTGATGTCGCCCTGGTCGTGGTGGTACGCGCCGGTCAGCACCTTGATCAGGGTGGACTTGCCCGCGCCGTTCTCGCCCATCAGGGCGTGCACCTCGCCCGGGTACAGCCGCAGGTCGACGCCGTCGAGCGCGACGACGCCCGGGAACCGCTTGCCGATGCCCCGCATGACGAGCACGGGCTCCCTCTCGGACATGGTCCTCTCCTGTGCCTGTCGGGAGGCGGCCCCGGGGTTGGCCGGGGCCGCCGCCGTCATTGTCAGTACTTGCGCTCCGGCAGAGCCGCCTTGGCCTGCTCCTGGGTGAACGTGGTCTCCTCGGTGAGCACCCGTGCGGGCACGGTCTCGCCGGCCACGACCTTCTTCGCCAGGTCCATCAGCTGTGGGCCGAGCAGCGGGCTGCACTCCACGATAAAGTTGATCTTGCCGTCGGCCAGCGCCTGCATGCCGTCCTTGACCGCGTCGACAGTCACGATCTTGATGTCGGTGCCGGGCTTCTTGCCGACCGCCTCGATCGCCTCGATGGCGCCGAGACCCATGTCGTCGTTGTGCGCGTACAGCAGGTCGATGTCCGGGTTGGCGCGCAGGAAGGCCTCCATGACCTCCTTGCCCTTGACCCGGGTGAAGTCGCCCGGCTGGGACGCGAGCATCTTGAACTTCGGGTCGGAGCCGATCACCGACTCGAAGCCCTCCTTGCGGTCGATGGCCGGGGCCGCGCCGGTGTTGCCCTGCAGCTCGACCATGTTGACCGGGGCTGCCGCACTGGCGAACTCCTGCTTGACCCACTCACCGGCCTTCTTGCCTTCGAGAACGAAGTCGGAGCCGATAAATGTCTTGTAGAGCGTCGTGTCCTTCGAGTCAACCGCCCGGTCGGTCAGGATCACCGGGATGCCGGCGTCCTTGGCCTCCTTGAGGACGGTGTCCCATCCGGACTCGACCACCGGCGAGAAGGCGATGATGTCGACCTTCTGCGAGATGTAGCTGCGGATCGCCTTGATCTGGTTTTCCTGCTTCTGCTGCGCGTCCGAGAACTTGAGCTCGATCCCGGCCGCCGCGGCGGCTTCCTGGATCGACTTGGTGTTGGCCGTCCGCCAGCCGCTCTCGGCGCCCACCTGGGCGAAGCCCATGACTATCTTGCCGTCGTCGTTGCCGCTGCCACTGCCGGCCGCGGCACCGTCGCCGTTACGGTCCTGGCCACCGCAGGCGGCCAGCGTGGCTGCGACGAGCACGCCACCGAGCACCACCGCGGACACCTTCCTGAGCACGGCATTCCTCCTCACGTACGTCGATGGCTCACGTGTTGCCAGCATGTTAGCGTTCTCATAATCGACGTCAATAGCTCCGAAAGGCCGATTGTTAGCGTTCACAGCGCAGCTATGATCGACAACGCGGGTAGAGTGTCGGCCGAGGAGTTGCCATGGATCAGCCGTCTCCGCCTCGACCGGCGGTGATGATCGACGTCGCGCGACTCGCCGGCGTCTCGCACCAGACCGTGTCGCGCGTGCTCAACGGCCACCCGAGCGTTCGCACCGAGACACGGGAACGCGTGCTGACCGCCGTTCGCCAGCTCAACTACCGCCCCAACGCCCTCGCCCGTGGCCTCGCCGGGCGGCGTTCCCGGGTGCTGGGTGTCGTCAGCTTCGACACCATCCTCTATGGACCGGCCGCCACCCTGCTCGGCGTCGAGCGGGCGGCGCGCGCGGCGGGCTACGGCGTCAGCATCGTGACGCTCGAACAGCTCGACCACGACGGCGTCAGCGACGCGCTCAGCGCCCTGGCCGAGCAGTCGGTGGCCGGGGTCGTCATCATCGCGCCCTTTACCAACGCGGCGTCCGCACTGCGCTCCCTGCCCACCGGGATCCCCGCCGTGGTGGTCGAAGCCGGCACCAGCGGCGCCCTGCCGGCCATCTCCGTCGACCAGATCGCCGGCGCCGAGCTCGCGGTGCGCCATCTGCTCGAGCTCGGCCACGAGACGGTCTGGCACGTCCGCGGCCCGCAGAACTGGTTGGAGGCCCGCGACCGCGAGTACGCTTGGCGGTCCACTTTGGAGTCGGCTGGTTTGGCTGTCCCACCGGCCCTCGACGGCGACTGGAGCGCGGCCTCGGGCTACCAGGCGGGCCTGCGGCTGGCCGGCGACCCTCGGGTGACGGCGGTGTTCTGTGCCAACGACCAGCAGGCGCTCGGTCTGCTGCGCGCCTTCCACGAGCGCGGCGTACGCGTGCCCGACGACGTCAGTGTCGTCGGCTTCGACGACATCCCGGAGGCGGAGTTCATGTCGCCGCCGCTCACCACGATCCGCCAGGATTTCGACGAGGTCGGCCGCCGCTGCCTGGCGATGCTGCTCGACCTGCTCGACCCACCGGTGCAGTCCGTCGCATATCCCCGCGTCGTGCCGGTTCTGGTCCCCCGCGGCAGCACCGGCCTCGGCCCTTCGGCCAATGGGCACTGACTGACCCGCTCGCTACGCTCCCTCAAGATCACTCACACGGGGAGCGAACATGCGGGTTCGCAGCACGGTGCTGCTCACCGCCGGCGTGCTTCTGGCCGCGGGCCTACCGGCCGGCACCGCCGCCGCCGCTGCACCACCGGACACCATCCACGTCTCGACGACCTGCGGCGCCAGTCCGGACGGATCCACGGACGCGCCCTTCTGCTCGATCTCGGCAGCCGTCGCGGTGGTCCGGCCCGGCCAGACCATCGTCGTGGACCGCGGGTACTTCAGCGAGTCGGTGTCACCGCCGTCCGGCGAGCCGGGGCGACCGATCACCATCCGCGGGTATCGCGGTCCGGCGGCTGGCCGCACCAACCTGTCCTCCGGATCGCGGACGAAGGCCGTGTTCGACCTCTCTGGCGTGCACGACGTCGTCATCGAGGGCATCTCGTTCTCGGCGCAGTCGAGCGCCGCGGTCGTCGTCGACAGCTCCAGTGACGTCACGCTGACCGACGGCTGGATCAGGAATCCCAGCGTTGCCGCGGTGGACATCAAGGGCAGCTCCCGCCGGGTGACCGTCAGCCGGATGTCAGTGGAGGTCCTACGCGCTCCATTCGTCAGTGTCGGCCCCGGTGTCAGCGAAACCGTGCTGGCGAGCAACAGCGTCCGACAGACCCGGGCCCCACTGACGACCGGCCCTCCCGCGATCACCGTGGCCGACGCCCCGCGCACGACCATCACGAACAACACGATCGTCACCGACTGCGCCACCGGCATCCGAGTCACCGGAGCATCGGCGGATTTCAGTCTCTACAACACGCTCGTGCGAACCCTGCCCGTCGGAAAGACCGGCTGCGAATGGTCACCGTCGGACCCCGCGAGCGCCCCGGCCGTTTCCATCGACGGCATTGCCGCGAGCGGCAGTCGCCTGGACTACAACGTGATCGACCCGGCACCCGGTGGGCCGGCCTACTCGTGGGCCGGCGCGCCCTACCGCGACCTCCGCGAGTTCCAGACAGCGAGCGGGCAAGGCGCGCACGACATCGTCGGCGACGCGGGCCTGGCCGACGTCTACAGCCCGTTCGACATCGGCTGGGGCCTGCTGCCGAGTTCACCTGCGATCGACTCCGCCTCGGCCGACGCTCCGGGGCTGCCCGCAACCGACCTCCGCGGCAACGCGCACGCCGACAAGCCCGACACCCCCAACAGCGGCGGAGGCTTCGTCGACCGCGGGGCCACCGAGCTCGTCTCCCTTCGTGGCTTCTCCGCCTCGCTCGCTCGGGTGCCCGGAGGCGGCCCGATGGACACGGTTGCGACGGTCACGGCCTATCAGGACTGGGCCGTCGACGGTCCGGTCGGAACCTTCGCGCTCGGTTCGGTCGTCAACCGCACCGGGACGGCCAACTTCACCTTCGACCACGCCGGCAGGGCATGTGTGTACGTCCGGGCCAGCGACGACAACTTCCGAAGCGACTTTCCGTCCTGGTCCTCGTCCGCCTGCGTGATGCTGGGCGCCCCGTTCACACCCGTCACCCCGCAGCGGGTGCTGGACACGCGGACCGCGACCGGCGTGCCGCGCACCACTCCGCTCAACGCGCGCGAATTCATCGACCTGCCGTTGCCGGCACCGGCCGCCAGCAGCGACGCGGTGGTGCTCAACGTGACGGTGGCCAATCCGACCACCAACGGCTATCTCAAGGTCTACCCTGGCGATCCCGAGCCGAACGCTTCGAACATCAACTTCGCGGCGCACCAGACGATCCCGAACCTGGTGACAGTGCCGGTCGTCAACGGCCGGGTGCGGATCAAGAACGGCAGCGCGGGCACCGTGCACGTGCTCGCCGACCTGGCGGGCTACTACGGTGGCGATGCCGGCCTGGGCTTCACGTCCGGCGCGCCGATTCGCGTCCTCGACACCCGCACGGCCACCGGCGTTCCGGGCACCGCCCCGCTCGGCTCCAACGGCCGGGTCACCGTCGACCTGTCCGCACGCGTGCCGGCCGGCACCGCCGCCGTGGCGCTCAACGTCGCCGTCACCAAGCCGACCGTCGGCGGTCACCTGACTGCCTACCCGGCGGGTGGTGCGGTCCCCGCCACGTCGAACCTCAACTTCGTCACGGGGCAGACCGCGAACAACATGGTCATCGCGCCCGTTGTCGACGGCAAGATCGCCTTCGCGTACGGCGGCAGCGGCACCGTGCACGTCCTGGCCGACCTCAACGGCTGGTTCGGCCCCGGCGCCGCCGACTCCTTCCTGCCGCTGTGGTCGCCGTACCGGATGCTCGACACCCGGGAGATAGGCAACATGCCGATCGGGCCGGGGCAGGCGATCGTGGCCTACGCGTACGACAACGAGTGCTACACCTACGGATGCTCGCGCTCGGCCCTCGTGGCGAACCTGACCGTCACGGGCGCCCAGTCGGCCGGCTACCTGACCGTCTATCCCTACGGCCAGCCGCGCCCTGCCGCTTCGGTGCTCAACTTCAACCCGAACGAGACCATCGCCAACCTGGTCACCGTCGGGCTGACGGACAACAAGTTCATGATCTACAACAGCAGCGCCAAGCCGGTGCACGTCGTGGTCGACGGCGCGGGCTACTACCTTTCCCCACCGACCGCATAGATACGGAGAGCGAACATGCGGGTTCGCAGCACAGTGCTGCTCGCCGCCGGCACGTTGTTGGTGGTCGGCCTACCGGCCGGCACCGCGACGGCCGCCGCACCGACGGACACCATCCACGTGTCCAAGACCTGCGCCAGCGGAGCCGACGGATCCGAGCAGGCGCCGTACTGCTCCATCGCGGCGGCCGCCGCGGTCGTCCAGCCCGGACAGACCATCTTCGTGGGTCCGGGCAACTACCAGGAGTCGGTCTCCCTGCCCTCGGGCGAACCCGGCAAGCCCGTCACGGTCAAGGGATACCGGGGCCCGCTCGGCCAGGTCGCCGTCCAGCCCGGCGGCGTGCAGACCCCGTTGGTCCTGTCGGGGGCGCACGACATCGTCATCGACACGATCCGCCTCTCCGGGACCACCAAGTCCGCGGCCGTCATCGAGAACTCGAGCGACATCACGGTGACGAACGGCTCGGTCGCGGCGGCCTACGCACCGGGCATCGACATCAAGGGCGCCTCGCGGCGGGTCACGGTCAGCGGGACGGCCGCGGCGGTTCGCGGGTCGTTCGTCAGCGTCGGCTCCGGCGTCACGGACACTCTCATCACCGGCAACAGCGTCCAGGAGGCCAGTGCCTACCAGATGCCCAACGCTGCCGCGATCACAGTGGTCGACGCGCCGCGGACGACGGTCACGAGCAACACGATCGTCACCGACTGCCTGGTCGGGGTCGCGGTCTCCGGAGAGTCGGCGGGTTTCGCCCTCCACAACACGATCGTCCGTACTCGCTTCCTCGGCGCCCTGAGCTGTGGCGAGTCGTCCCCGAACTCCGCCGGCACGCCGGCGATCACTGTGGACGGTGCCGCGGCGGCGGACGGCCGGTTCGACTACAACATCGTCGATCCGCTGGCCGGCGTCCCGGCCTACTCGTGGAGCGGCACGAGCTATCCGGCCCCGGCCGAGCTCAACGCGGCCACCGGGCAGGGGGCGCACGACATCCGCGGCGACGCCCAGCTCAGCACGGCGAACCCGCAGCTGGACGGATACAGCCTGATGCCCGGCTCGCCCGCCATCGACTCGGCCTGGGTCGACGCGCCCGGCCAGCCCAAGACCGATCTGCGCGGCAACGCGCACGCCGACAAGCCCGACCGGCCGAACAGCGGCGGCGGGTACGTGGATCGGGGCGCCACCGAGTTCGTGCCCACGCCGATCTACACCGCCACGTTGACCCGGGTCCGCGGCGGCGGGCCGCTGGACGCCACCGCGACGGTCACTGCCAGGTTCCCATGGACCGTGGACGGGCCGATCGGCTCGTACGCGTTCTCGGCCGAAGGCAAGCCCCAGGTCGCCAACCGCACCGGCACGCTGCCGGTCACCTTCGCACGCGCCGGCCGGTCGTGCGTCGACGTGTACGGCGACCTGGACAACTACCGTTCCGGATACCCGGTCTACTCCGCCTCGCCGTGCACGATGCTGGGCGCCGCCTTCACCGCGGTGACGCCGCAACGGGTGCTCAACACCCGCGAGGGCGTGGGCGTGCCGCGCACGACGCCGCTCAACCCGCACGAGGAGATCGAGCTGCCGTTGCCGGCTCCGGCGGCCGACAGCAGCGCCGTGGTGCTCAACGTGACCGTGGCCAACCCGACCACGAACGGCTACCTCAAGGTCTACCCCGGTGATCAGTCGGAGCCCAACGCGTCGAACATCAACTTCGCGGCCAACCAGACGATCCCGAACCTGGTGACCGTCCCGGTGGCCAACGGCCGGGTCAAAATCAAGAACGGCAGCGCCGGCACGGTGAACGTGTTCGCCGACCTGGCCGGCTACTACGGCGGCACCGGTCTCGGCCTGCGCGCGGACTCGCCGGTCCGGGTGCTCGACACCCGCTACGGAGTCGGCACCTCGGCCTCCGGTCCGCTCGGGCCGATGGGCCGGGTCACCGTCGACCTGGCCGGCCGGCTCCCGGCCGGCACCACCGCCGTGGCGCTCAACGTCGCCGTCACCAAGCCGACCGCCGGCGGCCACCTGACCACGTTCCCACCCGGCGGCGCCGTCCCCGGGACGTCGAACCTCAACTTCGTGACGGGTCAGACCGCGAACAACATGGTCATCGCCCCGGTCGTCAACGGCAAAATCGCCTTCGCGTACGGCGGCAGCGGCGAGATCCATGTCTTGGCCGACCTGATCGGTTGGTTCGCGCCCGGCATCGCCGACACCTACCTGCCCCGCGCGCCGCGGCGGATCATCGACACCCGAGCGTCGGGCTACCAGCCCATCGGACCGGGCCAGGCGATCGAGGTCTGGACCTACGACAACGAGTGCCTCGCACCCAGCTGCGCGCGCACTGCGGTCGTGGCCAACCTGACCGTGACCGGCACCCAGTCGGCGGGCTACCTGACCGTGTATCCGAGTGGCCAACCTCGCCCGGCCGCATCGGTCATCAACTTCAACGCGAACGAAACCATCGCGAACCAGATCACGGTAGGCCTTCGCGACGACTCGTTCATGATCTACAACAGCAGCGCCAAGCCGGTGCACGTGGTGGTCGACCAGGCCGGGCTCTACCTGGCGCCGCCGCCCGCCTGAGACGGAAGGGCGGGCCCCGCAAGAGCGGGGCCCGCCACCCGGGCGCGGCCTAGCCGAAGGCCTTCACCTCGAGCAGCCCGACCGAGCCCGCGCCGCTCTGCAGCGCCACGCGCAGCCGGGTCGTGGTCACCGCGCCGAACGTCACCGCGTTGTACTGGTTCAGCGCGACCGGATAGCCGCTCGCGGACGGAACGTTCACATGGGAACTGCCGTTCCAGTACTGCAGCGTCCACGACGCCGGCAGGCGTACGCCGCCGTTGTCGTCGAAGAAGTAGACCTGGGCCGACCGCAGCGTCTGCGCCGCCGGCCAGGTCAGCTCCGCCCACTGGGCACCCTGGTTGGGCCACGTTCCCCAGCGCGGATTGACGGTGTCGTTCGACGACGGCGGGTCGATGCCGTCGTTGATCGCCGCCACGCTCTCCCACGACGACGTGTAGGAAGCCGACGGCGTCGCCGACACCGCCAGGTTGCCACCCGGAACCGGGTTGCCACCGCGGTTGTAGAGCTTCAACTCCGTCAACCCCGTCTTCGCCGATCCCGACGGCTGGGTGAACACCACCCGCAGCCGCGTCGTCGACACCGGTGTGAAGTTCACCTTGTTGTAGTTGGACTGCGGCGTCCCCGGCGTCCGCACCTGGTTGCCGGCGGCCACGAAGGCGCTGCCGTTCCAGTACTGCACGGTGTAGGACGACGGCGGCCGGTAGCGGTTCGTCGCCCGGTCGTTGCGGAAGTAGATCCGCGCCTCGTCGACGGACCGCGCCGTGCCGAAGTTGACCTCGTACCAGTCCGTGCTGTTCGGGCTCCCGTAGGAACCCCACAGCGGCGAGTTGGTCGGGAACCCGTCCACCGCCGCCCCGGTCGAGGTGCCCGACGCCGTGTAGGACGCCGACGTCGACGCGCCCGCGGCCAGGTTCGGCAGGGACGAGGTCAGGTCGACGCCCGCCTTGGCCGCGACGTCGACCATGCGCGCGCTGGTGAGGCTGACGTTCTGCGGCGCCTGGAGGCCGGCGAACGACGTGCTGAAGCTGACCACGCCGGCTCCCGACGGGAACGTGACGGATCCGTTGCCCGGGTTGTAGACCAGCCTGGTGAGCCGGTCGACGGTGGCCACCCGGGTGCCGTTGAGGAAGATGGAATAGCCCTGCGGCACGCCGCTGTAGCGGGTCACGCCGTCGGCCGGGTCGTCCCAGACGATCGACAGGTTGGCGTTGCGGTAGCGGAGGTTGTTGACCGCGAAGTGCGTCCACCCGATGTTGATCGGCGACAGCTCGATCTGGGTGTCGGTCCGCGGCCGCAGACCGGCGACGTCCTCGATGACGGTCCAGTTGCTGCTGCCCAGAATGTTGTGGTGGATCCAGGACCGGTAGGTGATGCTGCTGCCGTTCCAGTCGGCCCAGAACTCGTTGGCGTCCGGGTAGCGGGTGTCGCCGTTGATGTACTGCGCCCAGGCGTTCCAGTAGAGCAGCTTCTTGTAGTCCTCGGCCGTCATCCACGAGTTCGGGTAGTTGCGCAGCGCCGACGAGTAGAGCCGGAACTGCACCGTCGAGTTGATCGTCGAGAAGTTGTTGCTCCCGGGCTCCCCGGCCGCCGCGGCAGCCGCCTTGTCACGCTGGTTGGCGGTGTAGAACGGGAAGATCGGGTACTCCGCCGGGTCCGCGAACAGCCGCAGCGCCTCGCGATACTGCGCGGTGTTGGGCATCAGACCCACGGAGTACGGGTAGTAGTTGTTGATTTCCTTCCACGGCACGAACGCGTTCGTGCTGACGTGCTTGTGCTCGAGCAGCTGCCGCGACGGGTTCCACAGCGTGTTGACGACACCGTTGCGAATCCGGTCGGCCAGCGTCTGCAGCTCGCTCGCCTTGGCCGTGTTGCCGAGCAGCGCATAGGCCTGCTGCGCGGCGACGGCGCCCGCCCACACGTAGGCCGTCTCGGCCCGGTCGAGGTTGCCGGCCCGCCAGTGGAACGACACCGCGTCGGCGTCGTTGCCGGTCATCGCGCCCCAGTCGTACTCGATGACGCCGTTGTTGTTGGTGTCGTAGGTCGCCAACTGGCCCTTGGCGTCGCCTTCGGCATAGCGCGCTAGGTTCTGCAGCAGCCCCGGTTGTCCACCGTGGATCTGGTAGGCCTTCCACGCCGCCTCCGACACATACTGCGTGTAGGAGTTCGACCAGTTCTCGGGGTCACCCGGGTTGTCGACGAACCGGCCGTTGGCGGAATACTGCCCGATCGCCAGCCAGGGCCCGTAGGAGTACTCCGGCGACCGCAGGTACTTCAGGTCGTCGATGTGCATCGGCTGGGTCAGCACGATCGCGTTGTTGTAACCGGTGACCCCTTCGATCGACTGCGGGAACTGGAAGTCCTGCCCGGGAATGTCGACGTCGAGGTAGTTGAAGCGCATCAGCCACCAGCGGTAGTAGATGTTCTTCTCGATGGCCGCGTCCGGAACGTCGATGTAGGGCAGGTTCTGCGCCCACCACAGGTTGTAGGCCCGCACATGGGTCGCGAACGCGCTCGCCGGCGTGAGGCCGCGGTAGCTGTTGTATTCCGTGAGCGACTGCGGAATCTCGTTGGCCACGAAGCCCAGCTGCACCTTGGTCGTCACGGTCTGGCCGGCGCCGACCGTGACCGAGCGGTTGAGCCCACCGCTGCTGACCGTGAACCCGTCGCCGGAGAACCGTGGATAGAGGGTTGTCAGGTTGTTCTTCACGGCCCGGGTGCCGGTCAGCTCGGACCCGCTGCCGGTCGCCGCGTACGGCGAGACGGCGCGCAACGAGATCGTCGCCGACGCTGTGCCGGTGTTGGCGACGTCCATGTTGGTCACCAGCACGTTGTTGTGCGTGATGAACTTCGTGACGGTGATCCGGATCGAACCGCTGGTGTGCACGCTGCGCCAGTAGCTCGGCGCCTGGAACCGCTGCGCCGGCTGCTCGGTGAACGTGCCGGGCGAGGGCGTGACGGTGTAGGCGCCCTGGCTGCTGATGTTGTCCCAGTAGGCCGCGTTGCCGCCGAACCCGATGACCGACGGCGTGTGCGTGTGCATGTAGGCGCCGCGGCCCCGGGTCATCAACCAGCTGCCGGCCGGGTCGTTGCCGGAGCGGCCGAGCAGCCGGTCCATCCAGAAGTCGGTGCCGGAGCTTTCGGCGTCATAGATCGCCTGCATGGTGTTGCCGGTGTTGTAGCTGACGGGCGGCTGCGGTATCGAGCCGCCGGTGAACGTGGGATAGCCGATGGTCTGCGCGGCCATCGCCGGCCCGCCGCCGGCCACGCTCAGCAGACCGCTGGCGACGACGGCGACGAGCGCCGCCGCGAGTCGGCGGCGTCGAACACGTAGGGACATGAGCTCACCTCCTAAGCCTGGAACGCTTGCCATTCGAGGACTCCGGTGGAGAAGCCGGCGCGGGATGTGAAGGACAGCCGCAGCCGGGTGGTGCTGACCGTGCTGAACGTCGTCGAGTTGAACGTGTTGCCGGCCACCCCGCAGGCCGACTGACCGGGCACGGCGACATAGGCACTGCCGTTCCAGTACTGCACCTGGCACGACCCCGGCAGGTCGATCCCCTGGTTGTCGTCGAACCAGTAGGTGGCGACCCGATTGACCGACCGGGCGGACGGCCACTGGTAGTCGATCCATTGCGTGCCCTGCTGCGGCCAGTTCCCGTACACGAGGTTCGACCGGTCCTGGGAGTTGGCCGGTGTCCCGCCGTTGTTGACGGCGGCCAGCGACTCCCACGAGGAGACGTAGGAGGTCGACGCGGTGGCGCTCGGACCGAGGTTGGTGCCCGAGCCACCGCCACCCGGGTTCGGCGGCGGTCCGGTGGTCGTCTGCACCACCCGCTGGATCGTGCCGTCGGCGTTGAAGTACATCCGGTCCACCGCCACGGACCGGCGGAAGTTGCCGCCGCCCGGCGCGTTGGCGTTGTGGTAGACCAGGTACCACTGGCCGTTGAACTCGACCGCGCCGGCGTGGTTGGTGGTCGACGAGACCTGGCCGAGCACAATCCCGCGGTGGGTCCAGGGTCCCATCGGGTTGGTCGCGGTGGCATAGCGCTGACAGGCGTAGCTCGAGCTCGTGACGCAGCCGTTGGTGTCGTTGGCGGCGTAGATCATGTAGTAGAGCCCGTTCCGCTTGAACATGAACGGGGCTTCCCAGTAGTTCGTCAGCCCCTGGGGCGTCACCACCGCGCCGACCGTGTCGACCATGTTGGCCGCCAGCCGGACCGCCCGCGGCGACCAGTAGCCGCCCCAGTACAGGTAGGCCTGGCCGTCGTCGTCGACGAACACCGTCGGGTCGATGTTGAGCCCCGACGAGTTGGCCGTGCTGTCACTGATCAGCGGCCCGCCCTTGGCGTCGGTGAACGGGCCGAGGGGGCTGTCGCCGACCGCGACGCCGATGTTCATCCAGCCGGCGCCGTTGCCGTTGACTGAGGTGTACCAGTAGTAGCGGCCGTTGCGCGGCTCGACCTCGCTGGCCCAGGCGTCGGCCCCGGCCCACGGGAACGTGCCGATGTTCGCGCGCGCGCCGCGGTCGGTCCAGGTCGCGGCGTCGGTCGACGAGAGCACGTGCCACTCGCGCATGACGAAGTTCTGCTGGCTGGTCGAGGCCTCGTCCCGGCCCGTGTAGACGTACATGGTGTTGCCGACGACCAGCGGCCCCGGGTCGGCGGTGTAGATCGCGGTGATGACCGGATTGGCGGCCTGCGCGGCGGCGCCGAACAGCACGGCGGCGGCCGCCGTGACGACGGCGCACACCACGGCCAGACGTTGACGCATGACTCACCCCTTCTAGAGACCGGAGGCGTTCAACTGGGCGATCTCGCCGGCGGACAGCGCGCGGCTGTAGACGCGGAAGCCGTCGACCGCGGCGTTCAGGAAGGGGTCGCCGCTGTACTGCGAGCGCCCGATCCAGTTCTGCGTGGTCGTGCCGAGGTTCGCCGGCCGAGTGGTGAGCGCGGCGTTGCGCGCCACCTCCACGCCGTTGACCCAGAGGATGCCGAGGTTGCCGGTGTGGGTGACGGCGACGTGCGTCCACACCCCGGCCGGCAGTGCGGCCGGCGCGTCGATGCGCTGCTCGCCGCCGGCGCCGCCCGCGGTGATGGCGTAGCGGGCGGTGCCGCTGCCGCTGCGCGGCACCAGGAACATGTTGGTCCCGGTCCCGGTGCCGAAGTCGAACAGCCGGGCCCAGTTGGCCAGCGCGTTGACCCGCACCCAGGTGGCGACGGTGAACGCGGTCGCGCCGGCGAGGATGCCGGACGGCAGGCTCACGTACGCGGTCGTGCCGTTGAGGCTCACGGCGTTGCCGATGCGGCCGGTGGTCCGACCAGCGCTGCCGGCCAGGGTGGCCGTGCGGCCGTTGCCGGTCGCGTCGGCCGCGGTGGTCCCCGACGTCTCGTCGAACGGGTAGTGCGCGACGAACGCGGGCAGCGGTGGGGTCGAGGTGACGTTCCAGTAGACGGTGTAGCGCCCGCCGTGCGTCTTGTAGAACGGCAGCAGCGTCACCGCGCCGGTCGAGGCGGAAGCGGTGTACTGCAAGGGCGTGCCGGTCGCGGCCAGCGACGCGGCGTTGAGCGTGGGCAGGCCGCTCAGGTTGGTCGAACCGTACTGGCCGGCGAGCACGATCGGCCCGTGCTTGACGGCGCGGACGGCGGAGTTGTCAGGTGTGGGCTCGAGCGTCAGCGACATCGGCAGGCTGATGTCGACGGTGTCGCCGCTCGCCCACGTGCGGTTGATGGCCAGGTAGCTGCCGGGCGTCGGCGAGCCTTGGGGCACGCCGTTGACCCGCACCTGCGCGCCGGACGTCCAGGACGGGATCCGGACCCGCAGGTCGATCGGGCCGGATCCGGTGATGGTGAGCCGGCTGGTCGGCGCTTCGGGATAGGAGGTCTCTTGGCGGATCGTGATGCCACGGCCCGGCCACGTCAGCGTCGAAGCGATGAAAAGGTTGACCCAGAGCGTGTTGCCGTTGTGGAAATAGATGCTGTCGCCGTACTTCGTGTTGGTCTCCATGCCCGTGCCGTGGCAACAGGTGAAGTTGTTGTAGTCGTTGCTGTAGGTCTTGATCCCACCGGCCCGCAGCGGCACGTAGTAGCAGTGGAACCCGTGTGACGAACCGGGGTTCTGGGCGCCGAGCAGGTGGTTGTAGAGCGCCTTCTCGTAGAAGTCCATCAGCTCGGCGGCCCGGCCCGGCGACGTGAAGAACAGCTGCCGGGTCAGCTTCAACATGTTGTACGAGTTGCAGCACTCGCAGGTCGTGTCCGACAGCTCGCTAGCGATCCGGTTGGGCTGCTGGAAGTACTCGCCGTTGGAGTTGCCGCCGATCGCGTACGAGTGCGCTCTGACGACGAAGTTCCAGAAGTTCGTCGCGATGTCCCGGTAGCGGGTCGTGCCGGTCGCGTGGAACCCACGGATCGCCGCGAGCGCCTTGGGGATCTGGGTGTTGGCGTGGAACCCGGCGAGCGCGTCGGTTCCGGCGGCCAGCGGGTCGAAGATCTGCGCGTGGTCGAAGTACTGCGCGGTCGTGAGGTGCGCGGCGTTCTCGCCGTACTGGTAGAGGTTGTAGAGGGTCTCGCCGACGCCGCCGAACTCGGTGCGCAGCATGGCCTGTCGCTGCGCATAGGTCAACCGGCTGTTGCGGAACTGCACCCACGCGGCCTTGCGGTTGAGGATCGTGAGGGCCTGGGCGTTGCCAGCCAGCAGGTGCATGTCGAGCAGGCCAGCCATGATCTTGTGCAGTGTGTAGTAGGGCGCCCACACGGTCTGCCCGGTCTCCACCCGGTCGATGAAGCACTCCGGGTACGCCGAGAGGTAGCCGGCGTTGAACCCGCGCGCGGCCGCCCGGTCCTGGCACAGCCCGAGCTGCGTGACGATGTAGTCGCCCTTGGTCTTGTAGGAGGTGTCACCGGTGCTGGCGTAGGCCTGGGCCAGCGCGCTCAGCACGTGGCCGATGGAGTGGCCGCGCAGCTCGGTCGTCGGCGACTCCCAGCCGCCGCACGGCGTCGCCGACGAGGCGAGACCGGCGTTAACGCGGAACATGTGCAGCAGTCGGTCGGCGTCCAGAAAGGACAGGTAGGCCATGGTGCGGCCGGCGTTGGCCTGGAATGGCCCGGCGAGCAGCCGGACGGCGGTCAGCGGGAACGCGTACGCCGAGACACCGGTGTCCGGGCGGGCGGCTGACACGGAGGTGGACAGGGCGGTGGCAGCGGTGGTAGCCACCGCCGTCGCCGCGCCGGCCTTGAGGACGGTCCGGCGCGACAGCGGGGGTCTGTGCATGCGCAGCACCTTTCGCCTGGGGGTTAGTAGCCGTACCGGCTCTTGAGGTGGCGCCACCAGTCGCGCAGCATCCACCGGTCGAACTCGGTGATCGACGAAGCGCTGCCGGCACGCATGATGAAGCCGCCGACACCGCTGGGCGTCCAGTCATAGAAGTCGTCCAGACCGTAGGTGTGGCCGATCTCGTGCAGGAGGATCGTCATGTTCTCGGCGTTGAGGTTGTTCATGTAGTACTCGCGGCCCATCCGCTGACCCCAGTCACCGCCGGCGCCGCCGCCGAAGCCGTCGGTCAGCCAGAGCGAATGGTCGTAGTGCCGTGCGGCGCCGCCCGGGCAGTTCGGGTACTGGCCGCCCTGGTTGAAGAACCGGCCGCACGGCGCGGCGCACTGCGGTGCGTTCTCGCGGATGTCGCCGACGTAGATGTCGACCGAGTTGTCGCTCCACTGCAGCTGCGCCCGGTCGCGCACCGCCCAGCCGACCACCCGCACGGGGACCTCGGTGTAGGGCCAGTTGTTGTGCCCCACCATCGCGTCCATCCACTTGCGATACTGCCGGGCCAACGTGGCGTGCACCTGGTCGCGCTGGGCCGCGGTGACCGGCGCCGACGAGTCCCAGCGGACGCAGTAGTTGATGTGGCCGCGGTTGGCGAACAGCTGGTCCCAGCCGTAGTTGCGGAACCCGTAGAGGTTGCCGTTGTGGTAGGTCTGCTCCTGGTGGGCCCAGACCTGGTTGAGCGGGGTGACCAGGTTGGCCGGCGGGTTCCAGCCGCTGGCCGGCGGCGGAGTGGTCGCGCCGTGGGCCTTGACCTCCAGCAGGCCGACCGATCCGGCTCCACTTTGGAGCGTGATGCGCAGGCGGGTCGTCGACACGGCCGTGAACGTCACCTGGTTGTAGCGGTCGGCCGCGACCGGATAGCCGCTGGCGCCGGTCACGTCGGCGAAGGCGCTGCCGGTCCAGCGCTGCACCCGCCAGGAGGCGGGCACCCGTACGCCGCCGCCGTCGTCGAAGAAGTAGACCTCGACGGCGCGTACGGTCTGGGCGGTGGTCCAGGTCAGCTCGGCCCACTGCTGCCCCTGGTTGGGCCAGGTGCCCCAGCGCGGGTTGGCCGTGTCGTTGGAGCGTGGCGGGTCGATGCCGTCCCTGATGGCCGCGACGCTCTCCCATGGCGACGTGTAGGACGCGCTGGGCGTGGCCGTCCAGGCCAGGTTGTCACCGGGCGCGGCCTGGGCCGGGGCGCCGCCTGTGACGAGCGCGAGCCCGGCCGCCACCAGGATGCTCGCCGTGCTGGCCAGGGCTTTTCGGGTGTTCATGGGGCTCCTCTCCATAGATTGATGAAGATCAATTTCTTAGGCCGGAGTCCGCCCTTGATGGCGGATGCCGGTGTGTTACCCCTTGATGGCGCCCGAGGTGAAGCCCCGGACGTAGCTGCGCTGCATGAACGCGAAGAGGATCAGGCACGGCACGGCCATGAAGACCACGCCGGCCTCGAGCGCCGCGTAGTCGATCGAGCCGTGGCTGGCCGTGCGCATGTTGACGACCGCGAGCGTGGTGGTGAACTTGTCGGTCGAGTTGAGCAGGATCAACGGGGCGAAGAACTCGCTCCACGAGGTCAGAAACGCGAACAGGCCGACGGTGACCAGCCCCGGCCGCACCGCCGGCAGCATGATCCGGACCAGCGTGCCGAGGCTGGCGCAGCCGTCCAGCTGCGCCGACTCTTCCAGTTCGTGCGGTACCGCTTCGAACGAGTTGCGCATCATGAAGATCGAGAAGGGCAGCTGGAACATGATCAGCACCAGGCTGAGGCCGATCAGCGTGTCTTCCAGCCCGAGCCAGCCGAGCAGCACGTAGAGGGCGATCAGGATCGTCGCGTACGGGACCATCAGGATCGCGAGGGTGACCAGGAAGAGCACGTCGCGGCCGGGGAAGCGGAACCGGCCGAACGCGTAGCCGCCCAGCGTCGCGACCAGCAGTGTGCCCCCGACGGTCAGCGTGCTGACCACCACGCTGTTGACCACGTGGTGCGGCCGCACGCCACTGTCGGAGGTGAACAGGCGGTCGTAGTTCTCCAGCCCGAAACCCGAGCCGGTGCGGACCGAGGCCCACCCGCTCCACAGCAGGGGGAACAGGAACAGGATGGCCAGCGCGGCGCTGGTGACCGACCAGCCCAACCGGGAACGGGTCATCGCGTGCTCCTCAGCTGGACCGGCGGCGCAGCACGCCGAGTTGGATGACGTTGAAGAGGACCAGGACCACCAGCAGCACCACCGAGATCCCGGCGGCGGAGCCCAGGTCGAGGCGGATGAAGGCCTCCCGGTAGATCACCATGACCAGCGAGGTGGTGCTGTTGTCGGGGCCGCCGCGGGTCAGGATCCAGAACTGGTCGAACGCCAGCAGCGAGCCGGTCACCATCAGCGTCAGCACGAGCGCGATGGTCGGCCGCAGCAGCGGCAGGGTGATGCCGCGGAACGTCTGCCAGCGGCTGGCGCCGTCGACCCGGGCCGCCTCGTAGATCTCCGGCGGGATCGCCTGCAGGCCGGTCAGCAGGATCAGCATGTTGAACCCCGCGAACCGCCAGAGCACCAGCACGACGGCCGAGCCCAGGGCCGAGTTGGCGCTGCCGCTGGTCCAGGAGACATAGCCGTCGACCAGCCCGACCGCGCGGAGCAGGTCGCTGACCGGGCCGATCTCGTCGCTGAGCAGGCCGAGGAAGAGCAGGGAGGCGCTGGCGAAGCCGACCGCCATCGGCAGGAAGAACGCGGTGCGGAAGAAGCCGACGCCGCGGCGGCGGTGCTGCACCAGCAGGGCCAGACCCAGCGAGACGGCGAACAGCAGCACCGTGATGATCACCGTGTAGTTGACGGTGAACCAGGTCGCCGAGCGGACGAGTTCGTTGTCGCCGATGTCGGTGAAGTTCTCGGGCGCGTTGAACGTCGGCGGGGCCAGCAGCGGCCACTGATGCAGCGACATCCAGCCGACGAGCACGAGCGGCACGAGAAAGAAGAGCGCGACCATGACCGCCGTCGGGCTGGCGTACGCGACCCCGAGCCAGGCGCGCCGGGTCTGGCGCCGCAGCACAGGGCGCCGGCGGGTGGGCGCCGGAGTCGTCCGCTCGGCCGGGCGCGGCGTCGTCACGGTGGTCATCTTCGTCCTCGTGGGTCGGTGGGTGGGGCCTGGCACGGCCTACCGGGCCCCACCCAGGCGTGGGCGGGTCAGCTCTGTTGCAGCGACTTCGTGATGTCGGCGTTGCCGGTGCTCAGCGCCGAAGCGGCGTCACCGAACAGCGCGCCCCGCACCGTCTGCAGCCACGGACTCTGCGGGTCGTTGAAGGACGCGTTGAAGTTCCGGGCGTACGGCGTCTCGCCCTTGGCCATCAGCGAGTTGATCAGCACGACCCGCGGGTCGGCCGACGAGTACTTGTTGGACGCCAGGTCGGTGCGGGTCGGCACGCCCTTGCTCTTGGCGACGACCTCGATCTGCGCCTCGTCGGACATCGTCCAGGCCAGGAAGTCCCAGGCCTGCGCCTGCTTGGTGCTGGTGGCGCCGATGCCGATCGCGTCGCCGCCCACGAAGGTCGACTCGCCCCCGTCGAGACCGGGAATCGGGGCCACGCCCATCTTCACGCCCTTCTCCTCGATCAGGCCGAGCCAGACCGACGGGCCGGGCGCGATGCCGACCTTCCCGTTCTGCAGGGCGCCGAGCCACGTGGGTCCGGCCTCGTCCTTCGACGCCGGCGCGGCCACGCCCTCGTCGTAGAGCACGCGGTAGAGGGCGAAGACGTCCGCCATCTCCTTCGAGTCGATCTTCGCGGTGCTGCCCTCGGCGTCGAGCACGTCGCCGCCCGCCGCCCAGACCGACGGCCAGAAGGTGAACTCGACGCAGCCGCCGCAGTTGCCGCCGAAGTAGGTTCCGTTGACGTCGCCGCCCAGCTTGTCAATCTTGCGGGCGTGGTCGGCGAACTCCTTGAGCGTGGTCGGCGGCTTCTCCGGATCGAGGCCGGCCTTGGCGTAGAGGTCCTTGTTGTAGAGCAGCACCGACATGTCGATGGTGTGCGGCACCGCGTAGTTCTTGCCCTCCCAGGTGGCCGCCTTCACGTGCGCCGGGGCGACCTTGTCCTTGACGTCGAGCGCCCCGAACCGGTCGGTCAGGTCGACCCACAGGCCCTGCGACGCGTACTGCGCGGCGAACACCACGTCGGAGGCGAACAGGTCGGGCAGCGCCCGGGCGCCGGCCGCCGAGGCCAGCTTGGCGGGGTACTCCTCGTTGGGGTAGGCGGTCACCTCCACCTTGTTCTTGTGGGTGGCGTTGTACTTCTCCGCGTACGCCTTGGAGACCGCCTCGGTGGCGGCCCGGGTCCACAGGGTCAGGGTGGCGCCGTCGTCGGCCGAGGCCGCCTGGGTGCCGCCGCCGCCCGCGTCGTCGTCGTTGCCGCAGGCGGCAACCGCGGTCATCAGGAGCGCCGCCGCGGTGACAGCGACGACGCGTCGTGCTCGATATCTAGCCATCGGTGCTCCTTCGCCGAGGGGATGGGACAGTGGGCAGCCAGACCCGCATGGTGGCGGGCCCGCGGCGGGCCCAGCGGTGGTAGGGCAGCAGCCGGATCGGGGTGAGGTCGGGGTCCTCGGTGGCGCCGTCCGGGCGGTCGTAGGGCCAGCCGGCATCAGACGACGCGGCGAACCCGGCCCACACGGTGACGCCGTCGGCGCCGTCGACCGGCGTGCGGCTCTCGTCGACCCGCAGCCGGTCGAGGTCGCCCACGGGCTCGTCCATCGGCGACTCGGCGCAGTAGACGACCGGGCCGCGCTCGACGGCGACACAGCCGCGCACGGCGTCGATCCGCCGGTCGGGCGCGGTGAACCGGGGCGCGACGGGCAGGTGCAGCCGAATCTCGTCGCCGACCGCGAAGGCCCGGCGCACGGTGACGGCGGGTGCGCTCGCCGGCGACGTCACGCCGTCGACCGTGACGGTGGCGCCCTCCGCCCAGGCCGGGACGCGCAGCGTCAGCGGCCACTCGCCGCCGTCGGTCGCGGTGACCCGGATCGTCACGTTGCCGTCGGCCGGGTAGGCCGTGGTCAGCTCCACGGCGACGTGGCGCCCATCGGCCAGCCGGGTGTCGATGGTGGCGTCCGCGTACTGCAGCACCCGCAGCCCTTCGTCGTCGGCCGCGGCCAGATAGGTGCTCAGGCTGGCCAGCAGGCGGGACACGTTGGGCAGGCAGCAGGAGACCTCGAACCAGGGTGCCCGCGGGCCACCGCCGAACCCGAGCTGCTCCTCGTCGTCGGGCAGCGACCGGGTCGGCGTGCGCTGGTGCAGCGTGTGCGCGTAGAAGAAGGCGCGGCCGTCGTCCTCGATGGCGGTCGCGACCACGTTGTAGAGGATGCGTTCGATCACGTCGGCGTAGCGGACCTCGCCGGTGGCCAGCAGCAACCGCCAGGCCACCAGCACGGCCGCGACGCCGGCGCAGCTCTCGGAGTAGGCGCGGTCGGACGGCAGCACGAAGTCGTCACCGAACGCCTCGTCCATGTGCCGGGAGCCCATGCCGCCGGTCAGGTAGGTGCGGCGGGCCAGCGTGCGGTCGAACTGCGCGGCGACCGTGCGGAGCAGCTCGTCGTCGCCGGTCTCCACCGCCACGTCGACCACGCCGGCCGCCAGATAGAGGGCGCGCACCGCGTGTCCACGCAGGACGGTCGCCGCCCGGACCGGGATGTCGTCGCTGAAGTAGGACCAGCCGAACTGGTGCTGTGGCAGGCTCTGGTGCCCGCGCCGGTTGACGAACAGGGCGGCCTGGTCGAGGTAACGCCGCTGGCCGGTGACGCGGTAGAGCTCGACGAGCGCGGGCTCGATCTCCGGGTGACCGCAGACGCCGGCGCTGCCGTCCTCCCCGAAGGTGGCGCAGACGTGGTCGGCCACCTTCGTCGCGACGTCGAGCAGCGGACCCGGGCCGTGCACGCGGGTGTGTGCCACCGCGGCCTGGATCAGGTGGCCGGCACAGTAGAGCTCGTGGCCCCAGGCCAGGTCGCTCCAACGCGGTGCCTGACCCGGGCGGCCGTACGCCGTGTTGAGGTAACCGTCGCCCTCCTGCGCGCCACCGACCAGCGCGACCAGCTCGTCGATCTCGCGCACCCGCGCCGGATCGGCCCGGCGGCCGGTCTCCCACGACATCGCCTCGATCAGCTTGTAGACCTCGGAATCGGCGAACTCCCGTCCCCGGTGCTCGGCCGGCCCCGTCGCGGCGCCGATCGTGAAGTTGCCGGTCCATCCGACCTTGTCCATCCAGGCGCGGGCGTGGTCCAGGCTGCCTTCGCTGATCACCCGCTGCCGGTCGGCCCAGAACCCCGCGGTGATCCGCGCCTCGGCCAGGCCGAGCGGCCGCAGAACGCCGCGGGACGGGTCCACCGGCCGGCCGCCGGTGGGGTCGGAAGCTGCCACCGTTGTTACCTCCAGGTTTCGTGATGGCGCTCACTCTGGACGCCGAAATCGTTTTCGGCAAGATGGCAAATCGGCCAGCTCGCAAACGCTTCCGCGGCTGATACTTTGCCGTCAGATGGTGAAAACGTCGGCGAAAGGTTTTCCGATGGGTCGGCACCGCTCGCAGGCCGTGACGCTGTCCGACGTCGCGCGCCGGGCCGGCGTCTCGGTGGCCACGGCATCGAAGGCGCTCAACGACCGGGCCCAGGTGGCCGCCGCGACCCGGCAACGGGTGCTGCAGGCCGCGAGCGACCTGTCGTTCCATCCCAACGCGCTCGCCCGCGGCCTGATCGTCGGCCGCACGCGGACCATCGGCCTGCTCACCGACGAGCTCGGCGGCCGGTTCTCGATCCCGATCCTGCTCGGCGCCGAGAACGCGCTGGGCAACGAGCAGATGTCGGTGCTGCTGTGCGACGCCCGCGGCGACGCGATCCGCCGTCAGCACTACATCCGCACGCTGCTCGCGCGGCGGGTCGACGGTTTCATCGTGCTCGGCGACAGCAACGACATCCGGCCGTCGCTGACCCGCGACATCCCGGTGCCGGTGGTCTACGTCTACGGCGAGTCCGCGGACCCCGACGACTTCTCGCTCCTCGCCGACGACGAGGGCGGCGCCCGGCTCGCGGTCGAGCACCTCGTGGCCCTCGGCCGGCGCCGGATCGCGCACGTCACCGGCCCGCACGCCTACCGGGCGGCCCGCGACCGGGTCAAGGGCATGCGCGCGGTGCTGGCCGAACACGACCTGTCGCCGGCCGGCGGCGAGCCGCTCTACGGCGAGTGGTCGCAGCGCTGGGGCCGGCACGCCGCCCGCATGCTGCTCAACACGGACCCGGAAATCGACGCCGTCTTCTGCGGCAACGACCAGATCGCCACCGGCGTCTCCCAGACGCTGCTCGACCTGGGCCGCCGCATCCCCGACGACGTGGCGATCGTCGGCTACGACAACTGGGAGGACTTCGCGACCGACTGCCGCCCACCCCTGACCACCGTGGACCTCAACCTTGAACGACTCGGCGCGACGGCGGTGGAGCACTTGTTCGCGGCGCTCGACGGCACCCCGTCCGCCGGCGTGGTCCGCCAACCCTGCCGCCTGGTGATCCGCGAATCCACCGTCCCGGCCACGGTCCCACAGCAGCGCACCTAGGCCGCCGCGGCGAAGGTGGTGATGGCGGCGGCCACCATGAGGGCGTGCAGGAGCATGTGCTCCAGGTTGGGGCGCGGGCGGTCGCCGATCCTCGGCAGCACCATCAGCGTCTGGGCGTAGGTGCGCGCGTGCAGCTCGGTCCACGTCACGCCCGTGCCCGCGGTCGCCCACGGGACGGTGACGCCAACGAGGTAGGGCAGCCACCAGAGCAGCAGGCCGCCGAGCACCGCGAGCAGTTCGAGGCCGCCGGCCGCGTAGCCCAGCGCCGGCACGTCGAGTGCGGCGCCGAGCCCGAGCAGCACCGCGGGCAGCACCATGACCGGCGCGTTGACGGCGACCTCGGTGCGCTGCTCGGCTCGGGCGGCGTCGCGCACGTTGTTGAGCGGATAGACGTCGACCAGCGTCATGACCAGGAAATACGCCACCGAGGCGAGGATCAGCGTGAGGGCCAGCGCGAGCATGTCCCGACTCCATTCTTACGGTGTAAGTTTCTGCTAGCCTGAGCCTGACTTACGCCGTAAGAATCGTCAAGGGGTAAATGTCATGGCGGAGCGCCGAGTGGGCACCAAGGCCGGGCTGACCCGGGAGCTCGTGTTCGACGCGGCACTGGACTATGTGGACGCCCACGGCCTGCCCGCGCTGTCGATGCGCAAGCTTGGTGCGGCGCTGGGCGTCGAGGCGATGACGCTCTACAACTACGTCCCCAACAAGGACGCGCTGCTCGACGGCCTGGTCGACCGGGTCATGGAGACCGCCTTCGCCGGGCTCGACACGCCGGGTCCGGGCGGCTGGGTGCCCTGGATGCGGGAGTTCGCCCACGGGCTGCGCGCCGCGCTGCTCGCCCATCCCGGCGTGCTGCCGCTGGCCGCCACCCGACCGGTCAACTCGCCCGACGCGCTGCGGATGTCGGAGCGCTGGCTGGCCGGGATGCGCGCGGCGGGCGTACCGCTGGGTCGAGCCATGGACGTCGTCAACGTGATCGCCACGTTCACGATCGGGCACACCCTCGCCGAGGTCGGCCAGACGCCGGGGCATGAGGGCACCGAGCCCAGCCTGGACGACCGGGCCGGCGAGTTGGACCCGGCCGAGTTCCCCAACCTGACCGAGATCCTGTCGACCCGGGCCGGCCTCGACTTCACGAGCCGGTTCGCGGAGGCGGTCGACATCCTGCTGGCCGGCTACGCCGCGCTGCCGGTCAGGTGAGTGCGCGGATCGCCTCGTAGGGGCCCGGACCCGTCTCGTCGTTGCACAGTGCGGCCGCGACGCGCCCGTCCGGCAGCCAGGCGAGCACCGAACGGAAGCCGGGGTTGTCGCCCGTGTGCAGCGCCCAACGGTCACCCAGATAGAGGCCGTAGCCGTAGTCGGTGACGATGTCGTCGTGCTCCGGCAGCTTCGCCCGTGGTTGCCGCATCCGCGCGAGGATGTCGCGGTCGAGGCCCAGCGCGAAGCGGGTGAGGTCGCCGACCGTCGACCAGACGTCGCCGGTGCCCGCCTGCGCGGAGAGATCCCACTCCCGCACCGGCTTCCCGTCGCGGTGGCCGTCGGCGACGCGCTCCGTCGGGCGGACGCCGGCCACGGTGTCGCGCAGGCCGAGCGGCTCGAGCAGCAGATCGCCGAGCACCTGGGCGTACGGCTTCCCGGCCGCCCGCTCGATCAGCTCGCCCAGGAGGATGTAGCCGGGGCTGCTGTAGCGCCACCGCGCGCCCGGCTCGGTCAGCAGCGACGACTGCCGGATGAGGTCGCGGCTGATCCGGCCCGTCGCCAGGTCGATGCCGGCCATTTCCGCCCAGTGGCCCAGGCCCGAGGTGTGGCACAGCAGGTGGTGCACGGTCACGCCGGGCCACGGCGGCACCTCGTCGTCGAGCCGGAGCGCGCCGCGGTCGACCAGCATCAGCGCGACGGCCGCGGCGAAGGTCTTGCTCACCGAGGCGATCTGGAACCTGGTGCTCGGGTCGCCGCGCCCACCGGACCGCTCGGGTTCGCCGGTGGGCGCGACGACAAGGCCAACGCCGCTGAAGTCCATCCCCGCAGACTAGAAGTCGTTCACGTTCACCGTGATCCGGTGATCGGACGACGGCCAGTTGGGCACGTTGATCAGCTCGTGGCCGCCGCCGCGTTGGCCGACCACGATGGAGACCAGGCCGAGGTGGGCCGGCGCGGCCGGGATGAAGACGTCCATGCCGGTGATGAAGGTCTGCGCGTAGAACGCCGGCAGGGGTGCGGTCAGGTCGGTGCGGCGGTCGCGGCCGGCGTCGAAGGCGAAGATCCCGATGACCCGCTTGGCCCGGGGCGCGTTGGCGGCGTTGAGGATGTCGCGGCCGTTGACCCACAGGTGGTCGCCGGCGGCGCCCTGGTCGCCCCACCACTCCTTCTGCCGCTGCACCGTCAGCGCGGTGTGCCGGTCGCCGGCCTCCACCAGGGCGCCGAGGCCCTCGCCGGGTCGGCTGGTGAGCAGGCGGACGAACGCGTCGTCGCGGAGGAACGGTTGGAAGTAGAAGTGGTGCGTGGCGGCGCCGGGGCGGACGACCGCGAGCTCGTAGCGGGCCAAGCTCCGCACGGTGACGGGGCCGAACGCACCATCGCCGGTCAGCGGCGCGCGGTGCACGGGTCGGGAGGTGAGCCGGCGGCCGGTCAGGGAGCTCACCGGGTAGACCTCGAGCGTCGCGTCGGTGACGCCGGCGTTGCTGGGGAACAGCACCGCGCGGCCGGAGATCTGGGCCGTGCCGTGCCGGTCCGGCACGATCCGGGTCGTGCGCGGCGCCGTGCCGCGGAAGAACCGGAACATCTCCTCAAAGCTGGGTTCCGACGAGACCGTCTGGGTGTGCGACTGGTCCGGGAAGTAGACGTTGGTGGCGCCGGCGATCGCCCGGGTCTGGTCGCCCTCGCCCCAGATCGCCAGCGTCGGCACCCCGCCCGGCGGCGCGACGGCGGTGCGGCCGTCGAGGTTGACGTAGTGCGCGACCCTGGCGGCCCGCGCGGGGTCGCTGAGGTAGCTCTGCACGACGAAGGTGCCGAGCGAGTGGGCGACGAGGTCGACGCGGTCGGCGCCGGTGCGGGCCAGCAGGCGCTCGATCCGCGCGTCGAGCCCGGCGAAGATGGCCGGCAGGATCGTGGCGACGTTGGGCGAGTCGTACTCGTGTGCCTCGATCACGTCGATCGGATAGCCGTTGCTGGTCAGCCGCCGGGTCTGCGAGTCGAACTGCGAGGCGGAGCCGGCGCTGCCGTGCACGAAGATGATCGGCCGGAGCTCGGCGGCCGGGGTCCGGTCGGCCGCGACGGCGGGCGTCGCGGTGGCGGTCAGGGCGGCCGCGATGGCCAGGGAGAGCAGACCTCGGCGATGGATACGCACGGGCACCTCCAAGATATTTGCATTGGGAGCGCAAATATCGTCGCAGCCCGATGGCCGCTGGTCTACTCCCCTGGACCTCTTTACGCGTAACCCCAGGTCAATGCGTGCATCGGAGTGATCGACGCGAACCCGAGGTCGGTGAACCCGTGCCGAGTAAGCAGCTCGTCGTACACCCGGCGGGGCAGCAGTTGGTCGTCGATCTGGGCCTCGAAGATCTGGATGCCCGACATGACCCGGCCGGGCGCGGTGCGCAGCCCGTCGTCGTCGTCGGCGAACGGGAAGTCCGAGATCACGAACACCCCACCAGGCTTCAGGGCCGCCTTGACGTTGCGCGCCACCGCGTCGATGTCGCGGCACTCGTGCATGGAGATGTTGTTGATCACCACGTCGTAGGGCTCGGTGACCGTCAGCTTCTCCAGTGGACTGTCCCAGACCTTGACCCGGTCCTTGAGCCCGGCCGCGGCCAGCGTGTCACAGGCGACGTCGACCGAGTGCGCGTCGCCGTCCACACCGGACACGTCGGCATTGGGGTACGCCTGGGCCAGCATGACCAGCCCGTGCCCCGACCCGCAGGCGGTGTCGAGGACGCGGCAACCCCGGTCGAGTTTGTCTGCCAGGCCGGGGATGCGGGCGAGCCCGTCCGGCACGAGCCGGCGATAGAACGGGCGGCCGGTGCCACCCACGGCGGCGATGAACTCGGGCGAGCAGCCGTCCCACCACAGCCGCTCACCGGAGGCCAGGCTAGCCTCGAACCGGTCGAAGATCTCGGGCTGTTCGAGCACCTTGAAGACGCCACCGACGTACGCCGGGGAGGTGTCGTCGAGGAGCACGGTCTTGAGGTTCGGGGCGAGCGCGTAGACGTCGCCGTCGCGGTCACAGACGCCGGCGCCGTAGGCGGCCCGACACCAGGCGAACGTGTAGAAGGGGTCGAGGTTGGTTCGCTGGGCCAGTTGGTCGGGCGTTGCGGGCCCACCGTCGGCGAGCGCGGCCACCAGCCCGGTGCGCAGCCCGGTCGCGACGGTGCGGTGGCCGACGTACCCGGCCAGCAGACCCAACATGGTGCCCACGGATTCCTTGATGTCAGTCATGAGGTCGATGCTCGGCCCCGGCGGTGGTCGTCCGTCAGTTCACGAAGTGAAGCCGACCAGTTCTAGTTCTGTACTGGCCTTCTCTCCTACCTTCGGTGAATGGGCACCTACTACCAGTTCTGCCCGGTCTCCAAGGCGCTGGAGGTCCTGGACGAGCGCTGGACGCTGCTGATCGTCCGCGAGCTCCTGATGGGCAGCCGCCACTTCAACGACATCCGCCGCGGCGTCCCCCGCATGTCGCCGGCCCTGCTGGTCAAACGCCTGCAGCGGCTGGAACGGGTGGGGGTGGTCGAGCGTTACCCGGACGGCAACAAGGTCATCTACCGCCTGACCCCAGCGGGCAAGGACCTGCAGACCATCGTGGACGGCCTGGGCGACTGGTCGATGCGCTGGCTACCGGAACTGGGCGACGAGGACCTGGACCCGCACCTGCTGTTCTGGGACATGCGCCGCCAGGTCTCCCGCGCCGACCTGCCCCCGGGCCGCACGGTGGTGCACGTGTTACTGGGCGACGTGGACCCGAAGACGCAGCGCTGGTGGCTGATCCTGGCGGCCGACGACGCGGACGTCTGCGACTTCGACCCTGGCCTCCCGGTGACGGTAACCGTCGAGACAACGCTGCGCTGCATGACGCATCTGTGGCGCGGGGAGGTGAGCTGGCGCGAGGCGGTGCGGGCGGGCGAGTTGACGGCGACGGGGTCACGGGCGGCCACGCGCGCGATTCCGCGCTGGCTCAACGTCCGCGCTACGCCGTCCGACCCCCGCCCGACGTTCAGCGTCGTCGGCCGCCTGGCCGCCGACCTCCACCCGGACGCTGTACGCGCCTAGCGAAGTCGACTTCGGACAGCAGGCGATTAACCGAGTTCCCCGATGTCGATCCCAAGAGCTTCAGCGAGGGCCAACATCGTGAAGAACCCAGGTTCTACCACGCGACCAGACTCGATCTTCCTCACAGTCGACACCGCGACCTGCGCGCGACCCGCGAGCTGTTCCTGCGTCAGCCCACGCCGGCTGCGCACAGCGCGTAGCCGGCTAGCGAGCAGTGCCGCCTGCTCGCGGAACCGGCTTTCGTCACGTCGGGTGCGCCCTGCTGGCACGACCTGGATGCTAGTGATAAATTTTGACCGGTCAAAATTTATACTTTCGGGCAGCGCGACCATGTTGAGGGCTGGCGGAGGTGAGGTCGGGTGGCTACCCGGACCGCGATTGAGTGGACAGAGGTCACCTGGAATCCCAGCACCGGATGCGACCGGATTTCGGCGGGCTGTGACAACTGTTATGCGCTAACTCTGGCCAAGAGGCTCAAGGCGATGGGCGCTGCCAAGTACCAGAACGACGGCGACCCTCGGACGTCTGGCCCGGGCTTCCAGCTGACGGTTCATCCGTCCGCGCTGCGCCAGCCTTACAACTGGACGACACCTAGTACCGTCTTCGTCAACTCGATGAGCGACCTATTCCACGCCCGTGTCCCGACAGACTTCGTACGCGATGTGTTCGCGGTCATCGCGGATACTCCGCAGCACACCTATCAGATTCTGACGAAACGGTCGAGTCGCCTCCGCAAGATCGCCGATCGGCTCGACTGGCCCCGCAACCTTTGGATGGGCGTGTCCGTCGAGGACTCGGCCTCGCTCCAGCGCGTTGAAGATCTTCGCGCGGTTCCAGCGGCGGTACGATTCTTGTCTTGCGAACCGCTCCTTGGACCGCTCAACGAGGTCGACCTGGAGGGCATCGGCTGGGTCATAGCCGGCGGTGAATCCGGCCCACGCTTCCGACCCGTAGCGCCAGAATGGGTCGCCGGATTACGCGAGCGTTGCCTAGCCGCCGAAGTTCCCTTCTTCTTCAAGCAGTGGGGCGGCCGAACGCCGAAACAAGGTGGCCGACTCCTCGACGGACGCACCTGGGACCAGATGCCCTCCCACACGCCTGCAGCTACGGCGTGAACGATCTCGGAGCTGCCACGATGAAGTCCCGCAGCTGCTGAGCTTTGCCGACGACCTCAAGCTCACCGGCCCGCTCCAACGTTCGCAACGCCTTGCGCACAGTGGACTCGGACGCCACACCGTAGCGGTCTCCGTAAACCGCCCACACATGATCGACGAGCCGTATAGGCCCTACGCTAACGAGCATGGCGCGGAGATTACGAACCACAGCCTGCTCCGCTGCCCGCTGCTCCGACTCGATCTGTTGATCAACCGTGTCGGCGAACGAGAACAACGCGTCGACGTCGTCATCCGCGGCTGGGCCTAATGCCCGCATCCATTGCTGTCGGGCTCGGGCGACAGCGTCGGCGAAGACCCAGACTCCATGCGTTCGTCGACTCAGGAAAACCAAGTGGTACACCGGTTGGTGATGCGCACGTCTGCGAACCGGCACAGTCACCACATGCATGCCGCTGGCGGCTCCGAGCCGGTTCGCATATTCCGCTACCACCCGAAACGCGGCGGTCTCAAAGTCGCCTGCTGGTGAAGATGCGTACGCATCGAGGGCGACCTGTCGCCACCACGGCCCGCCGCATGTGCGGTCCATTACGGGGAGCGCGTCGTGGTCTTTCAGACCGGCCTTCAACGCGCCAGCGGCACGACGGGTGAGGTCGGCACTGAAGTTGAGAAGGGCCTCCGTCGCGGGCCAGCTCGCCTGTCGGTCGCTCGCCAACACCGCGGCAAGCTTGTTGTACGGAAGGTTGGCGCCGCATGGATCTAGGAACAAGAAGAGGGGAACGGCTTGGGCCCGCTCAAGCACTGTCGGAAGATGCCGCAAAACCTCTCCGGGCAGCGCCTCGGCGCGCACACCGGCCGCGCGATACTCGCCTACCACCTCTGCAAGAAGAGCGAAATCGGACGGCTTCTTCTCGACCAGAATGGACTCTATGACGGCTCGCCGTGCGTTGGCAGACGCCTTCAGGATCAGCTCCGCTGAACCCGGACTGCCGTCGGGATAACGGCCTCGTCCGGCGAACCCGTCCAGGACTACTACGCGCCTGTTCGGTGCCCTGGAACCTGTCATCTCGGCGAACGGCATCACATATGTAGCGAGAATGGTGTGCTTGAAGATCGACTGAGCTCGGTGCTCATCGAGCAAGCCAGACGACGTGCCCTTCGCCATCGCGCGCCCTTCTCCCCCGATGGCTCAGTGTAGTTCCTCGTGTTCGAACAGTCACCATCCATGCACTTGGTTGAAGAGTCAGGCCGAGCTCGAACCGGGACCACGATCAGGCGCCGCGCAGTGTCGGCGGGACCGGGGCGTTCAGGTGGGCGAGGAGGGCGGCCAGCTTGTGGTCCAGTTCCAGCCCGACCGCTGCTATGTCGTCGTGGCCTACTGCGCCGAATGACGCGAACGTGGCGCTCGGTTGGTCGATGATGAAATGCGTTTCGCCGGCTCGCGACGCGATCATCGCGCGCAGTGGCGCATGCAGCATCGCCGCCTGGTCGTGGCGGTACATGCGTTCCGCCAGGACGTGGTTGCCCATCAGGTAGACCACGCAGTCGCCTGGGTCGTGGGCCAGGCGCATCAGCGGGCCGTCGTCGCTCGACCAGTAGCGGAGGAAGCCCCACGGGGCCGCCGCCTCCACCGCGGCCACGATCTCCGTCCACGGCGCTTCCGCGGCGATCAGGGCGTTCAGCTCCGCGAAATCCACGGCCGGGACGGCCGACTCGTAGCGTTCGCGGAAGGACTCGAACGGCCCCGAAATCGGGATGCGCAGGCGGCGGGCCTCGTAGCGGAGCTCGGAAACCGACACCCGCCGGACGCTAACAGCGCCCGCCGCCAAGCCAACCTAAGCAAGTCCCGCGCGTACGGCGTACAGCGCGGCCTGGGTGCGGTCCTGTACGCCGAGCTTGGCGAGGATCGCGCTCACGTGAGCCTTTACCGTCTTCTCCGCCAACCCCAGCGCCCGGGCGATCTCGCGGTTCGAGCGGCCCCGGCCGATCTCGGCCAGCACCTGTCGCTCCCGCGGCGTCAGTCGCGCCGGGTCCGCCGCCGACTCGCCCTCGCTCAGCAGCCGCGCCACCTCCGGGTGGAGAAGCATGTGTCCAAGGTGGACCGAGCGGATCGCGGCCGCCAGCGCGGGCGGGTCGACGTCCTTGTAGACGTAGCCCGCCGCTCCCGCGCGGACCGCCGGCAGGACCGCGGCCGGCTCGGTGAAGCTCGTGATCACCAGGACCCGGGACGGGATGCCGCGCGCACTCAGCTCCCGAAGCGCCGCGACGCCGTCCATGCCCGGCATCCGCAGGTCCAGCAGCACCACGTCGGGCAAGAGCTCCGCCGCCGCGGCGACCGCAGACGCGCCGTCGTCGGCCTCGCCGACCACCTCGAGATCATCTTGCACCGACAGGAACGCCCGTAGCCCCTGCCGCACCATGGCGTGGTCGTCGACGACGAGGACCCGGATCCGCTCAGCCAACGGGCACCTCCAGCCGCACCGTGGTCCCCTTGCCCGCATCGGAGACGACCCGCAACGCGCCGCCGACCGACGAGGCCCGGTCCCGCATCGACGCGAGGCCCAGCGACGACTGGTCGGCCGGGCGGAGGCCGACGCCGTCGTCGCAGACTTCCACGACCAGGAAAGCGCCGTCGACGAACAACCTGACCTCGACCGTACGCGCGTCCGCGTGCCGCAACGCGTTGTGCAGCGCCTCCTGCGCCACCCGGTACGCCGCGTCCTCCCGGTCCGGCGCCAGCCGCGGCACCGCCGAACGGACCCGCAACCGCACCCGCGCCGCGTGCACCCGGTCGAGCAGGCGCACCTGCTTGCGCAGCGCGGCGTCCAGGCCCTCCGCCGCCAGATCGGCCGGCCGCATTCCCACCACGATCGACCGCAGCTCGTCGGCGGCCTCCGCGGCCAAGGCGCGCACGGTCCGGAGCTGGGCCTCGGCGCCGTCCGGGTCGCGGGCCACCAGCGCCGCCGCGGCGTCAGCGGTCAGGCGCAGCCCGAACAGCTTCTGCGCGACCGAGTCGTGCAGCTCGCGGGCGATCCGGTCGCGTTCCTCGAGGACCGACAGTTCGCGGCTGCGCTCGTACAACCGGGCGTTGACGAGGGCGATCGCCGCGTGCCCGGCGAGGATCCGGAGCAGGTCCTCATCCTCCTGGCCGAACTCGCCGTCGCGCTTGTTGGCCAGGTAGAGCGCGCCCAGGATCTCCTCGCCGTGCACGATCGGCATGCCGAGGAAGTCGCGGAGCTCGGGGTGGTGCTTGGGCCAGTACTCGAACCGCGGGTGGGCGCGGATGTCCGACAGCCGCAGCGGCGCCGGGTCGCGCAACATGACGGCGAGCAGCCCGTGCTGCCGGGGCAGCGGGCCGATCAGCCGCCACTGGGCGTCGCTGATCCCGTCGACCACGAACTCGGCGAACGAGCCGCTGTCGGCATCGGGCACACCGAGCGCGGCGTACCGCGCGTTCAGCAGCCGCCGGGCCGAGGAGACGATCGTCTGCAGCACCTCGTGCACCGATCGGCGCGCGGTGACGGCGAGTACGGCGGCGCTCAGCGCCCGCAGTTCTTCGCGCGCGTCCACCTTCGCACCGTAGCGCGGCCCGGGCGGCCGTGATCCCCGTCCGATGGTCCTAGGACCAAGGTCCCGGGCC
The DNA here is from genome assembly GCF_029626225.1 of Asanoa sp. WMMD1127. Lineage (NCBI taxonomy): Bacteria > Bacillati > Actinomycetota > Actinomycetes > Micromonosporales > Micromonosporaceae > Asanoa > Asanoa sp. WMMD1127. The sequence continues at coordinate 1,647,288 of NZ_JARUBP010000001.1, forward strand.
GCGCTTGGCCATGGACCGATGGCATCGGCCGGCGTCGTTCCTAGCGTTGAAGGCATGACAACAGCGATCATCACCGGCGCGTCCCGTGGTCTGGGCCGCGCGCTCACCGGCGGGCTCGCCCGGGCCGGCTGGAACGTCATCGTCGACGGCCGCGACGCCGCTGCCCTGGCCGCGGTCGGCTTCGACCCCGGCGTCACCCCGGTGGTCGGCTCGGTCCTCGACCCGGGCCACCGGGCGGCGCTGATCGAGGCGGCCGACCGTTACGGCGGCGCCGACCTGCTGGTCAACAACGCCGGCATCCTCGGGCCGTCACCGCAGCCGGCACTGGCCGACTACCCGATCGAGGCGCTGCGCGAGGTGTACGAGGTCAACGTGCACGCGCCGCTCGCCCTCACCCAGCTCGCCCTCCCGACACTCCGCAAGCGCGGTGGGGCCGTGCTCAACGTGACCTCGGACGCCGCGATCGAGCCGTACGCCGGTTGGGGTGGCTACGGATCGGCCAAGGCGGCGCTCGAGCAGTTGAGCCGGATCCTGTCGGTCGAAGAGCCGGACGTACGCGTGTGGTGGGCCGATCCGGGCGACCTGCGCACGCGGATGCACCAGGAGGCCTTCCCCGGCGAGGACATCAGCGACCGGCCGGAGCCGGAGTCGGTCGTGCCGGCGTTCCTGCGGGTGCTGGCCGCGCGACCCGAGTCGGGCCGGATTCGGGTGGCGCAGTGGTGACCGCGGTGGCGTCGCTCGACTTCGTGCTGCCGGACGAGCTGTCGGCGCACGAGCCGCCCGAGGCCCGGGGTGTGCCCCGCGACGGCGTACGCATGCTCGTGTCGACACCCGCGGCCCAGTCCCACCGGGTCTTCCGCGACCTGCCGTCGGTGTTGCGGCCGGGCGACGTGCTGGTGGTCAACACGTCAGCGACCCTGCCGGCGGCGGTGCCGACCCTCGACGGGCACGTCGTGCACTTCTCGACGGCGCTGGACGACGGGAGCTGGCTGGTCGAGCCCCGCGTCCGGGCCGCGGCCGGGCCGACCACCGGACCGCTGACGTCGGTCGCCGGCCAGCGCTTCCCGCTGCGGGGTGGTGGGACGGTGACGCTGCGAACGCCGTACTCCCGTGGTCGGCTCTGGGTGGCTTCGCTGTCGTTCGAGGATGTGCACGGCTATCTGGCCGCTTTCGGGGAGCCGATCCGCTACAGCTATGTGCCGCGGCCGTGGCCGCTGCCGTCCTACCAGACGGTGTTCGCGACGCAGCCCGGCAGCGCGGAGATGCCGAGCGCGGCGCGGCCGTTCACCGACCGGGTCGTCACCCGGCTCGTCGCCGCCGGGGTGGTGCTGGCGCCGATCGTGCTGCACACGGGTGTGGCGTCGGCCGAGGCGCACGAACGCCCGTACCCCGAGTGGTTCTCGGTCCCTGAGTCGACCGCGCGGGTGCTGGCGGGCGCGCGCCGGGTGATCGCGGTCGGCACCACCGTGGTCCGGGCGCTGGAGACCACCGGCGGCCAGGCGGGTTCGGGTTGGACCGATCTGGTGGTGACGCCGGAGCGGGGCGTGCGGGTCGTGGACGGCTTGCTGACGGGGTTCCACGAACCGCGCGCCTCGCACCTGGACCTGCTGGCCGCGGTGGCCGGGCCGGACCTCGTGGCCCGCTCCTACCAGGAGGCGCTGTCGGCCGGTTACCGCTGGCACGAGTTCGGTGACGTCAACTTGCTGCTGTCGGAGCGTGCCGTGGGAGCGGTATAGTCCCGCCGATCGAGCGCGTGCAGTGGAGGATGGCGCATGTCCCAAGGTCAGCAGCTCTACGACACGCCGGCGTTCGACACGTCGATGCGCGGCTACGAGAAGAAGCAGGTCGACCGGCACGTCGCCGACACCGCCGAGCGGATCGCCAAGCTCGGCGCCGAACGCGACCAGGCGCACAACCACATCCGCAGCCTCACCGCCAACCTCGAGCAGGTGCACGGCGAGCTGACCGAGCTGCGGGACCGGCCGCCCCGCCTCGACCGCGCGTCGTTCCGCCACCTCGGCTCCATGGTCGACGAGATCCTGGCCCTGTCCGAGAAGCAGGGCCAGGCCATCGTCGACGCCGCCGGCCAACACGCCGCCGAGATCAAGGCCGCGGCCGAGAAGGTGCTCGAGGCGGCCCGGGAAAAGGCGGAGCAGCTGCGGGCCGAGGGCCAGGCGGCCCTGGAGGCGGCCGAGCAGGAGTCGGCGCGCCGCCACGAGGCCAGCGTCGCCGCGATCGAACGCGCCGAGGGCGAAGCGCGGGCCCGGATCGAGTCGGCGCACGAGCAGACCCGCCAGGAACTCACCCAGTGGCGCGCGGACGTCGAACGCGAGATCAACGACCACCGCGCGGCGGCCATGGAAGCCGACGAAGCGCGGCAGTCGGAAGCGTCCCAGCAGATGCAGACGCATCAGCAGCAACTGACGCTGGCGCAGCAGGAGATCGAGGCCCGCCAGCAGGCGCTCGCACAGCTGCGCAACGCGCAGGAGCAGGCGCAGCAGCAGCTCGGCCAGCTCCGCCACGACGGGGCGGCGGTCGAGCAGGAACTGGCCCAGCTGGCCCACCGGCTCCAGGCCACCCGACAAGAGCTGAGCGCGGAGCTGTCGCGGCTGGACCACGCCCGCCAGACGGCGGAAGCGGTCGAGCACCAGACGATGGAAGCACGGGCACGGATGCAACGGGAGGCCAAGCGCATGGCCGACCGGGCAGCGGCGGCCGTCATGGCAGCTGCGGCGATCAGCGAGCAGACGGGCGAGTTCAAGATGGTCGCCGTACGCGGGGAGCACGAGCCGCCGATCGGCCCGGCGCGCCCGGACCGCGAGCAGGCGTACCGGGAGCAGGAACAGCCGTTAGCCATCGCCGCCGCGCCGGAGGAGCCCCAGCCCACCGACCACCGCCCGACCGCCCCGCCAGACCACTCACCGGCGGCTTAGTTCACGGCGCCGCGACCGACACTTGCCGCGGACCCGGCGGCGTCGCCGGGTCATCGCCCCGCGCCACGCCATATCCCGGGACCTGGCCCGCATCGCCGCGCGACGTCTTGATTCGGCTCAGCCATGCCCGGCAGACCCGCCCGCAGCCTGATCAAGTGCAGCCCAGCCGGTAATCAGCGCCGCACCGCCATGATCGCGTGCAGCCCACCTGGCCGCTGCACGACGGGTCGTCCAGACCACGCACACACGATCATGTGAACACCCGAGCGTAGACCTGACTCAACACACATGGTCACAGAGAGCACGCTGCGCCGCCGCAAGCAAAGATCGTGCCCAGGCAGAGCCGCAACTGGCGCGGCAACCCCGATCCCGAGGAAACCCCGCGCCGCCACCCTCCCCCGGGCGGAGCGCCCAACCGGACGAATGACCTTGTCCCCGTCCGGAGATCCTGGTGCCCTGAGGCGCCGCGCGGAGCAGCCGCAGCCACCTCACGGCACGCATCGTGTCATCGGACGGCCGAACCCAGTCCCTCTCCGGGTGAACCCTGGGTTCGAATCCCGGGTTTCCTCCCCTTTTGCCGTTGCCGGTTGGCCTGGACCATCGACGGATGGCGCGACGATGGCGGCAGCTCACCGTGTGGTTGCACATCCTGACCTCCGTCGGCTGGATGGCGCAGGCGATGGCGCTCTGCGTGCTCCTCGCCGTCGGTCTCGCCGCTGACGACACCGTCGTGCGGGATGCCGCCACCGCGATGGCGCAGCGCATCGACGGCCGCCTGCTCGCCCCCATGGCCGGCATCTCCGCCTGCACCGGCATCGCCCTGGCCGCCGCCACCCCTTGGGGCTTCTTCCTCCACTGGTGGGTGCTGACAAAGTTCTCGATCAGCATGGTGCAGGTCTACGCCGGCATCTTCGTCCTGTCGCCCGCCCTCACCCGGTCGCTGACCGACGGTCCGACGCTCCCCCTCGTCGTCGGCACCGCGCTCATGGCCGGCGCGATCGCGTTCCAGGCGTGGGTGTCCGTGCGCAAGCCCTGGGGCCGCGTCCGTGACCGCGGCAAGCTGCCGACCGGCCCCGGCTGGATCTTCGCCGCCACCGTGCTCGGCGGCGCCGTCGAGCTGTCGATCTCGCTTGTCCTGGGCCACCCGCTGCCGCTGCTCTCCGTCATCCTCATCGTCCTCGTGCTGGCGACCAGGCGTCGCTGGTCGGGTGGCCCGACAGCCAAGGCCGCCTGACCGCGTTTGATCAAGACGCCGCCGGGCAAAGCCTTGCAGCATGAAGCGCGGCATCCGGGCCGCCGCCGCGGCCGCAGTGTCCGCCCTCGCGGCGGTCGGTGTGCGAGACCTCGTGCAGCGCAACCACGCGCTGTTGCGGAACTTTCCGGTGATCGGCCACGGTCGCTACCTGATCGAGGCGATCGGGCCCGAGCTCCGGCAGTACGTGGTCGCCGGCAACAACGAGGAGCGGCCGTTCACCCGTGACCAGCGGCGGTGGGTCTACGCGTCGGCGAAGAAGGAGAACAACTACTTCGGCTTCGGCACCGACAATGACCTGGAATACACGGCGGGATATCCGATCATCAAGCACCGTACGTTCGGCCGGGCGGTGCCGCGTTCCACACCGGAGGCCGGGTACGAGGCCCGCCTGCCGTGCGCGAAGGTGCTCGGCGGTGCTCGCGACCGTCCGAAGGCGTTCCGGCCCGAGTCCGTCGTCAACATCTCGGCGATGAGCTTCGGCTCGTTGTCCGGTCGGGCCGTCGAGGCGCTCAACCGCGGCGCCCACCTCGCCGGCTGCCTGCACAACACCGGTGAGGGCGGCCTCTCGCCGTACCACCGCAATGGTGGTGATCTGATCTTCCAGATCGGCACCGCTTATTTCGGGTGCCGCGACGACCGGGGGCGGTTCGACCTCGCACGGCTCAAGGACCTGGTGGCGCAGCACCCGGTCAAGGCGCTCGAGGTCAAGCTGAGCCAGGGTGCCAAGCCCAGCCTCGGCGGGCTGCTGCCGGGCGCCAAGGTGTCCGCGGAGATCGCCGCCACCCGCGGCATCACCGAGGGCGTCGACTGCGTCAGCCCGTCGCGGCACGCCGAGTTCTCCGACACCGACAGCCTGCTGGACTGGGTCGAGCTGCTCGCCGCCGAGACCGGACTGCCCGTTGGCATCAAGTCGGCCGTCGGTGACCTGGGGTTCTGGGACGAGCTGACCCAGCTGATGGTCGACACGGGGCGCGGGGTCGACTTCGTGAGCGTCGACGGTGGTGAGGGCGGCACCGGCGCCGCGCCGATGATCTTCACCGATACCGTCTCGTTGCCGTTCCAGGTGGGGTTCGCGCGGGTCTACCGCATGTTCGCCGAGCGTGAGCTGCACGAGCGGGTCGTCTTCATCGGCGGCGGCAAGCTCGGGCTGCCCGACAACGCGATCGTGGCGTTCGCACTGGGCTGCGACATGGTCAACGTGGCTCGCGAGGCGATGCTGGCGATCGGCTGCATCCAGGCCCAGAAGTGCCACACCGACACGTGTCCGACCGGGGTCGCCACGCAGAACCGCTGGCTGACGCGGGGGCTCGACCCGACCCTTAAGTCCGTACGCGCGGCCAACTACATCAAGACGCTGCGGCGTGACCTGCTCAAGGTGGCCGAGGCCTGCGGGGTCGAGCATCCCGGCCTCATCGACGCGACCGCCGTGGAGATCCTCGACGGGCGCACCGCCGCCACCGGTCTTGACCAGGTGTACGACTACCGCCCCGGCTGGGGCCTGCCGTCCAAGGCCGACCAGGCGGCGATCGTCGACCTGATGCGCGCCACGGAGCCGCAGGGTTCCAGCGCGCCGCCGTCACCGTCGGCGCAAGGCTGAGCGTGGGCGGAGGGAGCCGGAGCCCCCTCCGCCCATCAGATCAGCGGGTCAGGACCGTCGCGAGCCGGCCCTTGGTGTCCTCGATGCCGGTGAATCCCTCGCTCGGGTTGAACTCGTCCTCACCGAAGTCGACGTCGGGGTCGTCGGCGGTGCCGCCGACGCCGTCCGGGCCGACACCGTAGAGCAGCGGGAAGTTGCCGCCCTGGTCCATCAGGTTGAGGGTGTCGTTGAACTGGTCGACGTGCCAGTTGCCGAAGAAGTGACCGGCCTCGTGGGAGACCACGTTGCCGACCGCCTGCGAGATGAAGGCGATCTTGTCGCTCGCCGGCGTGATGTAGAAGTTGAGCGACGCGTCATCGTCGGCCGGGCCGCTCAGCACGTCCAGCAGGATCAGCGCCGACTCCTGCGTGTCGAAGTTGCCCGGGTCGATCGACTGGGCGATGCCGATCGTGTTGACGCCGGACTCGGCGATCGTGCCGCCGACGATCAGCCGGCTGACGTTGACCTGCCCGAACGGGTCGGCGTGGTCGCGGCTGTTGAGGATCTTCAGCCGGAACTTGTCGTTGAGCCCGCTCGCGATCAGGTCCTGCTTGAGGTTCTCGGTCACCTCGGCCACGATCCGGTCGATCAGCGCGTTCTCGTCGGCCGTGGTCAGACCCCAGCGCCCGAGGAAGGCACGGAACGGGCTGAGCGTCACGACGCCCGGACCACCGAAGATCGCCGTGTTGAGCCGCTGGCCGTTGAAGTCGATGAAGATCGTCTGGGTGACCTTGTCGCCTTCGAGGTTGGGCCGGTACGCCTCGACGGTGATGTCGTAGGCGCCGCTGCCGTTGCTGACCGCGACGTAGTGCAGCCCGTCCTCGTCGGCCACGTGCTCGCTGACCGCGTTGCCACCGCCCGGCAGCGGGCTGCTCGGCGGGTAGATGAAGGTCAGGTCCTGGCTCGAACCGTGCACCTCGCGGCCGGCGGTGTCGTAGAGGGTGATCGTCGCGGCCCCACCGGTGACCGAGGTGCCGAGCACGTCGCCCTTGCGCAGTTGCACTGCGTAGAAGTCGAGGTCGGCTCGGGCCACGTCGACCAGCAGGTTGTAGGCGCCCTCGCTGGCCGCGCCGTCACCGCTGGCGGGGTCGAACGGGTCCGCCGGCAGCACGTTGTAGCCGGTCACCGCGAGGTAGTAGTCGCCGGCCTCGGTGAACGTGTAGGTCAGCAGGCTGTCGAACCCACCCGAGTCGTCGTTGAACGCGACCTCTTCGCCATCGGCGTCGTAGAGCGCGAGCATCGAGTCGAGCAGCCCGACCGGGGTGTCGATGTCGGCCCGCAGCGTCTCACCGACCTGCGTGATGGTCAGCTTGTAGAAGTCGAAGTCGCCGGTGTCACCGGCGGCCGAGCCGTGCGGTCCGTCACCGATCGTGCCGCTGGTCGTGATGCCGTTGCGACTGGCCTGGATGCCGGTGTCGCGGGCCAGCGGGATGGCGCCGTCGTCCTCTGTGTTGGGAGTCAGCGTCGTGCGGGAGACGGTCTCGTTGTCGAGCGAGCCGAGAATGCGGGCCCGCGGGTTCTGCTTGGCCCTGGTGCCGAAGCCGGGCACGGGCTGGGCGATGGCCGTCGAGTCGTTGCTGCCCTGCGTGCCGTCGGGCTCGTCCTCGTCGACCAGGATCGGCGACGCGGCGGCCGCCTGGCGCAGCGCCCGCTTCTGCTCGCGGACCGCGCTCTGCTTTTCGGCCGCCTGTTTCCACGCGGCGTAGTCGATCGTCGTCGGATCCGGCACGAGGCCCAGATAAGGATTGACGCCCGTGGGCGCTTTGCCGGCCGGTGCCTTCGCGGCGACCTGACCACCCAACGCCAGCGTGGCGCGGTCGGCGCCGCTCGGCCCGGGATCGTACTTCGATTCGGCGCCTGCGGCCGCCGGCAGCATCGCTGCTACCAGCGCCGTTCCGGCCACCAGCGCGATGGTTCGACGCATGAGCCCTCCCCCTTGCGGCCGGGCCCCTGTGCCCGGCCCATCGATGGCTATCGCGACGCTATCCATCGACCAAGGTCGTGAACAGACGGAGATCGTCGCCATTCACATAGACGTAACGCGATAGCCATCGAAACCGGGACATTTACTCTGATCAAAAAAGACCACTGTCCGGCATCCGTCGAGGGGGTTGCCAAACCGTACGTTCGGCTACCACGATCCGACCACTCGGTCGGTCCACCCACTATGGATCTTGGAAGCATCACTGGCCACATGAGATGATCATGAAAGCCGGTGTACGCGGGCGATCGCGCGTCACCGCCCCGATCCATCGGCGTTTACGCAGGTGGAGACCGCCACTGTGGAACGGAGCCCACGGGCCTTTCGGCGGCCTTGACCCGTGGTCCATCATTGAGTGAAGCGGACGAATGAGGTGCACTCGTCATGCGTCCACAGTGTTCCCTCGAGTTGCTAGCTGGCGTCAGTGGAGTCAGGCGGATGGTGGTGCGCGACAGATGAGGATGCAGCCTCGTCAACAGCTGCTGGAGATCTGGAACGCGACAGTGCGTTCGTCCTGGTCCGACCGGGAGAAGAAGTGGAAGTTCGGTGGGCGTGACGCGCCCAACTCCATCGGCGACGCGGAGCAGCTGCTCTGCATCCTGATGCCGGCCACCAAGGTCGAGTCGTTCAAGCTCGACCGTCCGGACGAGACTTCCGAAGACATGATCCGGGCGCTCCGCCCGCTCGGCAACGCGACCGAGATCCCCAAGACGCTGATCACGATCCTCCGCGAATACTTCGACCGCTACAGCGACCCCGACGGCACTCCGATCTTCGCCGGCTCCTCCTACTTCAGTTCGTCGGGCCCGGCCCAGCCGTCCAAGGAGCAGCTCCGGCTCGACATCGTCGACTCGTTCGCCATGTCGGTCACGCTGTCGCTGTCGGTTCTCGGTTTCCTCAAGGTGCTCCGGTCCGTGGCGAGCCGCGAGGAGAACCGCAAGGAGATCGACTCGCTCGAAGAGCAGGCCAGCACCCGGCTGAGCGCGGCCATGACCGGCCTGCTGCGCAGCTTCACGGTCAACGTCTTCGACATCGACTCGAGCTTCGGCCAGGCGATGATCGGCATGATCAACCAGGAGAACCTGCCACAGCGCCAGGTGGTCAGCGCGCTGCGCCGCGACCTCCGGGAAACCATCGCGAGCTTCCGCGAGGTCCTGATCGGTTCCGGCCAGGTCGGCGACATCGACAGCCCCGACCGCCTGTTCGAGGTCGGCTGGTCCTGGGGCATCGTCAGCGGGGCCCCGCCCATCGAGACGACCGAGCCGGTCGGGCAGCAACAGAAGGGCTACGCCCAGGACGCGCCCTACCTCTACTTCACGGTCATCGCCGTCGACGCCATCGAAGACCTCTTCTCCGAGCGGACCCGCGTTCTCGGTCTGCTCAACGAGGAACAGCAGCGACTCTCGCGTGCGCTCCAGCTGCGCTGGGAGCTGACCCGGTCCTACTGGTCGACGATCGCGACGTTCGGCACCGGCCCGCGCTGGCCGGTCGAGGACATCCCCTGGCGCACCACTGACGAGGACGCGTCCGACTACTACACGCTGCTGGTCACCTCGCTCGCCGTCAAAGGCCTGGTGCAGGAGCGCGGCACCGACATCGAGCTGGGCCGCATCGGCGACGTGGTCTCCGAGCTGGCCAACCGTGCGCGGATCACCCGCCGGCCGTTCGACACCGACCCCGCGCTCAACCTGCACGCGCCGGGCGTACTCGTGCCGCTGGTCGGCAGCGAAGACGCCGGCGAGGCCCGGCTGCTGTGGACGGTCTCCGAGTTCTCGGCGCTGCTCTTCCAGCGCACCACTGTGATCGCCGGCCTGATCAACGACGCCGAGGGCCGCAGCCGCATGCTGGAGCTGGCCGACCGCACGTGGGACCACCTCAACAAGCGCCGCCTCGACAAGGGCTCCGGGCGCAACCTGTGGGACCAGCCGACGGCCGTCTTCGGCCAGCTGACCACCCGCTACGACAAGCCGTCCTGGTACTACACCCAGCGCGTCGTGCAGGGTCTGGTCACCACGGCCAACATGCTCAACCGCCCGCCGCTACGCAGTCCGCGGCTCGGCAACTACGCGTTCGACCTGCTGACCGAGGCCGAGCACCTCTACGACATGGAACTCCTCTCGGGCGCCGGCGACGCCGGCCCCCGCATGCGCGAGACGCTCAAGGTCGCGCAGATCCACCTGTCCCGGGCCCGCGAGATCCTGCCGGAGCGCCCCGGCACCGCGGCCGTCCTGGCTGCCCAGGTGCTGATTTCCCTGGACGAGTTGGCCGCCGCGCGGCGCGACGTGACCGAGGCAGGCTGAGCACAAATGTTGATCTTCGCGACCTCCGACAAGGGCGGCACCGGTCGCTCCGTCACCAGCAGCAACATCCTCTATCGGAGCGCGCTGCAGGGCAGCGACGTCTGCTACCTCGACTTCGACTTCGGCTCGCCCACGTCCGGGGCGATCTTCAACATCCCGGCCGCCCTGCACGGCACCACGCAGGGTGGTCTGCACTCCTACCTGCACGGCATCGTGGCCGACCCGCAGCGGCTGGAGATCTGGCAGGAGTCCGACCGGTCCAGCCTGCGCAGCCGCCCGCCGGGCGCCGGCCGGCTGGTCCTGCTGCCCGGTGACAGTGGCGGCGGCGAGTTCCCGATCACCAAGGAGATGATCGACCGGTGCGCGCGGCTCTTCCTGCACCTGGAGGAAGAGTTCGACCTGCTGCTGGTCGACCTGAGCGCCGGCCGGTCCTACGCGACCGAGATGGTGCTCGCGGCGACCGCGTCCGAGGCGTTGCGCAACATCCGCACGCGGTGGCTGGTCTTCCACCGGTGGACCCGGCAGCATGTGCTGGCGGCGGCCGGCCTCGTCTACGGCGAGCGCGGGATCCTGCACACCGGCGTCAGCCACGGCCATGACCGCGACGAGTTGGCCAACGCCCTGCGTTTCGTCCGCACCGCGGTGGTCAACCCCGACTCACCCGAGCTCGAGGGGCTGCGGCCCGCGCAGGTCGCGTGGCTGCGCGATGTGGACCGTGATCTGTCCGAACTGGCCAGCAGCCGCAAGGTCGGCCGGACCCTGCTGCTCGGCTCCATCCCGCTCGACCCGGTCCTGCAATGGCGTGAACAGCTAATTTCGGATAACGACGTGTGGTCGCGGCGCATCGCGAACCGTGAGACGCTGGAACAGTTCGACTCGTTGGCCAAAAAGATCGTCGACGATGCGGCCTGGGAGACGCTGTGACCGGAGTGGCATTCGAAGAGGCGGTCGCGCAACGGAGCGTCGAACGCGTTCCGTTGTCGCACCTTTCCATCGAGCTGGGTCACCTCTACATGGAAGAGTTCGCCGGCGGCATGGAGTCACTGCGCCGGCACTTCCGCCGTGTCGCGCCCTGGGCTCAGGCCGCGGCGCGCACGGCAGCGGCCAAGCCGGGCGGCAACCGCCCGCGGATCAGCACCTGCTTCCTGGTCGACGACTACTTCTCGCGGTTCAGCACGCCGCGTGAGGTGATCCCGATGCTGGTCGCGGCCGCCGAGGAAAACGGCCTCGTGATCGACTACCTGGCCCGCGAGTCCGGCTGTGCGGTCGCCGACGAGGTGCCCCTGGCCAAGCTGGTCGAGCAGGCGCTGGTCACCGACCCGGTGCCGGGCAGCAACGGCATCCGCCCGCCGACCACCGAGACCGGCTGGCTCTGCAACGGCCAACGCTCGCCCAACACGGTGGCGATCCCGGCGATGGCCGACAAGATCTGGCTGCCGCCGATGCAGAACGCCGCCAACCGCCACTCGATCTTCGTCGACGTCGAGCTGTGGGACATGGAAAACGGCATGCGCCGCTGGTCGTGCCCGTTCCTGGCCGCCGTCTGGCAGCTCATCCGGCTCGGCCTGCTCCGCCACAACGGCGAGGTCGTCACCACGCCCTGGCAGGTCGAGGAGCTCCCCGACGACTGGGACAAGCTGCCCGCGGTCGTCCAGCTCAACCCGCGCGCGGCGGCGTTCAGCGCCTACCGCACGTTCTCGGTGCTGGGGTCGCGGTTCCTCCAGGTCGAGCTCGCGGTGCGCACCATCCTCAACCAGGTCTCCATCGACCCGATCGTCCTCGACCAGGTCTTCACCCGCATGCGCGGCGAACAGATGGAACTGCCCAAGGAACTGGTCGACCGCATCGACTACGTCTTCATCGGCGAGTGAAACCGCAAGTGAGACCACGGCGCTAGTCGCCGATGTCGGGCTGGCTTTCGGAAACTGGGCCGGGCAGCCGGCCCCGCGCCTGAGCTGCGAAACCGCGGCAGTTGCGGTCGCCGCAGCATCGACGCCTTCATCGGCGGGTGAAACCGCTGGTGCGACTAGCAAGGCGTCGGTCGTCGGGTCGCCACACGGCGGCGTGCCGGCGACTGCGCTTTCGTCGGCGAGTTGCGGCGGCATGTCAGTCACCGATGTCGGGTAGGTGTTCGGGGTCGGCGCCGGGTAGCCAGCTCAGCGCCTGACCCGCGAGGCGGCGGAAGTTGCGGTCGTCGTCGTCGCTGGCCAGGCTGACCAGCAGCCGGCGGATCTCGGGGTCGGTGCCGAAGCGCTCGCAGAGGGCCCGCACCGACGCCTCGCGGATCGACCAGTCGCTGTCGCGCACCATGTCGACCAGCACCTGGCGCACCTCTTCGTGCGCGTAGAGGCGCTCGCCCAGCACGCGCAGCGCCTCGCGGCGGACGCGGAGGTCGCCGTCGTGCCGGACGGCGGCGATCAGCAGCTCGCGGATCGCCGGGTCGCCGCCGAACGACTCGCCCAGCGCCCGCAGGGCCGCAGCCCGGACCATCTCGTCGTCGCCGGTGGCTCGCAGCGCCAGCAGGTCGCGGTGCTCGTCGTCGATGCCGGCCGCGGCCAGGGCCACCGCCGCCTCGGTGACGACCAGCGCGTCGGGGTCGCGGCGCACCCGGTCGAGCAGGATGTCGCGCACCTCCGGCTCGGCCGCGTAGGGCTGGAGGGCCCGCGCGGCCGCCTCGCGGACGCGGGGATTGGCGTCGTTCTGCACGCGTGCGGTGATCACCGTGCGGGTGCCGTCGTCGGCGACCTTGGCGGCGGCCGCGAAGACCTGGCCGTCGGGATCGTCGCGGGTGCGTTCGAGGAGCAGCGCGACCACCTCGGGGTGGGTCGCGGCGTGCCGGGCGAGCGCGCGCACGGCGGCGCCGCGTACCTCGGAGTGCGCGTCCTGCCGGGCCCGCTCGAGCAGCTGCCGGCGGACGGCGGCGTCACCACCGCAGCGCTCGGCCAGCGCCTCGACGGCCGCGCGGCGCACGGTGCCGTCCGGGTCCTCGCCGACCAGCCGCGACAGCACCGCGCAGACCGACGCGTCGAGCCCGATCTTCTTGACCAACGACTCGGTCGCGGCCAGCCGGACCGCCGCGTCCGTGTCGGTGTGCGCGATCCGGGCGAGCGCCGTCGCGCCCGGCGCGAACCCGGGCAACGCCGCCGTCAACCCGCGGATCGCCATCAGCCGCACCTCGGCGGAGTGGTCCCGGCGGGCGCAGTCGACCAGCGCGGCGTGCACCTCGGCGTCGGTCCGGAAGTGCTCGCGGAGGATCTGCACGGCCGCCCGGCGGGCGATCTCGTCGGGGTCCCGGCCGGCCCGCTCGATCAGCAGGCCCTTGACGGTGTCGGCCGCGTCGAAGCGCTCGACCAGCGTCTTGGCGGCGGCGCTGAGCACGCCCGCGTCGCGGTCGTCGTGGAGCAGCGCGGTCAGCAGGCTCTTCACCGGCTGCCCGGAGCCGAGCCGGTCGGCCAGCACCCGCACCGCCGAGCGGCGGACGACGCCGTCGGGCTCGGCCCGGATCCGCTCGATCAGCAGCTCGCGCAGGTGCTCGTAGCCCAGGCCCCAGTCGTTGAGCGCGCGGGCGGCGACGGCCACCACCTCGGCGTCGCGGTCGGTGCGGACCCGGTCGACCAGCGCGCCGCGCACGGAGTCGTCGTAGGGCAGGCGCTCCATCATCTGCACGGCGGTGCGACGCACACCCGCGTTGCCGTCGCGGCGGGTGCGGTCAAGTAGTAGGCGGCGCACGGCGGACTCGTCGCGGAACCGCTCGCCGAGGGCCCGCACGGCGGCCAGCCGGACCGCGGCGTAGCCGTCGACGGTGGCGCGTTCGAGCAGGACGTCGCGGACCCGGGCGTCGGTGCCGAACCGCTCGCCGAGCGCCTCGACGGCGGCCAGCCGCACCCCGGCGTAGGCGTCGTCACGGGCGCGGCGGATCAGCTCCTCGCCGGCCCGGGACAGGGCGAGCTGGTAGGCCGTCCGGTTGGCGGCGGTGCCGGCCACCTGCGCGAGCTCGGCCAGGCCGGCGACGGCGGCGTACGAGGCCCAGCGGTCGTCGATCGCGCTCAGCACGGTGCTGAACAGGTCTTCGACGTGCTCCGACGGTGGCGCGAGGATGGCCGCGAGCTGGGCCGCGTAGGCCGACACCGAGCTCCAGATCAGCCGGACGCCGCGCCGCCTGTACCAGGTGAGGTAGATCCGCCCGCCCGGCCAGCCGGACCCGATCGTGCGGGCCGCCGGCAGGATCTCGGTCTCGATCAGCGCCATCGTGTCGCGGTCGTCGATCGAGACACAGTGCTCGATCAGCAGGATGATCCGGCGCAACAGATCCTGCGCGGGCCCGGCGACCGCGGTGTGCGGGTTGCGCACCTCGGCCAGACACTGCACGGCCAGCGCCAGGTTCCACGGCGGCTGGGCGAACGCGCCGGCGGGCCACGGGTGGTTGACCTGGGTGGCCAGCAGCGCGATCAGCTGCGCGGTGTGCCGCTCGTGCAGGGAGCCGGCCACCAGCCGGAGCACCTCGCGCCACGACGGGTCGGCCCAGTGCTCGACGAACAGCTCCTTGAGCTGGTCGAACTCCCACTGCTGATCGTGCTTGAACTTGCCGACCACCGCCTCGGCGCAGAAGAACTCGAGGAACGTGCGGTGCACGAAGCCGTAGAGGTGCGGGCCGTAGCGGCTGAGGATGAAGTTCCGCTCGCGGAACTGGTTGATCATCGCGCGGGCGATCTCGCGGGCCTCGGCCGGGTTCTGCTGGTAGCGCTCGGTCAGGTAGTCCTCGAAGACCTCGCTCAGGTCTTCGGCGCTGACGTAGTTGGCGGACAACCCGCGGACGCCGCTCTGCACCTTGTAGGCCAGCCGGCGCAGCAGCTCCTTCTTGTCCTCCGCGTCGATGAAGCCGGGGCTCTCGTATTGGTCCTGCAGGTGGCGGTTGATGTCCCAGTGCTCGACCAGCACGGTGGCGGCGTGGTCGAACAGCTTCCACCGCTCGCGGGGCAGCGCCTGGTGCTTGCCGATGATCGCCAGGATGGTCAGCAGCATCGGGTTGCCGGCCAGCTCCCGGATCGACGGCGAGTGCCGCATCGCCTCGAGCAGGCGGGCGCGCCGGGCCGCCGAGTCGGCGGGGCGGTCGTGCATCGCCAGGTCGTACCAGCTGGCCAGGAACTCGGTGATCTGGTTGTTGTCGAGGTCCTGCAACGTGAAGTGGGCGAAACCGAGCTCGCTGAGGGCGCGGCGGGCGTAGCCGATGATCCGCGAGGTGACGATCACCCGGACGTGCGGGAACTCGCCGGCGAACGCGGCGATCTGGTTGGCCACCGCCTCCCGGCGCCGCTTGTCGAAGATCTCGTCGAGCCCGTCGAAGATCACCACAGCCGGGCCGCCGCCGGTCAGGTAGCGCAGCAGCGCCGCCCGCTCCAGGCCCAGCCCGTCGAGGCCCGCGCGATGGTCGAGGTATTCGATGAAGTTGCTGCACTTGCCCTCGGCGTAGAGCGCGACGTAGGACCGCAGCTCGATGAAGAGCGGCAGGTGCCCGTCGAGCGGCCCCAGCCGGTCGTCGACCGGCGCACCGGAGTTGGCCAGCGCCAACGTGATGTAGCGGGCGGCTGTCGACTTGCCCGATCCCGGGTCGCCGAGCACCACGATCGCCTGGTTGTCGGGCGCGGCGACGACGTCGAACAGGCGGCGCAGCGGCTTGGCCCGGTAGGCCTTGTGGAGCAGCGCGAGCTCGTCGGGGTCGACCTCGTCGGGCACGTCCTCGGTCTCGAGATGCCCCTCGTATTGCATGCGCTGCCACCACTCGCGAGGCAGCTCGACGGGCGGTGGATCTTCGCGGACGGACTGCTCGATGAACACCGAGCTGAGCCGCATCTGTAGGTATTCGTCACGCTGCGGAGGCGTCAGCGCGTCGAGGTCGAGGCCACCATATTGCTGGTGGAGGCGGTCGTAGTAGCGCTTGAGGGTCTCACTGCTCAGTGACTGCAGGTGACCGGTCGGGCGGCCGATGTCGGCCAGGCAGTTGGCGACCGCGGCGGTGACCAACGCGGCGAGGTCGCCCGGGCCGCTGAACGTGCTGCACATGTGGCGCACCACGAGCTCGCTGCGCAACGCCTCGATCCGCTCGGCGTCGACACCACGATCGATGTGTACGCGCGGCCACGGCGCTTCCTCGTCGAGCAGGAAGATCAGGCAGGGCTTGCCCATCGCCTCGGCCTGCCGATATTCGAGCTCGGTGATCGACCGGTCGTAGCCGGGCGGCACGAAGCCGTAGCGCCAGGCGAAGATGCCGACGTAGAGATCGCACTCCGCGACGTCTTCGAGGCAGCGCTCGACCGGTCGGCGATCTTCGGCCACATAGGACTCCATGGCCACGTCTTCGACCCGCAACCGCCGGAGTGCCAGCTTGACCGCGGAACGGCACTCTTCGAGATCACGGAACGTTGCAGAGACGTAGACCTTGGTCAACGCGGCTCCTCGATTACGCGAGCGACACGCGTCGTTACCGTACCAATATTCGGCAAGCCACGGGTTCCCCGGGCATCGGGCTTGATCAAAATATCGTCTGGGTGGCATTCCGCGCGGCGGCCTTGCCCAGCGGGCGGACCATGCGATGTGATTGCGCCGCAATCTTCTTCGGAGGCGGACATGCTCACGTTCGGCGAGGTCCACACCGGACTCCTGCAGAACTCGACCTCGCTGCCCTGGGACGCCACCGCCGAGGTGCTCAACCTGTTGGTC
Organism: Asanoa sp. WMMD1127; assembly: GCF_029626225.1. Lineage (NCBI taxonomy): Bacteria > Bacillati > Actinomycetota > Actinomycetes > Micromonosporales > Micromonosporaceae > Asanoa > Asanoa sp. WMMD1127. The sequence continues at coordinate 1,664,110 of NZ_JARUBP010000001.1, forward strand.
GGCGAGCAGGTCCGGCGGTCCGAGCGCCCGATGGCGTACGCCGTCTCACCCAATCTGTTGACCAGTGTGGACTGCCGCCTGCCGGCGCTCTCGGGCAAGGTCATCCGCGGCGTCGGCACAGTGATCACCCGGGCGTCGATCACCGGTGGCCACGTGGCGCAGGGCTCGGGTCACACGGTCGTGGTCAAGAGCACCGCGAACAGGCGACTCTCCTGGTCGCACTACCTCACTCGGCCGGGCACGATCGAGGCCATCGGCAAGGCCGACGTGGCCGACATGGCCCGCGGGTTCGCCGGCACCAGCCAGGCCCTGGGCACTCTCAATCTCGGCGCCATCAGCGGGCGGACGCTCGACGCGGTGCAGCGCTCCACCCGGCTCGACCGCAACCCGCCGTTCCGCACGCAGCGCACCCACATGCGCTGGGTGGTGACCCCGACCGACGAGCCCGGCGCCGAGGCGACCGGCACGTTCCGGGTCGTCAGCCCGACGCTGCGGGTGCTGGAGCTGATCGTGCCGCGCGAGCACGTCGCGTCGATCGTCGACCTCTGCGAAGACCTCGCGCTGCACGACTGGCTGCTCACCACGCTGCTGGCGCTGATGGAGTCGAGCCTCACCGGGCCGGGCACCCGGGCGCAGCGGATCGCTCGGCTGCGCCCGGCCATCGACACCCTGCTGCACCTGTGGATGCCCGCCGCCCGGGTCGACGAGGCGGTGCTGCCGGTCTGGCGTGACCTCGAACGCCGGCCCGGCTTCACCCGGCAATGGGACGCCTCGGTCAGCCGGATCCGCGATCAGATGACGCTCGGCACCCTCGCCCTGCTCGAGTCGGCGACCGCCTGATCACTGCGGTGGTCGGGCCGAGAGCTCCCGCCACTCGAAGGGCCCGACGAGGAGGTCGCGCACGCGGTCGTACGCTTCCTCCTCGCTGCCGAACTCGTAGAAGTGGGAGACGCCGTCGGCGCCGCCCGCCCGCTGCTCGACATGCCATGCATCACCGTCGATCCGCAGGTAGACGTCGCGCCGCGCGGCGCGTCCCCACTTCCCGTTCCACCAGTGCTTTCGCTGCTCCATGGTGGGAGAGTATCGAACATACGTTCGACTATCGCTGGGTCGGGGGGTTTTCTCGCTCGCCGAGCACCTGGTCCAGGGCGCCACGGTGCTGGCCGGGCACGCGACCGCCGGCGACCAGGGCGTCGCGGATCTCGGTGAGGAGCTTGACCTCTTCGCTCGGGGCAGCGGGCGGGGGCTCCTCACCGCGGCGCCGGCGCTCGGCCAGCTTGTTCATGGGGAAGATCACGAGGAAGTAGAGGGCGGCGGCGGTCAGAAGGAACGTGATGAGCACGTTGATGAACGCGCCCCACTCGATGTAGTTGTTTGTGCTGATCTCGGACCGCCCGCCGACCCGGTTGTTCCCAGCGCCGATGAGCTTGAGGAACGGCTCGAGGAACGACTTGGTGAACTGGGTGACCACGCCGGTAAACGCCGCGCCGATCACCACGCCGACCGCGAGGTCGACCACGTTTCCGCGCATGATGAAGTCTTTGAAGCCCTTAAGCATGGCTCACCCTATTCCCGGGTTGGTGCCTCCAGGAACTTGCCCGCTTCATGTGCCGCGAGGTCGGGGTCGCCGGCCCGGATGGCCGCCACCAGTCGACCATGGTCGATGTGGGTCCCGGCCCGCATCGCCGGCTCGACCGCCACGGCCACCGATGCCTTGATGGCCGCGCCGATCGACGCGTACAGCTCCGCCAGCATCGGGTTGTGTGCCGCGGCCACCACCGCGACGTGCAGGTCGGCGTCGACGTCGACGAACACCTCGGGGTCGCCGGTCTCCCACGCCGCGTCCCGCGCAAGGAGCGCCGCGTCGAGCCGGTCCAGATCCTCGGGCGTACGCCGGAGCGCCGCCAACCGGGCCGCCTCGACCTCGAGGGCCCGCCGCACCTCGACGGTGTGCCCGATGCCAGCGGCGCCGAACTTGCGGGCGACCACGCCGGTGAGCTCGTCGGTCGACCGCACATAGGTGCCGGAGCCCTGCACGCACTCGAGCACGCCGGAGTGGGTCAGCGCCCGGACCGCCTCGCGCACCGTGTTGCGCCCGACGCCGAGCATCTCCACCAGCCGCGGCTCGGTGGGGATCCGGCTCCCGACCGGCCACTCGCCGGCCTCGATCTGCTCGCTGAGCCGCGAGATCACCTGCTGCACCAGCGTCGAGCGCGCGAGTGTCATGCGTAACATCACCCCACCATAAATCGTCCCATGATTCTAGGCTGTCCTTCGTGACCGCTACCAACACCGCGCCCACCCGCGTCCAGCCCCGCCAGATCCTGCTGGTGCTGATCGGCATCGTGATCGTCGCGGTCAACCTCCGCGCGGTGGTCACCTCCCTCGGCGCCCTGCTCGACGAGGTGCGCGACGGCCTGCACCTCTCCGGTGCGCTCGCCGGCGTCGTCACCACGATCCCCACCCTCGCGTTCGCGGTCTTCGGCGCGACCACGCCGTGGCTCGTCCGCCGGGTGGCGCCGGCCCGGCTGCTGGTCGGCGCGATGGCGGTGCTCGCGATCGGCCAGGTGCTGCGGGTGCTCACCGACGCGCCGGCGGCGTTCATCGCATTCAGCGCGCTGGCGCTGGCCGGCATCGCGGTCGCCAACGTGCTGCTGCCGATGATGGTCAAGCAGCACTTCCCGGACCGGCCCGGCCTGGTCACCGGCGCCTACACCGTCTCCATGTCGGCCGGCGCGGCCGCGGCGTCGGCGACGGCGGTGCCGGTCGCGCACGCGTTCGGCTCGTGGCGGGCCGGTCTCGGCGTGTGGGCACTGCTCGCCGCGGTGGCCGTCCTGCCGTGGCTGCCGGCGGCGCTGCGCCGCGGCCAGCAGGTGGTCCGCCGGCCCGGTCACCACCGCGGCGCCCGGATCAACCCCGCGCGCACCCGGATCGGCTGGGCGATGGCGGTGTTCTTCGGCATGCAGTCGATCGCCGGCTACGCCACGATGGGCTGGCTGCCGCAACTGTTCCGGGACGCGGGCTTCAGCCCTCAGACGGCCGGCCTGCTGCTGGCCGGCGTGACGCTGTTCGCGCTGCCCTTCGCGCTGCTGATGCCGGCGCTGGCGGGTCGGGTGCGGCGGCTCGCGCCGCTCCTGCTGACGCTGACCGCGCTCGCCGCCGTCTCGTACGTCGGGCTGGCGATCGCCCCGCACGGCGGCGCGGTGCTCTGGGTCACGCTGATGGGCATCGGCCAGACGGTCTTCCCGGTGAGCCTGGTGGCGATCGGTTTGCGGGCCCGCACGCCCGAGGGCACGGTGGCGCTGTCCGCCTTCGCGCAGAGTGTCGGCTATCTGTTCGCCGCGCTGGGTCCGCTGCTCGTCGGGATTCTCTACGAGGCGACCGGCGGCTGGATCGCGCCGATCGGCGTGCTGGGCGGGGCCCTGGTCGTGCAGGCGGCGGCCAGCCTCGTGATCAGCCGACCGAGCTACGTCGAGGACGAGGCGCACGCACCCGGCGCGCACGAGCCGGTGGAGGCCGTCAAGCCCACGCCGGCGGAGGTGCTGGCCGAGACCGGCCCGCTCGCGGAACCACTCCGCGAGGCCGCCTAACCGGCGGCGGGCTCTGCGGCGTCGGCGGCGACGGCCTCGTCGACCGTCGCGTAGGTGTGCAGCACCTCGACCAGGCCGCTGACCTCGAGGATGCGGCGCACGCCCCGCTGGGGAGCGGCCAGCCGCACGACACCGCCGGCGTCGTCGGTGCTGTTCTTCGCGCGCACGAAGACGGACAGCCCGGTCGAGTCGCAGAACGAGACCTCGGTGAGGTCGAAGACCAGCCGGGACCGGCCGCGGTCGAGTAGGTCGGTGATCTGGTCCTGCAGCTGCGGCGCGGTGGCCATGTCCAGCTCGCCACCCACCGCCACCACGACGATGTCGCCGCGCTGTTCCGTGTCCACCGTCAGGGACATGCTCGACCTCCTGTGTCCGGGGGAACGGTACTCCACCGGACGGTGGGAGAGCACGGAACCGGTCGGTTCTGCGCCCGGACGGTGACCTCGCTGGGCGTACGAAGCGGCCCGAGGGCCTGCCGTGGCTGTGCTGTCCGGTGGCAGGCCCTCGGGCCGTGCTGCGCGGGGTGCCGGTCAGGCAGCCGTGCCGCGCAGCGGAGCGAGCGCCCGGCTCCACTCGACGACCTGGTCCAGGGTCGTGTGGAGCGCGTCGGCCTGGTGCTCGCCCGGCTTGAAGGTGCTGAAGTTCTCGAAGTCGTGGAACAGCGAGAGCATGACCTGCGAACGGACGTCCGCCAGCTTGAGCTCACCGGCGACGAGACGCAGGTTCTCGACGGCGCGGGCGCCACCGACCGAGCCGTAGCTGACGAAGCCGACCGCCTTGTTGTTCCATTCGGCGAACAGGAAGTCGATCGCGTTCTTCAGGGCGCCCGAGGTGGCGTGGTTGTACTCCGGCGTCACCATCACGAAGCCGTCGAACGAGGCGATCTTCTCGGCCCAGGCCAGCGTGTGGGGCTGGCTGTACTGGCCCATGCTCGGCAGGCCGATCTCGTCGAGGTGCGGCAGCTTGTAGTCCAGCAGGTCGACGAGCTCGAACTCGGCGTCGGTCCGCTTGGACGCGTGCTCGTACACCCACTTGGCGACGGCCTCGCCGTTGCGGCCGGGGCGGGTGCTGCCGAGGATGATTCCGATTCTGGTCACGATGGTGTCGTTCCTTGCTCGGGGGGAGGACTCCGGTTAAGTCCTTGCTTCGTCAAGCAAACATACGAGCAGTTCCTTGCGCCAGCAAGTATCATGGTCGTATGCGTCCCGTCACAGCCGAGCCGATGGAGCCCTTGAGCGCCTCCGAAGAGGCACTGGTGCGCGCGCTGGGGCGGGTGATCATCGTGCTGCCCAAGCTGCTCGACCACGACCTGCGCGAACGCGCAGGGATCTCGCTGACGGACTACAGCATCCTGATGCACCTGTCCGAGGCGCCCGACCGGCAGCTGCGGATGAGCGAGCTCGCCGGCCGCAGCGACCTGTCACTGAGCGGCATGACCCGCGCGGTGGCGCGACTCGAAGGCGACGGTCTGGTCAAGCGGACGCGATGCGGAGAGGACGGACGCGGCTGGTACGCGATTCTGACGCCGGCCGGCCTGCGCCGGCTGGAGGAGGCCTACCCCACCCACCTGTGGTCGACCCGACGCCGGATCAGCGAGCACTTCGCCGGTCTCGACGAAGCGGAGATCACGCGCGCGCTCGACAAGGTGGGCTGCGCCGGCGACTGACGCATCGGTGGCACGATGATCGCAGCGTCGCCCACCGGCCGCGGCATCGTGATCTTCCCGGACGTACGCGGACTGCACGTCTTCTATCAGGATCTGGCGTCCAGCTTCGCCGCGGCCGGCCTGTCCGCGCTGGCCTTCGACTACTTCGGACGGACGGCGGGTCGCGGCGAGTCGTTCGCTTACAAGGAGCACGTCGACCAGCTCGACTTCGCGACCGTACGAGCGGACGCGTCGGCGGCCGCGGCCCGGCTGCGCTCGGCCGGCGTGACGTCGCTGTTCACGGTCGGCTTCTGCTTCGGCGGCGCGATGTCGTTCCGCCAGGCCGCGGCGGGCGACGACCTGCGCGGCTCGATCGGGTTCTACGCCATCCCGTCCGCGTCGCCGGTGGCCGAGGTGGAACAGTTCGCCGACCGCGTGCGGTCGCACGGTGTCGAGGTCCGGATGACGGTCTACCCGGACGCCGGCCACAGCTTCTTCGACCGCAACTTCGGCCAGCACCAGGCCGACGTCGAAGACGCGTGGCGCCAAATGCTGACCTTCATCGACGAACACGCCGCGTGACGACAAATCAGGACTAGGCTGTAAAGATATGGCGCTACAGACCCGTATGGTCACGTTCGACTGTGCCGACCCGGCGAGGCTGGCCAGCTTCTGGGCGGCCGCGACGGGCTTGCGCGAGTCGTGGCGCAAGGAAAACGACTTCCTCATCCTCGGCGAGACGCCCGGCCTGTGCCTGGGCTTCCAGCGGGTCCCGGAACCCAAAACGGTCAAGAACCGAGTCCACCTGGACTGGAGCAGCGACGGCGACCCGGCCGCGGAAATCGACCGCCTCCTCGACCTGGGCGCCACGGTCATCGACCGCCAACACATGCCGCAAGGCTTCGGCTGGACAGTCCTGGCCGACCCGGACGGCAACGAGTTCTGCGTCGCCACGCCGGCCTAGATCTGCCAGCACCGAAGTCGTTGTCGGTTATTTGACACGCCGGTCACGGTAATCGCCATCGGCCTTCCTGGGTCCGTACCGCGATTCGGACAGATAACTATGCACACCGACCGTTGCCTCCCGCCGAACGGTTGGGCCAACCATGCCCAGCCATCCACTTCCCATCCGTATCGACACGGTCCAAGGTGAGTCCTCTCGCAATTAAGTCGCACTTAAATGTGGAGGAATCGAAATGCATAAGCGCCCCATCCTGACCACTGTCGGTCTCGTTCTCGGTGCGGTGATTGCCATCGGCTGCGGCAGTGGTGGCGACAGCGGTGACGACGTGACGGTCAGCTCCGGGGCGGGTGATACCAGCACCTCGACCCCAGCCGCGGAGGAAGGCAAGCCAGAGCGGCCGGTGATGGCGAAGATGGGCGACACGATCACCGTCGACTCGTCGTTGTTCGGGCAGGGCGACCAGGTTGTGGCGTTCACCGTCGCCAAGGGGAAGCAGCTCAAGCCGGCCAATGAGTTCGACGACCCGAAGGGCGTCTATTACGGCGTCACGCTGACTGTTCTGGTCAAGGCCGGTAGCCATTTCGCCAACCCTGGCGACATCTCGCTGGTTGCGGCCGACGGCGAGGTATTCGAAACCACCTTCACGATGCACGACGGGCTGTTCGACTCGGCAGACCTCGGCAAGGGCCAGAAGAAGGCCGGACTCGTGGTATTCGACGTGCCCAAGGCCAAGCTCAAGGGTGCCCAGATCCAGGTCAAGTCGTTCTGGGACGAGACGGCCTATGGCGTTTGGACGATTTAGCGATCGGTATTTGTCGCTCGCATCCGCAGGTGGGCGAAAAGGCGCTCCACCTGCGGATGCAGGCATCCGGTTCGCTGGTGATCTCGGCGATGCGGGCGCTCTACGACGCCGAGTGGATCCGAGCGACTGATCCGGCCGGCGCCGCCGACGCGTGGCGGCAGGCCGAGCAGGCGTGCACCGTGGTCCCCCTGCGCTGGAGCGCGGCCTACGCCGGCTGGCGGCTGACCGAGGCGCTGCTTGCCGAAAGAGGGGCGCGGGACCAGGCCGCGGCCGCTCTGCGGCGATGCCACACGTTCGCCACCACACTGCCGGCCGAACCGCTCCTCGCCGTCAGCACCCACATCTCGCACATGCTGGCCAAGACCGGTACCGCCAACCGTGTCGAGCTGGCCCAATTGGCCCGCCGCCGCGGCGTCAGTCAGGGAGCGGGGTGACCACGATCGAGCGGTAGCTGAAGAAGATGGGGACCGGCGACCCGCCTTCGACGCGGTATTTGGCGGTGAACGTCGTGCGGCCCGGGCTCAGGCCTTCCAGCACCGTCGTCGACGCGACCGGCTGGGTCACCGTGTAGGGGGCTTCGATGCCGGTCAGCGACAGTGACGACCGCGCCGCGCGGTCGAGGCTCGGCGCGATCTCGTTGGCGCCGACGGCCTCGAACGACATCGCGCCCGCCTGCGACAGCACGTCGTTCTCCGAGGAGCCGTAGGCGATCGTGGCGCCGACGGTGACGGCGCACCGCCCCGACCGGCCGACCGAAACGGTCACCGCCGGCCCCAACGTCGCCAGGTCGACGAACATCTCCTGGACGGCTCCCGCCGGGTCCACTTCGGTCACGCTGTCGGCCACCGGGTTGAGCGGGTCGGGTCGCGTGAAGGCCACCACGCCGTAGGCAGCCGCGCCGCCGCCGATCAGTCCACAAAGGCCCGAGAGGAGCAACTGCCGGCGTGACATCCGCACGGCCCTCGACCCGGCGGGCGGCGGCTCCGTCGACAGGTCGATCATCTTCAAAGCTTACGCGGAGACGCCCGCGTGTGTGAGCCAGCGTTCGCGCGGGGAGAGCCGCAGCCGGACCCGGCCTGGGCCCACGAGCCGGGTGTCGGACAGCTGCTCCAGCGTGCGTTCCTGGACCCGCTCGGCGACCTCGTCGAGCACGGCCTGGGCGTCGGCCACGTCGCGCGGCGCCTGCGCCAGCAACACCACCAGCTTGGCCCGGCCGCGGACCAGATCGCCGCGCCCGACCCGGGCTTGCGCGTACGCCACCTCGGTGTGCTCGGCGTAGGGCGCCAGGTTCTGCTCGACCATCGACAGCAGGAGCGGTGACCCGACCGTGCGGTTGGGCAGGTCCCAGCGCAACCACAGCGGGTAGGGCACGCGGCCCGTGACCGACGCGCCGGTCCGCCGGCTCGACTGGGGGAACGAGCAACGCATCGGCGGGCTCAGCGCCACCTTGAAGCCGGCGAACGCGTCGTGGTCGCTGTGGTCGGCGCCGTCCGCGTCGTAGGTGCGGCAGCGTTCCGCGATCAGTTTGACCGCGTCGTCCCAGTGCCCGGACCAGGCCGGTGCCGCCACGTCCGCGCCGTCGCCGAGCGGGAGGACGAGGTTGATGAAGCCGATCTTGCGTACGCTCGACACGGCCGCTGCCAGCACGCCGACGCCGTTGGCCCGGATCCGGGCGATCACGTCGGCCGCCATGCCCAGCCGGGCCGGCCCCATGACGCTGGCGATCATCGCGTGCTTGGGCAGGTGCATCGGCGTCTCTGGGAACATCCGGGCCCGCACCTGCCGGTAGCGCTCGCGGTCGAAGCCACGGATCGTGAACCACTCACCGGGTACGCGGTTGAAGCGGCGGTCGTTGAGTTTCAGGCCCAGTCCGTATTCCTCGGCCAGCGCGACCAGCCCCTGCTCGAAGTCGAGCCGGGCGGTCGGTTCGTGCGGGTCGACCAGCGCCGACAGGCGCACGCACGGGCCCAACGCGTCTCTCAGCCGCTCCAGCGAACCGTCGCCGCGGGCCGAAACCTGCTGGTCGATGAACGGCGCGACCGGTGAGTGCAGGTGCACGATCGGCCCGCGGCCGCGGTCGACGGCGAGCTGGCACGTCTGCGCGAGCACCACTCCGGTGACCAGGCAGTCGCGATAGGACGGTGCCCAGTGCGTGCTGTTGAGGGTCAGCAGCGCCTCGATCCGGCGGTTGGGCTCGTTGAGGAAGCCGGGGTTGGGGACGGAGAAACCGTCGTACGCGAAGGTGTCGGGGCGTTCGGTCGCATGTGGAGCGCCGAGCTCGAACGGCTCGCTGAAAACCGTGGCGGCGGTCGGCCAGGCGCAGACGGACATGGCGAGGCCGGCGACCGAGAACAGCCAGAAGTCGCTCGGCCATTGCGCCAGGTCGTGCAGCGGTGGGTCAAACGCCGGGACCGGCTTGGTCAGCCCGGCGGTCGCGAGCCCGGCCGGCCCGTGGATGACCCGCAGGCGTACGGCCGACGTGTCGGCGCCCGCCGCCTCGGCCGCGATCCGCGCCAGCTCCGACGACCTCGACGTGCGCATCTCACACCTCCCCCCGTGCGTCGAAGACGGCGTCCGGCGCGTAGGTCCGGCGCTGCCGCCGCTCGGTGGCCCGCAGCCAGCGCGGCAGGCGGGCCGATCGGGGCACGGGGCTGCGCCGGCGCGCCCGCCGAGACACGAACTCGAGCAGGCAGCACAGCAGGATCAGCCCGAGCACCGCCATGCCGAGCTGGAACGCCCGCGTGATCGCGTGGTCGGTGTGCACGGCCCCGGCGGCGATGGCCAGGCCGGTGGTCACCACCACCGACGCGATCGCGAGCGAGCGCTGGAACTGGCGCAGCTGACCGAGCACGGAATGGGTGCTCGGCAGGTCGAGCCGAGCGATCAGCAGGCCGGGCACCAGCAGCAGCACCGCCACCACGGCGTCAGCCTGCTCCGGGATGGAGCCGGATCGGATCTCGCCCGAGTAGAGCCACTGTGGACCGCCGGTGAGCAGCGTGCCGATGCCGAGCACCACCAGCGCCAGGCCGGCCACCACGCGGGTGATCGCTTCGATGAGGGCCGGCGCCTCATCGGCGAGCGACAGGTAGGCGACCGCGCGTACGGGCTCGGTGGAATGCGGGCTGAGGTCGATGTTGGGGCGGCGCCAGTGCGCGTGCGCGCCGTGCTCGCGCGGGTCGTTGTCGGTGGTGATGTCGTGGCCGAGCTGGAAGCGCCGGATGCCGTCGGCCAGCGCGGGCAAGGCGGGGCCGGCGAGCGGACTGCGGGCGAGATGCCGCAGACCGTCGGCGGAGTAGTGGGCGGCGAACGCGGCCAGCACGGGAACCGAGCAGTCGCCGCGCCCCAGTGCAGCGACGACCTCGTCGCTGTCCATCGCCGGCGGATCGACCCGCGGCGCGACTGCGCCCAGCGACCGGTGCCGCTCCGCGATGTAGCGGCGGTAGCTGGTCAGGTCGGTCAACCGCCGCCGGCCGACCTCGGCGAGCCGCGACGCGATGCCCTGCAGCTCGAGCTCGAGCAGCTTGCGATGCGGGGCCTGACCGGCGCTCGCCTCGGCGAGCATCTCGACGTCCTGGGTCAGCGTCTGCACGAAGTCGTCGTCGACGTCGCTGGACATCACGAACCGGCGGACACTCACCTCCTCGTTGACCTCGACGGTGAGGTGGTAGGCGCCGACCGCACGCGGGATCGCCGTCTCGTATTCGACGACGAACTCGCGGTTGACGGGCAGGACGCTCTGCACGAAGCGTTGCCAGGGTGCGCTGGGCCGGCGCCCCGGCAGCAGCGGCGCGTCCCAGACGAGGTAGCGCCGGGGCGTGGCGGCGTCGAGCAGGACGATCAGCATGTATTGGCTGCAGGCGAGGCTGAGCAGGTGGGCGAACGGCAGCCGGGTGCCGCTGCGGCCGTCGGCGGGCCAGAGCTCGTCGAGCCCGGCCAGCGCGAGATCGCGTACGGCCCGGGCGTCGACCTCGCGGTCACCCGGCGCCCGCGGCGGCAGCAGCGCGTAGTCGAGGGGCGTGCGGATACCGCGCTCGGGCAGGGAGCCGGCGCTGACCAGCTCGGCGATGGCCGCCTCCACGAGCCACCGCGAGCGCTGGTGCGTGTGCCGCAGCCGGTGCACGACGGTGTCCCTGATCGTCACGTCCCGGTGCGCGTCGATCAACATCGACAACAGCCGGACGAACGCGGCCGCGGTGACCCGGTTGGAGTCGCGGTGGGTGAACCGGGGCACGACCGCGCCGGTCGAGTCCTTGACCACGACGGGCGCGAGGTCGCTGCGGCTGTAGCGGGAAACCGGAATCCAGAGCGAGGTGCCGTGCCCGGCCTCGGTCGGCGCCACGATCCGGCGCCGCTGGGCACCGGCGATCGCCTGCAGGTCGACGTCGACGCTGACGGAGCGGGTCATGTGGCCACGGTCGATCAACGTCAGATGCTCGGCGACGCGCGGGACGTGGTCGAGCCGGAGCGAGAGGTCCATCAGGGCGAGACCGAGGGCGGCCTCGCGCTGGGTGTAGGTCGGCGGCGCGGAGGGCACGGGCAGGGTCTCGATCAGGGCCCGAAGGTCACGGAACGGATCGCCGGCAACCGCATCCGGCACACTGCCGCGCCTCGCCGCAACCCGCATGGCCGACCCCGCCTTCGCCGCGCCTGCCGCCAACCTATGCGACCGACCTAACGACAGCCACCGATAAAGCGGCACCGTGTCCGGAAGCGGACACGCGACGGAGGTGGCGGGGTTCCGCCATGGCGGAAGCTCGTCCTCGGCAGGCCTTCTTCTCGGCCCGCCGACCGTTTAGACCTCTGGCATGCCAATCCCCTCATCGCCGTCCGGACGTGGGTGCCGCAGGCTGGTCGCGGCCGCCACCACCGTGGCGCTCGTCGCCGCGGCGGTCGCTGTCCCGCAGGCTCCGGCGCTCGGCGGCCCCACGCGGCCCGCGCCGCCCGCGCCCGTGTCGTCCGTGACCCACAAGGTCACGTTGGTCACCGGCGACGTCGTCACCGTCGGCACCGCGGCCGACGGTCGGCAGATCGCCGATGTCGACCGGCCCGACGACGCCGTCGGTGGCGTACGCCTGCAGGAGGTCGGTGGCGATCTCTACGTCATTCCCGACGAGGCCGTCGCGTTGCTCGGGGCCAACCGGCTCGACCGGCGGCTGTTCAACGTCACCGATCTCATCGAGATGGGTTACGACGACGCCAAGGCCGGTGGGGTGCCGCTGATCGTCACCTATGCCGCCGCGAAGACCCGGGCGAAGCCCGCGCCGCCCAAGGGCAGCCGGCTGGTTCGCGAGCTCGCCAGCATCCGTGGCGCCGCGCTCGACGCCGACAAGCGGCAGGCGCGTGCGTTCTGGTCCGCCGTGGCGCCGACGACCGGGGCCGCGACGCTCCAAGCCGGCGTGACCAAGCTCTGGCTCGACGGTCGCGTGACGGCCAGCCTCAAGGAAAGCGTCCCGCTGGTCGGTGCGCCCGACGCATGGGCGGCGGGCTACGACGGTGCGGGTGTCACGGTCGCGGTGCTCGACACCGGGGTCGACGCCGATCATCCCGACCTGAGCGGCCGGATCGACCGTACCGCCAGCTTCGTGCCCGGCCAGTCGATCGATGACGTCAACGGGCACGGCACCCACGTGGCCAGCACGATCGCCGGCAGTGGCGCGGCTTCGGGCGGCGAGCTCAAGGGTGTGGCGCCGGGCGCCGACCTCATCGTCGGCAAGGTGCTCGGTGACGAGGGATCCGGGCAGGACTCCTGGATCATCGCCGGGATGCAGTGGGCCGCCGAGTCGGGCGCCGACGTCGTCAACATGAGCCTCGGCGACACGTTCCCCACCGACGGCAGCGACCCGATGTCGCAGACGGTCGACGCGCTCTCCGCCGAGTACGGCACCCTGTTCGTGGTCGCCGCCGGAAACGCCGGCCCCGAGACCATCTCCACGCCGGGCGCCGCGGCGTCCGCGCTGACCGTCGCCGCGACGGACAAGCAGGACAACCTCGCGGACTTCTCGAGTACGGGCCCGCTCGCGTACTCCGGTGGCTTGAAGCCCGACATCTCGGCGCCGGGTGTCGACATCACCGCGGCCCGCTCGCAGGACATGACCGACGGCGGGGAAGGGCTTTACCGCAGCATCAGCGGTACGTCGATGGCCACCCCGCACGTGGCCGGCGCGGCGGCGATCGTGGCGCAGCAGCACCCCGACTGGGCCGGCACGCAGATCAAGCAGCACCTGATGAGCACCGCCAAGGGCCTCGCCGACGACTATTCGCCGTACCAGGTGGGCACCGGTCGCCTCGACGTGGCCGGCGCCGTGCGGCGGACGGTGAGCGGCACGGCGTCGCTGTTCTTCGGCAACTACGACTGGCCGCACGAGCCGACCGACAGCCCGGTCACCAAGGACCTGGTGTATCGCAACGACGGCGCCACCGACGTGACGCTGGACCTGACCGCACCCGGTGGTGCCTTCAGCCTCTCGGCGTCGACGGTGACCGTGCCGGCCGGCGGGCAGGCGACCGTGCGCGTCACCGGCGATCCGCGGGCGGTCGGCTACGGCCGGTTCGTCGGCTACGTCGTCGGCGTGGACGCGGCCACCGGCCAGGCCGTCACCCGGTCGTCGGTGGCACTGATCAAAGAGGACGAACGCTACGACCTGACGGTCAGCCTCGTGGGCCGCGACGGGAAACCGGTGGCCGGGTGGGTCGTCGTGACGAAGACCGGCGACCCGTGGCCGTCGACCGTGTTCGTCGACGGCACGACGACCCTGCGGATGCCGGCCGGCACCTACGCCGTCTCCACCTCGCTCGACGTGGCCGGCGAAAAGGCGGACCGGTCCGGCCTCGCCGTGCTGGTGGACCCGGAGACCGTGCTCGAGAAGTCGGCGACCGTGGTGCTGGACGCGCGCAAGGCCCGCCTGCTGCGGACGAAGGCGCCGCAGCGCACCGAGGACCGGCAGCGCAAAGTGGACTTCAGCATCGTCGACGGCACGGGCCTCGAATACCGGAGCGCCTATGCGATCCCGCCGATGTACGACGACCTCTATGTGTCGCCCACCGAGGAGCTGACGGACGGTCGGTTCATGCTCACCACCCGCTGGCGCAAGGGCGAGCCGACGCTCGGCCTGAGCGTGCTCGGTGGCCTCCTGCCGTTCGACACGCTCGTCCAGCCGGGCAGCTCCGTCCAGGAAGGACAGACCGACCGGACGCGCCTGGTCTACGCGGGCAACGGCGCCGCCGCCGACTACGCCCGGGTCGACGCGAAGGGCAAGGTCGCGGTGGTACGGCGCAGCGACGCGGTCACCGCCGAAGAGCGCACCTCCGCCGCGGTCGCGGCCGGCGCGAAGGCGTTGGTCGTCGTCAACAACGGCGTCGGCGGGCTGATGGAGTACGTGGGCGAAGCTCCCATCCCGGTCGCCACCGTGCACCGCGACACCGGCGTGCTCCTCGCGGCGCTGGCGAAGGCCAACGCGTCCGTCCTCTTGGAACAGTCGGCCTACAGCGACTTCGTGTACGACCTGACCCGCGACTACCCGGGCCGTGTGCCGGACCGTCCGCTGGTCTACGAGCCCCGCAACGACCAGCTGGCCAGGATCGACGCCCGTTACCACGGCGTGGTGGACGGCGAGGGGTCCGGCTACCGCTACGACCTGACGCTCACCCCGTCGCTGGGCTCGCACGAGCGCGAGTGGCACCCGGGCACGCGTACCGAATGGGTGTCTCCGCAGCAGGTCTGGGTCGAGTCGCACGCGCAGAACATCGGCGGCGACCTGCCGTGGGAGGTCGTGTCGGGGGTCAACACCTTCCCGAAGGGCGCGACGACCCGACTCGACTGGTTCGCGCCAGCGGTCGGACCCGGCTTCAGTGACTCGTTCGGCGTGATCAACTCGCGGTGGGAGAACTACCTGACCTGGAACGTGCAGCCGTGGAGCTCGTCCAGCGACACGATGCGGCTGGGCGGTTACCTGCCGTGGGGCGCCACGCCCACCCACCTGCAGGTGTTCCAAGGCGACACGCTGATCCACGACAACCCCTACAGCGCTGACATGCAATGGGTCGAGGTTCCGGCCGGCGACCTGCCCTACCGGGCGGTCCTGGACGCGGAGCGGCCGGCGTCGCCGTTCCGGCTGTCGACGCGCACGCACACAGAATGGACCTTCCGGTCCAACACCGTCGACTCCGACAACTTCGAGCCGTTCTCGGTCATGCATCTCGACTACCGGCTGGCGACGGACCTGCGTGGCGACATCCGGGCCAACCGGAGCCAGGAGATCGCGCTGCGTCCCCGCTCGTCGGACTTCGGCACGCTGCCGGGCAACGTGACCCAAGTGCGGCTGGAGATCTCGAGCGACGACGGCGCCACTTGGCGCACGGTCACCCTCACGCGGGGCGACGACGGTTGGTGGAAGGGGACGTTCCGGGCGCCGGCCGGCTTCGTGTCGGTGCGCGCCGGCGCCGAGATGAGCAGCGGCTACAGCATCAAACAGGAGATCGTCCGGGCGTACGGCGTGCGGTAGTTCAGCTCCTCGCCGGTCTTTCCCCGGCGCACCTGGTGACGCATACTCTGCCGATGCTGGGTGCGCTGGGGTTGGACGCCGACGAGGAGGGCGTCTACCGCGCGCTGCTCAGCCGGCCCAGCGCGACGCTCACGCAGCTCGTCGAGGTGCTCGAGCCGTCGCCGGCGGCCACGGTGGCGGAGGCGCTGGCGCGACTCGCGGATCGGGGCCTGGTCAACCGGGCCGGCGTCGACGGCTACTGCGCGGCCCCGCCGGCGGTGGCACTCGGCGCGCTGATTACCGAGCGGCGGGACGCGCTGCGGGTCGCCGAGCAGGCGCTCGTCACGCTGGCGGAAGAATATCGGGCCGCGGTCGCGGGCCAGACGATCGGCGAGCTGATCGAGGTGGTCACCGGCACGGACGCCATCCGGCACCGCTTCACACAGTTGCAGCAGGCGGCGCGCACGGAGCTACGGGTGTTCATCACGGCGCCGTTCGTGGCCGTGCCGCTTGGCGAGAACGCGGCGGAATCGGCAGCGGTGGACCGCGGCGTCCGCTTCCGCGGCGTACTGGAACGCTCGGTCCTCCAGGAACCGGGCGGCGTCGAGGAAACGGTCGACTCCCTCAACCACGGCGTCGAGCTCCGGGTGGTCGACGAGCTGCCGATGAAACTCGCGATCGCCGACACGGACCTGGCCCTGGTCCCGCTGACGATGACACCGGGCGGCACCCCGGGCGCGGTGCTGCTGCAGCAGAGCGGCCTGCTGGCGGCGGTGGAGGCGTTGTTCGAGGCGGTCTGGAACCGGGCGCATCCGCTGGAACTGCCGAAGTCGTCGGCGTCAGC
Organism: Asanoa sp. WMMD1127; assembly: GCF_029626225.1. Taxonomy (NCBI): domain Bacteria; kingdom Bacillati; phylum Actinomycetota; class Actinomycetes; order Micromonosporales; family Micromonosporaceae; genus Asanoa; species Asanoa sp. WMMD1127. Next base: position 1,680,435 of record NZ_JARUBP010000001.1, read on the forward strand.
CGCGCCCATCGTCGAGGTCGAGACGGACCAACTGACCGACCTGGACCGGCGGATCGTGTCACTGCTGATCGCGGGCCTCTCCGACCAGGCGGTGGCGGCGCAGTTGGACCTGTCGCTCCGCTCCTTCCAACGCCGCCTACGCCACCTGACCGACCTGGCCGGCGTCCGCAGCCGCATGCAGTTGGGTTGGTACGCGTCGCAGCAGGGCTGGGTCCGCCAGGCCGACGTCATCCGCTCCTCCTGACGGCGGCGATCTCAGATCGCGGGGCGGCGGGATCAGCCGCGGCGCAGCACCAAGGTCGCGAACCCCAGGACGGTGCGGTATCCGCCGAGCCAGCCGGCACGATGCTCGCGGGCGACGGTGAGCACCTCAGCAGCGTCAGGATGGCCAGGGTTGTCGAGGGCCCAGTCGGTTAGCGAACCGGCCCAAGACCATTCGTAGTCGTCCCACTCGGTGGTGTCGCTGATATGGGCGTACACCGGACACCAACCGGCCTTCTCGGCGACATCGACCAAACCGGCGAGATCGGTGAAGTCATCCTCGGACGCGTCCAGCGCAGCCAGAGCCGCCTGAGTGGGTGGGTTCTGCCAGAAGCCGTCACCGACGAGCAGCACGCCGTCCGGACGCACATGTCGTCCAGCCACCTCCAGCGTGCCGGCGAATCCCCCGAACGCGTGCGTCGACCCGACGCAGAGCACCAGGTCGTAGTCCCCATCCGGCACGTAGGACCGGGCGTCGCGTTCATGCAGAGCCAACCGGTCAGCGAGGCCGCGCTCGATCGCGGCGGCCTGCGCGCGCTCGAGGGCGTACGGGCTGAGATCGACCCCGTCAGCGTGCCCATCCGGGTAGTGGGTGAGGGCCTGCAAGGCCCACGCACCCTCCCCACAGCCGAGGTCGAGCACCCGAGCCCCCGGTTGCCGGCCCGTCCGCCGCAGGAGCCGGTTGACGTTGACCTCCGAAACCGGCGCGGCGATCGGATGGTGCGTGTGCGCGATGCTGCTCAGCCGTTGACGATCCACCCGCCAAGTCAACCAGCCCGGACGCTCGGCGCTACCGCCCGATGTCCGTCAGCTTGGCGGCCACCGCGTCGGTGTCAGGGTGGCCGATGTCCGTCATGATGGCGAGCGCTTCTCGCCAGGTGGTTGCGGCCAGGTCCGGTTCTCCGGCCACGGCGTGGTTGTCGCCGAGGCGGTGGAGCGTGTTCGCCTCGTACACGCGGTCGCCGGTGATCTGTCGTACCCGGATGGCCGCTCGGTAGGAGTCTGCTGCTTCCTGGTAGCGGCCGAGGTGGTGCAGGGCATGGCCGAGCGTGTCGCGGGTGGCCGCCTCGCCCTGGAGGTTGCCGTATTCGACGATCAGCGGAAGGGCCTGCTCGGCGCTCTCCAGGGCCTGCTGATGCTCGCCGCGCAGGATCTGCACCCAGGCGATCGAGTTCAGCACGTGACCTTGGCTGAGCCGGTCCGCACCGGCGACGCACTGCTCGAACGCCGTCGAGAGAGCGGCCAAGGCCTGGTCATAGCGCTCTTCCTTGTACGAGATCCCGGCCAGTCGGCGGTACGCCTCGGCGAGGCCGGTGTGGTGGTGCAGGCTCGCGAAGTGCCCGATCGCCTCCTGCAACCGTGCGCGGGCGTCGTCGTAGCGGCCGAACTCGGTGTAGGCCAGGCCGAGCTGACTGTTGACGTGTGCCTTGCCGAGCGTCTCGTCGGTGTCCTCGAGCGCGGCCAGCGCCGCTTCCTGGGTCATGACCCAGTCGGCCCAATGCCCGCGCCAGTGCAGGTGCGGCCCCATCGCCCAGGCCAGTCGCCAGGTGTGGCCGGGAAAGAGGGTCGCCGCGGAGCGGGTGACGGCGGCGAGCAGCGCCGGCCGCTCCCGCGTGAACCAGGCCAGCGCGTGCTCCCGGTCCCGCTCGCCGCCCACGATGGCCCCCGGGACGGGCGGCTCGACGTCGATGCCCGGCCGCGGGTTCACCTGTCTGCTGTTGGCCATCGCGGTGTGCAGGTAGTGGTCGAAGAGCCGGCGCAGGGCGGCCCGGCGGTCATCGTCGGTGTCGGTGTCGGCGGCCAGTTCGGAGGCGTAGGCGGTCAGCAGGTCGTGCATGGCGTACCGGCCGGGTCCGGTCTGGTTCACGAGGCTGGTGCGGACGAGTTCCGCGAGCAGTGACCGAACCTGACGCTCCGACACCGCGGCGAGACTGGCCGCGGCCGGCACGGTGACGTCGCCGGTCCGGGCGTGGCCGAGCAGTCGGAACAGGCGGGCGCCGGCCACCGTCAGGGCGTGGTAGGACCAGGAGAAGACCGTCCGGACGTCGACGGCGATGTCGGTGTGGGCGAACGTGTCCAAGGCGTCGTCGTCGGCCGTGAGATCGCGCAGCACGTCGCCGAGCGACAGCGAGGGGCGCAACGCCGCGCGGGCCGCCAGCACTGCGAGCGCCAGCGGGAGGCACCCTGACCGCCGGATGATCTCTGCTGTCGCATCGGGTTCGGCATCCACCTGGTGCCGGCCGAGTCGCTGCACCAGCAGCTCGTACGAATCGGCCTCGGACAGCACGTCGAGTGACATCGGATGGGCGTCGTGGGTGGCGACCAGGCCGGCGAGGTCGTCGCGGCTGGTGACGATCACCAGACAGCCCGGGCTGCCTGGCAGCAGCGGGCGCACCTGCTCCGCGTCGCGGGCATTGTCGAGCAGGATGAGGACCCGCCGCTCGGCCAGCAGGCTTCGGTAGAGCGCCGCCTGGCCGTCGACCGTGCGCGGCACCCGTTCCGGCGCCACGCCGAAGGCGTCCAGGAAATGCCGCAGCGCCTCGTCGGGCCGCATCACCGACCCGCCGGGGTCGAAGCCCCGCAGGTTCACGTAAAGCTGGCCGTCGGGGTAGCGGTCGGCGACACGGTGGGCCCAGTGGACCGCGGTCGTGGTCTTGCCGACGCCGGCCATCCCGCTGATGGCACTGACGATCTGGGCCCGTGCGCCGCTGGGTGTCAGATCCAGGACCCGGCGGAGTGCGTCGCGTCGCCCGGTGAAGGTCGCCAGGTCCGTTGGAAGCTGAGCGGGCCGCACGATCGCGTTCGTGGGCGGGATCCGCCTGACGTCGGTAGTGGACGTCGGCGCGGTGGCGGCCGCCCGCACGAGGGTGGTGTGGGCGGCGCGCAGTTCGGCGCCGGGATCGATGCCCAGCTCGTCGGCCAGGAGAGCGCGCGCACGTTCGTACACGCTGAGGGCTTCCGCCTGCCTGCCGGTCGCGGCGAGCAGCAGCATGAGGCGAGCCTGCAACGACTCGTCGAGTGGATCGCGGTCAGCGGCCATCCGCACAGCGGTGACGACCGCCTCTGAACGCCCTGCCCGCAGTGCGCAGTCGGCGGCCTCCCGGGCGACGTCGGCGCACGCCCGGTCGACGCCGACAAAGACCGGATCGGCGCGCACCGACGCGGGGAGGTTCGCGGCGCAACGGCCCTGCACGAGGTCGAGCGCCTCGGCGAACCGCCGCACCGCCCCGACGTCGTCACCGCCCACGAGGTCGTCGCGGGCGGTCTGGGCAAGCCCCCGGAACCGGAGCAGGTCGAGGCTGTGCTCGTCACCGGAGAACTGGTAACCGCCCGCGGATCGCACGAGCCACCTGCCCTGGCGGCGAGGCGCCAGGCCGGGCTCCAGCAGCCGTCGCAGGGTGCCGACGTGGCCGTGCAGGGCGTTCACGGCGGTCGACGGCGGTTCCTGACCCCAGAGCAGGTCGACGATGGCGTCGAGCCCGACGGGCCGGCCCGCCTGGACGAGCAGAACCGCCAACAGGCTCCGCACCTGCGGCGGCCCGAGCTGGATCTCCACGCCGTCCCGCCAGGCCCGGACCGGTCCCAGCACGGTGAATCGGACGTCGGGCTCCATCGGTCGCGTCGTCCTCACTTTTTCTTCAGTCGTTCGCGGTGTCGCGCTGCATACGGTCCTCCCGCAACGAACGGCCGGGCGACGTTCGCGGCGATCTTGGCACGCGGATCGGACGGTCGACCATCGCCCGACCTGGTCGATCACTCAACCCTGGAGAGGAACCACCATGCCTGAAACGACTCGTCGCGCGGTCCTGGCCGGATCCGCGGCGCTCCTCGCCGGGACGGCGCTGAGCGCGGTGGCGGCCACGCCGGCCGTTGCCAGCAGCCGTCGTGGACCGAAGCCCACCATCGTGCTGGTGCACGGCGCGTTCGCCGACGCCTCCGGCTGGGCCGAGGTGACCCGCCGGCTGCAGCGGGCCGGATATCCGACCGTCGCTCCGGCGAACCCGTTGCGCGGCGTGCCCTCGGACACCGCCTATCTCGCCGAGTTCCTGCGCACCATCACCGGGCCGATCGTCCTGGTCGGACACTCGTACGGCGGCATCATCATCACCAATGCGGCGACCGGCAACCCGGCCGTCAAGGCACTGGTCTACATCGCGGCGTTCGCGCCCGACGAGGGCGAAACGCTCGAGGCGCTACAGACGAAGTTCCCAGGCTCGAAGCTCGGCCTCGAGGCGCTCGACCTGCGCCCCTACACCCGGCCGGACGGCTCGCCGAGTGCCGACGGCTACGTCAAGGCCGACCTGTTCCGGCAGATCTTCGCCGGCGACCTGCCGGAGTCGGTCACCGCCGTCATGGCCGCCACACAGCGCCCCGGAGACGTGCACACCCTCCAGGACCGGTCTGGCCCACCGGCGTGGCGGGACGTGCCGAGCTGGTACCTGGTGGCCCGCGACGACAACCTCATCCCGGCCGCCGCTCAGCGATTCATGGCCCAGCGCGCGCACTCCCGCACGGTCGAGGTCAGGGCCTCGCACGTCGCCATGATGTCCGAGCCCGCCGTGGCCGCCGACCTCATCACCCGCGCCGCGGCGACCGTCCGCTGAGCGCGCCCGACCGAACGGAGAACGTCATGGGGTACGTCACCGCCGCCGACGGCGCGCAGATCTTCTACAAGGACTGGGGCGCCGGAACGCCGGTGCTCTTCAGCCACGGCTGGCCACTCAACGCCGACAGCTGGGAAGCACAGATGCTCTTCCTGGCCGAGCGCAGCTACCGCTGCATCGCACACGACCGGCGCGGCCACGGCCGGTCGACGCAGACCTGGCAGGGCAACGAGATGGACACCTACGCCGACGACCTCGCCACGCTCATCGAGACGCTGGATCTGCGCGAGCTGACGCTCGTCGGGTTCTCGACCGGAGGCGGCGAGGTCACGCGCTACGTCGGCCGGCACGGGACCGCCCGCATCGCCCGCATCGCGCTCGTGTCCGCGGTGCCTCCGCTCATGGTCCAGGCCCCGGACAACCCCGGCGGCGTGCCGGTGGAGGTCTTCGACGCGATCCGGAGCGGCTCGCTCGTCGACCGGTCGCAGCTCTACCGCGATCTCGCCAACGGGCCGTTCTTCGGGCACAACCGGCCGGGTGCGGACGTCTCGCAGGGCATCCGCGACGCCTTCTGGCTGCAGAGCATGCAGGCGGGGCACCGCAACGCCTTCGAGTGCGTCGCGGCGTTCTCGGCCACCGACTTCCGCGCCGACCTGGACGCGATCGACGTGCCGACCCTGGTGATCCACGGTGACGACGACCAGGTGGTGCCGTTCGAGGTCGGTGGCAAGGCGTCCGCCGCACGGATCAAGGGCGCGACCCTCAAGGTGTACGCGGGCGCGCCGCACGGCATCACTGACACACACAAGGAGCAGCTCGGCACCGACCTGCTCGAGTTTCTCACCGAGTCTGGAGCATGACCGTGACACACAAGCCCGACACCATTGTGCTCGTCCACGGCTTCTGGGTGACGCCACGCAGCTGGGAGCACTGGATCGCCCACTACGAGCAGAAGGGGTTCCGGGTGATCGCGCCTGGCTACCCTGGCTTCGAGGTCGAGGTGGAGGCGCTCAACGCCAACCCCGACATCATCACGGCCGTCACGGTCCCGGGCATTATCGAGAAGCTCGAAAGCGTCATCAAGGGCCTGGACCGTCAGCCGATCATCATGGGGCACTCGGCCGGTGGCGCGTTCACGCAGATCCTGCTCGACCACGGTTACGGCGCGGCCGGCGTCACGCTCAACTCGGCACCCACCGAGGGGGTTCGGGTGGTGCCGCTGTCGCAGGTGAAGTCGACCTTCCCGGTGCTGAAGTCGCCGGCCAACCGGCACCGGTCGGTCGGCCTGACCCTGGACCAGTGGAAGTACGCGTTCACCAACACCTTCACAGATGAGGACGCCAAGGCCCGCTACGAGCGCTACCACATCCCGGCCAACGGCGGAATCCTGTGGGGCGGGGTGCTGGCGAACTTCCAGCCCGGCCATCAGGACACCTGGGTCGACTACCGCAACGACAACCGGGCGCCGCTGCTGTTCATCTCCGGCAGCGAAGACCACATCATGCCACCGGCCGTGCAGCGCTCCAACGTCAAGCACTACCAGTCCGACACCATCACCGAGCACGTGGAGTACGAGGGATACGCCCACCTGCTGCCCGCCCAACAGGGGTGGGAGAAGATCGCCGACTTCGCGCTCGACTGGGCACTGCGCCACGCCCGCTGAACCCGACGGCCGGCGGCCTCGGCGAGCCGACAAGCTCGACCGCTGGGCCGCCGGCTCAGAGCGTGACGTCGTCGATGTAGTAGATGCCGCCGTACTCGCCGGGGTCGCCCGTGGTGAACGTGAGCGCGTCGAACGTGTCGGCGGCGCCGGCGCGGACCGTCGTCGTGAAGCGTTGCCCGTTGACCGTCAGCGTCGCCGAGCCGCCGGTCGCCTCGACCGAGATCGGCACGTAGGTCTTGGCCGGCACGAGCGCGCTCAGGGTGCCGACGGTCGTCCAGGCGCGGCCGTCGAAGGCCTGCACCGACTGCGGCGCCGTCGAGGTCGCGCCGGCAACGATCGCGAAGGTCCAACCGGCGGCGCCGCCACCGCCGACGCCGATCGTGAAGCGGGTACGCGGGTCGGAGTAGCCCCACCGCAGGCTCGCGGACACGTCGGCGGTCGCCGCGAAGGGCCGGGTGATGTGCGCGTCGGCGTCCGTCCACTTGTCCCAGAGCCGCAGCGCGGTGGCGCTGTGGTAGCCGCCGAACTCCGCGTACGCCGGGTTCGGCGCGACGTCGGTCACCCAGGCGTGCTCGGCGTCGGTCCAGCCGCGCGGCACCGCGAACGGGTTGTCGTTCTCGAAGGTGTCGACGCCCGCCGCGTAGACCTCGAGCTCGGTCACCGTGGTGGTCACGCCGGCCGGGCCGGTCACCTTGACGTACTGGGCCTCCTGCGCGGGGAACGAGGTGTAGCGCATGGCCCAGTCGCGGCGGTCGACCGCGGTGACGACCGGGGCCGACCAGGTGACGCCGTCGGCGGAGAGGGCGACGGTGGCCGACTGCGGCTGGCCGTTGCCGAGCATCAGGCCGAGCTTGTCGAGGCGGTAGCTGCGATCCAGCTTCAGCACGAGCTCCGTCGCGTCCCGCCGGCCGGCGGTCAGCACGGCCGCGGCGTTGGGCGCCGAGCTGCCGTCGAACGCGCCCTGCGGCCGCCGTTCCGGGAAGGCCCTGGCGCGCTTGGCGAACGTGCCGGCGAGGGTGGCGGTCCCGTCGAGCAGCTTGCTCATGACGTCGATGCGGCCGGCGCCGGGCGTCACGGCCGACACGTACTGGGCGCTGATGCCCATCTGCTCGTCGTAGGCCCCGCAACCCCAGGCGGCGCACTGGTCGTGGAAGAGCACGGAACGGCTGGCGCCGACCGGTTCCATGCTCGTGTTGCCGCTGGTCCCGTCGTACCGCCCGTTGTTGCCGGTCGACGGGTAGTTGGCGAACACGGTCCGCTGGGTGTTCCACGTGCGGCCGGTGCCGTCGTAACTGACCAGCACGCGTACGTCCGGCCGGCCCGTCGACAGCAGCAGCGTGCCGTTGGGCTGCAGCACCAGGTCGGGGTAGATGCCGGTGACCTGGGCGCCGTCCGGGCCGAGCAGCGGCACCGGGTCGGCCCAGGTGCGGCCGTCGTCGGTCGAGAAGGTCTGCACGAGCCGGGCGGGATTGTCGGTGGTACGCAGGGCCGCCGTCAGCCGGCCGTCCGAGGTGCGGCTCCAGCCGACCTCGTTGGTGCCCGGCGTCGCGCCGCCCGGCATGACCGACCGCAGCGACCACGTGCGGCCGAGGTCGGTCGACTGGAGCACGATCGAGATCTGCCGGCTCGTCCCGGCCAGCACCGTGTAGGCCGGCGCCAGCAGCGTCCCGTCCGCGAGCACGAGCGGCCCGCGGTGCACCCGCAGCCCGTTGGAGACGGGACCGAGCGGCTTGTCCGGCGGCATGGTCAGCGGCGCCTTGATGGTCGACCACTTGGCGCCGTCCTTGGAGGTGCGGACGATCAGGTTGACGTGGCTGTGCTGGGCGTCGGCCCACTCGGGGATGAAGTCGATGCCGAGCAGCGAACCGTCCGGCAGCCGCACCATGTTGAGCGCGGTCGTCGGGTAGTCGCGCTGGGTGGTGAGGAACGACAGCCCGGAGTCGTCGGAGCGCGACATGTTGACGACGCTGGCGGCGGTGCCCACGTCGGGGTTGGCCTGGGACGAGACGAAGACCTGCTTGACCGTACGCCCGCCCGCGTCGACGGTGTCCTTGCCGAATGAGGCCGGCACCGCCGCGACCGCGCCGGGTCCCCAGTTGAGCACGTTCCAGTGGGAGCCTTCGCCGGCGCTGAACTGGTCGGGCGACGCACCGTCGCCGGCGGCGAACGAATCGCCCTGCAACGGGAGCGATCCGCCGGTCCGCACCACCTGCATGCCGCCCCACGCCGTGGCCGCCGCCAGCGCACCGGCCGCGAACCCGATCGCCACGCCGCGCACCGTCCTTGCCGCCTGACCCATCGAAACCTCCACACATGGAACGACGTTCCAGGCGCACGCTAAGTGGCACACCATTCCATGTCAATCGATCGCTTCCCGCCGGCCCCGCGGGGATGCCATCATGCCGGGATGGACGAGCCTCGAAACGACCTGAAGAGCGGCCCCCGCCGCGACGCCCCGATCAGCCGGCGCGCCTTCTTCGGCCGCACGTTCGCCATCGCCGGCGGCACCGCGGCCGTACTCAGCCTCACCGCCTGCCCGGGCGGCGACGGTGACGACGACGATGGTGACGACGAGGACGACGACTAACCCGGAGCCAGCCCCGGAAACCGGGCGCGGCAGGCGGACGTCACGACGTCATACGGCGCACCGTGGGCCGACAGGGCGGCGACCAGCGTGTCGACGGCCGCGGCCAGCGGGTCCTCGTGGGCGGCCGCGGTGACGACCGGGAACGCCATCGCCTGCCGTGAAGCGTTCGGCGTACCCGTCGGGGTCGTCACCACTGTTTGCGGGACCCGCGGGTCGGACCACAACCGCTCCCACGCACGCTCGGGCTGATCGAACGGCGGTGGCAGCGGGCCGTCGCCGTCGAGGGCGTCGAGCCCCGCCGCGATCCAGTCGATGCCGGCCAGGCCCGCGATCGCGCACGCCTGACGAGCGGCCCAGCGGGCGACCACCCGCTGCTCCACCGGCGGCGCGTCGGCCAACGCGTCGAGCAGCTCACGGTCCAGGTTGGACAACGCCCAGGCGTTGGCGGGCAGGCGGCGCACCCGCTCACTGGGCACCTTCCCGCCCCACGTCCGCGCCAAGCTGCGTTCCTTGCTCTGCCGCAGAGCCTCGGCCTTGGCCGCGCTCTCCGCCTCCCGCGCCGCGAACTCCGCCAGCCACGGCAGTGGCGCCGTCCACCCGGCGATGGCCCGGTCGAGCAGGTAGTCCCAGACCAGGCCGAGCAGGACCGCGTGCGACGCCGGCACGTCGCGATGGACGACGGTCAGGCCGTGGAGGCCCGCCTCGATCGCGACCTGGCTCGGACGCGGATCCGGCACCTGACCCGAGCCCGCGATCCAGCGCCATTCGGCGGCGAAGGCAGTGCCGCCGGCCGGTCGCGCCGGGGTCAACCGCACCGCGAGATCGCCGACGGGCAACACCAGGACGTCGGCTGAGACCAGGAAGCCGAACCGGTGGGCGGCCTCCCGCACCACGTCGGCAGCGATGCCGGCCGGCACGTCCCGGTTCCGGCGCACGGTCACCACGGACTCGTCGACCTGCGCGCCCCGCGGGGCGGCGAAGCGGCGCAGGGCCTCCTCGCGCGGGTCCGGGGCGGCCAGGGCAGCCAGGGACGACAGCGCCCAGGTGGCGGCGCGACCCGGCGGCCGGTCCGGCCACTCGAACCCCGCGACCTGGTCCGCCCGGGTCGTCACGTGGCCCAGATCCTCGTCGACCGGCCACACCACGATCTCGTGCTGCTCGGGCCGCCCGGGCGGGGCGGGGACATCCTCGTAATGACGGTCACGCGCCCGCGCGCGTACCCGGAGCAGACCCGGTCGACCGACGGGGATGTCCGCGAACTCGTCGGGACAGTCACCCATGAGCCCTCGCACGGTGATCCGGCCGTCCGGACACCACAGTGTCGCCTCCGAGACCGCGTCCCACTCGTCGGCGTCCGGCCCCGGCGGTTCGGTCAGGACCTGGACGGCCACCTCGACCTCGCCGGTGTGCGGGCCCGTCAGCACGGTGAGCTCATTGCGCCCGGTGCGGTGCACCAGCCGGTCCCCCACCGTGTAGAGGGCCAGGTTGCCGATGCGCGCCTCCCAACCCGCGGCAACCTGGAGCTGGTGGTGGGAGACGAAGACGCGGGCCAAACGTCAGCGCCTGGGTGGGGCGAGCGACGCCAAGATGGGCAGGGCGATCGCCGCAGCGATGAGACCCAGGACGACCGCGAAACCGGTCCGTGCGCCGAGCACCTGGAACAGCGACCCGGTCAGGACGCCCAGGCCCACGGCCACCAGGACCCGCGTCCCGGGGACCTGGAGGCCGGTGGGCGGCAGGTGGAGGTCCACGATCGACTCCACCCTGGCCGGATCGACGCCGAAGCGGGCGGCGATCACGCTGACCGGTTGGCCGGCCGCGTACGCGGCCAGGATGTCGTCCTCGGGGACGGGCATCAGGGCTTGCGGCCCACGCCGCCGTAGTGGGGGACCTCCTCGGCCGACTCGCCGGCGTCCGGGTGCCACTGCGAGCAGCTGACCACGCCCGGCTCGACCATCTCGAGGTCGCCGAAGAGGCGGGCCACCTGGTCGGCACTGCGCAGCACCATCTTGGCCGCCGGACCCTCGTTCCACAGGCGCAGCGCCTCGGTCATGACCGGGCCGTTGACCTCGGTGGTCGGGTGGGAGATCGTCACGAAGCTGCCGGACGGGAGCGCGGCGACCAGCCGGCGCACCAGGTCGGCGGCCTCGTCGTCGTCGGGCACGAAGTTGAGGATGCCGAGCAGCATCACCGCGATCGGCTGGTCGAAGTCGAGGGTCCGCTTCGCGCCCTCGATGATCGCCTCGGGGTCGCGCAGGTCGGCGTCGAGGTAGTCGGTGCTGCCCTCCGGGTGGCTGGTCAGCAGCGCGCGGGCGTGCACCAGCACCATCGGGTCGTTGTCGACATAGACGATGCGGCTGTTGGGCGCCACCGACTGGGCGACCTCGTGCGTGTTGTTGGCGGTCGGGATGCCGGTGCCGACGTCGAGGAACTGCCGGATCTTCTCGGTGCCGGCCAGGTGACGCACGGCCCGGCCGAGGAACGCCCGGTCGGCCCGCGCCGACCCGACCATCTCGGGGACCATCGCCAGGATCTGGTCGGCCACCGCCCGGTCGACCTCGAAGTTGTCCTTGCCGCCGAGCCAGTAGTTCCAGAGGCGCGCCGAGTGCGGGATGCCGGTGTCGAGCTGGGCCACCGACTCACTGTCCGAACCGGACACCTTGACCTCCATCGTGGGCAGTTCAGGCTGTTGCGCGAGAGACTATCGGGTCTGGTGAGACCAGAGCTAGGCGCGGGGAGACACGCATAACAGTTGATCAGCCGCCGGACCGACGTACGGTGAAAGTTGTGCAGACAAGAAACGTGCTGACCAGTGCCGACCTCGAAGACCTGCGTCGTTCGGCGCTCGGCATGGCCGACCCGCTCGGCGTGGCCGCGGACCTGGCCGAAGCGGTCGACGAGGGCCGGCTGGCCGAGCAGGCGGACGCCGGTTTCGCGCTGACGCTGGCAGCCGAGATCGCCGAGGTGCGGTCCAGGCTCGACGCCGCGCTGCAGTACGCCGAGCGGGCCGTCGCGGCGTACCCGGAAGAGGATGCTCCCGGGTTCGGCTTCGCCAGCGCCCTGCGGGCCCGCATCCTGTTCCGTCTCGGCGGCCGCGACGACGAGGCGATGGCCGCCGTGACGGCGCTGCGCCCCCTGCTCACCGAGCAGCCGGACGCGCCGGCCTACGTGAGCGCCGCGCTGGACGCCGGTGGCCGCACCGCGACCGCCGAGGAGTGGCTGAGCGAGGCGGCCGACACGTTGCTCGGCGACCGCGCCGACAGCGCGGAGGTCGGCTCGACCGAGGCGCCCGGCGTCGCGTTCTTCCTCCTGCAGCAGCGCCACCGCGTGCGCCGCGATCTGAACCTGCCGCACGACCGCCAGGACGATCTCGCCGACCGCCTCGAGGCGCGGCTGACCCAGCGTGGCGACGACCGGTCACCGTCGGAGGCGGACCTGCTGTTCTTCCCGAAGGCGGAGTTCGACCGGCTGGATCCGGCGCTGGCCGAGACGTTCGGCGCGGACTGGGACGAGCACCGCGCGCGCCTGGAGCGGCACCTCGTGCGGCAGGCGGGCCCGGGCCTGAGCGTGCTGCGCGCGTCGGCCGAGGGCCTGACCGGCTACGCGCGCGGCCGCGAGGGCGACCCGACCGACCACGACATCCAGGCGCGGTACGCCCAGGAGCTGTCCGCCCAGCCTGGCGCCCACATCCCGTGGCCGCCGGAGCGCAACGCGGCCTGCTGGTGCGGCTCGGGCCTCAAGTACAAGAAGGACTGCCTGCCCCGCTCACGAAGCTAGGGTCTATTTGGTAAGTGGGGTCGGAGCGAGGCGAGGCCCAGGCGTCGGCTGGGGCCGCACCGGGCGCGGCCGGATACCGGTGTTGTATGTGGCCGTGACCGGCGTGGTTCCAGGCGGCGCCTGGGCCTCGCCGCAGCCCGGCTCCATTTACCAAACAGACCCTGAGGGCTCCCGCGGCGAGAGGTCGCCGATCAGGCCTTCGGTTTCCAGCGCGAGGAAGACATCGGCCACCGCCGGGTCGAACTGGGTGCCGCGGCCGCTCTCGATCTCCGCGCGGGCGTCCGGCACCGACAGCGCCGGGGCGTACGGGCGGTCGGCGAGCATCGCGGCCCAGGCGTCGGTGACCGTGACGATCCTGGCCTCTATCGGGATCTGTTCGCCGGCCAGGCGGCGCGGGTAACCGGTGCCGTCGAAGCGCTCGTGGTGCGCGCCCACGACGGCCGCCAGGTCCGGGCGGTGGCCGAGCTCGTCGAGCAGCCGCGCGCTCTCCCCCGGATGGCGGCGCAGCTGCTCCCACTCCACCGGCGTCAGCGGCGTCGCCTTGCGCAGCACGGAGTCGGCGACGGTCACCTTGCCGATGTCGTGCAGGCGGCCGGCCGCCGCGACCCGGCGCAGGGCCGTCATGTCCAGGCCGAGCCGTTCCGCCACGAGCAGCGACCAGCGGGACACCGCCGTGCTGTGCTCGTGCGGGCTCAGCTGCGCGTCGATCCGGTCGGCCAGCCAGACCAGACCGATCGGCAGGTCCGGGTCGGACTCCACCGGGTCGCTGAGCATGCCGGCCGCGACGACCCGGTTGCGGCCCGTGGCCTTGGCCCGGTAGAGCGCCGTGTCGGCGTCGTGCACCAGACCGTCGGGCTCGGTCGCCGGACGGGCGTCCCGCGTGCCGGCGGTGGCAACGCCGAGTGACGACGTCAGGGTCACGGTGCGGCCTTGGCCGACACCCACCGCGCCCCGGGCGATCGCCTGCCGGATCTGCTCGGCGATCTCGACCGAGACCTCTTCGTTGACGCCGGGCAGCAGGCAGCCGAACTCCTCACCGCCGTACCGGGCCACCACGTCGCTGGCCCGCACCGCGCCCCGGATGCGTTCGGCGATCTGGGCCAGCACGACGTCGCCGGCCGGGTGGCCGTAGCCGTCGTTGACCTTCTTGAACTCGTCGAGGTCTATCAGGATCAGGCTGAGCGGCGTGCCGGCCCGTTCCGCGCGCTCGGCCTCGATCCGCAGCATCTCCTGGAAGAAGCGTCGGTTGTAGACACCCGTCAGACCGTCGGTGATGGCCAGCCGTTCCTGTTCGCGCAGGGCCGTCCGCAGCTGACCCGCCAGACGGGTGCGGTCGCGGATGGTGAGCAGCTGTCTGGCCAGCAGGCCGGCGAAGAGCGCCAGGAGCACCGCCAGGGTGCCGCCGGTGATCGGGCCTCCGTCGAGCCGGTCGGCGAGGATCAGGCCGGCGACGGCGACGGCCGCGACGACCAGCGGCACGGCGGTCAGGTCGCGGGCACGGTCGCGCTTGCGGGTCTCCGGTTCGGGACGGCGGATCGCCGCGACCGCGGCCAGGCTGAACAGCACCGCCTCGATCTGCCAGCCCATGTTGATCCAGTTGCCGTCGACGTTCTGCGTGGCGATCGAGTACGCGTACACCGCGTCGGTGACACCGGCCACCGCGAACGCCGCACCGACCAGCGCTCCCCAGGCGGGCAGCCGATGCCGCCCGGCCAGGCCCACCGCCGCCAGCGTGGTGACGATGGCAACGCCGAACAACGGGTACGCGAACGCGACGAAATCCGCGAGCCGCGGCGCCTGTGGCAGCGACGGCGAGATCGCCACCTGCCAGCCGATCGTGCCGAGCCCGAGCGCCAGCAGCCCGGCGTCGAGCAGGCCGCGAATGTGCCGCAGGTGCCCGGTGCTGCCGATGCCGACCAGGATCGCCGGGATCGCCACCACGTACGACAGCAGGTAGAACAGGTCGGCGCTGGAGACCGCCGGTGGCCCACGCTGGGCGACGTAGGTGTAGTAGACCCAGATGATCTCGCCGGCCAGCCACAGCGCGTTGGAGACCGCGAGCAGGACCCAGGCGCTGCGGGTGCGACCGGTGGTGACCACCGCCGCGACCGCCGACGCGCCGACCGCCACCACGATCGGCAGCAGGTACGGCAGGTCGACGAGCGCGGTCGACGGGTGCACCTGGGCGATGACCAGCAGGAGCACGAAGAGGACCAGCCAGGCGGCGCCGACGCCCGCAGCCCACCGCAGCACCCGGTCACGCCGGATGGCAGAGGTGAGCGAAGCGGCTTCCGACATCTTGCCCAGTTAACGCCTCACAGGGAGTGCGACCAAGGGATGCGGAGCGTGACCCCCAACTCAGCGGGTCACGGCGAACATGTAGCAGCCGTAAGACACGTTGCGACTGTGAATCCGGTCCACCGAAGGGTCGGCGAGCATGGCGGCGAGCTCCGCCTCGGGGTCGGCGCCGTCGTGCACCCGGGTGGCGGGGTGGATCCAGCCCCGCGCGTCGTAGGCCCGCAGCACCTGCCGGCGCCCGCGGAAGTCGGCCGGATAGCCCGGTTCCGGACCGGTCGGGCAGGACGCGGCGTGTGCGAAGACCGGACCGATCTCGCTGTACGGGCTGGCGGGCAGATCGGGCGCGTACCCGAACAGGATCAGCTCCTCCCCGGGCCGGGCGTCCCGCAGGCAGCAGCGCAGCGGCTCGCCGCCCTCCGCCACGACGGACTCGACGGGATGGCCGGAGACGTCGCGGCCGGTCCGGCGGACGTCGGTGAGGGTCTCGAGGGAAATCGCGTGGAAGTGCATGACACCAGTCTTCGGGCCGGCGAGGCGGAAGGCTGGCGGGATCCGGACGCGAGGCTCGCCAGCCGTGCGACACGCCGACAAAGGCACGGCTGGCGAGCGTTGATCACGTTACGCCGTCTATGCCGGTCATTGCCCGCCCGTGTGGGCGATGATGGCCGGCACCACGATCGGCCAGGCCTGGCGGGGCGGATGCTCGTGGCCGGCGCCGGGCACCGGGACGAGCCGGGCGCCGGGGATCTCGCGGGCCAGCGCCTCGCCGTGCGGCAACGGGAACATCGGGTCCTCGGTGCCGTGCAGCACCAGGGTCGGGGCGGCGATGTCGGCCATCGTCTTGTCGGACGCGGGCCCGTTGTCGAGGATCCAGTGGTTGGTCTGGCTGGCCGCGAAGTCGGTGGTGCGGTCGTAGGAGCGCTCCACCAGCACCCGGGCCTCGGCCGGGCTCAGCGTCGCCGAGCCGCCGAACGTGGCGAGGTCGCTCACCACCCGGTCGATCGCGGCCGCGCGGTCGGTCCAGTCCGTGGCCGGTTGCTCGGCGCCGAACAGCGCCTGGATCCGCTCGGCCGGCGGCGGCAGCGGGGCGGCGCCGTCCGGGCGCGCCAGCGCGGGGCTGGTCGCGATCAGCGTGATCGACGCCACCCGGTCGGGGTGCATGACGGCGGTCTCCTGCGAGATCCCGCCGCCGCCCGAGACGCCGACGAAGTGCGCCCGGTCGACACCGAGGCCGTCGAGCACCCCGAGCGCGTCGGTGGTCAGCTCCACACCGGTGTAGCCCGGCTGGCCGGTGGGATAGCTCGTCGACCGGCCGGTGTCGCGGTGGTCGTAGCGGATCACGAACCGGCCGGCCTCGGCGAGCGCGGCGCAGAACTCCGGCTCCCAGAAGTCCATGGAGCTGGCGGCGCCGGCGATCAACAGGATCGCCGGGTCACCCGGGTTGCCGAGCGTGTCGACGCAGAGCGTGGCGTCGCCCACCGGCACCATCCGCTCGGCCACCGGTCAGCCCTCCTTCGGCTCGTAACCCAGGTTGGGGCGGAGCAGCCGCTCGGCGTCGGCGACCGGGATGCCCTGCCGCTGCGCGTACTCCCGGACCTGGTCCTCGCCGATCCGGCCCACCGCGAAGTAGCGGGCGGCGGGGCTCGCGAACAGCATCGCGCTGACGCTGGCGGCCGGGGTCATCGCGAAGTTCTCGGTCAGCCGCATCCCGGCCCGGCCCGCGTCGAGCAGGTCGAACAGCGGGCGCTTCTGGCTGTGGTCGGGGCTGGCCGGGTAGCCGAACGCCGGCCGGATGCCCCGGAACCGCTCGTGGTGCAGGTCGTCGAGGTCGGGGTCGGCGTCGGGCTCGTACCACTCGCGCCGGGCCTTCAGGTGCACCCATTCAGCGAACGCCTCGGCCAGCCGGTCGGCCACCGCCTTGACCATGATCGCGTGGTAGTCGTCCTGCTGTGCCTCGTATTCGGCGGCCAGCTCCTCGGCGCCGTGGATGGAGACGGCGAACGCGCCGACGTGGTCGCCGGCCGGCGCCACGTAGTCGGCCAGGCAACGCGCGGGCTTGGAGTCCTGCCGCTGCTGCCGCAGCATCGGGAAGCGCGGGCCCTCGTCGAGCACGACGTCGTCGCCCTCGCTGTGTGCGGGCCAGAAGCCGTAGACGCCGCGGGCCTGCAACAGCTCGCCGGCCTCGATCCGGTCGAGCAGGGCCTGCGCCTCGTCGTAGAGCTCGCGGGCGACCGGCTCGTCGAGGATCGCCGGGTAGCTGCCCTTCAGCTCCCACGCGATGAAGAAGAACCGCCAGTCGATCATGTCGCGCAGGGTGCGGATGTCGGGCGTCACCTCGCGTACGCCGGTGAACGCCGGCACCGGCAGCTCGTCGAACGCGACGACCTCGCGGTTGGCCCGGGCGGTGGCGAGCGGCACCAGCGGGCGCTTCTCGCGCTCGGCGTGCTGGTCGCGCAGGCGCTGCTGCTCGGCGCGGTTGGCGGTGTCGAACTCCTCGACCCGGTCCTGGTCGAGCAGCCCCGTCAGCACGCCCGCGACCCGGGAGGCGTCCTGCACGTGCACGGTGGTGCCGGTGTAAGCCGGCGCGATCCGGACCGCGGTGTGCTGGCGCGAGGTGGTGGCCCCGCCGACCAGCAGCGGCAGCTTGAGGCCGCGCCGCTCCATCTCGGCGGCCACCGAGACCATCTCGTCGAGCGACGGCGTGATCAGGCCCGACAGGCCGACCACGTCGGCGCCGACCGCCTCGGCCGTGTCGAGGATCGTCGCGGCCGGCACCATGACGCCGAGGTCGATGACGTCGTAGTTGTTGCAGCCGAGCACCACGCCGACGATGTTCTTGCCGATGTCGTGCACGTCGCCCTTGACGGTGGCCATGACGACGGTGCCGCGGCCCTTGCCGGCGGAGTCGTCACCGTCCCCCGCCTCGGCGACCGCCACCTTTTCGGCCTGGAGATAGGGCTCGAGGTAGGCCACGGCCCGCTTCATCGCCCGAGCGCTCTTGACCACCTGCGGCAGGAACATCTTTCCGGCGCCGAACAGGTCGCCGACCACCTTCATGCCGCCCATCAGCGGGCCCTCGATCACGTCGAGCGAGCGGGCCGCCTGGCGCCGGGCCTCCTCGGTGTCGACCTCGATGAAGTCGACGATGCCGTGCACGAGCGCGTGGGCCAGCCGGTCTTCGACCGAGGCCTCGCGCCACGACAGGTCGACCACGCGCTTGGTGCCGGAGCCGGTCACGGTCGCGGCGAACGACACCAGGCGGTCGGTGGCGTCCGGGCGCCGGTTGAAGATGACGTCCTCGACGAGCTCCAGCAGGTCGGCCGGGATGTCCTGGTAGACCGCGAGCTGGCCGGCGTTGACGATGCCCATGTCGAGCCCGGCCTTGACGGCGTGGAACAGGAACGCGGAGTGCATCGCCTCGCGGACCACGTCGTTGCCGCGGAACGAGAACGACAGGTTGGAGATGCCGCCGCTGGTGTGCACACCGGGGCAGCGCTCCTTGATCAGGGGCAGCGCCTCGATGAAGTTCTTGGCGTAGTCGTTGTGCTCCTCGATGCCCGTCGCCACGGCGAGCACGTTGGGGTCGAAGACGATGTCCTCGGCCGGGAAGCCGACCTCCTGGGTGAGCAGGTCGTACGCCCGGGCGCAGATCTCGACCTTGCGCGCGACCGTGTCGGCCTGGCCCTGCTCGTCGAAGGCCATCACGACGACGCCGGCGCCGTAGTCGCGGATCCGGCGGGCGTGCGCGAGGAACTCGGCCTCGCCCTCCTTGAGGCTGATCGAGTTGACGACGCCCTTGCCCTGGACGCACTTGAGGCCGGCCTCCAGCACCTCCCAGCGCGAGCTGTCGACCATGATCGGGATGCGGGCGACCTCGGGCTCGGTGGCGATCAGGTTGAGGAAGGTGGTCATCGCCTTGGCGCCGTCGAGCAGGTCGGCGTCCATGTTGACGTCGAGCAGGTTGGCGCCGCCGCGCACCTGGTCGAGCGCGACCTCGACGGCGCCCTGGTGGTCGCCGGCCTCGATCAGCCGGCGGAACTTGGCCGACCCGGTCACGTTGGTGCGCTCGCCGATGACCACGAAGCCGGTGTCGGGCCCGATCTCGAACGGCTCCAGGCCGCTGAACCGGCTGCGCTTCGCGGGGGTCGCGATCGCACGCCGATCGACGCCCCGGACGGCCGCGGCGATCTGCGCGATGTGCGCCGGCGTGGTGCCGCAGCAACCGCCGACGAGGTTGACCAGGCCGGCGCCGGCGAACTCACCGAGCGCGCCGGCGGTCACCTCGGGCGTCTCGTCGTAGCCGCCGAACGCGTTGGGCAGGCCGGCGTTGGGGTGGATGCTGACGTAGGTGTCGGCGACCCGCGCCAGCTCGGCCACGTAGGGGCGCAGCTGGTGCGCGCCGAGCGAGCAGTTGACGCCGACGACCAGCGGCCGCGCGTGCGCCACCGCGTTCCAGAACGCCTCGACCGTCTGGCCGGACAGCGTCCGCGCACTCTGGTCGACGAACAGCGAGATCCACAGTGGAACGTCCGGCGCCACCTCGCGGGCCGCGACGACGGCCGCCTTGGCGTTGAGCGTGTCGAAGATCGTCTCGATCAGGAACAGGTCGACGCCGCCCTCGGCGAGGGCCGCGAGCTGCTCGGCGTAGGCGGCCTTGACCTGGTCGAAGACCACGGCCCGGTAGGCGGGGTCGTCGACCTTCGGCGACAGCGAGAGCGTCACGTTGAGCGGGCCGACCGAACCCGCGACGAACTTGCCGCCGGCCTCGTCGGCCGCCTGTCGGGCCAGCCGGGCACCGGCCAGGTTCATCTCCCGCACGTACGCCTCGAGACCGTAGTCGGCCTGGCCGATGCTGGTCGCCGTGAACGTGTTGGTGGTGGTGATGTCGGCGCCCGCCGCCAGATAGCGACGGTGCACGTCGAGGATCAGGTCCGGCCGGGTCAGGTTGAGCACGTCGGGGTCGCCCGTGACGTCGTGGGTGTGCTCGGTGAACCGGTCGCCGCGGTAGTCGGCCGGCGTCAGGTTCTCGCCCTGCAGCATCGTGCCCCAGGCGCCGTCGAGCACCATGATCCGGCTGTCGAGGGCTTCCCTGAGGGCCTCCGTCCGGCTCCGCACATCGATCATCGCCGCGTTCCCTCCGGTCGCTGACCGCCCCCTGACCGATCACTGGAGCGACCGTCGAGAATACCCGGGTCGGATGTCATCAGACCTCTGGCAGCCCAGAGTGTGAGCGGACTATCGCGCCAAACGCGCGAGAAGTCCGGAAGCGGCCGCGATGCCCACGGCGGTCGCGACGACCAGCACGCCGAAGTCGAGCGGCAGCCGGGCCGGCGTGCCGATCAGCAGTCCCCGCAGGGCCTCGACCATGTAGCTCAACGGGTTGACGTGGTTGACCAACTGGAGCCAGCCCGGCATCAGCGACACCGGATAGAGCGCGTTGGACGCGAAGAACAGCGGCATCATGATCGCCTGGCCGATGCCCATCATCCGGTCCCGGGACAGCACCAGACCCGCGATCGTCACCGACAGGCAGCAGAAGAACGCGGCCCCGAGCAGCACGACCACGATCACGCCGAGCAGTTTGAGCGGGTTGATGGTGAACCGGACCCCGAGCGCCTCGGCGATCGCGTAGACGACGACCGCCTGGGCCAACCCGCGTACGCCCGCCGCGAACGCCTTGCCCGTGACCAGCGCCGCCCGCGGCGTCGGGGTGACCATGAGCTTGGCCAGCACCCCGGCGTCGCGTTCCCAGATGATCTGGATGCCGTAGAAGATCGAGACGAACAGCACCGACTGGGCCAACACGCCCGGCGCGAGGAAGTCGAGGTAGGGCACCCCGCCGGTCGGGATCACGTGCAGCTTGGTGAACGTGACGCCGAAGATGACCAGCCAGAGCGCCGGCTGCACGGCCCGGGTGATCAGCTCGCTGCGGTCGTGGGAGAGCTTCTGGATCTCGACGATGCACAGAGCGAAAACCCGCGACAGGATCAGCCGCGGGCTCATCCGCCGGTCGACGTCAACCGAGCCGGCCAGCGGTGCGGCGAGTGGCACGGACATCGCGGAGTCCCTTCTGTTCCTCTTCGAGCGGGCCACCCGAGTACGCGCGGAAGACGTCCTCGAGGGTTCCGTCGGGGTTGCCGAGCTCATCGATCAGCTCGCGCGGGGTGCCGAGCCGGCCCAGGCGACCCCGGTGCATGAGGCCGACCCGGTCGCAGGACTGCTCGGCCTCCTCCATGTAGTGGGTCGTCAGCAGCACCGTCATGCCCGTCTCGGCGCGCACGGCGGCGATCCGTTCCCAGACGGTGCCGCGGGCGATCGGGTCCAGGCCGATCGTCGGCTCGTCGAGGATCAGCAGCTGCGGCGAGCTAACCAGGGCCTGGGCCAGCTCGAGCCGCCGGATCATGCCGCCCGAGTAGGTCTTGGCCAGCCGCCCCGCGGCCTCGGTGAGGCCCATCATCTCGAGCGACTCGCTGACCTTGGCCTTGCGCTGCCGCCGCGGCACGTCGAACAGGCGGGCGAACAGGGAGACGTTCTCGACGCCGGAGAGCGACCCGTCCGCGGAGAGCTGTTGCGGCACATAGCCAATCAGCCGCCGCACCGCCATCCGCCGCTTCGCGACGTCGAGCCCGAAAACCTCGATCACCTTCTCGGGTACGGGCAGCAGGGCGGTGATGGCCCGGATGGTCGTCGTCTTCCCGGCGCCGTTGGGCCCCAGCAGGCCGAAGATCTCCCCGCGTCGCACGGTCAGGTCAACGCCGTCGACCGCCTTCGTGTCGCCGAACTGATAGTGCAGGCCGCGTACGGCCACCGCCGGCTCGGTCATCTCGGCCTCGCTCATCTCCGCCTCCCGTCGTCGGTGGCGCCGGCCCGGCCGGGTTCGGCGATGTCGGCCCGCACCCCGTCGAGGAGGCGGCGGAGGGCGGGCAGCGCGGCGGCGATCGCGGCCCGGTCGGCCGGGCTGGCCCGGTCGAGCGCCTCGCCGATCAGCGCGGCCCGGGCCGCCCGCCAGGCCGCCATCCGGTCGCGGGCCTTGTCGGTCAGCGTGAGCCGAGCGGCCCGACGGTCGCTCGGGTCCGGCTCGCGGTGCAGCAGGCCGCCGTCGACGAGCTGGTTGACCAGCGTGCTGACCGAGTTGCCGGCCAGCCCCAGGGTCGCGGCCGCCGCCGCGATCCCGATGCCGGGCTGGTTGGCGACCACGAAGAGCAGCTCGCGCTGGGCCTCGGGCAGCGGCACGGTGGCGACCGCCTCGGCGGTGCGGCGCCGCGAGAGACGCCGTAACGCGGTGGTGATGGACATCAACTCGCCGACCACCTCCGCGCTGCGCATGACGTCGGTCATACCGTCAAATTACCTCGGTGACAGAGCTATTCGTGCGGTGATCCGGCACACGCACACGCTGTCCGTTGTATGCCCTAGAGCGAAGTTACGGTTTGACGGAAGACGAGAATGGGGGTTCTCGTGCGCATCTCAGTAGCCGAGGCGCCGACCGGCGGCGTGACGGTCGTCAAGCTCGCCGGCGAGCTCGGCGTCGACACGGCGGCCCAGCTCGCGTCCGCGATCGAGGAGCTGCTAGACCGCCCGGTCAACCGCATCGTCATCGACCTGACCTTGCTCGGGTTCTGCGACTCGATCGGCCTGTCCACCTTCGTCGACGCGCATCGCCGCTGCGCCGCCACGGGTGGCTACCTCGCGCTCGCCGCGCCCTCGCCGTTCATGCACAAGCTCCTCGGCGTCGTCGGCCTGACCCGCAGCGTGCCGACCTACGCGACGGTGGCGTCCGCCTGCGCCAACGGCGAGGACGGCCGCCTCCGTTGACGGTTTTTGTGCGGATTTTTCGGTTTCCCAGGGCTACGTTGGAGATAGCTATGGGATGAGGTGGGTCGCATGAGCGGGTCCGTTTCCACCAAGGGCCAGTTGCCCGAGGAGATGCGCCGCACGAAGATCGGCGTTTCCTGGGTCCTCCTGGTGATCGGAGTGATCCTCCTCGCCTTCCTCCTGGTCTTCGTGCTGCAAAATCTCGACACCGTGCGGATCCACTTCCTGACCGTGGACTTCACGATGCCGCTCGGCGTGGCCCTGCTGCTCGCCGCCATCGGCGGAGCGCTGATCGCGTCGATCCCGTTCGCCGCCCGCATCTTCCAGCTCCGCCGGGCGACCCGCCGCGACCGCCACTGGTACGGGGCGCCGCGCTAGCTTGGCTGTATGACGAAGGTTCTTTACACGGCCGAGGCCCGCGTGACCGGCGGCCGGCAGCACGGTCACGGCCGCAGCTCCGACGGCGCGCTCGAGGTCGACCTGCGCGCGCCGGTCGAGCTGGGTGGCGAGGGTGGTGGCACCAACCCCGAGCAGCTGTTCGCGGTCGGCTTCGCCGCCTGCTTCGAGTCAGCCCTGGCCGGGGTGGCCCGCCGGGCCCACGTGGAGGCCGGCGACGCGACCGTCGACAGCCGGGTGAGCCTGTCGCCGACCGGCACCGGCGGCTACCAGCTCGCGGTCGGGCTCGACGTGACCCTCCCCTCGGTCGCCGACGACGCCCAGGCCGTCGAGCTGGTGCGGCTGGCCCACCAGGTCTGCCCGTACTCGAACGCCACCCGGGGCAACATCGAGGTCACGCTGACGGCCAACGGCAAGCCCGTGGACTGACTTTTCGCCGTGACGTGTGCGGCAAACCGCGGGAAGATGTCGCCGTCGCGACCGGCAGTCTGTTGTACTCCCTTTGTGTCCGCGATCGACCACCTGCTGCATGCCAACGAGACCTATGCCGAGCGGTTCCCGGGGCCTCGCCCCCAACGACCCAAGCTCCGCCTGGCCGTGGTGGCCTGCATGGACTCGCGGCTCGACCTGTTCGGCGCGCTCGGCCTGCAGATCGGTGACGCCCACCTGATCCGCAACGCCGGCGGGCTGCCGACCCCCGACGTGCTGCGGTCGCTCGCCGTCAGCCAGCACTACCTCGGCACCCGCGAGGTGATGGTGATCCACCACACCGACTGCGGGATGGAAGGCTTCGACGACGACGCGTTCCGCGAGCGGCTGACCGCCGAGACCGGGGTCGCGCCGGAGTGGGACGTGCCCGGGTTCGCCGACATCCGGCTGACGGTCCGCAAGTCGCTCGCCACGGTGCGGGGTTGCCCGTGGCTGCCGCACCGGGGCGACGTGCGCGGCTTCGTCTTCGACGTCAAGACGGCCCGCCTCGACGAGGTCGCGTCCGACTAACGGAGCTTGGGCAGCACCTCGGTGGCGATCCGCTCCACCATCGCCGGGTCGTCGGTCCAGATCGGGTCGTCCGGCCGGGGGTGATGGAAGACCAGGTCGGTGAAGCCGAGCTCGGCATAGCGGCCGACGACGTCCGTGAACGCGTCGACGCTCGCCAGCGGGCGCTCGGCGCCGTTGTCGGCCAGCAGGATGCGGTCGATCGCCCGGCCCGACTCGTCGAGGACCGCCGCGTTCGCCCGGATCGCCGCCGGGTCGCCTTCGGTGATCCACGCGTCCGCGTACCTGATGACGGTTTGCAGGGTTTTGCGCCCACCGGCGGCGACGGCCAGCGGCAGCCGGGGCTGTTGGACGCAGCCGGGCAGCATCCGCGCCTCGTCGACCGTGTAGAACTCGCCGGCGTGCGACGTCGAGGGCGAGCGCAGGAGGGTGTCGACCGTGCCGACGAACTCGTCGAGCCGGCGGGCCCGCTCGCCCGGTGTGAGCACCGTGCCGCCCAGCACGGTCGCGTCGAAGCCGATCCCGCCCGCGCCGATGCCCAGGGTCAGCCGGCCGTCGCTGACGTGGTCGAGGGTCATCGCCTCCTTGGCCAGCGTCACCGGGTGCCGGAAGTTGGGCGAGGAGACCATGGTGCCGAGCCGGATCCGGGAGGTGGCGGCCGCGATGCCGGTGAGCCACGGGATGGCCGCGTGCCAGGGGCGGTCCCGGTAGCGCCGCCACGACAGGTGGTCGTAGGTCCAGAGGTGGTCGTAGCCGAGTTCCTCGAGCCGGCGGGCCATCGCCACGCTCTCCGGCCACGGGTCGGTGGGCAGCAGCAGAACCCCGATTCGCACCCGCCGACCGTACCCGCTCAGGCTGGATCGAGATCCTTCACGAAGATCCGGCAGACGTCGGGCTCGGTGGCCACCTCCCCGTCGGGCGCGTAGTGCTCCTGAACGGTCTCGACCAGCCCATGCGGCCACTCGCGGTAGCCCAGCCGCTCGTAGAGGCCGACCACCCGCACGTTGCGCGGGTCGATGCCGGCGGCGAGGCGGCCGGCGGCGCGGACCTCGGCGAGCGCTTCGGCCGCGCCGAGCAGGGCCGTGCCGCGGCCCTTGTTGCGCAGGGGAGGCAGCACATAGAGACGGTGGAGGAACGGGACGTCGGGCAGGTGCTGGCGGACCACGTCCTCGTCGGCCGGCTCCCAGGTGACGTAGACCGCGCCGACCAGATGGTCGCTCGCCCAGGCGGTGAGCACGACTCCCCTGCGGTCAAGCCGGAGCCGATAGAAGGCGGCCCGCTCCGCGCCCAGGACACGCTCGATCGCGCGCATGTCCGCAGTGGAGGCAGGTCGGACGTTCACATGGCAATGGTGAACGCACAGACACCCTCGGTGCCGGCCGAGGGTGTCCGTCGTTTTTTTCGCGCGCTGTCACAGCCAAAGTGCCCCTGTTACGCTTCCCCCGACTTCACCCCTTCCCGTTAAGGTTCAGTGACGTCGCTTGATCTTCAGGTTAAACTTCAGCAATTCGCTGAATCAAGGTGCTATCGTGCTCTGGACGGCAGTTATTGCCGTGAATGTGGCATTCATTGGTGCTCACTCGCGCCAGGTTGACTTCAGTTAATCAACTGAAGTTCGCTGAAGGGGATGGCATGACAGGCGGCGGCCCGTCGGCGGCGCTCGCGGAGCGCCTGCGCCGCCTCCGGCTGAGCGAGTGGTCGTCACCCGTCAAGCAGCAGCAGCTCGCCCGCGCGCTCGGCGTCAGCGTCCCGCTGATCTCATCGTGGGAGCGCACCACCGACCCGCGGACGCCACCGAGCGAACGGCTCGCCGCGTACGCCCGGTTCTTCGCCACCCAGCGGTCGCTCGACGGTGGCAAGCCGGGGCTGCGCACCGATCTGTCCCCTGAGGAGGAGACCCGGCGCCGGCAGCTCGAGGACGAGTTGCTGACCCTGCGCGACGCGGCCGGCGCCCTGCCCGGTCCACGGCTGCCCGACCGGCTCGCCAACCTGCCACCCCGGGCCGGTCCGTGGTATTTCGCCGATGGGGCGCCGGTGACTATCGTCTGCGGTGAACTCCCGGCGGAGCACCGTGCGGACCCGGCCTACACCGATCCGGACAGCCCGGACTACGTCGCTCTCTACAACTACGCCGACCTGGACTCCCTGGTCGAGCTGCACGGACACGTTCGGGCGGCGAACCCGCAGAGCGACGTCTGGTTCATGCCCGCCTCGTTGGTCACGAGTGACCACCTCACCACCCACCTGGTCCTGCTGGGAGGCGTCGACTTCAACGACCTGACCACCGCCGTACTGGACTCGTTGGGTGTGCCGGTCCGCCAACAGACCCGGCTGACCGGCGACCCGGACGACGAAGGCGAGCTGGGCTTCGAGGTCCGGGAGGGCGCCGGTCAGTCGTTCCGCCCGGTCCTGCACGAGGAGAACGGCGGCCGGATCCTGGTCGAAGACGTGGCGCATCTCTGTCGGGGGCAGAACCCGTACAACGCTTTGAGGACCGTCACCGTGTGCAACGGCATGTTCGGTCGGGGAGTCTACGGCGCGGTCCGGACGCTCACCGACAAACGCTTCCGCGACCGCAACGCGAACCACATGTGGAGTCGCGTCCCCGACGCCCAGACGTTCAGCATCCTTTTCCGGGTCCGGATGGTGATGGGCGAGGTCGTCACGCCCGACTGGACCCGCCCGGAGAACGTCCTCCACGAGTGGTCCGCGTGACCGCGAGCCTGGCCCCGGCCGCCGGTCCACCGGTGCGGGCGACCCGGCACCACACCTCACACACCCGGCTGCTGCGCTACGTCGACCAACCGGCCACCTCGGCCCGGCTCGACGCGATCATCGTGCCGACGGGACGCCCGACCGTCTACCTGACGTTCGCGCTGCAGCTGGCCCGCCAGCTCGACTGCCCGCTGGTCGCCCTCTGCAGCCTGCGGGCCAGCGCCGACCGCACGTTGCGGGCCGCGCAGCGCGCCGGTGTCCAGCTCATCGCGACCGAGGTGCACGATCGCGTACGCCTGCCCGCCTTCGCCACGTCGGCGCTGCCGGAGGAGCCGCGGTTCCGCCGCAAGGGTGACCTGAGCCTGAAGCGCAACATCGGGCTTGCGCTGTCGCGGATGCAGGGCTGGGAGCGCGTCGCGTTCCTCGACGACGACATCCGCTCGGTGCGCCCCGCCGACATGCGGGCGGCCGCCGGCCTGCTCGACGAATTCAACATGGTCGGGCTGGGCAACACCGGCTTCCCGGACAACTCCGTGGTCTGCCACGCGCTGCGCGCGGTCGGCGTCGACCAGAAGACGTTCGTCGGCGGCGGCGCGATGGTCGTGCCGGTCCGGCGCACCACCAGCTTCTTCCCGGACATCTACAACGAGGACTGGTTCTTCCTGCTCGGCGAGAAGCGGCTGAGCCAGATCGCCGTCACCGGCCAGATGTACCAGGAGCCCTACGATCCCTTCCGGACGACGGAGCGGGCCCGGGCCGAGGAGTTCGGCGACTGCCTGGCGGAGGGCATCTACGCGCTGCTCGACGAGGGCGGTTCGGTGGAAGACGCCGACAAGGAGTTCTGGGCCGCGTTCCTCGCCGACCGCCGGGCGATGGTCGACCGCATCATCGCCGCCATTCCGCACTCCGACCGGTCGGCCGAGGAGAAGCGGCGGATGGACGAGGCGATGCGGGCCTCCCACGGGCGGCGGCAGTTCATCACACCCGAACTCTGTGTGCGCTACCTCGAGGCTCTCGCCGCCGACCGGGGCGTCTGGCGCGCGCGGATCAAACAGCTGCCGAAGGGCCTCGACCCGGCGCGCTCGCTGTCTCATCTCGGACTCAACGCCACGCACGTCTACGAACCCTGAAACGCATAAGGTTTGGCCGTGACTGACGTTCTGCTGCCGCCGCTACCGGAAGACTGGGAGCGGGCCATGGCCGTGGCCGCGCACCCCGACGACATCGAATACGGCACCGCCTCGGCCATCGCGCGCTGGACCGCGCAGGGCAAGACGGTGACCTACCTGCTCGCCACCCGGGGCGAGGCCGGCATCGACTCGCTCGCGCCGGAGGCCGCCGCGCCGCTGCGTGAGCAGGAGGAGCGGGCCGGCGCGGCCGAGGTCGGTGTCGACGTCGTCGAGTTCCTCGACCACCGCGACGGCGTCGTCGAATACGGCAACGCGCTGCGCCGCGACATCACCCGCGCGATCCGGCGGCACAAGCCGGAGATCATCCTGTCGGGCGCGTTCTCGATCCGGATGATCGGCGGCATGACCAACCAGGCCGACCACCGGGCCGTCGGTCTGGCCGCCCTCGACGCGGCCCGCGACGCCGGCAACCGGTGGATCTTCCCGGAGCTGGCCGACGAAGGCCTCGAGCCGTGGAACGGCGTGCGGTTCGTCTGCTTCGCGGGTGCCGAGCGGCCCAGCCACGGCGTCGACATCACCGGTGAGCCGCTCCAGCGCGGCATCGCCTCGCTGGCCGCCCACGCCGAATACACCAAGGGCCTCGGCGCCGGCGGCCCCGAACCGGGACCGTTCCTGACCTGGATGGCGGGGATGGCCGGGCCGGCGCTGGGCGTGCAGCACGCGGTGCTCTTCGACGTGCACGCGCTGCGCTTCGAGGGCCCGCCGCCGTGGGCGCAGGGCACCCAGCCACCGGTCGTCACCGATATCTGACCGACCGGCACCTAGCGCGACACCCTCATCACCGTGTAGAAACGGGTCGATCCCTTGTGAGAGCGCTCTCTCACACCCGTCCCCGTTAGGCAGGTCGATGAGAACCGTCCGTCTCCTCGCAGCCGCCACCACGGTGGTCACGCTGGCCAGCGTGGTCGCCGTGCCCGGCAGCGCGGCCGCGCACCGCGGTGGGCCCGACTTCGGCCCGAACGTCTTCGTCTACGACCCCAGCACGCCGGCCGCCGAGATCCAGGCGAAGTTCGACGAGCTGTTCGCACAGCAAGAGAAGAACGAGATGGGCACCAACCGGTACGCGGTGCTCTTCAAGCCCGGCCACTACGACGTCAACGCCAAGCTCGGCTACTACACCACCGTCTCCGGGCTCGGTCGCTCACCGGCCGATGTCGACATCACCGGGGCCGTCCGGGTGATCGGCCAGCCGAACCCGGACGCGCACGGTGGCGTCTCGGCGCTGACCAACTTCTGGCGCTCCGCCGAGAACTTCACGGTGACACCGACCGACTGGTCCAACCAGTGGGCGGTGTCGCAGGCGTCGCCGATGCGACGCGTCCACGTCAAGGGAATCCTCTGGCTCGAGCCGGGCAACGAGGGCTACTCCAGCGGCGGGTTCATCGCCAACTCCAAGGTGGACGGCATCACCATCAACGGGTCGCAGCAGCAGTGGATGACCCGCGACAGCGAGCTCGGCGACGCGTGGACCAACGGCGTGTGGAACCAGGTGTTCTCGGGCGTCACCGGGGCGCCGCCGACCGGCTTCCCGAACCCGCCCTACACGACGCTGCCGACCAGCCCGGTCAGCCGCGAGAAGCCCTATCTTTTCGTCGACGACCGCGGCCGCTACCGGGTGTTCGTGCCGGCGCTGCAGCGCAACACCTCGGGGACCACCTGGGCCGACGGCCAGGAGGCCGGTTCCTCGATCTCGATCGACGACTTCTTCATCGCCAAGCCGACCGACAGCGCGGCCCGGATCAACCTGGCGTTGGCGCTCGGCAAGAACCTGCTGCTGACGCCGGGCGTCTACCACCTGGACCGGCCGTTGCGGGTACTGCATCGCGACACGGTGGTGCTCGGGCTGGGCATGCCGAGCCTCGCGCCGGACACCGGTCAGGCGGCACTCAAGATCGCTGACGTCGACGGCGTCAAGGTGGCGGGCGTGCTGGTCGACGCCGGCGCGCGCGAGTCCGACACGCTGATCGAGGTCGGTTCCCGGTTCAGCCACCGTGACCACTCGCGCAACCCGACCTCGCTGCAGGACGTGTTCATCCGCATCGGCGGGCCCTGGGTCGGTCGGGCGCGCACGAGTCTCGTGGTCAACAGCGACGACACGATCCTCGAGAACATCTGGGCGTGGCGGGGTGACCACGGCAACGGCATCGGCTGGACACAGAACACCGGCGACGTGGGCGTCGTGGTCAACGGCGACGACGTCATCGCGTACGGCCTGTTCGTCGAGCACTACCAGAAGTGGCAGACCATCTGGAACGGCGAACGCGGGCGGACGATCTTCTACCAGAGCGAGATGCCGTACGACCCGCCGAGCCAGGCCGCGTGGACCAGCCCGACCGGGCCGGGCTGGGCGTCCTACAAGGTGGCGCCGTGGGTGCGCACCCACGAGGCGCGGGGCCTGGGCGTCTACTCGTACTTCAACCAGGGCGTCGACATCCGGGCGGCCCGCGGCATCGAGGTGCCAGAGCGGCCGGGGGTCCGCTTCCACAACATGATCACCGTCTTCCTCGACGGAAGCGGTGGCATCGAACGCACGATCAACGACGCGGGTACGCCGGTCGTCGGCTCGTTCGGCACGAGCGCGGTGACGGAGTACCCGGGCTGAGACCGCGCGGCGGGCCCACCCGGACCGGGGTGGGCCGGCCGTGCATGCGAGGGCCCGCGCCGAACCGGCGCGGGCCCTCGTCCCCCATCCCCCTTGTTCAGACCGACACGGCCGCGGGGCTTTCCTCTTCCTCGTCGACCGGGACGGGCTGCTTCTTCAGACCCGGCAGGAAGGCCGCGGTGAAGACCGCGCCCAAGGCCGCCAGGCCCGCGCCGGCCAGCAGGGCCAGCTGGAAGCCGTCGGTGGCGGCCACCGGCGGCGCGTTGCCGCTGGTGAGCGAGGCCGTCGTGGCGGCGGTGGCCACGGCGACCGTGATCGCCAGGCCGATCGAGCCGCCCACCTGCTGGGTCGTGTTGATCAGGCCGGACGCGAGGCCCGACTCGTTGGCCCGGGCGCCGGCCGTGGCGGCCAGCGTGACCGGGATGAACATCAGCGCGCCACCGATGCCGGCCAGCAGCGACGGGCCGAGCAGCTCGGTCCAGTAGCTGCCCTGTGCCGTCAGCAGCGACAGCCAGACCAGCGAGCCAGCCGTGATCACCATGCCGGCCAGCAGCGGCGTCTTGAACCCGATGCGGGTGACCAGCCGCGACGTGAGCCCGGCGAACAGGATCAACGTGATCGCGAACGGCAGCTGACCGAAGCCGGCCTTGATCGGGCTGTAGCCCCAGACCTGCTGCATGAACAGCGTCAGCACGAAGAACATCGGGAACACCGAGCCGGTCACGGTCAGGGCGATCAGGTTGGCGCTCCGCAACGTCTTCTGGCGGAAGATCTGCAGCGGGACCAGCGGGTGCTTGGCCCGCGCCTCGATGAACACGAACGCGACCAGCAGGGCGATCGCCACGGCGGCCGAGGCGATGGTCTGGACCGAGGCCCAGCCGGCGTTGTTGCCGTCGACCAGCGCGTAGACCCCCAGGGCGAGACCGCCCGTGACGGTGACCGCACCCATCACGTCGAAGCCGCTGGCGCCGATGGCCTCGCGGGCCGCCGGCAGCAGCCGCGGCGCGAGGAGCAGCGCGGCGACGCCGATCGGCACGTTGACCCAGAGGACGGCCTCCCAGCCGATCCACTCGGTCAGCACGCCGCCGAGAATCGAGCCGGCCGCACCGCCGGCACCGGCGACCGCACCCCAGACACCGAGCGCCCGGTTGCGTTCGGCGCCGGCGGGGAAGATCGTCATCAGCAGCGACAGGGCGGCCGGTGCGACCAGCGCGGCGCCGAGACCCTGCACCGCCCGGGCGATCACCAGCATGGCCGGACCCTGGGCCAGCGCGCCGGCCAGCGAGGCGACGACGAACAGCCCGAGGCCGGCCATGAACATCCGGCGTCTGCCGAGCAGGTCACTGATCCGTCCGCCGAGCAGCAGGAAGCCGCCGAAGGTCAGGGTGTAGGCGTTGGTCACCCAGGACAGCGAGTCCTGGGAGAAGTTCAGCTCGCGGCCGATCGACGGGAGCGCCACGTTGACGATCGAGGCGTCGAGGACCAGGACGAACTGAGTCACCGCAAGCAAGGCCAACGCCAAGGTCTTGTGCGGTGTTGCTTCCGCGCGTCTCATCTGCGCGTTCCCCCCGAGGTTGAAGTGGAAGTCGGATTCCGCTTCCGCTATGTTTGAACCTACGGAATCGAGATTCCGGTTGTCAATCGCATTAGCTAGGATTGGCGTGATGACCACCACAGCTCAGCCCCGCCGCCCGGGTGGGAAGATCCTCAACCCGGAGCTGGCAGGCGCCCCCCGACCGCTGCGCGGCGACGCGGCCCGCAACCGCGCCCGCGTCCTCGACGCCGCCCGAGCCGCCTTCACCGAAGACGGCGCCGACGTCCAGATGGAGCAGATCGCCCGCCGCGCCGGCGTTGGCGTCGGCACCCTCTACCGGAACTTCCCGACCAAGCAGGCGCTGATAGCCGAGCTCGCCCAGCGCTGGATGGACGAGCGGGTCGAGATCGCCGAAGAAGCACTGGCCATGCCGGATCCGGCCGAGGCCTTCGGCTGGTTCGTCCGCCGCACAGCCGAAGACATGGCCAGCGACGCGGGCCTGTGCCACATGTTCTCGGGCGGCAACTGCGCGCTGCCGAGCCTCCTGGTCGACCGCACCGAGGTCCTGCTGTCCCGCGCCCGCTCGGTCGGTGCGGTCCGCGCGGACCTGAGCGTCAGCGACTTCCAGGCCATCCTGGGCGGCCTGTCGGCCGCCATCGCCCGCACGGAGAAGTGGGAACTGTTCGCGGAGATGCTCATCACCGGCCTCCGCGCGCCCACCCCCTGCCCCTGACGCCACGCCCGCTCCCGGCCGGCGTCGCAGTTCCGCCTGCGAGGGCGCTCGGCCGCCAGCCCGTCAGCCGCGGCCGCAATTGCGCGAGCGGGCGCGCCCGTTGGCGCTATTGCGGAAGCCGAGATTCGCGCGAGCGCCGACACGTAGCCACCCGGCCGCACAGCGCGAGCGCGCACTATGACAGCAGCACACAAGCTCGGGTCCGCTCGACCGTCGCGCCGCGAGCACCGGCACCTACCCGTCGCCCGGGCAAGCCCGCCGGCCGCTCGGCCGAGTTTGGCGTTGGTCCGCGCGCCGGTCGGTGGGCTGCGAGGGCTCTGCGAGCGTGCGGGCCCATAACTATCCGCCGCGGCTTGTTCGTCGTCGGGGTCGGGGAAGGTCTCCTGGAGCGGACGTGCTTTGGCATGTGCGTACATGCAAAAGCATGTCGGCTCCCGGAGAGAGTGCCGCCCCGCGGCCCGACACACCGACCCAGGGTTAGCGGCCGAAGGTGTGCAGGTTGGTGCTGCGCGAGCGGATCAGTTCCGGCAGGTCTTCGATGATCAGGCCCACCGACATGATGGCCAGGATGGCCAAGACCTGGGCCGTCGCGTCGATGCGGCCGATGAAAACCGTCGGCAGGATCAGGACAGCCGCCATCAGGCGGTGGGGCACGCCGTGGCGGATACCCAGGATCAGCAGGAAGACCGCGTGGCCGACCAGGAACAGGGCCGCGCCGGCGGCGAGGGCCGCAGCGGCCGACCAGGCCAGCGGGTCGAAAGCCGCCGGGATCGCTTCCTTGATACCCGCCGAGAAAAGCACGATGCCGATGACCATCGGGAAGTGGGCGTGGCCGAAGGCCCAGATCGCGATCCAGGCCCGGCGCACCGGGTCGGTGATGCCGGCCAGGGCGGCGGTGGACCGCTCTTCGTCGCCGGCGAAGTACGCCCACCAGAAGTAGTAGGCGACGCCCAGACCCAGCAGCGCCAGCAGGATCGACGCCCCGTCCAGCGATACTCCAGCGAAGCCCAGGCCGATCGAGACGATGGACTCGCCGATCACAATGATCATGATGAGCCCGTGTCGCTCGACGAAGTGGCCGGCGATGAGGGAGACACCGCCCAGGCGGCGCAGGAACGGGATCACGAACTGCACCACGAGCGCCGCGCCCCACCAGATGGCGCGGCTGGACGAGGGCAGCAGGCCGCCAGCTAGGACCAGACCGGCCGAGACCAGGTTGAGCGGCGCGAAGCCGACCGCGGCGCGGACCGCCGACGCACCCGCGGAATGCAGGAACAGCACGCTGTGGGCCAGCGTCACCAGCAGATAGCCGACGCCGAACGCCCAGCCCTTGGCGCCGAACGAGCCCGGGATCGCCAACGCGATGATGAGGAAGCCGGCCATGCCGACGAGGAGCAACGTACGCCGGTAGGTGCTGCTCGGCGCCATCGCGTTGGTGAGCCAGGCGTAGCCCGAGTACATCCACCAGATGAGCGCGAGCATGAGCACGGTCTCGCCCAGCGCCGCCCAGCCCAGGTGGTCGGCCAGCGAGTCCGTGAGCTGCATGATGGTGAAGACGACGACGAGGTCGAAGAACAGCTCGAGGGTCGAGACCCGCACGCTGGTCTCGACCGGGGGCTCCGTCACGCCGGGAACCCTAGGTCAGGCCGGCATCCTGCGCCAGGAGCGCCACCTGTACGCGGTTGTTGAGGTCCAGTTTGGTCAGCATCCGGGTCATGTGCGCCTTGACCGTCGCCACGCTCATGAACAGCTCCGCGCCGATCTCCGCGTTGGACTTGCCCCGGCCGACGGCGACCGCGACCTCGAGCTCACGTTCGCTGAGCCGGGCCAGCAGATCCCGGGACCGGGTGCGGCGGGCATCGGCGCCGTCGTCGGCGACGTGGGCGATCAGGCGACGGGTCACCCGTGGCGAGAGGATGGGTTCGCCCGCGGCCACCCGGCGCACCGCCTGCACGATCTCGGCCGGCGGGGTGTCCTTGAGCAGGAAGCCGCTGGCGCCGGCCCGCAGCGCGCGCAGCACGTACTCGTCGGCTTCGAAGGTCGTCAGCACCAGGACCTCGGGCGCGTCCGCGGCCCGGCGCAGCCGCTCGGTCGCGGTCAGCCCGTCCATCTTCGGCATGCGGATGTCCATCAGCACCACGTGCGGCCGCAGCTGGGCGACCGCGGACGCCACCTCACTGCCGTCGGCCGCCTCGCCGACCACGGCGAGCGCCGGCGTGCCACCGAGGATCATCGACAGCCCGGCCCGGACAAGGGGGTCGTCGTCGACGATCAGGACACGGACGGGTTCGTCGCTCATGCGGGCCACGGTAGCCAGGCGCGCAGCTCGAAGTCGCCTGTGTCCGTGCGACCGTGGGTGAGCCGGCCGCCGGCCAACCCCGTGCGCTCGATCAGCCCGACGATGCCCGTGCCGGCACCCGGGATCATCGCCAGCCCGCCGACGGGCGCCGGGTTGCGCACCGCGACCGTGAGCCCGTCACCGGCGTTGCCCTCGAACAGCACGTCGACCAGCACGCCCGCCGCGTGCTTGCGGGCATTGGTCAAACCCTCCTGCACGATGCGGTACGCGTTGCGCCCCACCGCGGCCGGCACGGCGTCGAGGTCGGCGATGCGGCAGTCGACGCGTACCTTCATGCCGGCGCCGCGCGATTCCTCGATCAGCGCCGACACGTCGGCCAGGGTCGGCTGCGGTCGGATCGGCTCACCGTCTTCCTCGCGCAGCACGCCGATCACCTCGCGCAGGTCCTGCAGCGCCTGGTGCGCGCTGCCGCGGATCACGGCAGCGGCCTTGGCGACCTCGTCCGCGGGCAGGTCCGGGCGGATCTCCAGCGCGCCGGCGTGCAGGCTGAGCAGCGAGATCCGGTGGGCCAGGACGTCGTGCATCTCGCGGGCGATCCGGGCGCGTTCGAGGTGCTGGGCCTGGGCCACGCGCAACTGCTGCTCCGACTCGGCGCGCACGGCCCGGTCGTGCAGGGAGACCACGAGTTGGCGCCGGGCCCGCACGAACATGCCCCAGGCGAAAACGGCCAGCGTCGCCACCACGGAGAAGGCGGTCACCAACCAGTAGGGCAGGTTGGGATCGGGACGCCAGGCCAGGAAGATCGGGGCGACGGCGACGTTGAGCGCCGCGACCGTGCCCGAGACGCCGAACCGGCGGTGCACGGCCACCGTGAACAACGCGATCATGCCGGCGACGGCCGAGGTCAGCGACACCCCGCCGATCGGCACCATGATCAGCGCGATCGCGACCGGCCAGCGCCGGCGGAACCAGAGCAGCCCGGGCGAGATCGCGCCCAGGCCGATGTCGAGCCAGCGGGCCCAAAGGGCCAGGCTGTCGTCGTTCCAGACGCTGAACGCGAAGAGGATGACGAAGCCCACAGCCAGGACGAAAATGATCCAGTCGACGACCCAGTCGCGGGTCGAGCGCCGGACCGGCCGTTCGGCGTCGACGGTGCGCAGCAGCCCGCCCGGCAGCAGGGACGGAATGTCCGGGCCGTCACGGGTTGCCACACTCATGATCAAATGGTACGACCACCCGGCGCACCCGGCATCAGACCAAAGTCGGTATCGGTCGTCGACCTTCGGCGCGCGGCATCGACCTTGGCCCGACGCGCTGGACCACCCGGCGCCGGCAGGCTTGTTCGCATGATCAGTGTGACCAGCTTGACCAAGCGGTACGGGGCGCACACGGCCGTCAACGACGTCTCGTTCGAGTGCGCCCCCGGCACCGTGACCGGCTTCCTCGGCCCCAACGGCGCCGGCAAGTCGACCACGATGCGGATGATCACCGGGCTCACCCCGCCCAGCGCGGGCCAGTCGACGGTGGCGGGGCGGCCCTACCGGGACCTGCCCAACCCGGCCCGCGAGGTCGGAGTCCTGCTGGACGCCTCGGCACAGCACCCCGGCCGGACGGGGCGGGAGGTGCTGACGTTGTCCGCGCGTACCCAAGGGATGGGTAAGACCAAGGTCGACGAGCTCCTCCAGCTGGTGGGGCTGGCGGGTCCGGCGGCCGGGCGACGGGTGCGGGGCTATTCGCTCGGCATGCGGCAGCGGCTCGGCATCGCCCACGCTTTCCTCGGCGACCCGCGGGTGCTGATCCTCGACGAGCCGGCCAACGGGCTCGACCCCGAGGGCATCTTCTGGATGCGCGGCCTGCTGCGGGACTTCGCCGACCGGGGCGGCACCGTGCTGCTCTCCTCGCACCTGCTGCGCGAGGTCGAGGCGGTCGCGGATCGACTGGTGGTCATCGGGGGCGGTCGAATCGTGGCCAACGGCAGCAAGGAGGAGCTGCTCGCGGCCGGTGGCGTGCGGGTGCGCGCGCTGGACCCGGGCACGCTCCAGAAGGCCCTGGAGCGCAGCGGCCTCGCGGTCACCGCTGGCGCCGACGGCGCGCTCATCGTGCAGGGCGAGGCGGAGCAGGTCGGCCAGGTCGCGGCCGCGATCTCCGCCGTGCTGCTCGAGCTGCGCCCGGTCGACACCGGCGGCCTCGAAGAACTGTTCCTGACCCTGACCGCCGCCGAGGCCAAGGAGACCGCGCGATGACCGCGACCATGACGGAGACGCGTACGCCGATGGCGGCGCCCCGGACCTTCCCCCGACCCGGGCTGATCCGGCTCACCGGCATCGAGCTGCGCAAGATGGCCGACACCCGGGCCGGCTTCTGGCTGATGATCGCGACCGCCTTGATCTCCGTGGCGATCGTCGTCATCCAGCTGTTCGCGGCCGACCCGCCGGACCAGACGTTCAAGAACATGTTCCAGTCGACGCTGTTCCCGGTCGGCGTGCTGCTGCCGGTCCTCGGCATCCTGTCGGTGACCAGCGAGTGGACCCAGCGGACGGCGCTGACCACGTTCGCGCTCACCCCGCGGCGCGAGCGGGTCGCGCTGGCCAAGGTGTTCGCCTCGGTGGTCCTCGGCGTCGTGGCGCTGCTGCCGAGCCTCGGCTTCGCCGCGATCGGCAACGCGGTCGCGGGCGGCATGGACAGCGCGGCCGGGAGCTGGTCGTTCAGTGGACTGCTGCTGGCGTACGCCCTGCTGTTCAACGTCATGAACGTGCTCTTCGGC
This sequence comes from Asanoa sp. WMMD1127, assembly GCF_029626225.1. Lineage (NCBI taxonomy): Bacteria > Bacillati > Actinomycetota > Actinomycetes > Micromonosporales > Micromonosporaceae > Asanoa > Asanoa sp. WMMD1127. Next base: position 1,718,669 of record NZ_JARUBP010000001.1, read on the forward strand.
CTGGCGTTCGGCATGCTGTTCATGAACTCGGCCGTGGCGATCGTGCTGTATTTCATCGTCCCGACCGTCTGGTCCGTGCTGACCGGCATGATCGAGAGCCTGCGGGGCACCGCCGAGTGGCTGGACCTGTCGGTGACCTCCACGCCCCTGTTCGACGACGCCGCCCTCAGCGGCGGCGAGTGGGCGCGGCTGGCCGCGTCGGTCGGGCTCTGGATCGTGCTGCCCGGCGTGCTGGGACTGATGCGCCTGCTGAAGCGCGAAGTGAGCTGAGCTTTTCTCCACTGTGGGCGGTCGCGGGTCGGGGGTCCCGCGGCCGCCCACGTTCGCGCTGGGCCACAATGGCGGCGTGCTGTGTCCGTGCGGGTCGGGGCTCTCCTACGCGTCGTGTTGCGGCCCGCTCCACGCCGGCGCCGACCGGGCGGAGACGGCCGAGCGGTTGATGCGGTCCCGCTACAGCGCCTTCGCGGTCGGGGACGCCGACTATCTGCTCCGCACCTGGCACAGCCGGACCCGGCCGGAGTCACTCGACCTGGACCCGGCCCAACGCTGGGTGCGGTTGGAGATCCTCGACACGGTCAAGGGCGGCGCGGCGGACCAGACCGGTGTCGTCGAGTTCCGCGCCGTCTTCCGGCACGCGGGTCGGACGGACGAGTTGCACGAACGCAGCCGCTTCGTACGCGAAGACGGCTCCTGGGTCTATGCAAGCTCGCTGCAACCGCGATAGCGCACACTGATCGGCATGACGGATCCACGGGTGTTGATCGTCGGAGGCGGCATCGCCGGGCTCGGTGCGGCGCACGCGTTGCGGGCCAAGGGGATCCGGGCCGACGTGTTCGAGCGCAACCCGCGGCCCGAGGCCGGTGGCACCGGCATCTATCTGCCGGCCAACGCGGTGCGGGCGCTGACCACGCTGGGCTTCGGTGCTGAGATCCGGGCCGCCGGACACGAGATCCGGCAGATCCGGATGCTCGACCACCGCGGCCGGCCACTGATCGAGTTGCCGATCGACGCGGTGTGGGGCGGCATCGCGCCGAGTGTCGCGGTGGAGCATGCCGAACTGCGGCGGATCCTGCGCGGCGGGATCGACGTGCTCACCAAGTCGTTCGTGTCTGACGACGCGGCGCCCTACGACCTGGTCGTCGGCGCCGACGGGATCCGGTCGGCGGTGCGCGAGTGGGTCTTCCCGGACGCCGCGGCCCCGCGGCCGGTCGGCGAGGTGGCGTGGCGGTTCGTCACCGACGGCTACCCCGTCGAGCATCTGTGGTGCACGTGGCAGGGGCACGGCCGCACGTTCCTGGCCGTCTCGCTCGGCGCCGGGCGGGTCTACTGCTACGCCGACCTCACCACCGCCGCGGCCGCTCCGTCCGCGGACTGGCGCACGCTCTTCGCCGAGTTCCCCGAGCCGGTCCAGGCGCTGCTGGCCGGGGCCACCGACGTGCACCACGGCACCATCGAGGAGGTCTTCCTCGACGAGGTGCACCGCGGCAAGACCGTGCTGATCGGGGACGCCGCGCACGCGTACTCGCCGAACATGGCGCAGGGCGCCGCCCTCGCCCTCGAGGACGCCCTTGTGCTCGCCGGGACGGTCGACGACCTCGACGGGTACGCCCGGCGGCGGGTTGCCCGGGCCCGCTGGGTCCGCGGCCAGACCCGCCGCCGCGACCGGGCCCGCCACCTGCCCCCGCTCCTGCGCGACACGGTTCTCCGCACGATCGGTCCGCGCCTGTTCAAGGCCGCCTTCCGCCCGCTGCTCGACCCGCCCTGACGGGGTAGCGTTGCGTCCGGGGACCGTGATGGATCTTGATCTGCGCCGGTTGCGCTACTTCGTCGCCGTGGCCGAGGAGCTGAGCTTCGGGCGCGCAGCCGAGCGCCTGCGCATCGCCCAACCGGCGCTGAGCCGGCAGATCCGGTCACTCGAGCAGGAACTGCGCATCGCGCTGTTCACGCGCTCGAGCCGCGGCACCGAGCTCACTCCGGCCGGCGCCCAACTGCTGGCCGACGCCCGGCCGCTGCTGGCGTCCGCCGGGGCGATGGAACGACGGGCGCGGCTGGCCGCCCGGGGTGACAACCGGTTCACGGTCGCCTTCATGCCCGGCATCCTCGTGACGCCGGTGGTGCGGGCGTTCACCGACGCCTTCCCCGCGGTGAGCGTCGAGGTGCTGCGCACGTCCTACTACGAGCAGGCGGCGGTGGTGCACGACGGCCGCGCCGACGTCAGCTTCGTGCGACTGCCCGTCCCGGCCAACGGTCTGACGATCGTGCCGCTGTTCGCGGAGCCGCGGGTGGTCGCCCTGCCGGCCGGGCACCGGCTGGCCGGCAAGGACCGCGTGCACGTCAGCGACCTCGTCGACGAACACCTGTTGCAGGATCCCGCCCTCGTGCCCGAGTGGCGCAACATCGCCACCGAGGAGCGCCAGGGCGCGCGGCCGCATCATTGGCGGTCCGGTCCCGGGTCCACAATGGAGGAGAAGCTGGAGCACGTCGCGGCCGAACAGGGAATCATCATCGTCCCCCGCTCGACCGCGGCGCTCTACACCCGGTCGGACGTTTCTTACAGCGCCCTCGACGGGGTGGCCGACAACCACGTCGCGCTCGCCCACAGCGACCAGCGGGAGTCGGCCGAGGTGCGCCGCTTCGCGGAGCTGGCCGCGCGGCTCATGCGGACCGCCTAGACGAGCAGCTGGCCGCCGTCCACAGCGAGCACGGTGCCGGTGGAGAACGGCTGGTCGATCAGGTACGCGTATGCCCGGGCGACTTCTGCGGTCTCCCCCACCCGGCCGATCAGGGAGGTCTCGCCGACCTGCCGGAAGTAGGCCTCCCGGTCGTCCTCCCCCATCCCCGCCCAGAGGGGTGACCTGGTCACGCCGGGCGCGACAGCGTTGACCCGCAGCGGGGCGAGCTCGACCGCCAGCGCCTTGGTCAAGGAGCTCACCGCACCACAGATCGCGGCCGCGACCGACCACCCGGCCGACGGCCGCTCGCCCGCGGAGCCGGTGGTCAGCGTGATCGAGCCGCCCGGCCGGATCCGCGGCGCCGCGTGCTTCACGGCCGCCAGCACGCTGAAGAACCGCAGCCCGAAGAAGTCGTGGGCCCGGTCGAGCGCCATGTCGTCGACCGGGAGCAGGCTCAGCGGCTCGCCGGCCGTGTAGACGAGGTGGTCGAAGGGGCCGATCGCCTCGAACAGGCGCTCGATCTCGCCCTCGTCCCGCAGGTCCGCGACGTGGCCGGTGGCTCCCGCGGGCAGCTTGGCCAGCGCCTTGTCGACGCTCGGCTGGCGGCTGGAAACGATCACGATCTCGGCGCCGCGCGTGGCCAGCAGGTCGGCGACGGCGAACCCGAGGCCCGACGTGCCACCCAGCACGACGATCCGTTGCTGCACATCAGTCATGCCACCAACCCTCCGCCCGAACTCAGACGCCCACCAATACCTGTTGCGTCGTGGTCCATGCCGGTCCGGCATGGCCGGCAGAATGGGCCGGATGAGCGCTCCCCTCGCCGAGATCGACATTGACGCCGACCTGGTGGCCCGCCTGCTCCGCGCCCAACATCCCGACCTCGCCGATCGGCCGTTGACGCTCGTCGCCAACGGCTGGGACAACGTGATCTTCCGGCTGGGTGACGACCTGTGCGTGCGGCTGCCCCGCCGGGAGGTGGCCGTCCAGCTGATCGTCAACGAGCAGCGCTGGCTGCCCGCGCTCGCCCCGCGGCTGGCGGTGAGCGTGCCGGCGCCGGTGCGGGTCGGCCAGCCGGGCGACGGCTACCCGTGGCCGTGGTCGATCTGCGCGTGGGTCGACGGCGAGATCGCGAGCCGGGTGCCGGTCGTCGAGCGCCGCGCCGTCGCCGGGTCGCTGGCCGAGTTCATGAACCGGCTGCACGTGCCCGCTCCGGCGGAAGCGCCGGTCAACGCGGTCCGCGGCGTGCCGCTGTCGCATCGCGACGGGCAGATCCAGGAGCGGCTGACCAGCGGGAAGCTGGCCCGCGAGGACGAGCTGCGGCGACTCTGGGACGAGCTCAAGGCGACGCCGGCGTGGGAAGGGCCCGAGCTGTGGCTGCACGGCGACCCGCACCCGGCCAACCTGGTGCTGCGCGGCAACCCGGCGACGCTGGCCGCCGTGCTGGACTTCGGCGACCTGACCGCCGGCGACCCCGCAACCGACCTGGCCGCCGCGTGGCTGGTCTTCGACCCGCCCGGCCGGGCCGTCTTCCAGGCCGGTGTCGAGGCCGACCCGGCCACCTGGCGCCGGGCCCGGGCCTGGGCGCTGGCGATCGGCACCGCGATAGCCGTGTTCGCCGACATCCACCCCGGTTTGGCGGATGCCGGCGAACACGCGATCACTCAGGTGTTAGCGGATCACGGGTAGTTGTTCAGGTACTGGATCTCGGCGCCACGCCGGGCCGTACCGCCGGTGTTGTTGATGATGCGGTTGATCGTGCCCTGCCCGCCGAGCGAGACGGTCACCATGTTCTGGAACCGCACGCCTGGCTTGGTCGGCACCTCGAACGAGCGCTCCGCGACCACGGACTCGTCCAATGTGAACACACAGTACGAGCCGAGGCCGATCGCGTAGTGCTCGTTGACCGCGTCGTTGACCTTGTATGCCGCATAGCCTCTGGTCGACCCGTTCATCCAGGCCGCCTGGTTGGGCATCTCGTAGGGGAACTCGTTCTGATAGAAGTACGTGCGGCCGCGCTCGCCGTTCCAGATGGTCTGGTACTTCTGGAAGTGCTCGACGAACAGGCCGTACATGGTGACGTCGTCGCCGTTGACGGTCAGGCCCGTGTCGGCCGTGTTGACCGACCAGCCGACCCCGTCGCCGTGGTCGGCCCGCCACAACCACATGTGGTCACCGATGACGTCGTCGCTGTTGACCGTCAGGCTGTTGGTCGCCCGACCGACACCGGGGCCGCCGATCCGGAAGAACACGTCGTGCAGCGAGACCGGGTTGGCGGCGTGGTCCGCGCTGGAGCCGGCCGGGCCGACCTCCATCAGCACCGGCGAGTTGGTCGCGCCGGCCTCGAACATGATGCCGCCGACCTTGACGCCGTCGACGTCCGCGATCCGCATGCCGACCGAGCCGTTGTCGGCCTGGATGGTGGCCAGGCCCAGACCCAGGATCACCGTGTTGGCCCGGTTGACCTGGATCGGCTGGTTGACGTGGTGCACGCCCGGGGTGAAGAGCAGGTTCTTGCCCTGCGCCAGCGCCAGGTTGATGGTCGCGACCGGGGTGCCCGGACGCACGATGAAGAACGTCGACAGCGACAAGGAGGAGCCCGCCGGCGTCTTGTTGAACCACGTTGTGCCGCTCGAGTTGGTGCGCAGCGCGGGCACGAACACCCGGTACTCGCCCGAGCCGTCGACGTAGAGGAACGGCTTCTCGCGTACGACCGGGGTGTTGGCGATGACCGTGTGCGAGGGGTTCGGGAAGTGGTTGGGCGGCGCACCGGCCACGCCCTGGAACACCATGTTCCAGACGGAGCCGCTCCAGGAGCCGAACTCGCTGTTACGCGAGTACCACTGCTGCTGCGAGCCGGAGACGACCATGCCGTCGATCTTGGTGTCGGCCATGAAGCCGCCGCTCGACCAGCCGTCGCCGCCGTTCCAGAGCTGGATCTGATTGCCGCCGCCACGCAGATGCATCCGGCGGTACGGGGCCGCCTGCGAGACCGCCCACCGCTCGACGCTCACGCCGGCCGGCAGGGTGACGCTCAGGTTTTCCGCCGCGCGCCAGAAGTTCTGGGTGGCGTTGCCGCCGAACCAGAACGCCTCGGCGCGCACGTGCCCGTTGAGGTTGACGTCGTCGGGCGACATGCCGAGGCCGGCGACCTGGGTGAAGAAGCCGAGGTTGACGTCGGCGGTGTAGTTGCCCGGCTTGAACAGCACGGCGTAGCGCTGCGGGCCGAACTGGTTGGTCTCCTGCTGGGTGAAGATGGTGTTGAGCCGGCTCTGGATGGTCGAGGTCGGCGTCGACGGGTCGAACACGAACGTGTTGGCGCCCAGGTTCGGGTTGCGCGGGTCGGTCGGCTCGACCGGTTCGCCGGTGGGCGGCGGGTCGGTCGGCGGATCCGTCGGGTTGGTGCCCGTGCCGGTGAAGATGCGGATCTCCCACAGTGAGTAGCCGTAGGCCGTGCCCCGGGCGGTGCCGTAGACGCGCAGGTAGCGCGCGCTGGCGTTGGCGTTGATGGTCTGCGTGCCGCCGGTGCCGGTCGTGGTGCTGTAGATGTTGGTCCAGGTCGAGTCGTTGGTGCTGGTCTGGATCTGGAAGGCCCGACCGTACGCGGCCTCCCACTGCAGCACCACCTGGCAGATGTTCTGGACGCTGCCGAGGTCGATCCGGATCCACTGTGGATCAGAAGCGGCCGACGACCAGCGGGTGCCGGCGTTGCCGTCGACGGCCGCGCTGGCCGGGAAGCCGGCGCCCTGAGTCGACGACGCGGTGGCCGGCTTGCCCTGGGCGGCGTTGGTCGTGCCGCAGGTGCCGGGGTTGGTGCCGCCGAACGTGCCGTGGACCTGGAACTCCCACAGGCTGTAGCCGTAGGCCGTCGCCCGGGCCGTGCCGTTCATCCGGACGTAGCGGCCGCTGCCGGTCACCGGCAGCACCTGCGTGCCGCCCGCGCCGGTCGTGGTCGAGTAGATGTTGGTCCAGGTGTTGCCGTCGGCGGAGGTCTGGAGCTGGAACGACCGGGCGTACGCGGCCTCCCAGTTGAGCGTCACCTGGGTGATGGTCGCCGTGGCGCCAAGGTCGATGCGGATCCACTGTGGATCGGCGAAGGCCGAGGCCCAGCGGGTGCCGGCGTTGCCGTCGACGGCCGCGGTGGCGGGGGTGCCGGCGTTCTCGACGGACGAGGCGGTGACCGGCTTGCCCTGTGAGATGACCGGGTCGGCGGCGTGGGCCGCGGTCGAGACGGTCAGGGCGGCGGCCACCAGGGCGGCGGCGGCCAGGCCGGCGATCGCGGCGTGGCGCCGGACGCGGGTGCGGTGTTTGGTCTCCGGGACTTCCGGGGGTGGTGCGTCGGTTCTCATGTGCCTGCCTAACGGTGATAGGCGGCGCGCGCGGTGTGCACGCCGGGACGGGGGCGTGGCGCTCGGAGAGCGCTCTCCGAGCGGCTCTGAGTCTGGACCGCGGTTCGGTTCTCGTCAATATCCTGGGGAGCGCTTTCCGGGGATTGACACGCATCGCAGTCTCGCACAAACTGGCCTCCAGCGAGAGCGCTCTCTCGCAGAATTTCATCGATGGCCCAAGATTTCTCAACGACGACCGTCCCCGTCGAGGAGTCGACCGATGACCCGTCGCCGCGCCGTGCTCGCGTACGTGTCGCTCGCCCTGCTGGGCGGGTGCACGGCGGCTGATCGCGATGCCGGCGGCGGGGCGGGCAGCCCAGGTGCGGGCGGGAGCTCGGGCCCATCCGCCCCTGGCTCTGGCTCTGGCTCGGACCCCGGCCCGGGCTCGTCGGGTTCGGCGGGGCCGAACACCACCGACATCGCGTGGTTGCAGCTGTTGATCGCGATGAACGAGCGGCTGTTGCCGGTGCTGGACCTGGTGCCGAGCCGCAGCGGCGACCCAGCCGTGCAGCTCTACGCGTCGGTGGCCCGCCGTTCGCGCCAGACCGAGCTCGACTCGCTGCGCAAGCTGGCGGCGGGGTTGACGCTCCCGGAGAACGAGCACCTCAAGCACGACATGCCCGGCATGCCGACCGAGGCCCAGCGCGCCGCGCTGACCAAGCTCACGGGAAAGGAGTTCGACCGCGGCTTCGCCGCCGCGATGATCGCGCACCTCGACCAGGCCTCCCGACTCTGCGCCGGCGAGCGAAATGCCGGCGCCGACCCGGCGTTCCGCTCACTCGCTGAGACGATCGCGCGCGGAGTCGGAGAGGAGCGAGCCCGGGCGTCCGCACTGGACGCCCGGGCCGCTTCGCCCACCGCGAACACGCCTTGACGTCAGGCCAGCTTGACGGAATGTTTCTGTTCATGACGCCTGACCTGCTGGAACAGGAACACACCTTGGCGACGGCCGCGGCCCGCTATGACCAGTTGCGGACGTGGGAGGCGCTGGGCGAGCCGGCGCTGGGTCGGGCAGAGGTGTTGGAACTGCTGGCGCTGAGCGAGGTGCTGACCCGCAAGGTGGCCTATGGGCGACAGCTCAGCGTCCGCGCGGCTCGCGCCGCAGGGGCGTCGTGGTCCCAGATCGGGGCGGCGCTGGGCACCAGCAAACAGGCGGCCTGGGAAGCCCACGCCAAGTGGATCGACGACCAGGCCGACCAGCACCGCGCGACCGGCGTCGCCGGTCTGGCCGACCCGGAGATCACCCACCTACGCGACCTGGCCGGCGACGCGGACACCTAGGGTGCTGCGCGACCTGGGCCCTAACCACCGCGGACCCGGGAACACCGGTTCTTGAACGTGCCACGACGGAGCCCGCCGCGGTGAGGCGGCGGGCTTCCGGGATGGGGGTTTTAGCGGACCGTGCGGAAGAAGGTGCGGACGTCGTCGACGAAGAGGTCCGGGGCTTCGAGGGCCGCGAAGTGGCCGCCGCGGTCGTACTCGGTCCAGTGGGTGATCGTGTTGGTCTGTTCCGCGTAGCGGCGGATCGCGACGTCTTCCGCGAACACGGCGACGCCGGTCGGCACGCCGCTCGGGGTCGGCCAGTTGCCGCTGTGCATGCTCTCGTAGTAGAGGTTGGCCGACGTGCCGGCGGTGTTGGTCAGCCAATAGAGCATGACGTTGGTCAAGATGCGGTCGCGGTCGACGACGTCCTCGGGGATCTTGCCGCCGTGCGTCCATTCCTGGAACTTCTCGACGATCCAGGCGAGCTGGCCGACGGGTGAGTCGGCGAGGGCGTACGACAGGGTCTGTGGGCGGGTCGCCTGGATCTGGAAGTAGCCGTTCATGTCCTGCATGTAGTTGGCGAGGCGGCCGAGTCGGACCCGTTCCGCGTCGGTCATCGTGGCCTGCTCCTCCTCCGGCACCTCGCCGAACGGGATGAAGCCCAGCGTGGCCGCGTTGACGTGGATGCCGACCACGTGCTCGGCGTCGACCCGGCCGAGGTCCGGCGCGATGAAGGCGCCGTAGTCGCCGCCCTGTGCGCCGTAGCGCTCGTAGCCGAGGCGGCTCATCAGCTCGGCGAACGCGCCGGCGATGCGGCGGCTGTCCCAGCCCGGCTCGGTGACCCGGCCGGAGAGGCCGAAGCCGGGGATGGACGGGATGACGACGTGGAACGCGTCGGCCGGGTCGCCGCCGTGCGAGCGGGGGTCGGTCAGCGGGCCGACCAGCTCGAGGAACTCCATGATCGAACCGGGCCAGCCGTGGCTGAGGATCAGCGGCAGCGCGTTGGGCTCGGGCGAGCGGGCGTGCAGGAAATGCACCTGCTGACCGTCGATCTCGGTGGTGAACTGCGGCACCTCGTTGATCGCGCGCTCGGCCGCGCGCCAGTCGTAGCCGTCGGCCCAGTAGGCCGCCAGGTCGCGCAGGTAGTCGACGGGCACGCCGCGCGACCACTCGGCGCCCGGCAGGGCGAACGGCCAGCGCGTGTTGGCGAGGCGGGCGCGCAGGTCGTCGAGGTCGGCCTGGGGGACGTCGAGGCGGTACGGGTTCATCGTGAAACCTCCATCGGAGCGTTGCGTTCCGTTCCGGTCTGCCTCGACTCTAGCAGAACGGAATGGTCCATTCCAAGAGTTGGATCCGACCAATCTGTTGGCACGGTTCGCGCCCGAGTGGGAACGTTTTCGCATGCGGAAGTACGTGATCATGGGTGTGCAGGGCAGCGGCAAGGGCACGCAGAGCAACTTCATGCGGCGCGACCTGGACCTGACCCACATCAGCGTGGGCGACATCCTCCGGTGGCACGTCCAGCAGCACACCAAGATCGGTGCACAGGTACGCCGCACGATGACCGCCGGCGAGCTCGTCGGCGACGACCTGGTCGAGTCGATCGTGCGGGACCGGCTCCAGCAGCACGACTGGAACTACGGCTTCCTGATCGACGGCTTTCCGCGAAACGTACGCCAGGCCGAGTTCTTCCTGGAGAGCTACGACATCGACGGCGTGATCCACCTCGACCTGCCCGACGAAGAGGTGCAGAAGCGGGTGCTCAGCCGCCGGCTCTGCGCCAACTGCGGCATGGACTACAACTTGATCTCCGACCGCCCCGAGGTCGAGGGCAAGTGCGACGTCTGCGGCGGCGACCTGGTGCCGCGCGACGACGACACACCCGAGGCGTTGGCCTCCCGCTTGCGCGACTACTACACCAAGACGGAGCCGGTGCTGGAGCTGTTCCGGCGCAAGGAGTACGTGCTCACCGTCGACGCGCGGCCCGACCCGGTGACGGTCCAGGACGCGATCCGCGCCGGTCTCGGGCTGCCGCCCCACCGTCCGTAGGGTGGGTGGCATGACTGTCTACCGCTCGGTCAACCCGGCTCGGCTCGACGACGTGGTGGCCGAGGTGCCGCTGACCGACGCGGCCGGCTTCGTCGACGCGTGCCGCACCGCGCGGGCCGCCCAGCCGGGCTGGGCCGCCGTGCCGGCGCCGGTGCGCGGTCAGGTGATCGGCAACCTGGGCCGGCTGGTCCGCGCCAACTTGGAGACGTTGGCGCAGCTCGTCACCCGCGAGATCGGCAAGCCGATCGTCGAGGCCCGGGGCGAGGTGCAGGAGATCATCGACACCTGCGACTTCTTCCTGGGCGAAGGGCGGCGGCTGTACGGGCAGACCGTGCCGAGCGAGATGCCCGACAAGCAGCTGTTCACGTTCCGGGTGCCGGTCGGGGTGGCCGCGATCATCACCGCGGGCAACTTCCCGGTGGCGGTGCCGTCGTGGTACCTGGTGCCTGCCCTGCTCTGCGGCAACGCCGTCGTCTGGAAGCCCGCGGAGTACGCGTCCGCGAGCGCGGCCGCGCTGGCGGAGCTCGTGCGGCGGTCGGGGGTGCCCGACGGAGTGTTCGCGGTGGTCGACGCGGACGGGTCGGCGACGTTCGAGGGCTTGTCGTCGGCGCTCTCCGCGGGGCTGGTGGACAAGGTGGGTTTCACGGGGTCGTCGGCGGTCGGGGCGCAGATCGGTGAGTTGACCGGTCGGCATCTGCAGACGCCATGCCTCGAGCTGGGTGGCAAGAACCCGATGGTGGTCACGCCGTCCGCCGACCTGTCGCTGGCCGTCGAGGGGGCGCTGTTCGGCGGCTTCGGCACGGCGGGGCAGCGCTGCACGTCGCTGGGCACGGCGATCGTGCACGAGTCGGTGTATTCGTCCTTCGTGGACTCGCTCGGGAAGGCGTTGGCCGATGCGGTGATCGGTGATCCGACCGGTTCTGATGTCCTTTATGGACCGTTGTTGGCCGAGCGGTTCGCGACCCGGTATGAGGAGTATCTGTCCTGGATCGGCCCGCATCATCGGGTGGTGCCGGGGCCGCGCGGTCGGATCACTGCCGACAACCCCAGGCCCGGCTTCGTGGGTGATCCTTCTCTGGGGCTGTTCTACCACCCGGTGGTGGTGGCCGATCTGCGGCCGGACGACTCGCTGTTCCTGACGGAGACCTTCGGTCCGATCGTGGGCGTGATGCCTTACGGGGAGCTGGACGAGGCGATCGCGTTGGCCAACGCGCCGGGGTACGGGTTGTCGTCGTCGATCTACACCAACGATCCGCGGGAGGCGTTCGCCTTCCGCGCCGGTGTGTCGGCGGGCATGGTCAGCGTGAACAACTCGACGTCGGGGGCTGAGGCTCATCTGCCGTTCGGCGGGAACGGGCGGTCGGGGAACGGGTCGCGGCAGTCGGGCGTGTGGGTACTCGACCAGTTCACCCGCTGGCAGTCGATGAACTGGGACTATTCGGGGCGGCTGCAGAAGGCCCAGATGGACACCCAGACCGTCACCCCGGACCTGGACTTCCGCCTGTAGCTGGCCCGCGGCGATGCCGGAGGGCGGTCGCCCTCCGCGTCCGCGTTGCGAAGCCAGCCGGTGGCGCCGCTCTCAGGGCGGCGACAGGGCGATGAGGCCGGCGTCGGTCGGCGTGAAGCCGCAGGCGTCGAGGTAGAAGGCGCTCAGGTGCGGCTCGAAGTCGACGTGCAGCCAGGCCGCGCCGGCGGAGCGGGCTTGTTCGGTGGCAACGCGGAGCAGGCCGGTGCCGACGCCTTGCCGGCGGGCGCGGTCGGCGACCACGGTATCGAGGACGAACGCGTGCGTGCCGCCGTCCCAGGCCACGTTGACGAAGCCGACCAGCGCCGCGTCGCTGTCGCGGGCGCAGACCCAGCCGAGGCTGTGCCGCTGTAGCCGGTCCCACCAGTCATCCGTTGTGGTCGCGGGACCGAAGCCTTCGACGTGCAGCGCGGCTACTTCGGCGTTGACGAACCGCCCGCGCCATTCGTAGGTGAGCGCCACCCTCAGTCCGGCGCCGCGGCGACGTGCAGGGATCCGGGTGCGGGGCGGCCGTCCAACGCCGTGGGGTCGACGCTCCAGCGGCCGGCCAGCCGGGCCACGTCGTCCTCGCCGACCAGCAGGTCGTCGCCGTCGGGGGCGGTCTCGGGGATGCCCAGCGACCGTTCGGCGTCGTCCGGGTCGCCGCGCCACTCGGTGACCTTGCCGATCTCGCCGACGAAGTCGAACGCGCGGACGAGCACGCCGTCGACGGCGCGTACCCAGCGGTGCTGCTCACCCACCCGGTGCGTGGCGAAGAACTGCACCTCGGTAGCCAGCGCCACGGACAGCGCGACCGCCTCGACCGTGCTCGGGATCGTGAAGAGCCGCCGTCCGGCGACCAAAATCCAGGCGTTGTCGCGCGCCCCCGGCAACGGCGGCGGCACCACCAGGCGGTCGTCGGTCAGGTGCGCGAGATCGACACCCTCCCGCCACGGCGCCGGCCCAAGATCCCGCAGGCCGAGCGCGTCGACGATCGCTCCAGGGTCACCGCCGCGAATCGCCAACCACGCCTGCTTGCGGCCGAACCCGACCATCGTCTCCGCTGTCACCCGTGCGACGTTAGCTCGCTCACCGCCCAGTTCCGCAGACCCGCACGCACCACCTCCCGATCGCGTCCAGCTTCGCGCGCATCAGACCGGGCACGATCGAGGCCCGGCGTCGCCGCGGCGGACGCGACCCTGGCGAACGGCCCGGCGCAGCCGCCGCCACGCGCGAGATGGCCTGATGTGGGCCGCCGGCGGCGCGGCGCGCGGGCGAGCCGGCTATTCACTGCGACGTCGTTGCCTCCAGGTATTCGCGGGCTACGAATTTCGGGACGCACATGCGCCAGGAGTCGAGGACCAGCTCGTGCATCTCGGGTACGTCGATCGCCGATAGTCGGACGCGGACCCAGTTGTAGCGTTCGTCGGACTTGATGGGCATGAGGAACTTGTCGGGCTCGGCCTCGACCAGGGCGGCGCGTTCCTCCTTGGGATAGCCGAAGCCCATCAGCGTCTCGTCGCGCGAGAACGAGAGAAACACGATCTGGCCCACGCGGAACTTGACCTGGTCGCGGACCAGCACCTCATAAGCCCGCGGCAGGGTGGCGGCGAGCCTCCGGACGTCATCGATGGTGACCACATCGACACGCTACGACTGGGGTCCGACAAGAATCAGCGCCAGCACCGTGCCGGTCACCAGGAACGGGCCGAAGGGCAGGTGACTCGACCAGCGCACCCGGCCCGCCGCCAGCAACCCGATGCTGACCAGCGCCGACGCCAGCAGGCCGGCCAGCAACCCGAGCAACACGGCGCCCCAGCCGAACCAGCCGAGCAGGGCCGCGCAGCTCAGCGCCAGCTTCGCATCGCCCAAGCCGAAACCACGGCGGCCGAGCACGAACGTGGTCGCCGCGAAGAACGCCGCCACCAGCACGCCGGCCGCAGTGGGCCGCCACCACGGTCCGCCCGCGACAAACGCCGCCGCGCCCGACAACAGCACCACCCCGCCGGCAGCAGGCAACGTCAACCGATCAGGCAACCGATGCACAGCAAGATCCACCAACACGAGGGGTACGGCGAACGCCGCCCACCACGCATAAGCGGCGACAACCTGCGCCGGCACGGCGAACAGGCCCACCAGAACCGCACCCAGCGCGAGTCCCTCCACAGTGAACGGCGGCGGCCCCACCCGTACCCCACATCCACACCGCGCTCCCGGCAGCGCCGCCCGACCACCCACCGAAAAGGCGGCCCCGCACGCCGCACAGGCCCGCCGCCACGCCGCACCCGACACCACCGAATGACGAAGTGCCAACCACCGCAGCACCGGCGTCACCGACACGGCTGGTAGCCACGACGGTGCGGTCCGTACGCCCACCGGCGCCGTCATGCCAACCACCCCAGCAATACGGAGAGTGACGCCATGATCGCAACAAACGATCTTCCACAAGACTCGCCGGGTCCACACAGGACGCCAGCGACGGCACCCGCGACTCCGATACCAGAATCGGACACAAACCGACGGTCTCGCGCATATCGCGGCCTGAATCGCACAGCCTGTCCGTCGGTTGATAAGAACGGCGGGATGCGTACACCCGAGTCTTGCAACCAGTCGGAAAACATCGCCACCGTTGATCCTTTCAGGCTGGTCAGGACCACCGCCGTGACCCTACGTGTTATTTCTGATCGCCTCTGTTGCATCGGCGATCGTCAGCCTATGCTCGGCCCTCGGGTGTTGCACTACCCGCCATAAAGACACCTGGCCCACGCTTGTCATATCAATAGAAAGCGCGGTCGGATCACCGTCCGACCCTTAGTCAAACGCGCCCAGTTTCGCCCACGGTCCCAGGCGACGCAGGGAGGATGCACCGTGCCCGCACCACGATCGGCGAGCGCCGTTGTCGCCGTCGCGCTTGTGGCGGCCCTGGCCGCCTGCGGTTCCGAACCGCCAGCGACGGCCACTTTCGACAACGCGCCCGCACGCGCGGCCGAACCCGATCAGGCCGCCGCGACCAAGTCCGCACTCGACGCGTACGCCGGTTATCTCGCGGCCGCCCGAAAGGCCGAGGCAATTCCCGATCCCAACTATCCGGAGCTGAAGAAATACCTCGGCGACCCGTTGTTGACGCGGGTCCGCACGACTATTCGCGACATTAAGGAGCACGGTGCGATGCGTACCGGCAAACTCATTTCCGACCCACGCGTGACCGCCGTGAGCTTGGATTCCGTGCCGGCCACCGTCTCGATCCAGGACTGCATCGACGCCACCGGTTATGCGATGGTCGACGCGAAAACGAAGAAGCCGGTGCCGGGCCACGCGGCCGGCAGATACGTCGCCACGGCGACCGCGAGTCGCTATCCCGACGGCCGCTGGCTGATCGACTCCGGCATCGCGCACCGGGACCAGCCGTGCTGACCGGGCGCCGCGTGACCCGCTTCGGCGTGCTCACCGCCAGCCTCGCGCTCGTGTTCACCGCCAGCTTCACCACGCTCGCCGCAGCCGACGACGGTGGTGCGGAATGCCCGCCCAACCAGACCACCTGCGAGGGCTGGGGCGAGGGCGGCGGCGGCACCGGCGACGGCGGCGGCAACGGGGACGGCAACGGAAACGGTGGCGGTGGCGGCAACGGCGGTGGCGGCCCCTGCGTCCGCGACGGCGAGGAAGTGCCCTGCTACGACGACCTGCTCGGTTGGTTCAACCCCTCCGACGGCTGCTACTACCGGGTCACCGAGCCGCAGCCGGCCGGCGTGCCGGAGGGCCAGACCTCCTACACCCGCAGCTGCGGCGCGGGCGGACTGGCCGGCGGCGAGCCGGTGCTGCTCGACGACCCGCCGCCCGGCTTCGCGGCCCCGCCCGACCCGGCCGAGCTCGCCGAACGCGCACTGGCCAGCCTCGACCTCCTGCCCCCGGCGATCGGCATCGCGCCGGACCCGGCGATCGGCCCCGGCCTGGTAGGGCTGCCGATCTGGCTCTGGGTGCCGGCCGACGACAACCCGGGCGACGACGCCAGCACCTGGGGCCCCCTGACCGCCAGCGAGTCCGAGCGCGGCGTCACGGTCAACCTGACCGCGGTGGTCGGCCGGATCGTCTGGGACATGGCCGACGGCAACACCGTGACCTGCACCAACCCGGGCACGGCGTACGCGCGCCAAGGTGGCGAGTCGCCGACCTGTGGCTACGAGGGTTATCGCGCGGCCGGGACCTACAACGTGGTGGCGACGACCACCTGGTCCGTCACCTGGGACGCCGGCGGCGAGAGCGGCACGATCGAGGGCGTCACCCGGTCGAGCGACGCGGACATCCAGATCGACGAGCTTCAGGTGGTGACCAAGTGACCGCGACGCCGACCCGCAACGCCGCGATGCCCGTGCCCGCTCCGGTCGCGCCGCCCAAGGTGATCCGGCAGCGCCGGATGCGTCCCGGGCTGCTCGGGCTCGCCGTGCTGCTGATCGCGCTCGGCGGCCTCGGCGCCGCGTTCGCGATCACCTCGGTCAAGGCGACCGGCTCCTACCTCGCCGTGGCCCGCCAGGTGCCGCAGGGCACCGCGCTGACCGCCGACGACCTGGTGACCGTGCAGGTGGCTGGGGGCGCCGGGCTGGCGCCCGTGCCGGCCAGCCAACAGGCCCAGGTCGTCGGCAAGCGCGCCGCGGTGCCGCTGGTCCCCGGCTCCCTGTTGACCATGGCGCAGCTGACCGACAAACCGCTGCTGAGCCAGGGGCAGCAGCAGGTCGCGCTCGGCCTGCGGGCCAACCAGGTGCCCGCCCGCCGCCTACTACCGGGCGACCGGGTCATCCTGGTCGGCACACCGGAGAAGGGCGAGGCGCCGGCGGTCACCCGCTACGACGCCACCGTCATCGACATGGCCCTCGACCGCACCAACGCGACGGTCTACCTGGCGCTCAAGGCATCCGACGTGGCCGCCGTGGTGCTGCTCGCGGACGCGGACCGGATCGCCGTCGTCCTCACCCCCGGTGCGTGACCGTGGCGATCATCGCGCTGGTCTCGGGGAAAGGCGCGCCCGGCGTCACCACCGCCGCCCTGGCCTGCACGCTGACCTGGCACCGCCGGCTCGTGCTGGCCGAGTGTGACCCGGCCGGGGGCTCGATCCTGGCCGGCTACCTCGGCGGCGCGCTGGAGGGCCGGCGCGGGCTCGGTGAGGTGGCCGTCGCCGAGCTGCGGGACGGCAACCTGGAGGCCCACTTCTGGTCGCAGCTCGTCGACCTCGACGCGCCGAAACGCGAGCGGCTGCTGCTGCCCGGTGTCGTCGACGCCGCCCAGGCGGGCAGCGTCACCCCGCTCTGGCAACGGTTCGCGGACTTCTTCGTGTCGCTCGAGCGCGGCCAGCCGCCCTTCGACGTGTTGGTCGACTGTGGACGGATCGAGGTGGCCAACCCACCCTGGCCGCTGCTGCGCGCCGCTGCCGTCGTGCTCGTCGTGACCGGCGCCCGGCTCGCCGACCTGTCGGCCGCCCGCGGCGCGATCAAGGCGATCGAACGCGACTTCGCCGACCACCGGGTGCCGGCCGGCAACCTGCGCCTGCTCACCGTCGGCGACGGTCATCCGAAGTCCGAGATCAGCAAGGCGTTGCGGCAACCGGTGATCGGTCACCTGCCGGACGACCCGCGCACGGCCGAAGTGCTGACCCACGGCGGCACCGTACGCGCCAACCGGCCTCTGATGCGCGCCGCTGGTGCGCTGGAGGTGCCGGTGCACAGCCTGCTCGACCGCCGGAGGGCCAGGTTGAGCTGGCCGACCGCGGAGGTGGGCCATGCGGTTTGAGCCCGTCGCCTATGACCCCCGCGGCCTCGACGGCGCCACCTCAACGGTTCCCCCGATCCTGCCGAACGGCCGGCACCACCAGCCGGAGCCGCCCCCGATCAACCAGCCGGTCCAGCCGCACGCGCCGGCCCAGCAACTGCCGCAGCACCGCCGCCGCCTCGACTTCGCGCTGGTCCGGGAGCTGCGGCGGGAGCTCACCGAGCGGCTGACCCTCTGGCAACGCGGTCGCGACTACACGGCCGGTGAGGAGGACATCGAGCGCACCCGGCTGGCGGCCGAGGTCGTCGCCGCGTACGCCGACGCGGTCCGCCGGGCCGGCACGCCCCTGCACGCCGCCGACGAGCGCGCCCTGCTCGACCAGGTCACCGCCGAGCTGGTCGGCCTCGGCCGGCTGCAGTCGCTGCTGATCGACGAGTCGATCGAAGAGGTGCACATCCTCGGCTGCGACCAGGTCCGGATCACCCGGCACGGCGGCGGCGTCGACTGGGGCGACCCGATCGCCGACAGCGACGACGAGATGGTGGAGATCCTCCAGGCCGCGGCGCGCCGGGCCGGCTCGACCGAACGCTCCCTGTCGACGTCGAAGCCGACGCTCGACCTGCAGCTACCCGACGGGAGCCGGCTGGCGGCGGTGTTCCTGGTGAGCCACCGGCCGTACGCGGTGATCCGAAGGCACAACACGCTCGACGTGACGCTCGACGAGCTGGCCGGCGCCCGCGCCGACCTCGACGAGATGATCGATCCGCTGGTCCGCGACTTTCTCCGCGCGGCGATGCGGGCCGGGCTCAACATCATGGTCGCCGGGTTGGCCGGTGCCGGTAAGACGACGGTCATCCGCGCGCTGATGAACGAGATCCCGGCCGACGAGCCCTACGTGCTGCTGGAGGAGAGCCGCGAGCTCCTGCCCGCCCGCCGGCAGCTCAAGCACCGCGCGGTGATGAGCTTCGAGTCGCGCGAAGGCCATGGTGAGCGCGGCTTCGACGGTCGCCCGGCGGGTGAGGTCACGATCGCCGACCTGATCCCGGTCTCGCTGCGGATGGGCGTGCTGCGGATCATCGTCGGCGAGGTCCGGTCGCGGGAGATCGTGCCGATGCTGCAGGCGATGACCACCAGCCGCGGGTCGATGTGCACCATCCACGCGCGTACGCCCGGCGGGGTGAGCGAACGCATCATCGAGCTCGCGCTCTCCCACGGCCGGGAGATGACGGTCGACCAGGCCCGGCGGATGGCCGGCAATGCGCTCGACCTGATCGTCTATGTGACCGTCGAGGACGAGACCGCGATCGGCGGCCGCAAGCACCGGTTCATCTCGCACATCGAAGAGGTCATCGGGGTCAGCGAGCACAACCGGATCTCGACCACGACGGTCTTCGGCCCCGGCCCCGACGGCCGCGCGATCCCCCGGCACCTCCCGGAGCGGGTCCGCGACCAGCTGCTCCGGATCGGTTACGACGCCCGGATGCTCACCCGCTACATCGAGGCGGGCGCCGGCGCCTGGCGCCGCCCGCGACACACCCAGCTGCAGCAACGGAGGGCGCTGTGAGACTGCCCGCCGACGTCGAGTTGATCGCGCTGCTCGCCGGCGCCGCCTGTGTGGCCGGCGCGATCCTGGCCGTGGTCGCGATCGTCGGCACCACCCGACCGGCCCGCCCCGCCTCCGGCCCGTCTGCCCTCCGTCGACTGTGGACCGGCACCAGCGACCACCCGCGCGACCGCCGGCGGCACCAGACGCTGCTCGTCTGCGCGATCGGGGCCGGGGCGCTCGCCTTCCTCGTCACCGGCCTGCCCGTGGTCGGCCTGCTGGTCGCGATCGCCGTGCCGGGCACGCCGTGGCTGTTCACGGTCGGGCGCGCCGAACAGCGGGCGGTCGCCCGGATCGAGGCCATCGGCGAGTGGACCCGTCGCCTCAAGGACGTCTCGGGCACCGGGCAGGGCCTGCAACAGGCCATCGTCGGCACGGTCGCGACGGTGCCGGAGCAGATCCAGGAGGAGGTACGGCTGCTCGCCGCGCGACTGCAGGCCGGCTGGCAGGCGCGCACGGCGTTGCTGGCGTTCGCCGACGAGATCGCCGATCCGGTCGCCGACCAGGTGGTAGCGGCGCTGATCCTACATCTCAGCGACCGTGGCGAGCGGCTCGGCGACGTGCTGGGCTCGATCGCGTCGGCCGCCGCGGCCGAGGTCAACACCCGCCGAGAGGTGGAGGCCAAGCGCACGCAACCCCGGTTCGCGGTGCGCTTCCTGACCGGCATGGTGCTGCTGGTGCTGGGCTATGGGTTGATCAACCCCGACTACATGGCGCCGTACGGGACACCGGTCGGCCAGATCGTCATGGTCGTGCTCGGCGCCATCTTCGTCGGTCTGCTCGCCTGGGTCCGCACGATGAGCCTGCCGCCCAAGGCCGCCCGCTTCCTCGCCGCCCCCAAGCTCGAGGAGGCGGTCCGGTGATCGTCAACGTGCCGTTCGTGTCCGGCGTCCTCGGCGGGGCGCTGATCGGCGCCGGCGTGTTCGTCATCGTCCGGGAGTCGCTGCCCGCCGCGCCCGCGCTGGCGCCGGCCCTGCGCCGGCTCCACCAGTCGGGACCGCCGGTCTCGTCGCACGCCCGGCGCAACCTCGACTGGCTCGGCGGGCTGTCCCGCTGGCTGCGCCCCCCGACCCGCGACCTGGCCCTCCTGGGCCGCACACCCGAGCAGTACGCGCTGTCCCTGCTCGTCGCGGCCGGCGCCGGGCTGCTCGCGCCCGTCCTGCTGACCTTGACCTGCCAGGTCCTCGGCATCGGCGTGCCGTTCTTCGTCCCGGTGATCGGCAGCCTCGGCCTGGCCGCCGTCGCCGCGTTCGTGGCCCACCGCGACGTGCTCAGCAAGGCCGACCGGGCACGGCGGGAGTTCAGCCGGGCCGTGTGCACCTACCTCGACCTGGTGGCGCTGCAGCTCACCGCCGCGCACGGCCCCGTGCAGGCGCTCGAGAACGCGGCGGCGGTCTGCGACGGATGGGTGTTCGAGCGGATCCGCTCCGCGCTGCGGATGGCCCAGCTGCAGATGCACTCACCGTGGGAGGAACTGCGCGAGCTGTCCGAGGAGATCGGCGTGCCCGAGCTGGGCGACGTCGGCGCCATCATGCAGTCCTCCGGCACCGAGGGCGCACAGGTCCACGAGACCTTGCGCAACCGGGCCGACTCGTTGCGCGACCAGATCCGCACCGACAACCTCAGCCGCGCCGAGGCGGTCACCGGCCGTCTCGACATACCCGGAGCGATGCTCGTGTTCGTGCTCATGGGCTTCGTTCTCTACCCCTTCCTGACCCGGGTCTGACCGGGCGTCGCGAAAGGAACAACCCCCATGGCGCACCTTGCCTACCTCTACACCGTCGCGCTGCGGCGACTACGTGACATGTCCAGCGGCGGCGAAGGGGACCGGGGCGACAACCCGGTGCCGACCGCGATCATCATCGTCGGCCTGGCCCTGATGGCCGGCCTCGTCGTGGCCTGGGCCATGACGACGGCGCAGGGCTTCATGGACCAGTCCGGCAACATCGCGCCCATGCCGGGCGGCGGCGGCGACAACTGACCATGATTCGACTACCGATCCCGGGTACGGACGCGGCTTCCGCGCGCCGGCGCCCGGCCGTACACCGGGATCGGCTGTTGTCCGACCGTGGCGCCTCGCCGGTCGAGCTCGCGATCGTCGCGCCGCTGATCATCCTGCTGCTGTTCGTGGCCATCCAGATCGCGTCGATCTTCATCGCCCGCTCCGCGGCGCTGTCGGCGGCGCAGGAGGCGGTCAGCGCGCAGCGCGCCTACCAGGCACCACCCGGCGTCGGAATCTCCAAGGCACAGGCGTTCCTGGCCAACACGAGCGAGTGGCTGGGCGCGGCCTCGGTGGTGCCGGCGCCGGCGCCGGCCGACGAGGTGGCGTTCACGGTCACCGGCCAGGCCCTGTCGGTGATCCCGGGCGTCAGCTTCCCCGTGTCGCAAACCGCGCACGGCACCATCGAACGATTCACAGTGGACTGACGATGATCCAGTCGCGGGACCGCGGGTCGGCGTCCGTCGAGGTGGCCATCCTGCTGCCGGCGTTCATCATGCTGATGGTGGTGGCGACGTTCGTCGGGCGGGTCACCATCGCCCAGAACGCGGTCGACCTGGCCGCCCACGACGCGGCCCGGGCGGCGTCGATCGAGCGCGAGGGCGGTCTCGCTGCCGCCGCCGCGACCGCCGCCGCCAACGACACGCTCGACGAGCTCGACGTGCTCTGCGCGACGCGGACCATCACCCCTGACGTGGCGGCCGCGTTCAGCAACGACGACTTCGGCCCGCAGGAGGGACCGCCGCCGGTGGTCACCGTGACCGTCGACTGCACCCTCGACTTCACCGGCTTCCCGTACCTCGACTTCACGACGACGACCGTGTCCGCGCGCTACACCTCGCCATTGGACTGGTATCGCGGCCGGAGCCTCGGATGAACCGGCTGCGGCACGACGACCGCGGTCGGGTCAGCGTGTTCATCGCGGTCGCGCTGATCGGCGTGCTGGTGGTGATCGGGCTGACCTTCGACGGGATCGGCCGGATTCGCGCGTACCAGCGGGCCGCCAACATCGCCGCCGAGGCCGCCCGGGCCGGTGGTCAGGCGATCGACGTCGCCGACGCGATCGCCGGCGCACCGGCCGCGGTGGACGAGGCGGCCGCGACCGCCGCCGCGCTGGCGTTCATCGACAACCTGGACGACCCGACCGTCGTCGACCGCGCGGTGTCACTGGGCGAGGACGACGACGGCAACGAGAGCACCCAGTTCCTCACGGTCACGGTCACGATCTCGTACGACGCGGTGATGCTCGATTTCTTCGGGTTCGCCGACACGTATCCCGTGCAGGCCGAGGCCACGGTCGAACTGGTCACCACCACCGATGCCATTCCCTAGGGGGTTCCGTGAGCGTTTCCGCGCCCCGACGCGTGGGGCAGATCGTCACCGGCCTCGGCGCGCTGGTCGTGCTGGTCGGTCTGGTCGGCGGCGCGCCGGTCGCGCTGCTCGCCTTCGCGGGCAATCCGTTGCCTGATCACGTGCCCACGCTCGCCGAGATCGGCACGGCCCTGACGAGCCGCGACGACGGACGCCTGTTCGTACGCGCGCTCGCCGTCGTCGGCTGGCTCGGCTGGGCGACGTTCGCCGTGTCCGTGCTGGTCGAGCTGCCGTTCCGGATCGTCCGCCGGCCGACGCCCCGACTACCCGGGCTCCGCCGCCAGCAGCGGATGGCGGCGGCGCTGATCGGATCCGCGCTGGTGCTGATCGGCAGCCCGACCACGGCCGCGATCGCGGCGCCGAGCTACGCGCCGGTGCTGCACGTGCCGGCGTCCGCCAACGCGGCCCAGGCGCATGCGGTGGGGCAGTCACCGCTGACGCATCCAGGCGCGGCTCGCTCCGCACTTGCCGGTTCGACCGTCGCCCACTCGCCGCTGATCGCAACCGCGACAACGCACTCCACGCCGTCCGGACCCGCCACCGCGCAGTCGCCGCCGCCCGGGTCGACGGCCGTCGGCGTTCCGGCACCCGCCCGGGCGGCCGTTGGCCAGTCGCCGCTGGCCGGGTCGGCGGCCGTGGGCGTTCCGGCACAAGCCCGGGCGGCCGCTGCCCAGTCGCCGCTGGACGTGACGCCGTGGGCGTCCATGCCGGACCGGCCCAGCCACGCGCAGACGCCGACGGCCGGGGGTGCGGCGCCGAGCACCGGCGTCGCGCGGCTGCTGCCAGCCGCCGCCCAGCGACAGGACGGGGGCAACGAGGAGCCGCGCTATCAGGTCGAGCGGGGCGACTACCTGGGTGCGATCGCGGACCGGTACGTCGGCGACTTCACCGACTATCCGGAACTGGCCCGGCTCAACAAGATCGACGATCCCGACCGCATCTATCCGGGCCAGCTGTTGCGGCTGCCGGACGAGGCGCGGGACCGCGGCTACCGGCCGCACGCGAGCGGAATGGTGATCCAGCCCGGCATCGACGACGGCCACGACCCGAGCAAGCCGCCGCCGGCCCAGCCGGAACGGCCGGCGCAGCCACCGACGCAGCCGGCGCCGATCCAGCCGAGCCCGCCCACGGTGACGGTGCCGCCGGTGCTGCCGGCGCCCGGGCCACCCAACGTGGTGCCGCTGCCACCGGCATCACCCGACGAGAACATGGCGGCCGGACCGCCCGCCCAGGGCGAATCCACCTTGCAGATCAACCGTCCGCTAGCCGTCTCAGCCGTGATCGCCGCCGCCGCGATCGTGGGCGCGCAGGTCGGCACCGTGTTCGGACTACGTCGTCGGCCGGCCGGGACCCCGGTCGACGGCGGCCGCCACCGCGCCGAGCACGACTGACCTGCCTGGGCCGCGGGTTCCCGCCGTTGTTCGGGCGGCGGCGGGAACCCGCGGTCTGTCCAGGGCCGAGACCCGGCCAGCTTGGCGGGTAAGCCAGGCCTCGGAGGCCGCCCAGGCCGGATTAACCTGCAGGCCAAGCCCTGGCCCAGACCCGGCCAGGTTCACCCGCAAGCCAAGCCCGGGCAAGCCTGGCCTCGGAGGCCGCCCAGGCCGGATTGACCCGCAGGCCAAGCCCTGGCCCAGACACGGCCAGGTTCACCCGCAAGCCAAGCCCGGGCCCAGACCCCGGCCAGGTTCACCCGCAGGCCAAGCCCTCGACGCCGACCCAGGCCGGCCGGGTTCACCGGTTGGCAGGCCCTGAATGCAACGTGGGCCGAGACGAGCCCCGGACGCCAGTAGGTGGCGGTTGGGTCCCGCAGCAGGACAGGCTTTAGAACACGCCGCGACCCAGTGCGGGCGGGAGACCGCCCTCGTTGCGCAGTTGGCGGGCCTGGCGCAGCGGCTTTGTGTGGTGGTAGACGCCGAAGCCCCAGCCGATGATCGGCCACAGTGGCCATGGATACCAGGCGCCCGTGGCCACTCCGACCGCCAGCCAGATGAAAATCATCAGGCCGCTGCCGGCGAGGTAGGCCGCCAGATGTTTGCGGGCCGATGCCTGCTGGGCGACCACCTTTTCGGCCCGGCGGCGGGACCTTTCCCAGCTGCGCACCCACTCCGGCGGAATCTCGGCGGCGACCCGGTCGAGATCCGCCCGGGTGACCGCGCCGTAGGCCGCCGCTACGCGTCCGTCGAACTCTTCGGCCGTGAGGTAGCCGGCGCCGGTGGCATCCGCCAGCATCCGCGCGGCCGTCTCGCGCTCGGCGTGCGACACACGCTCATGAGGTTTCGTCATCTCTGGGCCCCCCTCTTCCCACCTTCCATCTTCAAGGCTAGTCTTGTCACCGTCAAGATATCTAGCCAGCGTCAAGATTAGGTGTCATCATGGCCCTCACCGCACAATCTCTGGGCATCGCCGGCGCACTCCTGTTGACGATCGTGACCATCGAGACCGGCGGTTACTACCTGACGCGGGTGGCTCGCGGTGCGGTCGCGCTCACCGATTTCCAGAAGTCCTTCGCCCGCGCCGGGCACGCCCACGCCGGCGTCTTCGTGATCCTCAGCCTCGTCGCCCTGCCGTACGCGGACGCGGCCGGCGCACACGGCTTCTGGGGCTGGTTGGCCCGCACCGCCATCCCGATCGCGGCGATCCTCATGCCCGCGGGCTTCTTCTTCTCTTCGATGGGCGCCGGCCGCACCAAGCCCAACGCCCTGATCGTCCTGCTCTGGGCCGGCGCGCTCTTCCTCGCCACGGGCGTGCTGACGCTCGGCATCCTCGTCCTCCAAGCCGCGGCCTCAACGGGCTGAGCGCACAAGAACGGCCCCCGGTCCACACTGGACCGGGGGCCGTTCAGGAGGGAAGAGAAGCTACACGTTGCTGATCCGCAGCAGCTCGCCGCGGCCCGCCGAAGTGGAGCGGTTGGTCACCCAGAGGGAACCGTCGCCGGCGACCGCGAGCCCACCCGGCGCCGTGAGCCGACCGGGTACGAGCTCGACGTGCTGACCGCGCCGGTTGACCCGGATCAGCGCGCCGGTCTGGTCGCCGGTCGCCAGGCCGTCCCGCGAGATCTGCAACACCAGCAGCCGGCCCTGGCGGTCGAACGCCAGGTCGACGATGTTGGTGAAGCCCCGCGCGAAGACCGTGGGCCGCTGGCCGGGCACCACCCGGTAGACGTTGGCGCCGCCGGCCGGGAACGGGAAGCCGGTCAGCTGTCCGACGTAGAAGGCGCCGTCCGGACCGCGTACCACCGAGGTGGGCACTGCCTGCATGGACACCGGGTCGCCGTTGGGCGACCGGGCCGGCCGGTTGGGGAAGACCGCGGCCGTGGAGACCTGGCCGCGCCGGTCGATGTTCAGCAGGGTGTTGCCACCGGCGTCGACGGCCACCGCGCCACCGCGGGTGCCGAGGATGCTGTACGGGTTGGAGTCGACGCCCTGCCGGTCCGGGTCACGCCGGCCCTCGAACGCCGCCGGGTCGCCGAACGAACGCACGCTGCGCCCGTTGCGGTCGGACCGGGCGAGCACCGTCTGGCCGAGCAGCAGCCCCGCGATCCCGAGCTGGAAACGGCTCTGCGGGGTGCCGCCGAGACCGAGCGCGACCGCGTACTCGTTGCCGCCGTAGGGGGACACGTCGTGCGGGCCGACCGCCTGCGCACCGTCGCGGCCCGCGAGCGAGGGAAGACCGCCCACGATCCGCTGTTGCGTCCAGCCGCGCCTGCCCTGCGTCACCGAAGTCAGCGCGCCGGTCAGCCCGAGGCAGACCCGACCGCCCTCGGGGTTCTCGAGGCACTTGTCACTCCGGCCACCGCGGCCCGCCTCCGCCAGCACGACGGCGCCGTTGTAGCCGATCGTCACGCCGCGGGGGTTGTCGAGGCCACGGGCCACGGTTACGACCCACGGCCGGTTGTTCATCGGTGCGGCGTTGGCCACCGCCGGTGCGAGCATGGTGACCGCGAGCGCCCCGACGACAGCCGCAGCGAAGCGATGAAGTCTCATAAAACCCCCGTATGGTTACAAAGGACGCAGATATGCTGGCACGAAAGATCGCGTTCGCAGGGCTGCCCCGCCGGACGTCACCCGTGCGGGTCTGTGATCGTTGACCGATGACCGTCCGCATCGAACGTTCCGGCGCCGTCACCACCGTGCTGGTCGACCGGCCCGCGCAGCGCAACGCCGTCGACGGGCCGACCGCCGCCGCCCTGGCCGACGCGTTCCGGGCGTTCGACGCCGACGACGAGGCCGCGGTCGCGATCCTCACCGGCGCGGGCGACACGTTCTGCTCCGGCGCCGACCTGCACGCGATCGGCACCGACCGCGGCAACCGGGTGGCGCCCGACGGCGACGGCCCGATGGGCCCGACCCGCATGGCACTGTCCAAACCGGTCATAGCCGCGATCGAGGGGTACGCCGTCGCCGGCGGCCTGGAGCTCGCCCTCTGGTGCGACCTGCGCGTCGCGGCCGAGAACGCGGTGCTCGGCGTCTTCTGTCGGCGGTGGGGCGTCCCCCTGATCGACGGCGGCACGGTGCGACTGCCGCGCCTGATCGGCGAGAGCCGCGCCCTCGACCTCATCCTCACCGGCCGCCCGGTCGGGGCGCCGGAGGCGCAGCAGATGGGCCTGGTCAACCGGCTCGCCCCGCCCGGCGGTGCGCTGGCCGCCGCCCGCGCGCTCGCGGAGGACCTGGCCAGGCTCCCGCAGGCGTGCCTGCGCAACGACCGCCGGGCGGTCCACGCCGGCACGATGCAAGCCGAGTTCGCCTTGGGCCTCGAGTCCCTGGCGGCCGGCGCCGCCGAAGGCGCCGCCCGCTTCACCCGCGGCGAGGGCCGCCACGGCACGCCCATAAGCGACCGTTAGGCCTCGAGTCTCCCGGCGGCCGAAGGCGCCGAAGGTGCCGCCCGCTTCACCGCGGCGAGGGCCGCCACGGCATTCGCAGGCGACCGCTATGCCTCAAGTCTTTGGCGGCCGGCGCCGCCGAAGGCGCGGCCCGCTTCACCCACGCCGAGGGCCGCTACGGCACGACCGCCGGCGGCTGTTAGGCCGCGACTCCCCGGCCGCCAGCGCCGCCGAAGGCGCCGCCCGCTTCACCGCGGCGAGGGCCGCTACGGCACGACCGCCGGCGGCCGTTAGGCCGCGACTCCCCGGCCGCCAGCGCCGCCGAAGGCGCCGCCCGCTTCCCCGCGGCGAGGGCCGCCACGGCACGCCCGCGAGCGGCCGGCAGGAAGGCCGCCTTCCTATGCGAGAAGCGATAAGAAGGGGCCCTTCCTTACACCGGGGCGTGTTCGGTGAGGAAGTCGAAGAAGGCCGCGCGCAGTTTCGGGTCGCCGCCCTCGATGACGAGCGGCACTCCGTGGATCGCGCCCGGTGTGACGACCGCCGTCGCGTCCCCGCAGGCCGCGGCCAGTTCCCGGGCGGAGTCGCCGAAGATGCCGTCGTCCTCGTGGGCCAGGAACAGCGCCGGCACGCCGACTGACGGCGCCGACTGTTGAGCACTGACGCCGCCGTAGGCCAGTGGCGCCGACACCGACACCACGCCCGCCACCGGTGGCGTGATCTTCGCGGCCGCCGCGAGCGAGAATGTGCCGCCCATCGACGCGCCGACCAGCACCACCGAGGTCGCGCCGGCGGACCGCACCACCGCGGCGGCCGCGGCCACGTCCTCGTCGAAGCCCGCCTCGCTGCTCTCCGACGCCCCGTGCCCGTGGAAGTCGAACGCCAGGACCCGGTAGCCGCGACCGATCAGCTCGTTGAAGCCCAGGATCCACTGGCACAGGTCGGCCTCGGCCTGATGGGCCAGCACGATCCCCACCGAGCCCGAGCCACCGATCAGCCCGGCCAGGTTGGTCGCGCCACCGACACCGAACCGCACCGGCGTGGCACCGACCCCCGACGCCATGCCAGGGCACGAGCCACCCGGCACCAGCGCGCTAGCACCAGGCGCCGGCGCCGGCGCCGCGGCGCCCCCGCCGCACCCGGCCATGAACAGCGCGGCCACCACAACGGCCGCCATCCCCCGTCGCATGCGAAGACCTCCAAAGGGGAGTGCCCCGGGGACTCGGCGTTGCCCCCGGGGCACTCGGTCTCGAAGAACCGAACAGAATTAGTTGATGATCAACTGGAACGTGGACGTCGTGTTCTTGATGTCCTGGAAGTTGTTGCTGAACCGGAGGTTGTTGAACGTCGCCGAACCCACCGCCGGACCCTGCCCAGGTTCGGGCATCTCGTTGACCCAGATGCCGAAGCCGGACTTGGCGTCGAACGCGTCGCCGCTCTTCTGCGCACCCGAGATCGAGATGTTCGTGAAGACGGTGTCCTGCACCGGGTTCTCCGGCGTGGAACCGTTGTACTTCGTCTGGAACATGATCCCGGAGTACGTCGGATCGACGATGTCCACGTTGGATATCCGGATCGCTCTGAACTCCTTCGACGCCGAGAAGATCCAGATCGCTCCGAAGGTCTGGTTGCCCCAGAAATGGCCACCGGACCGGACCAGCGAGATGTTGTCGAACGTGGTGATCCCTGGCCCGAACCCGACGAACGGGTAACCGAAGTCCAGCGAGCTGATCGTCAGGCCCGAGTAGGTGAGCTGGTCGGCGATGTAGAGGTTGCGGAAGGTGTTGTTCTGCCCGCCGTACACCGCCACGCCGGCCGCTCGCCAGGTGACCGTCGCGGTCAGGTTCTCGAACACGTTGCCTGTGTTCGCTCCGCCGCCCGCGTCGGTGGCCGAGAAGAGCGCGAACGCGTCGTCGCCGTTGCCCCGGCCCTCGTTGTTGGAGATCAGGTTGTTGGTGCTGCCGTTGGTCATGTTGACCGCGTCGGCGAACGTGTTGCGGAAGCGGCTGTTGGTGATCTTCAGACCGCTCACGCTCACGCCCCAGTAGGCGCAGATCGTGTGCTCGACCCAGACGTTGTCGATCGTCATGTTGTCGACGTTCTGCAGCTCACCCCAGACCTTGCCCGGCCCGTCCTGGCGGGACGTGTAGTTGCCGAAGAACGCGAGGTGCTCGAACGACGACCCGCTGGCCGACGCCTGCACGTCGAAGCCCGCGTTGGTGTCCTGCTGGGTCTGCGGTGTCTGGAACCGGGTGTACCAGATGCCGGCGCCGACCACCTTGATCGGCCGGAGGTAGATCTGGAACTTGTTCTGCGTCTCGTAGGTGCCCGCCGGCAGGTAGACACCGAGCGAGTTGGCGTCCTGCCGGGCCGCGTCGAACGCCGCCTGGACCTCCTGCTGGCTGGTGCCGGTGGGCACCTTGTAGCGGGCCGGGTCCGGGTTGGCCCGCGGCGCCACCTGCTCCAGGTTGACGAAGTCGACGGTCGCCTCGGTGCCGGTGTCCTTCTGCAGCCGGATCGTGGCGCCGGCCGGGATCGACGAGTTCAACATGATGTTGGCCTCGTCGTAGATGTGCCGCGGCCCGCCGGAGCCGGGCGAGTTGTTGGGGCTCGCCTCCGCGCCGTAGAGCCAGGCGTACCGCGAGTTCAGCGGGATCGCCTTGTGCAGCGTGCCGTTGACGTAGATGTTCAGCGACGAGG
This sequence comes from Asanoa sp. WMMD1127, assembly GCF_029626225.1. Taxonomy (NCBI): domain Bacteria; kingdom Bacillati; phylum Actinomycetota; class Actinomycetes; order Micromonosporales; family Micromonosporaceae; genus Asanoa; species Asanoa sp. WMMD1127. Next base: position 1,748,791 of record NZ_JARUBP010000001.1, read on the forward strand.
ACTGCCCGCCGCCGCCCGCGGCGTCCGGGATGGAGAACCGGACCACGAGGGTGTTGGTCGGGTTGCGGGTCGTCCACTGCACCCACGAGCCGTTGGACGGCAGCCGCACGGCCCGCCGGCCGGACGCCTCGCCGGCGAGGTCGCCGATGGTGCGGTTCGGCGCCAGCGACTGCGCGCCGCCGCCGATCGTGCCGTCCTCGGCCTCGTACATGTCGTAGGGCAGGTTGGCGCCACGACCCGAGAAGAACGGCCGGTCGCTGGTGTTGTTGGCCCGCTTGACCGGCAGCTCGTTGGCGTCGTCGGCCAGCACGACCCGCACCGTGTAGCGACCGTTGGCCGCCGTCCACGTGCCCAGGTTGACCGCGGGCGCCGTGGCGCCGGCCGCGATCGCGCCGCTGTAGGAACCGGTCAGCGTGCGCACCACGGACCCGGACTCGTTGAGCACCGTGAGCGTGATGCCGTGCGCGCCGCCGGCCGAGGCGATCGTGCCCTGGTTGCGGATCGCCACCGAGAACGTGACGGTCTGCCCGGCCGACGGGTTGTTCGGCGACCAGCTCACCGAGCCGGCGACCAGGTCGGAGCTCTGCACCTGGCCGACGACCAGGTTGCCACCGGTGAAGGTGTTGTTGGCGTCGCTCTGCTCGATCACCGTGTTGCTCTCGTCGACCTTGGCGACCAGCTGGTACGTGCCGGCGTCCCGCGGCCCGATGTTGGCGCTGACGGTGGTCTGGCCGCCGGCGGCGAGCGCACCGACGTTGGCCGTGGCGACCTTGGTCGTACCCAGGTAGAGCCCGACGGTGGTGGCGCCCGAGCCGGCGTTGCCGATGTTGCGGACCGTGGCCGACAGCGTGACCGCGTCGGTCTCGATCGGGTTGGCCGGCGACGACGTGATAGCGCTGACGGTCAGGTCCGGGTTGGGCGCCGGCGTGCCGATCACCTGGAACTCGGAGACCTGGCCGTTGGACGAGCCGCTGTTGGCCGTGAACGTCAGCCGCACGTCCGCGACGGAACCGCTGACCGGGATCGTCACCGTGTTGCCGCCCGACGAGTTGCTGAAGCTGTACGTGGCCGAGCCCACCAGGGTGGTGAAGCTCGACGAGCTCTGCTCCCGACCGGAGATCGAGAACGTCTGCGTACGCGGACCCCATGCGCTGTCCGGTGGCAACTTGACCACCACGGAGCTGACGCTGGCGTTGGCGCCCAACGACACGGTCAGCGTGCTCGGGTACGCGCCCGGCGCGCCCTCCCAGTAGGTGGTGGCGTTGTCGTCGTTGGCGTTGGCGGCGACGAACGTGTGGACGGTCGACGAGCCGGTGATCGGCTTGCCGACGGCGAGGTTGGTGCCGCCGGGGCCGCCGCTGCCGGCGCGGGTGACCGTGTTGCTGTTGCCGGAGACGTTGCCGGCCGCGTCCTTGGCCCGCACGTAGTACGACACCGTCGCCGTCGACGGCTGCGTGTCGGTGTAGGTCAGCACGTTGCCGGCCACGCTGCCCCGCACGGCGCCGTTGGCGTAGACGTCGTAACCGGTGACGCCGACGTTGTCGGTCGAGGCCGTCCAGGTCAGCCGGATCTGGTTGCTGCCGGGCTCGGTGTAGGCCAGCCCGCCGGGCGCCGACGGCGCCTGGGTGTCGGTCGAGGTGCCCTGCCGGGTGACGGTGTTGCTGTTGCCCGACTGGTTGCCGGCCGCGTCCTTGGCCCGCACGTAGTAGGACACCGTCGCGCTGGTCGGCTGCGTGTCGGTGTAGGTGGTCACGTTGCCGACGCTGGTGCGCAACTGGCCGTTGGCGTAGATGTCGTAGCCCGTCACGCCGACGTTGTCGGTCGAGGCGGTCCAGGTCAGCCGGATCTGGCCCGACACCGGCTGGGTGAACGCGAGGTTCGTCGGCGCGCTCGGCGCCTGCGTGTCACCGCCGGAGGGGCCGTAGACCTCGAACTCCGAGATCTGGCCGGCCGGCCAGGCGGTGTTCGCGGTGATGTTCAGCCGCACGTACCGCGTCGTGGCCTGGTTGAAGGTGATCGACACGGTGTTGCCGCTGGCCGGGTCGAACGTGCGGCCGGCCGAGGGCGACAGGTCGTTGAACGTCGAGCCGTTGGTGCTGCCCTGCACGGCCAGCGTCTGGGTACGCGTGCCCCAGCCCGAGGTCGGCAGCTTCAGCACGACCCGGTTGACCGCCACGGCCGCGCCGAGGTCGACCTGCAGGTGCTCCGGGAACGAGTTGTTGGTGCTCTCCCAGTAGGTGCCCTGGTTGCCGTCGACCGCGTTGCCCGAGCCGTAGACGTCGGAGTGGCCGCTCTCGCTGGTCGCCTTGCCGAGCGCGAGGTTGGCGGACGACGTCGCGGCGCCGTACACCTCGAGCTCGGAGATCTGCGCCGCGCCCCAGCCGGTGTTGGCCGTGATGTTGACCCGCACGTAGCGGGTGCTCGTCGCGCCGAAGTTGATGGTGACGGTGTTGTTGTTGCTGGGCGAGAACGTCTGCCCGGCCGACGACGTGATGGCCGAGAAGCTGGTCCCGTTGGTGCTGCCCTGGATCGACAGCGTCTCGGTGCGCTGCCCCCAACCGTCGGGCAGCTTGAGCACGACCTGGTCGATGCTGACCGCGCTGCCCAGGTCGACCTGACCCCACTGGGGCAGGGCGCCGGAGCTCTCCCAGTAGCTGCCCTTGTTGCCGTCGGTCAGGTTGCCGGCGACGAAGCCGCCGTTGGTGCTGCTGGCCGAGGCGGGCTTGCCGGCGGCCAGGTTGGGGCCGCCGGCCGCGGCGGCCGGGGTGCTGGACACGGCCGCGACGGCGGTGCCCACGAGCAGGGTCGAGATGGCGCCGGCGATCAGCCGTCTGGCACGTCTGTGCGGGGATGGGGTCATGACGGGGGTTGCACCTCTTCCGTGAGGGGATTCCGTGGAGTCGGAAGGGATGATCAGGAGGCGTAGACCTCGAACTCCGCGAGCTGGCCGGCGGGCCAGCCCGTGTTACCGGTGAACGTCAGCCGGACGTGGCGTTGCGACGTCGCCGGGAACGTGATGGTGGCGGTGTTGCCGCTGGCCGGGTTGAAGGTGCGGCCGGCGGCGCCGGACAGGGTGGTGAACGACGATCCGGTGGTGGAGCCGAGCACCGCGACCGTCTGCGTACGCGTCGCCCAGGCGGCCGCGGGCGGCAGCTTGAGCACCACCCGCGAGATCGACTGCGCGCTGCCCAGGTCGACGGTCACCGACTGCGGGAACGCGTTGTTGGCGCTCTCCCAGTAGGTGTTGGCGTTGCCGTCGACCGCGTTGGCCGCTCCGTAGACCTGGGAGTGGCTGGTCTCGGTGATCGGCCGGCCCGCGGCCAGGTTGGTCACCGGCGGCGGTGTGGTGCCACCGCTGCCGTAGACCTCCAGCTCGGAGAGCTGGGCCGCCGGCCAGACGTTGTTGCTGGCGAAGGTGAGCCGGACGTACCGACGGCTGCCGGATGGCAGGTTCACCGTCACCGACGAGCCTTGGTTGAACGTGTAGTTGGCGGCGCCGAGGATCGACGAGTACGACCCGCCGTCGGTGGAGCCGAGGACCGCGATGTTCTGCGTACGCGTCTCCCAGTTGCTGGGCAGCTTGAGCACGAGCCGGTTGACCGTCTGGGCGGTACCGAGGTCGACGGTCAGCGACTGCGGGAACTGCCCGTTGTTGCCCTCCCAGTAAGAGGCCGCGTTGCCGTCGACCACGTTGCCGGCCACGTACGGCCCGTTGTTGCTCGTCGCGCTCACCGGTCGCCCGGCGGCCAGGTTGCCGGTGCCGGGGTTGGTGCCTCCGGTGCCGTTGCCCGACAGACCGACCACCAGGTCACCCGGCGTCGTCTGGACGAACAGCATGCCGGCGCGGTTGCCCGTGGCGGTCGGCCGGAACGTCACCGAGACGGTGCAGGTGGCGTTCGGGGCGAGCGTGGTCGGGCAGTTGTTGGTCTGCGCGAACTCGGCCGGCGAGGCCGAGATGCCGGACACCGGCGCGTTGGCGTTGCCGGTGTTGCGCAAGGTCACCGTGCGGGCCGCGCTGGTCGTGTTGACCGCCTGGTCGCCGAAGGCGACGCTGCCCGGCTCGGCCACGATCTGGCCCGATCCCGGCGGTGTGGTCGGCGGGTTGGTCGGGCCGCTGTTCCACTGTGGAGCGGGCCACGGACCGCAGGCCGGGGTCGCGGTGTACCAGCCCGAGTTGCCGGCGCCCTGGGTGATCTGGAACCCGCCGCCGACGCAGTTGTGGATCGGCACGGGCTGCGCGATGCCGGTCGCGGTCACGTTGGTGAAGGAGACCTGGCTGGGGGCCTGCACCTGCAGCGCGTACGTGCCCGCGCCCTGGATCCGGACGTTGTTGAAGTTGATCCCGCGGGTCTGCCCCTCGATCCAGTGCAGGGCGGCGTACGAGCTGTCGAGGATGTCGGTGTCCGTGATGTTGATCGTGGCGTCACCGGCGAACGCCTCGTTGAGCGCCGAGAACCAGATCGCGCCGACGCCGAAGTTCCAGTTGTAGTCGGAGTTCCCGGCCCGGATCGTCGTGTTGCGGGCGATGGTCCAGGTGCCGTGCACGGCCGTGGCGCCCTGCACGCCCGGATAGCGGTTGGCGACGTGGATGCCGCCGCCGTTGGTGAGCGAGTCGGCCACCACGTTGTCGCTGATCGTGATGTCCCGGCCGCCGTAGCTGACCAGGTGGTTGGCCAGCAGCGTGACGCCGATCGTGTTGCGGGTGAACGAGTTGCCGACGTTGGGCACGTTCTGCGCCCACATGGCCAGCGCGTCGTCGCCGGTGTTGCGGACGAACGTGTTGGTCACCGTCGAGTTCGTGACGCCGGTGTGGAAGTTGACCCCGTCGGCCGTCTGGTCGAGGATCCGGCTGTTGCGGATCGTGAAGTTGTTCATCGGCCCGTCCATCCAGGCGCCCACCTTGGTGTGCTGGATCCAGACGTTGTCGATGACCGAGTCGCTCATCGCCCCGCCGAACGCGTTGACCTGGTCCTCGTCGACCCGCTCGCGGATGTCGCCGATGATCGCCAGGTCGCGCACGGTCACGTTGCGGCTGGGGCCGTTGGCCTCGTGGGGCCGGATCTCACCGGTGTAGCCGCCGCCGGGCACGTACTTGCCGTAGATGCCGGCCGCCCGCTTGCGGTCGGTGGGGTGGCGGCCGCCGAGCACCGAGTACCACGGCCCGGCGCCGCGCAGCGTCACGCCGTCGACCACCACGTGGTCCCAGAGGGTGAAGTTCCCCTGGGGCACGTAGACCGGGCGGCCCTGGGCCTGGCCGGCGTTGACAGCGGCCTGGAACTTGGCGGTAGAGTCGGTGGCGCCGGTCGGGTCCGCGCCGTAGTCGGCCACCACGTCGATCGCGTTGGTCGGCTTCCCGATCGCCGCCGGCACGTTCTCGAAGTCCGCCAGGTCGATGGTGAACGTCGGCGACTGCGCCGTCGAGTTGACCTGCAGCCGGATCTTGGTGCCGGCCGGCTGGGTCGAGCCGAACAGCGCCCGCGCCTCGTCGTAGAAGTGGTGCGGGTTCGTGTCGCCCGGGTTGTTGTTGAACGGGTAGCCACCGTAGTACCAGCCGTACTTCGAGGTGACCGGCACCGTCTTGAGCAGGGAGCCGTTGGCCCGCAGGTCGATCGTGGCGTCGCGGCCCTGGCCCGACGGCCCGTCCGGGATGCTGTAGCGGAAGGTCACCGCGTTGGCCGGCGCGGTCAGCGTGAACTCGACATATTCGCCGACCGCGTCCAGCGTCACCGCCTCCCGCCCGGACGCCTCGGCCGGAAGCTGGCCGTAGAACCGGGTCGGGCCGATCTTGGTGCCGTTGTGCGCGACCTCCTCCGCCTCCTGCTCGACGAAGGGCACGGTGGCGCCGCGGCCGGTGATGTCGAACGGCGAGAGCCCGGCCGCGCTGGCCGGCGCGGACAGGGTGACGACCGTGAGACCGGTCGCCACCAGGGCGGAGCTCGCCAGGACGGCGAGCCCCACCCGGCGGTGGCTGGTGCGCGATGCGGTGCCGGCTGTGGGCGCAGCTGCGGCTTCTGGGTGGGGCATGGGTTCCCTTTCGAGAGGCGGGCGGTTCCCCCCGTGCGGTGTTGCCCTTGGTGCGCGTTCCCCCGTGGTCTTCAGTTGTCGTGCCGTGGAGCCGTCAGTTCAGGCGGTGCGGAGCCAGGCGGTGGTGTCCGGCGGCAGGCGGTCGCCGTCCAAGGGGCCGCTGGCCAGCCAGATCTCCTCGTGCTCGGGGAGGTCGACGGCCACCGGCGACAGGTTGGCGACGCAGACGAACGCCGGGTCGCGAGCGAACATCAGCACGCCCTCGGCCGAGGGCAGCCAGCTCATCCCGCCGTCGCCGAGCGCCGCGGCGTCGCGCCGGACCCGAAGCGCGCTGCGGTAGAGCTCGAGCATCGAGTGCGGGTCGCCGGTCTGCGCCTGGACGGTGCGGTCCTTCCAGTCGGCCGGCTGCGGCAGCCACGGCGCGGCGGCGCCGGCCGGGCTGAAGCCGAACGGCGACTCGACGCCGGACCACGGCAGCGGCACCCGGCAGCCGTCGCGGCCCGGGTCGACGAAGCCGGACCGGGGGTACATCGGGTCGGTCCGCATCGCCGGCGGAATGTCCTCGACCTCCCAGAGGCCGAGCTCCTCACCCTGGTAGATGTAGGCGCCGCCGGGCAGCGCGAGGCAGAGCAGCGCGGCCGCGCGGGCCCGCTGGTAGCCCAGCTGCAGGTCGGTCGGCGTGCCCTCGCGCTTGGTGGCGAAGCTGAACGTGGTGTCGGTGCGGCCGTAGCGGGTCACCGGCCGGGTCACGTCGTGGTTCGAGAGCACCCAGGTGGCCGGCGCGCCGACCAGCGCGTGCGCCTCCAACGTGCGGTCGATGCACGAGCGCAGCAGCTCCGGGTCCCAGGCGCAGCCGAGGAAGTCGAAGTTGAACGCCGCGTGCAGCTCGTCCGGCCGCAGGTAGTTGGTGAACCGCTGCGCGTCCGGCATCCACACCTCGCCGATCAGCGCCCGGTCCGGGTACTCGTCGGCGACGCGGCGCCAGCCGCGATAGATCTCGTGCACCCCGTCGAGGTCGTGGAACGGGTGCCGGGCGGCCGCGTCGACCTCCGGCAGCGCCGGGTCCTTGAGCAGCAGCGCGGCCGAGTCGATCCGGATGCCGTCGACACCCCGGTCGAACCAGAACCGCAGGATGCTCTCGAACTCCGCGCGGACCTTGGGGTGGTCCCAGTTGAAGTCCGGCTGCTCCGGCGTGAACAGGTGCAGGTACCACTCGCCCGGCGTGCCGTCGGGGTTGGTCGTGCGGGTCCAGGTGGTGCCACCGAACTCGCCGCGCCAGTCGGTCGGCATCTCGTCGCCGTCGGGGCCGCGCCCGGGGCGGAACCAGAACAGCTCCCGCTCGGGCGACCCGGGCCCGGCCGCCAGCGCGGCCTGGAACCACGGGTGCTGGTCGGAGCAGTGGTTCGGCACGACGTCGACGATCACGCGAATGCCGCGCTCGTGCGCCTCGGCGATCATCGCCTCGGCCTCGTCGAGCGTGCCGAAGATCGGATCGATGTCCCGGAAGTCGGACACGTCGTAGCCCGCGTCCGCCATCGGCGACGGAAACCAGGGGCTGAGCCAGACCGCGTCGACCCCGAGCTCGGACAGGTAGTCGAGGTGTGCCCGGATGCCGGCGATGTCGCCGATGCCGTCGCCACTGCCGTCGGCGAAGCTACGGGGGTAGATCTGGTAGATCACCGCCCCGCGCCACCACGGCCGGCTTTCTGCGATGGACACTGGATACCTGCTTTCTTTGGGGTGGTTCCGCCTCGCGCGGTCGTCACTGACCGCCGTTCGTACTGCTGGAGGAACTGGTCAGCCCTTCATACTCCCCGCCGCCAATCCGCCGATGATGCTCCGCTGGAAGATGAGGAAAACCACGATCATCGGGACGCTGGCGATCGCCAACCCGGCCATCAGCTGGGTCGGCGGCACCTGGCTGGTGGAGGCGAGCCGGCTGAGCGCGACGCTGAGCGTCTGCGTCTCCGGGTCCTGCAGCACCAGCAGCGGCCAGATGAAGTCCTTCCAGATCGCCACGATTGAGAAGATCGACACCACGCCCAGCACCGGACGGGACAGCGGGAGCACGATGCTCCAGAGCACCCGGAACCGGCCGGCGCCGTCGAGCGCCGCGGAGTCGAGCAGGTCGTTGGGGATCTGGTCGAAGAACCGCTTCAGCACGTAGATGTTGAACGCGTTGGCCACCGCCGGCAGCCAGAGCGCCCATGGGGTGTTGAGCAGGTTCCAGCCGAAGATCGGCACGTCGGTCACGGTCAGGTAGGCCGGAATCAGCAGCGCGGTGGCCGGCAGCATCAGGCTGGCCAGCATCGCGCCGAGCACCACCTTGCCGAACATCGGGCGGAGCTTCGACAGGGCGTACGCCACGGCGACCTGGAAGACCAGCTGGATCAGCCAGCCGCCGAACGCGTACAACGCGGTGTTGCCGAAGAACTTGGCGATCCGCATCTGGTCCCAGGCGAGCTGGTAGGTCTCCGGGACGAACGACTGCGGGAACAGCGTCGGGTCCGGTTGCGCGTACTCCTCCGGTGTCTTCACCGCGCTGCTGAACATCCAGTAGAGCGGGAAGATGAACACGGCCAGGAAGAGCAGGAAGACCAGGGCCAGCACGATCCAGTAGAGGACGCGGCCCTTGCCCCGGCCGATCTCGGTCTCGGAGAAGAGGGTACGGGCGCCCCCGGAGCTGCTGGCGCTCCGGCGCTTGCGGGGCGGGGGCGCGACCGGCGGGGTCGCGGGCAGCGGCCGGATCGGCGTGGTGATCGTCATGGCTGGCCCCTCAGTCCCGGTCGCGGGTGACGCGCAGGTAGATGGCGGAGAAGATGGCCAGCACCACGAACAGCAGCACGCTCATCGCGGCGGCCATGCCGAAGTCCTGGTTGACGGTGAACGCGTAGCGGTAGATCAGCACCATCACCGTCACGGTGTCCGGGTTCGAGGTGCCGGTCAGCTGGTAGGGCTCGATGAACACCTGCATGGTCGCGATGATCTGGAGCAGCAGCAGGACCAGCATGATGAACCGCAGCTGGGGCAGCGTGACGTGGCGCAGCCGGCGCCAGGCGCTCGCGCCGTCGAGCTCCGCCGCCTCGTAGAGGTCGCCGGGGATGCTCTGCAGCGCGGCCAGGTACATCAGCGTCGCGCCGCCGAGGTTGGCCCAGGTGGAGACCAGAACCAGCGAGATCATCGCGGTCGACGACGACTGGGTCCACTGGGACTCGGGCAGGCCGACCCCGCGCAGCACGGTGTTGAACAGGCCGAACCCCGGGTCGTAGAAATAGCGGAAGAGCAGCACGCCCACGATCGGCGGGAGCATCACGGGCAGATAGACGGCGACCCGGAAGAAGCCCTTCAGGTGCCGCATCTCGTTGATCAGGATCGACAGCACCAGCGGTACGGCGAAACCGAAGATCAGCGCGATCCCGGTGAAGACGAGCGTGTTCTTCCAGGCCGTGGCGAACAGCGGGTCCTCGAAGATGGCCGTGAAGTTGTCGGCGCCGACCCAGTACGGGTCCGTCACGAAGTTGATCTGCTGGAAGCTCAGGATCACCCCGCGGACCAGGGGATACCACGAGAAGAGCGCGAAGCAGGCGATGCCTCCGGCCATGAAGGCGTACGCCATGAGGTTGTCCTGGATCTTCCGGCTCAGGCGGCTGCGGAAGGCAGTCCGTCGGCCGGCGGTGGCGACCGCCATCTCCAGCGTCCTCTTTCAGGGTTTGTCGGGCCGCCGCCGGCCGTGCTCGGGCCGGCGGCGGCCACGATGGCTACTTGACGCTGGCGAGGATGCTGTTGACCTGGGTCTCGGCGTCCGAGAGCAGCTTGGCGATGTCGGCGTTCTTGTCCGTCAGCACCTTCTGCATCGGCACGTCGAGCACCGCGTAGATCTGCTGGGCGTTCGGCGGCTCGACCTTCAACGGGATGTTGGCGGTCGCGTCGGCGAACGGCTTGTAGTTCTCGACCGGCAGGTTCTTGAGCTTGTCGATGGCCGCCTGCTGCTTGGCCTTCGCGTCACCCGTCCACAGCGCCGGCTCGGGCAGACCGACCGGGGTCTTCTGCTCGGCGGCCCACTGGTATTCCGCCTCGATCCGGTCCGGGTTGTTCCACCAGTAGGTCAGCCACTTGAGACCCGCGCGAATCTTCTCGGGCGTCGCCTTGGCGTTGAACATGTAGCCCTCGCCGCCGGCCAGGGTGGCGGTGCCGTTGGGGATCGGGCCCAGGCCGTACTTGTTGAAGTCGCCCTTGAACTGGTTGACGATCGTCTCGACGTTGTCGGGCGCCGCGACGTACATGCCGAGCTTGCCGGAGCCCATCATCTGCAGGAGGTCGGCCCACTCGAGGAGCTGGCGCGAGCCCATGCTGTTGTCGGTCCAGCGCATGTCCTTGAGCTGCTGGAGGACCTGGGTGCCCTTCTCGTTGTTGAACGCGGCCTTCCAGGTGCCACCCTCGTTGACGGCGATGTCGCCGCCGAGCGAGTACATCTCGGCGGTGAAGTGCCAGCCGCCGGTGTTGTTCTTGCTGTAGTCGCCGTAGCCGACGTAGTCCTTGCCCAGGCCGGCGATCGCCTTGGCGGCGGTGCGCACCTCGTCCCAGGTCTTCGGCGGGTTGTTCGGGTCGAGCTTGGCCTTCTCGAACAGCTCCCGGTTGTAGAGCAGGCCCAGGGAGTAGTTCTTGGCCGGCAGGCCGTAAACCTTGCCGCCGTCGTCCGAGAAGATCTTCATCAGCTCGGGGCGGATCTCCTTGGTCGAGGGGAACTCCTCGAGGTACTTGCTGATGTCGGCGACCTGGCGCTTCTGGATCAGGCTGGCCGGGTCGGTGAAGTAGACGTAGAAGACGTCCTCGAGCTGGCCACCCGCGAGCTTCGACTGGAAGGTCTGCGGGTCCATCTTGCCTTCTTTGGCATCGACGTCGATGTTCGGGTTGAGCTTCTCGAACTCGGCGACGTTGTCGAGGAAGTGCTTGCGGTTGACCGCCTCGGTGTCCGGCGGCAGACCGTTGATGACGAGCGTGACCTTGGCATTGGGGTCAGAAGCCGGCGCTTCGCCGCCGTCGTCGGAGCCGCAGGCGGCCGCTGACAACGCGACCCCGGCGACCAGCAGCAGCCCGACGGCGCTACGCAGCCTGGATCTGTTCATGAGGTGAACGCCCTTCCTGGGTGGAGCGGGGATTCTCGGGTGTGATGTGGGTCTCGCACGTGCATGTTTCGTGGCGATGACGATACAAAGACCGACTACCCGCCGCAAGAAGCCGACTGGTCTCAGAAAAAACAAGACTTGCTGTGGGAGCGCTCCCAGCCTGGTCGCAAAAATGGGGCGGACCGTTAGGTCCGCCCCATCGACGCAGGTCAGCGCGAGCCGGCTGGGCCCGTCGACCCGCGTACGACCAGCTCAGGCTCGAAAAGAAGCTCGTCGGTGTTGACGCCGACGCCCTCGATCTGGTTGACGAGGATGTCGACGGCCGCCTGGCCCATCATCTCGATCGGCTGGCGGATCGTGGTCAGCGGCGGGTCGGTGCAGGTCATCAGGCCGGAGTCGTCGAAGCCGATGACCGAGATGTCGTCGGGCACCTGCTTACCGAGCCGGCGGACGGCCCGGATGGTGCCGAGCGCGATCACGTCGCTGGCGCAGATCAGGCCGGTGGCGCCCTTGTCGATCAGCTTGGTCGCGGCGACCCGCGCGCTCTCCATGGAGAAGCTGGTGCGACCGACCCACCGCTCGATGTCGTCGCCCTTCCAGCCCGCGGCGTCGGCCATGGCGGCCAGCTTGCGCCGTGACGGCACGTGGTCCTCGGGGCCGAGCACGAGGCCGATCTGCTCGTGGCCGAGCGAGCGGAGGTGACCGAACGCCTGCTCCACCGCGACCGCGTCGTCGGTCGAGACCCGCGGAAAGGGCAGGTCGTCGACGCCGGCGTTGACCAGCACGACCGGCAGGCCGCGATCGGTCAGCTGGCGGTAGTGCTCGTGCTTGGCGTCGGCGAGCGCGTAGGAGCCACCGGCGAAGATGACGCCGGAGACCTGGTGGTCGAGGAGCATGTCGACGTAGTCGGGCTCCGAGATGCCACCGATCGTGCGGGCGCAGAGGGCAGGGGTCAGGCCGCGCTGGGCCAGCGAGCCGGTCACGACTTCGGCGAGGGCGGGGAAGATCGGGTTCTGCAGCTCGGGCAGCACGAGCCCGACGAGCCGGGCGCGTTCGCCGCGGAGCTTCGTCGGTCGCTCGTAGCCCAGCACGTCGAGCGCGGTCAGCACCGCGGTGCGCGTCGACTCGGAGACACCGTCACGGCCGTTGAGCACCCGGCTCACGGTCGCCTCGCTGACGCCGGCCTTGCGCGCGACCTCGGTCAGTCGTCTGGTCACGCCGCAAAGCGTACGTCATCTTTTTGCAAGAACATGACAGCCATTTGCCCGACCCCGACAGCCACCGGTTATCCACAGGTTGTAATCGACCAAACGCAGATGCAACGCTGACCCCGTAGAAAGGAGGCGTGACAGTGACGATCCCCTATCACCCCGCCCGCTCCGGTGCCGACTTCACCGTCGGCGAGCTGTTCGACATGCCCGACGACGGTTACCGGCGCGAGATTTTCAATGGGAGCCTGCTGGTGACGCCTCCTCCGCCGCTTCCGCACGCGGTGACGACCGCCAACCTCCGTGATCGACTCTACGACCAGGCGCCGCGACATTTCCGCGTGCTGGAGGGAGTCGGGGTCTATCCCGATGAACGCAACTACTTCATCCCCGATGTGGTCGTGATTCCGCAGGAGGTAGCTGTCAGCAACGCTCCCGGCGCGCGTCCGCACGAGACGCTGCTGGTCGCCGAGGTTGTCTCACCGTCCAACGCTGACAACGACCTAGTCATAAAGCGAGAGTTCTACGCCCGCGTCCGCATCCCCGAATACTGGATCGTCGACCGCCGCGACCGGTCGCTGACCATCCTGCAACTCGCCGACGACGGAAAATACGCTGAGCGCGCGGTCCTCCACGCCGGGCAGACGTGGCGAAGCGGCTTCCCGTTCGCGCTCCAGATCGACCCAGCAGACTTGTTCTAGCACGGTGAAGCTTCGGCTGACCCTGCTACGTCCGGTGATGGGTGACAGACGGGAGGCGTGACGTCGCTTGCGTCGCATCCTCGAGCGGCAGGCACACCCTCGCTCGCCGTCGTGACCGAGGGCTGGGGCGTCTATGCCAACGAGAGCAACTACTACGTGCCTGACCTACTGATCGCCGAGGCCGCGCAACTCGCTAGCGGCGGCAAGGGCATCGATCCGAAGGGCGTGCGACTCGCGGTCGAGGTCGTGTCTCCGTCGAATCCCGGAAATGATCTATTGCTCAAGCGCATCGTCTACGCCGATCTCGGCATCCACGAATATTGGATCGTGGACGGCCGTCATTCGCTGCTGATCGTCCTTCAGCTAGGCGAGAGCGGCTATCTCGAAGCGGCGGTGTGCAAGCCGGGGCAGCGATGGTCGGCCAGCACGCCTTTCCCGCTAGAGGTCGACCCGGCGGAAATTTTCTAAGCAAGGTTGCGGAGGGCGTCCTCGACGGCGCGGTGGAAGGTGGGGTAGGCGTAGACCATGCTGCGGAGTTGAGACAGGGGCACCCGGGCGTGGACGGCTAGGGTCAGCATGCTCAGGACCTCGCCGCCCATCGGGCCTACTGACGTCGCGCCGACCAGGAGGTCGCCGTCGGCGATCAGTTTGATGAGGCCGGCGTTGCCTTCCTTGTGGATCCAGCCGCGGGCCGACGTCGTGAGGTCTGTCTGTCCTACTCGGACGTTCAGGCCGCGGTCGCGGGCCTCCGCCTCCGTCAGGCCGACCGAGCCCAGCTCCGGGTCCGTGAACGTCACCCGCGGCACGGCGCGATAGTCCGCCGGCGGGCCCTCCTGACCCAGGATGTCGCGGATCGCGACCCCGGCCTCGTACATCGCCATGTGGGTGAAGGCGCCGTTCCCCGTCACATCGCCGACCGCCCAGATGCCGTCGGCCGCCCGCATCCGCTCGTCGGTGGCCAGCCACCGCGCCTCCGCGTCGAGGCCGGCCGCCTCCAGACCCAGGTCGGCCACCCGGGCCTTGCGGCCCGTGGCCACCAGCAGCCGGTCGCCGGTCACCTGGCCCGCGCCGTCGGCCAGCTCGACCGCGAAGCCGTCCGCTTCGCTGTGCAGCACCCGGGCCGCCTTGACCCCGGTGCGCACGGTCACCCCGTCGGCCTCCAGCGCGGCCTGCACCAGCGCCGACGCCTCCGGCTCCTCGATCGGAACCAGCCGGTCCGCCGCCTCGACCACCGTGACCCGCACACCGAAGCGGGCGAAGACCTGGGCCAGCTCGATCCCGATCGCGCCGCCGCCGAGCACGATCAGCGAGACCGGCAGGTCTTCGACCTCGATCGCTTCGCGGTTGGTCCAGTACGGCGTGCCGGCCAGGCCCTCGATCGGCGGCGCGCTGGGCTCGGTGCCGGTGGCGATCACCAGCGCGCGGGTGGCCTCGTACTCCTCGTCGCCGACGGTCACCGTGCGCGCACCGGTCAGCACTCCGTAGCCGCGTACGAACCGGCCGCCCTTGCCGACGAACCGGTCCACCGCGACCGTGTCGTCCCAGTCGTCGGTGGCCTCCTCGCGGATCCGCTTGGCGACCGGGGTCCAGTCGGGGTGCACCGTTGCCGTCCCGCCGAGCTGCGGGATCCGCCGGGCCTCGGCGAGGGCGTTGGCGGCCCGGATCATCATCTTGCTGGGCACGCACCCCCAGTAGGGGCACTCGCCGCCCACCAGGTTGCTCTCGATGCCGACGACCGACAGCCCGGCCTCGGCCAACTTGCCGGCGACCTCCTCGCCACCGACGCCCAACCCCACCACGACCACGTCAACTCGCTGCGCCACCCCGCCATTAAAGCCCAGGGCCTAGCTGGTGGATTACGGCGGAGTCGCGGCGAGGCCCAGACGGTGTCCGGGCGTGCGCGACGGACGTCTGAATACCGGTGTTGTATTCAGATGGCCGGCGCGTGCGGTCGGGCGCCGTCTGGGTCCGGCGCGGCCCGTCGTAATCCACCAGCTAGGCCCTAGAGTGGCGGCCATGTCGCAGGTGACCGGTCACAGCGAAGCGGATTTCACACCGGTCCGCCGGCTCTTCGAGAGCTTCTTCACCGACGGCCGGGACACCGGCGCGGGCCTCGCCGTGGTGCACCGCGGCCGCCTGGTGGTCGACCTCGTCGGCGGTTGGCGCGACGACGACCGCCGGCGACCGTGGACGCCCGACACCGTCGTCGCGGTCTACTCGGTGAGCAAGCCGTTCGCCGCCGCCTGCCTGATGATCCTGGTCGACCGTGGCCGGGCCGGCCTCGACGACCCCGTGCACCGGCACTGGCCCGAGTTCCCCGACGACGGCACGACCGTGCGGCACGTCCTCGCCCACACCGCCGGCCGCCCGGTCTTCCCCACGCCCCGGCCGGCCACCGCGTGGTCCGACTGGCCGACCCTGACCGCCGACCTGGCCGTCGCACCTCCGATGTGGACCCCCGGCACGATGGCGGCCGAGCACGCGCTGACCTACGGCCACCTCGTCGGCGAGCTCGTGCGCCGCGTCGACGGCCGGTCGATCGGAGCCTTCCTCACCGAGGAGATCGCCACACCGTGGCGGCTGGACCTCGCCTTCGGCGCCGGCGACCGGCCGGCGATCGCCGACCTGACCTTCGGCGACCCGGAGTGGCCGACCACGACCGTCGGCGCGCCCGGCAGCCTGCGCCACCGTGGCCTGACCAACCCGGACGGCTGCCGCGACCTGACGGTGCTCAACGGTCCACTGTGGCGAGACACCGAGGTGCCCGCCGTCAATATGCACGCCACCGCCACTGCGGTAGCCCGCTTCTATCAAGGCCTCCTGGCCGGCGGCACCCTCGACGGCCAGCAGATCCTGAGCGCCGAGGCCACCGCCGAAATGATCCGCGTGCAGCACGACGGCCCGGACCTGCTGCTGGACCGCTCGGTCAGGTGGTCGCTCGGGTTCCAGGTCGAGGACGACGGCAGCTTCGGCATGGGCGGCATCGGCGGCAGCTGCGGCTACGCGTTGCCCAGCGCCGACCTGGCGATCGGCTTCGTCACCCGGCATCTCGCCGACTTCGACCGGATCGGCGAGATCGACGACACGGTGATGGCGATCGTTCAGGCGTAACGCGCGACGTACTCCCCGGTCGGGTCGTAACGCTCCCGCTGCCGTTCCGGGTTGAACCGCCGGTAGGGCCGCGTGTCGTTGCCGGTCCCGGCCACCCACTGCCAGTTGCCCGAGTTGTTGGGCACGTCGCCGTCGAGCAGCCAGCGGTAGAACTCGCCGAGCCCGCGCCGCCAGTCGACGCCGAGGTCCTTGGTCAGATAGGACGCGGTGACCAGTCGGGCCCGGTTGTGCATCCATCCCTCGCGGCGCAGCTGGTGCATGCCGGCGTCCACGATGGGCACTCCGGTGCGCCCCTCGGCCCAGCGCTGGAACGCCTCCTCGTTGTCGCGCCAGCCCTCGGTGGCCCCACGCCGATAGGCCTTGTGGGAGATCTCCGGGAACGCGTACGCCACCTGGTAGTAGAAGTCGCGCCAACAGAGCTGACGGACGAAGGGGTCGCTGCCGGGCTTCCCCAGCGCGGCATGCGCGAGCTCGAGCGGTGACAGGCAACCGAAGCGGAGGTACGGGCTGAGCCGCGACGTGCGGTCGCCGGCGAGGTCGTTGTGCCCGTCGTCGTACTCCTCGACGTTGCGCAACCAGCCGCGCAGCCGTTGCCGGGCCGCGGTCTCCCCACCCGGCGCGGCATCCGGCGACGCGCCGGCCGGCGCCGCCGGCAACCGACCGACCTGCACACCCGGCGGCAGCGGCACCTTCTTCGGGACACCCACCTCGTCGCGCCACTTGGCCGCGGTCCAGGACCGGTGGTACGGCGAGAACACCCGGTAGTGGTCGCCACCGCCCGGCTGGAGCGCACCCGGGTCCACAATGGTGAGTCCTGGGAAGAACCGCACCGAGAGCCGATGCCGCTCCCCCTCGGCGGTCAACCGCCGCTCCCGCCGACGCGCGTAGTTGCTGACGTCCGCCGCCGCGGCCACCCCCTCCGCGCCCACCTCGCCGGCCAGCCGGACGGTCTCCGCGACCGGGTCGCCCTGGCGCACCACCAGGTCGCTGCCCCGGCTCCGCAGGATCTCGCGCAGGTCGGTGACGCTCTGGTGGAGGAACCGGTCCCGGTTGGGCGAGCGGCCGGCCAGCTCCGGGTCGAACACGAACAGCGGCACGACCTGCTCCGCGGTGGCGCACGCGCTGGCCAGCGCCGGGTTGTCGTGCACCCGCAGGTCACGGGTGAACAGCACGATCGCGGTGCGCATCAGGCGGCCCCCACCGGCATCCGGGACGCCGTTCGCAGGTTCGTCGGCGGCACGGCGATGGGTGCGTCCCCGGCGGCGAGCAGCGCGCGGGCGGCGACCGCGGCCCGCCGGCGGTTGGGCACGGTGGCCCGGCGGACGAACACGTCGTAGTCGGCGGCCACCACCTCGTCGAGGATCCCGCCGTAGAGGGTGTAGGCGGCCCGGATGCACGACCGCGACCCGGGCGCCAGCATCGCGACACCGGGCGCCGCGGCGGCGTAGTGCAGGCGGGCGCGCTCCACCTCGTACGCGATGAGGTTCTTGATCTGCGGTGTGGCGGCCCGCCGGGTGACGGCGCCGGCGAGGTCGGCCCGGCTGACGCCGAACCGGTCGAGGTCCTCGTCGGGAAGGTAGGTGCGGCCGCGGTAGAGGTCCTCGCCCACGTCACGGATGAAGTTGGTCAGCTGGAAGGCGAGGCCGAGCTCGCGGGCCGGCCCGCGCGCGGCAGCCGGGTCGGAGCTGCCCAGGATCGGCAGCATCATCGTGCCGATCACCGCCGCCGAACCTTCCATGTAGTCGAGCAGGTCGTCGTAGGTCGCGTAGCTCGTGACCGTCAGGTCCATCGCCATGCTCCGCAGGAAGCTCGCGAAGTCACCGCGGTCGAGGTCGAAGACGGCGATGGTGTGCAGCACCGCGGGCAGCAACGGGTCGTCGACCGGCGCACCGTGCAAGCCGGCGACGAAGCTCTCGGACCACTGGCTCAGCTGGTCGGCGCGCGCGGCCGGCGGCAGATCGTCGGTGCGGTCGACGATCTCGTCCGCGTAGCGGGTGAAGCCGTATAGCGCGTGCACATGTCGCCGTTTCCACGCGGGCAACAGCCGAGTCGCGAGATAGTACGTGCGACCGTGCTGTTTGTGCAGCTCACGGCAGCGTTCGTAGGACACCGCCAGGGCCTCGTCCACCACGCCTCCCGACCAGAACCGACTCAGCAATCGACGCAACTCGCAAGTCTAGGGTACGCTCACCGTCGTGGCCAACGACACGCTCGCGGGGGATACCCGTGACGCGCTGATCCTGAGCCCGCCGCCGCAACGGCACATGCCGCCGGTCGACGGGCGGTTCCGCGCGGCGATCGACACCACCCTCACCGAGTTCCTCCGGCACGAATGCGCCCTTCTCGAGTCCACCGACGCCGCGCTGCGACCGTTCGCCGCACAGGCCCACGACAGCGTGCTGGCCGGCGGAAAGCGACTCCGGCCGACCTTCGCGCACTGGGGCTGGCGCGGCGTCGTCGGTCCCACGCCCGCCGTCGAGCCGGTGCTACCCGCTTTTGCCGCGCTCGAACTGCTGCATTCCTTCGCCTTGATCCACGACGACGTGATGGACGAGTCGGCGACCCGGCGCGGGCGGCCCACGGCGCACGAGACGTTCGCGGCGCAGCACGTCCGGGCGGGCCGGGTCGGTCCGGCCGAGCGGTTCGGCACCGCGGGCGCCGTGCTGGCCGGCGACCTGTGCCTCGTCTGGGCCGATCGGCTGCTCGCTCGCGCCGACGTGCCGGCGGAGGCGCTGCTGGCCGCCCGGCGCTGCTACGACGAGATGCGCGTCGAGGCCATCGCCGGCCAGTTCCTCGACGTGTTGGGCGACGCCGAGCCCGACCGCTGGTCGGTCGACCGCGCGCTGCGGGTCGCCCGGCTCAAGACCGCCGCGTACACCGTGACCTGGCCGTTGCTCTTCGGCGCCGCGCTCAGCGGTGGCGGGGCGGCACTGACCGACGCCTACCGGCGCTACGGCGCCGCGGTCGGCGAGGCGTTCCAGCTCTGCGACGACCTGCTCGGCGTGTTCGGCGACCCGGCGGTGACGGGCAAGCCCGCCGGCGACGACCTGCGCACCGGCAAGCCCACGGTGCTGCTGTTACTCGCCCGCCAGCTGGCCACCCCGGCCCAGGCGGCCCACCTGACCCGCAATGCCTGCGCCGACATCGAACACCTCGCGAAAATCGTCGCCGACACTGGCGCGGTGGCCGCGGTCGAGGCCATGATCGACAACCGGGTCAGCGCGGCGCTGGCCGTGCTGGACGAGGCGCCGATCGACCCCACCACGCACGCCGCGCTGCGCGACCTCGCGGTGACGGCCACGCACCGGTGGTCATGACGGCTAACTTCAGGAGATGCGCGTGCGAACCGTGACCGGACCCAGCGAGCGGGTGGTGGTGGTCGGCGCCGGCCTCGGCGGCCTGGCCGCGGCCCTGCACCTGGCGGGCGCGGGCCGGCAGGTCACCGTGGTCGAGCGGGAGGCCGTCCCGGGCGGCCGGGCCGGCCGGCTAAGCCTCGACGGCTACGAGTTCGACACCGGCCCCACCGTGCTCACCATGCCCGACCTCATCGCCGAGGCGCTGGGCGCGGTCGGCGAGGAGCTCGGCGACTGGCTCGACCTGGTCCCCCTGGACCCGGCCTACCGGGCGCACTACCCCGACGGCTCGACGCTCGACGTCATCACCGACACCGCGCGGATGGCGGCCGAGATCTCCCGCGTGTGCGGCCCCCGTGAGGCCGACGGCTACCTGCGCTTCGTCGACTTCGCCCGCGACCTCTGGCGGCTCGAACGGGCCGACTTCATCGCCCGCAACTTCGACGCGCCGCGGGACCTGCTCACCGGCAACCTGCTGCGGCTGTTCGCCACGGGCGCGTTCCGCCGCCTGCAGACCAAGGTCAACCAGTTCTTCCGCGATCCGCGTACCCGCCGGATCTTCTCCTTCCAGGCCATGTACGCGGGCCTGGCGCCGCACGACGCCCTCGCCATCTACGCCGTCATCGCATACCTCGACTCGGTGGCCGGCGTGTTCTATCCGCGCGGGGGCATCCACGCGGTGCCGCGCGCGCTGGCCGGCGCGGCCGAGAAGCACGGCGTGCAGATCCGTTACGGGACGGCGGTGACCCGGGTCGAGACCGCCGGCGGCCGCGCGGTTGCCGTGCACACGGCCACCGGCGAGCGCATCCCGGCCGACGTCGTGGTGCTCAACCCGGACACGGTCGCGGCCAACACGCTGCTCGGCGAGGCGGCGCACCGGTCGCTGCGCTACTCGCCGTCCGCCGTGGTGCTGCACGTCGGCTCCCGCCAGGGCTACTCGAAGATCGCCCACCACAACATCCACTTCGGTCGGGCCTGGCGGCGCACCTTCGCCGAGATCATCGACCGCGGCGAGCTGATGTCCGACCCGTCGTTGCTGGTCACCAACCCGAGCCGCACCGAGCCCACGGTGGTGCCGGCCGGCCGGCACAGCTACTACGTGCTGGCGCCGGTCCCCAACCTCGACCGGGCGCCGCTGCACTGGCGCGGCCCGCTCGGCGACCGCTACGCGGGCGAGCTCATGACCACCCTGGAGCAGCGTGGCTACCACGGGTTCACGGCCGGCGTCGAGGTGTCGCGGGTGATCACGCCGGCCGACTGGGCCGCCGCCGGCTTGGCCGCGGGCACCCCGTTCGCGGCCGCCCACAGCCTCTTCCAGACCGGGCCGTTCCGCCCGGGCAACCTGCACCGCACACTGTCCAACGTGGTTTATGTCGGCTCCGGGACCCAGCCCGGCGTCGGCGTGCCGATGGTGCTCATCTCCGGCAAGCTCGCCGCTGGCCGGATCGTCGGAGGACTGACATGACCGACTCTCGCGAACGACACCTCGTCGAGCTCGTCGACGACGACGGCCTGCCGATCGGCAGTGAGACCGTCGAGGTGGCGCACCAGCGTCCCGGGCTGCTGCACCGGGCGTTCTCGGTGGTGCTGATGGACCCCGATGGGCGGGTCCTGCTGCAACGCCGAGCCGCGGTGAAGACGCGCTTCCCGCTGCGCTGGGCCAACACCTGCTGCGGCCACCCCGCGCCGGGCGAGGAACTCGCGGTCTCCGCCAACCGGCGGCTCAAGGAGGAGCTCGGCGCCGCGCCGGTGTCGCTCACCGAGGTCGGCGTCTACGTCTACTACGCGGAGGACCCGACGACCGGGCGGGTCGAATGGGAGTACGACCACGTGCTGCTCGGCCAGGTCGGCGGCGACGAAACCATGCTGCCCGACCCGGACGAGGTCGCCGAACTGGCCTGGGTCGACCCGGACGTGCTGCCGCGGGCCATCCGGGCGGAGCCGACCCTCTACTCGCCCTGGCTCGCCGGTGTGATCAACAAGGTCGCGACGGCCCGCTCGGTCGGCGCGGCCGCCGCCGACGGCGACACCGCGGAGCGGTCGGGTGGCCGATGAGGGCCTGAGCGCCGGGGCCGTCGCGCGGCGCCTCGGCGTCGCCGTCACCACGCTGCGCACGTGGCACCAGCGCTACGGGCTGGGGCCGAGCCGACACGTGCCCGGCCACCACCGGCGCTACACCCCGGAGGACCTGTCGCGGCTCGAGGTGATGCGCCGGCTCACCGCCGAGGGCATTGCCCCGGCCGAGGCGGCCCGCTGGGCGCGCTACGCGCCGGACCTGCCACCCCGCAGCGAGGCCGCCCCCGCCGCCGTCCGGGCCGGTGGTGGTTTCGCCATCCCCGTCGGGCGGGCCGGTCCGGCCGCGCGCGGCCTCGCCCGGGCCGCCATCCGCCTCGACGTCGTCGCGATGCGCGACATCATGACGCGGGCCGTCGCCGCGGACGGCGTGGTGTCCACGTGGGACGGCGTGCTGCGGCCCGTGCTGGCCGGGATCGGTGAGCGGCACATGGCGACCAAACGGCTGATCGAGGTCGAGCACCTGTTCTCGCGTACGGCCACCGAGGTGTTCGCCGCCATGCCGCGGCCACGGAACGGGGAACCGCCCCGCGTGCTGCTGGCCTGCACCGACGAGGAGCAGCACAGCCTGCCGCTGGAGGCGCTGGCCGCCGCGCTCGCCGCCGACGGGGTGGGCAGCCGGCTGCTCGGGGCGCGGGTGCCCCCGACGGCGTTGAGCGACGCGGTCGAGCGTACGGGCCCGGATGTGGTCATGCTCTGGTCGCACGCGCCCGAGACCGCGCACGTGGCGCAGTTGGTGGCGCTGCAGGAAGCGCCCCGCCGACCGGTGATGATCGTCGCCGGCGGTCCGGGGTGGACGGTCGACGCGCTCCCCGCCGGTGTAATCGCGCCAACCACGCTCGGTGAGGCGCTGCAGCTCATCGAGACGTGGGTGCGCCGTTAGCTCTCGGGTCATACTTTCGGGAGTCGAAACTCGGCTTTTCGTCCGCTACCGTGTGTGCGGTCCTCGCCGGTTCGGCCGGTGCCCCTAGGGAGCACGCCCCCGCTCCCGCCGCCCAGGGCCTGTCCTGCCGATCAACGTGAGCCGAGACGGAGTCCAGGTGTCGTCTGGTGGTGGCCCGGAATTGCCCGGATACCGGTGTCGTATCCGGGTGATTCCGGGACGCCGCCAGGCGGCAGCTGGGCCCGTCGCAGGCCGCGTTGATCGGCAGGACAGGCCCTAGGAGTGGACGATGACGAGACGCGTCGCGGTCGCCGCCGCGCTGGTCGTCCTCACGCTGCTGGTGGGCTCACGCTGGGTGACCAATCGGTCGGCGGTGTTGGCCAACGAACGCGTCCCCTCCTCGCCGAGGCCGTCGGTCGCCCCGGTGGTGCCGCCGCCCACGCCGTCTCCCTCGACCTCGCCGTCGAAGCAGGTCGCGGCGCCGAAACCCAAGCCGAAGCGGCCCGGGAGTGGCCCCTTCGGCAGCCTCAAGTTGACCGGGCGCAAGCAGGTGGCGCTGACGTTCGACGACGGGCCGCACGCGGTCTGGACGCCGCAGGTGCTCGACCGGCTCAAGGCGGCCAAGGTCAAGGCCACGTTCTGCGTCGTCGGCTCCCAGGTGAAGAAGCACCCCGAGCTGGTCCGGCGGATCGTCCGCGAGGGCCACACCCTCTGCAACCACAGCTGGAACCACGAGCTCGACCTCGGCACGAAGAAGCCCGCCCAGATCAAGGCCAACCTCGAGGCCACCAACCGCGAGATCCGCAAGGCGGTGCCGAACGTGAAGATCAAGTACTTCCGGCACCCGGGCGGCAAGTGGACCGCCAACGCCGTCAAGGTCGCCGACGAGCTCGGCATGCAGCCGCTGGACTGGGACGTCGATCCGCGCGACTGGGAGGCGAAGGACGCGAAACTGATCGGCTCCCGCGTCATCGGCGGCGCCCGCTCAGGCTCGATCATCCTGATGCACGACGGCGGCGGCGACCGCAAAGCCACCCTCGGCGCCTGCCCTAACGTGATCAAAAACCTGAAATCCCGCTTCGGCATCGCGCTGCTCCGCTGACCTGGTGGGGTTTCGGCGGGTTTGCGGTACCGCTGATACCGGTTTGGAGAGGGAGTCGGGCATCGCGTATGCTTTCGAAGCCTCCGGCGGGGCCGGATGGGAGCACTGCCGCAGATTCGCGCCTGGATCCTCATGTGCGATGATTGCGGGGCCGCCCTCATCGTCTAGCGGCCCAGGACGCCGCCCTTTCAAGGCGGTAGCACGGGTTCGAATCCCGTTGGGGGCACGGTAGGACCCCGGTTCCGGCCGGGGAGCAAGAGCAAGGTCCTGTGGAGCAGTCGGAGTGCTCGCCGCCCTGTCAAGGCGGAGGTCGCGGGTTCAAGTCCCGTCAGGACCGCGTTTAGCACCACGGCCAGGTAGCTCAGTTGGTACGAGCGTCCGACTGAAAATCGGAAGGTCGGCGGTTCGACCCCGCCCCTGGCCACATAGCCTTTCGCCGGGCTACAGCAGCGTCCACCAGCGGAAACGCGTCGGTGGGCGTTTTGCTTTCTGTGGCTCTTCGTGCGGTCTGGAGATCGTTTAGGGCTGGATTGTCAGGGCGTTGTCAGGGTCGGTCAGGCTGTCCGGCCGCGGGCGACGTAGCCGCGGGTCTTCTTGGCAAGATCCATTGCGGCCTGCTCCTGGAGTGAGCCGTAGATGTCGCTCGTGATCGCGATTGACTTGTGTCCGAGGGTCTTGCTGACCACCGCGATGTCCGTGCCCATGGAGATCAACCATGCGGCCCGGAAGTGGCGGAGCGCGTGCAGCTTGGCTGCCGGGATGTTGGCTCGCCGCAGCAGCCGCGAGACGACCTTGGTGATGTAGTCGGGGTGGTACGGCGTGCCGTCCTCCCTCGTGAAGATGTAGCCCGCGTCGTGGTAGTCGGTGCCCCACGCGAGGCGCTCCTTGGCCTGCTTCGCGCGCCAGGCGGAGAGGTCTTTGCGCGCGTCGGCGTCGAGGTAGACGACCCGGTCCTGGCCCGCCTCCGTCTTGGCCTCGCGTTCGACCACCTGGTAGCCGACGCTGACGCGCTGTCGGCGGACGACGAGGCGACCCGTCTTGAGGCTGACGTCCTCCCACTTGAGGCCGGCGAGTTCGCCTCGGCGGAGACCGGAGTAGCCGGCGACGACCACGAGCGGGAACAGCCGCTCGTTGACGATCCGGTCCAGGAGAGCCGCGTACTGCTCTGGCTCCGGTGGCGTGACCTTGTGCCGGTCGACGCGCGGCAGTTCGGCGTCCATGGCGACGTTGCGCGGGATGAGTCCCGCCTTGACGGCGCTTTTGAGCGATCCTGACAGGCAGGCGTGGATACGGGCGACGCTGGCGGACGAGATCGGTCGCGGGACCGCGACCCGCTTCGGCGCGACCATGCGGATCTTGCCGGCCGCTTTCCGTTTCGCGTTGACCCGCTCGGCCTCGTCTTTGTGGATCTTGTTCTTGGCTTCGGCCGCCGCGATCTCTTCGCGCCGCTCGCGCTGGATCTCCGCGTACGCGCGGGTGATGTCCAGCCCGCGCAGCTCGGCGAGCTTGCGATGGCCGAGCTTCGGGACGAGATGGTTCTTGATGTTGTCGGCGTAGCCGCGCGCCGTGGTGTCCTCGATCTCGTCGCGCTTGATCTTGCCGTCGAGCCACTCGGGCAACCACTCACCGAGCGTCTTCTTGGTGTCGCTCGGGAGCGTGCCGGTCGCGTGCCGACGGACTGTCTCGGCGCGAGCTTCGGCCGCGTCCTTGACGCTCTTGTAGCCGTCCTTGCCGAACTGGCGCCGCTTGCCGTTGGCGCCAGCCGATGCCTCGAACCGCCACGAGAACGTGTGCGTCCGGCAGCGTTCGCCCTTGGGCGGGCACGCCTCGGTGCAGCGCTGGTACACCCCCTTCTGGCGGGGTGCCGGTCTGTACCACGTCTTTGCCAAGGTCATTTGCTCCTTTCGATATGTGAGGTGTACCCACACCGTACGCCCAGGTGTGGGTACACCTCAACCTTTTGATCAGGGATCGGACGCTGATCTCCTGAGCTGGGTCAACTCAGCGTTGTCAGGTGGATGTCAGGCGGCCGGTTGCTCCGGGATGCCGAGCGCCCGCATGATCGAGGCGCGGGTTACGCGTAGCCGGCCGCCCAACTCCAGTACGGGAACGGGAAACTGTCGCGTTCGTGCGAGTGCGTAGGACGCATCGCGCCCGAGTCCCCAGCATCGGCCCGCTGTCGGAACGTCTACTGTGGCCTTGAAGTGACGAATCTCTTCTGTGCTCGGCACGTTTACAACGCGCCTTTCTTGTTGCCTCCCCTCGTCTGTCGTGTCTCCGTTGGCAGTGATCGTGGCTCACCTCCTTCCGCTGGTGTCGTCGGTTTGTGCGTCTCGTTGTCCGTCCCGTCGTCCGTCCGCGCGCTGATCTGCGCAGACGCGCGCGAGCGGACGGACGTCCGTGCGGACGATCGGGTCAGGCGCGCCAGCGGCCGCGGGCGACTTGGCGGGCGCGGCCCGCGGCCGCGTGGACCTGGAGCCGGTCGTAGATCCACGTACGCCGCATGCCAGTGATCCTCATCAGTTCAGGCACGGCGAGGCCGTCATCCGGCGCTTGCTCCAGTGCCGACAGCAGCGTCCGGTCTGGGTCCACGGTCGAATGCGGGTCGATGATCTCGCTCGGCTCGATCGGTGTCGTGGTGTGGTCGATCGCTGCTTGGGAGAGCGGATCGAGGTCGGGCCGCGTGCTGGAGTAACGCGCGGCCGTCGCGCTGACGTGGTCGTCGGTAACCAGGTAGGCCCGCGCACGACGCGGCTGTGTGTGGCCGTCGGCGAGCACGTAGAACTTGCCTGGGGCGTCGAGGGTATGAGCGTGCCAGCCAGCGGCCAGCAAGCCCTTGTCGAGGATGAGATCGACGTCCCGGCGTTCCCGGACCCGTAGGCAGACGCGGACGCTCATCTGCGAGCGCAGTGCCCCGCCTCCCATGGCCTTCTGCGTCGGGCGCTGAGTTGCGGCGAGCAGGTCAACGGCGACGGCCCGTCCGCGTCGGGCGATGGACTCGGCGTGCGCTACAGCCTCCGGGGCGGTGTCGGCAAGCTCGGCGTACTCGTCGATCACGATCACGAGCGCCGGTGCCGCCGCGGTGGGCTGCCACACGCGGCTGTTGTCCCGGCTGGACGCGTGGGCGCGGGCTTCGAGCACGGCGACGGCATCGGCTAGGAGGCGGGTCGCCTCGGCTGGCGTGGTCGCCAGCCGCGCGAGACACGGCGCCCACGGACGTAGCTCCATGCCTCCCTTGAGGTCGATGCCCCACAGGACCACGTCGGGGCACGCGGCGAGGTTGCCGAGGATGACGTTCAGTACGCCGCTCTTGCCGGAGTCCGTCGTGCCGCCAATCAGCGCGTGGCGCCGCTGGAGCGGGACGCGGACAGTGGTCGCGTCTTCGAACACGCCGAGTTCGATCGGATCGGCGAGGGATCGGGCGGTTGGCCCGGGCCACGGGATGGCGCCGGCGTGCGGATCGGCGGCGAGCACGCGCATCACGAACCGACCAGCGTGCGCCGGGTCCTGCTCGACGCGGACCGCACCGGGTCGGGTGCCGAGTGCGGATTCGATCGCGGGAACGTGGGCGATGACGTCCGCGACCGTCTGACCGGGTCGTAGCGACATCCGGGCGCGCCAGCCCCACGTGTCGACCACGGCCGACCGGATGCGCGAGCCCGTGAGGCCGATCGCCTCCGCGATGTCGGGCCAGGCGTGGATGACCCGGTCGACCTTTACGCGGGCGCGGCGGCGCCGGTGGGTCCACCAGGGCACGGCGAGCACGACCGTGCCGAGGACGAGGACCATGAAGAGCGGTCCGCTCCCCGGGCCGTACGCGGTCGCTGCGCTGAGCCAGGCGCCAGCGGCGGCACTCGCGATTGCCGCGTAGACGCGTTCCTCGGTGCGTTTGATGCCCCACGGCAGACCGCGCAGCCCGGCGGCGAGCGTCGCAGCGACGGTTGCCAGCGAGACCCACGGCCACGCGTAGGCGTGCGCGTGGTGCAGCCACACCGAGGCGATGCCAAGCACCAGCGCGGTCGTCAGGGGTGCGAGTTCGGAGCGGTAGCGGAACAGGCCACGCCCGATCGCGGCAATCGCGATGAGGAAGAGCGGCTCGTCAGGCACGAGGAGCAGCGGCTGCGGGTTGCGACGGCTCCACCGGCGGTGCCGCCGTCCGTATGCCCTCATCGGCCGAGGCTCGCGTCGGGCGCCCACGGCTTGTGCTCGGCGACCTGGTCCCGGAGATAGGCGAGCGGGTCGGCTTCGCCGTCCTTGTCGGCGTCGAGCGTGGCGCGGGTGGCGGCGAGCAGGTCAGCGAAATCCCACCTGGCGCGGGACAGGAGCGAGGCGAGCCGGTCGAGCTCGGCGAGCAGGACCGGGATGTCAGCGATGGCGGTCCAGATGTGGGTTGGTGTCAGGCGGGTCTGTGCGGCGTGCAGGTGAGCAGTGATGGCCTCCGGGTCGACTGTGGGTCGTGGCACGTACGGCGTGGTCATCGGTTGGTCTGAGCCTCCTTCCGGTCGGTGGTTCCGGTGGTCTCGGCGGCGAGGCGACGACGGATCTCGGTCGCTTTAGGCCCGGCGATGTGGAGCGTCGAGCGCAGCGCGTCGCGGGTGATCGCTCGGCCGTCGTGAGCGGCGCGGTACCGGGCGTCGGCCTCCCGCGCGGCCTTCATGAGCGCGTCGTCGGTCCGTGGACCAGGTCTGCCTGGTCGCCTCCGGGGACGGGACTGAGTCCGGGACTCGGGACGGTCCTGCGCGGCTGTCGCCGTCCCGCGGATCGCTCGCAGGGCGTGCAGGTGAGCGGTCAGGCCGAGGACGGCTGCGGGCACCGCGCCCACGAGAACGACGATCGGCCACGAGATCGTGAGCAGTCCCGCGGCAACCAGGTGGTATCCGGCGTTGCCGACGATGCTCGTACTGATGGCGCCGACGGCGTTCGCGCGGGCGAAGCGCTGCGCGCGCCCGGCGTTCGACGGCTCGGCGAGCCAGACGCGCGCCGACGTCATGGCGTACGCGTCGATGGTGATCGGCAACAGCCAGGCGAGCCGGTCGGGCCAGCCGGCGACCTCGGCCAGCCCACGCAACCCGGCAAAGCTCGCGATTGCAGCGGACGCGGCGGCGACGGCCATGCCGGCCATCACCCACCCGTCGCGCTGTGCGGTGTTGACGTGGCGCCCCACGTCAGAGGTCCAGTCCGGCGATGAACCGAGCCAGGGACCGGAGGCCGTTCCCGATCTCGGGGCCGATCGAGGACGACGCAAGGAAGTAGCCGAACGCGGCGCAGATCGCGGCTTGCCAGAGCGGGAGCTGGGCGTACCGCCACAGCAGGTAGACGAAGACGCCCAG
Organism: Asanoa sp. WMMD1127; assembly: GCF_029626225.1. Lineage (NCBI taxonomy): Bacteria > Bacillati > Actinomycetota > Actinomycetes > Micromonosporales > Micromonosporaceae > Asanoa > Asanoa sp. WMMD1127. Next base: position 1,777,702 of record NZ_JARUBP010000001.1, read on the forward strand.
CAGGAGCACTGCTGATACGGCGATTGTCACCGTGTGCCGCCGTGAGATTCGCGGCGGCCGGACCGGCGGCGCCGTAGCCGGCTGGCGCGGTCGAGGTCGGCGTTGCTCAGGCGCGTGCGGTGCCGCCGGTTCCAGCGCTGGCGGGCAACGCACTTGCGGCAGAGGGTCGGATGGTCGGCGTCGAGCTGGGCACCGCAGGGACAGGTCGGCTCCGCGGACTGGTTGTTAGGTGTGATCGTTGATCCCTCCTCTCGGGCAATGCCGATCGCGTCGGTCGCATCGGCTGCCATCGAGAGTGCTGGGAATAGACGGGACGTAATCAGGTCGTGGCTGGACGTGTCAGAGATGTCTCGCCTATCGTGGTGCGGTCGCGGGGACGTCTTGACTGGGGAGACGATGGCGAACGATCGACTACGCACTGCGATGCTCGAACGTGGCGTCACTCCGCAGGACCTGGCGGAGAAGCTGAACGTCGACCCCAAGAGCGTCGAGCGGTGGGTCAACGGACGGACGCCGTACCGGCGACACCGGTACGCGGTCGCGGCACACCTCGGCGTGGACGAGGCCTACCTATGGCCCGACGCCCTCACCAGGGATCAAGCGGCGAACGCCAGCGAGAGCGAGATCATCAATATTTTCCCGCACCGCTGGACAGTGCCCACGGACTTGTGGCGGAACTTCTTCGACACCGCAGAGGACGAGATAGGTGTCCTGGTGTTCAGCGGCCTGTTCATCCCGGAGGACGCAGGAATCCTGCGCGTCTTCCGCCGCAAGGCCGACGATGGCGCCCGCGTGCGCATCCTGCTCGGCGACCCAACCAGCGAGGTCGTGGCTCAACGCGGCTTGGACGAGGAGGTCGACGACCTCCAGGCGGCGCGAATCAGGAACTCGATCGCGCTCTACCGGTCGCTACGCGACGTCGAGGGGATCGAGTTCCGCTTGCACCGGACCGTCCTCTACAACTCGATCTATCGCGCGGACAACCAGTTGCTTGTGAACTCCCACATCTACGCCCTTCCCGCGTCGAGCGCACCCGTGCTGCAACTCCGCGCGGTCGCAGGCGGCAGCATGGTCACCACCTACATGGAGAGCTTCGAACGCGTCTGGATGGGCGCCACGCCGCTGGAATGGGAGAGCTGACGGTGGCTCGGCGGATCGACTTCTACGACGATCCCGAGGCGCCCGCAGCCAACAGCCTCGTCCCGTCCGCGAACGTCGTTGTGGTGAACGATGCGGGCGAGCTGCTGCTGATTCGCCGTTCGGACAACGAGAACTGGGCGTTGCCGGGTGGGGCGATGGACCTGGGCGAGTCGCTGCCGGACACGGCGGTCCGCGAGACGCTGGAGGAGACAGGCGTCCGGGTCGAGATCACGGGCTTGGTCGGCATCTACACCGACCCGCGGCATGTACTGCTCTACACGAGCAACGGCGAGGTCCGGCAAGAGTGCTCGATCGTGTTCGTGGCCCGGCCGACCGACGGCACGCCGACCCCAAGCGCCGAGTCGGCCGAGGTCCGCTGGACGGCCCCAAGCGACGCCGCGACTCTGCCGATGGACCGCTCCATGCGGATGAGGATCGACCAGTTCCTCAAGTCGCCTGGCGCGGTCCACATTGGATAGCGACGCAATCGGTGCCGCCGCCGATGTCTTCTCGGCCATTGGCACCGTAGGCGCTCTGCTCCTGGGACTCTCCTTGCTGCGCCGCGAGTTGCGGCGCGAAGCCTCCCGCGTAGAGGACGAGCGCCGCGCGCAGGCCGAACGGATCAGCGCATGGGTAGAAGCCGTCCGGACGGTGGACGGCAAGCGCGAGCTGGCGTTCCACATCCACAACGCGAGCGGCATGCCCATCTACGAAGTCGAGTTGCCGTTGCCCGCCCACGAGGGCGAAGAGCAGGGTTCGGAGTTCGTCGGTCTGGTGCCTCCGGGGCAGACGGTCAAGCGACCCGCACCGCACGAGTGGCTGCGCTCCTACGTCGAGCCTGAGCCGGTTCAGATCGAGTTCCAGGACAGCGCCGGGCGCCGCTGGAATCGAGACGAGCAGGGCACGCTGTCGCGCGCCGACGACGACCGCGACTGACGCTACGAGCCGTTGACGAGCGCTCGTATCGTTTGGACAGAACCGACGATCCTCGAACTCGCCTCTCGGATCGACTCGGCGACGACATCGCCGTTGCCGTACCGGGAAAGGATCTCCGCGAGGCGCTGGTGAACGTCGACCGGATCACCGTCCGGACTCGTGGTCATGTCCGCGTAGGTCAGCGCGTCGGAAACCAGCCCGTCGACCTCGGGGAACTCGGTGAGAAGCTGCTCGTCGAGATCCCGGTTGCGCGCCTCGATGGCGGCACACGAGTGGTGGGCAACGAGGCGACACACGAGGCTGTCGACCTGGGCGACGTCCCGCAGATATCGCGCGCCGTCGAGCTGATGCAGTCCAGTGCGCACCAGGTCTGGCGCATAGCCCACGTCATGGAGCCAGGCGGCGCGCACCAGAGCCTCGGCCTGATCGCCAACCAGATGAGCGACGGCCTCGGCCTTACGCCCAACACCCTGACTGTGCGCCCAACGACGCGGCAGCGACTCGGCCAGCAGAAGGCGCGCAAGGTCCCGCGCACGTTCAGCCGCCTCCACGGAGACAGGCTAGCGAACGCGCTCGTTGCGCAGGTGTCTGCTGGATCTACCTACCAGCCTCCTCGATAAGGCTTATGCCGCACTCGGCGGCGCGGGACAGAACGAGCGCGAGCCGATCCGCCGTAGCCGACCCGATGTCACCGAGGCGGACGACCGCTATGCCGTGCCGCCCCATGGTGTGGTGGAGCGCGCCGAACTCCTGACCGACGTCAAAGCCCACGTCTTCGAGCGCCAACGCGAGCCGGTCCGCCGACGCCTGCGCGTCGCCTGTCCCGCCCCGTTCGTCGCTCGTCATCGGGAGTGCTCCTGTCGGCTCGAATTGACGCCGAGTCTTCACGTTTCGTAACGGACGGTGAACCACACGGTAGGGACGTCTAGGGACCTCTTCGATACGATGGCTCCGTGAACGGTCCGCTCGCACGAGCACTGCGCAGCGCCGGCCTCGACGCCACCGGCGCCGCGGCGCGGCTGGGCGTCGATCCAAAGACTGTGCAGCGGTGGATGGCAGGAAGAATGCCGTACCCGCGGCATCGCGACGCCCTCGTGCGCCTGACCCGATGGGCACCACACGACCTATGGCCGAACCTTCCCCACCCGGCAGAACCGGCCAGGGCGGACGACGAGGTCCGGATCGTCTACCCGCACCGATCGTCGGTGCCGACCGACGCGTGGACGCGGCTGCTCGGCAGCGCCGAGCAGGAGATCGGCGTGCTCGCCTACAGTGCTCTCTTCCTAGCCGAGGACGCATCGGTCCCGCATATCCTCCGCGAGAAGGCGCAAGCAGGAGTGCGGGTCCGAATCGCACTTGGAGACCCAGAGAGCGAACACGTCGCACGCCGAGGTGACGAGGAGGGCATCGGCGACGGAATGAGCGCCCGCATTCGCACGGCGCTCGTGGGCTTCCAGCCGCTCACTGAGGAGCCCAACTTTCGGATCCGTCTCCATGACACGGTGCTCTACAACTCGATCTACTGGGCGGACCACGAGTTGCTCGTCAATACTCACATCTATGGCCGGCCAGGTGCGCATGCGCCGGTCCTACACCTCAGACAGGTACGACTGGACGGCATGGTCACCACGTATCTTGCCTCGTTTGAGCGCGTCTGGTCAGCGGCGCGAGACGCCGCAAGCGGCGCGTACCAAGGCCACGAGGTCCCGGCCCGCGGAGCCTGACCGACACCCGCATGTCACCGCGGGCAGCTCGCCGGCTTCACCTCTGGCGGCCAGCCTCGGACTCCTCGTGCAAAGTTACGAGCGAACGGATCGCATGCTCGACCAAGATAACCTGGTCGAGGGGGAGCACGTGAGACTCCACCTCATCGTCAGCTAAGAAGTCGATCCGCATCACGGGCAATCCCGAGCTAACGGCAAGGTCAATCAGAGTGAGACGCACGTCGACTAGGTCGGTCTCACGCGACGCTCGCGCCTCATTCGAGCGATGGGCTGCGCCATGCGGCTCACCACCGGCGCACCAATATGGGTGCTCAATGTTCACGATGCCTCCTCGGGCTTGGGCGAGGCGCGGGAAAGGGTCATGCCGTCGGCGCACGACCTGTGCAGACCAGGCGTCGCGACCCCAAACCGTCAGTCGCCACAATTGAGAACTTTGCAGATCAGGCCCAGGCCGACGGCCGATCAATGACGTAGCGGCCCATGTCAGTAGGTGACCAACCGGACGGAACCATGCATCTGTCGCTTACCGCTGAGTGTCCTGTCCTCCGCCGATCCTCACCCCACCCTGTACCTGCAGCCCGGCCGCCCGGAGGCTGTTGTCACGGACGGCCGGGGCCTCAGGAGTGGATAACCACCGCCGGGACGTGGCGTTCCGCCCCAAGAAGAGTCGCGGCGTCAGCACAAATGCGGAACCGCATCTTCACGGACGTCCCGGGACACTTCGCTGTCCCGGACGGAGTACACGATGGCCGGCGCCAGGCACGGGGATTGGTGTCGGCTCGTTGCGACCTTTTGGTAGAGGCCGACCGGCTCATTCCTTAGACGTCGCGGCAGAGTTGGCCACTATCCACAAGGGTGTGCCGCCGATCGGCATCCGTCGGAAGCTGCTAGTCCGCGCACCTGGACACTTGCAGAACAGTCGGCAAAGTTGAGATACTGAGAGTAGGTGACCGCGTTCGGCTGCGGAGATGCGTGCCAAACCTCCATAGGAGAACACGTCGCCAATATCGACCTGAGGCGGCCCGACCCTAACGCATCCGCAGAGATTTCCAGCGGTCAGCGATCGTCCTAACTACGCGTACAGCCTCCACCGGCTTCGAACCAAATGCCGACTCATATGACAACATGAGCCCGGCACAGCCGGAGTCGAGCCAATGCCAGATGTCACAAATCTCGGCACGAGTAGGAATGGAGAAGCGCTCAAGGCCCTCAACCAATTGAGTTGCGAGGACCCACGGAACGTCAGCTTGAACCGCCGCTTGTGCAATCTTCTCGACGTAGAAAGGCAATTCCGCCCAGTGCGCGGACAGAGCGAGGTCTCCACGAGCGGCCATCACGAAGTCAGACACCGCGCAGATAGAGTCCAGCCTTTCTATCCCCCGCATGGTCTCAATCTTGGCCACGATTTTCAGATGAGGCGCGCGTTTCGCCAGAAGATCGCGGAGGTCGTGAATATCCGCATCGTTTGATGCAAAGGACAGGGCAACTGCATCGAAACAGCCACTGTTGGCGATGAAGTCAATCGCTGCAAGATCTTTTTTACAAAGGGACCGCGGAACGTACCCACCGCCCTGGATCGTTAATCCTCTAGACTGTTCAACCGTGCCGCTAGCAGCCAGATGAACCATTGCGCTCCTTAGATCAGCGCCAATGGCGTCAACCACTAATAAAGCACCGCCATCGCCAACCACCACATGATCGCCCACACTGAGGTTTGCGAAGAATGCCTGGTCAGTCACTGGCAACTCGCGAGACACCGCCACGTCAGATCGCGCACCATGGACGAGTCTCAAGGACTTTCCTGCCTCCAGTTTGACGGACAGACCCTCGTCGAACCGGCCCAGCCTGAACTTCTCCCCTGGAAGGTCCGCAACTACAATAGAACTGACATCATTCCGATCGGCATACTTTTTGAACGTCAGCGCAGTTCTTTCATGCACTTCATAGGCATCGTAAGAGAACCCCAGCCGAACACCAGTTGCGCCTGCTTCAACGAGCGCTTCCTCCTTGCCTGAAGCCGCAGGGCCAGCCGTGTACCAGAGCATCGACACGTAGTTACTCTACATCCCCGCGCCAACGTACGGCCTACACCAGGCGCCAATATAGGTGCAAAGCGTCCGCACCAACCGTGTCATTCAATCAAACTAGCCCCGAGAAGACGCGATACGTAGGCTTCAAGGCCAGCCGTAAACCACGAGTCAGCAGCGAACCGCTCGGAATCCAGCGTGAGGAGCCGACCCGAATGTCCCTCGTGTACTAGGTGGACGCCTTCTTCATCGATCACCTCTCCTACGTGGTGCACAGGCACGCCAAGCAGCGAACATGCGTCCTCGATCATATGAACGCTACCGGCAGCGGCGGTGGCAACCAGTTGCCAATCTCCCCAGCCCAGCGCTAATCGTACCGGGTCAACGTCAAGCTCTGCCGCTACAGCTAAGACCTCCTCAGAGAAGCCCACTGCGGAAAAGTTCAGCCTAACGCCCACACGACTTGCATGACATAGACCGTTCAAGGACGGGAAAAGGCCATCCGAGTTGTCCATGACTGCGGTTACCAATGAGGCTCTAGCGAGCGCCGAGCCGACTGCGACCTTGGGCTGAGGCGTTAATACGTTGCGCAAGAGTCGATTCCTGTATCGCCGCAGGCTTTCCAAGCCACGTGTAACGGAGAGATACCCGGCCCAAAATAGGCCAAGGTCGCCAAGGACGAGCACTACATCACCAACTTTCGCCCCCTTCCGGCTGAGTGGCTGCCCGAGACAGGTGCCAATAGCCGTTCCTGAGAGAGCGACCTCCTTCGCCTCCTTTAAATTGCCGCCGACAACTGCCGCCCCACTCTTGGCGCAGCACTCGTCCAAGCCATCGAGTATTCGAAGAAACTGCTTCAACAGCATCGACCTAGGTAGTTCGTATGAAGCGAGAAAACTTCGCGGGACCGCGCCGGCGGCTGCAATGTCGCTAAGGTTGATTACACCGAGAAGCCAGCCCCAGTAGTAAAAGTCATCAAAGCCAAGCAGCGATGCGACCGGAATGGGGCACGGGTCAGTGGATGCGACCACAGGCCCGAGCAATTCCTCAACCTCAAGAACACGAGCACAGTCATCACCGAAATGGTCGTTGGCAGCGCCATACCGGGGAGCAAGAACCTGAGAAATCAACGCTCGCTCTCCGATATCACCCAACGCGACATCGTCCTTCATGTGTCTGCATTATTTCTCGCCAGAATGATCCGCTCTTCGTGTACCTGCGGCTTCATAACTCGGCGTTTTGAGACGTTCCGGGTAAGGCGCGCCTCAACAGTGAACCCAATCTTCGCGAGGTCAATCTCGAAGTCGTCCAGATACGTATCTCGATTAGGCGACTCCCCAATCACAATGGCACACATAGCACCAACCTTCAGAACGCGCGCGATCGCCATAAAGGATTTCCCCATGTCACTCATGTATTCAGACAGAGCGGTTAAGCGACGCCGCCTGTATCGTGCGCCTGTCTCGTCAGCTCGGCAGTCTTCCAAACTCCACTCGAACCAAAGAAATGTGAGTCGCTGCGAGCGGACGTAGTCGGTCATCCCGAAGTACGGAGGCGAAGTCACGACCAAATCGACCGAACGCGGGGGCAAGCCGGCAAGAACGGTAGCGCAAGAGCCTCGTACTACATGTGCGACCGGCGCCTGCATGTCAGCCGTTTCCTGACCTAGATGTAGTTCTGCAGCGGAGGTCGCGTACTGTTCAAGCCGCTGAAAGAAGAGAGTCATTGCCGACTTGTACACAAACTCCTTCGGCCACACGTTGTCACAAATCCAGCCCCAATGTTTGGTCTGACTGCAGGCGAATCGCAGAATGGCCGAAAAGGTGGCCTCTGCAACGAGACGATACTCGCTATCCTGTGCCCGAATCGCTTGCCATATAGCGGATAGTTCGGCTAGAGTGTCTGGGTGATACCACTTTGCGTTTTCTAGGTAGTTTGGAACCTCTTCGGAGATGGTTGCCCAGTTCGACTTCCCCCCTCGGACGAAGAAGTGCTGGCAGGAATGCTTAAGGGAGTCTCTAAAACTCTTCCAGCCTTCCCGTTCAAAAGGTATGAGCTTGGCAGAACTCATCAACGTCGCGGCCGGGTTGGTGTCAACCCCTAAAGATGAGCGACCGAGTCTATGTGCCTCTACAAGAGTTGTGCCACTCCCACAGAACGGATCGAGGACCACCTCACCTGGTCTGCTGAAGTAGCCGATAAGCACACCAGGAACATTAGGCACGAACCTAGCTGGGTACCAGTGGTACCCAGCTAGGCCGGTGTTTCCGCTTGCGCCGTCGAAGTCCCAGTCAAGACCGCGCAGCTCAGAAAGGTAGTTCTGCCTGACCAGCGATTTCATATACTCCACGCTTCGATGGGATAGGACTTCTTCGGTCCGGCGCCAAGCCGAACTCTTCCAAAACCTCGATAGCCTTCTCTTGCATCCATCGGACCGGCTTTACATGCCTTCTGCTCGTAAAGACTCCTGCCAGAGTAGAAACTGATGTCTGACCGATCTCCTCAGGTACCCAACCGTCCCGGCCTATTATCCGAAGAGAAAGCCTCTTTTCGAAGGTGCCACGATCATAGAAGACGTAAGGAACGCAGGGAATTCTCAGCCGCTCCTCGAGACGGGCACGCAGCTCTGCTCGGGGCTCCGGGGCCCTCAGGTCCACGTCCCCCATAGGTTGCCTGTACCAGCCCACAAAGACGGTAGAAAAGAAGTCACCGACAAAGAACCGCTGAACTATTGACGAAACCCCTTTGACCTTCGGCCGCATCCCAGCAAGGTACTTGAGTATATCTTCGTCTGTGAGGCTCCAGTGCTCTTCTCCGAGGAGGCCGGCGTCGATGGCGGCGGTGAAACACTCGGTAAGCATTGCCTGGCTTTGAAGCGTCGGCTCATCAAATGCCAGGATCTCATAAGCCTTCCTACGCCACTTCCGCCATAGGTGGAGGTGTTTGAGGGCGGATTGCGATACACCTAGCGTCGTTTCGTCTGGGAAGAGGCCTTGAGCCAGGCTCGTCGCTGCCCCTATGTCCGGTTGAAATCCCAGACTGACGGACATTCTGTATACGTTGTCGATATTGTCGAGATCGACCGAGCCAGCGACGAGCCTTCCTAGAGGCCCCACGCCCATCACCATGTCCACAACAGACTTCGGGTCGATCTGCATGGTCTCCAGGATCGCCTTTAGCCTCAGTCCTTGCCCATGGTAAACCTGGTGATAAATCGATTCCGGGCGGTAATCGCCCTCGATTATGTGCACCAACATGGACTCGTGAGTCCAGCCGCCGGTTGACTTAAGGATGTATTCAAATAGATGGGCGAAAGCCGGACTACCAACATCATGCAACACCACTGCGGCTAAGAACGTTTCCACGTCCTCCTTCGTGTGCTCTTGACGTAACCTGGGCGCCAGCCTTAGACCGAGCGCGAGGACTCCTAACGTATGGGCATACCGCCGGACGTCGCTTAGCGCAGCGAGATTGGGTGTCGAGGTGTTGATTAGTCGAACTTCACGCAGGCGCTGAACCTCCGGCGCAGCTAAGAGGGAGGTAATTCCGTCAGGCACGCTGAAGGGACCGTACAGCGGATCGGCAACAAACACCTATTTTCCTCCGATCCACTTCCAAATTGCTGTCGCAAGTACTCCGAGCATTACTGCTGCCGCAACTCCCCCGGCGACCCGTAGCCATGCCCAGATATCGGCATCGATGGATATCGCTGTTCCCGCTAGCCCTATGGCAAGCAATGCCAGAGCCGTAAGAGCTTGTCGGATTCGAGTGTGAGAGACGACCTGCGCCACCCGCGGGACCACGTTTCGAGGCGACCGCTTCACGGCTGCTTCGAAGGCGTCGAAGAGGCGACTCGCCCAAAGTTGATCCACCGTTGCAATGCGGTGGCTCGAACGTGCGCGAAGTCCGCCGTTGGCTTTCACGTTGGTTGAGGCATACCTAACAACGTCAAGCGTGTACTCGCGGGTTGCCTGGGGATTACCAGCTTGGATTAACGCTAGGGCGACCAATATGTCAGTCGGGTAGAAGACGTAGTGGTTGCGTTGACCGGCCTTTTCCCGAACCGAGTAGTGATAAGACCGGCTTTCTCCGATGACTTGAGGCTGACGACCACCTGCCCAGTTCAGAAGGCGACTAACTGCCATATCATGCGCCGCATCAAATTCGTGGACGGCGGATTTAAACCCTTGATAGTCTGCGAGCGCAAGGACCGCTAGGGCTAGCTCATCTGGTTGCAGATCAGCGTCTTCTGAAAGTTCTCGACATATCCAGGCCGTGACGTGTTCCGCGTCTGCGGAGGTTTTAAAAATTCGCGAATGACGGAGGCTATACATGGCTTGAGCAGTGGCTAAGAACTTGGGTGACGTGTCTCTGTCGTCGTCATCGTAGTAGTAGTATCCCCAGCCGCGACCGTCGATAATTTTGCTTTTCAAAAGCCTCTCGAATGGTCTCAAATTGTCGCTTTGTCGACCCGCATACTCAGCGTCGACCAGCGCGGCTAGCTTAAAGGTGATGCCAAGGTCGGCCAAGTCGTATGCAGGCGACTTTGACGTCGGAGAAGAGGCATCAGGCACGCCCCCCCAAGCTTGACGAATAAGACGATTATCTGGAGCCATCCCGGCGATCGTAAGTATTTCGATGGCTGCCGACGTCCCGTAGAATCCGAACTGACTTACTTGACGCGAATCGTCCAGGAATTGCCCCCAAGCAACGGCATCACCGATATTGAGGGCCGTCGCTTGCACCAGCTCCCCGATTCGATACCGAGACTCTCGCGCCTGCTGAGCAAGGCGATTGACGTGCCGCGCGGTAGCGATCACCTCTCGCTCCCGTCTAGATTGTGATCTCTGGCGCTTGGGATTGCTGGGGTTTGTCAGCGTCAGGGTACGTGATCAGGTCCGATGACGTCAGAGCTGGGTCTCCATGGCGTGGGTCCACGGAAGCTCGTGTTGGCATCTTAAGTGGCGTCCCGGCTCCGGCCTAGCGGCCTGCTCAACGAGATTGACCCGACCACGAAGCGGCATCTCCGGCCCTAGGCGCAGATCTTGCTGAGCAGGGCGTGCAGCCCTACACTTTCTACATCGGACGGTAGGGCGGTCGTGATCATGGAGCGAGACTGCGACTTCTGCGAGCGGTTAAGCGGTGCTCATCACAGCCGACCATGGTACGACTTCAAGATCTTGGATGCCGACGACGCCTTCGTCGTGGTAGCGGCTCTTGGAGCGTTGGCGCCTGGCCACATCATGGTCGTCACGAGAGATCATCTTGAAAGCATGGCCGAGTTGTCTGTCGAAAACATCCACAGATTAGAAGCGGTCGCAACCAGATGGACTGACAAAGTACGTGAGCGCTGGGGTTGTGCGTTTCTCTTTGAGCACGGAGGTCGCACGTCCGGCGGCGCATGCATTTCCCACGCGCATCTCCAACTCTTGCCGCTTGCCAGCCCGCCCCAATTCGCTGGCCAGGCCCTTAGTTCGCTTGCCGACTTACGGGACGTATGTGGAGGAGGCAGGTCGTATGTCCTCGTCTGGGACGATAACGGCATTAGGCTCGATCCTGATCGAAAACCTGGCGCGAGATCGCTGCGCCGTCTCATCGCTCACTCGCTCGGAAGGCCGGACGAGTGGGATTACCTGGTCTTCCCTAACCTAGATAACGTGCGTCGCACGATCGAGGGTCTAGAACCGCCGCGCGTGTCGTGACGCCGCGCGGTTATGCCCTGCTCTAGCAAAGGCCTTGACGTGTCAATAGCGGACGTACGGCTGGCTGTAGCGAACCAAGACTGTCCTATCAGTTGGCCGCGTAAGAATCGGACCCCATACCTCGCCGTACTTGCATCCGAAGCGCTCCATTGCCGATTCCACAGCTATCTCTGCCGCACCCTTGTCGGCGCACCAGGCAACAGTCTCCCAGCCAGGGCCTTCTAGATCGCCTCTCGATGATCTGACTACCTTGCGCCATACCCGAGCCTCGTAGATGCGGTCGGCCGCCGGTGGTCGTGTTGCGGGAGCAGAACGCGGAAAGTCCAGGTCATCGAAGCGCATGAGGCTAGGGTACGTTGATTCCCCTTGCGCCAACAGGCTCAGCAGTCGCACCTGCCTTGATGGGACCGCTGATAAGGCCTGCGGCTCGGGTGTGCCGACGCTACCTTGAGAGGTCTGGATGCCGAACCAGCCCAAGACGCCGCTTAGGCGAATTCGCTGCGACGAGTCTTTGTGGAACCGGTTCGGTGAGCTAGCGGAGCCTGACCGGTCGGCTGCGCTCCGCCAGTTCATGCGTTGGTACTGCCGCGAGCCGGGGGTCGTCATGCCTAAGAGGCCATCCGGAGATCGGAGCTGAGGCCCTCGTTGTTAGGACGGTGTCAGGAAACCGCGCCGAACTTGTACGAGCGGATCCGGACCACTTCGCGTGGAAGTCGACGCATGCACATGCTAGAGCTGGTGCTGGGCCATGGAAGGGCGGAGCCGGACCGCCAGCGTAGAACTGAAAATCGGAAGGTCGGCGGTTCGACCCCGCCCCTGGCCACATAGCCTTTCGCCGGGCTACAGCAGCGTCCACCAGCGGAAACACGTCGGTGGGCGTTTTGCTTTATCCGCGGGCCAGCACGCTCACCCGGCCCGGTTCGCTGTCCCGTTCGACGACGGTCAGGCCCTCGTCCTCCAGCAGATGCGTGAGCGAGTTGTCGTTGTAAAAGCGGACCGCGCCGGGCACTACGCGGTAGGACGCCGCACGCAGCCGCCAGTACCAGCTCGGTGACGTCTGCCGGGTGCCGTCGCGGGTGGGAGCGGTGATCAACAAGTGCCCGCCCGGGCGGAGGCAGCGGCGGATCTCGGCGATGAAGGCCGCCGGCTGCGGGAGATGCTGGAGCACCAGGACGGCGAGGACGCCACCGAGCGATCCGTCCGGGAAGGGCAGCGGCGCGCGGACATCGTGCGCGGCGAAGGCCGCTGCTGTCGCGTCGCGGGCGGCGCGCGCTCGTGCGACCTCGACCATGCGAGGCGAACCGTCGAGGCCCGTCACGTCGTAGCCGCGGCGCGCGAGGGCCAGGGCGTGCGCGCCGGGTCCGCAGCCGAGGTCGGCCACCGGTCCGGGCGGTGTGACCAACCTGGCGAGCGCGTCCGCGGTCCGCTCGACGAGCTCTCGGTGGTCATCGCGGCGCCGTTCCCAGGCTGCGCTCTCCCGGTCGTACATGAAGCGAAAGAACCACTGCGGTGCCGGCATGGCCGTAACGCTATTTCGGTTGGGTGCGTGGTCAGCCCTTGGTTACCGTCCTCGTCTGTGACACGCCCGGATTTCGACTCCTACCTGATCTGCGCGACGCCCCGCTCCGGCAGCACCTTGCTGTGCGGTCTGCTGGACTCGTCCGGAGTTGCTGGTCACCCGGCCTCCTACTTCAACCGCAAGACCCTGGATCAATACGCCGGTGAGTGGCGGATCGCCCGGCCGCGGGACGGGCGGATCGACGAAGCGTTCGTACGCGCGGCGCTGGTCGCCGGCCGGACTCCGAACGGTGTTTTCGGCGGGCGGATCATGGCGGAGACGATGCCGGAGCTGATCAGCGACCTCGCCGACGGGGCGGCCGAGACAATCGACCTGCTGAGCGCCCAGTTCGGTCGCCTCAAATTCGTCCACCTGCGGCGGCGCGATCCCGTGGCCCAGGCGGTGTCGTGGGCGAGGTCGTTGCAGACGCACTTCTGGCATCCGGGGGAAGCCGTCGAGCCCGGCGGCCAGGATCCTTACTACGACGAAGAGCTTATCGGTGGGCTGGTCGACAGCATCGAGCAGTACGAGGCGGATTGGTCAGCCTGGTTCGCCGCGCACGGCATCGCGCCCTGCGAGGTGACGTATGAGGAGTTGGCGGCAGATCCGCTCGGCACCGCGGAGCAGGTGCTCGGCTATCTCGGTCTGACCGTCCCGCCGGATCGGCAGCTGGTCGTCGGCCACCGTCGACAGGCGGATCAACTCAACGCCGAGTGGATCGCGCGCTTCAAAGCTCGCTGATCTGCTCGCGCAGGGCGTGGTCGAGCTCGCGGATCAGCTCCCCGACCCGCCCGCCACCGGTCGGCGCCGCCGGATAGCGGCGCAGCACCTCGATCACGAGCGGCGCCGCCCGCCTCGCCGCGCGCGCGAGCTGTTCGTCCGCGTCGCCGCCCAGCAGCTCGGCCGCCCGGGCCGCGTGGGCGGCGGCGCCCAGGATGTGCTTGACCTGGGTGGCGTTGGCCAGCGGGTGGAGATATGCGGCGCCGGCGGCGGCCATCGCCGCGCGGACGGCCTCGCCGGCCGCCGAGGTGTTCGCCGCACCGGCCGCTTTCAGGGCGGCCCAGGCGGTGTCGCGCAGAACCTTCCCGCGCTTGCCGCCGGCGGCGAACGCCGAAGCGGCCTCGATCGCCTCCCGGGGCCGCGGGTCGCCGGGCTGGGCGCGCTCGTAAATCTCCAACGCCGCCAGGGCACAGTCCGCGGCGAAGCCCGCGACCGCCCGCAGCTCCGCCATGGTCAACTCGATGTCGCCGGATCCACCCGCCACGGCTCGCCATCCTCGCCTGCCAGGCGGGCGCGAGCCAACGATTGCGCAGCGGAGATCGGGTTTCGGTTCACGAGCGGTTCGGCACGCCGGCCTCGCGGGCGCGGCCGCCCCTCTCCTGCTGTCCCAGTCCCTTCCGACCACCTTGTCGGCGCCCAGGAAATCAACGCTTCTTCGTGCACGTCAGCACGATCAGGCCACCCGGTTCCACCTTCGACCCGGCCTTCTCCGACTGCTTTGTGACCGTCCAGTTCGCCGGCAGGATCACGAACGTGTCCATCTCGTCCTGGGAACCCAACTCGATCTGCTCCGGCGGCCAACCGAGCCGCTCCAGCTTGTCCTGTGCGACCGCCGCGTTGAGGCCGACAAGGTCTGGCATCCGCACCGTGACGGGTGGTGCCGGGGACAGGTCGTCCTGCGCTGCTTCGGGCGGCTCGGTTTCGGCCACCGGGGCCGGGACGTAGGGCTCCTTCTGCTGCCGCGTCTCCGTCGGCTCGCTGCTCGCCACCGCGGCCTCGTTCCCGGTCGTGGTGGTGTCGCCGTTGAGCGCCGCGATCCCGATGCCGCCGCAGCACAAGGCGAGGAGAACGACGCCGCCCACGATCCACGGCGTTTTGGAGCGCCGCCGTGGAATCGGCGGGCCGTAGTGGGGCACGCCGGGTGGTGGCGGGAATGCGGGGCCATGGTTCGGCGGCGGCGGCGGGGGCTGGTAGGTCATCGTGGTGCTCCGGTTCTGGATCGCGCCTCTTGGGCGTGCTGGCGACTTGGGGTATCTTGCCCGCTTTTGTCACCAACGCGACATCGAGAACACGTGCCTAGCTGCACGACGACAAGCGGCGTTGAAAATCCCTCGGCCAGCCGTGGGCCTGAAACGGCGGAGTGCGACTTCGGATCGGCTGACCCCGGTCGAGTGATCACGGGGCGGGCGGTCAGCCGGGCGGCGTCAGTGCGGACGCCAGGCGTGTTCGATCACGTCACCGAAGGGTTGGAAGCTGAGGCGTTCATAGAGGCTGACCGCGCCCTGTGCCGCCTGCAGGACCGCGATGTCATGGCCCTCCGCCGCCGCGAGGTCCAGGCCGAAGCTGAGCAGCGCGCTCGCCCAGCCCTGCCGCCGCGCCCCCTCCAGCGTGCAGACGTTGTAGAACCCCGCCACTCCGCCGCCGTAACAAAGCTCCGCCGCGGCGACCGGAACGTCGTCGGCGTACCCGATCAAGTAGCGCGACGTGCTCACGAGCGCCCACGGCGCCGCCCGCGCGAAGAACTCCACCACCGTCCCCGACGGCGGCGTCCAGTTGGCGGCCACCACGCCCGCCCAGTCCGCCAGCTCGAGCGACGTCGACGCCACCCGGACCGGGCGGTCGACCAACCGCCGGCCGGTCGGGCACCACATCGCCACCTCGCGCTCCGGGATCGGCAGACCAGCCGCCAGCAGCCGATCCGACAAATCCGCGGGTGCCGAGCCAGGACCGACCCACCAGGTGTACGGCCGGTCGAGCAGCGCCAGCACCGACGCGATTCGCGCATCCACGTCGCCGTCGAAGCGGGCCGCGGCCACGGTGTTGAACGTGTCGTCCGCCAACCCGCTGTCACAGACGACCACATCGCCGGTGGCCAGCAGCCGCATGCCCGGCGCGAACCGGTGCAGGTGCGACGCGTGCCACGCGAGGTTGTCGTCGAGCGCGCGGTTCACGGCAACGCCGACCGCGAGCCGCCCCGAACCCCCACGCCTCCGCCGAGGTCAGCGCTCGTGCCGGCCGCGTACCCCGACGCCCCGCCATCCCCGCTGAGCCGCCGCGGCCGCGCCATCCGGGCCGTCGGATAGGCCTCGTCCCGGCGCCGCTCCACCGCGCCCGACCGGTCCGCCAGCACGAGGTCCATCGACGGCACAGCCGAGGAGGCCGCCGACTCCGCCGCGCGCAGCCGGGTCGAGACCGCCGCGGCGAAGCCCGCCAGCCACGACCGCCGGAACGCGGCCGGGTGCTGGCCCCACGGCACCGGCGTGGCCGACAGCCCGTGGGCCGCCTGCACCAGCAGCGACGTGAAGAGCAGCTCCGCCCGGGTCACGTCGCTGTCGAAGCCGAACAGGTGCACCGCGATCGAACCGTTTCTGGTCAGCCGGACCGTGCGGCAGCGCAACGGGATCGCCACGCCGACCAGCAGGCCGGCCTTGTCGGTGGCGTACGGCGCCGGCACGTCGATCAGGCGGTCGACCACCGGGTCGCGGGCCGGATCCCGGGCGGCCAGCAGCGCCTGGTCGACGCCGTACTTCGCGATCAGCTCCGTCGCCTTCGCGGTCAGCGCCTCGGCCTCGGCCGGCGAGCAGGCCGGGTCCTCGGCCTTCGCCAGCAGCTTGCGCACCTTGTCAAGCACGAGGTCAAGAGATAGCACATCGTCGGAAACGACTGTCAGACATGGATGCTCGTCAGTACGCTGAGCCCCGGCCCGCGATGATCCACCCTGGAGGTCCCGCGATGCGACTGCTCCGCGTTCTGCTCGCGTTCACCGTCACCGTTTTCGGTCTCGTCGTCGCCAGTCCGGCGGCCCGTGCCGAGCCCGTCCCGCTCACCGCCGCCGACCAGGCCGCCGCCGCAACCTGTTATGGGGGTTACGTGCGCAAGACGTTGACCCGCGGCGGCAACGGCTTCGACGCCGGCCCCTACACCACCTCGTCGCGCTGCCGGGACATCAACGTCCGCAACGGAAGCGTCTACCCCTACAAGGTCTGCGTGATCTTCGTGTCCGTCGGCTCGTGCAACTACTGGACGAGTGTGCCGACCGGCGGCAGCTGGCGGGTCGCGGCGACCAACGTGCGCGACAACACCCGCTTCTACGTGCGGGTGGTCACGGCCGAATACAAGTACGAGCCGTTGGTGATCGACACCGCTTACTGAGAACGGCGGCGCAGGGTCGCCACGGCCGACCCCGCCAGCGTCAGCAAGCATTCCGGCAACTGACCGTCGGCCAGCGCGGCGCCGAACAGCGCCTCGCCGGTCGACGCGTCGCTGTTGGCGTAGGCGCTGACGAACCGGGCCACCCAGCGGGTGTCGTACCCGGCCTCGTCGATGTTCGGGAAGTCGAGCGTCCACCGACCGACCGGCACGCCCTCACCGACCATCGTCGCGGCGAGGCACCACGCGACGTCGTAGGCGCCGACCACGCCGGACCGGTCGACCACCGCGTCGAAGGCGTTGGCGACCGCGTCGCTGTCGCCGTCGAGGGCGAGCCGCAACACCTGCGCGGCGTCGTCGACCGCATCCGGGGGAACCTCGACCACGGGCGAACTCTACGACCCGGCGTCAACTCCGACCACCGGAACGAGTCAGCTCGGCGCGCGCAGCAGACAGGTGAGCCGGGCGGTGCAGACGCGGTCGCCGCTCTCGTCCGAGATGACGATCTCGTACGTCGCCATGCTGCGCCCCCGATGCGCGGGTGTGGCGACACCGGTGACCGTGCCCTCCCGCAGCGCCTTGTGGTGGGTGGCGCTGATGTCGACACCCAGGGCCAGCGGGCGGCCGACGGTCTGCCCGTGCAGGGCCGCGCCGTAGGAACCCAGCGTCTCCGCGAGCACGCAGGACGCGCCGCCGTGCAGCAGCCCGTACGGCTGGGTGTTGCCGTCGACCGGCATGGTGGCGACGACCCGCTCCGGGGTCATCTCGGTGACCTTGATGCCCATCCGCTCAGCGAGCGCGCCGGGGCCGTGGTCGAGGGGTGATGTTGACACGCAGTCACGTTACCTGCCGGTAGACCGGCTTTCGTCGGGCGCTATCCCACATATCGACTGCGGCACGCTACTGTGCCCCTGACCTTCAGGGGAGGAAGGACGGACACCCCCATGCTCGTCTCCCGCGGAGCGCGCCACGTGGCCATCGCCACGTGTGCCGCCCTCGTGCTGACCATCGCCGCCTGTGGCAAGGACACACCGGCGCCGCAGACCACCGAGACGGCCGCCACCCCGGCCCGGCTCTACGGCACCGACGGCAACATGATCAACTCGTTCGCCGACGAGTTCAAGGACAAGGCGGGCATGCTCGCCGGAATGAAGGGGACCACCCCGCTCACCCGGCTGTCCGAGGACTTCAAGGCGCGGCTCAAGGGGCTGCGACCGAGTCTCACGGACTACTCGTACGCGGGTGAGACCTATGACGCGATGGTGATCAGCGCGCTAGCGGCGCAGCAGGCGGGCTCCACCGCACCGGACGCGATCGCCAACCAGATCAACTCGGTCACCACCGGCGGCACCGAGTGCGAGACGGCCAAGGACTGCCTGGCGCTGGCCCGCGACGGCGCCGACCTGCAATACCGAGGTGTCTCGCTGACCCGCGGTGGGTTCACCGACGTGGGCGAGCCGTCCACCGCCAGTTACGCGACGCTGCACTTCGGGCCGTCGGACCGGCTCGACGACAGCAAGACCGAATATGTGGGCGCCGGCGACGAGTCGGCCACCACGACCAAGAAGCCGCCGGCCGGCGGGTCCGACGCGAAGGCCGAAGACCTCGACCCGCTGAAGATCGGTGGCCTGCTGCCGGAGACCGGTGACCTGGCGCTCGCGTACCCGCCGATGGAGGCGGCCGCCGCGCTCGCCATCAAGGAGATCAACGCGGCCGGCGGCGTCTTCGAAAAGGACGTCGAGTGGGTGCCCGGCGACGACGGCACCAACCCCGACGTCGCCAAGGAGACGGTCGCCAAGCACGTCAAGGCCAAGGTCAGCGTGATCATCGGCGCTGGCGCGTCCAGCATCTCGCGGGCCGTGCTGCCCGACGTGATCAAGGCCGGGCTCGTCCTCTTCTCGCCGTGCAACACCGACGCCGGGCTGAGCACGTTCGACGACAAGGGCCTCTATTTCCGCACGGCGCCGTCCGACATCCTGCAGGGCCGGGCGCTGGCCGACGTGATCCTGCGCGACGGACCGCACAAGATCACGATCGTCGCCCGCAACGACTCCTACGGCACCGGCCTCCAGGGCAACGTGAAGGCCGAGTTGGAGCGCGCCGGCTTCCCCGCCGACCAGATCCAAACGTTGGTGTACGAGCCTCCGACGCCCGCCGCGCCGGACATCGACTTCGCCGCCGGCGCCGACCAGATCCGCAGCAGTGGGCCCGACGGCATCCTGGTGATCGGCTTCGGTGAGTCGGCACAGATCATCAAGGCGCTCGACAAGGTCGGGGTCCAGATCCACCACTGATCGTCGTGGCACGTTTCCGGGAGCCGGCGCGTCAGCGCCGGCTCTAGGTTCAGCTCATGAGCGAGTGGGATTCCTCCTTTCTGGCCAGTGACCAGGATCCGGGTCCGGTTGACGGGTTCGGTTCGTCGTCCGAGGCGCCGCAGTCCATCGTGGAGCTCGAGGCCGACGGCGGTCGGCGCTACATCACCGACGACGACGGAGACGGCTACGCGGACCTGGTCGCCGTCGACGGCGACCACGACGGCGTGATCGAGACGGCCTACAGCGACGCCAACGGCGACGGCCGGCTCGACACCACGATGCGGGACTACGACGAGGACGGCCTCGCGGACCAGCTGCTCCACGACGCCAACGGCGACGGCCGCACCGACGCGGTCGCCTCGGACCACAACAACGACGGCCGGATCGACGCGGTCTCCTTCGACACCGACTTCGACGGCCGCAACGACACCTGGGTACGCGACACCAACTACGACGGCGTACCGGACATGGCGACGATGCGCGCGTACCCGTACGTGAGCAACTAGCTTTGGTCTCGGCTCGCGCCCGGGGCTTGTGGGCCGTAGGTTGTGCGGCGGAACGCACACTTGCACCCGCGCGAGGAGATCCGATGAGCGAGTCCGAAGAGGTAGTCGAGACCCGCGGCGACGAGCACGTCGAACTCTTGACGGCCGACGCCAACAACGACGGCAAGACCGACGTGTGGGTGGTCGACACCGACGGCGACGGCAAGCCCGACCTGTTCCAGTTCGACACCGACGGCGACGGCCAGGTCGACGTGACGATGGTCGACCTCGACGAGGACGGCAAGCCGGACGAGATCGTCGACGGCGACGGCGGCCACCCGCCGGTGACTGTCTAGCTTTGTTTTGCCGCTGACAGGACGGCGGCGGCCAGATCGTCGTCGTCCTGCGGCGCCACCGTGCGCAGGTCCAGCAGGCACCGACCCGACGCGACGCGACCGACCACGGGCGGATCACCCTGGCGGAGCAACGCGGCGTACGCCGTCGGCAGGCTCAACGCGACGCTCGGCAGCACGACCCCCGGCGCGCCGCCCCCGCCCACCGTCGACCCGGAGTCGACCACCTCGGCCTCGACGCCGGCGTCGGTCAGCGCGCCCGCCAGCCGCCGGGCCCGTTCGCGGAGGGCCGTCACCGGCGTACGCAGCGCCACGGTCGTCGGCGGCAGCGGGCCACGCACGGTGGCCTCCAACGCGGCGAGCGTCAGCTTGTCGACCCGCAGCGCGCGGGCCAGCGGATGGCGTGCCAGCTGGCTGACGAGGTCGGCGCGACCGAAGATCAAACCGGCCTGCGGCCCGCCGAGCAGCTTGTCGGCGCTCGCGGTGACGAGGGCGGCCCCACTGGTGAGCGCCGAAGCGGCGTCCGGCTCGTCGGGCAGCAGCGGCTCCGGCGCGAGCAACCCGGAGCCGATGTCATAGACGACGGGCACGTCGAGGCTGGCCAGCTCCGCCAGCGTGGGCGCGGCGGTGAACCCCGTGACCCGGTAGTTGGAGGGATGCAGCCGCATGACGAGCGCGGTCTCGGACCCGATCGCGTCGGCGTAGTCGGCCAGCCGCGTCCGGTTGGTGGTGCCCACCTCGCGGAGCTTCGCACCGGCCGCGACGAGCAACTCCGGGATCCGGAATCCGTCGCCGATCTCGATCAGCTCCCCGCGACTGACCACGACCTCACGGCCGCCCGCCAGCGCGAACACGATCAGCGCGAGCGCGGCGGCGTTGTTGTTGACGACGTGCACCGCCTCGGCGCCGGGCACGGCGGCCCGCAGCGCGCTGAGGACATCGACCCCACGCTTAGCTCGTACGCCGGCTGCCAGGTCGAACTCGACGTCGGTGTAACCGGCGGCGTCGGTGACGGCGGCCACCGCGGCGGTCGACAGCGCGGAGCGGCCGAGGTTGGTGTGCACGATGACGCCGGTCGCGTTGATCACGCGGCGCATGGACGCGGCCGAGGCGGGGAGCGCGGCAACGGCGACATCGGCGGCGGCGTGGGCCGGCAGCCGCCCGGACCGCACCTCGTCGAGCGCGCGGGTCACGGCGGCCCGCACGAGCTGGGGACCCAACCGCTCGGCGGCCGCGACCAGCCGCGGATCGGCAAGCACGGCATCGACCCGCGGCGTCGCGCGGCGAGGATCGTTCATCCCACCCCTGAGCTGCACGTTGGCGGAGGCGTACGGGAATCGAACCCGCCTGACCCGGATGCCGGGCCACGCCGGTTTTGAAGACCGGGAGGGCCACCAGGCGCCCACTCACCTCCGGCGCAGAGCTTAGGCGACGAACAGGCCCGCAGCACGGCGAACGGCGCAGGAGGTCGTCGGCGGTACTGTCTTCTCGGGCCGAGACAGCGAACCAGCGATGTAATTAGGCAAACGACAAACTGCTACGTTAGGTCGCGACCTCGACGCTTCAGGTATTTCACCATTCGATTGACCGAGTCAACGCTCAGACCAAAGAGGTCTTGCGCTTCCTCAATGTCGTAGATCTTCTCTGGGTGTTGCGTAGGGTTTCGAAACCCGACCCGCAAGCCATCAAGGTTATTCAGCAGGATTAGCGGAGGTGGATCCAATTTATCACGCAGGTGCGCAACCATCGGCCCCCACAACAATGGCGAGACCTGATCTTCAATAAGCGTCCGATAGAACGACTTGAGTACGTCCTCAGTCCCGCGCATTAGATGGAACGCCGCTGCCGTGGGGAGCTCGAAAGCAATGCACCGGCCGGCCTCGCCGAAGTCATACTTGGCGACTTTCGGCATCGAATCAAAGATCCCTGGCGCCATAAGAGAAGCTACGTTGTAGAGCAAACGATCGACGGAAAAGCGCTTGTCCCTCGTGACGTGGGCGAACACATTTTGGGCCTCAGCAAGCATTACCGTTTGAAGTTGGTAAGATGCCTCTCTTACCAACGCCGTCTCCTCGGTCGTAAGCTTCCTAGCCTGTGCCGAAGCGCGGCCTTCATGTCTTGCCCAATCCGCTAGAACCCCTCGAAAAAGCTCGGAGGCGGCGCGTGCAGTTACGTGCAGTCCACACTGAGAAGCAGATGCAATGAGCGATTTGATCGTTTCTAACACATGTTTCTCGCCGTACACCGGATGATCAACTGACACGTCGAGCAGATAGCGCAGCTTGTAGCCCATTGTTACGTACAAGCGGATCGGCTCTGCATGCATCACCGCTCCATCTCGGATCAGTTCACGCCGAAGCCAAGTAACGGCTACGACGTTCGCTCTCGATTAGCGCCTCGACCGAGGGCAAGTCAGACTTCTTGCGCATTTGAAGAACTAGCGCGTCAGTCGGATCGTTGGGTTGTGGCCCAAACTTTCCATGTGGTCGTTGACGCATCATCAACAGCTCGACAGCTGGCAGCAACGTTATATCCAGTCCATCGCGGGCTGCGCGGCTCGCCTCCTCCCTTGCGCTGCGAGTAAAGCTGAATGCGACGACATACCCTTTAGAGTGGTTAACCCGTCGTACGGCAGTTTCAAAGCTCGCAACGACATCTCGACCAACATTTTCGGTTTGCCTTATGCGAATTGGATCGTTATTTAAGAACCAGTATGCGTCGATTCCCGAGTCGGCGTTGTTTCGTGAGCTATGTGTACCGCAGATCGTACTGACAACCCAATTCCTGAACTCGAAAGGCTTTAGTTCTTTCAGGTCGTCTACAGAGTCGGGCTCGTTGATCACGATGGGGCGGCAACCCAATGCAAACAACCTGCGCCTCATCACATCTATTGCAGTGGTGGAGATGTCGATTCCGATCCAATGTCGGCGGAGTCGATGGGCTACCGCAACAGAGGTTCCGCAGCCACAAAAGGGATCCAGCAGGACGTCGCCCTCGTTGCTGCTCAGTCGAATAATCCGGTCGAGCAACGCTTCTGGCTTTTGGGTGGGCCACCCCCAACGCTCGCGAGCCCTAGAATTTATTGGTCCTATATCGGTCCACACGTCGTCAAGTGGGCGTCCACGTTGTTCGTCGAGGTATCGCTTCATCCTCGGCACTGCACCAGGTCTCGGTTGAACCACCAGACCGGCCTCGTACGCGGCCTGCATCCGCTCGCGGGTCCATCGCCATACCCTGGTTACACCTAGGAACTCGTAGGTAAGATTGGGTCGATCCGGACTTGGGTTGATAAGGCTTGTAAGTTGATACCTGCGCCCGTCTGCGTCGCGCAGGTTGTATTTCGTCGCAGTCTTATCGTCTAGTTCACTCTCGCGGTAGGGCGCAAACATTGCTGGCTCGTTCCAGACTGCACTCGGGCCCTTCTGATAGACGAGGAGCAGATCATGATTTGTGGGTAAGCGATTGCTCATCAGTCCTTTTGCCAAAGATCTGCGCCAGACAATTTCATTCTTGAAGCGCTCATAGCCGAAAATTTCGTCCAGCATGACTCTTAAATAGTGACTGGCATGTGGATCGCAGTGTAGATAGAGGGTTCCAGTTATTTTAAGTACGCGATGTAGTTGAATCACACGCTTACGCATCCAGTCGATGTATACCCCGACGCTGCCGCCCCATCTGTCTTCGAAGGACCGGATCTCGGCCTCTTCCCCCCAGATGACCTCGTAACGTCGATTTGTAAAGAACGGTGGATCTAGATAGACGAGGTCGACGGAGTCGTTCGGAAGATCAGCTAGCCGGCTTAGGCAATCGTCTCTATACAGCGTCTCGGTCTGTAGAGACTGCGCGCGCATGGGCGACCACCCTCCAGGTTTGCAACCCAAGGTGACTTCATGCTCACAGATTGTTGCTTGGCAATACAAGAGACGATTGGTCGATGCACTCAATCGAGGAAGGTTGCTTAAATCAGAACCGTGTGGTTTAGATGCGGTCCACACCAACACCATGCCGGCGAGCGGTGGCTACTGATCACGAGGCGCCGAGGGCGATCAACGACAGGCCGACCGTGAACATGGCGCAGAGGAAGACCGCTACCCCGCCCACCACCCGGCGGATGTTGCCGTTGCGGCTTAACGGCGCGGTCGCTTCCGCGTGGCCCAGGGCGTGCATGCGGGCGCGTTCGAAGAGGACTCGGTCGCGCCAGCGGACTGCTTTCGGGCCGCCCAGGATCGGGACGTAGATCGGGGCCGTCGGGACATGGGCCACGCCGACCGCGACCCCAGACCCGCCCACCGGGGCAGAGGCCATCGGGGCCGGCGGTACGACAGACCGGGCGCCGCCGGTCGAGCGGCTCAGCTCCACCGCCAGTCGGGCCTGGGCCCGCTGCAGGCGAGCCACGGCCCGCCGGCCGCGTACCCCCGCCCGGCCATGGGCGTAGCGCCGCGCCCCCGCCCGCAGGTGCCCCGATGCCAGCACCCGGAGCTCGTCCTCCGTCGCGATCCGCCGATCCCCCAGCGCCGCCAACTGCCCCATGTAGTAGTCAGCCTCGCGGTGCCGCACGCCACGAACCAGCAGCAGGATCATCAGCAGCGGCGGGATCCCCTTGACGATCAGGTCGCCGAAGATGCCGAGGCCGCCGCCCAGGCTCAGGAGCGGGGAGTTCCACACGAAGTGGATGGCCATCGCGCCCAGGACCGACAGGACCGCCACCGAGACGCGGACGAAGAGGTTGCGGTCCGTGCGGACCGCCAGGTAGCCGATGCCGGCGCCGGCCAGCGCGCCGAACAGGGTGTGGCTCCACAGGCCGGCCAGGAAGCCGCGCAGCAAAAAGGTGGCGATCACCGGGGCCACCTGGTCGCCGCGGCCCGCCACCGCGACCGCGTTGACCGCGTAGACCACGTCCTCGACCACCTGGAAGCCCAGGCCGACCAGCGATCCGTAGACGACCCCGTCCAGGACGCTGTTGACCTGCGCCCGGGCCACCAGCACGATCGCGATGATGCCCAGGGCCTTGGCGATCTCCTCGACCGTCGGGCCGGCCAGCGCCGAGCCCCACTCCGCGGCCAGGCCGGGCGACGCCAGCTTGGCGACCAGGTTGTGCACCGCGGCGTTGCCCCGGATGGAGATCGACGTCGCGACCAGGCCGCCCCAGGCGAACGCCGTGGCCAGCAGCAGCGGCGGCTCCCGCTCCAGGTAGTCGAGCGCGGCCACGAAGACACAGAACGGTACGGCGTAGAGGCCGAACAGGATCAGCGCCGTGAGGGTGGCGGCGGGATAGAGGGCGAACGACTCGCGTACGAACATGCCCAGCCGCACCGCGCCGCCGGCGATCAGCATGAGGACCACCCAGAAGGCGGGCAGGAGGAGCGACTTTCCGGCGCGGGCCCACTCGGGAGTGGGGTGGACGCTCATGCCTTGCCGCCGCGGTACGCGATCGTGCGCGTGCTCGCGTCGATCGCCCCCAACGCCGCGCGCAGGGCCGGCGCACTGCCCGCCACCGTCACCTCGATCGCCACGTCGCCAACCCGGAACACCAGGTAGCGACCGCCCCGGCCGGGTGCGGCGTAGGTGCCCTGCACGCCCTCGAGGCCACTGGCCGTACGGGTCGGGAACTCCTTGCCGGTGATCTCGTGGCCGCGTACACCGGTGATCTTCTGGCGCAGCCGCTCGGTGGCCTCGGCCAGCGAGCCGTCGAAAGGCGTGACCACGATGACGTAGCGGACGGTCCCCACCAGGAAGACCGCGGTGCCGCGGGTGTCGCGCGGCCGGGTCAGGGTGACGTCGAGTCGGGCGTCCGGCGGCGGGGTGACGGTGACGCCACCACCCACGGGGTACGGGCCGTCGCCGACCGGGCGTTGGGCGGGCAGGGCGCGGTCGAGGGCGGGCAGCCCGAACGCCAGCCCGGCCACGGTGCACAACACCCCGAAGCTGCCGGCGAGGTTCCGCAGCAGCGTGCCGCGTGCCACCCTCATAGAGGGCACGCTACCGACCGACAAGTCGGAATTCCGAGGTTTGTTCGCCTTTTAGGCGGGGGCGGCCAGCTCCAGCGTCGCCAGGTAGTAAGGGGCGTCCGCGTCGTCGATGTCCGCGATGTGCCACGGGGTGCCCGCGACCAGCCCGCGCAGCTCTTCGACCGAGCAGACCAGGTAGTCGAACCACTCCGTGGCCAGCTCCCGGTAACGCACCCGCAGCCGCAGCTGCCCACCGAGCCGGCCGCGCGACCGGTTGAGGCGGTGGTAGGCCGTGTGCACCGGGTCGGTGGTCCCGTAGGGATCGGTGCCGTGGGCGATCAAGCGGGCGCCGGGCTTGGCCAGCGCCGCCAGCGCGCCCAGGAAGGCCGGCGCCCGGTCCGCGCCACCGATCAACCCGAGGTTGTTGCCGAGCAGCAGGAACGTGTCGTAGCGCGGGCCGACCGCCGCGTGCTCGTCGACCGTGGCGAGCACCAGGTCCCGCACCCCGCGCTTGCGGGACACCTCGATCGCGCCGGCTGAGACGTCGAGCCCGGTGACCGCGACACCGCGCTGCTGGAGCTCCAGCGCGATCCGCCCGGCGCCGACGCCGATGTCGAGCACGTGGCCGCGTACGCGGGAGAGGGCTCGATGGTCATGGTCCGGCCAGGCGGACGGCGGGTCGAGGTAGGGGGCGGCGGGGGCGCCGTTGATCAACCCGTCGTCGCGCTCGATGATCTCGATGACCGGCCGGGGCAGCCGACCGCCCGCCAGCGGCCGCGGCCCGATCCCGGTGGCGACGGCCAGGGCATCCCGCACCAACTCACCGAACGCGTCGCCGACCAGGGGTTCACTCACCACCGAACCTTAGGCCCTGGTCACGGGTTCGGCAGGGGGGCGTGCGCCACAGGGGTCGCCCGTCACTCGGCCCGGACACGCATCAGGGGCGGGACCCACACGGTTCGTGTGGCTCCCGCCCCTGTCCGACGATCGTTCGACCGGGGGGTTTGGTCAGTCGCCCTGGCGCTGCTGGGGAATCTGCCCCTGCAGCAGGGCGCGAACCTCGGATTCGCGGTAGCGGCGGTGGCCGCCCAGCGTGCGAATCGCGCTGAGCTTGCCGGCCTTCGCCCACCGGGTCACCGTCTTCGGGTCGACACGGAACATCGACGCGACCTCTGCCGGCGTGAGTAGCGGCTCGGGTTCGTGCGTACGCGATGCCATCGGTCACTCCTCCACAGGTACCTATAGACATCGGCCGGGGTCCCGCCGGCCGACGCGTCTCTCATGGTCCGGCTAGTCCCCGATGTCCGACATGGGCCGAACGGCCGAACGTCCCTGGATGGACGGATGAGCAATGACCGATTTATGGCGATTTTATATGCCAGAAACCGCCTTATTTGGACTCTACGTCACCGTTCGTGTTCAGGAAAACACGAGGTTACCTCATTTAAGGCCACCTATTTGCACCCTAATTACACCGTTCGAGGAGCTGGATCGCGCGCCAACGAGTGACCAAGTTCTCATAGACCTCGGTGGCCCCATCCGCATCACCGCGCGACAGAGCGGCCAGCCCGGCCGCCACCAGACCCGGGGAGTCGTCCTCCTCCAGAGTGGTGTCGGAGAGCAGTTCCACGAGCCCGCCGTAGTCGAGCTCGACCACCGAACGCGGGTGGAACTCCTCGAGCCAACGCGCGCCCTCTTCGACCGCCTCGGTGATCGGCGCATCGCCGACGGACTTGCGGAGCACCGACAGTGCGCGGGAGGCGCGGCGGCGGGCCTTCGAGATCTCGGTGCGGTAGCGCAGCGACCGGCGCTCCGGGCGCAGCACCAGGTCGCGCTCGCCGAGGTCGACGAAGACGAACCAGCGCAGCGGCACACCCCAGGTCGCGATCTGCTCGTGCACCCGCGGCACGCCGTGCTCGAGCACCCGCGCCCCACTGCGCCAGTCGTCGACCACGGCGCGGGCCTGGCCGGCCAGCACCGGCGGCACGAACGCGTCGGCGATCACGGAGGGCACCCCGTCGCGGGCGCTGAGCGCCGCCTCGGCCACCCGCAACCGCAGATTCCACGGGCAGACCAGCAGGGTGTCGTCGGCCTCGAGCACGTAGGCCTCTTCCGGCAGATCGGGCAGCCGGGTCCAGCCGGCGCCCAGGCCCTCGATCACCGCGGTGCGTTGGCGAACCGGTCCCTCGGCGGGCGCCACGGCCCGGCCTTCCCGCACGTAGCGGCGCCAGAAAACCTGACGTTCGCGATCGAATGCGGTCAACGGCTCGTAGACCCGCAGGTAGGAAGCGAACAGCGACGGCACGGCGCGATCCTCCCACGAATCGGCCCGCGACCCGTAACGACGGGGTGCTGAGCCAGCGGGTCGTCGCCGACACGCATCTGCACGGGGTTGCCAACGGGAATATCGTCGTCAGAGCCGGCACCACCCCGCCGGTGTGACCGCATGCGTGCGCCCCACGAGGACGCACGTCGACCTCAGGAGCAGCGATGGGCGTATTCGCCAGCACGGAAGACCCCGACTCCACCGGCCACGAACAGGTCGTCTTCTGCCAGGACAAGCAGAGCGGCCTGAAGGCGATCATCGGCATCTACTCGACCGCGCTGGGCCCCGCGCTCGGCGGCACGCGCTTCTACCCCTACGCCAGCGAGGCCGAGGCCCTGCACGACGTGCTGGAGCTCTCCCGCGGGATGGCGTACAAGAACGCCCTGGCCGGTCTCGACCTCGGCGGCGGCAAGGCGGTCATCTGGGGTGACCCCGAGAAGGACAAGAGCGAAAGCCTCCTCCGGGCGTACGGCCGGTTCGTCGAGTCCCTCAACGGCCGCTACTACACCGCCTGTGACGTCGGCACCTATGTCGCCGACATGGACGTGGTGGCCCGGGAGACCCGCTTCGTGACCGGCCGCAGCGTCGAGCACGGCGGCGCGGGCGACTCGTCGGTGCTCACGGCCTGGGGTGTCTTCCAGGGCATGCGGGCCGCGGCCGAGCACGTCTGGGGCACGCCGAGCCTGGCCGGCCGCCGGGTCGGTGTGGCGGGGCTGGGCAAGGTCGGCAAGCACCTCACCGCGCACCTGATCGAGGACGGCGCCGCGGTGGTCGCGACCGACGTGAGCGAGCGGGCGATCGACTGGGTTCGGGCGACCTACCCCCAGGTCGACGTGGTGGCCGACGCGGCCGCCCTGGTCGACTCCGACATCGACGTCTACGCGCCCTGCGCGCTCGGTGGCGCGCTCGACGACGACACGGTCCCGGTGCTGCGCGCCAAGGTCATCGCCGGCGCCGCCAACAACCAGCTCTCCCACCCCGGCATCGAGAAGCAGCTCGCCGACCGCGGGATCCTCTACGCCCCCGATTATGTGGTCAACGCGGGTGGTGTGATCCAGGTCGCAGATGAGATTGACGGGTTCAATTTCGAACGGGCGAAGCTGCGGGCGACGCGGATATACGACACCACGCGCGAAATCCTCCAGCTCGCCGACGCCGAGGGCGTGCCGCCCGCGGTGGCCGCCGATCGCCTGGCAGAGCGCCGGATGGCCGAGATCGGTCGCCTCCGCACCATCCATCTGCGCTGACCGGAGCACCCCTTACCGCCCCGAAGCCGGGCCGTATCGTCGACCGCCCCTCGGTGGGCGATGCGGCCCCCGGGCGCGGCACTGTCGAAAACGTGATCGACGCGCCGGCCACACCGGGCAACCCGAGGTGTCGAACCTGGCCATCCCCATGTACCGTAAGAGCCACGAGAGATGCCTGACGTCATCGGGGCCCGCCTTCGTGCTGCCCCGAATTCTGTGCGAGGGGGTCGAGCCATGGGGCGCGGCCGTGCTAAGGCCAAGCAGACGAAGGTGGCCCGGGAGTTGAAGTACCACTCCCCGAACACCGACCTCGCCGCGTTGCAGCGAGAACTCGGCGGCAGCGGCAAGTCTGACCACGACTTCGACGACGACTACAGCAACAGCTATGTCGACGACGAAGACGAGGACGACAACGCAGAAGACGACGCTTCCAACAACTGGTCGTCTCGTTCCCGCTGATCCCCTGGATCACTGAGCACGCGGTGTGAAGCCGCGTGCTCGCCCGTGTCCAAGGGGTCAGCGGGGCTGCTGAAGCTTCAGCGGGGGCGGTTGTTCCAGTTGTAGAACGTCGGGATGTTCTCGAAGTGGTTCCAGGCGCACACCGCACCGCCGGCCGGATCGGCCGCCTCGGCGCGTAAGCGGCGCGCCTGTTCCGCCTCGGACAGCAGCGCGGTGAGCCCTGCCCGCGCGCCTACGAGCCGCTCCGCGAGGTCGTCCTCGCCGTCGATCTGCTGCTCAGGCAGGCGAAGGCTGGTGGTCTCGGGCATGCTGCAACACCCCTTCCAGTAGGCGGATCTTGCTGTTGCGGCAGTGGTCGGTCTCGGTCGTGTCGAACCGACCATGTTCGAAGTAGCGGTTGGCCGCGTGTGCACCGCCGCAGAAGCCGAAATAGGGGCAGCTCGCCCGGCACGCCTCCACGCCGTCGAGGAACTCGGCGATCCAGGGCGTGCGGCCGGCCGCACCGGCGATGATCTCGGTAAGGGGTGTCGTGAGCACGTTGCCGCTGCTGAAATCGCCGTGCCGGGCGTCCTGGAACCCGGCCAGCTCCGGCGAGAGCAGCACCACCGAGCCGTCGTAGGCCACGGTGGGTATCGGGTCGAGCTGCCGGGGCAGCACGCTGTCGGCCGTGCCGGCCAGCACCGCCTCGGTGTAGCGCAGGGACCACTCGATCTCGCGGACGTGGATCCGCGGGTCCTGCCGCCACGCGGCGACCAACTCGGCCCAGAAGTCGACGACCTGGCCGGCCGGGTGGGCGTTGCCGCGCGTGTTGGTGCCCTCGGTCTCCTCGATGTTGATGCCGAGCACGTCGCAGCCCAGGTCGAGGAAGTAGCGGTAGAGCTCCGCCGCCTGGCCCGGCGCCGGATCGGAGACCACGCACAGGGCGGAGAAGCCGATGCCGTGCGCGCGCAGCGCCTCGATGCCGCGCACGATCCGGTCGTACGCCGGTCGTCCGCCCCGGGTCACCCGGTCGCCGTTGCGCTCACGCGGACCGTCGACGCTGACGCTCACCCGGATCTCGTGCTCGGCGAAGAACGCGCACCACGCGTCGTCGATCAGGGTGGCATTGGTCTGCACGTGGTGCTCGACCGCCGGGTCGAACGGGTCGAGCAGCGCGGCGAAGTGGTCGCGGCCGGCCGCGAGCGGCTCGCCGCCGTGCCAGACCACCGAGAAGCGGCCGTCGCGGACCCACCGGTTGACCGGCTCGGCGACCGCGGCGGCTACGTCGACCGCCATCTTCCGGTCAGCGGACCGGAACGGCAGATAACAGTAGGCGCAGTCGAGGTTGCACAGCGTGGTGGGCTGCATGACCACGTAGGAAGGCACGGTGGCGATGCCGCGCATGCCGGTGAACTGGCCCCGCCGGACAACCACCCGCCCTCCTCTCCCCGTCGAGGTGTCGAGGCAGGACTTTAGGTTAGGCGGCGCTGGCCAATCGGGTAAGACCCAATCAGGTAGGCGAACGATCACTAGGCCCAGCCACAACGGACGGCCGTAAGGTCAGCCGCGCGTGTGCTGGCCGATCATCTGAACGGTCCCCGTGCCCTCGATGATCTCGCCGGCCTGCCACGCCTCGATGCCGCGGCCGGCGAGGAACGCGAGCGCCCGGTCGGCGTCTTCGGCGGAGACGATGGCGAACATGCCGACGCCCATGTTGAACGTCGACTCCATCTCCGGGTCTTCGATGCGGCCCTTGGACTGGACCAGGTCGAAGATCGGCTGCGGCTTCCAGGTGGACCGGTTGACCACCGCGTCGACGTGCTCGGGCAGCACCCGCACGAGGTTGCCAGGGATGCCGCCGCCGGTCACGTGGGCCAGCGCGCGCACCTCGGCCTCGGAGATCAGCTTTAGGCAGTCGCGGGCGTAGATCTTGGTCGGCGTGAGCAGCTCCTCGCCGAGCGTCCGCTGCTTGCCGAAGTCGTCGACCACCGTGTCGAGCCGCATCCGGCCGGCGCCGAGCAGCACGTGGCGGACCAGCGAGTAGCCGTTGGAGTGCAGGCCGGACGAGCGCATGGCGATGACCACGTCGCCGACCTCGACCCGGTCGCGGCCGAGGATCTCACTCTCCTCGACGACGCCGACGCCGGTCGCGGACAGGTCGTATTCGTCGGGGCGCAGGACGCCCGGGTGCTCGGCGGTCTCGCCGCCCAGCAGCGCGCAGCCGGCGTAGCGGCAGCCGTCGGAGATGCCGGCGCCGATCTCGGCGACCTTGTCGGGCACGACCTCGCCGCAGGCGATGTAGTCGAGCAGGAACAGCGGCTCGGCGCCACAGGCGACCAGGTCGTCGACGACCATCGCGACCAGGTCGATGCCGACGGTGTCGTGGATGTCGAGCTGTTGCGCGATCACCAGCTTGGTGCCGACGCCGTCGGTCGACGAGGCCAGGATCGGGTTCTGGTAGCGCTTGGTGTCGAGCTTGAAGAGGCCGGCGAACCCGCCGAGATCACCGAGCACCTCGGGGCGCTGGGCCTTGGCCACCTTGCTCTTGAGCAGCTCGACGGCCCGCTCACCGGCGTGGATCGAGACGCCGGCGTCGGCGTACGTCACTGTGCGCTTGCGACTGGCCCGGGCAGAACCGGCCGTCCATGGCTGGAGGCCGTCCGAACCCGGAGTGTTGGCCGGGCCGCCGCCCCGCTCAGTAACGTGCGTCACGATTTCTCCCTTTAACGCCTGACGCGCGGTGTCTCGCTGGAGACGCCGGCTAGGAACGGTGCGTGCCGCCGCCGTTGGAACTGGCCGCGAGACGCTGGGCGACCAGGTGGTCGCTCGACGCCGGACGGTCGGCTCCGCCATCGTTGCGCTGCTCGGCATCGGCGTCGACCCGCCGGGCGACGCCTTCGAGCACGTGCTTGCCGATCTGGTTGGCGGCCGGCAGCGGGATCGGGTATTCCCCGTCGAAACACGCGCGGCACAAGCGCGATTTCGGCTGCTCGGTCGCGGCCACCAGACCGCCGAGTGATACGTATCCCAACGTGTCGGCACCGATCGAGCGCCGGATGCCGTCGTTGTCGAGGCCGTTGGCCAGCAGCTCCGCGCGGGTGGCGAAGTCGATGCCGTAGAAGCACGGCCAGTTGACCGGCGGCGACGAGATGCGCACGTGCACCTCGAGCGCGCCGGCCTCGCGCAGCATCCGGACGATCGCCCGCTGCGTGTTGCCCCGCACGATGGAGTCGTCGACCACGACGATCCGCTTGCCGCGCACGTTTTCCCGCAGCGGGTTGAGCTTGAGCCGGATGCCCAGCTGGCGCAGGGTCTGCGACGGCTGGATGAACGTGCGCCCCACGTAGGCGTTCTTGATCAGGCCCGAACCGTAGGTGATGCCGGACTCGGCGGCGTAGCCGATCGCGGCCGGCGTGCCCGACTCGGGCACGGGGATCACCATGTCGGCCTCGACCGGGTGCTCCTTGGCCAGCTGGCGGCCGATCTGCACCCGGGCGGCGTGCACGTTGCGCCCGGCGATCGTGGTGTCGGGGCGCGCGATGTAGACGTATTCGAAGAGGCAGCCCTTGGGCTCCGGCGCCGCGAACCGCGACGAGCGCAGGCCGTCTTCGTCGATGGCGAGCAGCTCGCCGGGCTCGACCTCGCGGACGAAGCTGGCACCGACGATGTCGAGCGCCGCGGTCTCGCTGGCCACCACCCAACCGCGCTCGAGCCGGCCGAGCACCAGCGGCCGCACGCCGTAGGCGTCGCGGGCCGCGTAGAGGGTGTTCTCGTCCATGAACACGAAGCTGAACGCGCCGCGCAGCGTCGGCAGCACCTCGAGCGCGGCGGCCTCGACGGACATGTCGGGCCGGCCGGCGAGCAGCGCCGTGACCAGCGCGGTGTCGGAGGTGGTGGCCGGGTCGGTGGTCAGCTTGCGCTCGGCGACCTCACGGGCGAGCTCGGCGGTGTTGACCAGGTTGCCGTTGTGGGCCAGCGCGATGGTGGTGCCGGCGCTGGTCGCGCGAATCGTCGGCTGCGCGTTTTCCCAGGTGGAGCCACCGGTGGTGGAGTAGCGCGTGTGACCGATGGCGAGGTGGCCGCGCAGGCTCGCCAGTGTCGGCTCGTCGAAGACCTGCGCCACGAGGCCGAGATCCTTGTAGACCACGACGCCGGAGCCGTCACTGACGGCGATGCCGGCCGCTTCCTGGCCCCGGTGCTGGAGAGCGTAGAGACCGAAGTAGGTCAGCTTGGCGACCTCTTCACCCGGCCCCCACACGCCGAAGACACCGCAAGCATCCTGCGGGCCCGGCCGTTGGGGGTCGAGGTCCTGGCTCAACCGGCCGTCGCCTCGGGGCACCTGGCGCTCCTCGCTGCTCAATTCCTGGCACGTCTTGCTCGGGCCAGTGTACGCGAGTTCGCGCCGGTCACCGTCGGCCACCTTGGGCGTGCGAACCGTCAACCGACCCATTCGGGCGACCCGAAAAATGACCTCTACGGCAGGTATGCGGAGAGATCGGCTCGGATTCCGCTGGCCTTGATCTTGCCTTGGGCGACCGCGTCGGCCCACGGCAGCCGGCCGCTGGCGACGAGCACCCAGGTCACACCATCGGTCTCGACCACATTGGAAGGCGTGCCACGGGTATGTCGCGGCCCGGGAATGGCTTGTATCGCGCCGTATGGTGGGATCCGCACCTCGACCGAGCGGCCGGGAGCCCGCTTGGCGAGGTCGGTCAGCAGCGCACGCACGGCATCACGGAGAGTAGCCGTGTCGGGGCTTTCCCCGGCGTCGACAGCGGCCAGGACGGCTGCCACCGCGGGTGACTTAATGTGCGCAGGGGACATGACGGGACGATACGACCCCTTCACGTTCCGGTTCCTTCGGCCCCTGGGTCGCGCTGATCCCGTCGGACAAGGCATAGTGACCGACGGTGTACTCGTTCGGGGGTGAGACCGGAAGGCGGTGGACGTGACAACACACCGACGAGCCTGGCGTGTACGGGCCGGTGTGGTCGTGGCGCTGATAGCTGGCGCATGGGTCACAGTATTTGCCAGCCCCGCACAAGCGGCACCACCGACGGTGTCGATCAGCGTCTCCAACGGCACACTAGCGCCGGGTGATACCGCCAACGTCCAGATCCGGGTCCGGAACAACAACCCCGACCCGAACCCGCAGGACGACGACGACAGCCAGACGGTCACCGTCAACGTGTCGTCGAGCTTCGGCGAGTTGAGCTGCATTCGCGGCTGCGACGGCGACGACGACATCGACTTCAACGGGAACGGCGACTTTACCGCGCAGGTCAGGGCCAACAACGTGCCCGACGGCCAGAGCAAGTCCGGTCAGATCACCGTGGTCGCCACCATCAACGGCGAGCAGAGCCAGCCCGCGACGCGGGCGATGACCGTCCGCAGCAACCAGCCACAACAGCCGCCGGCCGCGCAGACGATCAAGACGATCAGCGGCAAGGTCACCAACCAGTCCGACGGCAAGGCGGTCCCCGGCGCCTACGTGGCGCTCAGCGACGGCGCCAACAAGCTGCACGAGGCCTTCGCCAACGACAGCGGCACCTTCCGCTTCACCGGTTCCGAGCAGGACCCGATCGCGCCCGGCCGCATCACCATCGGCGCCTCCAAGGACGGCAAGCAGAACACCAAGTCGATCACCGTCAACGCGGGCCAGAGCCAGTCGGGCGTCGTGATCACGCTGCCGCTGCAGGCCGAGGCCACCGCGAGCGCGACACCCGGTGTCCCCACCGAGGCGCCGCTCGACGAGGAGCCGACGGACGAAGCCACCGAGAGCGCGGCCGCGATCGACCCCGCCAGCAACAACGACGAGGGCGGCGGCTTCGGCAACTGGCTCGTCGTGCTCGGCGGCGGTCTGCTGGTCGCCTTCGGCGTCGGCGGCATCGTCTGGGTCATGTTGCGCCGCAAGGACAACGACGACCCCGACGACGAGACCTCGACCACCGGCGTACGCCCGGCGGTGCCCATGGGTGGCGGCGCCGCGGCCTACCGGGGTGGCGACGACGCGACCCGGATCGCCGGTCCCGGCGGTGGCGCCCTCGCAGACGCGCCGACGATGCTGCACAGCCGCGCGCCCGTCGACGAGTTCCCCGACCCCTACGGCGCTCCGATGCCGGGTCCGAACTACGGCGCGCCGCAGCCCGGCTGGGGCGGTGCGGGCGGCGGCTACGGCGGCCAGCCCACCCAGGCCGGCGGTTACGACCAGGCCACCCAGATGTACGGCGGCGCGGCGCCGACCCAGTTCGGCAACGCGCCGGGCTCGGGCGGCGGCTACGGCGCCGGCGGCTACCCCGACGCCCCCGGCTCGGGTGGCGGCGGCTACGGCGGCGCACCGTCCTCGGGCGGCGGCTACGGCGGCGGCCAGGGTGGCTACGCGCAGGGCGGCGGCTACGGCGGCGAGCGCTTCGACGAGCCGACCGGCCGCTACGAGCCCGCTCGCGACTACGGCCAGCCGAGCGGCGGCTACGGCGGCGGCGGTGCCAACGGCTACGGCGACGACCGCGGCTACGAGCCCAACGGCTACGACCAGGGCAACGGCTACGGCGGCGGCCCGGCCGGTCGCGGCGGCTACGACCAGGGTCGCGGCGGCGGCTACGAGGGTGGCGGCTACGGCGGCGGCCAGGGTGGTGGCGGCTACGACGACACCCGCGGCTACCAACCCGGCGGCGGCGGTTACGACCAGGGTCGCGGCGGCTACGACGGTGGCGGCTACGACCGCGTGCCCGAGCAGCGCGGCGGCGGCAACTACGGCGGCCCCAACGGCGGCTACGACGACCAGGGTGACTACTACCAGGGCCAGGGCCAGCCGCGCGGCGAGGCCGGCGAAGGCCGGGCCCGGCACGGTGGTGGCCGCGGCGGCGACCGGCGCGAGCTCGGCTGGCTCGACGACTGATCGACAAGCAAAGAAGAAGGGGGCCGCGGAAGCGGCCCCCTTCTTCGTGTCCCGGCTCGGTCAGTCCTCGACCGGCAGCGACGCGCCGAAGAGCTTCGGCATGGTCGCGGTGTGCGCCTCGCGCAGCTCGTCGAGCGGCACCGAGAACTGGCCGCGGATCTCGAGCGCGTCGTTCTGTCCGTCGGTCACGCCGATCGGCGTCCAGGCGACGCCCTTCTCGGCGCAGAGGCCGGTGAACGCCCGCTCGTGGCCGCGCGGCACGGCCACCACGGCCCGGCCGGCGGACTCACTGAACAGGTAGACGAACGGCATCGAGCCGGCCGAGTAGTCCTCGGGCAGGGCGATGCGGGCGCCGACGTTGTTGCGCAGGCTTGCCTCGACCAGCGTCTGGGCGAGGCCGCCGTCGGAGACGTCGTGAGCGGAGCTCAGGTGCCCGACGCGGGCCGCCTCGGCCAGCACCTCGGCCAGCGCCTTCTCCTTGGCCAGGTCGACCTTGGGCGGCACGCCACCGAGGTGTTGGTGGGTGACCCAGGCCCACTCGGAACCGGACAGCTCGTTGGCCGTCTCACCGAGCAGGAAGATCAGGTCACCGTCGCCGGTCGCCGGCTTGGTGAAGCCGATCGGCACCCGGTCGGCCACGTTGTCGATCACGCCGAGCACGCCGACCACCGGCGTCGGGTGGATCGCCGCGGCGCCGGTCTGGTTGTAGAAGCTGACGTTGCCACCGGTCACCGGGATGCCCAGCTCGAGGCAACCGTCGGCCAGGCCGCGAACCGCCTCGGCGAACTGCCACATGACCGCCGGGTCCTCGGGCGAACCGAAGTTGAGGCAGTTGGTGACCGCGACGGGCTTGGCGCCGCTGACGGCCACGTTGCGGTAGCTCTCGGCCAGTGCCAGCTTGGCGCCGTTGTAAGGGTCGAGCCGCGCGTAGCGGCCGTTGCCGTCGACTGACAGCGCCACGCCGAGCCCGCTGCCCTCGTCGACCCGGATGACGCCGGCGTCCTCGGGCTGGGCCAGCACGGTGTTGCCGAGCACGTAGCGGTCGTATTGCTCGGTGACCCACGACTTGTCGCAGAGGTTGGGCGAGCCGACCATCCGCAGCAGGGTCGCCTTGAGGTCCTCCGGCGTGGCCGGCCGCGGCAGCGTCTCGGCCCGGTCGGCCTGCAGCAAGATCAGGTCGGCGGGCTCGCGCATCGGCCGGGCGTAGACCGGGCCGTCGTCGGCCAGCGAGGCCGGCGGCACGTCGACCACCAGGTGGTCGCGCCAGGTGATCCGGAGCCGGCCGGGCAGGCCGCTGACCTCGGACGGGGTGACCTCGCCGATCGCGGTGGCGAGCACGCCCCACTTCTCGGCGACACCGAGCACCTCGTCGAGCTGCTCGGGCTTGACGATCAGCAGCATCCGCTCCTGGGACTCGCTGGCCAGGATCTCGTGGGGCTCCATCGACGGCTCGCGCAGCGGCACCCGCTCCAGCCAGACCCGCATGCCGGTGCCCGCGGAGGCCGCGGTCTCGGTGAGCGCGCAGGTCAGGCCCGCGCCGCCGAGGTCCTGGATGCCGACGACCAGGTTGGCGTCGTAGAGCTCGAGGCAGGCCTCGATCAGCAGCTTCTCGGTGAACGGGTCGCCGACCTGCACCGACGGGCGGCGCGCGGCGCTGCCGTCGTCGAAGGTCGCGCTGGCCAGCACCGACACGCCCCCGATGCCGTCGCGGCCGGTCTTGGCGCCCATCAGCACCACGATGTTGCCGGGGCCGGCGGCGTCCTTCTTCTGCAGGCGGTCGACCGGCAGCACGCCCAGGCAGAGCGCGTTGACCAGTGGGTTGCCCTGATAGGTCGGGTCGAAGACGACCTCGCCGCCGACGTTGGGCAGGCCGAGGCAGTTGCCGTAGCCGCCGATGCCGGCCACGACACCGGGCAGCACGCGGGCGGTGTCCTCGTGGTCGGCCGCGCCGAAGCGCAGCGGGTCCATCACGGCCACCGGCCGGGCGCCCATCGCGAGGATGTCGCGGACGATGCCGCCGACTCCGGTCGCGGCGCCCTGGTAGGGCTCGACGAAGCTCGGGTGGTTGTGCGACTCGACCTTGAACGTGACCGCGAGCTGGTCGGAGATCCGGACGACGCCGGCGTTCTCGCCGATGCCGGCCAGCATCCGGTCGCTCGGCGGCTGCTTCTCGCCGAACTGGCGCAGGTGCACCTTGCTCGACTTGTAGGAGCAGTGCTCGCTCCACATGATCGAGTACATCGCCAGCTCGGACTGCGTCGGCCGGCGGTCGAGGATCCCGCGGATCCGCTCGTACTCGTCGTCCCGCAGGCCCAGCTCGGCGTACGGCTGAAGCTCCTCGGCGGTCTCGTTGGCCCGCTCGACGGTGTCGGGACCGTCGTGGCCGCCGTAGGACGCCGTCTCGCTCGGCGCCGTGTCGGACTGGGTTGTCATGCCGAGGCCCCCGCCAGGTGCTTGAAGATCGAGGTGAAGAAGCCCAGCCCGTCGAGCGACGGACCGGTCAGTGCCTCGATCGCGTGCTCGGGGTGGGGCATGAGCCCGACGACGTTGCCGGCCTCGTTGGTGACGCCGGCGATGTCGCGCTCGGAGCCGTTGGGGTTGCCGCGCAGATAGGTCGCCACGATCCGGCCGTTGGCGGCGAGCTCGTCGAGCGTCGCCTGGTCGGCCACGTAGCGGCCCTCGCCGCTCTTGAGCGGCACCAGGATCTCCTGGTCGGCCTCGAACGAGTTGGTCCAGGCCGTGTTGGCGGCGTGGACCCGCAGCCACTGGTCACGGTTGCGGAAGTGGAGGTGGCTGTTGCGGGTGAGGGCGCCGGGCAGCAGGTGGGCCTCGCAGAGGATCTGGAAGCCGTTGCAGATGCCGAGCACCGGAAGGCCGCCCCGGGCGCCGTCGATGATCGACTCCATCACCGGCGCGAACCGGGCGATGGCGCCGGTGCGCAGGTAGTCGCCGTAGGAGAAGCCGCCGGGCAGCACCACGGCGTCGACCCCGTGCAGGTCGGCGTCGCCGTGCCAGAGCCGCACCGCGTCGCCACCGGCCACCCGGATCGCCCGGGCGGCGTCACCGTCGTCGAGCGAGCCCGGGAACGTCACGACTCCGACGCGGGCACTCATGGCTGGTCACCCGCGGGCACGG
This sequence comes from Asanoa sp. WMMD1127, assembly GCF_029626225.1. Classification (NCBI taxonomy): domain Bacteria; kingdom Bacillati; phylum Actinomycetota; class Actinomycetes; order Micromonosporales; family Micromonosporaceae; genus Asanoa; species Asanoa sp. WMMD1127. The sequence goes on from NZ_JARUBP010000001.1 coordinate 1,818,083, forward strand.
GGGCCGCGGTGGCGACCTCTTGGATGGTGAAGTCTTCGATCACCGGGTTGGCGAGCAGCTTGTCGGCGATCTCGCGGACCCGCTCGGGGTCGGCGTCGCCGGCGAACTCGATCTCGATGCGGCGGCCGATGCGGACCGAGGACACGTCGGTGACGCCGAGCCGGGGCAGCGCGTTGGCGACCGCTTGGCCCTGAGGGTCGAGGATCTCCGGCTTGAGCATGACGTCGACGACGACGCGAGCCACTGGACACTCCTGACTTTCGTACGCGGTAAGCGCGCCAAGACTACCCGGTAGATAGACGTTGACCGGCACCCGCCCAGCCTCTGGACAGGCGTCGTGGACAGGCATTACGCCTGAGATATCGGATCAACGACAACTCCACCCCCATCCGTAGCCCGCGTCCGCCCCAACCGGGAGCCGCGGACCCCGGAATGGGATTTCGGCCACTGCTCATCAGCACGTCGTATGACCTGAAACTGATGCTTGTAAATCTGTCGATGTCGCAATAGCGTCTCGGGCAGTCCGATCCACCCCCCTCGGATAGGAGCCCAGATGCGCACACGCCTCACCCTGGCCGCGCTTGCCATCGGTCTGACCGGCGCGTTTCTCGCCCCCAGCGCCGCCGGCGCCGCACCCGTCGGCCCGACCGACCCGGCGCAGATCATCGGCGGCGGCACGGTCTCGTCGGCGCCGTGGGCGGCCGCCGTGCTCAGCAACGGCTCGTTCACGTGCTCGGGCACGATTATCGCGCCGACCTGGGTGCTGACCGCCCGCCACTGCATCAGCGGCTCGATGTCCGTGCGCGTGGGCAGCGTCAACCGCACCTCGGGCGGCGTGACCCGGACCGTCAGCGCCACCTACTCCCGCTACGACCTCGCGCTGATGCGGCTGAGCAGCTCGGTCAGCACCAGCTATGTCACGCTGTCGAGCGCCTACCCGCCGGTCAACTCCACCAACACCATCTACGGCTGGGGCATGACCTGCTACAGCGGCTGCTCGGCGTCGACGGTGCTGAAGACCGCGAGCGTCCGGGTGACCAGCACCAACGTGACCGACGCCTACGGCGGCCGGGCGATCCGCAGCACCCGGATCAACGGCAACGCGTGGCGCGGCGACTCGGGCGGCCCGCAGTTCTACAACGGCGCGCAGGTCGGCGTCGCGTCCACGGCGGACGGCGTCAACATCCAGAACTACGGCAGCGTCGCCTACAACCGGGCGTGGATCCAGAGTACCGCCGGCGTCTGACGCCACCCAAGAGCAACGCTCTCCCACAGCGGCGTGGCGCCCACCCCCGGGCGCCACGCCGTGAAGCGCGTCAGAGGATGGCGCCCGGTGTGTAGCCCGCAGCCGCCGGGTGCTGGCGGACCACCTCGTCGATCTTCTCGGCCACCGCGGCGACCTGCGCGCCCGCCGCGCCCACGAAGGCCGCCCGGTCGGCCACCAGTGCGTCGATCTCGCCCCGGGTCAGGCCGAGCCGGCCGTCGGCGGCCAGCCGGTCGAAGAGGTCGTTCTCCCCGGCGCCCTTCTCGCGCATCTCGAGCGCCACGGCGACCGCGTTCTCCTTGATCACCTCATGCGCCGTCTCGCGACCGACGCCCCGGCGTACGGCGGCGACCAGGATCTTGGTCGTGGCCAGGAACGGCAGGTAGCGGTCGAGCTCTCGGGCGACCACCGCGGGATAGGCGCCGAACTCGTCGAGCACTGTCAGGAACGTCTGGAAGAGGCCGTCGGTGGCGAAGAAGGCGTCGGGCAGGGCGACCCGGCGGACCACCGAATCCGAGACGTCGCCCTCGTTCCACTGGTCGCCGGCCAGCTCGCCGATCATCGACACGTAGCCGCGGACCACCACCGCCAGCCCGTTGACGCGCTCGCTGGACCGGGTGTTCATCTTGTGCGGCATCGCGCTCGAGCCGACCTGACCGGGCCGGAAGCCTTCGGTGACCAGCTCCTGGCCGACCATCAGCCGGATCGTGGTGGCCAGGCTGCTCGGTGCGGCGACGACCTGGGCCAGCGCGGTCACCACGTCGAGGTCGAGCGAGCGCGGGTAGACCTGGCCGACGCTGCTCAGCACCGACGCGAAGCCCAGGTGCGCGGCGACCCGGCGTTCGAGCTCGGCCACCTTGGCCGCGTCGCCGTCGAAGAGGTCGAGCTGGTCGGCGGCGGTGCCGACGGGGCCCTTGATGCCGCGCAGCGGGTAGCGGGCGATGAGGTCGGTGAGCCGCTGGTACGCGATCAGCAGCTCCTCGCCGGCCGACGCGAACCGCTTGCCGAGCGTGGTCGCCTGCGCGGCGACGTTGTGCGAGCGGCCGGCCATGACCAGGTTGTCGTGCTCGACCGCCAGCCGGGCGAGCCGGGCCAGCGCCGCCACCACCCGGTCCCGGACGAGCGCGAGCGACGAGCGGATCTGCAGCTGCTCGACGTTCTCGGTTAGGTCCCGCGAGGTCATCCCCTTGTGGATCTGCTCGTGGCCGGCCAGGGCCGCGAACTCCTCGATCCGCGCCTTCACGTCGTGCCGGGTGACCCGCTCCCGCTCGGCGATCGAGCTCAGATCGACGTCGTCGAGCACCGCCCGGTAGGCCTCGACCACCCCGTCGGGCACGTCGATGCCGAGGTCGCGCTGCGCCTCCAACACCGCGATCCACAGGCGCCGCTCCAGCTTCACCTTCTCGGTCGGCGACCAGAGGGCGACCAACTCAGGCGAGGCGTATCGGGCGGCGAGAACGTTGGGTACCTGCGTCACCCGGCCATCCTCCCACCACGCGCGACGGCTAGATCGCGTGGTGCAGCCGGCGGACGTCGCGGCTGAGCAGCATGGCCGCGGTGGCCAGGGCCATCAGGGCCGCGGCACCGACCAGGGTGGGCCGCACCCCGAAGTGCTCGGCGAGCGGCCCGGCCGCGACCTGCCCGATCGGCACGGCCAGGATCGAGCCGAGCATGTCGTAGGAGTAGACCCGGGCCAGCAGCTCGCTCGGCACGTGCTCCTGCATCGTGGTGTCCCACGCGACGGTGAACTGCTCCAGCGCGAACCCGACCACGAACCCGGCCACCAGCAGGACCAGCACCGCGGGGGTCAGCCCGAGGGCCAGCACCAGCAGCGCGTCGCCCAGGCACCAGAGCACGCCGTAGAAGAGCAGCCGGCTCACCCGGATCCGCATCGCGACCAGCGCGCCGACGATCATGCCCGCGGTCTCCACGGCCAGGATCAGCCCCCAGGTGGCGCGGCCGAAGCTCTCGTCGGCGACCACCGGACCCAGCACGGTGACCGATCCCGACAGCGCCGCGTTGATCACGCAGAAGCCGGCGACCACCGTCCAGAGCCAGGTGCGGCTCGCGAACGCCGACCACCCGAGCCGCATCTCGGTGAAGAACCCGAACCGCTCGGCGGCATCGGGCCGTTCTCGTCGCGGCAGCCGCACCAGCGCGAACAGCAGGCCGGCGAGGAAGAACGTGCCGGCGTCGACCGCCAGGCCCCAGCCCGGCCCGGCGGTGGCGACCAGCAGGCCGCCCAGCGAGGCGCCGGCGATCATCGCGGAGTTCCAGGCGAGCCGGTTGATGGCGTTGGCCTGCTGCAGCACGCCGGCCGGCACCGTCTGCGGAAGGATCGCGGAGATGGCCGGGAACGCGACCGCGGCCGCCACGCCGTTGACCGCCGACAGCGCCAGCAGCAGTGGAATCGTCGCGGTGCCGGTGAGCACGGTGACCGCGACCGCCGCCTGGGTCGCACCGGCCAATGTGGACGCGCCGACCATCACCAGGTGGCGTGGCAGCCGGTCGGCGATGACGCCGCCGAACAGGATGAAGACGACGTTGGCCAGCGAGCGCGCGCCGACCACGAGGCCCAGGTCGCGGGCCGAGCCGGTGAGGTCGAGCACGGCGAACGACAGCGCGATCGGCGCCACGGCGTTGCCCAGCATCGTCGTCGTACGGCCGGCGATCAGAAACCGGAACGGCCGGTGTCGCAGCGGTGCCAACAGACCCGGGCGCGGTTGCTCCGCGGCGGCCGGCGGGGCCGGGGTGACCGTGCTCATTTCGCGTCAGGCTCCATTCTGAACAGCGCGATCGTGGCGTTGACCCGGATCGCGCCAGGGGTACGGGGGGCGACCGCGGCCCGGTGCAGGGCTCGGCTGGCCTCGGTGATCTGCTCCTCGACCCGCAACCAGACGGCAGGGTCGACCCAGAGCTCGGCGTCGGTGAAGTGGTTGCCCTGCGCCCGCATGACGGCCCGGGAACGGCGCCGGAGCTCGGCCGCCAGCGCCTCGTAGATGAGCAGGTGGTCGGCCGTCCGCTGCGCCCCTTCGGGGATCGCGGCGCGCGGCTTGTCGAAGCCGGCCTCGGCGGGATGACGATACCTCTTCGCCACCCCGCCGCGAATCTTCTCCTCGCCGGCGACCTCGATCTGGCCGGCCGCGAGCAGGTGGCGCAGGTGGTAGCTGGCGTTGGCGTGCGTCAGGTCGAGCTCGCGGGCCACCTCGGCGGCGGTCATCGCGGCGCCGGTCAGCAGCGACAGGATCCGTAGGCGGAGCGGGTGCGCCAACGCGCGGAGCTTGACGGTCGGGTCGTCCCCCAAAGACATGTTTGACAGTGTGCGCGACACGCACGCACACTGTCAAACAGTCGTTTGGGGGTCTCAGCGCTCCAGGATCGCCACCACGCCCTGGCCGCCGGCGGCGCAGATGGAGATCAGCCCCCGCCCGCTGCCCTTCTCGGCGAGCAGCTTGGCCAGCGTCGCGACGATCCGGCCGCCGGTCGCGGCGAACGGGTGGCCCGCCGCCAGCGACGAGCCGTTGACGTTGAGCTTGGCCCGGTCGATCGCACCGAGCGGGGCGTCCAGCCCGAGCCGCTCCTTGCAGAACTCCGGCGATTCCCAAGCGGCCAGCGTCGCCAGCACCTGCGACGCGAACGCCTCGTGGATCTCGTAGAAGTCGAAGTCCTGCAGGCTCAGCCCGTGCCGGGCCAGCAGTCGGGGCACCGCATAGGCCGGGGCCATCAGCAGCCCTTCGTCGCCGTGCACGAAGTCGACCGCCGCCGTCTCCGCGTCGACGAAGTGGGCCAGCACCGGCAACCGCCGCTGCGCCGCCCACTCCTCCGAGGCCAGCAGCACGGTCGACGCGCCGTCGGTCAGCGGTGAGGAGTTGCCCGCGGTCATCGTCGCCCGCTCGGCGTCGGGGCCGCGCGTGCCGAACACCGGCCGCAGCTTGCCCAGCTTCTCCACCGAGGTGTCGGCCCGTAGGTTCTGGTCGCGGGTCAGCCCCAGATAGGGCGTGACCAGATCATCGAAGAAGCCCCGGTCGTACGCCGCCGCGAGCCGCTGGTGCGACGCCAGCGCGAGCGCGTCCTGGGCCTCCCGGTCGACGTTCCAGCGCAGCGCCGTGATGGCGGCGTGGTCACCCATCGACAGCCCCGTGCGCGGCTCCGCGTTGCGTGGCCGGTCGGGGATGAACGCCTGGTGCGGCCGCAGCCTGGTGGCCGCCCGCAGCCGCGCGCCGGTCGTGCGGGCCGCGTTCATCTGCAGGAGCGTGCGGCGCAGGTCCTCGTTGAGCGCGAGCGGCGCGTCGGACGTCGTGTCGACCCCGCCGGCGATCCCGGCGTCGATCTGGCCCAGCGCGATCTTGTTGGCGACCAGGATCGCCGCCTCCAGCCCGGTGCCACAGGCCTGCTGGATGTCGTAGGCCGGAGTCGTCGGGTCGAGCCGCGAGCCCAGCACGGCCTCGCGGGTCAGGTTGAAGTCGCGGGAATGCTTGAGCACCGCGCCGGCGACGAGCTCGCCGACCCGGGCGCCGGCCAGCCCGAACCGGGCGACGAGCCCGTCGAGCGCGGCGGTGAGCATGTCGAGGTTGCTGGCCGCGGCATAGCGGCTGTTGGAGCGGGCGAACGGGATGCGGTTGCCGCCGACGATCGCGACTTTACGGGTCTCCATCAGTCGCCTCCCTCCAGGGTTACTCACGAGTAGGCTACCGCTATGAGCGACCGCTACGCGAGCTTCGCGAACTCCGGTCCCGGCCGTGCGCTGGTCAAACGGCTGGGGCTCCCGGCGCCGCCGGTGTTGCGGCGGTTCCGTCCCGGTGATCCGCTGGTCACCGGCCCGGTCCTGCTCGGCGGGGCACCCGGCGGGCGGCTCGACGGCCCGGTGCGCAAGATGCTCACCATCGCCGGCGTCGCCCTCGACGGCGGGCCGCCCTGGTCGGCGCTGCTCTTCGACGCGACCGGCATCGCCGACTCAGCCGCCCTGCACCCGCTCTACGAGTTCTTCCACGCCAACGCCCGCGCGCTCGCCCCCAACGGGCGCGTGATCGTGTTCGGCACACCGCCGGCCGCCTGCGCCTCGCCGCGGGAGGCCACCGCGCAGCGCGCACTCGAGGGCCTGACCCGCAGCATCGGCAAGGAGTTCGGCCGCGGCACCACGGCGCAGCTGGTCTACGTCGCGCCCGGCGCCGAGGAGTTCACCGACTCGACGGTGCGGTTCCTGCTGTCGGGACGCTCGGCGTACGTGTCGGGACAGGTCATCCGGATCGGCCAGGTGAGCTCCTCGCCGATGACCGACTGGGCGCACCCGCTCGAGGGCAAGGTGGCCCTGGTGACCGGCGCGGCGCAGGGCATCGGCGCGGCCATCGCCCGGGTGCTGGCCCGCGACGGGGCCCGGGTCGTCGCGCTCGACGTGCCGGCCGCCGGCGAGGCGCTGGCCCGGGTGGCCAACGAGATCGGCGGCACGGCGCTGCAGCTCGACCTCACCCGCCCCGATGCGCCGTCCACGCTGGCCGCGCAGCTGCTCTCGCGACACGGCCGGGTCGACATCGTGGTGCACAACGCCGGCATCACCCGCGACAAGACGATCGCCAAGATGTCGGGCGAGCAGTGGGACGCGGTGGTCGACGTCAACCTGTCGAGCCAGGAGCGGATCAACGACGCGCTGATCCCGCTGCTGCCCGAGGGCGGCCGGATCGTCTCGGTCTCGTCGACCAGCGGCATCGCCGGCAACCGGGGCCAGACCAACTACGCCACGTCCAAGGCCGGCGTGATCGGGCTGGTGCAGTCGATGGCGCCGATCCTCGCCGCCCAGGGCGTGACCATCAACGCGGTGGCGCCCGGCTTCATCGAGACCCGGATGACCGCCCGCATGCCGCTCGGGGCCCGCGAGGTGGGGCGCCGGATGAACAGCATGTCGCAGGGCGGCCTGCCGGTCGACGTCGCCGAGACCATCGCCTGGCTGGCCGCACCCGGCTCGTCCGGCGTGACCGGCAACGTGGTGCGGGTCTGCGGCCAGATGTGGTTGGGTGCCTAGATGTCCATCGTCGAGCTCGACGGCCCGCCGGAGCTGGGACCGCTCTACCGGCGGGCGGCGATCCGGGCGCTGCCCCGCATCGGCCTGGTGCCGGGCAGCGACCGGCGGCCGCCGATCGAGGTGTTGCCCGACGTCGAGCTCGTGTTGCGCGGGGTCGAGGTGAGCCGCAGCTGGCTCGCCGACTACGACCGGGTGTGCGGGTTCCGGTTGACCGACCGGTTGCCGGTGACCTTCCCGCACGTGCTGGCCACCCCGCTGGCGATGCGGCTGATGACCGGGCCCGACTTCCCGTACCCGGTGGTGGGGTTGGTGCACGTCGGCAACCGGATCACGGCGACCCGGCCGATCGACGCCGCGGAGCGGCTCGACCTGTCGGTGCGCGCGGTCGACCTGCGGCCGCACGAGCGCGGGCGCCAGTTCGACATCGTCGCCGTGGCCACGGTCGACGGCGTCGAGGTGTGGCGCGACGTCTCGACCTACCTGCGCCGGGGCCGCGGCGACGGTTCGGGCGGGTCCGGACCGCGCGACGTGCCGCCACCGGCCTCGGCGACCTGGCGGGTGCCGGCCCGGGTCGGCGTCGACTACGCCCGCGTCTCCGGCGACCGCAACCCGATCCACACCTCGCGGCTGGGCGCCCGGCTGTTCGGCTTTCCGCGCCCGATCGCGCACGGCATGTGGAGCAAGGCCCGCTGCCTGGCCGCGCTGGACGGGCGGCTGCCCGACGCGTACACGGTCGAGGTGGCCTTCAAGCGGCCGATTTTGTTGCCCGGCACGGTGGCGTTCTCGGCCACCCCGGGTGAGACCTTCGCTCTGCACGATCCGAAAACCGGCGCGCCGCACCTGATCGGCACCATGAGCTAAACCACGCCGCGCACGGCACCTTGTCGCTTCCTGTGCCCACGGTTATTCTCATCTTGAGTTGTTCTTAGATCGAGAAGTTCTAAGTGTGAGAAGGATGGGCCGTGGTCAACGAGCAGGAGTTCCTGGCGGGGTACGACCCGCGGGCCTATCCCGCGGTGGCGGTCACGGTCGACGTGGTCGCGCTCACCATTCGCGACGGCGAGCTCCAGGTGCTGTTGATCCAGCGGGCCGCCCCACCGTTCGCCGGCTTCTGGGCCCTGCCGGGCGGTTTCGTCCGACCCGAGGAAGACCTGCCCGTCGCCGCCCGGCGCGAGTTCGCCGAGGAGACCGGGCTGGGCGGCGAGCCGCTGCGCCGGGTGCACTTCGAGCAGCTCGCCTCCTACGGCGCCCCCGAGCGCGATCCGCGCATGCGGATCTTCTCGATCGCCTACCTCGCCTTCGCGCCCGACCTGCCCGAGCCGTCGGCCGGCTCCGACGCCAGCGCCGCCCAGTGGCTGCCGGTCACCGCGCTGCCGAGCCGGGAGCTGGCCTTCGACCACCGGCGGATCGTCGACGACGGCCTCGAGCGGGCCCGCTCCAAGCTCGAATACACACCGCTGGCGACGCGCTTCGTCGGCGAGGAGTTCACCATCGCCGACCTGCGGGCCGTCTACGAGACGGTCTGGGGACACCCGCTGCACGCCGGCAACTTCCACCGCAAGGTGCTCTCCGTGCCAGGGCTGGTCGAGGGCACCGGCGCCACCACCGAGCACGGCGGCCCGCGCGGCGGACCCCGCGCCCGCCTCTACCGGGCCGGCGACGCCAACCTGCTGCATCCCGCCCTGCTCCGGCCGGCCCGAGAGGAGACCGTCCGATGACCACGCTCGACGACGCGATCCGCCGCGTCCACGAGGCCACCAGCGACGAGGAGCTGTTCGGCCCCGACGACCCGCACCGCGGCTACCTGCGGCTGGCCGCCGTGCTGCACCCCGACCGCGTCGCGCCCGGCGCCCGGGCCGCCGCGACCGACGCGTTCGTGACGCTCACCAACCGCTGGCGGGCCCGCGGGACGGTGGTCTTCGGCCGCTACCGGGTCGGCGCGGTGGCGCACACCGGCGACCTGGCCAACCTGCACGACCTCGGCCGCGGGCTGTTGCTCAAGCAGCCGCGCCGGCCGGTCAACAACGACCTGATGGAGCGCGAGGCGACGGCGCTGCGCCGGATCGCCGACGCCGGCGACCCGCGCTACCTGCCCTACGTGCCACGGATGGTCGACACGTTCCGGCACCGCGACCCGGGCACCGGCCAGGAGCGCCGGGTCAACGTGCTCGGTTCGGTGCCCCACCTGACCAGCCTGGCCGACGTCATGCGGCTGCGGCCCGAGGGCCTCGACCCGCGCGACGCCGCCTGGATCTGGCGCCGGTTGCTGGTGGCGCTCGGCCTGGCCCACCGGGCCGGCGTGGTGCACGGCGCCGTGCTGCCCGAGCACATCCTGATCGAGACCACCGACCACGGCGTCGTGCTGGTCGACTGGTGCTACTCGGTGGTCGACGGGCTCGACCACGTGCCGGCGGTGGTGGAGCGCTACGCCGACTGGTACCCGCCCGAGGTCCACAATCGACTGCCGCCCGAGCCGGGCACCGACATCGCGATGGCCGCCCGGTCGATGACCGCGCTGATGGGTGGCCACGCGCCGGCGGCGCTGCTGTCGTTCGCCGACGGCTGCACGCTCCCGTCGCCACGGTCGCGCCCCGACGACGCCTGGGCGCTCCTCGCCGAGCTCGACGACCTGCTCGAACGACTCTACGGCGTGCGGAAGTTCCGCCCGCTCAACCTCTAGAAGGAGGCCCGCGATGGGCAGCGGAGTCTGGTCAACCGATGTCTACGATGCCGCCGACCGCTACCGGCGCACCACCGGCCGCAGCGCCTTCGCCTACAGCGACAGCGGCGCCCGCACCGTCCACCCGAAGCTCGACCCGCACGGCACCGTCCGGGAGAGCCGTGACTCGCGGGAGCACCCGGAGTCCCTCGCGATCGCGGTGGTCTTCGACGTCACCGGCTCGATGGGTGACATCCCCCGCGTGCTGCAGACCAAGCTGCCCAAGCTGCTCGGCCTGCTGCTCCGCAAGAACTACGCCCGCGACCCGCAGATCCTCTTCGCCGCGGTCGGCGACGCCACCTGTGACCGGGTGCCGCTGCAGATCGGCCAGTTCGAGTCCGACAACCGGATGGACGACGACCTCGGCCGGATCGTGCTCGAGGGCGGCGGTGGCGGCCAGATGCGCGAGTCCTACGAGCTGGCCTTCTACTACCTGGCTCGGCACACCGAGCTCGACTGCTTCACCAAGCGGGGCCGGCGCGGCTACCTGTTCGTGATCGGCGACGAGCTGGCCTACGAGCGGGTCAAGGCGCGCGAGGTGCGCAACGTCTGCGGCGACGACCTGGCCGAGGACATCCCGCTGCGGCGGATCGTCTCCGAGGTGCGCCGCAAGTACGAGACGTTCTACCTGCTGCCGCGCGGCGCGAACTACTCCGGCAACGCCACGGTCCTCGACTTCTGGCGCGGCCTGCTCGGGCAGAACGCGATCGAGCTCGACGACCCGGAGGCGGTGTGCGAGACGATCGCGCTGGCGGTCGGGCTCGGCGAGGCGGCGATCGACCTCGACGCCGGCCTGGCCGACCTGGCCGAGACGGGCAGCACGGTGTCCACGACGGTGTCCAGCGCGCTGGCCACGGTGGACCGTGGCGGTCGGGTCCTGTCGACCTGGGGCCTGCCGACCACGCTGCAGGGCGACGACCGGATCAGCCGGCTATGAACCACGTGCTGGTGGCCGACCTGGGATACGGCGACGCGGGCAAGGGCACCGTCGTCGACTGGTTGTGCGCGAAGGGAATCGACGGCCGCCCGGTTGCCGCAGTGGTGCGGTACAACGGGGGCGGGCAGGCCGGCCACAGTGTCGTTCTGCCCGACGGGCGGCGTCATGTCTTCGCCCAGTTCGGCGCCGGCACGTTGCGTGGCGTGCACACGCACCTGTCGCGGTTCATGGTGGTCGACCCCTTGGCGCTCGTCGTCGAGGCCGACCACCTGGCCGACATCGGCGTGCCGGACGCGTTCGAGCGCCTGACCGTCGAAGGTGACGCGCTGCTCGCCACGCCTTACCACCGGGCGGCCAACCGCGCCCGGGAGATCGCCCGCGGTGCCCACCGGCATGGGTCCTGCGGGAAGGGGGTGGGCGAGGCTATGGGGTACGCCCTCGCCCACCCCGCCGACGCGCCCCGGGTGGCCGACGCGCAGGCGCCCGGGGTGCTCGGCGCGAAGCTGGCGGTGCTCCGCGACCGGCTCGTCGACGAGCTGGGTCCGCTGGACGTGCCGCCGATCGACGCGACGGTGCGCGCCTTCGGCGCGTTCGCCGCGCGGGTCCCGATCGTCAGCCGGGCGTTCCTCGGCGACCTGCTGGCGGTCGGCCCGGTGGTTTTCGAGGGTGCGCAGGGTGTGCTGCTCGACGAGTGGCACGGCTTCCACCCGTACACCACCTGGAGCACGACGACGTTCGACAACGCGGAGACGTTGCTGGGCGAGGGGGGTCAGGCCGGCAACGCGACGCGGCTCGGCGTGCTCCGGGTGGTGACCACGCGGCACGGCCCGGGTCCCTTGGTCACCGAGGACCCGGGTCTGCCGCTGACCGACCCCAACAACCCGACCAACCGCTGGCAGGGCCGGTTCCGGTTCGGGCACTTCGACGCGGTGGCGCACCGGTACGCGGTGGAGGTGTGCGATGGGGTCGACGGGATCGCGCTGACCCACCTCGACGTGGCTTCGCCGGCCCTCAAGTTCTGCTCGTCCTATGACTGGACGGACCGGCTGGTGCCCGGACCCGTCGGCGACCTCCACCGGCAGGAGGCGTTGACCCGGCGGCTGTTCAGCACGCGACCGCGCTACTCCCCGGCGCCGGTCGACTGGCCGGGCACGGTCTCGGCCGAGCTGGACACCCCGGTGGTGATCACCTCGCACGGCCCGACGGCGGAGGCCAAGCAGGTGCTCAGGCCGAACTGGGCTGCCAGAGCTCACCCCGTAGGAGCTGGCGGGCACCCAGCCAGGTGAAGTTCATCAGGCGCGCGGCCGAGTGGTCAGGGTCGGCCTCGGGATGGTCGGCCAGCCAGTCGGCGACCGACTCGGCCGCGCCGACCAGGGCGTACGCGCTCGCGGTCAGGTCCTGGTCGCGGGCCTCGGTGCCCTGGGTGCGCACCGCGCGGGCCAGCATGCCGGCGATCACCTCGACGATGCGGGCCCGCAGCGCGGCGAGGTCGTCGGCGAACGGCTGGCGGCTCTTGGCCTGGCGGTAGAGCACGGCCCAGCCCGCGCGGTGCTCGCCGACGAAGCCGAAGAAGCCGCGCAGCCCGCGCCAGAGCTGCTCGTCGGCCGGCAGGTCGTCCTGGACCATGGCGACGATCGACTCCAGCAGGCGCGTGCCCTCCCGGTTGACGCAGGCCCGGAACAGGTCGTCCTTGCTGCCGAGGTACGCGTACACCATGGGCTTGGAGATGCCGGCCTCTTCGGCGATCTCGTCCATGCTGGCCTCGTGGAAGCCGCGGCGCGAGAAGACCAGCACAGCGGCGTCGAGCATCTGCTGCTCGCGTACCGCTCGTGGAAGGCGCCTCACGGTTGCCAGCATATCTACTCGTGCGTAAGGTTACTGCGGAGTAGGTATTTCACTTTGAAGGGGAAGCGCCGCGATGTCTGACTTCGACCCGACCCAGTTCGCCTCGGTCGGCCCCAAGGAGTTCGCGCAGCTCGTCAAGTCCACCCCGGACACCAAGATCGCCGAGGTCATGCAGAGCGACGCCCGGGGCAAGATTCTTGACCAGGTCTTCGACCGCATGCCGACGCTGTTCCGTGCCGACCGTGCCGGTTCGACCAACGCGGTGATCCACTGGACCGTTACGGGCCGTCCCGACGGTGGCAGCGACACCTACGAGGTGGTCATCGAAGACGGTGCCTGCACGGTCAACAACACCGCCGAGCGCGACCCGCGCCTGTCGCTGACCATGGGCCCGGTCGACTTCCTCAAGATCGTGTCGGGCAGCGGCAACCCGGTGATGATGTTCATGACCGGCAAGCTGAAGGCCAAGGGCGACCTCGGCCTGGCCGCCAACATCGCCAACCTGTTCGACATCCCCAAGGCCTGAGGTTTTTCGTGCCTGAGTTCTCGCTCGACCTGAACGAGGAGCAGCGCGATCTGCGCGACTGGGTGCACGGCTTCGCCGCCGAGGTCGTGCGCCCCGCCGCCGCCGAATGGGACGACCGCGAAGAGGCGCCCTGGCCGGTGATCCAGGAGGCGGCCAAGGTCGGCCTCTACGGTTTCGAGTTCCTGGCCAACACCTGGGCCGACCCGACCGGGCTGTCGCTGCCGATCGCGAGCGAGGAGCTCTTCTGGGGCGACGCCGGGATCGGGCTGGCCATCATGGGCACGTCACTGGCCGTCGCGGCGATCTACGGTTCGGGCACGCCCGACCAGCTCGTCGAGTGGGTGCCGCAATGCTTCGGGTCGGTCGACTCGCCGGCCGTGGCGGCTTTCTGCTCGACGGAGCCGGAGGCGGGGTCCGATGTGGGCGCGATGCGCACCCGGGCCGTCTACGATTCGGCGGCCGACGAGTGGGTGCTGTCCGGGCAGAAGGCCTATGCCACCAACGGCGGGATCGCTGCCGTGCACGTGGTGACGGCCAGTGTCGACCCTTCTTTGGGTGCGCGGGGGCAGGCGGCGTTCGTCGTGCCGCCGGGGACGGCCGGGCTGGCGTCGTCGCGCAAGTTGCGCAAGCTGGGCCTGCGGGCCTCGCACACCGCCGACGTGTTCCTCGACGACGTGCGGGTGCCGGGGTCGTGCCTGCTGGGCGGGCGCTCCGCTCTGGAGGAGCGGCTCGCGCGGGCCCGTTCCGGGCAGCGGTCACAGTCGTCGTCGGCGATGCGGACGTTCGAGATCACCCGACCCACCGTGGGCGCGCAGGCGATCGGGGTGGCCCGGGCGGCGTACGAATATGCGCTCTCCTATGCCAAGGACCGCGTGCAGTTCGGCCGGCCGATCATCGAGAACCAGGCGGTGGCGTTCGCGCTGGCCGACATGCGCACCGACATCGACGCGGCGCGGCTGCTGGTCTGGCGGGCGGCCTGGATGGGCCGCAACAACCGGCCCTTCGAGGCGGGCGAGGGCTCGATGTCGAAGCTGCGGGCCGGCGAGGTCGCGGTCTCAGTCACCGAACGCGCCCTCCAGATCCTCGGCGGCGCCGGCTTCGTGCGCGACCATCCGGTCGAGCGCTGGTACCGCGACGCCAAGATCTACACGATCTTCGAGGGCACCTCGGAGATACAGCGGCTGGTGGTGTCCCGGGCTATCTCGGGCCACCAGATCCGGTGAGTGCGGCCCACACACTGTTCACCCTCGGGCGCCGGGGGTTGTTGACCCCCGGCTCGCCGCGGCGTCTCGCTTTGCAGTTGAGGGCGCTGCGGCGGTGGGGGTTCGGGGTTGGTGGGTCGCTTTTGTCGGCGGCTGCGCGGTCGCCGTCGCGGGTGGCGCTGATCGACGATGCGGGTGCGCTGACCTATGGTTCGCTGCGCGACCAGGTGGTCGGTGTGGCCTCGCGGCTGCCTGTCTCCGCCGGTGATCGGGTGGGGGTGTTGTGCCGCAACCATCGTGGGTTCGTGTTGTCGGTGGCGGCGCTGTCGCTGCGCGGGGCCGACGCTGTTTTGATCAACACGGGCTTCTCGGCGGCGCAGATCGAGGCCGTTGTGCGGGACCACGGGTTGAAGCTCGTAGTGCACGACCCGTCGTTCGAGGTCAGTGGGCCGGCGCTGGTGTCGACGTTGCTGTCCGGCTCGGTCTCTGGATCCTCCTCGGCGGCCGGTCCGCTCGACGCTTCTATGGGTGCGGCGGCTTTGCCGGAGGCGGGCTCGTCCTCAGCCTCCGGTCCGCTGCCGGACCCTTCGTCGCCAGCTGTGGACACGGCGGCTTCGCCGGAGGCGGGCTCGTCCTCAGCCTCCGGGCCGCTCCCGGACCCTTCGTCGCCAGCTGTGGGCACGGCGGCTTCGCCGGAGGCGGGCTCGTCCTCAGCCTCTGGTCCGCTCGCATCGCTATCTGATCGTCTCGGCACCGGATCGTTGGCGCCGCCGGAGCGGCCTGGGCGGACCGTCGTGCTCACGTCGGGGACGACTGGGACGCCCAAGGGTGCCCGGCGGCCGAATCCCGGTGGGCTGGGGCCGTTGGTCTCGATCCTCGATCGCATTCCGGTGCGGGCCGGCGCCCGGATCCTGATCCCCGCGCCGTTGTTCCACACCTGGGGTTACGCGGCTTTGCAGCTGGCGCTGGGGCTGCGCGCCTCGGTGGTGCTGATGCCGCGGTTCTCTCCGGAGTCCCTTGTGGACCTCGCCACCCGGCACGCGTGCTCAGCCGTCTTCGCCGTGCCGGTGATGCTCGAGCGGCTGCTGGAGACGAAACGGGTGCTGCCGCCGTGCGTACGCGTGGTGGCGGTGAGTGGTTCGGCCCTGCCCGGGGATCTGGCCACGCGCTTCATGGACACGAACGGCGACGTCCTCTACAACCTCTACGGGTCGACCGAGGTGTCCTGGGCCTCCGTCGCGACACCGGCCGAGTTGCGCCGGACGCCGGGCACCGCGGGCCGGCCGCCGCGCGGCACCCGGGTGGCCATCCTGTCCGCCGCCGGAACGCCGGTCGCGCCGGGCACCGTCGGCCGGATCTTCGTGGGCAACGACATGCTTTTCGAGGGGTACGCCGGACACGCCTCCGTCGAGTCCCACGACGGGATGCTGTCGACCGGCGATCTCGGGTTCGTGGACTCCGCGGGGCTGCTCACGGTGTCCGGCCGCGCGGACGACATGGTCATCTCCGGCGGCGAGAACGTGTTCCCGTCGGCGGTCGAGGACCTGTTGTCGACGTTGCCCGGGGTGCGGGAGGCGGCGGTGGTGGGCGTGCCGGACGCCGAGTTCGGGCAACGGTTGGCGGCGTTCGTGGTGACGCATGACGGGGTGACGTTGACGGCGGACGAGGTGCGCGATTACGTGCGTCGGGTGGGCGCCCGGTTCGCGGTGCCGCGAGACGTCCGTTTCGTGACTGAGCTGCCGCGTACGACGACTGGCAAGGTCATGAAGCGCGCTCTGCTGAACGACTGATCGCGCCGGTATCGTCACTCTCTGTTGCTGCTGGCGGCTTCCCGGCGCGACAAATGCCACACACCACGCATAGCCGGTGGACGCTCGTAGCCGAGAGTAGTCACACTCGGTGCATGCTCGACGGCCGAATCCCCAGCGGCGGTGCCGGCGAACACACCGGTCCCCTGGGTCGCATCCTCCACTTCGACGACATGGACGTGCCGTCCGACGTCGTCGACGCTCTGGCGCTGTCCAGTTTCGTCTCCGGCGACCAGCCGTGGGCGCGGACGAAGCGCCTCGACCGCGTACGTGCTGACGCCAGCCTGCTCCCAGCCGGCGCCAAGCTCGCCCGGGTCGCGGTCGACGAGGGCCGCGACGCCCGCCTCGCGATCGGCGAGGGTTGGACGGTCCGCGCGGTCCGCTGGCGCACCGGTGGCGCCTCCGTCACCGTCACCGCGACGACCGAGGACCTGGCCGAGTCAGTACTGGCCGAGTGTGTCGCCGGCGCGGCCGAGCCGCCCAAGGTCGACACCAGCGAGGTGGAGATCGGCTTCTGGCACCAGTCGCAGATGGGCCCGACGCGCACGGCCCGCAACGTGGCCTGCGACGAATGGACGGCGATCCGCGACAACTACGAGAAGACCGCCGGCGAGGCGATCGACCGCTTGACGGACCTCACCCCCGCCACCGTCAACGGCCGGCTGCTGATCATGCACGGCAGCCCCGGCACGGGTAAGACCACCGCGCTGCGGGCGCTGGCCCGCGCCTGGCGGGACTGGTGCCAGGTCGACTTCGTGATCGACCCGCAGCAGCTGTTCACGGACCCGGGCTACCTGGCAAAGGTCGCGGCCGGCGGGCCGACGGACAGCCGCCGCTGGCGACTGCTCCTCCTCGAGGACAGCGACGACCTGATCCGCGCCGACGGCATGACCGCCACCACCCAGCAGCTGTCGCGCCTGCTCAACCTGACCGACGGCCTGCTCGGCCAAGGCGGCAACGTGATCGTCGCGGTGACCACCAACGAGAAGATCGGCCGCCTGCACCCCGCGGTGCTGCGTCCGGGCCGCTGCATGGCCCAGATCGAGGTCGGACCGCTGCCCTACGAGCAGGCCACGCAGTGGCTGGGCTCCGCAACAGGCGTCGGCGCGTACGGCGCGACGCTCGCGGAACTGCTGGCGCTGCGCGACGGCAAGCCCGCGGTGGCGACCCCGTCCGCGCCGCCCTCCAGCGGCTTCTACCTCTGACCGAACTGCCTCAGGAGCCAGCGCCACCCCAGCTTTCCGCGGAGCCGCCCGACGCCGACACGAAACCGATGTCGGGCGGCTCCACCCCCCGAAGACTTGGCACGGAGCCGCCCGACGCCGACACGAAACCCGACGTCGGGCGGCTCCACCCCCCGAAAACTTGGCACGGAGCCGCCCGGCGCCGACGCGAAACCCGACGTCGGGCGGCTCCACCCCCGAAAGCTTTTCTCCGGGGCCGCCCGGCATGGCTCACGCATCATGTCGGGCGGCCCCACCCCCCGAAGCTTTCGCCACGGTCAGGGTGTAGGCCGCCCGTCGGGGCGGCACCGCACCTGACCGTGGGTCGCTTCTCCGCACCCTCACAGTCCGCAGCTCGCGTCGCCCGTGCCGCGCGGCCCGCAGCTCGCGTCGCCCGTGCCGCGCGGCCCGCAGCTCGCGTCCCTATGCCGTGCGGCCACAGCTTGTGTGGCCAACGCCGCTCGGCCGGCGGGTTGCCGGGCAGGCCGCAGGTGCCGACGGGGGTGGCACCGACGCAGTCGGTGGCTGCTAGCTGTGCCGCAGTTTCCGCAGAAAGCGGCCGAAGTGAGGGTCGAAGCGGGCCGGGTCGGCGCTGTCGTACTCGTCCCTCGACCACCAGCGCGCGCCGGCGAACTCGTGGTCGTCGAGGACGAGCGGCTGGTCCTTGGCGACCGCGATCGGGTACCACAGGCTCACGTCGGTGTGCCCGCGATCCATGCCGACCGTGACCGTGACGGTGACGAAGATCGGCTCGGTGACGGTGACGTCGAGCCCCAGTTCCTCGTGCGCCTCGCGGCGGGCCGTTTCCGCCGGGTCTTCGCCGGGTTCGACGTGCCCGCCCGGCGGCAGCCACAGCCCGGCGTTCACGTGATCCACCAGCAGCACGCTGTGATCGCGTTCGTCGACCGCACGACGTACGACACCAGATGCCGCGGCGGAGTGTCCGGCTTCACGCGCCGGTAGATATCGTCGGTGCTGGCCAGCCACCTGAGCGTGTCGTCCCGATGCGCGGACTCCACCGGATCGCCCGCGACCAGCCCTCGTACGAGATCTATTACCCCCGCGACCGTCACCGCGTCAGTATGTTGGACCGATCATGAAGGCGCTCGCCCTACTTCTTCGCTTCCTGCTTGAGCTTCCAGACAGGCGAAGAATCGTCCGGAGCCGCCACTGACCGCCTGGCCCCTTGGCCATTGCACGCCGACACCGGCGGCGCGTCCCTGCCAACACGAGCACGCTGACCACGGTCCGCGCTCTTGCGCCGGCGGGGTCGTTGAAAGCGCCCCCGCCTTGGCCGGCCGCCCTTCGATCGACGATCATGTCGACCCGCGACAGATCGCGGAGGCCGAGCGGGTTGTCGAAAGGTCACCGTCACCCGTCCCATGCACGCCAAGGCATCGGCCGTCAACGGCTGGGCTGACGACGTGGCACACGCCGGCGGGCCTGAACTCGACCGAGGCCGGCGCGGTTGCCTCGGCGGCGGTGGCGGCGCAGCAGCGTTGTTCGTAGCACAGGGGATTCCAGGGCAGACGCAGCGACCGGCCGGCGCAGGACGGAGTCGCGGTCTGAAGGCTGGGAGACCGCAGCTGCGACGGCCTATGCGTTGTCCTCGGTCGGGATGTCGAGCTTCGTGGCGTAGGCGTCGCGTAGGGGTTCCCAGCCGTAGGCGCGGGCCGCGTTGCCGCGGATCGGGCCGATGGGGTCGTCGGCCAGGAGGTGGTCGGCGACGTCCAGGCAGATGTGCCAGCCGGCGGCGACCTGGCTGATCCAGGACGGGTCGTTGACCGTGTGGTGGAGGGTCAGGCGGGTGCCGATCGCGGTGGGCGTCAGCTGCCAGCGCAGCAGGTCGGTGTCCCAGGTGTAGACCAGCGCTCGCTCGGGGTCGACGTCGGTGACCTCCACGGGGATGTCGACCCGCTCTTCGCCGTCGATCATCGTCAGCTTGGCCGGGCCCAGCGTGGAAAGGTTGCGGTCGGCCGTGTACGGCGCCCACTCGGTCAGCTCCGCCGGCTCCGTCAGCGCGCGCCACACGCGTGTCGGTGGGTGCGGGAAATCCCGGACGAACACGAGGGTCCAGCGGCCGTCGATCGCCTGCTCGGCGCGTACGTCCGCCAGTGGGCTGGGTTCGTAGCTCTTCATCACTGCTCCATCGCGTCGAGATGGCGCGCCAGCTTGTCGAGATGTGTCGTCCACAGTCGACGGTAGGGCACGAGCCATTCGTCGAGGGCCACGAACTGGGCCGGCTCGACGTGGTAGATGCGCTGCTGCGCAGCGGTGCGGGACGAGACGAATCCTGCGTCGCGCAGCACCCTGAGGTGTTTGGAGACCGTCGGCTGGCTGATCGTCAGCGCGACGACCAGCTCGCCCACGCTCCGGTCGGCGACCCGCAGCTCGTCGAGGATCCGGCGGCGGGCAGGCTCGGCCAACACGGCGAAGGCGTCAACAGGCACCCCACCAATATGGCGCATCAGGCATATGCCTGTCAAGGCATATTGGCTTCTCAGACCATATCGCGCTGACGCTTCACCGCCTCACGCACCAGCGACTCCACGGCTGCGGGCGCCGCCCGAGCCGCCGCGGCGGAGACCTCGCGGACATAGGCGCCGGAGCCGGTGAGTAGCCCATCCGGGTCGGCCAACAGCGCGCCCTTGTGAAACACGATCTTCTGCGGCGTCACGGCGCAGACCCAGTGGTGCCAGTCGCCGTCGACCGTGAACGTGCGCCGGCCCCACTTCACGGCCTCGTCGAAGTCAGGCTGGACCCGCCGCACCATGGCGATCAACTCGTCGCGCTCGTCGTCAGTCATGCGGGAATCGTCGCGCGGCGGTGTGACAGAAATTCGGGATCATGATTGCCGTCAGTAGTTATCCACAGGCCATCGAACGATCACGACACGCGCCCGCTCGCGTGGCTAGGCTCGTCGCCATGTCACGGATGGTGGTAGTCAGCGGCGGCGGCACCGGCATCGGCCGGGCGCTGGCCGCATCATGCGCGAAGGACGGCGACGCGGTGGTGATCGTCGGCCGCCGGGCCGACGTGCTGACCGCGGCGGCAGCGGAGATCGGGGCGCACGCGATCGTCGCCGATGTCGGCGAGGTGAGCGAAGCCGAGCGAGTGGCGGCGGAGGTGGGCGAACGCTTCGGCCGGGTCGACGTGCTGGTCAACAACGCCGGCGGCAACGCCGCGCTGACCCTGCCGGAGTCCGGCGAGGCCGGCGCGGTGGCGCGGGCATCGGCCGCGTGGGCGGCCAACCTACGGTCCAATGTGCTGACCGCGGTCCACCTGACCGAGGCCCTACGTGACCTGCTCGCCGACAACGCCCGCGTGGTGCTCCTGAGCTCCATCGCGGCCTTCCGCGGCTCGGGTTCGGGTTCCTACGGCGGCAGCAAGGCCGCCCTGCACCCCTACGCGATCGACCTGGCCGCGGCGCTCGGGCCCCGCGGGATCACCGTCAACGTGGTCGCGCCCGGCTACACGGCTGACACCGAGTTCTTCGCGGGCACCATGACGAGCCAACGGCACGAGATGCTGGTCGGCCAGGCGCTCAACAAGCGCGCCGGCCACACCGACGACGTGGCGGCGACGATCCGCTGGTTGACCTCCCCCGACGCCGGCCACGTGACCGCACAGATCATCCAGGTGAACGGAGGTGCGCTACCAGGCCGTTGACCCGCGACGGGCGGTCAGTCGACCACGGCGCCGCCGGTGGCGTTCAGCACCGTGCCGGTCAGGGCGGTGGACCGGTCCGACGCCACGAACGCGGCCAGTTCGGCCACCCGCGCCACCGTCAGCGGGCGACCGAGCGGGCTCCCAGCGCCAGCGGCCTCGACGATCTCCTCGAACGACAGGCCCAGGCGGAGCGCGGCGTCGCGCCACATGCGTTCGGTCAGCGAGCCGAGCCGCGTCGCCGTTTCCGGGATCCCGGTCAGCCGAAGACAGACCACCCGTGTGCCACGGGGCCCGAGTTCGGCCGCCAGTTGCCGGGCCATCGTCTCCACCGCCGCGGAGGCGCTGCCGAAGGGACCTGTCGTGGCGACCGGCACCCGGGCCATCGGCGCCGACAGCATGATGATCACGCCGTCGGTCATGTGGGCGGCCGCGGATTTCGCGATGGTGAAGGCGGCTCGGGCGGCGTCCGCGATCGGCTGGACAACCGCGTCCGCGCTCATTTCGATCAACGGGAGGCCCTGGGCGCCGCCGTCGAGGCCGACCGCGTTGACACAGATGTCCACCGGACCGACCTGAGCCGCGAACGCGTTCACCGCAGCCTCGTCGAGCACATCCAGCACGGCGGCCTCGGCCGGCCGGCGACCGAATGTGGCGATGTCGGCGGCCACCGCGGCCAAGGCCGCGCCGGTCCGTCCCGCCAGGTGGACACGAGCGCCTTGAGCTGCGAAAACGCGAGCTATCTCGCCGCCGATCGCACCGCCACCGCCGTACACGATGGCTGTTTTCTGCTCGAGCATGAGTGTTCCTCCGAGGACAACTTCTTCATCGTCTCGTCATTGAGACGACATTTCCGCCGATTGCCCATCAGCGGATGCCGCACCGGGTACTCGTGGCCCTATCGTCAGACCTATGAAGTTGCTCGTGACCGGCGGTGCCGGCTACATCGGGTCCGTCGTCGTGCATCAACTGCTCGACGCCGGCCACACGGTCGAGGTCATCGACGACCTGTCGACCGGGCACGTCGGCTCCCTGCCGGGCGAGGTGATGCTGCACAAACGCGATCTGCACGAGGTCGGCGAGATCCTCACCGGGGACGCCGGCTTCGACGGCGTGCTGCACTTCGCCGCCAAGATCGCGGCCGGTGAGTCGGTGGAGCGGCCGGAGATCTACTGGAACACCAACGTCGGCGGCTCGCTGGCGCTGCTCGACGCGATGCGCCGGGCCGGCGTCCAACGGCTGGTGTTCAGCTCCACCGCCGCCGTCTATGGCAACCCGAGCACGCTTCCGATCACCGAGCAGGCACCGGTCGCGCCGACCAACCCGTACGGCTGGACCAAGCTCGCCGTCGACATGGCCATCGCGCACGCGGTCAAGGCGCATCAGCTCGGCGCAACCAGCCTGCGCTACTTCAACGTCGCCGGAGCCGCGCTCGACGGGCCGATCCCGCTCGGCGAATGCCACGAGCCGGAGACCCACCTGATCCCGGCCGCGCTGGAGGTCGCCGCCGGCCTGCGCCCGAGCCTGCGGATCTTTGGCGGCGACTACCCGACCCGCGACGGCACCTGCGTGCGCGACTACATCCACGTCGAGGATCTCGCCGCCGCCCACCTGCTGGCCCTGGAGGCCATCGACCCGGGCCGACACAAGATCTACAACTTGGGCAACGGCAAGGGGTTCTCCAACCTGCAGATCGTCGAGATGGTGCGCCAGGTGACCGGCGAGGAGGTGAAGGTCTCACCCGCTCCGCGCCGCGCCGGCGACCCCGCTACGCTCATCGCGTCGTCGGTCCGGGCACGCGCTGAGCTGGGCTGGGTCGCCGCGAAGCCCGACCTGGCATCGATCGTGGGGGACGCATGGACCTACTTCCAGCAGCGCCGCATCGCCGGCTCAACCGGCTGACCGGCGAATGGGTCCTGGTTTCCCCGCACCGCACCGCTCGGCCATGGCAGGGCCAGGTCGAGGAGACGACGAGCGAAAAGCGCCCTGAGTACGACCCGTCGTGCTACCTCTGCCCCGGCAACACCCGCGCCGGCGGTGTCAAGACGCCGGTGTACGACTCGACGTACGTATTCGACAACGACTTCGCCGCCCTGCTGCCCGACGCGTCGGGCGGCGGAGTCGACAACGGCTTGCTGGTCGCCCGTCCGGAGCGGGGCATCTGCCGCGTCGTCTGCTTCTCCCCGCGGCACGACTTGACGCTCGGCGACATGTCGCAGCCCGCGCTGCGGACCGTGGTCGACACCTGGGCCGACCAGACCACCGCGCTGGGTGAGATCGACTGGGTCGACCACGTGCAGATCTTCGAGAACCGCGGCGCGATGATGGGCGCCAGCAACCCCCACCCGCACGGCCAGATCTGGGCGACCGAGAGCCTGCCCAACGAGCCGGCCAAGGAGCTCGCGCAACAGTCTTCCTACGAGGGCGACTGCCTGCTCTGCGACTACCTGGCCGCGGAGCTCAGCGACGGCACCCGGATCGTCGACAGCAACGAGCAGTTCGTTTCGCTCGTCCCGTTCTGGGCGGTCTGGCCGTTCGAGACGCTGGTGCTGCCGCGCGACCACCACGGCTCACTGACCGACCTCGACGGCGCGACGCGCGACGGGCTGGCCGACATCCTGGGCAAGGTCACCCGGCGGTACGACCGGCTGTTCGGCATCACGTTCCCCTACTCGATGGGCTTCCACCAGCGGCCCACTGACGGCGGCGAGCACCCGAAGGCGCACCTGCACGCCCACTTCTACCCGCCACTGCTGCGGTCGGCCACGGTCCGCAAGTTCATGGTCGGTTTCGAGCTGCTGGCCCAGCCACAGCGCGACATCACGCCCGAGAGTGCCGCCCAGCGGCTGCGTGACCTCGACACAGATTGATCTCCACCGCCAGCGGGTAGCTCCCTCGTGGACGGACACGGGGAGGTTTGGGATGGGTCTGACCACGGAAGAGCGGGGACGGCTGCGGGCGGCGGCCGAACGGCGCAACAAGTCCAGCGGCGTCTATGTTCTGGTCGGCGGGGTGCTCGGCGCGGTCGTGCTGCTCACCGCGATCGCGGCCATCGCGACCGACGAAGGGCTGTCCGCGAGCACCATCGTCGGGTTCGCGACCGCTGTGCTCCTCGGCGGCGTGTTGGTGCCGATCCTCGTCCGGCTCCGGCGGAGAAGGACCTGGCCGTTGATCGACGGGGCGGACCAGCAGACCCGCAGGGCCGTAATGAGGGCGATCCGGGCGGGAGAGTCGCCGGATCCCCGGATCGACGACCTGGTCGTCGATCTGCGCGAGCACGCATGGGGGCGGTCACTGCGGTCGGTCGCCGTCATCCAACTGGTCGTGGCCGGCATCATGTTCGTGGCCGCGGTGCTGGTCGATTCGCTGGTTGGCCGCATCTGCATCGGCGTGGGTGCTGCGGCGAACCTCGTGGCAGCGATATTCGCGCTGCAGCGTTTCCGTCAGCTCCGGAACTACCGCAGCGCGGGCCGTCAGGACGCGGACCGGGCCGCCGGACCGCCGGCCGCTGCGAAGGGCGATTGACAGCGGCCGGCGGGGTTCCGGTCGTCAGGTCGCGTACACCTCGAGCTCCGACAGCTGGCCCGCGGGCCAGCCGGTGTTGCCCGTGACGTTGATCCGCACGTAGCGGGTCGAGGTCGCGGTGAAGGTCACCGTCACCGCGTTGCCATTCGCCGGGTTGAAGACCCGGCCCGCGGAGCCGGCGAGCGTGCTCCACGAGGAGCCGTTGGTGCTGCCCTGAATTGACAGGGTCTGGGTCCGTGTCTGCCAGGCGGCCTGCGGTGGCAGCTTGAGCACGACCCGCGACACTGAGGTCGCGGCGCCCAGGTCGACCTGGACCCACTGCGGGAACGCGTTGTTGGGGCTCTCCCAGTAGGTGTTGGCGTTGCCGTCGACCACGTTGCCCGAGCCGTAGCTCTGCGTGTGTCCACTCTCGGCGGTCGGCCGGCCCAGCGCGAGGTTGGTGTTGGCCGGCGGCGGGTTGGTGGTCGTCGTGACCACGTTGGACGAAGCGGAGACGTTGCCCGCGTTGTCGCGTGCGACGACCGAGAAGCTGTAGCTGGTGTTGGGGGTCAGGCCGCTGACGGAGTAGGAGGTGCCGGTCGGGGACCCGACCACCGTCGTGCCCTGGCGCACGTCGTAGCCGGTGACCGCCGTGTCGTCGGTCGACGCCGTCCACGACAGCGAGACGCTCGTGGTGGTCTTGCCCGTCACGGTGAGGTTGCCTGGGGCGGTGGGCGGGCCGCCGGGCTGGGCGGTCCCTCCGTAGACCTCGAACTGGGCGACCTGGGCGGCGGGCCAGCCCGTGTTCCCGCTGATCGTCACGCGCACGTAGCGGGCCTGCGCGGCCGTGAGCACCAGTGTGGCGGTGTTGCCGGAAGCTGGGTTGAACGTCGCCCCCTGGCTCGCCGCGAGAGTGCTCCACTGTGTGCCGTTGGTGCTCCCCTGGACCTGCACGGTCTGCGTGCGGGTCTCCCAGCCGGTGGGCAGCTTGAGCACCACGCGGTTGACCAACACCGACGTGCCGAGGTCGACCTGTAGCCACTGTGGGAACGCGCTGTTGGCGCTCTCCCAGTAGCTTCCGGTGTTGCTGTCGACCGCGTTGGCCGCGACGAAGCCGCCGTTCTGCGAGCTGGCCGAGGCCGGCTTGTTAAGGGCGAGGTTGCCGGTCGGGGGCTCCGGCTGACCGCCGGTCGTGGGCTGAGTCGGGCGGTTCGGCGTCAGGGCGAGCTGGCCCTTGAGCATCCGGCCGCCGTCGGCGGTGATCCGCAGGTAGTAGTCCGAGGAGCAGAACGTGCCGTCCTCGTCGAGAGCGCGGATGTTGGCGCCGGCCGGCGTGGTCGCCTGCGTCTCCGAGGTCTTCGCGATCTGGTTGCCCTCGTTGTATTCGTCGAACATCGACACATAGAGCCCGGCGGCCCCGACGCGGATCATGTTGTAGAGGTGGCGCCAGTAGAAGTCGCCGTGCCTGCGGTGCCCGGACGACAGGTCACCCGGCATCACGCACGGCTGGTAGTCGATCCCGTTGGCATTGCAGTCGGCCTGGTCGGGCACGTTGACGTTGGAGTAGAACCAGTCGAGGCCGGCCAGGTCACCGGTGCGGCCGACCATCCACGGCGAGATCATGTTGAACGCGTGGTAGACCTCGGAGAAGCCCGGGCGGGAGTCGTTGATGCCCTGCCGCCAGTAGGTCGGCACGCCGCCGATGACGTAACAGCCCTGTGCCTTGAACCAGTTGACGACGTCGAGGCACTGGGCCGGCGCGAAGGGACGGCCGTCGTCGTTGAAGCCGAAGCCCCAGATGCAGACGACCGGCTTACCGTTCTGCCGGGCGTACGCCGGGGAGGCGGTGTGCGCGGACATCTTGCTGGTCCAGTCGGTCTTGATCTGCGACTGCATGCTGGTCCAGCTGGTGACGTCGTACATGATGTAGAACTTGCGGCCGTACTTCTCGGCCGCGGCCCGCACCTTCTGCGCCATCGCGTCGCGGGTCGGCCCTTCGTCGCCGAACGGGTTGAAGCGCTGCAGCGCCGCGGTGTCGCAGTTGTACTGCTGCATCCACTTGAAGTGCGTGTCGACGGTCTGGTCGTCATAGGACGAGAACAGCTGCGCCGGCTGCCCGTTGCCGAGATTCGGGTACGCGGTCGTGTAGCCGCGGCTGTATTCGCGCATGTCGGGCCAGGACACGATGGTCGTGTTGGCCGGCGACGGCGGCTGGAACCGGTCCCTCGACCAGTGCCACCAGCCACCGATCGGCGCGCCGTCACCGGGGCAGGCGAACCAGCCCTGGTAACCGACGGAGATCTTGCCGACGACGTCGCCGGGTGGGCTGGCCGCGCTCGCGGGACTGGCCAGGACGGCGGCCAGCTCGGTGGTGGAGACAGCGGCCAGGGCGGACCCGGCCGCCACTGAGGTCACGAATCTTCGGCGCGAGACCGCCATGTCTACCGCTCCTTGGGGGGTCGGGACGGATCGACGGTCATCGTGCCAGGACACGACACGATCACGCAATAGTCGTACTCATCGCTGTAATCTCTCGACAATCTCCTCGCAAGAACGCTCAGCTGCGCGGGGCGTACATGATCACCGCAACGCCGACCAGGCAGATGGCGGCGCCGATCAGGTCGAAACGGTCCGGGCGGAAGCGGTCGACGACCACGCCCCAGATCAGCGAGCCGGCCACGAACACACCGCCGTACGCCGCGAGGATCCGCCCGAAGTGGGCGTCGGGCTGGAAGGTGGCCACGAAGCCGTAGGCGCCGAGAGCGATCACGCCGGCCGCGATCCACCAGAGGCCGCGGTTCTCGCGCCAGCCCTGCCAGATCAGCCAAGCGCCGCCGATCTCGGCCAGCGCGGCGAGCACGAACAGCGCGATTGAGCGAGCGACGGTCACCGCCTGACCGTACCGGTCTGGCGTGCTCCTGAATTTTCGTTAGCTTGTTAAGTTCTTGCTGAAGGCTGCTCAGTTTTCTACGATCTTCACCATGCCCGATGTCCTCGTGGAGGCGGCCGGCCTCGTCAAGCGTTATCCGCCCCGCAACCGACACGGGAAACCGTTCACGGCGGTTGACGGCATCGACTTCACACTGCGGCGTGGCGAGTCGTTCGGCTTCCTCGGCCCCAACGGCGCCGGCAAGTCGTCGACGATGCGGATGATCGCGTGCGTATCGCCACCGACCCACGGCACGCTGCGGGTGCTCGGCATGGACCCGCTCACCCAGGGCCGCCGGATCCGTGCCCGGCTCGGCGTCGTGCCGCAGGACGACGCGCTCGATCGCGAGCTCACGGTGTTGGAGAACCTGCTGATCTACGGTCGCTACTTCGGGCTGGCGAAGCAGGCCATCGCCGAGCGGAGTGGTCAGCTGCTCGAGTTCGCGCAGCTCGAGGAGCGCGGCGGTGAACGCGTCGACGCGCTCTCCGGCGGCATGCGCCGGCGACTCACGATCGCCCGCTCGCTGATCAACGACCCCGAGATGCTGCTTCTCGACGAACCCACGACAGGGCTCGACCCGCAGGCCCGGCACGTGTTGTGGGACCGGCTGTTCCGGCTGAAGCAGCAGGGGGTCAGCCTGATCCTGACCACGCACTACATGGACGAGGCCGAGCAGCTCTGCGATCGGCTGATCGTGATGGACAAGGGCCGCATCGTCGCGCAGGGATCGCCGGCTGAGCTCATCGCCGCCCACTCGACTCGCGAGGTGCTGGAGCTGCGCTTCGAGATCGGCGAGCAGGACAAGGCGGTGGCGAAGCTGCGGGACGCCGCGATCCGCGACCGGCTGGAGGAGCTGCCCGACCGGGTCCTCTGGTACACCGCCGAGGGTGAGACGGCGCTCGCGGTCGTCCATCAGCTCGGCCTGCGCCCGGCGACCGCCATGGTGCGGAGGGCCAGCCTGGAAGACGTGTTCCTGGCGCTCACCGGCCGGACGCTGGTCGACTGATGGCGACCGCCGACGCGATGGCGCTGCGCGCCTACCAATACTGGATCCTGCGCTACCGCCACACCTGGCGCGGCACCGTCGTCATCAGCATCGCGAACCCTCTGCTGTTTCTGGTCGCGATCGGCCTGGGCCTCGGCCGGCTGATCTCTCCCGACACGGCGGTCCTGGGCGGCGTCGACTACCTGGCGTTTTTCGCTCCCGGGATTCTGGCTGCCGCGGCGATGCAGAACGGCATCATCGAGGCCGCGTTCCCGGTGGCGGTCAACCGCGGGCCGGGCGGCGCCTATCCGGTCGCCGCCGGAACCCCGCTCGAACCGGAAGACATCCTGCACGGTCATCTCCTCTTCATGGCGGCACGGGTGACCTTGAGCGCCACGGTGTTCGTGGCGGTGATGGTGGCGTTCGGGGCGGCGCACTCCCCGCTGGTCGTGCTCGCCCTGCCGGCCGCCGCGCTGACCGCGATGGCCTTCGCGGTGCCGTCGGCGGCCTGGGCGGTCACGCTGGCGGACGTCCGCCCGGTGAACGGCATCTTCAAGTGGGTGGTGATGCCGCTCTACCTCTTCTCCGGCACGTTCTTCGCCGTCTCGCAACTGCCCGAGGTCCTGCGGCCGCTGGTCTATGCAACTCCGCTCTGGCACGGCGTCGACCTGTGCCGGTCGTTGAGTCTCGGCACGGTGTCGTGGCCGTTGGCGGCGGTCCACATCGGATACCTGGCGACCCTGTGCGCCGTCGGCTACCTGGCGGCACGTCGCACGTACCGGCGCCATCTCCACGCCTGAAGGGAAGCGCAACCGTGTCCTCCGCCCATCTCATCGTCGTGCGCCATCTCTGGGTGCTGCGCCATGGCCGGCCGTGGAACCTGGTCGTGAACGGCATCTTCGAGCCCTTCCTCTATCTGCTGTCGATCGGCGTGGGCATCGGACAACTGGTCGGCGGCGAGTCTGGGGTCGCGACCTACGCGGCGTTCGTCGCGCCCGCACTGCTGGCCACGTCGGCGATGAACAGCGCGGTCAACGAGACGACCAGCAACGTCTGGTGGCGCGTCCGCTTCGACAAGGTGTACGACGCGATCGTCACGACGCCGATGCGGATCGGGGACATCGCCGTGGGCGAGATCGCGGCGTCCGTTCTGCGCAGCACCCTGTCGTCGAGCTGCTTCTTCGTGGTCATCGCACTGCTCGGCATGGTGCACTCCGCGTGGGCGGTGCTCGCGGTGCCGGCCGCCGTGCTCATCGCCTTCGCCTTCTCCGCCGCGGGCCTGGCGGCCGCTACCTACATCCGCGAACCGCACCACAACCAGTACCTGCAGCTCGTCATGCTCCCGATGTTCCTGTTCGCGACCACCTTCTATCCGTTGTC
Source organism: Asanoa sp. WMMD1127 (assembly GCF_029626225.1). NCBI lineage: Bacteria > Bacillati > Actinomycetota > Actinomycetes > Micromonosporales > Micromonosporaceae > Asanoa > Asanoa sp. WMMD1127. Next base: position 1,848,087 of record NZ_JARUBP010000001.1, read on the forward strand.
GGTCTATCCGTCCCTTCTTCAGGGCCTGGTCGCGGCGCTGCCGCTCTACCAGAGCATCGAGCTCATGCGCGGCCTGACCACGGGCGAGCTGGGGTGGGGAATGCTCGTCGCCGTCGCGTACCTCCTTCTCATGGGTATCGGCGCGACCTTGCTCGCGCGCCGGCGGCTCTCCGCGCTCCTCCTGACCTGACCCTTATGTCCAGCCGCCGCTGGATCCGGCCGCGGCCGGCCCTGTTGCCGATCGTGGACGGTGGCGGTAGGACATAAAGACGCATGCTGATCCAGGAGGGGCAATGAAGCTCGGAAAGATCGCAGTCGTAGCTGTCGTGGCCGCGGCAGGACTGGTGGCGCCGGGCTCTGCCCCGGCGCTCGCGCACGGCGGCGGCGAGCCGCCCAGAGACCCCACGGCTGTCGGACGTGGCGGTGCTGTCTCGACCGTCGACCCGACCGCGACCGCGGTCGGCCTTGAAGTGCTCCGGCGCGGCGGCAATGCCGTCGACGCCGCCGTCGCGGCCGCCGCGACGCTCGGTGTGACCGAGCCGTTCTCCGCCGGCATCGGCGGCGGCGGATTCTTCGTCTACTACGACGCCAAGACCCGACGGGTTCACACCATCGACGGGCGGGAAGCGGCGCCGCGGGCGATGGAGGAGGACGCGTTCCTTCGGGCCGACGGCACCCCGATGGCGTTCCAGGAGGCTCGGGTCAGCGGCATCTCGGCCGGCGTGCCCGGATCGCTGCTCACCTGGAAGGAAGCCCTGCGCAAGTGGGGCAGCCGGTCGCTGCCGGCGGCGCTCGCGCCGGCGGCCGAAGTGGCTCAGCGCGGCTTCACCGTCGACGCCACGTTCCGTCAGCAGATCGCCGACAACCAGGCCCAGTTCGCGCAGTTCAGCTCCACCCGCGACCTCTACCTGCCCGGCGGCCAGCCGCCCACGGTGGGCACACGCTTCCGCAACCCGGATCTGGCCGACACCTATCGCGAGATCGCCCGGCACGGCACCGACGTCTTCTACGAGGGCCGGATTGCCCGCGACATCGTGTCGACGGTGCAGAACCCACCCGTCGCCGCCGATCCGGCGGTGCCGTGGGAGTTCCCGATCCGGCCGGGCGAGATGACCCTCGCGGACCTCGACCGCTACGACGTGCGGTTCCCGGCGCCGACCCGGTCCGACTACCGCGGCTACACCATCTATGGCATGTCGACGCCGTCGAGCGGTGGCATCGCGGTAAGCGAAGCCCTCAACATCCTCGAGCAGTTCGACCTGTCCGACATGACCGTCGTCGAGGCGCTGCACCACTACCTCGAGGCCAGCGCCCTCTCGTTCGCGGACCGCAACCGTTATGTCGGCGACTACACCTCGCGCCGGCTGATCCAGCAGTTGCTCAGCGACCGGTTCGCCGCCGAGCGGGCCTGCCTGATCGACCCCGCGAACGCGCTGGCCAAGCCGGTCGCGCCGGGCAACCCGGACGGTCGCTATGGCGACTGCGCCACCGCCGCGGCGGTCGCGGACGGCAACCCGGGCCAGAGCACGACCAACCTCACCGTCGCGGACAAGTGGGGCAACGTCGTCGAGTACACCCTCACGATCGAGCAGACCGGTGGCAACGCCATGGTTGTCCCGGGTCGGGGTTTCCTGCTCAACAACGAGATGACGGACTTCAACTTCATCCAGACCCCCGGCGCGCCGCCGGACCCGAACCTGCCCGCTCCGGGCAAGCGACCGCGCTCCTCGATGTCGCCGACGATCGTGTTCGACGACGGGAAGCCGTTCCTCGCGCTGGGCACCCCGGGCGGCGCGACGATCATCACCACTGTGCTGCAGATGCTGGTCAACCGCATCGACCTCGGCATGACGCTGCCAGAGGCGATGGCCGCACCGCGAGCTTCGCAGCGCAACAGTGCGGCGCCCCAGGCCGAACCGGCTTTCATCACCGCGTACGGCGCCGATCTGACCGCCCTTGGTCAACCGACGTTCGTGAGCACTCCGGAGCTCGGCGCCGCCACGGCGATCGAGTTCACCCGGCACGGAATGATCGCCTCGGCCGAACCCGCGCGCCGTGGCGGCGGTGCGGCAGGCGTCGTACGACCTGACAAGTCTCACTAGAACCTCCCGCACGATCCCGCGGACGCGGTGGCGAGCCTCGCCACCGCGTCCGTTGTGGTTGGCCCGCCCAGTGTCGAGGAGCGACAAGTCGGGTGGCCGGTTATCCACAGATCGAAAGTTATCCACAGCCCACTTGCGGGGTCGTTCCGCGTCTGGCACCGGCCTCTACACTTGGCGCACGGACAGTCACGACCACCTATGTGCGGTCGACTGCCGTTCCAGACAGCGACTCGGGCGGTGAGATGAAGCAGTCCAAGGACCGACGTTCGCGCGCACGCTGGTTCGCCGCGGTGCCGGCCATGGTGATGGTCGCGACGATCCCGCTGCTAGCAGGGCCGGCGCACGCCGACACCGTGCGGTCCCTGTCCTGGCACCTCGACGCGTTGAAGATCCCCCGCGCGCAACAGATCACCAAGGGCGCCGGTGTGACGGTTGCCGTGATCGACAGTGGAGTCCAGGCGAACCATCAGGATCTCGTGGGTCAGGTCGTGCCGGGCAAGGGCTTCGGCTCTGACTCGTCCGCTGACGGGCGCACCGACCCGGACAAGAGCCTCAGCCACGGCACAGCCATCGCGAGCCTCATCGTCGGCCGGGGTGGCGGCCAGCAGCGCATGCTCGGCATCGCTCCGCAGGCCAAGGTCATGCCGGCCTCGGTCGGCACCGATGCGACGACGATGCCCGAGGCGATCAGGTGGGCGGCGGACCAGCGGCCGGGGGTCATCAACATCTCGATGGGTGTGGTGACCCCAGGGTTCGGGCCCGAGTTCAGGGACGCGATCGCGTACGCACAGCAACGTGACATCGTCGTCGTGGCCAGCGCGGGCAACGAAGGCAAGGAACTCGGCGAGATCGCCGGCCAGCCAGGCGTTGTCGCGGTCGCCGCGAGCAACCGAAACGGCAAGCTTTGGGAAGACTCCGGGTGGGGGCCCGGCCTGGCCGTCACCGCACCGGGTGTCGACGTGATCATGTCGGTCAACGCGTCGACGTCCCCCAACGGCTACGGCGTCGCCACCGGGACCAGTGGGGCCGCGGCGATCACCGCTGGCGTGGTAGCGCTGATCAGATCACGTTTCCCCGAGCTCGACGCCGCCAACGTCATCAACCGGCTGGTCAAGACCGCCACCGACAAGGGTGAGAAGGGCCAGGACGGGCACTACGGCTTCGGCATCATCGACCCGGTGAAGGCGTTGACCGCCGACGTCCCGCCGGTCAATGCCAACCCGCTGGGCGCCGTCGATCCGCTACCGAGTGACACCGCCAGCGCTCCGGCCGCCGATGACGACAGTGTGGACAGCGGCTCGGGGCTCGGCATCAAGGTGCACGCCGATCCGGGTGGTTTGCTCCTCTACGGCCTCGGCTGCCTGGCGGTGGTCGCCGCGATCGTGGTCCTCATCGTCTGGTCCAGCCGTCGGCGTCGGCGGCGGCCCGCTTACCCGGGCCCGAGCGTCCCAGGTGGTCCGCCTCCGATGCCGCCGGGAAACTGGGGTGGGTCGCATCCGCCCGGTCACCGGGCGCACTATCCACCACCGCATCCGGGCTACGGCCCCCCACCGCCTCCTCCGGGCTACCAGCAAGCTCCGAGTCAGCCAGGCCAAACGCCGCCGTGGCCGTCAGGTCCCGTACCCGCGCGCCCACGGCCGGGCGGCGGCGCGATGCCGCCTGGTCCATATCCGCCCGCGTCCGGTCGTCCAACCAGCGAACAGCGGCAACCACCACCGCCGGGTGACCGGTAGGGTACGCATTGACGTCCGGCACCACGATTGGCCGCCGAGACCTGGGGAGTAGCAATGGGGGACGAGTTCAAGACCGGCAACGAGGAGCTGGACGCAAAGGTCGAGAGCTACCGGCGGATCGACCAGAACACTGTGGAGATCCACCTCAAAGACGGCTCGGTCATGACGGTCGACAACAACGGTGACCGGATCGTCGGCACGGTCGATCGGCCGTTCGACCTGGACATGCGGATCGACCAGGCCAACGTGGGCTTGTCGCGGCCCGATGCCGCTCCGGTCGGGTTGACGGAGGACGCGCCGGGCGCCAAGACGGCGGTCGACCTCGAGTCGCTCGAGAACACGCAGAAGTGGCTGCGTGAACGAGCCGATTATCTCGGCCGTCTCTACTACGCCATGCCGGAGCTCCTGGCGAAGATCGACGGACCGGCGAGCAAGGGCGCGCCGACTCTGGGCGGCCACAAAGGCGCGATGGCCATCCACACCAAGCACACGGCGCTCTACACGTCGTTCCGCGAAGGGCTCAAGCAGACCATCGAGCAGCTCTATGACACCGCCGACGCCTTGGGCAAGATCAAGGAAAACTACGCTGCCGCTGAAGAGCGCAACGCATTGACGGCGCAGCAATGGCAGTCCATCTTCACCGAGGCAGCGAAGAAGCAGCACCAGATCTAGCGATCCGCGAAGGAAGGGAACGAACAGATGGCGCTCGACTGGACGACCATGGTCAACCACGTCGTCATCGACGGCCGTCCCGCCGACGTGGAGGACGCTGCTCTGGGTTGGCAGGAGCTGATCGGCAACGTCCGCGACGTCTGCACCACGCTCGAGCGTGACATCAAGGGCCTCGACGGTTTCTGGACCGGCAAGGCGGCGGACGCCTTCACCGAAAAGGTCAAGGGCATGAGCCAGCAGCTCAAGACCGTGACCGACAGTGCCGCGCCCGAGGGCGGCACAGGCATCGTCGAGACGCTGCGCGGCGCCGCGCGAGACCTGTCCGCCGCGCAAGCGGCGATGCCGGTCCCGGCGAGCATGCTCGGCGAGCTGATGGCCGCCCGCGACGCGCGAATCTATATCGGACCACGTGCGCTCGAGATCGAGCTAGAGGCTGGTTTCTTCAACAACGCGCCGATGAGCGCGCTCGGCTGGGTCGGCGACCAGTTCCGCAAACTGCTCACCGACGTCGAAGGCGACGCACGCGAGGCCTACGACAAGGTCAGCGCCGAGCACGAGGCGGCAGCCGACCGCGCGCCCGCCGCCACCACCAGGGTGGGCGACGGGGAGTTCCCTCAGGTCAGCACTCCCAACCTCGGTGGCGGCGGCGGTGGCGCAGGCGTGGGCGGCGTTCCCGAGATCGGTGGAGGCGGCGGCGCGGGCGTGGGCGGTCTCGACGTGCCCAAGGGCGGCGGCAGCGGTGTCGGCAACATGCCCGGCCTACTCGACGGCTCGCCCATCGACCAGCCCAGCACGGGCGGCCTAGGTGACTACGAGCCAGGCTCCGGGCTGGCCGGCGCCGGCGGCGGTGGTCTGACCACCGGTACGCCCGGCCTGGGCGGCGGTGGCCTCGGCACGGGCGGCCTCGGCGGCGGCGGGCTGGGCACGGGTGGCCTCGGCGGCGGCGCCGGCCTTGGTGGTGCCGGTCTGGGCGGCGCGGGCATGGGGCGCATTCCCGGCGGCGGCTCGCTGGGCAAGCCCGTCACGCCCACCGTGGCTCCCATGGGCGGCGGCCTCGCCGGCCGCGGCGGCGGCGGGGCTGGTCGAGGCGGCGCGGGCCGGCTGGGCGCCGGTGGCGCTGGCATCGGCGGAGCCGGCGCCGGCGGCGCGGGCGCTGGCCGCGGCACCGGCGCAGCCCGAGGCGGCGGCATGGCCGGCATCGGCGGCATGGGCGCCGGAGCGGGCGCGGGCGCCGGCAAGGGCGGCGCCGCCGGGAAGGGCGGCGCTGGCCGCGGAGCCGGTTTCATGGGCGGTCCAGGTGCGGGCAGCGGTCACGGCGAAGAGGACGAGTACGACAGCTGGCTTTATGAAGACGACAACGTCTGGAGCGACGGCAACGACGCGCCACCGCCGCCGGTGCTCGGCAACTAACCCAACGACCACTTCGATGCACGCACAACCCGCGACACCGGTCGACCACGCCGCGCCAACGACGAGCGTGGCCGATCAGCTAACCGATCGCACCGCGACATCGGCCCACGGAGCCGCGCCACCGACCAGCCCGGCCGATCAACGAACCGAGCGCACCGCGACATCGGCCCACGGAGCCGCGCCACCGACCAGCCCGGCCGATCAACGAACCGAGCGCACCGCGACATCGGCCCACGGAGCCGCGCCACCGACCAGCCCGGCCGATGAACACGCTAACGACACCGCCACATCAGTCGACCGCGCAGGATCATGCCGACCAGGCTGCGAAGCTCAGCCCGGCCAGCGAGGTGGGGCGCGGTCGCCACGGCGTCGGCGAGCCGCTGAGGCGTGCGCTAGCTCTCGTAGCAGCGACGGCCGATGTGTCACGTCCGCGGGCCTAGCCGACCAAGGCGCCGACGGCTCGGCTATCTCCGATGCTCGGCCTCGCGACGGCGGTTGGTCCGGTCAAGGCGATGTCATCGGCCCAGCGTCGTCAGCGCTTCCAAGCGGCACACTCGTCCGGCGGCGAATCACCCAGCCCGGAGACGGTGCTGGTCGGGGCAGGTCTGCGGGCTGGCGCAGTGTGCATTCTGTAGGTGTCGCTGGCGTCGGCTTGGTGAGGCGGGCCGCGGCGCTGATTGGCGCTGCGACGGTTTTGACGTCTGTTTCCGCGCTTGGTGTGGGGGCGCCGGCCGCGGCCGCGGTGCGGGCGCCGTCGTGCGGGCCCAACGCGGGCGAACCGATGACGTCGTTGCCGTGGCCGTTGCAGCAGCTGCGGCCCGACCTGGCGTGGCCGATCAGCGAAGGCGCCGGCATGACGGTGGCAGTGATCGACTCGGGCGTTTCAGCGACGCACCCCGCCTTGGCGGGGAAGGTGCGGGAGGGTCGCGACTTCGTCCAGCCGTCGGCCAAGGGCCAATGCGACGAGGTCGCACACGGGACGCTCGTCGCGGGTGTGATCGCCGGGCGTACACCTGAGAATTCGGTGTTCAGTGGCATTGCGCCGAAGGCCTCGATCCTGCCGATCCGCGTGCTGCGGGATCTCAGCAGAGACTTCAACCCGAACACGTCCTCCGACATCGCGACGGCCATCAGGTGGGCCGCTGACCAGGACGTCGACGTCATCAACCTGTCGCTGACCACCGATCCGACGTCGACGCTCGAATCGGCGATCGACTACGCGATCGATCGCGATGTCGTCGTGGTGGCCGCCGCCGGCAACGACGGCGGCAGCAAGGGCAACGAGCAGACGGCGTACCCGGCCGCGTACGAGGACGTGATCGCGGTCGCGGGCATTGACAAGGAAGGTCATCACGTCGACACCTCGACGTCCGGAGACTATGTGGACGTCGCGGCGCCGGGCGCCGAGGTCGACGGGCCGATGCCACGCGGGGACGGGTACGCACGGTTCAAGGACGGCGGCACCAGCTTCGCGGCGGCGTACGTGTCGGGGCTCGCGGCGCTGCTCAAGTCCGCGGATCCCGAGCTGACGCCCGCCCAGATCGCGCAACGCATCGCCGCGACCGCCGACCATCCGCCGGAGGGGCGTAACAACCAGGTCGGCTTCGGCATGATCAATCCCTATCGGGCCCTGACCGCCATCGCCGGCAACCCCAAGGCCTCGCCGGCGCCCGCCGCACTCACCCCCGTGACGCTGCCCCAGGACCCGATGGGCAACACCCGTGCGATCGCGACCTGGACCGCCGGCGGCCTCGCCGCGCTGGCCCTGCTGATCGCGCTCGTAGCCGGCGTGGTCCGCGGCACCAGGCGGCGCCGCGGTCTCACCGAGCCAGCCGGAGCCGCACCGGTCCGGAGCGCCGATCCCCGGCGCGGCGCTGCCGCGCCCGCTCGCCGCACGGCGGCGAACAGCGGGTCGGCAGACGGACAGATCACCGCACCGAAGGTCCGATCCCGCAACGCCACGGCGCGGTCGGCAAACCCTGCCGCGGGAGCGGCCACGGCGACGCTGGGCGGGCGTCAGCAGCCCTTGAGCTGGCAACCGGGCGCCCAGCGGTCACCCGGCCAACCGCCGGCCGGTGCGCCCCCCAGCGGCCGCGCCCAGGTCCCGCGACGCTAGGCCTCGGACAGCGCCAACAGGCGTCCGCGAGGAGCCGCGGCCGACCGGGGACCGGCAGCCAACCGGGGACCGGCAGCCAACCGGGGACCGGCAGCCAACCGGGGACCGGCAGCCAACCGGGGACCGGCAGCCAACCGGAGACCGGCAGCCAACCGGAGACCGGCAGCCAACCGGAGACCGGCAGCCAACCGGAGAGCGGCAGATACTGGGCGAGGCATGCCCGCGCATGCGCAGCCTCTCGGCGACGGCCTCAGGCGACGCGCACGACCGGTGGGCTGCACTCCTGCCGTGGGCTCGCGGCAAAGCCTTCGGACAAAGCGTGCAGCTGGCGGCGTCGTTCTGCACGCGTGCCACTTGTGGAGATCGGTCGCCGTTGTCACAGGCGTTTAGGCATGCGCGCCCGAAGGCGCGAATCCGAATCGGACCGTCGCCGCCACGCAATCAGTTGCGGTGGTCGGTGCGCGGCGATCAACGGCACCCGAGCTCAAGAGTCCCGACGACGCGCAGCGGGGCCTGAGATCCAGACCAGGCCGCCACCGCAGACCACATTGTGCCGGGTCGGTCCATCAAGTCGCAGTGACGGCGCCGGCAGCCGCCACGCGCGGCGCCAGACCCGCCAGTGCGCGGCCCATGTGGGGGGTCGGGCATCATCGACTTAACGGCATTCCGGTCCGAGATGTCTTCACGCACGCGCGGCGCCAGACCCGCCAGCGCGCGGTCAACCTCGGGGGTCGGCATCATCGACTCGAAGCATTCGCGTCGGAGACGTCTGCACGCATGCGCGGCGCCGCCCAGCGTCCAACCCGACTGCGGCTGCTGGCGGCTCATCACGTGTCCCGGTGGCGCTGAACGGCCAGCAGGGTTCGGGCTCCCACCAACGCCGAGCGCGGCCCGGGATTTGTCCCGGGCCGCGCTGAGGCGTTTCGCGCCAGTTGGGGCTGTCAGCCCCAGACCTTGGCGTTGTTGGCTTCCGTGCTGACGTAGTTCTGGTTGGCTACGCCGACCGCGGCGCCGATTTCGTTGAGGATGGCGTTGATGTCGGCGACGGCCGCGTCCCATTGGGCCTGGTAGGCCTGGTAGGCCTCGCGGTCGGAACCGTTCCACTGCATCTGCTGCAGTTGCGAGCGGAGGGTGTCGAGGCGGCCGTCGATCGTCTTGGAGATCGACTGCATCTGCGACTGCGCGTTTTCGAGCGCGGCGTAACTGACTTGGATCGGCTGCGACATGATCTCGAAATCCTTCGCTCAGGTCACGGGTTCAGGGCCGAGTTGAACTTGTTGAGCATTTCGCTCTGCTGCTCGTCGTTGACCTGGTGCGTGGTGCCACCCTGGTCGAGCAGGTCCGCGATGTTGTCCAACGCGGTCAGCAGCTTGGTCACATCGCCCTGCCACCGACCCATCAGACTCTGGAAGCCCGCGGAAGCCTGGCCTTGCCATGCGACAGCCAGATCATCCAACACGCCCCAAAGCCGCTTGAGATCACCGTCGACATCAGTCCTCGTCGACCGCACATCCCCCGCAGCCTTGTGGAGCGTCGCGGCATCAACCAAGAACGGCTGACCCATAACACTCACCCCTCGCTTGATTCGTGCGACACGTCCGGACTCACCGTAACGGACGGGGGCACCATGGCGCAGCCCCGGATCGTCATGGCTCTATCCAGGCGGTCTGGATAAGTTGCTGCCCGTCCTGCCTGCGGATCAACGTGCCGCGGCCCGCCGGCTGTGGACTCGGCTTGAGACTGCCCACCAGCGCGCCCTCTTCCGGCTTGCCGGACATGAGGAACACCGGGGTGTCGAGCTCCCGCATTCGTTGCACCAGCGGCTCGTAGAGGGCGCGCGCGGCACCGCCCATGCGTCGCGTCAGGATCATGTGGAGGCCGATGTCGTTGGCCTGCGGCAGCAGCTCGATGAGTGGCGACAGTGGATTGTTGCCGGCCGTGGCGACCAGGTCGTAGTCGTCGACCAGCAGGAACAGCTCCGGGCCGTGCCACCAGCTGCGGTTGCGCAGCTGCTCGGGCGTGATGTTGGGCCCCGGCAACCGCTGTTTCATCGAGTCGCGCAGGAAGCCCACCATCTCGCCCAACGCGGTGGCGGACGGCGCATAGCCCAGCTGGTGTTCGCCCTCGATCGCACCGAGCAGGCCGCGCCGGTAGTCGACGATGACGAGCCGGGCCTCCTGCGGCGTGTAGCGCTCCACGATGGACCGCGCGACCAGCCGCAGCAGGTTGGTCTTGCCCGACTCGACGTCACCGAAGACCAGCAGATGCGGGTCGACCGAGAAGTCGAGGCGCACCGGCGCCAGGTGGGACTCGTTGAGCGCGATCGGGATGCCGGGCCCGTCGGTGCCGGCCAGCTTGGTGAGCTCGTCGACCTGCAGGCGGCGCGGCAGCAGCCGCACCTTGGGCGCCGGCGGGTGGACCCACGACTCGGCGATCGCCGCGACCATGCCGGCGGTGCCGTCGACGAGGGTCTCCGGGTCGCCCATGCCGTCGGCCCGCGGCAATGCGCTCAGATAGTGCAACTTCTCGCGGGTGAGGCCGCGACCCGGTACGCCGGCCGGCACGTTGACCGCCGCCCGACGGTCGATCTCGGACTCGGTGGGATCACCGAGCCGCAGCTCGAGCCGCGTGCCCAGCAGGTCGCGGACGTTCATCCGCAGCTCGGCCCACCGGTTGACGGTGATCATCACGTGGATGCCGTAGCCCAGACCCCGCGCCGCGAGCCGGGTGATCCGGGTCTCCAGCTCCTCGAAGTCTTCCCGCAGCGTGCCCCACCCGTCGACCACCAGGAACAGGTCGCCGAACGGATCCTCGGGGAACCGCCCGGTCGCCCGCATCCGCCGGTAGGCCGCGATCGACTCGATGCCCCGCTCGGCGAACCGCTGCTCACGCTCGTCGAGCAGCGCCGTCGCCTCGCCGACCGACCGCCGCACCCCCTCGATGTCGCGCCGACCGGCCACACCGGACATGTGCGGCAGGCCGGCGAGGCTCCGCAGCGTGCCACCGCCGAAGTCGAGGCACATGAACGCCACCTCGCGCGGCGTGTGGGTCAACGCCAGCGACGAGATCAGCGTGCGCAGCAGCGTGCTCTTGCCGGACCGCGGACCACCCGCGATCACCGTGTTGCCGGCCGCGCCCGACAGGTCGACCACCAGCGGGTCGCGGCGCTGGTCGAAGGGCCGGTCGACGACACCGACGGGCACCGTCAGCTGGCCATTGCCGGGCCAACCCACGGCCTGCAGCCCACGGTCGGGATCGCGCTGGAGCTGGGGCAGCAGCGCGTCGAGCGGCGCGGGCTGGTCGAGCGGCGGCAGCCAGACCTGGTGCGCCGGCGGGCCCTGGCCGCGCAGTCGGCCGGTCACCACGTCGAGCATGGTCACCTGGCGGGCCGACTCGGGACCGCTGGACGTGACCTCGGCCGGCTCGGGCTCCGCCGCGACCGGCACCTTGGGCAGCGCGACCGGGGCCATCGTGTAGGGCACCACCTGCCCCTGCACGCGGGCTTTGGCAGCCTGCGTGGTGGCGGTCGCCTGACGGTAGGGACCCGACACGTACGCCCCGCGGAAGCGCAGCATGGTCTGGGTGTCGATTTTGAGATAGCCGTGGCCGGGTGCGTTGGGCAGCTCGTAGGCGTCGGGCACGCCGAGCACGATGCGACTTTCCACCGCCGAGAAGGTGCGCAGGCCGATCCGGTAGGAGAGGTGCGTGTCGAGACCGCGCAGTCGGCCTTCCTCCAGCCGCTGCGAGGCCAGCAGCAGGTGGATGCCGAGCGACCGGCCCAGCCGGCCGATCTGTACGAACAGGTCGATGAAGTCCGGCTTGGCCGCCAGCAGCTCGCTGAACTCGTCGCAGATGATCACCAGCGACGGCAGCGGCTGCAGGTCTTCGCCGCCGGCGCGGGCCCGCTCGTACTCGTGGCGAGAGACGTAGTTGCCCGACGACCGCAACAGCTCCTGCCGGCGCTGCAGCTCACCGGCGATCGCGTCGTGCATGCGGTCGACCAGGGGCAGCTCGTCGGCCAGGTTGGTGATCACGGCGCTGGTGTGCGGCAAGGCGTCGAGCGACGCGAACGTCGCGCCACCCTTGAAGTCGACCAGCACGAAGTTGAGCTCTTCGGACGAGTGGGTGATCGCCAGCGCCGCCACGATCGTGCGCAGCAGCTCCGACTTGCCGGAGCCGGTGGCGCCGATGATCAGGCCGTGCGGGCCCATGCCCTCGAGCGCCGACTCCTTGAGGTCGAGCTCGACGACCGCGCCGTCGGGGCCGAGGCCCAGCGGGATGCGCAGCGTCTCGCGCACGGGTCGCGGTCGCCAGTTGCGGCGCGGGTCGACCGACGCCGCGTCGCCGACACCGACCAGTTCGGGCAGCTCAGGGCTGCGAGACAGCGGCTCTTCGCTGGTGGTCTGATGTGACAGCCGGTACGGCGCGAGCTGGCGGGCCACCGCCTCGGCCGCAGGCAGAGCGAGGGTGTCGGCCCGGCCGAGCGAGGTGCTCCGGTTGCCCTGGTTGACCTCGATGCGGTCGCCGTTGACGGTCAGCGCCAGCAGCCACCGGCCCGCCTCCCGCGGCACCGCGCCGGACAGGTCGAAGACCGTGGTGCCGAGCAGGCCCGGGCCGGTCAGCTGGGCCGCGGCCGGCGCCTCACCGCCGTCGAGGATCACCACCAGGTGCGCCTGGGTGGTCAACGCCTTGGCCGACGGGTTGAACCGCGGCCGGCTGCTCAGCTCCTCGTCGAGCGCGTCCTCCAGCTCGATCATCGACTCGAACACCATGCGGATCGGCCCGGCGCCGTCGACCTTGCGATCGATCTGCACATGCGGCAGCCACTTGAGCCAGTCCCAGTCGGCGACCCGCTCGGGCGGAGCGACCAAGGCGATGCGTACGTCCTCCGGCGAATGGAACGTGACCAGCTGCGCGATGGCGGCGCGGGTCACCTCGAGCACCCGGGCCCGCTCGCCGCGCAGCGAGACCCGGCCGAAGGCCCGCAACGACAGCGCGATCGGCAGGTCGGGCACGGCCTTGAAGGTGTTCATGAACCGGCGCAGCGCGATCGCCGACATCGGTTCGAGGTCTTCCACGGGCTTGGTCTCGGGCGGAGTCACGTCGACGGCGAGCTGCTGCGGACCGACCGCGATGCGGATCTGGCCGAAGTCCTCGTCGGTCGATCGCCGTTCCCACATGCGTCGCGAAGCGGCCAGCGACCACAGCGCGTCGGGCGCCGGGTGGACCCACATCGCGGCGGCCCGCTGCTGCTCGGCCGCACGGCGTACGCGTTTGCGGATCTGGGCCAGATAGCGCATGTAGTCGCGGCGCTCGGCGTCGAGCTCGGCCTTCTTGTTGCCGCCGCCGCCCATGGTGCCGATCGCCATGCCGAGCATCGAGACGCCGAACAGGCCGCCGGCGATCCAGGTGACGGCACCGCCGCCACGGCCGGCGTAGAGGAACGCCATCGCGCCCACGCCACAGACCATGGGCAGCACCATCAGCAGCTGGCCGAACCCCTTGGGCAGCACCTCGGGCAGCTCGGGCGGCGACTCGACGAGCAACTCGCCGCGTGGCATGGCGGGGCCCGGCCGGCGCGGCGGCCGACGGAACAGGACGGTACTCAACGCCATTCCTCCCCAGGGCGGCGCTCACGGACCGGGTGGACACCGGACCGTGGCCATCGTATGTACTCTGCCGGAAGCGGTGGCGCCCGCGATACGCCCGGGCGCGACCTGTGGACAAGGAGGGCGATCGTGGCGGGCACGATGACGGCCGGATCGAGTCGCGTGACGATAGTCGCGCCCAAGACCCGGGTCGACCTTGCCCTACCGTCCGATGTGCCCCTCGCGGACGTGTTGCCGACGCTGCTGCGGTTCGCCGGCGATCGGCTCGCCGACGACCCGGACGGCCGTTATGGCTGGTCCCTGGCCAGGCTCGCGGGTCCGGCGCTCGACATCGCACAGTCACCGGCCCAGCTGGAGATCCGCGACGGCGAGCTGCTCTACCTGCGCCCGCGCGGCGGTGAGGAGCCGGAGCCCGTCTTCGACGACGTGGTCGACGCCATCGCCACCGCGACCCGCATGCGGCCCGGCCGCTGGTCGACCGCCACGACCAAGGTCTTCGGGCTCGGTCTCGGCGCGGCCGCGCTGGTCGGTGGTGCCGTCGCGCTCGCGCTGACCGGCCCGCCGCGCGGTGTGGCCCCCGCCGTCGCCCTGGTCCTCGCGCTGCTCCTGCTGGCCGGCGCCGCCGTCGCCGCCCGCGGCTTCGGCGACCACCGCAACGGGTTGCTGCTGGCGGTCGTGTCCATGGTGTACGCCGCGGTCGGTGGCCTCACGCTCTTCGCCGGCAGCCGTGGCTTGGACGACCTCGCCGCACCTGACCTGCTGGTCTGCGCGGCCGCGGTGCTGTTCGTCTCCGCCGTCGCCGGCAGTGCCGCGGTCGCCGCGTACGGCCAGATCTTCCTCGCCGCCAGCGCCGGCGCCCTCGCGCTCGGGGTGGCCGCCGCGATCTGCATGATCTTCGGTGCCACTCCCGCCGGCGCCGCCGCGGTCGTGCTCGCGATCGCGCTGGTCATGGTGCCGGCGATGCCGATGATGTCCTACCGGCTCGCCGGGCTCCCGGTGCCGACCGTGCCGTCGGGCACCGAGGACCTGCGCACCGACACCGAGACCGTCGACGGGGCGCGGGTGCTGCGCCTCGCCGAACGCGCCGACGACCTGCTCGCCGGCATGCTCGGCGCGGTCGGTCTGATCGCGGCCGGTTCGGCGATCGCGCTGGTCACGACCGGTGGCACGGCGGGGTACGCGCTGTGCGCCGCCCTCGGCCTCCTGCTGTTCATGCGGGCCCGCTGGTTCATCTCCACCGCGCAGCGCCTGCCGTTGCTCGGCGCCGGCGTGGTCGCCCTCGCCGCGCTCGCGGTCGGCGGCTTCGTGACCATGGACATGCTGGGCCGGCTCACGCTGGTCATCGCGGGCCTGCTGGTAGTGGCCGCGATCAGCGTCGGCGCGGCCCTCGGCGCCGGCGGCCGCCGTTCGCCGATGCTCGGCCGCACCGTCGACATCCTGGAGATCCTGCTGATCCTCGGCATCCTGCCGCTGGTCGTCTGGGTCAGCGGCCTCTACGCCTGGATCCGCGCCATCCGGGAAAGCTAGGGTCTGTCTCGATGCGGGGGCCGGAGCGAGGCGAGGCCCAGACGTCGGCTGGGGCCGCGCCGGGCGCGGCCGGATACCGGTGTCGTATCCGGGTGTGACCGACGCGGCTCCAGCCGACGTCTGGGTCCGCCGCAGCCCGGTCAGCGCATCGAGACAGGCCCTACAGACGGCCGGGCGGGCCGAACATCTGTTGTTCGATGTCGGTCGCCGAGATCCAGGCCAGGCGGACCTGGCCGTCGCTGAGCAGGGCCACCGTGTCGTCGGGCAGACTCTCCACTTCGGACGCCGCGTCAGGGTCGACGCCGAGGCGGGCCGCGACGTAGACCGCCTGCTGCGCCCACATCCGTTGCACCAGCGCCGCGTCGGCGACCGCGAGCGCGTCGGCGGCGGTGTCGGTGAGCTGCGCGGAGATCGTCAACGTGGTCTGCCACGCCTCGCCGGGTTGCAGGTCGAAGCCGCGCTGGCCCTCGATGTCGTGCACGTGCAGCACCGGCTCCCCGACCCAGCCCGCGACGGCCGGGCGGCCGCCGGTGACCACGCGGACCCGCTCGTGGTTGCCGACCGCGACCTCGCCCAGGCCGTGCCAGCGCCGCTCGTCGGAGGTGCGGACGAACACCTGGGCACCTAGCGCCAGGGCGCGGAAGACGGCGACCCGCGCGAGCCACAGCCCGCCGATCAAGGCGATCCGGGTGGGTTGGGGCCGGAACATCCGCAGGAGTACGGCGTTGCCGTCGGCGCCGCGGCCGAGCAGCAGGCCGGTGTGCTCGGCCAGCATGCCGATCGCGCCGGCGTCGGCCGGGGACATGGGCTGACCGGTGCGGGTCACCACGGGCCACCTCCGGTCGGTGCGGACGCGTAGGCGGCCGGCCCCTGCCAGCCGTCGAGCCGCCGTAGCTTGAGGCCGAGCTGCCCGGCGTGGCCGGCCAGCGTGCGCGCGACCTCGGGCAGGCGCGGGGCCGGCGCGGCCATCCGCACGACCGTGCGGGTGAGGACGGCGGCCTGCCCGCGCTCGGACCGCGGTCGCATCTCGACGGACAGCACCATCTGGGCCGCGGGCGCCCGCAGCAACGACGACAGCGGCGCCTCGCGCGGCGGCAGGCCCTGCACCTCGAAAGCCAGGTGATGTAGGCCCGAGGCGTAGAAGGTGGTCCAGTCCTCGGCGGGCGCGCTGTCGTCGCGCCGCCGGCCGTCGACGCCCGCGCAGAGCCGGACGGCGGCCGCGAGCTGTTGCGGACCGAGGATCTCGGTCACCACGCCGGCGCTGTTGAGCGCCTTGCTGACCCGGCCGAGGGCGGCGGCGACCGCACGGTGCACGCCTTCGACACCACCGCCGCGCCGGTGGGCCGCGACCGCGGCGTCGGCGACGTCGAGCCGGACCGCGACCCAGTCGCGCTGGTCGACGGGCGCCGGCCCGGAGGCCAGGAGGTCGGTGGCCAGTTGCTGGTAGGAGGCGACGCTGGGGACCTGGCTCGGCAGCAGGTGGTGCGGCGCGGGGGCGGCCCAGCTGACCACCTGGACTCCGCTGAGCGGCAGGCTCGGGTCGTCGAGCAGCTCGGCCAGCTTGGACACCGGGACCGGGACCCCTCGGGCGCCGGACACGCCGAGCGGAGGCGCGATCGCGACCGCGGCGAACCAACCGCCCTCGTCGCAGCCGATGCCGACGCTGGTGCCGCGGTCGTCGTACCCGTTGATCGAATGGTTCTGCAGCGCCGCGCCCGCACCGCGCCGGCGACGCCAGCGACGGCGGGCGAGCAGACCGTCCATCCACCATCGACCGTCGCGGCGCGCGTAGACGAAGCCCGCCACCAGGACCGCCGCGGCGGCCGCGACGCCCAGCCCGATGGGCGATCTGCTGAACGCGGCGAGCGCGATGGCCACGATGGCGATCTCGGCGACAACCAGCCGCCACACAGCCGTTCGCATGCGCGTCCTCCTCCCCAGGGGCACGGCGGGGACAGCGTACGACGAGTCGCCTATCGTAGGGTGGCCGCGTCGCGGAAAGCGGTTCCTGGAGGGTCGTCATGCGCAGCCGGCAAGAGCAGGTGCAGGCGCACCGGTTCATCACCCGGCGCATCATCTCCGGGCTGCTCAGCGGCGAGCCGGAGACCAACGAGCTCCCCATGCGACGGTTCGGTCTGGCGCTGTTCGGCAGTGTCATGGTCGCCGCGATCGTGTTCGCCATCATCGGCGTGATCGGCCTGGTCAACCCCGGTGGCGGCAAGCCCGGCACCGGTGAGCTGATCATCATGCGGGAGACCGGCGCGCGGTACGTGCTGGTCGACGACACGCTGCATCCGGTGCTCAACTGGAGTTCGGCGTTGCTCTTCGCGGGCACCGAAAATCCCGCCATTCGCCAGATGTCGCGCGATTCTCTTTCCGCGTACGCCGTGGGTGAGCCGATCGGCATCCCTGGCGCGCCCGACCCGCCGCCGGCCCGCGGCGCCCTGCTCCGGCTGCCGTGGAGCGTCTGCAGCACGCCACCCGACGGCGGCGGCGCACCGACCACCACGCTGTTCGTCGGTCGCGAGCCGGCCACCGGTGAGCCGCTCGGCGCCGAGTCGGCGCTGCTGGTGGTGACGCCGCCCGACGACAGCGGCGCCGCGGAGACCTATGTGGTCTATCGCGACCGGCGCCACCGCGTCGTCGACGAGACCACGCTGACCGCGCTCGAGCTCGCCGCGATCACACCGGTCGTCGTCGGCAAGGCCCTGCTCAATGGCATCGCCGGCGGCCCTGACCTGCGGCAACCGCGCATCGACGGGCTCGGACAGACGAGCTCGCGTGAGGTGGGCGGCGAGGAAGGCGAAATTGGCCAGGTCTATCGCGCGGGTCAGCAGCGCTACGTGCTGACGCAGGAAGGGCTCGTCACCATCGGCGACGTCTCGGCGAAGCTGTTGCTCGCCGACGACCCGCGGGAGATCGAGATTTCCGCCGCCGAGGCCGCGGACGCGCTGGTCCGGGGCGCGACGGTCGAGCCCAAGGACTTCCCGCGGACGCTGCCGGCGATCCCGACGGGCCAGGCCGCCGATCCGATGGTGTGCGCGGTGCACGGTGCGAGCGGCGAAGCGGCGGCGGTGCACCGCTATGCCGCGGCGCCGCCGGGTCCGGCGGGCGGCGCCGGCGCCGTCGGGGGTCCGGGTTCCGGTGGCGTGGGTACGGCCGACCGCGTGATCGTCGCCAGCGGAAAGGGCGCACTGGTGCGGGTCGAACCGGCACCCGGGGTCAACGTGGACACCACGACCTATCTGATCACCGATCAGGGCTACAAGTATCCGTTGCGTAACGAAGGCAACGTCAACGCGCTGGTGGCGCTGGGCTACGGCGGTGTCGAGCCGCTGCCGGTGCCGTCGTCGTTGCTGGCCCTGGTGCCCAACGGTCCGGTGCTCGACCCGATCGCGGCGCAGCGATTCGTGCGTCCGGCCACATGACCATGGTTACCGGCCAGTGACGGGTCGAAAAGTGTCGCTGCCTACCGCTAGTCTCGACTGTGGACGACGTGCAGTGAGCTAGCCACCGGCGACCCCGGCATCCGGGGCCACCCAGACAAGACTGGACATCTGATCGATGGGGAACGAACAGACCAAGGTCGACATTCTGTCGCTGGAAGACTTCCGTCGGGCGCTCAACGCGCGACTGACCGAGGCCGAGACGCTGCTCAAGACGGTGACCGGCTCGGCCGCCGCCCGTCCGCCGCTGGGCGGGTTCGTCGACGCCAAGCAGATCACCGACGCCCATGACACCCGGCAGGACGAGCAGGTCGCCCGCGTACGCCGGCTGATCGACGCCATCCGGGCGGCGCAATCGGCGACCGACACGATCATCAGCAACTACCGCACGACCGAGGCGCGCAACGCGGCCAACTCGGCCGACATCGCCAACGTGCTCGGTGGGGTCCAGAAGGCACTGGGGGGTTCCAGCAATGGGTGACGGGGGCCGCTACGCGGGGATGAGCCACCGCGAGCTCTACGACCAGTTGATGGCCGGCAACCCGTGCGTCGTCGAGAACACGGTGGCGGCGTGGAAGTCCGCCGAGCGCCAGGCCGACACCCTGGCCGGCGCCATCGACCGCGACCTCGAGCGCGTCCGCGCGGGTTGGGAAGGCGCGGCCGGCACCGAGTTCAACGAGCGGGTCGGCAAGATCTCGACCTACTCGCGCCAGCTGTCCGGCGACTTCCTCGCGACGCACAGCGGCCTGAGCCAGATGAGCGCGGCCCTGGCCGACGCGCAGGCCAAGGCCGAGACGCCCGAGGAGCACGACGACAACGACAAGATGTGGAGCGGCGCCGCCTCCGGCGCGGCCAAGGGCGCGATCCTCGGCCCCGCGGGCGCGGCCGGCGGCGCGCTGATCGGCGGCATCTTCGGGCACAACCAGGACGAGGAAGAGAAGGAACGCGCCCGCGAGCGCATGGCGGCCCTGGTCGCCGGCGTGGCGACGCAATACGAGGTGGCCGACCGGTCTGACTGGCGGCCCGTCACCGCGCCGCCGCCCGGCCTGCCCGAGGGCGACCCCAACCGCCGCACGACCCCAGCCGGCGGCCCGCGCGTCGGCGCGCCCGCCATCGACCCCGGCACCGGCGTCGCCGGCACGGCCCCGACCGGCTCGGTCGGCACTCCAGGCCACGTCGCAGCCGACCCGGGCCTGACCGGCGGCCCGGCCACCACGGGCGCGGGCACGACCGACGCCGGCACCCAGGTCGGCTCGCAGCTCACCGGCAGCGGCGACGGCGCGATCGCGGCCGGCGCGGCCACGGTGGGCGCCGCAGGCGCCCTGACGGGCCTCGTCGGCGCGCCGGGCGGCCCGGGCGGGACCGGCACCGGTCTGACGGCAGGCTCGCTGCCGCCGGGCGGGGTGTTGGGCCAGACGGGCAAGCCGGGCGCCACCCCGGGCGGGTCGGGCACGTCGGCGTCGGCTGGCGGCAAGGGCGCCAACGCGCCCAAGCCGACGACGGCTGGTGGGCAGTCGGCGGCCGGCCCCCGCGGGGCCGGTGGGCGGACGACCGGGGTGGGCGGCACGCAGTCGGCCTCGGGACGGGCGGGCGCGAACGCCGCCAACAACGCGGCGGGCACGCGGGGCGGTGGTCGGCCGACGACCGCAACGGGTCAGACCCCGGACGGCCGCAACACGACCTCGTCGGCGGCCCGCTCCTCGCAGGCGGCGGCCGGCGCCCGGTCGAACAATGCCACCGACGAAGAGCCCGACGAGCACACCACCTGGCTGACAGAAGACGACCTGGTCTGGCGCAACGCGGACGACGTCCCGCCGCCGGTGCTGGGCAGCTAGGGCGTGTCCTGCCGATCATGAGAGCCAGATGATGGTGGCGATTAGAAGCAGGCTTGCCCGGTAGATAGCGGCCCGTTTGGCGAAGCGGGTGGCTAGGTCACGCCATTGTTTGAGGCGGTTGAAGCAACGTTCGACGACGTTGCGCTGCCGGTAGATCTGCGGGTCGAACGCGGGCGGGCGTCCGCCGCGGCTGCCACGCTGCCCGCGGCGGACGATCTGGTCGCTGCGTTCCGGGATCGTGTGCCGGATCCGGCGGCTGCGTAACGCCTGCCGGGTCGAGTCGTGGGCGTAACCCTTGTCCGCGATGAGCATGTCCGGGCGTTGACGCGTCCGGCCCGGCCCGCGCCGCACGGTGATCGCGTCGAGCAGGTTGAGCAGTTGCGGGTTGTCACCGGCCTGGCCACCGGTCAGCAGGATCGACAACGGCCGACCACGGCGGTCCACCGCAAGATGGATCTTGGTGCTCAGTCCGCCGCGGGAGCGACCCAGCGCCTCACCCTCTTGCGCTGCCACGGCACCGCCGCCGGCACCCCCTTTTTCCGGGCTCCAGCGGCGTGCTGGTGCGCCCGGACAATCGAGGAGTCCACGCTGACGATCCATTCGACCGGCTGGCCATCATCGAACACCTGCGCATGGGCCAGGATCCGGTCCCACGTGCCGTCAGCGGTCCACCGTCGTAGCCGTTCATGACAGGTCTTCCACGGCCCATACCGTTCGGGAAGGTCCCGCCATGGCGCGCCTGTGCGTAGCTTCCACAGGATCCCGTTGATCACCTGCCGGTGATCACGCCACCTGCCCGACCGCGTACCCGGCTCGGGCAACAACGGCTCGATCACCGCCCACGCCCTGTCCGTCAGCTCACCGCGACCCACCACCACGGCATATTGGACGACCAACCCCTACATGATCGGCAGGACACGCCCTAGGACAACCGCGCCGGTCCGGGCCGTAGGCCGGTCCGGGCCGCTCGCCGGTCCGGGCCGCTCGCCGGTCCGGGCCGCTCGCCGGTCCGGGCCGCTCGCCGGTCCGGGCCGCTCGCCGGTCCGGGCCGCTCGCCGGTCCGGGCTTTAGGCCGGCCAGGACCGTAGACCCGTCCGGGCCGCGCCCCGGTCCAAGCCGCACCCGGTTCGGCCCGGGTCGCAATCGCATTCGTCCGCGCGGCTGCGTGGGCAGGACCCGGATCGAACGGACCCTGCGCCGGCCCGCCACCGGGGACGGGGCGGTTTTGTCGGCCGGGCGGGACAGAATGGGGGCGTGCAGCTGCCCGTGATGCCGCCTGTGCAGCCGATGTTGGCCAAGTCGGTGGCGGAGATACCGGATGACCGGTTCTATGAGCCCAAGTGGGACGGGTTCCGGTCGATCGTTTTCCGTGACGGTGACGAGGTCGAGGTCGGGAGTCGCAATGAGCGGCCGATGACTCGCTACTTTCCTGAGATCGTGGCCGCGGTCAAGGAGAGTCTGCCGCCTCGATGCGTGATTGACGGCGAGATCGTCATTGCCAGCACCGACACGCAGGGGCTCGACTTCGGGGCCTTGCAGCTCCGGCTCCACCCCGCGGCCAGTCGGGTGCGGCTGCTGGCCGAGCAGACACCGGCCAGCTTCATCGCGTTCGATCTGCTGGCGCTCGGAGACGAGGACTACACCGGGCGGCCGTTCCGGGAGCGGCGGGCCGCGCTCGAGCACGCGCTGCGGGACGCGCGGCCGCCGGTGCATCTCACGCCGATCACCACTGATCGGGGCATCGCGCGGCAGTGGTTCGACCTGTTCGAGGGGGCCGGGCTCGACGGGCTGATCGCCAAGAGCGGCGACGAGCCGTACCAGCCCAACAAGCGGATCATGGCGAAGGTCAAGCATGAGCGGACCGCGGATTGTGTGGTCGCCGGCTACCGCCTGCACAAGACCGAGCCCGAGGCGATCGGGTCGCTGCTGTTGGGCCTCTACGACGATCCGGCCAACCCGGTGCTGCCCGCGGCCTGGCGTGAATGGAACGGCGGCACCAACCTCAGCTCCGTCGGTGTCATCGGCGCCTTCCCGATGGCCCGCCGCAAGGAACTCTTCCAAGACTTGCAGCCGCTGGTCACCGACTTCGCCAGCCATCCGTGGAACTGGGCGGCCGCCTTCGAGGGCGCGGCCGACAGCAACAACGCCAGTCGGTGGAACCCTGACAAGGACCTTTCGTTCGTGCCGCTGCGACCCGAGCGGGTGGTCGAGGTCCGCTACGACCATCTCGAAGGGCACCGCTTCCGGCACACCGCGCAGTTCGTCCGCTGGCGGCCCGACCGGAACCCGGAATCCTGCGGGTACGACCAGCTTGACCAGCCCGTACGCTTCGATGTCGCCGATGTGCTGGCTGGCCGCATCGCACCGGAGGCGTAGCCACCACCGGCGGCGGTGGGGTTTTCCCGACCCTGAGCGGTAGGCCCGTTGATTTCCCCGAGATGATTCGAGGGGTCGACCGGGGCGCTTCCCGATATCGGCGACGAGGCCGCGGCGGAAGCCTTGATGGCATGACAAAAACCGCCGCCGCCCGCGCTTTCGGAGTCGTTTCGATCCTCGGACTGCTGACCGCTGTCGTGGCCACGGTGGTCGGACACATCGGACTCGGCCCTGGGTACGACCCGCTGAAGCTCACGATCAGCGACTACGCGCTGTCCAACCGGGGCGTGACGATCGAGATCGCGATGGTCGCCCTCGCGCTCGGCGCGCCCGCCCTGCTCGCCGGCCTCCGCGCGGTCGGGGTCGCGATCCGGGGGCTGCCGACCGTACTCCTGTCGATCTGGTCCGTCGGAATGCTGATCGCCGCGATCATCCCGACCGACCCGCCCGGCATGGAGGTCATGTCGACCGCCGCGTTGATCCACCGGTACGCGTCGGTGGCCGCGTTCGTCGTCCTGCCGGTGGCGGCCGTGCTAATCGCCAGCCGGTTCGCCGGTCTCGGCCGCGGGCTGGCCTCGACCGTCCGCCGCCTCGCCGTCAGCTGCGCGGTCGGCGTCGCGGTGCTCTGGTACGTAGCCTTTCCCGGCGGCCGCGTCATGATGGGCCTGGTCGAGCGCGGCCTGGTCGGCATCGAGATCGCCATCCTCGCCGTCCTCTCGATCGGCCTCCTGCGCGCCACCCGGACGGGCAAGCCCGCAAGCGCCGAGCCGGCGCCCGTGATCACGACCCCCACGACCACCGGTGCCGCGGCCGAACCGGCGCTCGCGTCGCCGCGAGCGACCGCCCCGAACTCCGAGGCCGCGATCGCGTCGCCCAAGGCGGGAGCGGCAGTGCCCGCGGGCGTCGGGGCGGAGATCACGGCCGGCCCGCGACGGGCCGACGCGGCCGGTCGCGCGCTGGTCGGAGCGGTTAGCAGCCCCGCACACCGGGGTAGTCCGCGGGCATGACCGACGACCGCACCCAGTCCGGCGCCGACCGCGAGCCGCCTCAGGGCGACGTGCTCGGCAGCGACGACTACCAGGAACAGGGCGAAGCCATCCTCATGGAAACGGACATCCGGGACGAGGAGCCCGAGGCCACCGAAGAGGAGGTCCTCCAGCACCGCACTCCCGAGGTGATCGAGGAGCGGCTCGACGAGGACCCGGAGTAACGGTTAGCGAAAGATCCGACCGGGGTAGTCCCGGATGCATGACCGACGACCGCACGCAGGCCCGGGCCGAATATCCGCTTCCTGAAGAGGAGCGGGTGGGCAGCGACGACTTCCAGGAACAAGCCGAGGCGATCCTGCTGGAATCGGACATCCGGGAGGGAGAAGCCGAGGCCAACGTCCGAGGCGCAGATCCGCCGGTCGAGCGCCGTACGTCCGAGGAAGCAGCCGAATAGCGAAGATCCCGGCAGCGATGCCGGGATCTTCGTCTGTGCGCGGGGGGTCAGGGTCGCAGCGGCGCCTGCGAGACGGCGGTCCGCATCTCGTCGGGCGTGCCGGGCGGCACCCACTCCATCCACCACGTCGCGCCCGCCTCGGCCACGGTCGCCACGTGCAGCCGCTCCGCCGACCAGTCCGCCCGCCGCCGCCGGCCGCCGACCACCAGATCGAAGCCCTCGACCGCACCCCGGTCGGCCCGCACCCGCTCGAGGATCGCCGTCACGTCGGCGGCCGACAGCTCCTCCGGGGCGTCGGAGTAGCGATCATCCGACGACCGCCGGTACGGCAGGAAGCCGTCGTGCCGCGCCGCCCGGGACACCGCCGCGCGACCCGGCCAGCCGCCGCCGATCCAGATGGGCACCCGTACCGGTGCGGGTTGGAACAGCACGTCGTCGACGCGGAAGTGGGCGCCGGCGAAGCTGAACCGCTCCCCCGAGAACAAACCGACGAGGATCCGCAGCGACTCGTCGAGCAACTGGGCCCGCACCCGGGGATCAGAGACACCGCCGAACCGGGCGTACGCGTCGTCCTTAGGATCGCCGACCCCGAGGCCCAGCACCACCCGCCCGCCGCTGAGCTGGTCGAGCGTGGCGACCCGGCGAGCCAGCTCCCACGGTAGGTGCCGGGCCCCGCCGGTCACCGTCGTGCCGAGCCGCACCGACGACGTCGCGGCGGCCATCGCCGCCAGGGCCACCCACACGTCGGCCGTCGGACAGTCGGGTTCCGCGTTGTAGACGAGGTAGTCCTCGAGGAAGACACCGTCCCAACCGGCGTCCTCGGCGCGGCGGGCGAGCTCGGCCAGCAGTCGGGGATCGGCACACGCGGCGCCGCAGGGCAGTTCCAGTCCACAGAGCATCCCGCCGCTTTACCCAGCGGGCAGGCTCAGCTCACGGCGGCGCCGCGCAGGAAGGCGTGGGCGCGCGGGAAGTCCCGCAGCCGATCGGCCAGGACGTCGAACGTCCGCCCGACGGTGTGCAGCGGCACGCCGCGGCTGTCCAGCACCTCGCAAAGCCAGCCGACGAACTCGCCGAACAGCGTCGCGTCGTCGACGTAGACCGCGGCCGCCAGCGAGTCCACGATGTAGCCCAGGTCCGCGACCGTGGCGTCGACCTGAGCGGGCGAATAGCGCGACAGGTCCAGCCGGTCCAGCGCGAGGTCGATCAGCTCGACGCGGGCGGCGACCAGGCCGGCGTACTCGGTGTCGTCGACGAGCGACGGTGCGGACGCGCTGTCGAACGCGGCCGTCGCCAGCACCGACGAGGCGGCCCGGGCGTCGGTGGCGTAGGCGACGCCTAGCTTGCTCGCCCACCGGCCGTCGGCACCGAAACCACGGCCGCCGACCAGCACGGGTACGTCGGTGCGCCGGCACGCCTCGATCGCCTGGAACGCGAGCGGCAGCCGCATCGGCAGCGCGCAGGCGAGCAGCACCGCGCGCGGGTCGTGGCGGTGCAGGTAGGAGACGAGGTGCGGGGACGGCACGCTGGCGCCGAGGAAGGTGACGTCCCACCCGTCGAGCCGCAGCACCTCGGACACGAGGCGGGCCGGCAACGCGTGCCATTCGCCGTCCATGCAGGCCACCACGACCCGGTCGCGGGTCGCGCGCGGCCGGACCGCGACCGACACCGCCGCCACCACCCGCTCGCTGACGTGGGTGGCGGCGTGCTCCTGGGCGACGCTCCACTCGTTGCGCTGCCACCACTCGCCGACCTGGGCCTGGGCGGGGGCGACCAGCGAAAGCAGCACCTCGTCGGCCGGCACCCCGTCGTCGAGCAACGCCAGGGCGATGTCGATCGCGCCGTGCTCGTCGGCCGCGTCGAGGCAGCGCAGGTAGTCCGGGTAGGCGCTCTCCAGGGTCGGCGAAAGCACCGCGGTCACGAAGCCGACCGCCGATCAGGGACGGCGTGCAGGTGCCGAGCCGGCGAGCCGGGCGAGACGGCGCGCACCGCGAACACGGCGATGTCGTCGTGGTTGCGACCGCCGAGCCAGTCGCCGATGACCTGCTCGACCCGTTCGGCGAGCGCGGGCGCCGGCATCCGCTGGCAGCCGCCGAGCGCGTCGACGAGCCGCGCGGCGCCGAACTGCTCGCCCCGGATGCCGCCACGGGCCTCGGTCACGCCGTCGCTGAACAGCAGGCAGGTCTCCCCCGCCGCGAGCTGGACGGTGATCGACGCGATCCGCGGGTCGGGCACCACGCCGATCAGCATGCCGCGCAGGTCGACCGTCTCCACCGCGCCGTCGGCGCGGACCACGATCGGCGGGAGGTGGCCGCCGCTGGCCAGGGTGAGCGACAAACCGCCGCCGTGCACGGGGTTGGCCCGGCCCAGCACCATGGTGGCGAAGCGGCCGTGGCCGTGTGCTCGGGTCGTCTCCAGGACGGAGTCGTTGAGCAGGGTCAGCAGCCGGGCCGGGTCGGACTCGATCCGCCGCAGCGCCTGCAGGCCCTGCCGGATCTGGCCGGTGAAGACGGCCGCGTCGACGCCCTTGCCGGACACGTCGCCGAGGTAGAAGAGCGCGCCGCCGTCGGGCAGCTCGTGGGCGCCGTAGAAGTCGCCGCCGATCCGCAGCGAGCTCTGCGCCGGCCGGTAGGCGGCGCCCCACTGCACGCCGCCGACGCTGGGCGGCTCGGTCGGGGCGAGGCTGGCCTGCAGCGTCTCGGCCACCTCGGCCTGGTCGCGGTAGAGGACAGCGGCGTCGAGCGCGGCGCCGGCCCGGGCGGCGAACCCGCGCAGCATCTGCATGTCGTGTTCGTCGAGGTCGGCGGACCGCACGACGACCAGCGCGCCGGTCGCGGCCGAGCTGCCGGGCAGCGGGACCACCCGGACCGCGACGGTGCCGGGGTCGCGGTCACCCAGCCAGCCGGCCTCGGCCAACTGCTCGGCGAGCCAGTCGGCCTCGGAAGGCTCGGTGCCCCGCAACGCGTCCTCGACCCCGGGTGGCAGGTCGTCGGCGTTCAGCACGCCGCCGTCGACGAGCGCCGGGCCCTCGGCGTCACCGCCGGCGGCGCGCCACCACCGGGCCCGGCCGCGGCGCGGCGCGAGCACGACGACCGCGACCTCACCCAGCGTGGGTACGGCCAACCGCACGGCCGCCCGGGCCGCCCGGTCCTCGTGCAGCGGGTTGCCGAGCTTCTGGCTGGCGGTGGCCAGGAACCGCGCCCGCCCGCGCTCGGCGAGCAGGGCATCGGAGCGGGCGATGGCGTCGGTGACGTCCTCGACGTACCACGCGATGCTGGTGGCGCCCCCGACCGTGAGGTCGACGCGGCGGCAGCGCACCCGGCGCTCGCCGATGGTCAACTCACCCGGTTCCAGTGGGGCGATGCCGCAACCGGCCAGCGTGCGGCCGACGGCCAGGCCGGGCATCAGCTCGAGCGCGGGCTGGCTGAACTCGCGGACCACGCCGGTCGGATCGGTGACGACGACGCCTTCACGGAAATGGTCGACCAGCGTGGTTTCGGTCAGGACGGGAGAGATGCGACGTGGCGCGGATGGTGCCACGGCGGACCGGCCGGGCGCCGCCGTTGCCGGGACCTGGCGACCGCCCGACTCCGAACCTGCCAGGTCGGCGGTACTCACGTGCGTCGACTACTCCCTGATCAGTCGGCCTTGGAAGCCCACCCTACGCGCTTGTTTGCCATGCGGCATGCGACGCCTTCCGGAGCTGATCACCCGATCGACCGTACCCCCACGTCCAACCGGGCGGACCAGGCGCGGGTGTCCTACAGTGGAGCGGACGTTACGGCACGGAGGTGGCAACGGTGAGTCGGCTGGTACCTGACCCGACACCGCTTGTCGTCGATGTCGCCGACGGTGCCGATGCCGTCGTCACTGTGCGAGGTGACCTCGACTTCCCGTGCGCCGACGTCCTGCGGGTCGCGCTGACCACCGCCCTCGATCGCGAGCCGGCCAGCCTGACCATCGATGTCGAGCGACTGACGTTCATCGACAGCACCGGCCTGGCCGTGCTCGTGCACGCCTGGCGGCGCGGCAGCGAGGCCGGCGTCCCCGTCAGCCTGCGGTCGGTCCCGTCGTTCCTGGCATCGATCCTCGACATCACCGGCGTGGGCGAGCTGCTCTCCCGCCCGGCGTCCGCGGCCACCTCCGACGCCGCCACCGCCTGAGACCGTCGTTCGCCGATGGCGAACCTTTGCGTAATTCGGTTGTGAGTGAGTCACTCACTCAGTTAACCTCGCGACGTGATGACGTCCAGTGCCACCGGCCGGGCCCGCCCGCTGCCGCCCGAGGAGCGACGCGCCGCCCTGGTCGCGGCGACGCTGCCGCTCGTCGTGCAACACGGCACCAAGGTCACGACGAAACAGATCGCCGAGGCCGCCGGTGTCGCCGAGGGCACGATCTTCCGCGTCTTCCCTGACAAGGAGACGCTGGTCCGCGAGGCCATCGCGACCGTCCTCGACCCGCTGCCGACCGTGGCGGCACTCAACGCCATCGACCTCGACCTGCCGGTCCGCGAGCGGATGGCCGAGGCGGTCGACATCCTGCGCAAGCGGCTGGAGACGGCCTTCGCGGTGATGTCGGCGCTGCGGATGGACGGCCCGCAGCATCACAAGCCCGAGGACCGGCCGAGCCATCAGCCGATGCTCGACGCGATCGAGCGGCTCGTCGCGCCCGACGAGGACCAGTTCCGGCTGCCCGCGACCGAGGTCGCGCGGATGCTGCGGCTGCTCACCTTCGCCGGCACCCACCGGATCATCACCGACAACCACCCGCTCACCACCGAAGAAGTCGTCTCCGTGCTGCTCGACGGCGTGCTCCGCCGTCCGGGCGACGAGACCGCAAGCAACCCGGGGGAACGTTGCTGATCAGACTCCTGCGGCGCTACCTGCGCCCGTACTCGAAACCGCTTCTGGCGGTCGTCGCCTTCCAGTTCGTCGGCACGCTGGCGTCGCTCTACCTGCCGAGCCTCAACGCCGACATCATCGACAACGGCATCGCGCGCGGCGACACCGGCTACATCGTGCGGATCGGCGGCTGGATGCTCGCCGTGACGATCGTCCAGATGGCGTGCTCGATCTTCGCCGTCTACTTCGGGGCGCGCACCGCGATGAGCTTCGGCCGTGACGTGCGCGGCGCGATCTTCCACCGGGTGCAGCTCTTCTCGGCCCGCGAGGTCAACCAGTTCGGCGCGCCGTCGTTGATCACCCGCACGACCAACGACACCCAGCAGGTGCAGATGCTGGTCGTGATGACCTGCACGTTGCTGGTCACCGCGCCGATCACCGCGGTCGGCGGCGTCATCCTGGCCCTGCGCGAAGACGTCGGCCTGTCCTGGCTGATGGTCGTCTGCGTGCCGGTGCTGGCCATCGCGATCGGCTTGATCATCCGCAGGATGGTGCCGACGTTCCGGTCGATGCAGACCCGGATCGACGGCGTCAACCGGGTGCTGCGCGAGCAGATCACCGGCGTACGGGTGGTCCGGGCGTTCGTCCGCGAGCCCTACGAGACCGAGCGGTTCGACGGCGCCAACGGGGCGCTGACCGAGACCGCGCTGCGCGCCGGCCGACTGATGGCGTTGATCTTCCCCACGGTCATGCTCGTGCTCAACGTGTCGAGCGTCGGCGTGCTCTGGTTCGGCGCCAGCCGGGTCGACTCGGGCCAGATCGAGATCGGCGCGCTGACCGCGTTCCTCAACTATCTCGTGCTGATCCTGATGTCGGTCATGATGGCGACGTTCATGTTGATCATGGTGCCGCGGGCCGCCGTGGCGGCCGAACGGATCACCGAAGTGCTCGACACCGACAGCACCGTGGTCGCGCCGACCGAGCCGGTCACCAGCGTGACCGAGCGGGCCAGCCTGGAGTTCCGCGACGTGACGTTCCAATACCCCGGCGCCGCCGCGCCGGTGCTGCGGGGCATCGACCTCAAGGCCGAGGCGGGCCGCACGACGGCCATCATCGGCAGCACGGGCGCCGGCAAGACCACGCTGATCTCGATGGCGCCGCGGCTGTTCGACGTGACCTCGGGCGCCGTGCTGGTCGACGGCGTCGACGTCCGTGACCTCGACCCCGACCTGCTCTGGAGCAAGATCGGGTTGGTGCCGCAGCGGCCCTACCTGTTCACCGGCACGGTCGCCAGCAACCTGCGCTACGGCAACCCGGACGCCACCGACGAGGAGCTGTGGGCGGCGCTGGAGATCGCCCAGGCCAGGGACTTCGTGGAAGAGATGCCCGAAGGGCTCGACGCGCCGATCGCCCAGGGCGGCACCAACGTCTCCGGCGGCCAGCGGCAACGGCTGGCCATCGCCCGGGCGCTGGTCCGCCAACCCGAGATCTACCTGTTCGACGACTCGTTCTCCGCGCTCGACCTCGGCACCGACGCCCGGTTGCGGGCCGCTCTGCGCCCCGTCACCGCCGACGCCGCCGTGGTCGTCGTGGCCCAACGCGTGTCCACGATCATCGATGCCGACGAGATCGTCGTGCTCGAGGACGGCGCGGTGGTCGGCCGCGGCCGGCACGCCGAACTGCTGGACACCTGCCCGACGTACGCCGAGATCGTCGAGTCGCAGCTCACCGTGGGAGCCGCCGCATGACCGCACAGCAGAACAGCCCGGCCCGCCCGACACCGGGCCGGCTCCCCGCCGCCGGGCGGCGACCCGCGGGCGGCGGCCCACCGTGGATGTCCGCGGGCATGCCGGTCGAAAAGTCGATGACGTTCGTCCCCTCGGCCAAGCGCCTGCTCCGCCGGCTCAGCCCGTACCGCGCCCAGTTGGTCCTGATCGTGTTTCTCGCGGTCGCCAGCGTGGCGCTGTCGGTGATCGGTCCGAAGATCCTCGGGCACGCCACCGACGTCATCTTCCGCGGCGTGCTCGGCCGCCGGCTGCCCGCCGGGACCACCCTCGACCAGGCGGCCGCCGCGGCCCGGGCCGCCGGCCAGAACAACTTCGCCGACCTGCTGCTCAAGACCAGGCCGATCCCGGGCGTCGGCATCGACTTCCACCGGCTCGGCCAGATCCTGCTGCTGGTGCTGGGCATCTACGTGCTGGCCAGCCTGCTGTCCTGGCTGCAGGGTTGGGTGCTCAACGGGGTCGTGCAGAGCGCGATCCGCAAGCTGCGCGCCGACGTCGAGGACAAGCTCAACCGGTTGCCGCTGCCCTACTTCGACCAGCAGCCGCGCGGTGAGCTGCTCAGCCGGGTCACCAACGACATCGACAACATCTCGCAGAGCCTGTCGCAGACGCTCAGCCAGCTGTTGACCTCGCTGCTCACGGTGATCGGCGTGGTCACGCTGATGTTCGTCATCTCGCCGCTGCTCGCGGTCGTCGCGCTGGTCGCGGTGCCGTTGTCGGTCCTGGTCACCCAGCAGATCGGCAAGCGGTCGCAGAAGAAGTTCATCGCGCAGTGGACGCACACCGGCCGGCTCAACGCGCACATCGAGGAGGCCTTCACCGGCCACGAGCTGGTCAAGGTGTTCGGCCGGCAGCGGGAGGTCGAGAACGACTTCGCCGAGAAGAACGACCAACTGTTCAAGGCCGCGTTCGGGGCGCAGTTCATCTCCGGGATCATCATGCCGGCGATGTTCTTCATCGGGAACCTGAGCTACGCGGTGATCGCGGTGCTCGGTGGCCTGCGGGTCGCCTCGGGCACGATGACGCTGGGCGACGTGCAGGCGTTCATTCAGTATTCGCGCCAGTTCACCCAGCCGCTCACCCAGGTCGCGTCGATGGCCAACCTGCTGCAGTCGGGTGTCGCCTCGGCGGAGCGGGTGTTCGACCTGCTCGACGCCGACGAGCAGGTGCCCGACCCGTCCCCGGCGGTCGAGGTGCGCCAGCCGCACGGCCGGGTCGAGTTCGAGCACGTCTCGTTCCGCTACACGCCCGACACTCCGCTGATCGACGACCTGTCGCTGGTCGCCGAGCCCGGGCACACGGTGGCGATTGTCGGGCCGACGGGGGCCGGCAAGACCACGCTGGTCAACCTGATCATGCGGTTCTACGAGCTGGACGGTGGGCGGATCACGCTCGACGGCGTCGACATCACCACGATGAAGCGCGAGACCCTGCGCGGCGAGATCGGCATGGTGCTGCAGGACACCTGGCTGTTCGGGGGCACGATCCGGGACAACATCGCGTACGGGAACCCGTCCGCGACTGACGCCGACATCCACGCGGCGGCCGAGGCGACGTTCGTCGACCGGTTCGTGCGCAGCCTGCCGGACGGCTACGACACCGTGATCGACGAGGAGGGCAGCAACGTCAGCGCGGGTGAGCGGCAGCTCATCACGATCGCGCGGGCGTTCCTGTCCAACCCGTCGCTGCTCATCCTCGACGAGGCGACCAGCTCGGTCGACACGCGCACCGAGGCGTTGCTGCAGCGGGCGATGGCGGCGCTGCGCTCCGACCGGACGAGCTTCGTGATCGCCCACCGGCTTAGCACGATCCGGGACGCCCATCTCATCCTGGTGATGGAGAAGGGCCGGATCGTCGAGCAGGGCACGCACGAGGAGCTGCTGGCGGCGAACGGCGCGTACCGGCGGCTGCACGACGCGCAGTTCACGCAGGCGGCCGTCGACCTCGACGAGGGTCCCGCGGCCGGGGGAATCGCGCTCGCGGGGGCGCCGGGGCAACGTTAGTGTCCTTCGCATGATTCACGTGGAACGGGCGACGGCGGCCGACCGCCAGCAGGTGGTCGAGACCGTCGTCGCCGCGTTCGACCAGGATCCGGCGTTCCGGTTCTTCTTCCGCGACCCGGTCACCCGCGACGCGGAGGCGGCCGAGTTCGCCGGGCACCTGTTCGACCAGCGGGTGGCGCCGGGCACGACCTGGGTCATCGAGGGCGGCCGGTCGCTGGCCATGTGGGACGCGCCTCGCGGGTGGTCGTCGTCTGAAGGCGAGCCGAAGCTGGCTGTCTCCGACGAGGCGCTCGCCCGGCTCGACGACTACCACCGCGCGGTGCAGGGTTTCTTTCCGCGCCGCCAGCCCTTCTGGTACCTCGGGGTGCTCGCGACCCACCCGTCCCACGCGGGGCGCCGGCTGGGCCGCGAGGTGATGAAACCCGGCCTGGCCGCGGCCGCCGCCGCCGGCCTCCCGGCCTATCTGGAGACGACCAACCCGCACAACGTCGGCGTCTACGAGCGCGCGGGCTGGCGGGTGAGCGGCAGCACACACCTCGATGATCTTCCGATCTGGGTGCTGACCCAGTAGATTTGGGCTCTGCGAAGGGGAGTAGCTCCCAACGTGGTGGTCGACACACTGGTGCCCTCGGGCGCCCGGCCACCCGACCTCCGGCCTCGGCCATGAGGTGAGCGAGACCTTCGGCTACGGCAACGACCACCGTTGCCGGGTCGAAGTCTCGCGTTCTCCGACCCGGTGACCACATCCCGGGGAGGACATTCGTGGGAGGCTTTCTCGCCGCGCTCGTCATCAGCTTCGGCGTCATCTTCGTGGCCGAGCTCGGCGACAAGTCCCAGCTGATGGCGATGACGTTCGCCACCCGCTACCGCGCGCTGACGGTGCTGATCGGCATCACGGCCGCCACGGCCGTCGTACACCTGGTGTCGGTCGCGGTCGGCTACGGCCTCGGCGCGACCCTGCCGACGGGCTGGATCGGCCTGGCCGCCGGCGTCGCGTTCCTCGCCTTCGCCGCCTGGACGCTACGCGGCGACAGCCTCACCGAGGCCGAGAAGTCGAAGGCCCAACGCTCCCAACGGTCGGCGGTGCTCGCCGTCGGCGGTGCGTTCTTCCTGGCGGAACTCGGCGACAAGACCATGCTGGCCACAATCACCCTGGCCACCCAACACGGCTGGTTCGGCGTCTGGATCGGCTCCACGATCGGCATGGTGGCCGCGGACGCCCTGGCCATCGTGGTCGGTCGCATGCTGGGCCGCCGCCTGCCGGAAAAGGCCATCAAGTGGGGCGCCGCGGCCCTGTTCGTCATCTTCGGCATCTGGCTGATCGCGGACTCGCTGGTCGAACTGACCTGAGGCTCGCACTACCTCCCAGATCGCACCCTTCGGGAATCGATTTGGTCCACCACTCGCTGCGCCGATGCCTGGAGAGGATCATGTTCCCAGAAGCGGAGGACGATCCAGCCATCTTCCTTCAAATCTCTGTTCGTCAGCATGTCGCGTTCAACTGTGCGAGCCAGCTTTGGCGCCCAATACCATTCATTCGCCGATGGCACCCTGCCGTGCTGTGGACATGAATGCCAGAAACAGGAATCGTAGAAAACCGCCACACGCTGACGGGTAAAGACGATATCTGGTCTTACGCGACGGCCGCTACTTAGCCGCAACGACAAGTCCTTTCGAAAGCGAAGGCCCGCTCGATGCAAAGCCGATCGTAACACCCTCTCAGGTTTGGTATCAGACCTTCGGATAGCCTGCATATTCCGAGATCGCCCCTCGGACGACGGCTCGGGAGTAGTCCCATTACGACGTGCGCGCAACCTTCTCTCCACGGCACGTTCGACCTGGACGGGACGGATTAGCCTGCGATCGCCGTCAGCCACTTCTCAACGCCAATCAATCGACCCGAGGTAACGTGCCCCTTCGCACGCTCGATGCCGCGGCCAGGAGCCTGAACCGCACCGTCGTAGGCAGCCAGCGGTCCGCTGGGATTAACATGCACCACGGAAGAAAAAAGCTGGTTGGCCCCTTCCATCACTTCGCAAGCAGCGGCCAACCGCGCCGGATCAAACTCATTTGTGATGAGAACATAATCGAACCTCTGCCTCGAGGATTCGAGGCGAGAGTATGCATTAAAATCGGTGGCGAACTGCTCTTCGCGGTCAGATCTGATGGACCACTTACAAGTCACTAGTATCCGGTGATTATCAGTTCTTCGTATAAGCGCAAGATCGACCTGGCGGGTTTTGTCGCCTTGCCTTGGTGGGTAAAACCCAGGCAGGTCATGCAGATTGGGCCTAATGTATATCTTATACAGAAGTTGCAGTCCTTCGATCTTGGACAAAATGGCCGCGAGGGTGTCCTCGAAGCCTTCACCGACTAGATTTTTCCTCTTGTTTTCTTGGCCGATATAGGCACGCGTTCGCCGTGAAAGATGTTGCCAAGCGTCAGTGGAGGGTTCATGCCTCAGCCAAGGTCCTAGAACGCTGGTAATGATCTCTCTCAACTCTGGGTCATCACCTGGCATAGGTACTGAGCCATCGGCATGACGCGCGCGCTGAAGCTGCGCTTGGATACGATACCGCCGCTCGCGTGCTTCTGTTGCGCGAGTGAGATCGAGCGTTGCACGCTTAAACAAATAGTCAATATGGCTACCAAGATCCATGGCCGTCACGCCAAGAGAATGCGCTACCCATGTGTGGAACGCGAGAGATCGTGCATACCACGGGCGCCCAGGCTGACATTTGTCTGACTCATAACAATGCGCTAGGCCAGTCGTGGGATCGAGCCACATCAGCAAATGATAGATATGGCGCCAGGCACTTGCTGGCGTAACGCTCACATGATCCGTGAAGTACTCGTCCAGCAAAAGCTGTCGATTGGCCTCTCCGAATGGCCTCTCGACCAGCGACTGAAGATTAGTTTGTTCGAGGGGTAGCTCCGTCAACGCTTGCATCCTCCAACGCTGATTCTCGTATGCGATCGGCTATGCTCCTGGCTGCCGCGTGAGCGAGTAACGGGGGTACAGCATTGCCGACTTGGCGATAGCGCGAGTGGGCCGCACCGCCGTCGATGCGGCCCTCGATGGCCCCCTTTCGGTCATCAGTGGTGAATGTGAATTTGTCAGGGAAAGACTGTATCCGTGCGAACTCGCGGACGCTCAAACACCTGGCTTGCGAATAGTGATAGACCGAGTCAGCCTTGGTGTTCAAGGTCCATGCCCACATGTCTGGGTGCAAACGGCGATATGCATAATAATGCCGTCGACTCATCCGACCGGTGCCGTTGTGTGGTCCCCACTTTGCCCCGGAAATGTAACGTTGAAGCAGCTCGTCAGGAAGATCTCGGTGGTTGCCGCCTGCTGGAATGCCAGCGAGACGCAACGCTGTATCGGCTAGAACTTTGGGAACACTGACGTTGTTGACAAGCGCCTCGTCCGAGAGACCTCGGCGCATTAGCTCTTGGTACGCGGATTCCGCCGGGGGAAGCCCTTCGCTTAGCAGGTCATCTTGACGCCCAGCTGTCAGTTTGATTAAGTCGCTGATAGCTTGCGAAGCAGTTACGGCTGCGGTGTCAAACGGGTCAGCAAGAACGTCCGCGAGATTTTGTCCAAGGTGCTCACGGCTAGAAACGACATACCGTATGGCCTTGCCGTCGTAACGATTGAGCGTTACCAACGATGTCACACCAGAGCCAGCGAGCGTAGGCGGAGCAACCCCGAGGGATCGATGGACGCCTAGGAATAGGAGCCGTTTACGAGTTTGCGGAACCCCGAAGTCCGCAGCGTCACATAATTGCGGCTCAACTAAGTACTCTCCGTTTAGGGATAGATCCTGCGCGACCTGTTCCTTGACGCCCATTTGCGCCATACCCGGAACATTCTCCATCAAGAATGCCTTCGGTCGAACCTCGCCAACGATGTTAACGAACTCTCGATATAGCGAATTTCTAGGGTCATCGATAATTCGGCTATGATTCCGTACCTGGGAGAACGCTTGACACGGAGGCCCACCGACGACCACGTCCGCACCTCGCGCTACGCCGAGGATGGCTTCGCGGACGATCGGATCTCGCACGTCACCAACGATGGTCTTCGCCCGCGGAAAGTTTCGCCTGTAGGTAGCGGCTGCGTCTGGGTCATAATCGCTACCAGCCTTGACCACGAATCCCGCTTGACGAAACCCCTCAGACAGACCACCGGCCCCTGCAAACAAGTCCACAATTGTCAATGCCCGGCGCGATCTCGTGATCATTCGACCGCTCGACACTGCCATGGTTACCCCCTGCTTCCTGGACCACTACGTTCAGCGAAGGGGCCCGTGCATTTCTTCCGCACGGTAGTCGATTCGAGCTGATTGCGTCGACATCGACTAGCGCCGCGGGGGTATGGGCCAAGCCTTCACGACGTTCGCACGAGCGTACGACAACCACATGTCGATTCTTCCCGACGCGCCGAAGACGGTCTCGACGCCTGCCGCGATCTGCCCTATAAGGCCGGTATGTTACCAGGCCTTGGTTGAAGCGACGACGTCTGACTCACCGCCCAACGCTTATAGATAACAGAGCGTTGCTCGCCCAAATACGGACGGCGTCTTGGTCACGGCGGTGCGGCACGGCGCTTCGAGGGGTTCCGGTTCGCGGGAGCGCGGCCCGGGTAGACGGGCTTCATGGGTGACAAGACGGTCTCCGATCTGGTTGTCGAGCGGCTTACCGAGTGGGGTGTGCCGCGGGTGTTCGGGTACTCCGGTGACGGCATCGACGGGGTGATGGGCGCGCTGCGGCGGGCCGGGAAGCCCGAGTTCGTGCAGGCCCGGCACGAGGAGACGGCGGCGTTCATGGCTGTCGGGCATGCGAAGTACACCGGGGGTGTCGGGGTCTGTCTGTCCACCCAGGGGCCCGGCGCCGTGCATCTGCTCAACGGGCTCTATGACGCCAAGCTCGACTCGAAGCCCGTGGTGGCGATCGTCGGGCAGCAGGTGTCGACGGTGCTCGGGAGCGCGTACCAGCAGGAGATCGATCTCGTGCGGTTGTTCGGCGACGTCTGCGCGCAGTTCGTGCAGGCCGCCCACACGCCCGAGCAGGTGCCGCTGCTGCTCGACAAGGCGTTTCGCACGGCGCTCGCCACCCGCAGCCCGACCTGTGTGGTGCTGCCGCAGGACGTGCAGACCGCACCCGCGCCGGATCCGACCGCCCAGTCCCACGGCGTGCTGGTCACGGCGCCGGGTCTGCGGCCGGCGCGGGTGGTGCCGTACGACGACGACGTGCGCGCCGCCGCCGAGCTCCTCCAGGCCGGCGAGCGGGTCGCGATCCTGGTCGGGCAGGGCGCGTACGGCGCGGCCGACGAGCTCACCGAACTGGCCGAGCGGCTCGGCGCGGGCGTGGCGGCGTCGCTGCTCGGCAAGCCGGTTCTGGACGAGCGCCTGCCGTTCCACACCGGCGTGATGGGCCACCTGGGCACCACCGCGAGCGCCGAGCTCATGCGCGGCTGCGACACGCTGCTGATCGTCGGCAGCAACGATCCGTGGACCGAGTTCTATCCGGCGCCGGGGCAGGCGCGGGCCGTGCAGATCGACGTCGACGGGCGGCGGCTCGGCGTGCGCTACCCGGTCGAGGTGCCGCTGCTCGGTGACGCGGCCGCGACGCTGCGGGCCCTGCTGGCGGTGGTCGAGCGGCGCGCCGACCGGTCCTGGCGGGACCAGGTGACCCGGTGGGTGACCCGGTGGCACGAGATCGCCGACGCGCGGGCCGACGCGGCGGCCGAGCCGATCAACCCACAGCAGGTGGTACGCGCGCTGTCCGACCGGCTGCCCGCGGACGCGCAGGTGGCCGTGGACGTCGGCTCGGTGACCTACTGGTACGCGCGACACCTGCGGCTGCCCGTCGGTGCGCCGGCACACCTGTCGAGCACGCTGGCCTCGATGGGCTCGGCGCTGCCCTACGGCCTGGCGGCGAAGCTGGCCCACCCCGACCGGCCGCTGGTGGCGCTGGCCGGCGACGGTGCGATGCAGATGAACGGGCTCGCCGAGCTGATCACCGTGGCCGCGCGGTGGCGGGACTGGGCCGACCCGCGGTTCGTCGTGTGCGTGCTCAACAACCGCGATCTGGCCGAGGTCAGCTGGGAGCAGCGGGAGACGGAAGGCGAGCCGCGGTTCGAGACGTCGCAGGAGCTGCCCGACGTGCCGTACGCCGGGTGGGCCTCGCTCCTCGGTCTGCACGGGATTCGGGCGAGCACGCCGCAGGAGGTCGAGGCGGCGTGGGACGAGGCCTTGCGGGCTGACCGGCCGGTGGTGATCGACGCGGTCACGGACCCGGCGGTGCCGCTGCTGCCGCCGTTGCAACCGGAAGAGAAAGTCTCCCCGATGTACGAGGGCCTGAGCGCCGAGGACACCGACCTCGCCCGCCGCGCCGAGGAGCACCTGCGGCGCGAGCGGGCGAGCGAGGGGTAGGTCCTACCTGAACACCTTCTTGGCCTGGCCCAGGCGCATGAAGACGGTCTCGCCGGTCGCGTCGTCGACGCCGTCGTTGTCGGTGACCGCGAACACCTCGCCGTTGCCGGCGATGGTCAGGCCCTCGACCTTGTCCTGCACCCAACCGTTGTCGGCCTCGAGCAGCGGCAGCAGGTCGACCGCCAGGGTCTTCCGTGCCGCGGGCAGGGCCTCGGTCCCGAAGCCGGCCGGCACATCGAAGGTGTAGACCTTCTTGACCGTCGCCTTCAGGCCACGCTGGTTGTCGCGCTCGATCACCGCGAAGGTGTCGTTGTCGACCGGCACGAGCTCCGACAGGCCGATCCAGGCGCCGGCCGGTGCGGCGTCGAGCTGGTAGCCCAGCCACGCCCACCTCTTGTCGGCCACCGAGTAGCGACCGATCCGCACGGTGCCCTTCGGGTCACCCTTGAGCTCGCGCTGCACGGCGACCCAGACCTGCTCGCCGTTGCCGACGCCGGTCACCGCCACACCCTCGAAGCCGTTGCTCGTCACGTTGGCCGCGACGTCGGCCGGCAGCGGGATCTCCTCCTGCACGGCGCCCTTGGCGTCGAGTCGCACGATCAGGTTGGGCTTGGCGGCGGTGCCGTCGCCCTCGATCGCGATCCAGTAGCCGCCGGCGGCCCGGGCCGCGACACCCTCGGCGTCGTACCCGACGGGCTCGCCGCCCTTGGTCACGGTCAGCTCGCCCTTGACCAGCGCCGGCTGCTGCGCGGTGTCGATGGTCAGCAGGCGCGTCGGCGTGTAGACGCTGTCGGTGATCGACACGACCTGGGCCGGCTGCCCCGGGACGGCGGACAGGCCGCTCAGGGCACCCCAGGCGATCGGGGCCTTCTGCTCACCCGGCTCGTACGCCGAGCGGATCGTCGGGAACGCGCCCTTCTTGTCGCCGTAGCGGAAGATCGTCACCGACGCCCGGATGCCGTCGTCGGGCAGGTCCTCCTCGCTGGAGACCACGAGCAGGCCGCGGGACGGCACGGTGGTGACGCCTTCGGGGCCGTTCGTGGTCGGCAGGATCTGCAGGAAATCGGGCTTCTTCGGCTTGCTGATGTCGTACGCGGCGACGAAGTTGCCCCGCTCGGAGTTGACGAACAGCACCGGCTTGCCGCCGAACCTGCCGTACGCGACGCCCTCGGGCTCGGT
Organism: Asanoa sp. WMMD1127; assembly: GCF_029626225.1. Lineage (NCBI taxonomy): Bacteria > Bacillati > Actinomycetota > Actinomycetes > Micromonosporales > Micromonosporaceae > Asanoa > Asanoa sp. WMMD1127. The sequence goes on from NZ_JARUBP010000001.1 coordinate 1,888,600, forward strand.
GCCCTTGGCGTCGGAGCGACCCTCCGGGTAGAGGCCGTGCGCGGCCGCCAGCCGGTCGAACGAGTTGCCGGCGTCGAACAGGACGTCGCCGTTGCGCTTCCACACGGTGAAACCGCGCGAGCCGCCGACGTAGTCGCCCTCGTTGGCCGTGGCGAACGTGTTGTCGTCGATCCAGACGACGCCGTCGGGCTCGCGGCGGACGGTCACCGAGTCGTCCTGTGCGATCGTGCCGTCGTCCTCGGTGTCCACACCGGACAGTTTGACCTGGCCGGCGCTGAAGTCCTTGACGACCTTCTTCTTCGCCAGGTCGACGATCGCGATGTGGTTGTTCTCCTGGAGCGTGACGACGGCCTCGTCCTTGCCGTTGATCGAAACGTACTCCGGCTCGGGGTCCTTCGGCGCCACCTTGGCCAGGCCCGTGAGCTCGACCCGCGTGAGCGCCCACTTCTTGAGGTCGACGACCTGCAGGAAGCCGGCCGGCTGCTGCGGGAGCTCACCGTCGTTGAGGTCCTCGTCGCGCTCGTTCTCGATGGCGATCGTCGCGTACTTACCGCTCGGCGCGACCGCGATGGAGTCGGGCTGGCCGCCGAGCGCGATCGTGCGTACCTCCTTGCGGGTGGCAAGGTCGATGACCACGAGCACGCCGGAGGTGTCGACGAAGTCCTCGCTGGTGTTGACGACCGCCAGCACGAGGTTCTTGTGCACGGCCACCGACGTCGGCTCGCGAGATCACCGTCTTGCCGTCGGTGCTGACGGCGCTGATCTCGGCGACGGTCTCCTGGTCCTCGGCGCTGTTGAGATAGACCGGCACGGTGGCGAGCCGGGCGAAGCCGGCGTCCTTTGCGGACGGTGCGGCGGCGGCATGCGTCGCCGGGCCGACCAGAGCCGGGACCGTTATGAGGCCGGCGACCATGGCCGTGCGGACGAACCGGCCGGTCGCGCGTGGAACGGGCATGCTGTGACTCCCTGGTTGCGTGGACCTGACCTGCCTAATGGCTCGCGTTGACGGGCGCACGACCGGAAAGCCAACGACCGGTGTCCTACGGGATGCGGAATCGTCGTGTGAGCCGCCGGGCGTTAGGCTGGGGTGATCTTCCCGATTAGCCTGGTTCGAGGAGTAGGTCGTGGCAGACGGTGGTTCGTCCTGGTCGCCCGCTGAGATCGATCGGGACAAGCCCAACGCGGCGCGGGTGTACGACTACTACCTCGGCGGCGCCCACAACTTCGCGGCCGACCGGACCATGGCCGAGCAGGCGATGGCCGACTGGCCGGAGCTGCCGGCGCTCATGCGGGCCAACCGCGCGTTCCTGCGCCGGGTGACCCGGTTCATGGTCCGCTGCGGGATCCGGCAGTTCCTCGACCTGGGGGCCGGGCTGCCGACCGCGGGCAGCGTCGTGGAGACCGCGCAGGCCGTCGAGCCGTCGTGCCGGGTGGTGTGTGTCGACATCGACCCAGTCGCGGTCATCCACGCCCGGGCCATGCTCGCCGACACCCCGCTGGTCACCGTTCTCCAGGGCGACCTCCGTGACCCCGCCGCGGTGCTGGCCCAGGCCCCGTTCGATCCGTCGGCGCCGGTGGGCGTGCTGCTGGTGGCGGTGCTGCACTTCGTCCCGGACGCCGACGATCCCGCCGGGATCATGGCTGGCTACCGGGACGCCGTGTCGCCGGGGAGCATGTTCGCGGTCACGCACGCCACCGCCGACGCGCAGCCAACCCGGGCCGCCACCCACCAACAGCTCTACCGGCGCACGGCGACACCGATGACGATGCGTACGCGGGCCGAGGTCACCGCCCTGTTCGCGGGGCTCGAGCTCGTGCCGCCCGGTGTCGTCGACATGACGCGCTGGCAGCCGGACGCCGACGCCGACCAGTCCCTCGTCCTGGCCGGGTACGGCGCGGTCGGGCTCAAACCTTGAGCGTGCGGCGCAGCGCCGGCTGGTCGAGGTCGGTCAGGTAGACCGGGGTGCCCGGCTGCTGGCGCCAGCTCGCGTCGAGCGTGCCGGCGTCGACCGGGTCGAAGCCGAGCTCGTCGACGAGGCCTTCGACCACCTGCTTGGCCGCGGTGTCGTCGCCGGCGATCGGCAGGGCGATCCGGCCGTTCTCGCCATAGGGCTTGCCGTTGCGGCCGAGGTGGCTCGCGGAGATGTTGTTGAACGCCTTGACCACGCGCGAGTCGGGCAGGTGGTCGGCGATCCACCGGCTCGACGTGACGGCGCGGTCGGCGATCGGCTCGATCTCGCCGTCGCGCTCGGCGTAGTAGTTGTTCGCGTCGATGACGATCTTGCCGTCGAACGCCTGCTTCGGGAGGTCCTCGACGGCACGGACGGGGATGGCGAGCACCACGAGGTCCGCGTCCTTGGCGGCGTCCGCGACGGTGGCGGCGGTCGCGCCCGTCTGGTCCGCGAGCGGTCGCAGCGACTCGGGGCCGCGCCGGTTCGCGACGGAGACGTCGTACCCGAGTTCGCGGAAGCGCCTGGTGAGCGTGCCGCCTACCTTGCCGGAGCCAACGATGCCGATCCTCATGACGGTGGTTGCTTCCCGTTTTTCGGCCGCTCTCCCGTGTTGGCCCGGGCCTCTGTCGGATTTCGGCGTTTTCACGCTAGGCGGTTAAGCCGGTTCGGTGGGGCCTGTCGGACGTGTTCCCGATGGGGCCATCCGCCCCGATCTGGCACGGTTGTACCTGTCTTCAGAAGTGTGGTCGTTTCGCTGGGGGTAGGTGGCCGCCCCCGCAGCTCGTCCCGGGGCTGCGGGGGCCGGCCGTGGCACGCTTCTTCCTGATGAGCATCATCGGGATCGGGTACGAAGGCCTGTCGCTCTCTTCTTTCCTCGAGCGCCTGTCCTCCCTCGGCGTGACACACGTGGTCGATGTCCGGTTCGCGGCGCGGTCGCGGAAGCGTGGCTTTGCCAAGACCGTGCTGTCTTCAGGGCTGGCTGCTGTTGGTGTGGGCTACACGCACCTTCCCGCGCTCGGCAATCCGCCCTGGAACCGGCCCGGGTTCGCCGGCTCCGCAGCGGAGTTGGCGGCGGCCCGGGCGGCGTACGCCGCGCTGATGCCCGCCGCCTCGCTGTCGTCGGTGGCTTCGCTGGCCCGTTCGTCCTCGGTCGCACTGCTGTGTTTCGAGGCGGACCAGTCGCGGTGCCATCGTGATGTGATCCTGTCGGCGTTGTCGTGATCACTGTCGGGGTGGATCTGGCTGCGGCCGATGAACGGTCGGGCCTGGCCGTCGTCTCGTGGTCGCCGGGCCGGGCCGTCGTGACATCGGCCTCGCTCGGCGCCTCGGACGCCGCGATCGTGGCGGCGATCGAAGGGTCCGACAAAGCCGGGATCGACTGCCCGCTGGGCTGGCCGTCGGCGTTCGTGTCATTCGTGGCGGCGCACTCGTCCGGTCTCGTCTCACCGCCGTCCCCCGGCGCCGGCGCCGCGTGGCGGCGGCGGCTCGCATATCGGATGACCGACGAGGTGGTCCGTTCTTCGACCGGGCTGATCCCGATGAGCGTGTCGGCGGACCGGATCGGGCATGCGGCTTTCCGGGCGGCGGGATTGCTCGCTCTGCTGGCGCCGCCATCCGGGCGTCCGCTGTCGCGGGCTGGCGACGATGTGGTCGTCGAGGTCTATCCGGCGGCGTCGCTGTTCGGCTGGGGCCTGGCCCACCGCGGCTACAAACGCCCGGGCCAGGCGTCGGACCTGGTGACGTCGTTACTGGCGGCGGCGCCGTGGCTGTCGCTGGGTGAATTCGAGCCGCTGTGCCGCCGAAGCCATGACGCCTTGGACGCGGTGATCGCGGCCCTTGCGGCGCGGGCGGCGGCGATCTGCCGGGCGACGGTTCCGACGGCGGCACAGCTGCCGGCGGCGCGGGTCGAGGGGTGGATCGCGTTGCCCACCTGCGCGTTGGCGGATCTTGTCTAGAGCTCGACCCAGTCACCGAGCTGGCTGGGCGATCCTTTGTGGAGGAGGGCCCGCAATCGGTCCCAGGCGCTGCCTGTGCGGCGCACGTAGTCGCCGGTGAACGGGGCGATCTCGTCCATCGCCGGGACCTCGATCACCTCGTCCGCTCGCGCGCTGCCGTCGCCGGCGAGCAGCAACACCTGCTCGACGTCGCGGAACAGGTGGATGACCGCCCGGTCGCCCTCGAAGCCGAGGGTGAGCTGAGGGTATTCGCTGCCCGGCAGCCGCACCTCGAGGTAGCCGGCGCCGCGCGATCGCAGCGCGTTGAAGCGACCTTCGAGTGCGGCGGTCGTCGTGGTGCGCTCGCTTCCGTCGAACCGTCCCGTCTCCGGCGACGTGGCCGCCCAGGTCACGCTCATCTCTGCGCCTCGCCGCCGATCGCCTTCGTCAGCAGCTCGTAGCCGCTCCGGCCGCCCAGCAAAGGGGCGACATCCCGCAACGCCGTTGCCTGCTTCGTCAACGACGCAGCCATGCCGGCACGTGTCTGCGCGCTCGTCGGAGCCCGCTGGGCGCCGCCCAGCCCCGCTGCCTTGACGACCTCTCCGAGCGGGGCGTGCACGTCCACGTCGCCTTCACAGAAGCGGATGTTGGCGTCTACCGTCTTGTTGCGCACGTCGAGCCCCAACCAGACCTGCCACGGTCCCCGCGTGTAGCCGACCAGCTCGTCGTGGTCGACGTCCGGGCCGGTGAACCCGAACTCGGCCACGAGATAACCGAACCGCTCGATGACGTCCTGGGCGAAGTGCTCAATGCGCGCGTCCATCGCGTCACGAGGCCGTCGGCTTGCCGTAGGGCGGCTCCCCCAGGGCGTGCGCCAGTCGGTTGCGCACCTCGTCGACCGTGAAGTCCCACCCGGTGAGTTCGGGCCCACTCCAGTTGATCCCGACCCGAACGTTGTCGGCCGCGAGGTCGGGAAGCGCCGCGTTCCGCCAGTGGTCGAGCGGCATCGAGACGACGCGGAACTCGGGCCCCCAGCGTTCCGCGGCCTGTTGGGCGCGCGCCTTGGTGGACCAGTAGGGAAACGTCGGCTCACCACAGTCGGACGTGGGTGTCGGGCTGCCACGGTCGTCCCGCACCCACCACACGACGCCATGCCTGACGATGTCGCGAAAGAACGCCGCGGTCCGGGCTCCACTGCTGCTCAACGCGCACCCGCTCCTGCCGAACGCACCTCGACCGTCGCGGGAGACAGGTCGTCGCGGCTCATGACGGCGTCGAAACCGCCAGCCACAAGGATCTCGAGAATGGCGTCGGCCATGATGTGCTGGATGCGCCCCATCTTGAACACCGACGGATGGTCGGTCTCCCCATTGGAGAGCAGTTCCAGCGCAACGGTCGACAACCGGTCCGAGGCAGACCAGACGACATAGATGACCTCGACATCGGGTTGCACCGCGAATCCACCGTCTGATGGTCCGTCGAGCGGAAGCTCGCGCAGACCTGACTGCCGCAACTCCCGCGACACGGCCTCAACCAAGGCGCCCTCGATCATGCGTCCATCCTATTCGGGCCAATCGATGTCAGTCCGCCTCGAGTTCGTCTCGCCAGCGACCGGCAGGCCCCGGCCCCGAACGTCGCCCGAGCCGTTTGTCAGCGGTGTAACGAAATTGGTCTTGACGAAGCCCAACGCAGGTCTCGGCGGAGAACACTCGTCCGGTCGACCGGTTCCGCGGTCAAGGCCATCGCCCGGCGAAGACGAACTCGATCTCGGGCTGACCGTCCGAGGTGCGCTGCAGCAGATAGACGATTTCGGCGAACAACGCCGGCGAGGCGGCAACCAGGCGATCCACCCGCTCGACGAGCACCAGGACGCGCCGTGGAAGGTCGTCGAGGTAACCGCTCAGGATGTCGTCCCACGCGTCCCAGTTGCTGCCCCACTCAGCGAACCCCAACGCACGACCGAGGCCGTCGAGCACGACGCGCCTGGACGGCCGTTCGGGAACGACCAGTGACACAACCGTCATCCCCATGCTTCGAGCGGTATGCCGGATGCGCTGAAGGTCGCCCTCCGACACCACGTAAGGAGGACCGGCCAACCGCGGCCGCATCCGCCCGATCGACGTCTCAGCCATTCTCGTCATCCGACGCGTAGAAGGCGGCGCCATCCTGGAGACTTGCGATCGTCATCTCGTTCCGCTCCGCTCAGGAACCCGGGCCATTCGGCGTTTGGCTGGTCGTTGAGCTGAATCGGTGCTCCAGCACGGCTTTCGCCGCTTCGCGGACTTCCAGTCGCCCGGACGCCGCCGCCTCACGCAGGACCGGCTCAGCCTGCGGGATACCGCCAAGCGCATACACGGCTTTGACGCCGATCGCGTGGGCTTCATCCCACTCGGGATCCCATGCCAACGTCTGCTTGAGCACGTCGAACGCCTCCGCGTCCTCCAAGATCGTCAGCAGGTCCAGGATGTCTTCGTTCGGCGCCCTCTCGTCGCGTCGGCGCAACGCCTCGATCAGCACGGGCGTCATGTCGGGCCGCGGGCGTAGGAACGCCGCCCAGAGATAGGCCTCGTAGTTCCTCCAGTCACCCTCCACGCCGGCCCGCCGCAGACCCTCCAGGATGCACACGTCTATCCCTGAAATGGCATCGAGCCGCTCCCGAAGCACGTCATGATCGATCCCCGCGTCTGCCAGCGGCGGGTGATCGAGGATCTGCTGCAGTGCGTCACACGGGTCGGGCACCTCGGCTCCTTCGACAGCGCGGACCGCAGAATCGCCAATCAAACAGCCCACGATCGCACCTGATTCGCATCGGCTGTGCTTTGCGCCGCCATGGCTCTCGCCTCGTCGCGGACGTGCCGCATCTGGTCAACGGTCAGACGTCGGACGTCGCAGATCAGCTCGGCCAGGTCGGCGACCTCTGGAGCGAACTGTGGCAGCTCCGCGGGCAGTCCCAAGCCTCCCATGGCGGTCAGATCCTCGACCGGGATAGTCAGGAACGCCGCGAAGGCCGCCCACAACTCGGGTGACGGCTTCTTGCGATCGTGGCCCACCGCGCCGACGGTCGCCGCCGACAACGGGCCGGTGCCGGTGAGCGCGAACAACAGATGCGCAGAGTCGGTTCAGCCCAGGTTCCGGTTCCGAACCATTCCTGCCACCACGGCGACAAAGCTCGGCTCGTACCGTTCCAGGTCCGCGGTATGCCGGCCGAGTGCCGGTGCGATCTGTTGCGCGCGTCGAGCCCCCCACCCACACACCTGCCAAGCGCCGCAGGTGCCGCCGACGATCGTCGTTGTCGACCGCCAGCCCGTGAAACCGAAGTCGGTCACGAGACGGCAGAACTGTTCGACGACGTCGTGGGTGAAGTGCTCGACGCGCGCTTCCCAGCATCGCTACCAGCCCAGGCTTCTCGCGTACTCCTGTCCGTAGTGCGAGATCGTCACCTCGCGAGCGCGTCTCTTGACATGCTCCTGCAGCTCGTCGAACTGCCGGGTGTCGCCCGACAACAGCGACTCGCCGCAGGTCCGCAGGCTGCTGGCCAGGACGCGGGCATTCTCGGCGCTGGGTGCGTTGAGACTGCGCTGGTCCGTCTCCGGACAGCCGGCGACGGTTTCAAGATCACCCAGGTCGAAGTAATGCAGTGTGGAGTCGGCCCGGATCTCCGTCTTTCCTTTCGGCGGGAACCCGCCGTCAACCAACCGGACGAGCCACACCGTCAGCGGGTCGCGCGGATACCAGTCGACCAAGACCCCCACGTCGTCCTTGGCGTAGCGCACCTCGAAACCGCCGTTGGCCCGGCGTTGCCCATCGCGGGTGAACCCAAGTTCTGATTCGAGGAACTCGAAGGTTGCCTCCACCTCGGCCAGCGCGTCGCTCATGATGCCGGCCACCTCATCAGATGCTTGCTCCCGTACCCGGCCGTCTCCCTGGCCTCCATGCCGTAGAAGTCGCCGAACGGATCCTTGCGGCCGAGGTCAGGGCCGATATCCACGATCTCGTATCCCTCCCGCATCTTGTCCTTGATCCACCGTGTGTTCCGACGTAGGGCCAGGGCGTTGTCCCAAGGATCGTTCTTCCACGGCTTGTACGTCAGCACGTGCCCGACGCCTTCGGCCCGGAGCGCGGCGGCGGCGTCGTTCACACGGGTCATTGTGCGCCCGATCACCAGCACCTTGTAGGGACTACCAAGCGTACGGAGGTGATCGGCCACGCCTCTGGCGGACTGCGGCGTGCCGCAGTTGTGCACCAGCACCGAGGCCGCGCCGGCCGCCACGTAGTAGGTATGGATGCCGTTGACGGTCAGGTTGTGCACCGTCCTCGCCTCGGTCCACTGCCGCGTCGCGATCACGGTCAGCTCGCCACCGTCCGGCGTCGCGACGAGGTCACCGGGCCGCAGGTCCTTCGCGGCGACGAAGCGGCCTTGGTCGTCGACCCAGAACGGGTGACCATCGGTCGCCACCAACCGGCCCGTGTCGACCGTGATCTCCACCAGCCGCTTCTCACCCGTGCCGGTGATCAGGGCGTCGACGGGCCGCGCGGCGGAGACGCCGAGCTCGGGATCGGTAGCCAGCACCTCGTCGCCGACCCGCACTTCTTCGATGGCCTTGTAACTGCCGTCGGCCATGAGCACGGCGGTGCCGGGCACGAAGCTGTTGGAAAGGCAATTGCCGCCCCGCGATGCCGCGGTGTTCCCGCCCCCACCGCGGGCCGGTGTGCCGCCGCTCGCCTTGGCCGGGCCGCCACTGCCGCCGGCCTTGGCCGGACCCGCGCTACCTCCGCCGCCGGAAGCCCTCGCACCGCCGGTCGGGCCGCCACCGCCGGATGCCGCCTTGCCTGGGCTCGGTGCCGCCTTGCCCGCGCTGGTGGCCGTGTCAGCGGCCTTGGCGCCGGAGCGGGCACCGTCGGCCGCCTTCGCGGCTGACTGCGCCGCGTCGACGCCCTTGGCGGCGTACTTGGCGCCCTTGACGGCCGAGGCCGCGTAGCCGGCGAACGGGATCGCCGACGCTGCGGACAGTGCGGCGTTGGCATAGTCGCCCTCCGCCGCGTACCAGGCGGCGTTGGCCAGGTCGGCGACCTCACCGACGCCCGGCACCAGACCGGCAACGTCGAGTGCGGCGTGGCCGATGTCGGAGAGCGAGAAGTGTCCGTCGATCTCAACCTGGGAAACCGGGTTGCCGCCACCGAACGCGTACCGATTGTTGGTGAAGGGGTCGGTCGCCAGGTTCATGTCGTCCAGGGCGCCGTTGTAGTTGTCCTGGGTCAGGAACCTGTTGAGACCAGGGTCGTAGTCGCGGAAGCCCATGTCGTAGTCGCCGGACGACTGGTCGAAGCGTTTGCCGTTGAACCGGTAGGCGTTGTACGGCTCGCGGTTCGGGTCCTCCGGGTTGCCCGCGTCGGGCTTGTCAACGCCGGTGAACTGTGGGCCGTCATTCTTGCCGTAGGCGGTGTAGCCGTAGGTCGCCCTGGAGTCGCCCTGCTCGTCAGTGAGCTGCTCCACGTCGGACTGCGCGTTGTAGCCCTGGTAGGACTCCTCGAAGCTGCCGTCGTCCTTGAACTTCTGCTGCGACAGGAGCTGGCCCTGAGCGTCGTAGTTGTAAGACTTGCGAAGCTTCCCGCCCTCCTCCTCGGCCAGCACCTGCTCGCTGAGACCGAGGTAGGACAGCGTCGTGGTCTTGTCGTTCTGCTTGCGGGTGAGCTGCCGGTCGAGCGGATCGTACGTGTATTCCGTGGTGCCGCCCGGCGTCCGCTTATGGGTCTTCGTCCGGTCGAACCCGTCGTAGGTGTAGCGCTCGATCTCGGTGTCCGCCGCGGTGACGCTCTCCAGCCGCCCGAAATCGTCGTAGCGGTACGTGGACCGGATGCCGGAGGTCGTGGACTCGTTCAGCCGGTTCCGGTCGTAGTCGAACGTCGTCCGGGTGCCCTTGATCGTTTGGTCGATGACGTTGTTGTTGGCGTCGTGCACGTACTTCTCGGTGCCGGCGCCGTGCCCGGTGGCGACCTGCTCCCGAATCCGGTCGCGGGGGTCGTACTTGTACGTGGTCGTCGTGTCCAGCATGGACGACTTGTTGTCGGCGTTCTGCTTCTTGCCGATGTCCTTGGTTCTGTTGCCGTTCGCGTCGTATTCGAGCGTGTGCTCGCTGACGACCGTGGTGTTCTGCTTCTTCTCCACCTGGTGACGCAGCGCCTGGTCGAGGAAGTACTCGTAGGTGACGGTGTTGTTGTTGCCCTTCTTCTCCGTCGCCACCTGCCGCCGCTTGGTGTAGGTGAAGGTCGTGGTCTTCTTCGCGGAGTCCGACTCGCTCTTACCGTTGGTTACGGTCTCGACCAGGTCACGGTTGTTGTACTTGTACTCGGCATAAGTCTTGTCGTGGAACCGCTTGAGCAGGTTGGAGTTGGTGTCGTACTCGAACCGCGTCGTGTTCTTAAGGCTGCCTCCGAACCGCTCCTCGATCCGGTCGACCCGGTTGAGCACGTCGTACGCGATGCTGTATTTGTCAATCTTCGCGTCGGCACTGTTGTCGAGCATCTCGGAGAGGTTGGCGTTGGCGTCGTAAGAGAACGCGAAGCTCTTGCGGGCCCCCCCGGTGGCGCCGTCGCCGTCGTCGGACTGGGTCTTCTGCTTCCCGTCCGGGAAGAAGGTCCAGTTCATCTGTCGGTTCTTGGAACCGCCCGTCACCTTGCGCGAGGTCTGGTTGCCGATCACGTCGTAGTCGTAGTCCGTGCGGATGTTCCAGGGATCGGTGCTGGTCTTGGTCCAGCTGTTGTCCCAGTAGGCGTAGCTCGTGACCGTGCGGTTGGACTCGCCCTCGGACGGCGGGGCCTCGACCGTCTTGATGTTGCCGAGCTTGTCGTACGTGTAGATCGTCGAGTCGGGCGTCGTGACCCGCTCGTCGTCGTCGTTGTACGGCTCGAGCTGCTCCTTGAGGCGGTTGAGCACGTCGTACTTGGATTCGGTCGCGAAGTCTCGGGTGTCCGTGGTCTCGGTGCCCCGCGGCGAAATGACCCGGGTCTGGTTGCCGACCTCGTCGTACTCGAAGGCGGTCGTGCGCACGACGGATCCGTTGTGCGGCACACGCTGTTCGATCAGCATGCCGCGCGGGTCGTATACCAGGACCGTCCGGTTGTTGTCCTGATCGATGACCGCTGTCGCGTTGCCGTCGCGGTCGAACTCCGTCTTGTTGGTGAACCCGTCGGCGTCGGTTACCACCGTCGCGCGCCGGTTCAGGTCGTAGTCGTACTTCTCGTTGAAGTCGTTCGGGTCGGTCGTGGCCGACTTGCGCTGGTCGGCGATCGACTTGAGGTTGCCGACGTTGTCGTAGTCGGCGGTGATGTTGCCGCCCTTAGGGTCGGTGCCCTCGACGAGCTGGTTCAGCTCGTCGTAGCGGTAGCGGGTGACGTAGTCGTTAGGGTCGGCGGTCAGTGTGCCCTTCGGCTCTGTCTCCGCGACGAGGTTGCCGACCGCGTCGTACTCGAGCGTCGTGGTGCGCTCCGGGCCCGTGGAGGTGTCCTTGGGCTCGGTGACGAATGCGAGCCGGTCCGCAGGGTCGTGTCCGGACTCCTTGACCGCCCCGTTGGCCTGCTCCTCGCGGATGACGTTGTCGTTGCCGTCGTAGGTAGGCCCGGGCGTGAAGATGTACACGTTGTTGGCGGCGTCCTTCGGGACGCGGGAGCTCAAGGGCCGTCCGAATGTGTCGTACGTGTACTGCGACGTCTTCGAGTTGGCATCCGTTATGGACACCACATTGCCGATGGCGTCGTATTCGTAGGTCTCGACCTGGTTGAGCGCGTCAGTGATCTTTCTCGGGTAGCCGACCGGGTCGTACTCGCTGTACTTCGTGGTGTTGTCGTTGGCGTCGGTGCTGGTCAGCTGCTGGCCCCACGTGTCGTACGTGTAGACCGACGTATAGTCGCCCGCGGTCGTGGTGGCGGTGCCGTTCGGGTCCGTGACCGAGGTCAGGTTGCCGTAGGTGTCGTAGCCGAAGGTGTATTTGCGACCCTCCGGGCTGGTCTTCTCAGTCAGTTCCGCGGTGTGGCCCTTGAGCCCGAACCGGTAGCCCAGCTTCTGGGGCGCCGTGTTGTTCTTGTTGGCCTCTGGGTCGCGGATCTCCAGCGGCAGGCCGGTGTTCTCGTCGTAGACCCAGGAGGTGACCGCGCCGTTGTCTTCCTGCATGCGGCGCACGTTGTTGTCGGCGTCCCAGGTCAGCTCGGTCTTCTGTTGCTTGGCGTTCGTCAGCAGCTCCGGCCGGCCGTAGCCGTCGATCTTGTAGGTCGAGGCGTGGCCGTTGGCGTCGGTGACCACGGACTCGATGTACGAGCCGGTGCTGCCGTCCGGGTCGGAGTAGTCGAACTCGGTGGCGTTGTCGACCCGGTCGGTGACCTTCTGCGCCCGCCACCGCAACAGGTCGCTGGACGACTGCGGGAAGTACGCGACCTTGGTGCCGTTGCCGCGCGGGTCGTCGACCCGGACGAGCTTGGGGTTCGTGATGCCCAGGGAGTCGTCGTAGTAGAAGCCGAACGGCTTCTCGTCGGGCGTGCCCTGGCCGTCGATGACCTGCCGCAGCGTGCCGCGGTCGCTGTAGGTGAGAGTGATCCGGCGGCCGGTGATGTCCACGATGGACCGCAGCTGGTTGACGATCTGCGCGTTGGCCAGGTTGGTGCCGTTCTGCTTCGTGTTGCCGACGAAGTACTGGTAGCTGTCGCCGGTGTTGAAGTATTCGAAGGTGAGCGTGCGGCGCCCGGTGCTGTCCGTCAGGTACTTCAGGACGCCGGTGTTCCGGTTGCCGATGTTGGTCCGCTCGTAGGTGAACAGCAGGTCGTTGCCGTTCTTGTCGATGATCGCCGTCTGGTAGCCGTCGGCGTCGAAGTAGAACTGGCTGCGATCCGGCCGCGTCATCACCCACGTGCGCACCGGGTCGTTGGCCGGGTTGCGCTGCAGGTAAAGGTGCACGCCGGCCGGGTTGTCGTAGTCCCAGTCGGCCTCGTTCGTGCTGTTGTGCTTGTTGAGGTCGAAGAAGTGGCTCGTGCCGTCGCCGTCGGTCAGCGTGATCTTCGCTGGCCAGCGGGCGTCGCCGCCGGCGAACACCAGTGGCGAGCCGAGGCGTTGCACCGTCGAGGTCGACAGCGACCAGCCATATCCGACGTACGAGTTCGAGCTGTCCTGGCTGTTGTAGGACAGCCGGACGAACGTGGAGGAGCCGCGGCTCGGGTTGCTGAACGCGTTGTAGCTGAACACCGCGTTGCCGGAGAACTGGTTGACCATCACGGTCGAGCCGGCGCCGGCGTTCTCACCGGTGTATTGGTAGAACTTCTCCAGACCGAGCTGGTCGGAGGTCGGGTCCTCCACCGCGATCCGTTGGGCCAGCGGCGGGATCTCCCACACCTGCGACAGCCACTGGCCGGTGGTCTTGTTGCGCAGGTCCCACTTGAGCACGAAGGCGCGGCGCTTGTTGCCCTGGTCCGTGCGTACCGGCGTCATGATCTTCGCCTGCACCGTGGTGACCGCGCCCGACGTGAGGTCGACCGGCAGTGGCGTCTCGCGCTGGTTGTCGGGCGTCGTCACATCCGTGCCGTCGGCGAGCTCCCAGCGGTAGGAAAGCACCCAGTCGGCCTTGGCCAGCGTCGAGCTGACCGTGTTGGTGATGCTGACCGGCGAGGTGTATTCGTCGCCCGGGATCATCCGGGACGGCACGGTCGGCGCGTAGTAGGTGTTTTCCGTCGCCGGCGCCGTGTAGACCACCTCGAGGCGTGGCCGCTGCCGGATGTCGGGCACCTCGCCCGAGGTGAACAGGACCCGCTGCGTGGGGGTGGTCTCGTTGGCCAGGCGGAAGAGGACGCCCTTGTTGCTCGTCGGGTTGTTGACCCAGCCCTGCACGAGACTCGTCGCGTTCCAGTTCTGCCAGCGCGGGTCGAGGCCGATGTTGGTCACCGCGCTCGTCGCCGCGGCGGTGTAGTCACCGCCGGCCGTCGTCCAGGCGGTGGCTGTGCTCGCCCGGTTCCAGGAGGCGGTGGCTTCGTCGAAGTCCCGGGTCAGTCCGTGCATGTTGAACGTGGCGCCGGTGCCGCCCTCCGAGTACGCACCCCACAGGCCGACCTTGGCGCTCAGCACCTTGGTGCCTGCGGGTAGGCCGGCCATGCTCGGCCACTTCACGACCGTGCGACTCGTACCGAAGATCGAACCGTTGTTGCCGATCTGGACCAGGCCGCCGCCGTCGAGCACGTCGTGCCCGGTGGTCGGCTGCTTGCTGGTCAGCGTCGTGTCGGTCGAGTTGCCCTGCAGCACCCGCACGATGTGGCCGGCCTTGGGCAGCTGCACCTGCTCGGTCGGCGACGGGATGAGCTGACCGTCGCGGGTCTTGACGACGATCATGTAGTAGAACGGCGCCCCGAACTCGGTGGGGTTGTTGGCCGCCGTCGGTGTGCCGCTCGTGTCGCTGTAGTTGGTGCGTTCCTTGATAACCGGCGCCACCAGCGTCTTTGCCGACGGGATGAAGCTCTGGGCGTTGCTGCGGTGCACCTGGTATTCGACGATGTCGTCGGGCGTGGTGGTGCCCGGCGACGGATCGGTGTAGGCGCTCCACGCCAGCTCAGCGCCGGTCGACCGGATGGTGGTCGGCATCTGCAGCGTCACGCCGGGCCGGCCCCAGGTCAGCAGCAGCGTCGGGAAGGTGTCGACCTCGCCGCCGTACGCGTTCTCGGCGCCCTCGTAACGTGGGCCGCTGAGCACGGTGGCTTCGTTTGCCGTCTTGACCATGAAGCCGTAGTTGGGCTGCTTGTTGTCGATCCAGTCCTGCACGATCGAGCGGACGCTGAAGTTGTGCCAGGCGTGCTGCTGCAGCGGCGTCTTCGTGTCGGCGGCCCGCTTGATCAACCGCACGCCGTCGCCCACCACGACCTTGTTGGCCACGTCGCCGAGGACGACCTTGTGGGTGGTGCCGGCGTTGAAGGTGTACGAGCCGAGCGAGACCCACGCGCCGTTGCCCGAGCCGGTGGTCTGGTTGACCGTCTTCGGCGTGCTGCCGCCGGCGTGATGGATGGTGTAGGGCGCTGCCGTCGCGCGATCCGCTCCCGGCACATAGTGGACCTGGACCTCGTAGCTGCCGGTCTCGGTGACCCGCGGCACCCAGGTGAACGTGTCGCCCGTGGTGGCACCGCTGTTGCTGCGGAAGGCGCCGTTGAGCGCGGCCGCGTTGCTGGTCGACGGCCACTCGCCGCCGGCGGCGGTCTTGCCGGAGTCGGCGTTGTCGACGAGTTCGGTGTTGCTGCCCTGCTCACCGAGCGCCGCCTGGATGTTGTTCCAGGTGACGGTGTTCTCCGCCCAGTTGGCCGTGACCCGGTGCGCCTGGATCGGGACGGTGTCCGGGTCGTTGGCGTTGACCATCGTCTGGTCGAAGTAGAGCTTCAGCTGGGCGGAGTCGAGCTTGGTCCCGGCCGGCACCTCGGTCATCGGGAACTTGACGAGACTGCGGAACGTCGCCTTGGTGGTGGTGTTGACCTGGTTGGTGCCGACCGACAGCCGCCAAAGCGAGTCGTAGTTGGTGGTCGGCTCGTACGAGTTGATCATCGCGTCCTGCGCCTGACCGACCTGTGGCTGCACCTTGATCGTCGGGTCGATCACGACCGGGTAGCGGCGGTCCGGGCTGCGCAGCCAGTCGGCGTCGGCGGTGATGGTGAGCCGGTCGCCGGTTAGGGTCTGCTTGACCGCGCTGCTCCAGCCGCTGCCGGTGGCGGTGCTCTTGTCGGCCGCGGCGTCGTACATGAACGGCTTCGGCAGGTAGAACACCGGAGTGTCGCCGGTGCTGGCACGGAAGGCGATCGAGCCATCCGACTGCTGCTCGGCGACGACACCATCAAGATCGAGAGTGAACGTGTACGCGGCCGCGCCGGTCGGCGGCCGCTGCAGGACGATCTTCTCCTTGAGCAGGGTGGGCGTCACGTCGTAGACGAGGTCCGCCTGTGGGAACGCCGCCGGGAACCGGACCTCGCTCTTGCTGGCCTTCGGCTTGATCGCGCGCGGGGCGCCGTCGACGCCCATGGTGATCGAGCGGCCGCCGAGGTCGAAGCGGGCCAGCCGGTCACTGCGGTCACCGAAGGCGCTGCGGAAGGCGTTGCTGTTCACCTCGTACGGCCAGCCGGCGGTGTCGCTCTTCCGCACGGTGGTGTCGATGTCCTGCCAGCGGCCGTCGGCGTCGCGGTAGTGGACCGGGTGGGTGCTGACCTCGGACTGCCGGCGGCCGTCGGCGAGCTTGTAGACCTTGGCGTTGGCGGTGCGGGCGGCCTTGTCCTCAGCGACCCGCTTGACCGCGGCGATGGCTTTGCCGGCCGGGAGTCTCGCCGGGTGGGGCAGCATGCCGCCGGGGCCGGGTGGCGTCTCCGGGACCTCGCGGCCGCGTACCTGCGTCTGGGCTTGGGCTTGCTGCGCCCGCTCGGCTCGGTCCCGGCCGCCGCCTCCGGCCCCGCTCTCGCCGAGCCGAGGGATCAGTGACTGTCCGGTGGCTATCAGGACCAGGGCGAGCACCGCGGCCCCGAGCGCGGTCAGCAGGTAGCGGCGCCGTCGTGAATTGTCCATAGCGCTGTCGGATCCCCCTCGGTAAACCAGCCGACAGCACATTTCCGCGCAGCATCGAATGCCGCGCGGCCGTTATAGCGAAAATGGGCGCATCAATGCGCGCCAGGCTGCGGCGTGGCTTGTCTCTCGACGAATGAATGAACGCTCAACCGACTCGGTGACTGTGTCTTGCGGCGCGCCGATGACGCGCCGGACCGAGCGGACCCGGCCCCCCGTGCTGCATGTCTGCCGTTCGCTGCGGGGAACATATCAGGGCGGTTGTCGACGGGCAATGAACTGCATGGATTTTGTGCGGTGCTAAATGTCCGTTCTTCAGATAAGCCGCAAGGCGCTTTTAGGGGTCAGCGAAAGATGACGCGTAGCGATAGCGTGCGCCCGCATAGAACCGAAACGGGGAGGGCGAATGAAACCGGTTCGAAATCGTATTATTGCGGGCGTGGCAGCCGGCGTTGCCACGCTCGCCGCGGTCGCTGTGGCCTCAGCCCCGGCCCGAGCGGACACCAACCTGGGCCTACCAGCCTTCGGCGACATGATCGTCGACGGCGAGTACGACCACGTCTTCGTCACTGGCGGCCCAACCGCGAACGGCGTGGTGGTCCTCAACCTCAACGGCAACGTCGAGGAGACCATCGGCAACCAGTACGGAGCGACCGGCATGGCGCTCAGCGCCGACGGCAAGAAGCTCTGGGTGGCCCTGGCCGCCGGCGACGCCATCTCGGAGATCGACCCGCGCACCCACCGCGAGGTGGCCCGCTATTCGACCGGCACCCGCACCTGCCCGACCCACCTGGCCCGCACTGGCGACGTTTTGTGGTTCAGCCACGGCTGCGACGGCACCTGGAGCGGCGGCGTCGGCCGGGTGACGTTCCCGCCGCCACCGGAGCCCTGCCCGACCGCGTCGCCGTCGTCGCCGTCCTCACGGACGACCCCTTCCCCTACGCCGTGCCCGACCGCAACCCCCACCACACCGCCGAAGCCGAAGATCGACCTGCACCAGCAGGGCGACCTCCGCTTCCAGCGAGCTCCGTTGCTGGCGGCACACCCTGATCCCGCGGGCCCGCTGGTGGTCGGCCAGCCGAACCTGAGCCTGTCCACTGTCTACGTCTACAACGTCGGCACCAACAACGCCCTGTCGACGGCCGCCTCGAGCACGGCGCCCGGGAGCAACCTGCACGACGTCGCCCTGGACAAATACGGCCAGACCCTGTTCACCGCGGCTGGCTCGAAGAACGCGACGCAGGCGTACGCGACGGCAGACCTATCGGGCCGAGGCTCGTACTACACGGGCTACTACCCGCTAGCTGTCGCTCAGTCGCCGGACGGCTTCCACATCGCCAACGCCGTCCGCTCCACCGGCGACGACGTCTACATCTACGAAATGGGCGGCGTAATCCCGGAGCAACGCCTGAACGTGAGCACCGACGTGGTCACGCCGCGCGGCATCGCGTGGTCGCCAGACAGCGACGACCTATATGTCATCACTCAGCCCCCGGCGGGCGGACCCCCGACCCTGCACGTGGAGCGCAACTCCACTGTCTAGTCACGACAGCACGGCGCGCTCCAGCCCGCGAGCTGGAGCGCGCCGGTTCGTCGGCGATCGGGCGGGTTGGCTCGCCTCGGGCTACTCGGCGCAGCGCCCGAGCGGGCTTCCACCACAGAGCGCTTGACTACGGCCCTTGCTGTCCCGCCTCCCGCGCTGCGGGCGCCGGGCCCCGGGCCACTGCGGGCGCCGGGCCCCGGGCCACTGCGGGCGCCGGGCCGCGCCACTGCGGGCGCCGGGCCGCGGCGGACTGCGGACTGCGGACTGCGGACTGCGGACTGCGGACTGCGGACGATCGTGCGACCGTCGCCGAGCTCGATCTCGTTCTCGCGTGAAACCCGTTGTTTGGCCTACGCGAATCAACAGCGCGGACGCCCGGCCGACGACACCTAAGGGTTCAGGAAGGCTTGATGACGCAGCCCGCGCAGAGCTTTGGCTGCGGGAGCGTGAAGGCTAGGCAGCACGTCTTGCGCTGGACGTTGATTTGGCCTCCTGGGCCGTCGACCAACTCGATCAGGTCGTCGAGTTCCAGCGCCGTCAACAGCGTCGTGATGTTGTCGCGGGTCGAGCCCGGCAGCCAGTCCGCCGCGCGGAGCAGGCCGTAGGCGATGCCCGACGCCACCGAGCCCATCAACGTGCGGGCGCCGACCCGGACCTCGGTGTGGATCGCGTCCAGGAGCGGGTTGACGTGCTCGTCCAGCAGCGACCGACGGAACGCCTCCAGGAGGGCCGGCTCGTCGGGGACGACCACGACCTCCGGGAGGCCCGAGATGGCCAGCGGGTCCGAGGGGAGGACGGCGACATCAATGGTCCGGCGGTAGCCCAGGGTCAGCAGCGGGCGGTGGTCCTCGAAGTGGACCAGGACGTCCGACGAGCGCAGCAGCGGCACCCGGCGAGCCGAGGCCCAGCCCAGCACCGCCGGCAGGGTCAGCCAGTAGCTGTAGGACTTCCACGCCAGGGCCGCCGCGGCGTGGGGGGAGCCGCGCCAGCGGCGGGCGGCGGCGTCGAGCAGGTTTGGCAGGTGGGTGCCGTCGGCGAGGGACGCGGCGGGGATCCAGCCGGCCGGGTCGTGGACCAGGAGGCCGCGCGTCAGGCCCGGGAGGTCGTCCGTGCCGAACATTGAGCGCAGCGTTGCGCTGATCGGGTCGAAGGGGGCGCCGGCCATCGCGCGGAAGTCGATGGTCGCCGTCACTCCGACCCCACCACCCTCCGCGTCAGTGCTACTAGGTCTGTCACGTGCGACTACCTCTAGTTCGCCAGCCGAAACACCATAGCGTGCTAAGGCTAGCCTAACCAGAGAAACGCCACCCGGCGGGTGGACGACTCTTCTGGGCGGAAATCAACACTTCGTGCCGTGTCGGCTCGCTCGCACTCAGCGACGAATGTCAAGGCATTTGTCGGTAACGCGGCACTTCTGGCCGGGTTGCGGTTGGGCGACGCAGACTGGATTACCCGGCCCCAAGGGGAGTCCCGCCCCCAAAAGGGATGCGTGATGCCGAGCCCGCCGCCGACTTCACCAATATCGCCGATAGAACGAGCTGCCGACTCGTTCGCGGCTGAGTTGTCGCGCTGGCGGGTCGAACGCGGGCTGACCAAGAAGCAGCTGGCGACGCAGATGGGCTTCGACCCGTCGTACGTCAGTCATGTCGAAGGTCGTCGTCACCGGCCCACCGAAGACTTCGCCCGGCGTGCGGAGGCGGTGCTCAGCGCGGGTGGGGCGATCTGGCTGCGTTTCCAGGACTACGACGACCTGCGGCATTCGCGCGGGGTCGCCCAGCCCGCCCGCAGCGACCCGCCCGTGCCCGAGCAGTGGATGCCACCGGGCACCGGCTTGATCGTCGAGCAGGAGGTCGCGACGCTGGCGTTCGTCGGGGACGCGTACCGCTGTGTGATCCGCCGTTCCCTCTATAACGCGGGCACCGAGCCGGTGACGCGCTATTTGGTGCGGGTCGCGGTCGATCGCTACCCGGAGGACCCGGAGCGCTCCAACCAGCACCACCGCGACCACCCGCTGTCCTTCGAAGAGCTCGACCTGCAGGCATGGTGCGACGACCCGCCCGCGCGCGAGCCGATGGACTGGCGCAAGAAGCACGACCGCGACGCGTTCAAAGAGGTGTGGCTGCTCTTCGAGAACGCCGACGGCCGGTTCCCGCTATATCCCGGGGAACGGGTCACCATCGAGTACGCGTACACGGTGGGTCAGGAGAAGTGGGGTCGCTGGTTCCAGCGCGCGATCCGGCTGCCCACCCGCCGGCTGACCGTGCGGCTCGACTTCCCAGCGGAGCTCGACGCCCAGGTCTGGGGCGTGCAGACGTCGCTGTCGTCCGAGGAGGCGCCACTGCGCACACCAGTGAGCCGGCGTACGGAGGACGACCGCACCTGGTTCGAGTGGAGCACCGACTCGCCGACGTTGAACGCGCGGTATCGGCTCGAGTGGCGGTTCCGGGCAACCGAGCCGCCCAGCCGCTCCGGCCTCAATGGACGCCATGTGGCGGCGCCACCTGACCCGGTTGTCATGCCGGAGTCCGCCGCGGTTCTCGTGCCGGCGCAACGCCACGCGCCGCGCACGCCGAGCGAACGGATGCGCTCCGTCGGCGTCGTCCAGCGTGGGAGTGCGCTGCTCGCCCACCCGGCGGTGCCGCTGCGCCTGCCCGCCGACGCGGACGCCGGGCGGGACGTGGTCGACCGGCTGTTCGCGGCCCTCGAGCGCATCGAGGAGCTGCACATCTTCACGAAAGGCGTGGGATTGGCGGCGCCGCAGATCGGGCTAGCGGTCGCGATCGCCGTCGTCCGGCCGCCGGACCCGGCCGCGGAGCCGCTCGTGCTGGTCAACCCGCGCATCGTCGACGCGTCGCCGCAGACCGACGAGCAGTACGAGGGGTGTCTGTCGTTCTTCGACGTGCGGGGGTTGGTGCCGCGGTCGCTGCGGATCGAGGTCGAGCACGCCGACTGGAGCGGTGCGCGGCGGTTGACGACGTTCGACCGCGGGTTGGCGCGGCTGGTCGCACACGAGATCGACCACCTTGAAGGCCGGCTGTACGACGAGCGGATGCCGCCGGGGTCGTCGCTGGTGCCGCTGACGGAGTACCGCGAGACCGGCGTGCCCTGGAGCTATTAGCGCTCAGGGTTCGCAGCTGACGCGGCCCGGGAGGACGAAGAATGACCGCTGCTTGCGGCCGAGAGAGACGGACGCGCGTAAGCGTGCCCAACTGGAGTGGCCAGACGGCCCGTCGAGCGGGCCAGCGCCACCCACAGCGGCCCGGGCTAGGCATCGACGCAGCGGCCGACTCTGTCGCGCCCGGGTGGATCGCCGGCGCGCCGCGCCCGCCGACGTGGCTCAGCGCGTGGCTACATGAGACAACATGTAGCCATGGTCGAGGCCGACCCGTCGCAACGGGTCGGGGGTAAGGGCGACCGGGCGCGGACATGGCAGCGAAGCGCTCCCTGGCGGGAGCAACGGCCGCGCCCACCGCGAACCCGAGCCACCCAGCCCTTGACCCTAGATCCAGCCTTTGACCTCAGATATCGCCGAACGTGTCGTACTTGATCCGCACCGCCGGCACCTTCAGCTCGGCCAATGTGCGCAGGGTGTTCTTGACCATCGACGCCGAGCCCGAGACGAAGAAGTCGTGATCGCCCCAGGGCCCGTAGCGCGCCACGACTTCGCCGATGTTGCCCTGTTCGCCGACGAAGTTGCGGTCGTCGCTGCAGGCCGGCACGACCGACAGCCACGGGTAGCGGGCGGCGAGCTTGTTGAGTTCCGGCAGGTCGTAGAGGTCGTCGCGGTCCTTGGCGCCGAAGAACACGTGGACCCAGCGCGTGCGGTTGTAGCGGGTCAGTTCCTCGATCAGCGCCTTGATCGGCGCCAGGCCCGTGCCGCCGGCGACGCAGACCACGTCTCGGGTCGACTTGCGGTCGAGGGTCATCGTGCCCATCGGGGCCGCGACTCGCAGCAGGTCGCCCACCTGGACGCGGCGGACCAGCGCGCTCGAGACCCAACCGGCGCCCAACGCGCGTACGTGAAACTCGATCGTGCCCTCTTTGTTGGGGGCGTTGGCCATCGAATAGGTGCGCCACAGTCGGGGCTGATAGCGCGGGGCCTCGACGCTGACGTACTGGCCGGCGCGGTATTCGAGTGGATATTGCAGCGGTCGGCAGGTCAGCACCGCGATGTCGTTGGCGCGGCGCTCGTGGGTGAGCACCTCGGCGTGCCAATAGGCCGGGTTCGGGTCGGCCTCCGCCCCGGCGATCATCTTTTTCGCGATCACGTTGTACGCGTCGCCCCACGCCTGGTCGTATTCGATGCTCCACTCCTCGCCCGCGAACGTGCGCAGGGCCTCGAGCAGCGCGCTGCCGACGACGTCGTAGTGCTCCGGTTCCACGTGGAACTTCCGGTGGTCGCGGCCGAGCTGGCGGAGATATTCCTCGAACCGGTCCGGATCGTCGAGGGTCTGCACCGCGGTGACGATGGCGCCGAGCAGCCGTGCACGCTGCACGTCCATGGTCACCGGGAAGAGGTTCCGTAGGTGCGGGTTGGACAGGAAAATGCGTGCGTAGAAGTAACCGGCGACCTTGTCCTGCTGCTCCTCGACGAGGGTCCAGCTTTCCTTCAGTAGCCGTGAAAGGTTCCCCATTGACGCCCTTTTCGCTTGTCTGACGCGCCTCGGCCTCCACCCGGCCCGCCGTGCCTCTGGTTGATCAGGGTGTGTGTGGTCGCGCTGTGCACGTCTGACCAGCCTGCGCACTCTGCGTCGAGGTCTATCGCACAGAATGTGCGACGAACGCGATCCGGCCCTGTCTATGGATCTACCGTTGTGGAACCCTGAACTGCGTGTGGTGAGGCGCTGCGCGTTCCGGCTGGTCGTTTTCGGTTCTGGAGTTCGCATGGAGCGCACCGTTATTTCTGCCCAAACGGGTTCCGTCGCTCGCGGCCGGCGGTCAGCCGGTCGGCGATCGGTCGCGCCGGTCGGACGGCCCGGAACGGTGGACCCGCCGCGCGCGGACAGCCAGCGACTGGACGACCGCATGGTCGACTTCATCCGCCGCCAAGAGATGATCTTCGTGACGATGGCCGCGGGCGGGCGGACCGCGCGGCGCGGCCCGGTCGGCTTCCTCCAGGTCCCGGCCCGCCGAATGATCACGTGGCCCGAGTTCGGCGAGATCCGCGCCCCGGTGACCGGCGGGGTGCGGCTGCTCATGCTCGACCTGCTCGAGGAGCGCACCGGTCTGCACGTGACGGGCCGCGCGTCGGTCGCGCCGTTCGGTCCGCCGCAGCTATGCGGCTCCGCTCCGGCTCGTACCGCGGGCCCGCCACCCGACCGATGGGTGCGGGTGCGCGTCGACCAGGCCTGGTTCGCCGACCAGGGGCCGCTGGTGCCGAGACTTTGATGCGCGCCCTCAGCTTCATCCGGCACAGTTAGGCGCGTGACAGTCGATCTCGAGCAAGGGCAACAGCAGCCGGTACGCGCCCGGAGTGGGCTGCGGCCGGAGATCCTGATCGTGCTCGGGCTGTCGCTGGGCCAGTCGGCGATCTATTCGCTGGTGACGATCGTGGCGCGGCTCACCGCCGACCGACCGCTTTCACAGCAGACGGCGACGTTGAACGCTTCACAGTCGGCGCGGCCGTACCTGGATCTCACGTACCAACTGCTCGGGATCTTCTTCGCGCTCATCCCGGTCGCGCTCGCGCTCTATCTCCTGTCGCGCGACCACTCGCCCCGATCGCTGCTCGGCCTGGACGTCCGGCGGCCCTGGTTCGACGTCGGCTGGGGCGTCGGGCTGGCGGCCATGATCGGCCTGCCGGGCCTCGGCCTCGTGTTCGTCGCGGCGCAGCTCGGGATCAACGCCAACCTCGTGCCGGCCGCGCTGCCGCACCTGTGGTGGGCGGTGCCGGTGCTGATCTTGTCGGCCGTCCAGAACGCGGTGCTCGAAGAGATCGTGGTCGTCGGCTACCTGGTCACCCGGCTACGCGACCTCGGCTGGCGGCTGCCCGGGGTGGTGGCGGCCTCCGCGGTGCTGCGCGGCTCGTACCACCTCTATCAAGGCTTCGGCGCCTTCCTCGGCAACGCGGTGATGGGCGTGGTGTTCGCCCTGTTCTTCATCCGTACGCGGCGCGTGCTGCCACTGGTGATCGCCCACACGCTGCTGGACGTGGTGGCGTTCGTCGGCTACTCGCTGTTGCCGCGCGACTGGTTCAGCTGGCTCTGAACCGCTGCACCGCCCGCGCCGCGACCCGCTCGGTGTGGAGACTCGCCGCCGCCGCGCCGCCGGCGGCCGCCAGCCCGGGCCACCACCTCGTCAGGATCTTCAGCGCGGCCCAGGTCGCCGTCTTCCCGGCCGCCGCGATGGGCGCCCGACTGGCGCTGTGACCGGGCGTGTCATCGATCGCGGCCTGAGCGGATTCAAGATCCTGGTGTACGCCGGTCAGCACCAGAATGTCGGCCGGCGTGGCGTGCTTGCCGTACGCGGCGGCGATGTGGGCGATCAGTTCGGCATTGACCCAGCCGGTCCCCGCGAGGTCGGCAGCGGCCGACCAACCGGTAGCGAAGCTGGCAGCGGCGCCGGTGGCGGCTGACCGGCGGGTGAAGCGCTGCTGGGCCAGGCGGGCGATGCCGTCCGGAGTGGCGGCGGGGTAGGTGGCGCGGATCTCGCGCGCCCACTGCTCTGCCTGCGGACCGAACCGCCTGGCCGCCGCCAATGCGGCCTGCTCGGGCAGGCGCCGCAACGCGCTGGTGGGAGACGTCGTGCCGGTCGCCGACACTGCTTCCTTGGCTTCCCCGCGCGTGCTGGTGGTCTGTCCCTTTGCCACTGCCGCTGTTGCGGCGGCCGAGGGCTGATTCGGAGCCTGCTGGCTCGCGCCGACCAGCGCTGATGGCACGGCCGGAGTCTTGACGGTTGCGGCCGCGCCGGGCTCGCTCTGAGCGGGCTCACCTGGGCCGCCGACCGATGCCGGCGACGCGGCAGTGGTCTGCGCAGCCTTCGCGGCGTGGGACTCGTGCGGCGTGTCTCCACGAGTGGGCTCCGGGACGGCGGGCGCGCTGACGGCGTCGGAGGTCTCGACTGGCTCGGTCGCGGCGTTGGCCGACTCGTTCGGCCCCGACTGGGACACGTCGCCGGCCGGCGTCGCGCCGGCGGCGGGGGCGGCCTTGGCTGGTGCGGCCTTGGCTGGTGCGGTCTTGGCTGGTGCGGTCTTGGCTGGCGTGGCCTTGGCTGGCGTGGCCTTGGTGGCCTTCTTCGCCGCGGTCGCCTTCTTGGCGGTCTTCTTCGCCGGAACTGGAGCTGGAGCCGGAACTGGAGCTGGAGCCGGAACTGGAGCTGGAGCCGGAACTGACTCGCTCGCGGTGATGGCCTCCCGCCGTGCCGGGACCCTCGCGGAGGTGTCGCCTGGCGCGGGATCCTTCACCGCGTCGGCCTGCTGATCCGGCTTGCGGGCAGCAGGGGTCCGCTTGGCCGCCGTGGCCTTCTTCGGCGCGGCCTTCTTTGCAACCGCCGTCTCCTGGGTGCCGGCCTCCGCTGATGTCGCGGTGGCATCCTGCGGCGCGGCCGCCTCTGGCGCCGGCGGACGAGCCCCGGCCGACTTGGCCGGCGCCTTCTTCGCCGCCTTCGACGCCGCCTTCTTCGCGGTCGCCGGTGCGCTCGGCTGGGCGGGGACGTCGGCCCCGGACTGCGCCGCAGCCTTCTTCCGTGGCCGCGGCGTGCTGACCGGAGTGGCGTCTGTCACCTCACCGCCGTCACGCCCTGCGGCCGCCGACGCCCGAGGCGCCGGCGGTCGTCCGCCACCGGACTCGGCAGGAGGCTGAAAGAGCACGGCCGGCGGCAGCTTGGCCGGCCGGTCGCCACCGTCACCCGTCCGCGGTTGCGGCGCCCGCCGCTCGTCTTCCTGGTTGGGCGGCGCCGCGAAGGCCGCCTCGGCAGGCCGAGCAGGCCGCCGACCACGGGCGGACCGCTCCGGCTCATCGGCACCGGTTCCCATGGTTTGGCAGCGTAGTCCCGCGACCGGCGGTTCACCCGTTACGAGAGCCGCAAGTCTGCTCGATCGAGCCGAGGAGGTCGCTTTGCCCGGTCCACCAGGTGCCCTGTATCCTCGACCGGCGGTGGTCTGCTGGCCGCCGGGGAGACTTCGCCTAGTCTGGTCTATGGCGCCGCACTGCTAATGCGGTTGGGGTTTATCGCCCCTCCCGGGTTCGAATCCCGGAGTCTCCGCGCCAAACCCGGCGTGTATGCTGGCGTGGCACCTGCGCCCGTAGCTCAACGGATAGAGCATCTGACTACGGATCAGAAGGTTAGGGGTTCGAGTCCCTTCGGGCGCGCAAGATCGAGAAGGCGCTTGACATGCGGAGACGCGGTCAAGCGCCTTCGTCGTCTCGTCTACATGCGACGCCGACGCAGGCCCGGCCGAGCATCGGGCACCCGCCAGACCGCCGTCGACCGACCGGGGCGACCGGCCTCTAGTCGGAATCCGGGGACGCTGGCAGCGCGTCGGCGCCCCCGCCCGAGTGGCAGAACATTCACGCAATCGCATGCAGCGATCTAAAGGCGGCACCGCTGGATCTGTAGCATGGAAGGCAACTTGGCGTTGATCGATATATGAGATGCCGGGAGTGCGACGTGCGGCCAGTTTCTATCGCGAAGATAATCTCGATTGCAGTCGCATGTGCGGGCGCAGCTCTGCTGTTCCTTGCCTCCCCCTGGCTGATCCGATCTGCCAATGTGGCGCTGTTCGGCTCACCGCCTAGCGAGCTAGGGCTCATCGGGGAGTCCTATGGAGGCATCGGTGCCGCTCTTTCGGGCCTCGCCGTGCTGGCGGTGGCGGCAGCACGGGTGGTCCAGATCAGACAGGTACGCACCAGTCAGGCCCATGGCGTGCGGTTGCTCCAGCTGGAACTGATGCGAATGTTGATCGACGATCTGAAGCTTCGTCCGCTGACTTCCGACGACGGCAGGACACGTCCCGCCGATGTGCGGCGGCGGAATATCTATACGAACTTGATCTTCAAGTACATGGAACTCGGTTACGAGATCGGCTATTTCTCTTCCGACTCTCTTCAGGTAGACCTGCACGAGCAGCTCGCTGTGGAACATGTACGCAAGTTCTGGGAGGTGCATCGGATCAACCGCCTCGAGACGGCGTCGAACAAGGCCCAACGTCGCTTCTTCGAGATGGTGGATCAGGTCTACCGCAACACCGCTTCACTGGCGGCGCGAGATGCGGCGCCGCAGCCCGCACGGTCCAGCAGATGGGGTCCGGCACTGGGCGCCGCTCTCGGCTTCATAGTGGTCGTCGCGGTCAGCCGCTCCGGTTCGGTTAGACGTGGGACCCGGCGGACAGCGCGCCGGACTTAACCGCGTGCAAGAAGGCGTCGTAGGAAGAGCGCGTCAGCTCCAGAACCTGATGAGAACGGTCCCTGATGACCACGCGATCTCCGATCGCGACCTCCACGCATTGGTTGCTTTCACAACGGCTGGACCGCTTGAAGATCAACTGTTCCCTACGGGGGTTGGAACCTGCGACGCTCACGAACACTCCCAAGATGGCGATTCAGCGTTTAGGACAGGCGGACACCGACCGCCACCAACACGGGTCTAGCAGGGCCGATGTCGAAAACGTCGCCGGGTGGGGCGACGTGGATCCGTCCGGCAACGGCTGAAGAGCCTAATGATTGCCATGGCCCATGCGAAAGTGGACACTCGTGCGCGCGTCGCCCAAACGGATTCCGCTGTCATCGAGCGTCCAGCACGAACCGGGACCAGCCCCGGGCCGCGACCTCGTTCCCGGTGGCTGGTCGCAGTGCCTCATCCAGGTCTTCAACTCGGAACGGCTCGAGATCCGCCGGCGACCGATAACCGGTCAGGCACTCCTCGCACTCCAGGAACACACCGGAGACCGCGCCCATCGTGAACACGACCAGGCCGTTCGCGCAGACTTGGCAGTTGATCGACGCCACCAGCATGGCGGTGGGAGTACCCCGGTCAGTTGGCCAGGACTCCGCCGTCGACGTAGAGCTCCTGGGCGTTCACGCCCGTGTTGCGGAGGAGGAAGTCGACCACCTCAGACACCTACACCAGGCGACCCAGCGGCGTACGGGCCAGGTCTGGGTGGTTCGGGACCTCGCGCCACTTCAGGCGTCGACGGTGGCGCCAGGTCGACCGCCAGGCCGCGGGCACCGGCGCCCAGCGCCGCCGCCTCCTCCGCCCGCGCCGATTCGCGGCCGGTGCCCACCACCTCGTCAGATGCGCGACCAGGGCCAGGGCCGAGCCCGCCCGTGCCACCGACCACTACTGCCGTTCCCATGCGGCAAGCTGTGCCACCAGCTAGAACGCCACCGCGGTGATCAACGCCTCAGCGCCGCCGCGTCCCACAACCAGACATCGCCGACCTGCTGGGGTGGTACGCCGTACAGCGCGGTCATGGTCTTGATCCACAGCGACGAGTCCCGGCGCTTGGGGATCACCACGGCACCCGCGTTCCAGTACGACAGGTCGGCCAGGGCGTTCGTCCGGGTTTCCGGAGAGACCGGCGGGATGCGGCCCGTGCGGCTCACGTAGCGCAGGTAGTAGTTGGTCGGCCGGAACTCCGACGTGAAGCTCGCGATCCGGTCCGGGCCGACCGGCGCCAGGAAGTAGCCACCGGCCAACGGCATCCGGGTCATCGTCATGGCGGACCAGCGGATCGGGTCGTTGACGCCCGAGGTGGGCATCGGCACGAAGACGATGCTGCGACCACCGGAGGCGAAATCAGCCCAGGTGCCCGACGAGACGAACGAAGGCGTGTTGGACAGCTTGGTCGCCGGCAGGGCGGTCGGCGCGATCGGCACCAGCGCCACGGCCACGAAGACGGCAGCGAAAGCCCGGAAAGGAGCAGAAGACACCCGGGAAGCCGCCGCCACGCCGTACGCCAGCAGGAGGCCGACCACCGGCGTCACCGCCAGCGCCCATCGGGTCGGCACCGCCGAGCTCAGCACCGGCACGTCGTGCAGCGACGACCACAGCGACGGCAGCCCGGTCGGCGAGCCGTGCAGCCGCACCACCGGCCCCAGCGACAGGTAGGCGAACAGCACGCCGACCACGAACAGGCCCAGCACGGCCGCGCTGCGCCGCAGGGCGATCACCACCAGGAGGACGAGCACCACCAGCGGCCAGCCGAAGAACGAGTTCTCCTCGGCCGCGTTCTGGGCCAGACCCCGGGCCGACTCCATGCTGCCGAGCAGGGACTCCCGCGACAGCGCCACATAGGCACCGAGGTCGGCACCGTAGCCACGGACCTCGTACGGCAGGCCGCTGTAGGACTGGGGTCCGAAGAGCAGCAGTCCGATGGGATACCAGAGCGCCGCCGCCGCGACCCCGACGGCCACCAGGCCGCCGCCGACGAAGGGCCGCCAGCACCCCAACGCGGAGCGCCAACGCAATGCACCCGCCACGACCACGAACAGCACCAGGCCGACCGCGGTCATGAACAGGATCTCCAGGTTGATGAAGGCCTGCCAGACGACGACGAGGCCCAGCAGCACACCGTTGCGCAGCCACGGCCCCCGGCGGAGCTCGAGCGTCCGCCAGATCAGCACCGGCACGAGGAACTGGGCGACCAGGTTGGGGTGGCCGTTGGCCTGGGAGATCATCCCCGGCGCGAAGGCGCAGAAGCCGGCCCCGATCCAGGCGGCCAGCCGGTTGTGCAGGAGATAGCGGGAGAGCAGCAGGTACCAGCTCACGGCGGTCAGGATCAGCGCGCCGGTGAGGAAGACGTTGAAGGCGACGTGCGGCCCCAACAGCAGGGTCACGGGCGCCAGCGGCAGCGAGATGCCGAGCACCGACGTGTTGGCCATCAGGTTGATGCCGAGCGGCACGTTCATCTGCTCGGAGAAGAACGGCGCGGTCTGGCCCGTGGCGACCAGCGCCCCGTGGCCCAACATCCACTCGAAGAAGGCCTGATCGGCCCGGTTGGCGGCGAGACCCCAGGAGGGATGCAGCCAGATCCGCCAGGTCACCCAGAAGGCCAGCACGACGTAGCTGGCCACCGCGCCCAGGTCGCGGATCCACAGCCGGCGGGTCGCAGGCGCCTCGGCAGCGACATGAGACCCAACAGCAACATCGCCCAGCGCCATCGGCCCTCCAAGCGGCCTGTCAAGGGAATCCACAGAAGACCGGCAAATAACTGGATCTCTGGCACATCCGACCTAGGTTTCCATACCGTAACTAATAGGGAAGGGCTCTCACGTTCCATCGCGGTAACTGTCCCTACCGGGGGGAGGCGGCAGATGGCCGAGATCACCGGGGATCAGCGGGTTCAGTCCGAGGTGCTGGAAGGTCTGGCGGCGGCGGTCAACCACCGGCACTGGTTCGCCGAGTTGGCCCTGCCCTACCTGGGCAGCAACCCGATCGAGATCGGCAGCGGCTTGGGCGACTACGCCCTCGAGTGGGCGCCGCACACGGCTCGGTTCACGGCCACCGAGGCCGACCCGGACCGGCTGATCGCGCTCAAGGAGCGGCTCGCCGGCCACCCCGACATCGAGGTGCGCCAGATGCTCCTGCCGAGCCAGGAGGACGGCGCGTACACGGCGGCGGTCTCCTACAACGTGCTCGAGCACATCGAGGACGACCGGCGGGCGCTGCAGACCATGGGCCGGCTGGTCCGCCCGGGCGGCGCCGTGATCATCATCGTGCCGGCGTTCCCGTTCGCCATGAGTCCGGTGGACATCGCGACCGGTCACGTGCGCCGCTACACGATCAGGTCCCTGGCCCGGGTGATGAGCCGGGCCGACCTGCGGGTGGAACGGATCAACTACACCAACGCGCTCGGCCTGATCGGCTACTACATGGCGACGAGCGTCTTCCGGCTCACGCCCAAGGAAGGCGCGATGGTCAAGTTGTACGACAAGCTGGTGCTGCCCGCGACGAAAGCGGTCGAGCAGCGGGTCCGCCCGCCGTTCGGGCAGTCGGTCTTCGCGGTCGCCCGCCGGCCGCGGTAGGAGCGAGCAGAAAGCGGAGGGTGTGGGATTCGAACCCACGAGGACGTTGCCGCCCTACCGGTTTTCAAGACCAGCGCCATCGGCCACTAGGCGAACCCTCCTGGACGCGGGGTCAAGTCTGCCATGCGCGCCGGTACGGGGTAAGAAAGGGCATGCGCGCGATAACGATCCCCAAGCCGGGCGGACCCGAGGTGCTCACCTGGACGGAGGTGCCGGATCCGGTGCCGGGCCCGGGCGAGGTGCTGGTCGAGGTCGTCGCCTCCGCCGTCAACCGCGCCGACCTGCTGCAACGCCAGGGCCGTTACACACCACCGCCGGGCGCCTCGCCCTATCCGGGACTGGAATGCGCCGGCCTGGTCGACGGCGATCCGGTGTGCGCGTTGCTGGCTGGCGGCGGGTACGCCCAGCAGGTCGCGGTGCCGGCCGACCACCTGCTACCGGTGCCCGCCGGCGTTGCCTTGGAGGAAGCGGCCGGCCTGCCCGAGGTGGCCTGCACGGTGTGGTCCAACGTGGTCCACATCGGACGGCTCGCTGCGGGCGAGACGCTGCTCGTCCACGGCGGCTCCAGCGGCATCGGAACATTCGCCATCCAGCTGGGCAAGGCGTTGGGTGCTCGCGTGATCACCACCGCCCGCAAGGTGAAGCACGAGGCGTTGCTGGCCTTGGGCGCCGACCACGTCATCGACTACTCCACAGAGGACTTCTCGGCGATCGCGCAGGACCTGGGCGGTGCCGACGTCATCCTGGACTTCGTCGGAGCGTCCTATCTGGACCGAAACATCGCGGCGCTCGCCCGCAACGGCCGGCTGGCCATCATCGGCACCCAGGGCGGCCGGCACACGGAGTTCGACCTGGCGAAGGTGATGGCCAAGCAGGCATCGATCTCGGCGACCCTGCTCCGACCCCGGTCCGTGGCGGAGAAGGCCGAGATCATCGATGGCGTACGCGCCACCGTCTGGCCGCTGATCGAGCAGGGCCGGATCCGCCCGGTGATCGACCGCCGCTTCCCGATGCCCGAGGCGGCGGCGGCTCACCGAGTTGTCGAGGAGAGCACGCACGTCGGAAAGGTGCTGCTGGTCAATTAGCGGCCCGGCGCGCGGCTCGCCGCATCAGCAGCTGCGGGCCGCTGCCGTCGGCCGACAGCCGGTCGCCGGCGTTGTAGAGCTGGCAGCGCTGCATCGACAGGCAGCCGCAGCCGATGCACTCCGAGAGGTCGTCGCGCAGCTCCTCGAGCAGCGCGATGCGCTCGTCGAGCCGGGTCCGCCAGTGCGCGGAGAGGCGGCTCCAGTCGGCGCGGGTCGGGGTGCGGTTGTCGGGCAGCTCGGCGAGCGCGGCGGCGATCTCGTCGAGCGCGACGCCGACCTGCTGCGCGATCCGGATGAAGGCCACCCGGCGCAGCTCGGCCCGGTCGTAGCGGCGCTGGTTGCCACTGGTGCGGCCGGCGCGGATCAGCCCCAGCCGCTCGTAGTAGCGCAGCGCGGACGGCGCGACGCCGGACCGCGCGGAAAGCTCACCGATGGTGAGGGTGTCGGTGCTCAGCGCTTGCGGGCGCGCTCGCGGCCCAGGATCCACAGTGCCTCGACGCCGTCTTTCCACGTGATCTTCTTGCCCTCTTCGCGACCGCGGGCCCGGTAGCTGATCGGCACCTCGTAGGGGCGAATCTTGCGCCGCAGCAGCTTGCCGGTGACCTCGGCCTCCATGCCGAAGCCGCGCGACTTGATCTCCAGCGACCGGTAGAGCGAGACCGGGAGCAGCTTGAAGCAGGTCTCCAGGTCGCCGATGTAGGAGTTGAACAGCACGTTGGCGGCGGTGGTGACGGCCTTGTTGCCCATCACGTACCAGAAGCTGTAGGCGCTGTGGCTGCCGAACGTGCGGTTGCCGTAGACCACCTTGGCGCGCCCGTCGAGCACCGGGTCGAGCAGCCGCGGGATGTCCAGCGGGTCGTATTCGAGGTCGGCGTCGAGGATGACCATGTAGTCGCCCTCGGCGCTGTCGACGGCCGTCTTGATCGCGGCGCCCTTGCCGGCGTTGCGCTGGTGGGTGATGACCCGCAGCCGGGAGTCGTCGGCGGCGTCGAGGATCGCGCCGGTGCCGTCACGGCTGCCGTCGTTGACCACGACCAGCTCGATCTCGCACGGGTATTCCACCGCGAGCGCCTGCTTGAGCGCTTCCGCGATGCGTTCTTCCTCGTTGTAGACCGGCATGAGGATCGAGAGCTTCACCGGGACATCTCCTGGGCAGGCGACAAATCCGCATCAGCGTACCGGCTGCGCTTGAAGATCGTGTTTCACCGTCCGCCGCTGTCGCCCGGACGGGCTCGGCCAATCACCTGAGGAGTATTCACATATGTCCCTCCATCAGGCTACTCTCCAGTAACTCGATCGATACCTTCCGATCGAGTGGAAGGAGTGCGTCGATGCTCGTCTCCCCCACGGGGACCGGCAACGCGCTCCGGGCGTCGATGCGGCGTACCCTCGCCGCCGCGGCGCTCGTCGCGGGCCTCGTCCTCCCGTCCCTCGCCGCGCCGGGTTCACCCGCCGCCGCGGCCGACCGTCCCCCCGTCCAGCCGCTGCCGGCCAACCTCGAGGCGATCCGCGCCGCCGAGGCGACCGCCCTCTACGGCAGCCCAGCCGTCCGCCCTCTCGAAGAACGCCGGACCGCGCTGGTCACCATGGGTGACAGCGAGATCTCCGGCGAAGGGGTCGGCAACTACGTCCCCGGCACGCACCAGGACGGCAACTGGTGCGACCGCTCGTACGACCAGGCGGTGTTCCGCACCGGCATCGCAGCCGACACGCAGTACAACATCGCCTGCTCCGGCGCCACACCGTGGAACCTCATCGCCGGCGGCCCGGCCCAGTGGAACGAGCTCAACCAGGGCGACCACCTGGCGATCAAGGCCCGGAACACGCGGATCAAGCTGATCTGGGTCGTCATCGGCGCCAACGGTGACGGCACGATCCAGTTCGGCCCGGTGGCCACCGACTGCGCGATCCGCCGGGTGTTCTTCCAAGGCCCCTGCTACCCGACCTACACCGACGTGTGGACGACCCGGGTCGAGGGCTCGCGGGTGGCGGTCGAGGACGCGCTGCGCAGCATCCGGTCGACGATGACCGCCGCCGGCTACCTGGCGGCGGACTACGAGCTCGTGCTGCAGTCCTACCCGAGCCCGGGCAGCCCCGACGTCGAGGACAACCCCGACTTCCCCGGCTGGTACTCCGGCGGCTGCCTGCTCTACCTCGCCGACCAGGCGTTCGCCCGCAACAAGGCGGTGCCGCTGTTCGAGCGGGCCCTGCGCCAGGCGGCGGCCAACACCGGCACCCGCTACCTCGACGCGAGCCGGCTCTTCCACGGTCACGAGGTGTGCACCGACTCGACCAGCGTGCGCGGCCTGTACATCGAGGTCGGGATCTGGAACGAGAACGCCGCCCGCCAGTCGTTCCACCCGAACGCACGCGGTCACGGCATGTTCGCCGAGTGCATGACGGCCTTCTGGAACTCCGGGCTGCCCCAGGCCACCTGCGTCGACCAGGCCAGCACCGGCCGGGGCACGCTGGTCGGCGGGTTGCTGGAGTTCAAGCAGCTGCGCAACGCGGGCACCGGCAAGTGCGTCGACGGCAAGGGCTACGACTCGCGAAACGGCACGATTCAGCAGTCGTACGCCTGTCATGGCGGCCGAAACCAGGGCTTCTGGTACGACCCGGCGCGCCAGTCCCTGCACAGTGAGCTGTCCCATGACCGCTGCCTGGACGTCTCCGGCGGCTCGCTGACGGCGAACACGGCGGTCAACATCTACAACTGCACGGGCGGCGCCAACCAGAAGTGGATCTTCGCCGGCAACCAGCTCAAGACGGCCGGCAACCAGGCGCTCTGCCTGGCGTTCGACAACCCGCTGCTGGGCACGCCCCGGCTGCGGCTGGCCACCTGCGGTTCGAGCGCCCGGCAACAGTGGTCGTTCGAGTCCCGCGCGTTCGCCAACCCGGTCGGCTACGGCCACGACGACTTCATCGGCAGCCGAGTCTACTGAGTCAGTGTCGGGGGCCCGTCGCGCGGGCCCCCGACCGTCCTTACTTCGTCCGCGGGATCACGATCAGCCGGGCGTCTCCGCCGTCGCCGTCCTTGGTGCCGGCCACCCCGACCTGGTCGCCCGCGGCCAGCTCGTCAGGCTGGATCGAGCTGCGGCGCTCGACCACCCGCAGGTCGTCGGCGAACTGCCAGGTGATCGTGAAGCCGTCGGTGCTCTTGACGGTGATCGAGTCGCTGTCGACGGCCGTCACCGCGCCCCGCTGCACCAGCACGGTCTGCGTACCGCCGTCCTTGGTTCGCACGACCGCCTCGCCGTGCAGCGTGTTCTTGCGCAGCAGCACCCGCGCCTTGAGCCGCTTGCCGCGCTCCCGGTCCTTGTGCGGCGCGGCCGACGGGCTGGCCGACGGCGATGGCGCCCCCAACGCCGCCAGCTCGGCCGGCGTGATCTCGTCAGGGTCGAACCCCATCGCCGCCAACGCCTGCCCCTCGACGCCCATCCCGGCCGAGACCTCGACGCCGTCCCCGCCGCTCCCACCGAGGGCGCCACATCCGGTCAGTCCGAGTCCGACGACCGCGGCCAGCCCGACACCCGCAAGCCAACGCTTCATGGATTTCCTCTCCCTCGTCGCCTGCGACCACCATGACCGGCGACCACGTGGCGTCGATCAGGCCGAGGTAAGAGGTTGGTAAGCCTGCTGCGGCAGCCGGATCGTGAAGCGGGCGCCGCCTTCCGGGGCGTGGCCCGCCTCGATCTGGCCGCCCAGGCGGCGGACCAGGCCGTGCACGAGGGCCAGGCCCAGGCCGCTGCCGCCCGGGCGGACGCCGTCGTAGCGTTGCCGCAGCGCGCCGCGTTCGAAGACCACCCGCAGGTCGTCGTCGGTGAAGCCCGGTCCGCCGTCGCGGACCTCGATGAAGCCGTCGGCCCGGGTAGCCAGCACGATGGGCGCGCCCGCCGGTACGACGCGCAGCGCGTTCTCCAGCAGACCGTCGAGGATCTGGCGGGTGCGGCCCGGGTCGGTGATGGCGGGCACCGCATGACCCGGCGCCTCGACGACCAGCTCGACGCCGGCTGCCGCGCAGCGGGGCCCCCAGGTCTGTGCCGTCTCCTCGACGATCGCCGACAGGTCGACGCGCAGCGGCGTGAGCGGGAAGTCGACCGCGTCCAGGCGGGCGAGGGCCAGCAGGTCGGTGACCAGGCGGTCGAGGCGGGCGGCTTCGTCGAGCACGGTCCGGCCGGCCTGGGCCACACCGTCACCGGCGATCACACCGTCGGACAGGGCCTCCGCGTAGCCACGGATCGCGGTCAGCGGCGTGCGCAGCTCGTGCGACACCGACAGCAGGAAGTCGCGCTGTCGGCCCTCGCTCGTCGCGAGCGCCTCCGCCAGGCCGTTGAGGGCGTGCGCCAGGTCGGCCGCCTCCTGCGGCTGCTCGACCGGGACCCGCACGCCGCGGTCGCCGCCGCGCAGCCGGAGCGCGGCCGTGGCGGCGTTGCGGATCGGGCGGGCCAGGCGTCGGCCCAGCAGCACGCCGGCCAGCACACCGGCCGCGAGCCCGGCCAGCAGCGCCAGCCAGAGGTTGCGGCCGACCTCGCGCCAGATGCCGGTGGCGACCGGATGGGTCAGCACCACGCCGTTGCCGTTGTTGAGGGCCCGACCCTCCACAAGGGACGGCACGCCGGCCACCACCCGCCGGCCGGAGAACGCGTTGCCGCCGGCGACCCGGTCGACCACCCCGGCGGGCAGGCCGGTCCGGTCGGCGGTGCCGCGACGGATCACGTACAGCGCGATGTCGCGCTTGCGCAACGCGTCGATGACCCGTTGGTCCCCGGCCGGCCGCGGAGTCGCGCGCAGGGCGGCGGCCACCACGGTGGCCTCGGTGGCCAGCGACTCGCGGGTGCGGTCCTCAACGGCCCGCGCCGCGAGCGGAATCGCGACCAGCGCGGTGACCAGCACCGACACCAGGGCGACGACGCAGCCCACGAGGACGGCACGCGAGGTCAGGGTGCGGCCGAACCGGCGGTCCGGACGCCGCCGCGAACGGAGCACCTGCAACGGAACGGTCAGGTCAGCCATCGATCGCGTACCCCACGCCGCGGTGGGTCCGGATCAGGTCCGCGGCCTCGCCGAGCTTGCCGCGCACCTGGGCGATGTGCACGTCGACGGTACGGGTGCCCGAATGCGACGCGTACCCCCAGACCGCCGCCAGCAGCTCCTCGCGGGTGAACACCCGGCCGGGCCGGCCGACCAGGTGCGCCAGCAGGTCGAACTCGGTCGAGGTGAGCTGCACGGGCGCGCCGGAGACGGAGACGCTGCGGCGGGCCGGGTCGAGCGTGAGTGGGCCGACGCTGCGGGGGCGCTCGGCCGCCGCGGCGACCCCGCCGGAGGCCCGGCGGAGCACGGCGCGCAGCCGGGCGACGAGCTCGCGCGGCGAGAACGGCTTGGTGACGTAGTCGTCGGCGCCCAGTTCGAGCCCGACGATCCGGTCGACCTCGTCGTCGCGTGCGGTCAGGAAGATGACCGGGGTCCAGTCGCCGGCCTCGCGGAGCCGCCGGCACACCTCCGTGCCGGACATCCCGGGGAGGGCGATGTCCAGCACGCAAGCGACCGGACGCACCCGGCGGGCGGCCGCCAGGCCGGCCTCGCCGTCATGCTCCACGTGCACGCCGAACCCGTCCCGGCTCAGGTAGAGCCGGACCAGGTCCGCGATCGCCCGTTCGTCCTCGACGACGAGCACCAGGCCGTCCGCCACCGGCCCATCATGGCCGACGCGAGCACTGGACTACGTAAGAGGACTGTCAGAAGGCCACGGCCAGGTCGCGACGCGACCGGCCGAGGGTCTCCCAGGCCGCGGTGTCGCGGCGCAGGGCGTCGCGGGTGGCGGCCGGGACGTCCCCGGCCGCCGTCCCGGCTCCCACGCGTGCGGCGCGCGGGCGGAAGACGTGGCTGAGCAGCGCGTCCAGGTGCCACACCTGCTTGGGGTGGCCGACCTGGATCCAGAATCGCTCCCGCACCCCGTCGACGGCGGTGGCCGCCAGCTCAACCGCGGACAACCGCGGATCGGGGTTCCACGTCACGTTGCCCAGGTGGCCCAGTTCGGTGTTCAGGTGCAGCCGGAGGCGGTGCAGCACCCGGGACTCATGGGTCACGACCAGGCGGCGGTACGTCAACAGCATGAGGTATTCGCCCTGTGCGGGGCGGTCGGCCCGGGTGCACCGGGCGACCAGGGCGGCGGCGTCGTCAGCGGCGACGCACCGCCGGAGCACCGGCATGTGCCGGCTGACGGTCGGGATGGCCACACCGGCTTCTGCGGCGGCTGGCAGGAACGTACGGGAGAAGACGTCCATGTCGTTCACAACGACAGGCCTCGCTGGAGAGTCGCGGCCTGCCCGCCGGCGAGTTCTTTAAACCTCCATTAGGATCATTACCCCAAAGTGGAATATCAGAGCAATTCGACGATCGTTGCGTTGGCCATGCCGCCGCCCTCACACATGGTCTGCAGGCCGTAGCGGATGCCGTTGTCACGCATGTGGTGGAGCAGCGTCGTCATGATCCGGGCGCCGGAACCGCCGAGCGGGTGACCCAGGGCGATCGCGCCGCCGCGCGCGTTGAGCCGGGCCGGGTCGGCCTCCGTCTCGGCCAACCAGGCCAACGGGACCGGGGCGAACGCCTCGTTCACCTCGTACGCGCCGATCTCCTCGATGCCGAGGCCCGCGCGGCGCAACGCTTTGGCGGTGGCCGGGATCGGCGCCGTCAGCATGACCACCGGGTCGTCCGCGGCGACGACGGCCGTGTGGATCCGGGCCAGTGGGCGCAGGCCGTGCCGGGCCGCCCACTCACTCGTCGTCACCGCGACCGCCGCGGCGCCGTCGGAAATCTGCGACGCGGAACCGGCGGTCACCACGCCGTCGGCCTTGAACGGCGTCTTGAGCTCGGCGAGCTTGGCCAGCGAGGTGTCGCGCCGGACGCCCTCGTCGACGGCGACCTTGCCACCGTCGGCGGTGGCCACCGGCGCGATCTCCGCGTCGAACAGCCCGGCGTCCTGGGCGGCGGCGGCCTTGGTGTGGCTGGCCAGCGCGTACTCGTCGAGGCGCGTGCGGTCGAAGCCCCACCGACCGGCCATCATCTCGGCGCCGACGCCCTGGCTGAACGGCACCGGGTCGTCGGCGGCGAAGCCCTCGTGGTCGCGGTAGCGGGCCCGCACCTGGTCGCCGAACGCGTTGCCGTCGCCGATGCTGGAGCCCATCGGCACCCGGCTCATCGACTCGACGCCGCCGGCCACCACCAGGTCGCTCTGGCCGGCGATCACCGCGGCCGCGGCGAAGTGGATCGCCTGCTGGCTCGAGCCGCACTGCCGGTCGAGCGTGGTGCCGGGCACCGACTCGGGCCAGCCGGCGGCGAGCACCGCGCCCCGGGCGACGTTCCACGACTGGTCGCCGACCTGGGACACGCAGCCCCAGACCACGTCGTCGACCTCGGTCGGATCGAGGGCCAGCCGCTCGGCCAACGCCCGGAGAGCATGAGCCGAAAGATCAACAGGGTGTACGCCCGACAGGCCGCCGTTGCGCCGCCCGACCGGAGTTCTGACCGCACCGACGATGACCGCGTCCCGCATGATTACTCCCCGGTAACGTGAGCCTTGCCCGAATCCTACGTCGTGCCGGGGCCCGACCCGCCTGGGATGCTTGTCCGGTGACCACCCGCTGGCGCGTCAGGCCCGCCCTGCCCACCCTCAAGCTCACCGGGGCCGTGCTGCTCCTGGTGATCGCGGCCGTCTTCGCCACCGACGCGGTCGCGCTGGCCGTCGCCTCGGTGGCCGCGGCCGGCCTGGTGGTCTGGGGCTTCCGCGACCTGTTCGCCCCCGACCGGCTGGTCGCCGACGAGACGGGTCTCACGGTTCGCACCGGGTTCGCCGGCCGCCGGCACATCCCCTGGTCGGCGGTGGAGCGCGTCGCGGTCGACCGGCGCTCGCACGCCGGCGTCAGCAGCGAGACCCTCGAGATCGACACCGGCGACGCACTGCACGTCTTCAGCAAGCACGACCTCGGCGCCCCACCCGAAGACGTGGCGACGGCCCTCGAGGCGATGCGCGGCTAGACGACCGTGCCGGCGCTGGCGACCTTGGCCACCGTCAGACCGATCAGGGCGACCAGCACGATGCCGCAGCCGACCGCTTGGATGAGCGTCCTGTTGTTGCGCGGTGCGTAGGCGAGGATCGCGCCGACCAGGCCGCCGGTCACCAGGCCGCCGACGTGGCCCTCCCACGAGATGCCGCTGACGGTGAACGTGATGACCAGGTTGACGACCAGCACGCCGATGATGGCGGAGGTGTCGCGGCCGAGCTTGCGCAGGATGATGAAGAACGCCGCGAACAGGCCGAAGATCGCCGTCGAGGCGCCCGCGCCGAGGTCGTTGGGGCTGATCACGAGCGACGCGACATTGCCGCCAATGCCGGCGATCAGATAGAGCGCGAGGAACCGCCAGGGGCCGAGCGCGGCCTCCAGGTTGCGGCCGAGCATCCACAGCGCCCACATGTTCACCGCGAGATGGATGATCCCGTAGTGGATGAACATGGCGGTGATCAGACGGTAGTAGTTGCCGTCGTAGATGCCGCCGTAGACGTCGCCCAGGCCGGGGAAGGCGCCGAGCGCGACCCGGCCGTCGGTGAGCGCGGTCACGGACGGCCCGACGACCCCGCCGAACGCCTGGAGCTTGCTGGCGGAGGTGAACAGCCCGCCGCCACCGACCAGTGAGCTCGTGCCGGCCACGGCCAGGCCGATCAGGGCGACCAGGACATTGAGGCCGAGCAGCGCCTTGGTCACATAGCCGTGGCGGCCAGCGGCACTGCCACCGAAGGCAGTGCGCGCCGACCGCTGAGTCCTGCGTCCTTCCGCGACGCACTCGGGGCACTGGTGCCCGACCGAGGCCTCGCGCATGCAGTCCGGGCATATCGGGCGCTCGCACCGTGTGCAGCGCACCCAGGTCTCCCGCGACGGGTGCCGATAGCAGACCGGCGCTGCCGTCGGGGGCGATTCACTCATGCCAAGAAAGGTACCTGGCTTCGTCGATCAGCTGTCGACCCGCTGGATCTCGACCCGCTCGATGACGACGTCGTCCAGCGGCCGGTCGCCGTGGTTGGTCGGGGTGTTGGCGATCGCGTCGACGACCTTGGCCGAGTCCTGGTCGGCGACC
Source organism: Asanoa sp. WMMD1127 (assembly GCF_029626225.1). Taxonomy (NCBI): domain Bacteria; kingdom Bacillati; phylum Actinomycetota; class Actinomycetes; order Micromonosporales; family Micromonosporaceae; genus Asanoa; species Asanoa sp. WMMD1127. Next base: position 1,929,764 of record NZ_JARUBP010000001.1, read on the forward strand.
TGGCCGAAGATGGTGTGCCGGTTGTTGAGGTGCGGGGTCGGGCCCACGGTGATGAAGAACTGCGAGCCGTTGGTGCCCGGGCCGGCGTTGGCCATGGCCAAGAGGTAAGGCCGGTCGAAGCGGAGCTCCGGGTGGAACTCGTCGCCGAACTCGTAACCCGGGCCGCCGCGGCCGGTGCCCGTCGGGTCGCCCATCTGGATCATGAAGCCGGAGATCACCCGGTGCGAGATGGTGCCGTCGTAGTAGGGCCCGTTGCCCTTCTGCCCGGTGCGCGGGTCCACGTAGTCGCGGGTGCCCTCGGCCAGCTCCACGAAGTTGCGCACGGTCTTGGGCGCGTGGTTCGGGAACAGCTCGAGGCGGATCGGGCCCCGGTTCGTATGAAGAGTGGCGTAAAGCGTCTCGGCCACGGGTACTCCTCCATCGTCGGTGAGTTTCAGTTCGATCCTCCCATGTGCCCGTTCCGGCAATGCGGACACGTCCAAAGGGGGAGGATGCAGGAGGAACTACGCCCAGGAAGGTGGGGGTCTGGTGTTTGGTATCCGGCGGAAGACTCATGCCGAGTTGATCCGTTCCGAGCTCGGCGACAGCCTCGAGCATTTGAAGGCGGCCGCGGGTCATGCGGCCGGCGGGGTCAACACGGCGGTCCGGCCGCGTGTCGACGCCGCCCGTGACTTCGTCGTTCCGTCGGCGACCCGGGTCCGCGACGCGGCCGGCAGCGGCTGGGAGTCGACCGTGTCCTCGGTCGTCCCGTTGGCCGCGTCGGCGGGTCACAAGACCCGGCACGCCGCGAAGGCGGTACGCCGGTCGAAGGGCGCGAAGAGCAACGGCAAGCGGGCCGAGAAGCTGGTCGAGGCGTCGTCCAGCCGCCGCTGGCCGATCGTCGCCGCGATCGTCGTCGCGGGCGCCGCGTTCGGGGCCGCGGCGATCATGCGTCGCAAGCGGCAGCAGCAGTGGGACGAGTACGACCCGAGCCGCTCCCTGGACGCGGCCCGGTCCAGCACCGGCGGCGCGGGTGGCGGCGGCCGGGGCCACAGCCACGGCCGGATCGGTGACGCGGCCGACGCGGCCAAGTCGTCGGTGCGCAGCGCCGCGGCGACCGCCAAGGACGCCGCCGCGACCGCCAAGAGCCGGCTCTCGTCGTCGTCGAGCTCGACGACGCCGCAGACCACGGACCCGACGGCGAGCAGCGAACACCTGAACTCGCCCAACGGCCGCAACTGAGTGCACGAAGCGACAAGGCCCCGGTCACAGTCGACCGGGGCCTTTCGCGCGGTGACTAAAGCCAGCCGGAGCGGCGGAACCAGCGGTAGAGGATGATCGCGGCGATCAGCATCAGGGTGAGCACGGCCGGATAGCCGTACTGCCAGCGGAACTCGGGCATGTCCGGGAAGTTCATGCCGTAGATGCCGGCGATGAAGGTCTCCACGGCGAAGATGGCGGCCCAGGACGCGATCTTGCGCATGTCGTTGTTCTGCTCGACGGAGACCTGCGCCAACCGTGCCTGGAGGATCGAGTTGAGCAGGTCGTCGTAGCCGTTCACCTGCTCGGCGACCCGGATCAGGTGGTCCTGCACGTCGCGGAAGAACCGCCGGATCTCCTTGGGCACGTGCCGGTTGGTCGACTCGGTGAGCTGCATGATCGGCCGGAGCAGCGGGACCACGGCCCGCTTGAACTCGACCAGCTCGCGCTTCATTTGGTAGATCCGCTGGATCCGGCCCTGCACCTGGCGGGCGAAGACCTGGGTCTCCAGGTCGTCGAGGTCGTCCTCGATCCGGTCGCTGACGTCGATGTAGAGGTCGACGACGTGGTCGGCGATGGCGTACGCGACCGCCCAGGGTCCCTGGGCCAGCAGCTCCTTGCGTTGCTCGAGCCCGGCCCGCACCGGCGCCAGCTTGCACGCGTCGCCGTGCCGCACCGTGATCACGAACTCCGGCCCGATGAACAGCATCACCTGACCGGTCTCGACGACCTCCGTGTTCTCGGTCAGCTCGGTGTGCCGCACGTAACGCGCGGTCCGCAGCACCAGCGAGTTGATCTCGCCGAACTGCTCCAGCTTGGGCCGCTGCTCGGCGTGCACCGCGTCTTCGACGGCGAGCTCGTGCAGCTCGAAGGTCTCGGCGATGCCGGCCATCGTGGCGAGGCTCGGCTCGTGCAGCCCGATCCAGACGAACGCGTCGCCGGTCTCCGCACGCGCCGCGTGCAGCGCGTCCTCCGGCGCCCACTCGCCGGGCTGACGCACGCCGTCGAGATACAGCGCACAGTCGACGATCTTGTCGCGACCCTTGAAACCGGGAGCGGGCACGGGCTTGGGTTCGGCCGGACCGAGGATGCGGGTCATCGCGCGGACGGGATCGCTCCACGACCTGGTTCTGTGGCGAACCTGACCGGCCTTGTCGGCGTCGTTTGCCATTGACACGCCTCCCTCCGAACCCGGCAACCCGGATGGGCCGTAGAGCAGGCTACGCCCGGTAGGTGGCCGCAGCCCGTCAGGATCTCGTCAGGAAGGTGTGCGCAGCTCACCACCGCCCGGGGGGCGCCGGGTGGACCGGCCGCGTCGGGGGGTGGGTGCGAGCGGCCCACCCGGCGCCATCGGGGGCGGGGTAGTGCTGAGGGGGTCGGTCAGCCAAACAGGTGACACCGGACCGACCGGTGGCTCGCATTGTTCACCGTCGACCCGTGCCGGAGCAGCCCCTCGTCACACGGATGGGGCACTCTGTCGGGAATCCGACAGAGTGCTGTTGGTCGTCCCCGTTAGCCGCGGATATCCTCGATGGCCGCCGCCAGGCGACGCACCCCTTCGTCGATCTCGTCGACCGTCACGGCCGAGTAGGCGAGCCGCAGCGCGTGCTTGCCGCCCTCGAGCAGGAAGTCGCTGCCCTTGACCACGGCCACGCCGCGCGCGGTCGCCGCGGGCAGCAGCTTGTCGACGTCGACGTCGTCCGGGAAGTCGACCCACAGGAAGTAGCCACCGTCGGGCTCGGTGAACGAGACGCCCGGAATGTGCTCGCGGAGCGCGCCGGCCAGCACCCGGACCCGCTCGGCGAGCGCCGCGCAGACGGTCTCGATGGACCGGTCGAGGTCACCGGCGACGGCGAACTGGTAGACGATCGCCTGCGCCACCATGCCCGGCGAGATGTAGAGGTTGGTGGCCTTCTTGGCGATGTCGGCGATCAGCGGCGCCGGCCCGACGAGGTAGCCGACCCGGACGCCCGGGCACACCGTCTTGGTGAAGCTGGACGCGTGCACCACCACGCCCTTGTCGTCCATCGACAGCATCGAGGGCAGCGCGTCACCACGGAACCGGATGTCCGCGTACGGGTCGTCCTCGAAGATCGTGAAGCCGTACTCGGCGGCCAGGTCGAGCAGCGCGCGCCGCTTCTCCTCCGAGAGCGTGACACCGGCCGGGTTCTGGAAGTTCGGGATGATGTGGGCGAGCTTGGGGCGGACGCCCGACTCCAGCAGCTTGCGCAGCTCGTCGACGTCGATGCCGTCCGGCCCGGTGGTGACGGCGTGCACCTCGCCGCCCTTGGTGCGCAGGTTGAGCAGCGTGCGGTCGTAGGTCGGCCGCTCCACCACGACCGCGTCGCCGGGGCCGACCAGGTGGTCGAAGAGGAACGCGTCGGCCTGCAGCGAGCCGTTGGTGACCAGCACCTGCTCCGGGGCGACGCCGTGCTTCTCGGCGATCCACTTGCGCAGCGGGAGGTAGCCGACGGACGTGCCGTAGGCGGTGACGCCACCCGGGTCGGCGTCGAAGGCGCGCACGGCGGCGGCCTTGAGCCCTTCGATGTCGACGATGTCCAGCGAGGGCGCCCCACGGGCGAACGAGATGAGCTGCGCGGCGGTCATGGCTAACCAGCGTAGGCCCGCAGGTCAGTCGGGCAACGTGCGGGCGGTCGGCAGCACCCGGTCGATCCACCAGGCCAGCTCCGGCTGGTCGGTCGTCTTCGACCAGCCCAGCTGGACGAACGCGCCGAGCAGGGCCAGCTCCAGCTGCCGCTCCCACCAGCCGGCGGTGTCGACCTTGCGACGCTCCAGCGCGAGCCGGAACGCCTCGATCGTGTCGTTCTTCGACTCCGGCAGACGGCCGGCGTTGAGCGCGAGGTAGCCCGCCAGGTCGACGCAGCTGCCCGCGGCCCCGGCCCAGCCCCAGCCGAGCAGCGCGGTGCGACCGTCGGCCAGCGGGCGCAGGTTGCCGTAGCGCCAGTCGCCGTTGACCAGCGTCTTCGGGAGCCCGTCGAAGGCGGCCAGCAGGGGCGCCGGCTCGATCGCGAGGGCGAGCGCCACCTCGTGGGCCGCGGGCTGGTCGGCGGCGAGCGCGGCCCAGCCGACCACCAGGCCGTCGGCGCCGGAGCTGGCCTCCCGGATGCCGGTCGAGGGCGCGAGCGCGGTGTAACGGGCGCCCGGCGGGGCGAGCCCGACCGGGTCGGTGAAGTGCCAGAACCGGGCGTGCAGGGCGGCCATGTGGTCCAAAACGCGGCGGTGCCCTTCGAGATCGACATCCCACGGTACGGAGGACCGCGCCTCGTCGAGCACCAGCAGGTCAGCGATCTCGGTGGTGGGGTCCCAGCTCACGCCGGCGATCGTGTGGTCGACCGTGCGGGGCAGCCGGTCGAGCAGGCCGCCCTGCCACAGCAGCACCGTCCAGGGCGCCCGGCCGTCGGCGCCGTCGCCCAGGGCGCGCATCACCCAGTCGAGTGGCCGCCCGAGCCGTTCGAGGCGGAACCGCTCGTCGCCGATCGACAGCACCTCGGGGCCGTCGTCGTCGGGCGCGGGCTCACGGCGCACGGGTCGACCCGCCGCGACCGCCTGGATCATCTCGGTCGTCGAGCCGTGGACCGTGCGTCCCGTCATACCGCTCAGTTTGCCGCCAAATGATCAGACGCGCTCGCGGTCCGCCGCCCAGACCCGCATGATGTCGCGAACGGAAACCACCCCGATCACCTCGGTGCCCTCGAGCACCACGAGGTGCCGGAAGCCGCCGCGGGACATCGCCAGCGCCGCCTCTTCGAGCGTCCACTCAGGACCGGCATAGACCACGTCCCAGGTGATGTGGGCGCCGACCGTCTCCACGTCGGGGTCGAGGTTGCCGCCTATCGCGTAGAGCACGTCGCGTTCGGTCATGATGCCGATCCCTTGGGCGTCCGGATCGACGACGATGGCGGACCCCACCCGGCGGGTGGCCATCATGCTGGCGGCCTGCCGGAGCGTGTGTTCGGGACCGACCACGAGAACCTGCTTGGACATGGCATCACGAACCTGCATGACACATCCCCCTTGAAGGCCACCGTACGGACATAGTGGTCCTGCCGGGACAGAACCACAAGACTTGCGCCGTCAGCCCGCCTGTCGTACCAGGGGCAACACCTCGGCGCCGAGCCACGCGACCCGCTCGTCCCGACCGGCCCCAGGGACCGCGAAGTTGAACGCCGTGAACCCCAGCCGCACGTAGCTCAGCAGTGTCTCGGCCACCTCGTCGGCCCCGCCCGCCGGCACGTCGAGGTAATAGCAGCCGCTGATCTCCTCGATGGACCGGCCGGCGGCGTCAGCCGCGCGGGCGATGCGCTCCCGCATGGCCGGGATGGCCTCCGGCGGTGCGTGGCCGAGCGACGGGATCCAGCCGTCGGCGAGCCGGCCGGTCATCGCCAGCGCCCGCGGGCCGTAGGTGCCGACCCAGATCGGGATCGGCCGCTCCGGGCGGGGCGTGATGGTGGCGTCCTCCGTGTGGTGGATCCGCCCGGCGAAGGTCAGCGAGGGCTGCGTCCACAGCCCACGGATCACCTGGATCGCCTCGGTGAGCCCGTCGACCTTGTCGCGCGGCGACGGCACCCCGATGCCGAACGCGCGGAACTCGTGGTCGGCCGAGCCGCCGCCGAGGCCGAGCCCCAGCAGCCGGCCGCCGGAGAGCCGGTCGAGCGTCTCGGCCATCTTCGCCACCATCGGCGGCCGGCGGTAGGGCACGCCGAGCACCCGCGGCAGCACCCGCAACCGCTGCGTGTTGGCCAGCAGCCAGGTGAGCAACGTCCAGTTCTCGAAGCCGGGGTCGGTGCCGCAGGGGTGGTCGTTGGCCGACACGAAGTCGAAGCCGGCGGCCTCGGCGGCGCGGGCGGCGGCGACCGGTTCGACGAACAACTCACCGGCGCCGGTGGTCGCGGGCACGTCCAGTCCGAACAAGATCATGCTGTCTCTCCATTCGCGACGGGGCGCGGTGCGATGGTCAGCCGGGGCAGGAAGACCCCGACCAAAGGCCCGATGGCCAGGGCGTACGCGATCGTGCCGAAGCCGACCGAGCCACCGAGCGCGAACCCGATGGCCAGCACGGCGAGCTCGATGCCGGTGCGGACGAGCCGGATCGAGTGGCCGCGGGCGGCGAGGCCGGTCATCAGCCCGTCGCGCGGGCCGGGGCCGAGGCCGGCGCCGACGTAGAGGCCGGTCGCGACCGCGTTGGCGAGGATGCCGGCGACCAGCAGCCCGATGCGGGCCGCCAACGGGTCGATCTCCGGCAGCAACCACAGCGTGCCGTCGGTGACCAGGCCGACCACGACGACGTTGGCGACCGTGCCGATGCCCGGCCGTTGCCGCAGCGGGATCCAGAGCAGCAGCACCACGACCGCGGTGAGGTTGACGACCAACCCGATGGACAGCCCGACCCGCTCGGCGACGCCCTGGTGGAAGACGTCCCACGGCCCGAGGCCGAGGTCGGCCCGCACCATCAGCGCGAGGCTGATGCCGAAGAGCACCAGTCCGGCGAAGAGCCGCAGCAACCTGTTTGACATGTCAAGCAGACTAGGCGCGTTCTGTTTGACATGTCAAGCAGAGTGTCTAGGCTGATGTGATGACCCGCTGGTTGACCGACGACGAGATGCGCGCCTGGCTCGGCTACCGGCGGCTGCGCACGCTGCTCGACCTCCAGATCACCCGCGACCTGGCGGCCGACTCGGGGCTCTCCGACGCCGACTACGACGTGCTCTCGACCGTCTCCGACGCGCCCGGCCACCGGATGCGGCTCGGCGAGCTCGCCAGCGCGATCCGCTGGTCGGTCAGCCGCCTGTCCCACCACGTCAGCCGGATGCAGCAGCGCGGCCTGGTCACCCGCGACGACTTCGCCGGCGACGGCCGCAGCGCCACGGTGGTGCTCACCGACGCGGGCTGGGCGACCATCCAGGCCGCGGCCCGGTTGCACGTGGCGTCCGTCCGGCGGCACTTCATCGACCTGCTCGACCCGGCCGACCTGGCCGCGCTGACCCGGATCTCCGGCAAGGTGCTGGCCCACCTGGAGCGGGCGACGCCGCCGGACCCCGCTCGTCGTGGCAGCCCGCGCACACAGCGCGAAGGAGCCGCCGGCCGCTAGCAGGAAATGGATCGCGCTGACTAGATTCGGTGCGTGGCCGTCGAACCTTTGCTCTGCGCCGCAGGCGTGATCGTCGACGACGACGGGCGGGTGTTCATCCAGCGACGCTCCGCGACCCGCAAGCTGTTCCCCGACACCTGGGACATCGTCGGCGGCCATCTGGAGCCGGGCGAGAGCCTCGAGGAAGCGCTGCACCGCGAGGTCACCGAGGAGACCGGCTGGCGGGTGTCGATCGTGCTCGGCACCATCGGCGAACACCGCTATCTGGGCAACGACGGGCTGGAGCGGCTGGAGACCGACTTCCTGATCCGGGTCGACGGTGACCTGGCCCGGCCCCGCCTCGAGGCGGGCAAACACACCGCCTTCCGGTGGATCACGCGCGACGAGGTCGACGTGCTGGACGAGAACAACGGCATCGACGACGGTCTCGTTCGCCAGATCGTCGAGGGCGGTTTCGCCCTTTTGCGCCAGATCGGCTTGTAGGCCAGCGCACCGCTATCCTCCTGTCGGGAAGAGTTTTCTTCCCGTACACCTGCTGCACCCCCTGGAGGAAGCGCCGGATGATCGGCCTTGTGCTCGCAGCCGGCGCCGGCCGGCGGTTGCGCCCCTACACCGACACGCTGCCCAAGGCCCTCGTGCCGGTCGACGGTGAGACCACCATTCTCGACATCGCGCTGCGCAACCTCGCCGCGGTCGGGCTGACCGACATCGCGGTCGTGGTGGGCTACGCGGCGGAGACCGTCGAGAAGCGCCGGCCCGATCTGGAGTCCCGCTACGGCGTCACGCTCAACCTCGTGCACAACGACAAGGCCGAGGAGTGGAACAACGCGTACTCCCTTTGGCTTGCTCGCGACCAGTTCGCCGGCGGCGCGCTGCTGGTCAACGGCGACACCGTGCACCCGGTCTCGGTCGAGCAGACGCTGCTGGCCAACCGCGGCCCCGGGGTGCTGCTCGCCGTCGACGACGTGAAGTCGCTGGCCGACGAGGAGATGAAGACCACCTTCGACGCGTCCGGCCAGCTCACCCGGATCACCAAGCTGATGGACCCGGCCGAGGCCTTCGGTGAATACATCGGCGCCACGCTGATCGAGGCGTCGGCGGCCGCGGGCGTCGCCGAGGCGCTGGAGGCCACCTGGCGCCGCGACCCCAACCTCTACTACGAAGACGGCTACCAGGAGTACGCGAACCGCGGCGGCGAGGTCCGGGCGGTGACGATCGGCGACATCCCCTGGGTGGAGGTCGACAACCACGCCGACCTGGCCCGAGCCCGGGAGATCGCGTGCCACTACTAGCCCGCACCGTCACCACGCCGCTGGCCATCGAGGTGCGCCGCGGCGCCGTCGCCGAGCTGGGCACGCTGCTGCACGACCGGCGGATCTCCGGCGGTGGCGATGTGGCCGTCGTGGTGGGTCCCGGCCAGGGCGAGCGGATCGCCGAGCTGGTGCGCCCGTCGCTGGGCAACGCGGACCTGTTCCACATCTGCGGCGGCACGATCGACTCCGCGATGGAGCTGAGCCAGGACCTGCGCCGGCGCAACTACGACGCGGTGGTCGGCATCGGCGGTGGCAAGACCATCGACACCACGAAGTACGCCGCGACCCGGCTGGGCATCCCGATGGTCACGGTGGCGACCAGCCTGGCCAACGACGGCGTGTGCTCGCCGGTCGCCTCGCTCGACCTCGACGGCCGGCGCGGCTCCTACGGCGTGCAGATCCCGCTGGCCATCGTGGTCGACCTCGACTTCGTCGAGAACGGCCCGGACCGGCAGACCCAGGCCGGGATCGGCGACGCGCTGTCCAACCTCAGCGCCGTGGCCGACTGGGAGCTGGCCCACCGCGAGCGCGGCGAGGCGATCGACGGGCTGGCCGTCGCGCTGTCCCGCAGCGGCGCCGAGGCGCTGGTCAACCACCCGGGCAAGATCGGCGACGACGCGTTCCTGACCACGCTGGCCGAGGCGCTGATCATGGGTGGCATCTCGATGGCGGTGGCCGAGTCGTCCCGGCCGGCCAGCGGCGGCTGCCACGAGATCTCGCACGCGATCGACCACCTCTATCCCGGCACCGGCTCGCACGGCGAGCAGGTCGGCCTCGGCGCGCTGTTCTGCACCTATCTCCGCGGCGACCAGGAGCGGTTCGCCCAGCTCGCGGCCTGCCTGCGGCGGCACGGGCTGCCGGTGACGCCGGCCGAGCTCGGGCTGACCGACCAGCAGTTCGGGCTCGCGGTGGCCCAGGCTCCGTCGACCCGGCCCGACCGCTACACGATCCTCGAGCACCTCAAGCTGTCGCCCGCCGAGATCGACGCCCGTCTGAAGGGGTATGCCGATGCGCTCCGCGACCTTGTCGGCTGAGCCGGCGCCGCCGGGACCGGCCGAGTTCTACCGGGTCAACCGGGGCGGCGGGCTGTTCAGCGAGGGCCTGAGCCAGCGGGTGGGCGCGCTGTTCGCCGCGGCGGCGTACCGGACGGGTGTGTCGCCGACCCTGCTGACCGCGGGCAACCTGGTGGTCGGCCTGGCCACGTCGGCCGCGGTGGTCGCCCTGACCTCGACGAGCGCGCCGACCTGGGTAGCGGGGCTGGTCGCGCTGCTCGGCTGGCAGCTCGCCTATGCCCTCGACTGCGCCGACGGGCAGCTGGCCCGGGTGGCCGGCCGCACCAGCCCGGCCGGCGCGCGGGTCGACGTGCTGTGCGACATCGCCGTGCAGATCTCGCTGGTGACCGCGCTGTCCGCCGTGGCGGTCGACCAGCACCCGGCCACGGCCTCCTGGGTGGTGGCGCTGTTCGCCGGCACCTGGATGGTCAACCTGGTCACCTCGGTGATGCAGGCCGGCCCCAACGCGGGCAGCATGGTCACCTCCACCTCGCTGCCGGTGCGGCTGGTCAAGCTGGTCCGCGACTACGGAGCCGTCATCTTCCTGGCCGGCCTGGTGCTCCTGCTTGTTCCACAATGGACCATCTGGCTGGTGGTCGCCTTCACGATCGTCAACGGCGGATTCCTGTTGGCCAGCATCGCCTTCACCGGCCGCACCGCCCTGCGCTCCTAGCGAAGGAACGGCCCCTTCTTATCGGTTTCCGCATAGGAAGGGTCCCTTGTTAACAGCGCCGGCGGCAGCGGCGTTAACAGGGGACCCTTCCTATAGCGAAAGCGACAAGAAGGGGCCCTTGCTTCGTGTTAGCAACGGGCCGTTCTTATGCGGAAACCGTTAGGAACGGGCCGTTGCTTGCGTTAGGCGGGCGTAGGTGTCGAGGAGCTGCTTCGTCACCACGTCCGGGTGGAAGGTCTGCTCGTAGCGCGCCCGGGCCAGCGGGGCCTTCGCGGCGGCCTCGGCTCGGGCGACCGGGAACGCGGCGGCGAGCGCGGCCGCCTCGGCGGGCACCGTCCAGCCCGCGTCACCGACCTCGTAGGGCACCCCGCCCAGCGCCGTGCCCAGCACCGGCCGGCCGGCGGCCAGCGCTTCGAGCACCACGGTCGGCAGCACGTCGTGCCAGGTCGGGGTGACCAGCACCACGGCCGCGGCGGAGAGCGCCGCGGCGACGCCCGGGCGGTCGAGGCGGCCCAGGTAGTCGACGTCGGCCCGCTCGGCCGCCACCGACTCGACCAGGGGGCGCAGGTCGCCGTCGCCGGCGATGCGCAGTGGGCCTAGGGCGCCGTCGGGATGCTGACGCCAGGCGTCGAGCAGCAGCCGGACGCCCTTCTCCTCGGAGAGCCGGCCCGAGAAGAACAGGAAGCCGTCGCCGAGGGGGGCCGCCGGGCCCGGATCCGGGATCGCGTTCGGCTTGACGGTGATCCGGTCCGCCGGGATCCCGTACGCGATCAAATGATCTTTGATGGCGTCCGTCAGGGCCAGGTAGCCGTCGACCGATCGCCACGTCGGCCGGTGCACGGTCAGCGCGGTCGCCATCACCACGCTCTGCGCCGCCGAACCCCGGTAGCACCGGTGCCGCACGGCGGGCAACGGGAGCGCGCGCCCCCGACAGTCGTGGCAGATGCCGCCGTCGCGGAAATAGAGCCCGGACGCGCACACCTGGCGGTAGTTGTGCACGGTCTGCAGCACCGGCAGGCCGAACCGGTGCGCGGTCCGCACGATCCAGGGCGAGATCAACGGGTACGGGTTGTGCAGGTGCAGCACGTCCGGCCGGTGTGTCCGGATCAGCTCGGCGAGGTCGCGCTGCGCCCGGGGCGCGTAGATCGGCGAGACCGGCAGCAGCGCCTTGGCCGCCGGCGACATGTCGGCGATCTCGTCGGAGCTGCGCAGGAACGGCAGCACCTCGACCCCCGCCGCGGCGAGCTGGTCGATCTCCTGATCGACGATCACATTCTCGCCAGAGGGCTGGGCCTCGCGATATCTGTTGTGCGCGACGACGACCTTCATGGTGGCGTCAGGCTACCGTTGTCGACGTGCCCGAACTGCCCGAGGTGGAAGCGCTCGCCGCATACCTGCGTGACCGTGCCGTCGGTCACCGCGTCCAGCGGCTCGAGGTGTCCGCCATCAGCGCGCTGAAGACCTATGACCCGCCGCCCTCCGCGGTCGCCGGCAAGGAGATCACCGGAGCCGGGCGGCACGGCAAATTCCTCGACATCGCGTTCGAGGGCGATGTGCATCTGATCGTGCACCTGTCCCGGGCCGGGTGGCTGCACTACCGCGACTCCTTCCCGAGCGCCGCGCCGCTCAAGCCGGGCAAGGGGCCGATCGCGGTGCGGGTACGGCTCGACGACGGTTCCGGGTTCGACCTGACCGAGGCCGGCACGCAGAAACGGCTCGCCGCCTATCTGGTGACCGATCCGGCCCTCGTGCCCGGGGTGGCCAAGCTCGGCCCGGACGCGCTGACCGCCGACGAGGCCACGTTCGCGGCCGCGGTGCGCAGCCGGCGGGGCCAGCTCAAGGGGATCATCAAGGACCAGTCGGTGCTGGCCGGCATCGGCAACGCGTACTCCGACGAGATCCTGCATGCCGCCAAGCTGTCGCCGTTCGCGATGAGCGACCGGCTGACCGACGCGCAGCTGGCGACGCTCTACGAAATGACCCAGACGGTGCTCAACGACGCGGTCGGTCGGTCCGTGGGTCAGAAGGCCGCCGAGCTCAAGGGCGAGAAGCGCTCCGGCATGAAGGTGCACGCCCGCACCGGACTGCCCTGCCCGGTGTGCGGCGACACGGTGCGTGAGGTCTCGTTCGCCGACTCGAGCCTGCAGTACTGCCCCACCTGCCAGACCGGTGGCAAGCCCTTGGCGGATCGACGGCTGTCCCGGTTGGTGCGCTGAGTGAGCGCCTGGAAGCCCTGCGTACGAACCTTTTTCGACGCACAACTGACTTCTTCCGCCGCGCGCCACAATCGGTATAGTGACCCGGTCCCGCACCGACGGCGCGGGGACGACCGCTCAGGCGGGTCCGGGCGTAATGTCTGTCTTCTGTCCACGGTTCGTAACCGTTGACGTGGGAGACTGATGCGGTGGGCGACCCGAGCCCGTACGGCGAGTGGGCGGCACGCGTTAGCCGGGAGGGCGTAGGTGAGGTGACGACCAGCCTCGAACGCCCGGTGACCAGCAACGGCCGCGGCGGCGTCGTGCGCCACGTCGACAGCTTCGAGATCCAGGTGCCTCCGCCGCCGCCCACCAACGGTGTGCCGCGCTCCGCCTGGGCCCGGGCGCGCCGGCGCGTCTCGCGCTGGCACCGCCCCTTCATCCTCATCCTGCTCGTCCTCGACTTCGGCGCGGTCACGCTGGCCAGCTACATCGCGGTCACCGAGTTCGAGAAGGCGCGGGCCGGCTTCCAGGACCGCCCGACGCTGTTCGCCCTCATCGCCTACGTGTTCCTGCCGTGCGGGTGGATCTTCACGCTGTGGGCCAACCGCGCCTACGACCGGCGTTACCTGGGCCTGGGCACCGACGAGTTCAAGCGCGTGGTCCGCGCCTCGCTCGTGGTCGCCGCCTTCGTCTCGTTCCTGGCCTTCGCCACCAAGACCGACCTCTCCCGTATGACGGTCGGCAGCGTGCTGCTCGGCGCCCTGCTGCTGATCCTGGTCGCCCGCTATCTGGCCCGCCAGGCGCTGCACCTGGTCCGCCGCCGCGCCGGCCAGGCCGGCCACCGGGTGATCCTGATCGGCACGCTTCCCGAGGCGCTCGAGGTCTACACCGCGGTCACCCGCAACCCCGCCGCCGGCCTGGTCCCGGTCGGCATCCACATCACCGACGGCTACGCGGCGGCCCGCGGCATCGAGACCCCGGTCCCGGTCTACGCCGGCCGCGACGTGCTCGGCCTGGTCCGCGAGCTCGGCGCCGACACGATCGCCGTCTGCGGCTCCGCCAGCGCCGAGCCCGGCGAGCTGCGCCGCCTGGCCTGGCAGCTCGAAGGCAGCGGCGTCGACCTGGTGGTGGCGCCGCAGCTCACCGACATCGCCGGCCCGCGGGTGCACATCCGCCCCATCGAGGGCCTGCCCCTCCTCCACGTCGAAGAGCCGACGCTGTCGGGCCCGGCCCTGCTGGCCAAGAACATGATGGACCGCGTCGTCGCCGCCCTGGGCCTGATCATCCTGCTGCCCGTCTTCGCCGCCGTCGCGATCGGCATCAAGATCAGCGACAAGGGCCCGGTCTTCTTCCGCCAGCCCCGCGTCGGCCACGAGGGCCGCACCTTCCGGGTGTGGAAGTTCCGCACCATGTACGTCGACGCCGAAGACCGCCTCGCCGCCCTCGTCGACCAGAACGAGAGCGACGGCATGCTCTTCAAGATCCGCCAGGACCCGCGGGTCTTCCCCTTCGGCAGCTTCCTGCGGGCCAGCTCGATCGACGAGCTGCCCCAGCTCATCAACGTCCTCTGGGGCGAGATGTCCCTGGTCGGCCCCCGCCCCCTCCCGGCCGACGACGGCGACTTCCTGGGCGACGTCCGCCGCCGCCTCCTGGTCCGCCCCGGCATCACGGGCCTCTGGCAGGTCTCGGGCCGCTCCGACCTGAGCTGGGACGAAGCCGTCCGCCTGGACCTCTACTACGTGGACAACTGGTCACTGGCATACGACCTGAGCATCCTCTGGCGCACGATCGGCGTAGTCCTCGCCCGCAAGGGCGCCTACTAGACCACCCGAGGGCTTCCGTAATCGACGAGCGGCGGCGAGGATTCCGCGCATGAGTGCGGACCTCTCCACGGCGCTGGCAGTTCTGGCGCTGGTCAGCGCGCTCGCAGCCGCCGTCTACGCCGTCATCCGCCTCCGGGCCCGCCGGGGCATAGCGACGGCCACCCAACGCGCCACGTACGAGGTCCTCCACACGGCGGGCCTGGCCGCCGAACCGCTCCGCTCCGGCCTGACAACCGCCAGCGCGGCCAAGGCCGCCAAACACCTGAGAGCCCTGGTTGGCGCCCCCGGCCTGGCGTTGGCCGACGACAACACCCTGCTGGCCCTGGACGGCCGCGGCGGCCACCACTCCCACCAACTCCAGGCAGCCGCCAAGAAGGCCCTGGCCGCCGGACGATCGACGGTGCTCCGCCAGGCCGAGCTCCCCTGCGACCGGGTCGACTGCGAGATCCGCGGGGCGGTGGTGGCCCCCATCCGCGGCTCAACCCCGGTGGCCCTGGTAGCCGTGGCCGACGACCAACCCGCCCCGGGCCTGGTCCAGGCAACCCTGGAAACCGCGCGCTGGGCCGCCACCCAACTGGCCCTGGCCGAACTCGACTCCAACCGCGAGCGCCTCGCCCGAGCCGAGGTCAAGGCCCTCCGCGCCCAGATCAGCCCCCACTTCATCTACAACGCGCTGACCGCGATCGCCTCGTTCGTACGCACGGACCCCGAACGCGCCCGCGAGCTGATCCTCGAGTTCGCCGAGTTCACCCGCTACTCCTTCCGGGCCCACGGCGAGTTCACCACCCTGGCCGAGGAGCTGCGCTCGATCGACCGCTACCTGACGATCGAGCGGGCCCGGTTCGGCGAGCGGCTCCAGGTGCGGCTGCAGATCGCGCCCGAGGTCCTGCCGGTCAGCCTGCCGTTCCTCTGCCTGCAGCCGCTGGTGGAGAACGCCGTGCGGCACGGACTGTCCCGCAAACCGGGCCTCGGTATGGTGAGCATCGAGGCCCGTGATGCCGGCGCCGAGTGCCACATCACCGTCGAGGACGACGGCGTCGGCATGGATCCGGCGGCGCTCGTCGCCGGGGTGGCCGAGGCCGGCGTGGCCGGGGTCGACGACGCCGGCGCCCACGTCGGGTTGTCCAATGTAGACGACCGCCTGCGGTCGGTGTTCGGCGACCAGTTCGGTCTGGTGGTGGAGACGGGGATCGGAGCGGGAACCAGGGTGAGCATGCGGGTGCCGAAGTTCCACCCGGGCGTGCACGCGGCCGGTGGCGCGGCATGACCGATCGCGCCTTCCTGCGCGTCCTGGCGGTCGACGACGAGCCGCCGGCGCTGGACGAGCTCGCCTACCTGCTGCGCGCCGACCCGCGGGTAGCCAGGCTGCACACCGCGGCCGACGCCACCGAGGCCCTGCGCGTGCTCCGCGACGCCGACGTCGACGTCGTCTTCCTCGACATCCGGATGCCGGGCCTCGACGGCATGGAGCTCGCCCGGGTGCTGCGCCGCTTCGCCCGGCCACCGGCGATCGTCTTCGTCACGGCGTACGACGACGGCGCCGTCGACGCCTTCGACCTCGGCGTCACCGACTACGTCCGCAAGCCGGTCCAGGCCGAGCGGCTGGCCGAGTCGATCCGGCGCGTGGTCAGCGGCCGCGTGGTGCCCACCCACCCGGCCGCGCTGGCCCGCGCCGAGGAGGACCCGACGATCCCGGTGGAGCTGGCCGGTACGACCCGGATGCTGCCCCGGTCGGCGGTGCGCTGGGTCGAGGCCCAGGGCGACTACGCGCGACTGCACACGGCCGACGGCTCCCATCTCGTACGCGTGCCGCTGGCCACCCTCGCCGACCGCTGGGCCGACGCGGGCTTCGTCCGCATCCACCGCTCCTATCTGGTGCAGCTGCGCCTGATCGCCGAACTGCGCCTGGCCAACTCCGGCTATGTCGTCATCGTCGACGGGGCCGAACTTCCCGTGTCCCGCCGGCACACCCGGGAGCTCAAGGACAAGCTCGTCCGCGCCGCGAAACAGGACTGGAACCGCTAGATCATCTCGGTCGAACGGCCGACGACACGAGAGCGAAGTACCTCTATCCTTCGTTGGCCTGCCATGCGCGTGCGCCGTGGCGGGACCACACGGGGAGAGGAAGGCTTTGACAAAGCAACCGAAGCGCCGGTTGACGGCGGCTGCGCTCGCGGCTGCCCTCCTGGCGACCAGCGTCGCCGGTTGGGCGACACCCGCACAGGCCGCGGCCACCGGCGCGATCAGCGGACACGTGACCACCGCCGCCGGCGCGCCGGCCGAGGACGTCTGGGTCCAGGCCCTCGACGCGGAGACCTACGAAGGCATGGGTTTCACGACCACCGCGGCCGACGGGTCCTACCGCATCGACGCTCTGGCTGACGGCCAGTACATCGTCAGCTTCAACGGTCCCGAGCTCGCCGAGCAGTACTTCGACGGCAAGACGCGGATCAACGAGGCCGACCCGGTCACCGTGACCGGTGGCCGGACCACGACTGTCGACGAAGACCTGATTGCCGCCGGCTACCTCACGGGGCACATCTCCGATCCGAACGGCGAAGGGCTGGACAACAGCCTCGTGCGGATCTACCGGGCCGAGGACGAGGCCTATGTCCAGGCGGTCGGCACCAGCTACGGCGACTTCCGCGTTCCGGTGCCGCCCGGCACCTACGTGCTGAGCTTCGAGCCCGTCAAGGACCTCGACCAGGAGCAGTACGTGCCGGGCAAGCTCACCGCCGCGGCCGCGCAGCGGTTCGTCGTCACCGCCGGCGAGGACACCACGGTCATCGACACCGCGTTGCGGACCGGCACCCTGAGCGGTCGCGTCACCCGGGCCGACGGCACGCCGGCCCGCGACGTCCGTCTCGACGTCTCGCCGTTCATGGGCAACGGGGGTGGCGAGTACGCCACGACCGACAGCAACGGCGAGTTCTCCGCGCCGCCGATGCTGGCCGGCGACTACATGGTGGAGTTCAGCGTCGGCGAACGCACCGAGTACTTCGACCGGGCCGCGCGATACGAAGACGCGGACCCGGTGACCATCACCGGTGGGAACGACAGTCGAATCACGCCGACCCTGCTGCCGACCGGAAGCGTCCGTGTGCGCGCCCTGGACGCGGTCACCGGCTCGGTCGTTCGGGACTTCTGCGCCAACAGCGAGTGCAGCGACGGCTCGGGCGAGGTGCTGCTGACCGACCTCGCCGAAGGGTCACAGGACCTCTGGATCTCCGCCCCTGAAGCGAACTACGTCGACCGCAACAGCACTGTCACCGTCCGCGTTGGTCAGACGATCGACGTCACGGTTCGACTGGTGCCGGGCGCGAAAATCACCACGACGGTCGTCGACAAGGCGACCGGCAAGCCGCTCCAGGACGTCTGCCTGATCGCCTACAAGCCGGGCCAGTTCTTCATCCCGGACGGCATGGGCGGCAACGAGTGCAGCGACGCGGCCGGCAAGGCGACCGTCGACAAGCTGGCGACCGGCGACTACCGGCTGTTCGCCTGGCCACGCAACAGGAGCTACGGCCGGCAATGGGTGACCGCCAACGGCGGCAGTGGTGACGAGCGGCAGGCGGTCACCATCAAGGCGACGATGGGCAAGACGTCTGCGGGCCCGCAGGTCCGTGTCGACCGTGGCGGCTCCATCCGTGGGCGGGTGACCGACGCCACGACCGGCGCGCCCATCTCTTGGACTCAGGTCGGGATTGCCTCCGGGAGAACGGGCGGCGACACCTCGACCGACGAAGACGGCCGCTTCCAGATCGACGGTCTTGGCCCCTACCGCTGGCCGTTGCAGTACTGGGGCGGAAGCGACCACGCCACGGCGTGGACGGGCGGGGCCGTGAGCCGCTACACCGCGACCGGCACCCAGGTGACCGCCGGTGCCGTGGCCACGGCCGACCTCGCGCTGACCAAGGGCGTCACCGTTCAGGGCAATCTGCACACGGGCGGCCACACGCCCGACTGGGCGCGGATCACGCTGGCCAACACGGTCACCCGTGACGACGTCGGCAGCGTCGACTTCGTGGGCAACTCCTACGAAATGCACGTGCTGCCGGGCCAGGAAGTCCGGTTCGCCTACAACCTCGATATCGACGGTGTGAGTTACCGATCCGACAAGGCGCCGCTGCCCCCGGCCGCACCGGGTGGGCCGACGCGCTACGCGGTCACCGTGCCCGACGGCGGGCTGACCATCGACCTCACTATCGCCATCCCATGAGCAGGAGCAGCATGAGACGAGTACGCGCCACGGCCGCCTTCGCGGCGGCCGTCATGGCGGGCACGATGGCCGTGTGGGCGACGCCCGCCCAGGCGGCCGGCACCGGCGTCGTCACCGGCCGGGTCACGACCAGCACCGGCGCGCCCGCCGCCGACATCTGGGTGTCCGTCATGGACTACGAGGAGTGGGGCGAGCCGGTCGGCTACACCACGACCGCCGCGGACGGCACCTACCGCATCGGCGGCCTCAACACCGACAGCTACGTGGTGTCGTTCTCCGGCACCGACCACCCCACGCAGTACTTCGACGGCAAGACCGACATCTTCGACGCCGACGAGGTGCGCGTCACCACCGGCCAGACCACGACGATCAACCAGCAGCTGATCGCCGTCGGATTCATCACCGGTCGCCTGCTGCTGCCGACGGGCGAACCGTTCGCATGGCACTGGGTCGACGCCACCGACGAGTACGGCACGTCCAGGGGTGGCAGCTCGACCGACGACAACGGCGACTACCGCATCCCGGTGCCGGCAGGCAGCTACTACGTGGCGTTCTCGCCGATCGACGACAGCTACCAGCAGCAGTACGTTCCAAGGAAGCTCAGCCGGAACGACGCCACCTTGTTCACCGTGGCGGCCGGCGCCGAGGTCCGTGCTGACGACACCGCCTTGGAGACCGGAAGCCTGAGCGGACGCCTGACCAACGACAACGGGACGCCCGTCGCCGAGGCTTCCGTGTACGGGTCGCCGTTCCAGACGGAGGATGGCGGTCTCTACGGGGAAACCGACGCCAACGGAGAGTTCTCGTTCCCACAGGTGCTGGTCGGCACCTACCAGGTGTCCTTCCAGGCCGGTTACCGCTACCAGTACTTCGACGGCGCGCTCCGGCCGGAGGACGCGGACCCGGTGACAGTCTCGGCCGGCGACGACACCCGAGTGACCGAGAGCATGCTGCCCACCGGCACCGTCCGCGTTCGGGCCCTCGACGCGATCACCGGCTCCGTGATCCGTGACTTCTGCGCCGGCGACTTCTGCAGCGACGGCACCGGCGAGGTGCTGATGACCGACCAGGTCGCGGGAAATGTGCAGTTCAGCATCTGGGCCGACGGCAACTACCTGGGTCGCGACAGCAACGTCACGGTCCGGGCGGGCCAAACCGTCGACGTCATCGCCCGGCTGCTGCCAGGCGCGAAGATCACCACCACGGTCGTCGACAGGGCGACCGGCAAGCCGCTGGCAAACGTCTGCGTGACGGCCTACAAGCCGGCCCGGGCCTACGTGCTGGACGGCTTCGGTGACAACTGCACCGATTCGGCCGGCAAGGTGACGCTGACCAGGCTCGAGGCGGGCGACTACCGGCTGTTCGCCGAGCCTCGCGACAAGGCTTACGGGCGGCAGTGGGTCGCGGCCACCGGCGGCACTGGCGACGAGCGGCAGGCCACCACGATCCGGACCACGGCCGGTAAGACCTCGGGCGCTCCGCAGATCCGCATCGACCGCGCCGGTTCGATCCGGGGCCGGGTGACCGACGCCGCGACCGGAGCTCCACTCCACGCGGCTGTCAACATCTTCACTCAGAACCCAGGGCTCGGCGCCGAAGAGCCGTGGACGGACGAGGACGGCCGCTTCCAGGTCGACGGCCTCGGCCCCTACCGCTGGCCGCTGAAGTTCGCCAGCTACGGCTACCCGATCACCTGGACCGGCGGCGCCATCAGCCGGTACGCCGCCACGGGCACCCAGGTGACCGCGGGCGGTGTGGCCACCGCCGACCTCGGTCTGACCAAGGGGGTCACGGTGAGCGGCAACCTGGTCTCCGCCCACGGCGGTCCCAGCGGATACACCCGGATCAGCGTGCTGAACACCCAGACGGGCGACTACGTCAGCACCGACGACTTCGAGGGCACGGCCTACGAGGTGCGGGCGTTGCCCGGCCAGGAGATCCGCTACGTCTACTACACCGAGATCGACGGTGAGTACTACAGCTCCGACAAGGCGAAGCTGTCCCCGGCCACCCCCGGCGGCCCGCCGCGCTACTCGGTGACCGTCCCGACGGGCGGTCTGACCGGCATCGACGTGCTGGTCGACTGAACGGGACCAAACGGAAGGCCCGCACCGAACGGTGCGGGCCTTTCCGCTTCTCCACAGGTTGTTCACATCGCCGGACCGGCTCCCTCACGCGCGCTTACTACAGTCCCTCGCATGAGAGAGCGCCGGATCCTGGTGGTCGAGGACGAGCGGACCATCGCCGACTCGATCGCCGTGCGGCTGCGGGCCGAAGGTTTCGCGGTCGGGCTGGCCGGTGACGGCCCAGCCGCGGTCGACAAGGCCCGCCGCGAACCGCCCGACCTGGTGATCCTCGACGTCATGCTGCCGGGCTTCGACGGGCTCGAGGTGTGCCGGCGGATCCAGGCCGACCGCCCGGTGCCCGTGCTGATGCTCACGGCCCGTGACGATGAGAACGACATGCTGGTCGGCCTGGCCGTCGGCGCCGACGACTACCTCACCAAGCCGTTCTCGATGCGCGAGCTGGCGGCCCGCGTACACGCGCTGCTCAGAAGGGCCGAACGCAGCCAGACCGCGGGCCCGCAGCCGATCCGGCTCGGCGACCTGGAGATCAACCAGGCGGAACGCCGGGTCAGCCGGGCCGGTGTCGAAGCGCACCTGACGCCGACGGAGTTCGACCTGCTGGTGCACCTCGCCGGCCGGCCGCGCACCGTGCTGCCCCGCGAGCGGCTGCTCGCCGAGGTCTGGGGTTGGGGCGACGGGGCCGGCACCCGCACCGTCGACAGCCACATCAAGGCGTTGCGCCGCAAGCTCGGCGCCGACCTGATCCGCACCGTGCACGGTGTCGGCTACGCGCTGGAGGTGCGGTCGTGAAGGACCTGCTCACCCGCGGGCTCGACCTGCTGCCCCGGCCGCTCGACCCGGTCCGCTCGATCAAGCTCAAGCTGGCCGTGCTGCTCTGCGCCTCGGCCGCCGCGGGCCTCGCCTACTTCTGGTACGCGATGGAGTGGATCCCCTACGTCACCTCCGCCACGGCACTGCTGGTCGGCCTGCTCACCTCGCAGGTGCTGGCGCACGGCATGACCTCGCCGCTGCGCGAGATGACCGCCGCGGTCCGGGCGATGCGCCGCGGCGACTACACGCAGCGGGTCCGGGCCACCTCCCGCGACGAGGTGGGCGAGCTGGCCGAGGCGTTCAACCAGATGGCCGCCGACCTGGCCGCCGCCGACCGGCAGCGGCGCGAGCTGATCGCCAACGTCTCGCACGAGCTGCGTACGCCGATCACCGCCTTGCAGGGCGTGCTGGAGAACATCGTCGACGGGGTGGCCGACCCGCACCCCGCCACGCTGCGCACCGCGCTGCACCAGACCGAGCGCCTCAGCCGGCTGGTCACCGAGCTGCTCGACCTGTCGCGCCTCGACGCGGGCGTGCAGCCGATGCACCCGGTGCGGCTCGACGTGGCGGACTTCCTCGACGAGGTCGCCGAGGAGGCCGCCGTCACCGCGAGCGGCGCGGGGCATGACATCAACCTGGCCGTACGCCCGCCCGACACCCCGCTGACCGTGCACGCCGACCCGGCCCGCCTCCACCAGGTGCTGGCCAACCTGCTCGACAACGCGGCCCGGCACAGCCCGCCCGGCGGCACGGTCTCGGTGGTCGGTCGGCTCGACGACGACCGCGTCGTGTTCGAGGTCGGCGACGAGGGCCCCGGCATCCCGCCGGACCAGCGGGAGGCGGTGTTCGACCGGTTCACCCGCGGCGACCGGGCGGTCGGTGGCGGCACCGGTCTCGGCCTGGCCATCGCCCAGTGGGTGGTGCAGCTGCACGGCGGCACGATCGGCGTGGTCAACCCACCATCGGGCACGGGCTGCCTGATGCGCGTCTCGCTGCCGAGGTCCGCGGCGCCGGCGGCGGTGGCCGCGTGACCGACACGAAGAGCCCGAGCACCGCGCTGGCCGTACGCAAGCCGCCCTCGGACTGGTCCTGGGCCGGTCCGACCGGTGAGCCGGGCGCGCCCGCGCTGGTCGCCCTCCTGATCGCGGCCGGCATCGCCGCGGCCGCCCTGCCGCTCGACCGGGCCGGCATCGGCTGGCTGCTGGGCGGCGCAGCGGGCATTGTTGCCCTGGCAGTCACGCGAAGCAGGGTTTCCTGGCGCCAGGCCGGCTGGGCCGCGAGCACCCTCGCGCTGCTCGGCGTGGGCACCGTCCGCGACGCCGGCTGGCTGTTCGTCCTGTGCGTGCTCACCGCCGTGGTCACCGGCACGCTCGCCCTGGTCGACCCCCGGTCGGTCAAGATGATCGTCGCGTCGTTCGTGGTGCCGATCGCGGCCGCGGTGCGGGCACTGCCCTGGGTGCGGGCCGGCGTGCGCACCCGGCTCGCCGGCCGGCCCGGTGTGCCCGCCCGGGTGTTCGGCATCGCCGCCGTCTCGCTGGCCCTGCTGCTCGTGTTCGGCGCGCTGTTCGCCTCAGCCGACGACGCCTTCGCCACGCTGCTCGGCCGGGCGACGCCCACGGTCAGCGGCGCGACGGCGTCCCGGGCGCTGATCCTGTTCCCGTTGCTGTTCGTCGTGCTGGCCGGCGCCGCGTTCGTCCTGGCCGCGCCACCCCGGCCGGGCGCGGACGACCAGACCCGGTTCACGTTCCGGCGGGCCGACTGGGCGATCCCGATCGCGCTGCTCGACCTGCTCTTCCTCGCCTTCGTCGCGGTGCAGGCCACCGTCCTGTTCGACGGCAGCCGGCACGTGCTCGGCCCGGGCGGCCCGACGTTCGCCGACTACGCCCGCGGCGGCTTCTGGCAGCTCCTCGCGGTCACCGGCCTCACCCTGGTGGTGGTCGCGGTCGCCGGCCGCTGGGCGCCGCGGGCCGGCCGCGCCGACCGGTTCACGATCCGGCTGCTGCTCGGGGCGCTGGCCGTGCTCACCCTCGTGATCGTGGCCAGCGCGACCTACCGCATGAACGTCTACGAGCAGGCGTACGGCTACACCCGGCTGCGCATCTTCGTCTCCGCGGTGGAACTCGGCCTCGGCGCCGTGTTCGTCGCGATCCTGGTCGCCGGCATCCGCCTGCGCGGCGACTGGCTCCCCCGCGCCGTGCTGGCCATCGCGACCGGCGGCCTGCTCGCCCTGGCGGTCCTCAACCCGGACCGGTTCATCGCCGACCGCAACGTCGACCGCTACCTGGCCACCGGCCGGATCGACGTGCACTACCTCAGCACGCTCTCCGCCGACGCGGTGCCGGCCCTCGACCGGCTGACCGGCAACGACCGGGCCTGCGCGATCTGGCGCGCGAACAACGCCCTGGCCACGACTCGGGACGACTGGCGCTCGGCCAACCTCTCGCGCTACCAGGCCCGCCTCCTGCTGGCCGACAGGCCCGCCACCACTTGCCAGGTCTTCCGCGACTAACTGTGATCGGGGACACTGCGGGGCATGACCGAAGGGCGGCGGACGCGGGTGGTGCTTGCCCGTGTGCACCCGCGGGCGCACGACCACGACCGCACGCGCACCGAGTTGGCCGAGCAGACCCAGGTCGGCGAGGCGCTGGTCCGGGGCCTGGTGCGGGCCCAGCTCGCCCTCGCGCTGCGGCTGTCGCTGGTGGTGGCGATCGGGCTTGGCGGGCTGCCGCTGCTGTTCGCCGTGGCGCCCGAGGTCAGCACCGCGCAGTTCGCCGGCATCGACCTGCCGTGGCTGCTGCTCGGCGTCGCGGCCTTCCCGTTCCTCGTCGTCGTCGGGTGGGCCTACGTGCGGCTGGCCGAGCGCAACGAGCAGGACTTCGTCGCGGTGGTCCGCCGGCCGGAGCGCTGAGTGGGCAACCCGTACGTCGTACCCGCCATCCTGTTGGTCACGTTGGTGACCGTCGGCATCGGCTTCTACGGCCTCAAGCTGGCCCGGACCACCTCGGACTTCCTGGTCGCCTCGCGCAGCGTCAGCCCGACCTGGAACGCGGCCGCGATCGGCGGCGAATACCTCTCGGCGGCGTCGTTCCTCGGCGTGGCCGGCCTGCTCCTGAAGTACGGCGTCGACGTGCTCTGGTACCCGGTGGGCTTCGCCGCCGGCTATCTCGCCCTGCTGCTGTTCGTCGCCGCTCCGCTGCGCCGCTCGGGGGCCTTCACGCTGCCCGACTTCTGCCAGCTCCGGCTCGGCTCGCGCCGGCTGCGCAAGCTGGCCACCGCGTTCGTGGTGTTCATCGGCTGGCTCTATCTCGTGCCACAGCTGCAGGGCGCCGGCCTGACGCTGACCACGGTCACGGGTCAGCCGTACGCCCTCGGGGCTCTGCTCGTCGGCGCCGTCGTCACGGTCAACGTGGCGCTGGGCGGAATGCGCGCGATCACGTTCGTGCAGGCCTTCCAATATTGGCTGAAGCTCACGGCGCTGCTGGTCCCGGCGATCTTCCTGCTGCTGCAGTGGCAGGCCGACGGCCGCCCGGCGGTGGCCGCGCCGGACGGCCCGGTGTTCCACGTCGCCACCTCGGTGGTGATCGAGGACCAGGCCACGCTCACCCTGCCCGACGGCTCGACGATGCGGGTCGACGCCGGGCAGCGGCTCGAGTACGCGGCGGGCGACCCCGTGCCGCAGGTGTCCACGGTGGACGACACCCGCGGGCCGGACTGGCTGCTGCCGGGCGACAGCGACCAGGGGCTGTTCGCCACCTACTCGCTGATCCTGGCGACGTTCCTCGGCACGATGGGGCTGCCGCACGTGCTGGTCCGCTTCTACACCAACCCCGACGGCAACGCGGCCAGGCGCACGACGCTGGTGGTGCTCGCCCTGGTCGGGCTCTTCTATCTGCTGCCGACGATCTACGGCGTGCTCGGCCGGGTCTACACGCCCCAGCTGTTGATGACCGGGCGCACCGACGCCGTGGTCGTGCTGCTGCCCGGCGCCGCGCTCGGCGGCGGCCTGTCGGGCCAGCTGCTCGCCGCCCTCGTCGCCGCCGGCGCGTTCGCCGCGTTTCTGTCCAGCTCGTCGGGCCTGCTGACGAGCGTCGCCGGAGTCATCTCCACCGACGTGATCGGGCGCGGCTCGGTGCGCGACTTCCGGTTGGCCACGCTGCTCGCCGGGATCGCCCCGATCGTGCTGTCGCTGACCATCGAGAGCCTCGACGTGTCACAGGTGGTCGGGTTGGCCTTCGCGGTGGCCGCCTCCAGCTTCTGCCCGCTGCTGGTATTGGGGATCTGGTGGCGGGGCCTGACCGCCCGCGGCGCGGCGGCCGGTGTGCTGGTCGGCGGGGGCGGGGCCGGCGGCGCCGTACTGCTCACCGTGCTCGGCCCGCCGCTGTCCGGCTGGCCGGCAGCGCTGGTCAGCCAGCCGGCGGCCTGGACGGTGCCGCTCGCGTTCGCGGTCATGGTGGCCGTCTCGCTCGCCAGCCGCCGCCGCGTGCCCGCCGACGTCGGTGCGGTCATGCTGCGCCTGCACGCGCCGGAAAGCGTGCTGGCCGGTTCCCCACGACGGTGAACCGGGCCGTTACCGTCAAGGGGTGACGACGGTGAAGGACGATCGGTTCGCCCTGGTGCTGCGGGGACTGGCCAAGAGCTTCGACGGCAAGGTGGCGGTCGGCGGCGTCGACCTCGACGTGCCGGCGGGCTCCTTCTACGGTTTGCTCGGGCCCAACGGCGCCGGTAAGACGACCACGCTGTCGATGGCGGTCGGGCTGCTGCGACCCGACCACGGCCAGGCCTGGGTGCTCGGCCACGACGTGTGGGCCGATCCGATCCAGGCCAAGCGGCTCTTCGGCGTGCTGCCCGACGGCGTGCGACTGTTCGACCGGCTCAGCGGGGCCGAACTGCTCGCCTATCACGGCCTGCTGCGCGGCATGGACCCGGCGGTCGTCGACCAGCGGGCCCGGGAGCTGATCGACGTGCTCGCCCTCGGCGACGCCGGGCAGACCCTCGTCGTCGACTACTCGGCCGGCATGAAGAAGAAGATCGGTCTGGCCTGCGCACTGCTGCACGCGCCGCGGCTGCTGGTCCTCGACGAGCCGTTCGAGGCCGTCGACCCGGTGGCCGCCGCGCTGATCCGCGACATCCTCCAGCGCTACGTGGCCGGCGGCGGCACCGTCATCTTCTCGAGCCACGTGATGGCGGTGGTCGAGCGGCTCTGCACCCACGTCGCGATCCTGGCCGACGGCGCCATCAAGCGGGTCGGCACGCTCGACGAGGTGCGCGGCGAGCGGTCGCTCGAAGACGTCTTCGTCGAGGTGGTCGGCGGGCGCACGGCGACCGGGCAGGAGCTGGCGTGGCTCTGACCGCCGCGGTCGACACCGCGCCGCGTGCGGTGTCCGGGCGCCACTTCGTGCGGCTCAAGCTCCGCATCATGGGCAACAGCTTCCGTGGCCAGCCCTGGCGCGTCACGATGTTCGTCTTCGGCCTGGTGATGGGCCTGTTCTACGCCGTCGCCGGTTTCCTCGGCAGCGCGCTGCCCGGGCTGGCCGACAGCCCGGACGCCGCGCTGCTGGTGGCGGCGCTCGGCGGTGGCGTGATCGCCGTCGGCTGGACGCTGGTGCCGCTGGTCTTCTTCGGCGTCGACGAGACGGTCGACCCGGCCCGGTTCGCCCTGCTGCCGCTGAGCCGGCGCACGCTGGTGACCGGCCTGCTGACCGCCGCGCTGATCGGCGTGCCGGCGGCGGCCACGCTGATCGCGACCGCCGGCCTGGTGCTTTCCGCGGGCGCGCTGGGCGGCGTGGGCGCGGCCCTCGTCGAGGCCGTGGGCGTGCTGCTCGGCCTCGTCTTCTGCGTCGCCGTCAGCCGGGCGGTGACCAGCGCGTTCGCCACCATGCTGCGGTCGCGCCGCACCCGCGACCTGGCCGCGGTGCTGCTCGCGGTCGCCGGCGCGTTGATCGGTCCACTGCAGATCGCGATCAACCGGGCCAGCGCCGACACCGACTGGCGGCGGTTCCTGCCGGCGGCCGAGGTGGTGGGCTGGACGCCGTTCGGCGCGCCTTACACCGCGGGCTTCGAGGTGGCGGCCGGGCGCTGGTGGGCCGCGCCGGTCAAACTCCTGCTCGTCGTGGCGGTGATCGGCCTGCTGCTCTGGTGGTGGTCGCGGACGCTCGAGTCGGCGATGGTCGGCACGGCCAGCGCCGGCCGGGCCAAGGAGCGGGTCGCCACCGGTACGCCCGTCGAGCTGCTCTTCCCGCGCGTGCTCAGCTGGGCCCGGCGCGACCAGTTCGGGGCGGTGCTGGCCCGGGAGGTGCGCTACTGGTGGCGGGACGCCCGCCGCCGGGCCAATCTGATCACGTTCGCGGTCGCGGCGTTGTTCGTCTCCGCGATCGTCAACTTCAGCAGCAGCATCTGGGGCACCGAGCCGACGAGCGAGGTGACCACCTCGCCGGTCACGTTCTCCCTGTCGATGATCTTCGTCGGCACCCTCGCCGCCGTCACGCTGGCCAACCAGTTCGGCTTCGACGGCACGGCCTACGCGGCCGACGTGGTCGCCGGCGTCCCCGGCCGGGTCGAGATCGCGGCCCGGGCCAGCGCCTTCGCGGTGTACGTGCTCCCCCTGGTCGTGGTGATCGCCGTAATCGTCGGTCTGTTGGTCGGCGAACCGGGCTGGATCCCGCTCGCTCTCGGCACGCTGGTTGCCACGTTCGGCTGCGGCCTGGCCGCCAACTCGATGCTCTCGGTGGTCGGCGCCTACGCCCTGCCCGAGACCTCGAACCCGTTCGCGCTCAACACCGGCGCCGGCATGGCCCGCGGCCTGCTCAGCGTGGTCGCCATGTTGGTCAGCGTGGCGCTGGCGGTGCCGATGCTGATCGGCGCGCTGTTCGCCGGCGACGCCTGGCTCTGGCTGGCCCCGCCACTGGGCCTGCTCTACGGCGTCGGCGCGGCCGTGCTCGGCAGCGTGATCGTCGGCGACGTGCTCGACCGGCGCATGCCGGAGCTGCTGCAGACCATCACACCGCGACGCTGACAATGGTGTGGTGAACCCGATCGAGCCCGGCGCGCACATCCACGGCACCGACCCGTTCGCCACTCCGGAGGGGTCGCGCTCGCCGGTGCGCCGGTTCCGCGGCCGGCTGGCGTCGCCGGTGACGCTCTGGACGGCGCCCGGGCCGGCGGGGTTCACCGTCTCGTCGACCACGGTGGCCGATGGCGACCCGGGCCGGCTGCTCGGTCTGCTCGACGACGAGTCGGACCTGTGGGCGGCGCTCTCCGCGGCGGGCCGGTTCGCCGTCGCCCCGCTCGGCCCCACGCACCGCCAGCTCGCCGACAGGTTCGCCGGCCTGATGCCGGCGCCCGGCGGCCTCTTCCACAGTGGTGAGTGGACGACCACCGACTACGGCCCGGTGCCGGCCGACGCGGGCTGCTGGGCGGGGTGCCGCCTCGACGCCGCCCGGGAGTTCGGCTGGGGCCTGCTGGTGGAGGCCACCATCGAGCGGATCGAGATCGTGGGCGAGGTCCCACCGCTGATGCACTATCGCGGTCGATATCTGGCCGGCTGACGCAACCCCGGCCTGAGATCATCGGTGTCCTCTCCAAGAAACGGGGAGGCAGCCTATGGAGACGGTTCGGGTGTCCAGACCCGACACCAGCACCACCACCTTCGACTCGTTCTACGCCGCGAACTTCAACCGGCTCATGCTCCAGCTCTACGCGTACACGGCGGACGTCTCGGCCGCGCAGGACGCGGTCCAGGAGGCGTTCAGCCGGGCCTGGGCCCGGTGGGACCGGCTGGTCACCTACGACGAGCCGGCGGCCTGGGTCCGCCGGGTGGCGATGAACGTGGCCACCAACCGGTGGCGCCGGATCCAGGCGGCCCGGGCGCACGCCCGGTTCCACCGCGAGGAGGTGGTGGCGGCGCCGAGCCCGGACCGGGTCGCGCTGGCCCGGGCGCTGCGGTCCCTGCCGGAGCGGCAGCGCCGGGCGATCGTGCTGTTCCACATCGCCGACCTCACGATCGCCGAGATCGCGGCGCAGGAAGGCGTCGCCGAGGGCACGGTCAAGGCCTGGTTGCACCGCGGCCGGGCCGCGCTGGCCACCCTGCTGACCGAGGAGGAGGTCCGCCGTGGATGAGCAGCACCTGGACGACCTGTTCGGCCAGTTCCGGGCGGGGCCGCCGCTGGTCGTGCCGGCCGGCGCCGGCGCCGCGCGACAGGCGTTTCGACACCGCCGCCGGGTGCGGGTCGCGGCGAGTTGCGTGCTGGCCGCCGTCGCGGTCGGCGTGCCGTCGGTCGGCTTCGCGACCGGCGCGTTCGACGGGACCCCGAAGCCGCCGGTGATGACCACCGCCCCCACTCCGACTCCGACCCGGTCGACGACCCCGCCGACCAGCCCGCCGGCCAGCCCACCGGCCACCGGCTCGCCCGAACCGACGCGGACGACCACCGCACCGGTCGAGCCGACCAGCGTGCCGCGCGCAGCGATGCTGCGCGAGGCCGACCTGCCGGCCGGATACGAGTACCGCGGTGAGGACCTCAGCGACGCCGACTGGACGCTCGCGTTCCTGGCGTCGATCTGCGACCCGCGACCCAGGGACACCGAGCCGCGCGGCGTCACCCAGCGCGATGCGGTGTTCGGGCGCGACCGCGACGAGCCGCTGTTCCAGCGGGTCTACCGGATGGCCACACCGGCGGCTGCCCGAAGCTGGCTCGACGGCCTCCCCGATCGGCTCGGCGACGAATGCGGTGGGTCGGGCGAGCGGCGGTTCACCGTGGTCGACACCGACTTCGCGGGCGCCGATGCCGTCCTGATCCGGACCGATCTCGGCGAGGGAGAGCCGACCTTCTCCCTATTCGTCCGGCAGGGGCCGCTGCTGACCCAGATCTGGCAGAAGCACGAGACCGACGTCGGAGCGTTGCGCGACCTCGGCCGGGCGGCCGCGGACCGACTCTGCCAGGGCACGACGGCCTGCTGACATCGGCGCCGTTCAACGGCGTGACGGAGGTCACTGGGCGCAGCCACCTGTCCGTTCGGCGCAGGTGGCTGCGCCCGCCGCGCTGGGGGTTCCAGGGCCGCGCGACCCGTTCCTACGGTGCCGCTGTTCAGCCCTGTCCCGACGCCCCCGCGAAGGTGGTGACACATGAGTACGGAGGCGAGAGACACCGCTCCCACGGAGACCCCCGAGGACCGGTATCTGGCCATGCAGCGTTCCCCGGAGTTCGGCGCGCTTCGAAAGGCTTTCCGCGGCTTCGTTTTCCCGATGACCGTGGCGTTCTTCGTCTGGTACGCGCTTTACGTGATCCTGTCCGCGTACGCGCGCGATTTCATGAGCATCCGGATCGGCGACAGCCACATCAACGTGGCCCTGATCTTCGGTCTGCTCCAGTTCGTCTCGACGTTCCTGATCGCCTGGCTCTACTCGCGGTACGCGAACCGCAAGGTCGACCCGCTCGCCGACAAGATCCACGAAGAGTTGGGGGAGGTGTCGCCCAGTGAGGGTCCTCGCGGCTGAGGCGGCCACGGGCGGCAGCACCGCCCGTACGCTCACGATCATCCTGTTCCTGGTCTTCGTGGCCATCACCCTCGCCATCACCGTGTGGGCCAGCCGGCAGACCAAGACGGCGACCGACTTCTACGCCGGCGGCCGGTCGTTCTCGGGCTTCCAGAACGGCATGGCGATCGGCGGCGACTACATGTCGGCGGCGTCGTTCCTCGGCATCGCCGGCATCATCGCGCTCAACGGCTACGACGGGTTCCTCTACTCGATCGGCTTCCTGGTGGCCTGGCTCGTCGCCCTGCTGCTGGTCGCCGAGCTCCTGCGGAACTCGGGCCGCTACACGATGGCCGACGTGCTGGCGTTCCGGATGCGGCAGAAGCCGGTCCGCACGGCGGCGGCCGTCTCCACCATTACGGTGTCGATCTTCTATCTGCTGGCCCAGATGGTCGGCGCGGGCGCGCTGGTCGCGCTGCTGCTCGGCATCCGGCCCGGCACGACGTTCCTCGGGATGGACGCCGACGCGGCCAAGATCGCCACCATCGTGCTGGTCGGTGCGTTGATGATCGTCTACGTGACGGTCGGCGGCATGAAGGGCACCACGTACGTCCAGATCGTCAAGGCGTTCCTGCTGATGACCGGCGCCTTGCTGATGACCGTGCTCGTGCTGGCCGTGTTCAAGTTCAACCTGTCCTCGCTGCTCGGCGACGCCGCGTCGTCGTCCGGCAAGGGTGAGGCGTTCCTCGAACCCGGGTTGAGATATGGCGTGGAAGTCGCCGGTAACGCGACGCAGACCTTCTACAACAAGATGGACCTGCTCTCGCTCGGCATCGCGCTGGTGCTGGGCACGGCCGGCCTGCCGCACATCCTGATCCGGTTCTACACCGTGCCCACCGCCCGAGCGGCCCGCAAGAGCGTGCTCTGGGCGATCGGCATCATCGGCGTGTTCTACCTGTTCACGCTCGCCCTCGGCTTCGGTGCCGCGGCGCTGGTGGGCAGTCAGGCGATCACGGCGCAGGACCGAGCGGGCAACACGGCGGCACCTCAGTTGGCAGCGGAGCTCGGGCGCCGGTTCTTCGGCGGCGAGGTGGGCAGCGCTGCGTTGCTGGCGGTCATCGCGGCAGTGGCGTTCGCCACGATCCTCGCCGTGGTCGCCGGTCTGACCCTGGCGTCGTCGTCGAGCCTCGCGCACGACTTCTACGCCAACGTGGTCAAGGACGGCCAGGCCTCGGAACGGCAGGAGGTCAACGTCGCCCGGATCTCCGCCCTGGTGATCGGCGCGATCTCCATCCTCCTGTCGATCTTCGCGCAGAACCTCAACGTGGCCTTCCTGGTCGCGCTGGCGTTCGCGGTCGCCGCCTCCGGCAACCTTCCGGCGATCCTCTACAGCTTGTTCTGGAAGAGGTTCAACACCTCGGGCGCGGTCTGGGCGATCTACGGTGGTCTGATCTCGGCCGTGGTGCTGGTGTTCTTCTCGCCGGTCGTCTCCGGCTCGGCCACCGCGATGTTCTCGAAGTCGGACTGGCAGTGGTTCCCGCTGTCCAACCCGGGTCTGATCTCCATCCCGTTCGGCTTCTTCTGCGGCTGGCTCGGCACCGTCCTCTCCAAGGAGCGTGACGACGCGAAGTACGCGGAGTTGGAGGTCCGCTCCCTGACCGGCTCGGGCGCCCACTAGACAACCCGATCGGTCACACCGGGGCCCCGGCGGCGGCACACCGCCGGGGCCCTGCCGCACCCTGGCAGGCCGTTGATCGGCGTGATCGGTAGGCTGGGGACATGGTGGTTGCTCAACGTTTCGGAGCCGGTCATCGCATCCTCGTCACAGGAGGCGCCGGTTTCGTCCCGTCCCACCTGATCGATGCCCTTATCGCCCGAGGTTGCACGGTCGTCGCGGTCGACAACTTCGTCACCGGGTCGAAGGAAAACGTCACCCACCTCGTCGAGCACCCGCAGTTCACGCTCGTCGAGGCCGACGTCGCCGACGGTCTACCGACCCATCACCCGGCCATCGCCGGCCGGTTCGACGCGATCCTGCACATGGCGTCGCCGGCCAGCCCCAAGGACTTCACGACCCTGCCGATCGAGATCCTCCGGGTCGGTTCGATCGCCACGCTGCACCTGCTCGACCGCGCGGTCGCCGACGGCGCCCGGTTCCTGATGGCGTCGACCTCCGAGGCCTACGGCGACCCGCTGGTGCACCCCCAGGTCGAGACCTACTGGGGCAACGTCAACCCGGTCGGCATCCGCAGCGTCTACGACGAGGCCAAGCGCTTCTCCGAGGCGTCCACGATGGCCTACCACCGCTACCGCGGTCTCGACACGGCGATCGTGCGGATCTTCAACACCTACGGCCCGCGGATGCGACCCGACGACGGCCGGGCGATCCCGACCTTCATCGCCCAGGCGCTGCGCGGTGAGCCGATCACCGTGCACGGCAACGGCGCGCAGACCCGCTCCATCTGCTACGTCGACGACCTGGTGCGCGGCATCCTGCTGCTGCTCGACTCGACCGAGACCGGCCCGGTCAACTGCGGCGACGAGCACGAGCTGTCGATGAAGGACCTGGCCGAGACGATCGTCCAGCTGACCGGCAGCTCATCCACGGTCACCTTCACGTCCCGCACCGCCGATGACCCCGAGATGCGCCGGCCCGATCTGACCCTGGCCCG
Source organism: Asanoa sp. WMMD1127 (assembly GCF_029626225.1). Classification (NCBI taxonomy): domain Bacteria; kingdom Bacillati; phylum Actinomycetota; class Actinomycetes; order Micromonosporales; family Micromonosporaceae; genus Asanoa; species Asanoa sp. WMMD1127. Next base: position 1,963,431 of record NZ_JARUBP010000001.1, read on the forward strand.
CACCAAGCTCGGCTTCGCGCCGAACACGCCCTTCGAAGAGGGTCTCCGGCGTACGATCGAGGACTTCCGCCGCCGCGCGGTCTGAGCTGAAACCGCAGGTCAACGCGGAAATTTTTAGCTACCAACTTCGTGCCGTGCCGGCGTTGGTTGTGAGCGCCACCCAGGTTTGCTTCGTACCCTGAGTGACATGTCTGCGACCACGTCATCGTCCGGCGGCACCTACGGGCGCGCCTCGGTGCCCGGCCGTACGCCCGGTTCCGCACCGGTCTCCGGCGCCCCCGTCTCCGGCGGGCCCGGCGGCACCCGGATCAGCGGCCGGGCCCACGTCCCCGGCGCCCGGAGCGAGTCCCGCCCCCGTGGCGTCGGTCGCGTCGGTGGCGGCGGTGGCCCGGGCGGGCCCGGTGGCCCACGGGGACCGCGCCGGCCGGGGGCACCCTATCGCCGTGGTCCGCAGCCCAAATGGGGCCGGATCGCCCTCGTCGCGGTGGCCGGCCTGGCGCTGCTCGGCCTGCTCGGCGCCGGCGGCACCTGGGTCTACGTGCGGGCGCTCAACGGCAACATCGGTCGCACCGACCCGTTCTCCGAGATCACCGGCGGCCGGCCGGCCAAGACGGCCAGCGGCGCGCTCAACATCCTGATGGTCGGCACGGACTCCCGCGACCCTGATGCGGCGCTCGACAAGGCCGGCAAGTGGCGGGCCGACACGATCATCGTGATGCACATCCCGGCGTCGCAGGACAAGGCCTACCTGGTCTCCATACCCCGGGACCTCTACGTGCCGGTGCCCAGGTCGGCCAACGCCGACTGCTCCGACTCGGAGCGCCACAAGGTCAACTCCGCGTTCGCCTTCGGCGGGCTGCCGCTGGCCGTGCGTACCGTCGAGTGCTTCACCGACGTCCGGATGGATCACGTGATGGCGATCGACTTCGCCGGTTTCAAGGAGGTCACCGACGCGCTCGGCGGCGTCGACCTCAAGGTCGAGCGGACCATCAAGTCGATCCACAAGCCGTTCCGCACGTTCCAGAAGGGCGTCAACCACATGAACGGCGACGAGGCGCTCGACTGGGTGCGGCAGCGCAAGCAGTTCCCCGACGGCGACTTCGCCCGGATGCGGCACCAGCAGGAGTTCCTCCGGGCCCTGATGGACAAGGCGGCCAGCAGCGGCACGCTGACCAACCCCGGCAAGCTCAACAGCTTCCTCAAGGCGGTCACCAACGCGGTCACGGTCGACGAGGGCTTCTCGCTGGTCGACATGGCGCTGCAGTTCCGCAACCTGCGCGGCGAGAACCTGCAGTTTCTGACCAGCCCCTACAGCGGCAGCCAGACGATCGGCGGGGAGTCGGTCGTGGTCTCCGACAAGACCAAGGCGCTGGCGATGTACAAGGCGATGAACGAAGACAAGATGGCCGACTGGGTGGCTGCCAACAAGAAGTAACAACTGCACCAATCCGGAAGAATGACTGGGCTGGCCCTCGCCCGACATATCCGACTTAAGCTGACGCTAGACCGAGGCGGCGGCGGGGTCGGGAGGGGTCATTCCCAGCTCGGAAGACCAGGGGACCAAGCGGCCGCGCGCGCGGGCCGCCCGCCCACGCTGGGCCAGGATCTTCATAGTCGTCGGCATCGCCCTGGCGGTGCTGGCCGGCCTCAGCCTCGGCGGGCTCAAGCTGATCACGGAGCGGCTCGACGACGCGCTCAAGAAGGCCGACCTGCTCGACTCCGACGCCCGGACCGGCGGCGGTGAGCTGCGCGGCCCCCTCAACTACCTGCTGATCGGCTCCGACCAGCGCCCGACCAGCCCCAACAGTCACCGGGCCGACTCGATCGTCATCGTGCACATCCCCGCCGGGCTCGACCGGGCCTATCTGATCTCGATACCTCGGGACCTGCGGGTCACGATCCCGCCGTACCCCCAAGGTGGTTACAAGGGCGGGCAGGACAAGATCAATGCGGCCTTCCAGTACGGGCAGGGCGACGGCGCCAAGCTGCTCTCGGCGACGGTCACCAACCTCACGGGCGTGCGGTTCGACGGGGCCGCGATCGTCGACTTCACCGGCTTCAAGCGAGTGGTCGACCTGCTCGGCGGCGTGGACGTCTGCGTGGACCAGCAGGTCACGTCCATTCACACCGGCCACGTCTTCCCCATCGGTTGCTACCGCATGGACGGGGCGCAGTCGCTCGACTTCGCCCGCCAGCGCTACGGACTCCCCCGCGGCGACTACGACCGGCAGCGCCATCAGCAGCAGATCCTCAAGGCCATCGCCCAGAAGCTGACCGACCCGACCGTGCTGGCCAACCCGATCAAGCTCGACCAGACCATCCGGGCCATCGGCGGGACCATGACCGTCGACACCAACGGGGTGCCGCTAAACGACCTGGTGATCTCGCTGCGCCACCTGCGGGCCCAGAACGTCTCCGGCATCCGCATGCCTTCGACCGGCGCCCGCATCGACGGCACCTCCTACAACGTCCTCACCGCGGACGCCGACGGCCTGTTCAAGGCGATCCGCGAGGACGATGTGGCGGCCTGGACAGCCGCCAACCCCAAATGGGCGAACAACATCTGACCGGGCCTAATCTGTAGAGCGTGTGGAGACCCGAACCCGTGCCGTGGGTGAGTGCCGAGGACGTGCCGGAGGACGCCTACCTGCTCGACGTCCGTGAAGACGACGAGTGGCAGGCCGGCCATGCGCCGGGCGCGCACCACGTGCCGATGATGGAGGTTCCGGCCCGGCTGCCCGAGGTGCCGACCGACGCCGACGTGGTGGTCGTGTGCCGGATGGGTGGTCGTTCGGCCCAGGTCGTGACCTACCTGGCCAAGCAGGGTTGGGACAACGTGCGCAACCTCGACGGCGGCATGGCCGCCTGGGAGTCCGCCGGCCGGCCGATGGTCAGCGAAGACGGCCAGCCGGCCCGCGTGGTCTGACGTCGGTGGGCGAATCGCCGCTGATCTTCGCGCACCGCGGTTCGTCCGCGGTGCTTCCCGAGCACACGCTGCCGGCCTACCTCAAGGCGCTGGACGAGGGCGCCGACGGGGTCGAGTGCGACGTCCGGCTCACCCGCGACGGCCACCTGGTGTGCGTGCACGACCGCCGGCTCGACCGCACCAGCAACGGCAAGGGCCGGGTCAGCCGGCACACCCTGGCCCAGCTCGACGCGCTCGAGTTCGGCAAGTGGGCCGACACCGACGATCCGCCCGACCCCGACCGGGCCCGGCTGCTCACCCTCGACCGCCTGCTCGGCGCGGTCCGGGACGCCGGCCGCGAGGTCCAGGTGCTGATCGAGACCAAGCACCCGACCCACCACGGCGGCGACGTGGAGCGTGCGCTCGCGGCCATGCTCCGCCGGCACGGGCTCGACCAACCCCGCGACAGCGAGCGGGTGGCCGTGACGGTCATGTCGTTCTCGGCGCTGGCCGTGCGCCGGATGCGCGAGCTCGCCCCCGGCCTGCCCACCGCGCTGCTGATGGAGCTGCTGCCGTCGGCGCTGCGCGGGACCCTGCCGTTCGGCGCCCGGATCGCCGGCCCCGGCATCCACCTGGTCAAAGCCCGGCCGCGGCTGGTCCGCACGCTGCAGGCGGCCGGCAACCGGGTCTATGTGTGGACCGTCAACGAGCCCGAAGAGATCGACTTTCTGATCGACCTCGGCGTCGACGGCATCATCACGGACCGGCCCGCGTTCGTGCTGAAGCACATCGGTCGCTGAACCAGGCCTTTTCCGGACGGCTCGGGTTGGGCACACTCGGGACGTGCCCGCGCGCCCCGACTATGCGTCGTTCATCGCCGGCCACGCCGAGGTGATCGAGCGGATCAACTCGGGCGAGGCCGGCCTGCCGATCCTGGGCGTCGTCCTGCGGCTGGCACAGGAGGCGCTGGGCGCCGCGGGCATGACCTTCGCGGAGTACGGCCCGTCCGGCGGGCGGATCGTCGCCGCGAGCGGCGCCGCCGAGTGGGCGTTGGGCCGGCCCGTCGACAAGGGTTCGCCGACGACGCGGCGGCTGCTCACCGGGCTGCGTACGCAGGTGCTCTCCCTCGACCGGATCGAGGGCGACTTCCCGCACCAGGCGACCGGCCAGGGCCTGCACACCATGCTGGTCACCCGGGCGATCCTGGGCGGGCTGGTGGTGGGCAGCCTGCAGGCGTTCTATCACGAGGCCGAGGACCTGCCCACGATCGAGCACCACACGCTGATCGAGTTCGTCGCCACCAACCTCGCCCACATGTACGGGCACCAGGCCGGCCTGCCCGTGCACGGCGACGGCCCGGTGGTGGCGGCCCTGGCCGACGGTCTCGCGATCATCGACTTCGACCGCAAGGTGCGCCTCTGGAACCCCGCGGCCGAGGAGGTCACGGGCCTGAGCGCGGCGGAGGTGCTCAACGCGACCCTGCCGTTCCCGATCCCGGTGCTCGGCCAGACCCTCGACCACCGGCTCACCGACGGCCGCTGGCTCAAGATCACCGCCAGCGAGCTCACCGGCACCGTCGACTCGATCGTGGTCACCTTCCGCGACACCAGCGACCAGCACCGCCGCGACGGCGACCGCGACCTGTTCGTCGCGCTGACCAGCCACGAGCTGCGTACCCCCGTCACCGTGATCAAGGGGTACGCCGACACGCTGAACAGCCACTGGGACGAGCTGCCGGAATACGAGCGGCGGCACGCGGCCGACGTCATCGGCCAGCGCGCCAGTGAGCTCGCCAAGCTCGTCGACCGGCTGCTCTCGGCGGCCGACCAGACCGGCCCGAGCGCGGGCTCGCCGCCGACCCCGTTCGACCTCGTCGAGGCGCTCCGGGTGGCCGAGCGCGACCTCCCGACCGCGCTGCGCCGCCGCCTCCTGGTGCGGCTCCCGGTCGAGCTGCCGAAAGCGATCGGCGACCGGAGCACGATCACCACGATCCTGACCGAGCTGGTCACCAACGCCGACAAATACAGCGAGGACGGCACCGGAATCGAGCTGACCGCGCACACCGACGAGCGCACTGTGGTATTCCGCGTTTCCGACCGGGGCATCGGGGTACGACCCGAACATGTGGAGCGTGCGTTCGACCGCTTCTGGCAGGCCGAATCGGGTGACCGACGACGGTTTCCGGGGGCCGGACTCGGGCTCTATTTGGTACGAAGGGTCATAGAGCGACAGAACGGGTGGGTATCGCTCCGCCCACGCGACGGTGGCGGCACCGTCGCCGAAGTGCGGCTCCCGCGCGGCTGACGATCGCGCCGGGTGACGGGAGGTTGGGGAAGTGACGACGGCGGTGGCCGAGGGGTCCTGGCACGTGGTCGTGCCGCACCACGCCCGCGGCGCGCGCACCGCGCGGCACCGGCTGACCACCGAGCTGGCCGGCACGGTGCCGGACGAGCTGCTCGCCGACGTCATCGCGGTGACCGGTGAGCTGGTCGTCAACGCGGTCCGGCACGCCCGCCCGCTGCCCGGTGGCGTGATCCGGGTCGACTGGCGCCTCAGCCCGGCCGGGGTGGTCGCGGTGCGGGTCACCGACGGGGGCGGGCAGGTCCGCCCGAGCGCCCGGCCGGCTGGCCCGGAGGCGCTCGACGGCCGCGGTCTGCACATCGTCTCCGCCCTCGCCGACCGGTGGGGCGTCGACCGCGACGGCCACGGCCAGAGCGTCTGGGCCGAGCTGGGGGAGCACTCCCACTCCCTGGCGTGAAACGCCAGACCGCGACGGGCCACCCGGCCGGGGTTGGCAATAGGCTGTCTCCCCATGAGCAAGAAGCGCCGGATCAAGAACGACGGCACCCCCAAGCGGGAGAAGCAAACCGACATGTTCTCGGCGCGCCCGTTCGAGGGCTTCGCCGACGAGGTCGAGTGGATCGCCCTGCGTGAGCTGGTCCCGGCCGCTTCCGCGCCGCTGACGCTCGCGCCGGCGATGGTCGAGGAGTTCGGCGAGCGGCCGGTCATCCTGGCCACCGTGCTGCCGATGGCCTGGCCGGCGATGACCAAGCCCGACGGCCGGATCTTCCTCGGCCTCCAGCGGCACGTGCAGTCCGGCGACGCCTCCCGTGACCTGGCGGTGGCGCTGGTCCGCGCGCTGCAGACCAACCCCGGCAGCCCCGTCTCCGTGCCCGCGCACGCCGGCGTCGGCCCGCGCCTCCAGGACATGATCGTCGACGGGCCGCTCGACATCACGCTGCACGAGGGCTTCGAGTTCTGGCTCGACGACGACGCCGGCGACGACGCCAACGTGAAGGCGTCACTCGAACGGGCGAATGCGTCGATCTATCCGACCGTCCGGCTGGCCGCGGCCAAGGCGGCGTACTGGTGCCGGGTCCCCGACCGTGGCCACGTCCGCTGGGTGCTGCCCGACGAGGAGGACGCCGCGCTGGGCGCGCTGGCCCGTCTCGCGGCCGCCGGCGACCTGCTGCTCGGCGAGGGCACCAAGTTCGCCGGCATGTTCCGGGCGCACGGCCGGCTGGTCCCCGTCTGGGACATCCCGCGCGACCCGGAGGCCGCCGACTGGGAGGCGCCGGTGGAAGCGTTCGCCAAGCGCTACGCCGACGCCCTGGCCGACGAGTCGCCGCTCGACTCCGCCGCCCGCCGCGCCCGCCAGGGCCTGGTCGGCCGCCAGCTCACCCTGCGCTGACCCCGTCGCGGAGCATCGGGCACGACATACAGCGTGGTCCGCCCCGGCCCGAGCCCAGCTCTGAGCCCGGGATCCGGATCACCTCGATGCCGGCCCGCTCGAGCTGGGCGTTGGTCTCCACGTTGCGCTCGTAGGCGACGCACAGCCGCGGCGCGATGGCCAGCGTGTTGTTGCCGTCGTCCCACTGCTCGCGCTCGGCGGTGACCGGGTCGAGGCCGGTGTCGATGACGCGCAACATGGCGATGTCCATGGCGTCGGCCGCCGCGCGCAGGAACGGCGCCGGCCCGTCGACCTGCGGCTCACCGTCAGGACCGGCGATCACGGTGTACGCCTGGAGCGTGTCCGCATATTTCGGATACATGATGACGGCGTCGACGTCGACCATCGTCACGATGGTGTCCAGGTGCATGGTCGCCCGCTCCTGGGTGATCGGTACGACCAGGATCGTGTGCGCGAGTTCGGCCGCGAAGATGCGCCGGGCCAACCGTTCCGCGCCCGCCGGCGTGGTGCGCTCACCCACCCCGATCGCGATCACGCCCTCGGCCAGCAGCAGCACGTCGCCGCCCTCGACCGGCTCCAGGCTCGCGTCGTAGACGAACTGCGTGCCGACGAACCGCGGGTGGTAGCGGTAGATGGCGTCGGTCAGCGTGGTCTCCCGGCGGCGGGCCGGCATGGCCAGGCTCGTGACGGCGGCCCGGTCGCGTACCCAGACCGAGGAGTCCCGGGTGAACAGCAGGTTGGGCAGCGGGTCGATGACGAACTCGTTGCTGGGCATCAGCGAGTAGACGAGGCCGCCCGGCCGGTCGGCGCTGGTGCGCAGCTCGTCGTGCGCCAACCCGCCGATCAGCACCGTCGCCAACGCCGACGGGTCGAGATAGGTCAGATGGTCGGCGACCCGGCGGCGGAGGGTGTCGCCGAGCCGGGGGTCGTCGACGACGCTCGCGGTGATCTCCGCCCGCGCCTCGGGCACCGACAGGGCCTCGGCGAGCAACTGCGACACGTAAAGCACCTCGACGCCCCGTGTGCGCAGGGCCGCCGCGAAGGTATCGTGTTCCTCTTGGGCTCGGCCGACCCACGGGATCCCGTCGAACAGCAGAGAATCGTTGTTTCGCGGGGTCAGACGGGCCAACTCCCGGCCGGGCCGGTGCAGCAGCACAGTGCCGAGCCGACCCACTTCGCTTCCGACATAGTTGGTCACAAGGCCCGAGCCTAGGCCGTGGTTGTCACCATCCGGGAAAAGAGCCGCTCCGTGAATGCGGCATTCATCCCCACTCATTCCCCCGACACATCTTGCCTCAGTACCGGTGTCGCCACGTACGGTAGTTAGACAGCCAAAGCTCGCCCTTGCCGGAGGCAGCGATGACCGTATTTCCTGCGCGTCGAGCCGTCCCCCTCACCCCCCGACGAGCTCTGCCGAGCGCAGAATCCGACCAGCACGACCTGCTCGAAGCCGCACGTCCACGCCCCATGGACTGGGCCCGCCGCCGGCGGGCCGAGCGCGACGCCCGCCGCATCGAAGCGGCCGGCGCCCGTGCTCTCCACCGCGTCGAGAACCTCGGCCCGTCGTGGCACATCATCGAGTGGCCCCGCACCGACTCGTTCGACGCCCTGTTCACGGGCGCCGACGACCAGGCCGGGTTCCTGGTGATCGGGCCGAGCGGCCTGTTCGCCGTGACGATCGCCGACCACGGCCGGTCCCGGGTGATGGTCGCCGGTGACGTCGTCCAGATCAGCGGCAAGCGCCCGCCCTACGTGACGGAGGCGCGCCGGGACGCGAAACGGGCCGCCAAGGCGCTCAGCGGCGCCGTCGGCCACGCCGTACCGGTGACGCCGGTGTTGACGTTCGTCGGTTCTGGCGTCATCAGCGTCTACGGACTTCCCAAGGACTGTCTGGTGGCGACCCACCGCGAACTCGACCGCCTGCTGGTGGCCGGCGGCGACCGGATCAGCGCGTCCACCGCCGAAAAGTTGTCCCGCGTGGCGAGCCAACCCAGCACCTGGCTCAACGCGCCCAACAGCGGTGGTGGCTACCGGTGGTACGAGGAAGGTCGCACCGCCTCCACCAAGCTCGCCACCCGCCGTTGACCGCGTCGTCACTACCATCGGCCGACTGGAGGGTCGTCGGCACGCCCATCACCGGTTAGCGTGACGGTGGGGCAACTGCCGGCGATGCACAGGAGGCGCGGTGGCGCACGTCGAACTTGAGCTCGAGGTTTTGGCACCTGGCGAGTCCGACGGCGTGGAGCCGACAACCGGCCCACCCGCGGGAGCTGCCGCCTGGGCGTCTCCCTCGTGGTCGCCACCGGCGCCGCAACGCCCCGCGCCGACCAGCTTCACCCGCTGGGCCGAGACGGTGTTCGCGGCCGACGAGCCCTGCCTGGTCATCGACCGTTCGATGACCATCGTCGCCGCGTCCGCCAGCTGCTGCGCGCTGCTGGGCCTCGCCGACCCGCGCACCGCGGTCGGCCTTCCGCTGCTCGACGCGGGCCTGCGCCTCGTCGACTTCACCGCCGCCCGCAGCGAGCTCACCGAGACCGAGGTCGACAAGATCCCGCCGCTGCTCGCGGTCACCTCGGAACGCCAGGCCCGCGGCCTCCTCCGCGTCCACCAGGGCGACGGCGACGCCACCGTCGACGCGATCGCCACCCCGTTGCTGGTCGACGGCGCCGTTGCCGGCTCGCTGACCTTCTTCGCCACCGTCTGACCGTCAGCGGTCGGCGACCTCCGCCCGACGGCGCCGCAGGTAGCGCCGCTCCGGGTCCGAGGTGACCAGCGCCAGCGCCTCGTCGTAGGCGCGGACCGCCTCCGCCGGACGGCCGAGCCGGCGCAGCAGGTCGGCGCGGGTCGCGGGCAGCAGGTGATAGCCGTCCAGCGCACCGGTCGCGGCCAGCCGGTCCACCACCGCCAGGCCGGCCTGCGGGCCGTCGGCCATCGCGACCGCCACCGCCCGGTTGAGCGCCACCACCGGCGAGGGCAGCAGCTTGGCCAGCTCGGCGTAGAGGCCGGCGATCTCGGTCCAGTCGGTGTCGCCCGCCGTCGGCGCCGTCGCATGGACTGCCGCGATCGCCGCCTGGATCTGGTAGGGCCCCGGGCGGCCACGCCGCAACGCACGCCGGAGCAGGGCGTCGGCCGCTGCGATGCGGGTCGTGTCCCAGCGCGAGCGGTCCTGGTCCTCGAGCGCGACGAGGTCGCCCGCGGCATCGAGGCGCGCGGCCCGACGGGCGTCGTGCAGCATCATCAGCGCCAACAGGCCGGCCGCCTCCGGCTCGTCGGGCATCAGCGCGACGAGCACCTCGCCGAGTCGGATCGCCTCGGCGGTCAGGTCGACCCGCACGAGGTCGGCGCCCGCTGTGGCCGCGTACCCCTCGTTGAAGAGCAGGTAGACCACCGCGAGCACGGCCGCCAACCGGTCGGGCAGCAGGTGGTCGGGCGGCACCCGGAACGGGATGCCGGCGTTGCGGATCTTGCCTTTGGCCCGGAACAGCCGCTGCGCCATGGTCTTCTCGGGCAGCAGGAACGCCCGGGCGATCTCCGCGGTGGTCAGGCCGGCCAGCGTGCGCAGGGTCAGCGCCACCTGCGCCTCCTGGTCGAGCGCCGGGTGGCAGCAGGTGAAGATCAGCTCAAGGCGGTCGTCGGGGATGCCCACCGGCACCAGTGGTTCCGGCTGGCTCATCCGCACCACCTCCCGCAGCTTCTCCGCCTCGACCGCCGCACGCCGCACGCGGTCGAGCGCCCGGTTGCGCGCCGTCACCACCAGCCAGCCGCCGGGGCGCTGGGGCACGCCCTCGTGCCGCCAGCGCTCCAGCGCCTTCGCGAACGCGTCCTGGGCGCACTCCTCCGCGAGGTCCCAGTCGCCGGTCAGCCTGATCACCGCCGCCACCACGCGACCCCACTCGGCGCGGTAGACAGCGGTGACCTCGGCGTCGATGTCGGTCATTCGGTCCAGTACGGCCGCACGTCGACCATGCCGCCCCAGGCCATCGGGTGCTTCGCGGCGATCTCGATGGCCTCGTCGAGATTGTCGGCCTCGATGATGTCGAAGCCGGCGATCTGCTCCTTGGTCTCCGCGTACGGCCCGTCGAACACCACCACCTCCCCGTTGCGCACCCGCACCGTGGTGGCGTCCGCGCCCGGCCGGATCCGGTTGCCGGTGAGCCGGGCACCCTTGCCGTCCATCTCGCTGACCCAGTCCTCGATCTCCATCGGGCCGCCCGCCGCGTTCTCGGACTCCTCGCTCGGCTCGTTGCCCGGGGCCTCGGTGCAGATCAGAAACAGGTACTTCATCTCAGGTTTCCTCTCGCTTCGCGTCCACTTCCACCTCTACGACGAACGGGAAAGCCCGCCAACTACCGGTCGGGAAAAAGTTCTTGGAGCGCCGTACGCTTCGTGTCATGCCCGCTCTTGATCTTCTCCCGGACGACTACGCGGTCTGCCGGCTCCCTGCCGGCTCGGCGCTGCCGCCGGGCCTGGTCGGTGGCGGCAACGGCGCCGGAGTGCTGTCGGTGACCTGGACCGCCGACGAGGTCTCGGTGATCTGTCGCGCCGACCAGGTGCCCGACGGCGCGACCGCCGAGGCGCCGTGGCGCTGCCTGCGGGTCGCCGGCCCGCTGGACTTCGCGCTGACCGGCGTGCTCGCGTCGATGGTGGAGCCGCTCGCTGCCGCCCGCGTCACGATCATGGCCTTCTCCACCTACGACACCGACTACATCCTGGTGCCCAGCGTCCGGCTGGCGGAAGCCGTCGCCACGCTCGACCGGGCCGGCCATCCGGTGACGACCTGAGCGGGAATACGATGGTGCCGCCCGCACCCCCGTCGATGTCCCGCCCCGAGGTACCGTGCGCCGCCCCACCCTGCCCCCGCTGCTTCTCGCGTCCGCGACGGTCGCCCTGGTCGCGGCCGGCTGCGGCACGCCTCCTGAGCTGAACCCCCCGGGTACGGCGGTCCCGCGCCCAACGGCGACGGCGAGCGCGACGCCGACCGTGCTGCCCCCGCCCCTGACGCCGCAGCCGTCGACGTCGACGCCCCAGCAGCCCACGCCGACCACGACGACCGGCTTCCCGGACAGCCCCGCGGTGGCCTGCGGCGGCCGCCCGTCCGCGGCCCAGGTGATCAGCTTGCTGAAGCGGCGTGGCCTGCTCGCGTCGTCCTATCGGGGCCGGGTGACCGTCGGGCCGATGTGCGCGGGCACGTGGCAGTGGAGCGTGCTCGACACGGCCAACGGGCCCCTGCAGGCGGTCAGCCGGATCACCGGCAACACGCTGCGCCTCGTCACCGCCGGCACCGACGTGTGCAGCATCGAGGTGCGGGCCGGCGCCCCCGCGGGCATCCGCGCCGCCGCCTGCGACGCGAACCCACCCAACATCTAGCGCGCGGATCAGACTTCGATGATCGGCCAGCCGTCGCCGAGAACCTTCCGGACCTGGTCCGCACGTGAGGTGATGAGGCCGGCCGCGCTGCTGATGGCCACGAAAGCGGCATGACCGGCGCCGAGCCGGCCGGTTTGCCGGGCCATGCCACCAATCAGGGGGCAGTCATCACTGCGGTCGACCTCAACGGCTGGCGAGACGACCCGGACTGAAGGGTTCCGACGCAACATTTGCAGCAGCTCATGCTCACGGTGGTCGAGCAGGCTGTACGCCTCGAGTAGACAGACCAGTGGCACGGCCACGGTGGCCCCCGCATCGGCGGCCTCCACCACCGACCCGCCGACCGCCTCGACACCTTGGACGTATGCCATGAGGGCGCCGGTGTCGAGGACGTAGACGGGTCGGCTCACGCGACGTCGGACCGGTCGAAGTCGGCTCGCACCTCGTCCACCGGGCGGTCCAGCAGCTCAGCGACGCGGGCAATCGCACCCTCGCGCATCTCGGGCGTGACCCTTCGCTCCGCGAGCCGGCGCACGGCACCTTCCGGGTCGTATGGGAACTCGCGGTAGCCCGCCGCCCGCATCGCGGCCCGCAGGTCGTCGGACGCCCGACGTCGACGCAGTGCCTCCGTGACGTAGGCCGAGACCTGACGAGCGGGAAGTGCGTCAAGTTGCTCGGCGACGTCCTCCGGAACGGATACTGTCACACGCCGATTCATACTCTAGAGGCTAACAGGTGTGACTTCAGCTCGGGGAACAGTCGGCGCTTTAGTCGCCGCGCCGGATGCGGTCCAGCCAAGCTGCGGCGTCGGCATAGTCCACATCGGATTGGCCGGGCGGCGCCGGGACCGGGCCGTCGCTCTCGGAGTCGGTCCAGCGGTGCCGGGGGTACGAGCCCAGGAAGCGCACCTCGGCGCTGACCCGGCGGAGCCCGCGCAGCGCCTCCCCCATCCGGTCGTCGGCCACGTGGCCGGTGCAGTCGAGGAAGAACGCGTAGCGGCCGAGCGCCTCGCCGGTGGGCCGGGACTCGATCCGGGTGAGGTTGACACCGCGCACGGCAAGCTCCATCAGCACCGCGAGCAGCACGCCGACCCGGTCGTGGGCGATGTAGACGGCCAGCGACGTGCGGTCGTCGCCGGTCGCCGGCGGCGGGGTGCCCGGCCGCGAGACCAGCACGAACCGGGTCACCGCGTCGTTGTGGTCGCTGATCTTCTCGGCCAGCACGGTCAGCCGCTGCTGCGTCGCGCCGATCGGCGCGCAGACCGCCGCGTCGTGCTCGCCGGTGGCGGCGCTGCGCGCGGCCGCGCCGTTGGAGAGCACGTCGACCACGACCGCGTCGGGCAGGTTGTCGCGCAGCCAACCCCGGCACTGCGTGGACGCCTGCGGGTGCGCGGCCACCGAGCGGATGCTCGAGAGCGTGACACCCGGGCGGGCGGCCAGCACGAACTCGACCGGCAGCACCACCTCGCGGGTGATCACGAGCGGCGAGCCGGCGACCATCTCGTCGAGGGTGACACCCACGCCGCCGCCGATCGAGTTCTCCAGCGGCACCAGGGCGGAGTCGGCGTCGCCGGAGCGCACGAGGTCGAGCGCCTCACCGACGCTGCGCGCCGGCGTGCGCTGGCCGCGCTCGGCGGCCGGAATCGTGCGCAGCGCCTGCTCGGCGAACGTCCCCTCCGGCCCGAGGTAGACAAATCGCGTAGGCGGCGTTCCCGGCATGAGGCCAGCCTAGGACCATGGCCCGAACGGACAAACGGCCCACCCCTGTGCGGGGCGGGCCGTCTGCCACGATCGATCAACTGAACAAACCGCCGAGGACGCCGCCCTGCTGCTGGTTGCCGCCGCCGGCGCCGGCGATGCCGGCCGGGGGCTCCTCCGAGGGCTGCACGACGACGAAGCCCTGGCCGGCGAAGCTCATCGTGAACGCCTCGCCGGTGCTGCGGCCGAGCAGCGTGCCGATGCCGAGCTGGTCGGCCCGGTGGTAGCCGGTCTGCAGGCTGGCCGACCAGCAGATCGCCGCCTGCGGGTCGACGTAGGTCGGCTGGTCGACGTTGAGCACGACCGGGGTGCCCTTGGTGGTGATGGCGATCCGGCCCTGGCCGGTGAACACGCAGTTGAACAGGCCGGCCGAGGACATCATGCCCATGCCCTGGACCATCTTGATGTCGTACTGCAGCGACGCGTCGAAGGCCAGCACGTTGGCGCCGTTGATCGACAGGGCGTCGCCGTGGTCGAGGTCGACGAGGTGGATGTCGGCGGCCCGGTCGGCCAGGAAGACGTCGCCGCGGCCGCTGACCTTCATCAGCGGCACGCCCTCGCCGGTCAGCTTCTGCTTGAGAAACTTGCCGATGCCGCCGGAACCGAGCGCCTGGAACTGCACCTGGCCCTGGTAGGCCACCATCGACCCGGTGCGCGCCATGCACTCACCGTTGAGCTCGATCTTGAGCATCTTGGAGTTCTGCAGCCGCAGGCCCGGCTGCTGCGACTCCTTCTCCAGGTTCTCCGCGGAAAACAGCTCGCTACGCATCTGGGCGTTCCTCCATGACAGGATCCGGCGGGGTTGCTGCCCAGAAGCGTAGGTAGCCTGCGCAAACGCGAACGCGCCAGTGTCGCCAAGCCGACCTTGACGAGTCCGCGGCTCAGCCCCAGCCCAGGTCGTGCAGGCGCTCGTCGTCGATGCCGAAATGGTGTGCGATCTCGTGGACGACGGTCACCGCGACCTCTTCGACGACGTCCTCGTCGGTGTCGCAGATCGACAGGATCGGCAGGCGGTAGATGGTGATCCGGTCGGGCAGCACGCCGGCGTAGTTCCAGCCGCGGTCGGTCAGCGCGTGCCCCTCGTAGAGGCCGAGCAGCCGGGTGCCGGGTGGCGACCGGTCCTCGACCAGGATCACCACGTTGTTCATCAGCCGGAGCAGCTCTTCGGGCACCTCGTCAAGGGCGTCGGCGACGAGTTCCTCGAAGCGCTCGCGACTCATCTCGACCGGCACGGCTCCCATTGTGCCGTGCCGGCCGTGACGGGTGCGCCGCTCAGGCGAGGCGCGCGGTGAGCGTGATCTCGGCGCCTGGGGAGAGCAAGCGGGAGATCGGGCAGTTCTCCTTGGCGCCCTGGGCGATCTTCTGGAACTCGG
The DNA here is from genome assembly GCF_029626225.1 of Asanoa sp. WMMD1127. Classification (NCBI taxonomy): domain Bacteria; kingdom Bacillati; phylum Actinomycetota; class Actinomycetes; order Micromonosporales; family Micromonosporaceae; genus Asanoa; species Asanoa sp. WMMD1127. The sequence continues at coordinate 1,978,524 of NZ_JARUBP010000001.1, forward strand.
CGTCGTCGATGCCGGGGACGTCGCCGACGGACTCCAGGTCGATGCGGGTGACGGTCATGCCGGCGTCGGTCTTGTCGAGGTGCACCTTCGCCGTCGTCTCGACGGAGGTCGGCGTGTGACCCGCGTCGGCGAGGCCCTTGGAGAAGGCCATCGAGAAGCAGCCGGCGTGGGCGGCCCCGATCAGCTCCTCGGGGTTGGTGCCCTCACCCTCCTCGAAGCGCGACTTGAAGCTGTAGTTCCCCTCGAACCCGCCCTTGCCGGTGCGGATCGTGCCGGAACCTTCGGTCAGGTTGCCCGACCAGCGGGCGGAAGAAGTGCGGATTGGCATGCCCTCGACGCTAGTGCACCCTGCGGCATGATTGCTGGATGCGGATCGGCATCCTCGGCACCGGCACCGTCGGGCAGACGTTCGGCACTCGCCTGCGCAATCTGGACCACGAGGTCGTTCTGGGTGCGCGCGAATCGGGCAATCCGCGCGCGGTGGAGTGGGCTGAGGCACACGCGGCGCGCTGTGGGACGTTCGCCGAGGCGGTCGCCGACGCCGATCTGGTGATCAACGCCACCGCCGGGCAGTACGCGGTCGACGCGCTGGAGATGGCCGGCGGCAATCCGGCCCTCGCCGGCAAGGTGGTTCTCGACCTGAGCAACCCGCTGGACTTCTCGTCCGGGGATCTTCGGCTCAGTGTCTGCAACACCGACAGCGTGGGCGAGCAGATCCAGCGGGCGTTCCCCGACGCCCGGATCGTGAAGAGCCTCAACACCGTCAACGGCAGCGTGATGGTCGAGCCGAGCCTGGTGCCCGGCCAGCACACGATCTTCGTCGCCGGCAACGACCCCGAGGCCAAGCAGGTGGTGATCGGCCTGCTCGGCGAGCTCGGCTGGGTCCGGGCCAACGTCCTGGACCTCGGCGGCATCGAGGCGTCACGGGGCATGGAGATGTACATGCCGCTCTGGGTGTCGATCCTGCGCGCCCTCGACGGCAACCTGGCTTTCAACATCAACGTGGTGCAGGGCTGATGACGCCGTACGACGTCATCGTCGTCGGTGGTGGCCACAACGGGCTGGTGGCCGCCGGTTATCTGGCCCGCGCCGGCCGCCGCGTGCTGGTGCTCGAACGCCGTGAGACGGTCGGCGGCGCAGCGGTCTCGGAGCACCCGTTCGGCCCGGACTTCACCGTCACCAGCCTGTCCTATGTGGTCAGCCTGCTGCCCGCCGACATGGTGCGCGACCTGCGGCTGGTCGAGCACGGTTACCACGTCTACCCGCAGGGGCCCTACTTCGCGCCGCGCGCCGACGGCCGCCACCTGCGGCTGCCGGACGACCCCGCCGAGCGGCGCCGGCAGATCGCGACGTTCTCGGCCCGCGACGCCGACGCGTACGAACGCTGGGAGTCCTGGCTGTCGCACCTCGGTCGACTGGTCGGTCCGCTGCTGCACGAGATCCCGCCGAAGCTGGGCTCCAAGCGGCCGCTCGACCTCGCCGCGCAGGCCGGGCTGGCCGGCCGGCTGCGCCGTGTCGACGTGCGGGCCGCCGTCGACCTGACCCGGCTGTTCACGGCCAGCATCGCCGACCTGGTCGAGGACCGGTTCGAGTCCGACGCGATGCGCGGCCTGCTCAGCGTCTCGGGCGTGATCGGCACCTGGGCCGGCCCGCGCAGCGCCGGCACCGGCTTCGTCACCCTGCACCACCACCTCGACCAGACCGGCGGGCAGCAGGCCGGCTGGGGTTTCCCGCGCGGCGGCATGGGCGGTGTCACGGCGGCGATGGCGGCCGCCGCCCGCGCGTTCGGCGCCGAGATCCGGACCGGGTCGGCGGTCGCCCGCATCGACACCCGCGACGGCGCGGTGCGCGGCGTGACCCTGGCCGACGGCACCGAGCTGCGGGCGTCGACCGTGATCACCACCGCCCACCCGCGGATCTCGTTCCTCGAGCTGCTCGACCGCGCGGAGCTGCCGGCCGACTTCGTCGCCGACATCGAGGGCTGGCGCAGCCGGTCGGGCACGGTGAAGGTCAACTTCGCCGTCGACCGGTTGCCGACCTTCGCCAGCCACCCGGACTACGCGCCCGATGTGCACGGCGGCACGATCGTGCTGGCGGACTCGCTCGACGACATCGAGGGCGCCTACCAGGAGGCGGTCGCCGGCCGCCCGGCCACGCTGCCGTTCGCGGACGTGTGCATCCCGTCGGTCTTCGACCCGACGCTGGCGCCCGAGGGCCAGCACGTGGTCAGCGCGTTCACCCAGTGGGTGCCGCACACCTATGCCGGGGCGCCGCACACCGCCGAGCTCGACGCCTACGCCGACCGGTTGGTCGCCCGCCTGGAAACCGTGGCGCCGGGCTTCACCGACTCGGTCATCGGCCGCCAGGTCATCGGTCCACACACGATGGAGCACGAGTACGGCCTGGTCGGCGGCAACATCTTCCACGGCGAGCTGACACCGGGGCAGATGTTCCACGGTCGCCCGGCCGCCGGGTACGCCGACCTGCGTACCCCCATCCGTGGTCTCTATCAGGCCGGCAGCGCGACCCACGGCGGCGGCGGGGTCACCGGCATCCCGGGCCGCAACGTGGTCCGGCAGATCATGCGGGACCGACGCCGCGGCCGTGGCGTGGCATCCTGAAGGGCATGTCCGCAGAGCCCTCCGGCCCTTCCGTCGTCGCGTTCGGCGCCGGCGACGACCCGGCCGACCGCTCGGGGCGACCGGGCGACCGTCTTCTCCGCATCGCCCGTGACTGGCGGGTATCCGCCGGCGTCGCGACCCTGGCCGCGGGGGCCGCGTGCGTGTCGCTGTTCGCGTCGTGGTTCGGGGTCGTGCTGCCGCTGGGCGAGCCCGACCCCACCACGGGCAACCAGTCCGACCGCCTCACGTTGTTCCACCTCGGTGACCTCGGCCCGCTGGCCACCGCCTACCTGCTGTGTCTGGTGGCGCTGACCGTCACGACCGTGCTCACGCTGTTCGGCCCGCCCGCGGCCCGCCGGGCCCTGCGACTGGGCGGGCTGGCCCTGACGGGCGCGTCGCTCGCGATCCTGGTGGCCCTGGTGGGCACCATCGACAACTACATCCGGCGCAGCTTCTTCTTCCTCTTCGAGGTCGAATACGACGTCGACAGCCGCGCCGGCCTGACGGTCGCGTTCCTCGCCGTGCTGCTGGCCGGACTCGCGCTCTTCCTCGCCGGCCGCACCCCGCATCACCCGGCCGGCGAGACCCCCGTCGCGTGGGGCTGGCAGCCGCCGCGCCAGCCGCACGACGAGACCGCCGCCGAAGTCGCCGCCGCGGCGCCGCTCGACCTCAGCGTGCAGCCGGCCCGCCCGTTCGCCCGGCCCGAGAGCGACGACGGCCGCGGTCGCTGATATCCCCGCGACCGCCGACAACCCGTGCCGGTACGCTGATTTACCGTGATTGACCTTCGACTGCTTCGTGACGACCCCGACGTTCTGCGCGCCAGCCAGCGGGCCCGGGGTGAGTCCGAATCCGTCGTCGACGACCTGATCGCGGCCGACGAGGGCCGGCGGGCCGCCGTGCAGCGCTTCGAGGGCCTGCGGGCCGAGCAGAAGCAGCTCGGCAAGCAGATGCCACGCGCGACCGGCGCCGAAAAGGAAGCGTTGCTGGCCCGCACCAAGGACCTGTCGGCCGAGGTCAAGGCGGCCGAGGCAGCGGTCACCGAGGCCGAGGGCGGGCTGCGCGCGGCCCAGCTGCGGATCTCCAACGTGGTCGAGAGCGGCGCGCCCGCAGGCGGCGAAGACGACTACGTCGTGCTGCGCGAGGTGGGCACCAAGCCCGAGATCGAGTCGCCGCGCGACCACCTGGAGCTCGGCGAGCTGCTCGGCGCGATCGACGTCGAGCGCGGGGCCAAGGTGTCGGGCAGCCGGTTCTACTACCTGACCGGGGTCGGCGCGCTGCTCCAGCTCGGCCTGCTGCAGATGGCCATCGCCCAGGCGGTCGAATACGGGCTGACCCCGTCGATCGTGCCGGCGCTGGTCAAGCCCGAGGCGATGGAGGGCACCGGCTTCCTCGGGGCGCACGCGAGCGAGGTCTACCGGCTCGAGGCCGACGACCTCTACCTGGTCGGCACGAGCGAGGTGCCGCTGGCCGCCTACCACAGCAACGAGATCCTCGACCTCGGCGAGCCGGTCCGCTACGCCGGCTGGTCGAGCTGCTTCCGCCGGGAGGCCGGCTCCTACGGCCGCGACGTGCGGGGCATCATCCGCGTGCACCAGTTCGACAAGGTCGAGATGTTCTCCTACTGCCGGCCCGAGCAGGCGCACGACGAGCACCTGCGGCTGCTGGCCTGGGAAGAGGAGATGCTGGCCAAGGTCGAGGTGCCCTACCGGGTGATCGACACGGCGGCCGGCGACCTGGGCAGCAGCGCGGCGCGCAAATACGACTGCGAGGCGTGGGTGCCGTCGCAGGGGCGCTACCGCGAGGTGACCTCGACGTCCAACTGCACGACGTTCCAGGCCCGGCGGCTCAACATCCGCTACCGCGACGAGGCCGGCAAGCCGCAGATCGCCGCGACGCTCAACGGCACCCTGGCGACCACCCGATGGATCGTGCCGATCCTGGAAAACCACCAGCGGCCCGACGGCTCGGTCGCGGTGCCCAAGGCGTTGCAGCCCTACCTGGGCGGTCGCGACGTGCTGGAGCCCGTGAAGAGGTCCTGACCGCACTGAGTGTCGGCAGCCCGGTTGCGACGATTTCTCCCGAACGTCATGGCTGGGCTACCCAGTGCGAGGTACGGTTGCTGCCCGGCCGCTCGCGGCTCGCTCCCGGCAGCCGATGCGGGTCGGGGCGAGGAGGAGCCATGCCCCGACCGGGCCTGCCGAAACTGGTCGCCACCGACCTCGACGGCACGATCGTGCACACCGACGACACCGTGTCCGCCTACACCCATGAGGTCCTCGACCGGGTGCGCGCCGCCGGTATCCCGATCGTCGGCGCCACTGGGCGTGGCCCGCGACTGGCCGAACTGACCCGCAACGACATCCGCGACGCCGACTTCCTCGTGATGGCCAACGGCGGCCGGGTCGTCGACCAGACCGACCCGCTCGACCCGATCGTGCTGCGCGACGCGCGCCTGTCGGGCCGGGTGCTCGCGTCGGTGATCGCCGAGCTCGAGTCCGCGGTCGGGCCGCTGACCGTGATGGTGGAGGCGCTCGACGGGCACGACGACCCGCTGTGGGGCGACCCCGATCCGTCCTGGCGCTATCCCGACCGGTTCGAGGCCCGCACACGCGACGAGTGCTTCGCCGGCGACGTGATCAAGGCGTTCGCCCGGGCGCCCGGGCACGACGTCGACGAGCTGCTGGCCGCCGCCGCCCGGATCGTGTCGCCGACGGTCGCCACCGTCACGCAGGCCGGGCTGGGGTTCATCGAGATCCTTCCGCCCGGGGTCGACAAGGCGACCGGGCTGGCGGTGGTCACCGAGGCGATCGGCGTCGACCCCGGCGACGTGCTGGTCTTCGGTGACATGCCCAACGACCTCGGCATGTTCGCGTGGGCCGGCTGGGGGCGGGTGGCCGTGGCCAACGCGCACCCGCTGGTCCGGGCCGCGGCCGACGAGGTGACCCTGAGCAACGACGAGGACGGTGTGGCGATTTACCTCGACCGGCTACTGTCGCGATGATGTTGATCGCCACGGACCTCGACGGAACCCTCCTCCGCGCCGACAAGACGATCAGTGCCCGCACCTCCGCCGCGCTGGAGCGGGCGGCCGCCGCCGACCTGCCGGTGGTGCTGGTGACCGGCCGGCCGATCCGCTGGCTCAAGCTGGTCTACGAGCAGCTGGCCACGCCGCTGCCGGCCGTCTGCGCCAACGGGGCCGTGGTCTACGACCCGCACCGTGACCAGGTGTTGCGGGCCAACCCGATGGCGCCGGAGGCGCTCGCGGAGATCGCCCGCCGGCTCGCCGACGAGGTGCCCGAGGCGGTGCTGGCGGTCGAGATCATGGACGGCCGGGAGATGCGGCACCACATCGACTACCCGATGCAGTGGGACACCCCGCACGGCGGCGTCGAGGCCGTCGAGGCGGTGGCCGAGCTCCTGCGGGAGCCCGCGGTCAAGCTGCTCGTGCGGGCCGGCGAGCGGGATCCCGACGAGTTCACGGCCCGGGTGGGCAAGGCCCTGGCCGGCGTGGCCGAGGCGACCCACTCCTCGACGTCGGGCCTGGTCGAGGTGTCCGCGTCCGGCGTCACCAAGGCCGCCGGGCTGGCCTGGTACTGCGCGCGGCTCGGCGTGCCGGCCGCCGACGTGACCGCGTTCGGCGACATGCCCAACGACGTGCCGATGCTGGCCTGGGCCGGGCGCGCGATCGCCGTGGGCAACGCCCACCCGGCCGTCAAGGAGATCGCCGACGAGGTCGTGGCCACCAACGAGGACGACGGCGTGGCGACCTATCTGGAGAAGGTGCTCGCCTAGAGGTATTGGCCGGTGCCGCGACCTTCGGTGCCGGGCTGCGGCGCCCCCGGAATGCCCGGGATGACCCCCGGGACGGCGCCGGGTGGCAGCGCCGGGCGGCTACCGCCGCGCATCTGCTCGAGCTGCATGCGGGCGGCCATCTGCTGGGCCACCAGGGCGGCCTGGATGCCGTGGAACAGGCCCTCCAGCCAGCCGACCAGCTGGGCCTGTGCGACCCGCAGCTCGCCCTCGCTCGGCGTGGATGTCTCGCTGAACGGCAGCGACAGCCGCTCGAGCTCGTCGCGCAGCTCCGGCGAGAGCCCGTCTTCCAGCTCGACGATCGACCGCTGGTGGATGTCGCGCAGGCGGGCGCGGCTGGCCTCGTCGAGCGGGGCCGCGCGTACCTCTTCCAGCAGTTGCTTGATCATGCTGCCGATCCGCATGACCTTGGCCGGTTGCTCGATCTGGCGGCCCGGGTCTTCCTCGCCGCCGTCGGCGTCGGTGTCGACGGTGCCGACCGGCCGGCCGTCCGGCCCGACCACCACCACGGTGCCCGACCGACGGTTGGGTTCGGCCTGCTCGTCCGGCGCTCCTGGGGTCTCGGTCATGACTCCATCTTTCCCCAACGCCCGCCGGGTGTGCTCCCCGGACCCGGCAAGCTAGCGTTCCGCGCATGCCCACAGGCCGACCGGACCCCCGCGACGTGCTCGTTCTCCCCGCCGCGCCACCGGACGCGGTGGTCCGCTACGGGGCGGACGCCGACCACGTCGCCGACGTCCGGCTGCCCTCGGCCGGCGCGGGGCCGCTGGTGGTGGTGATCCACGGCGGTTTCTGGCGCGCCGAGTACGACCGGGCGCACACCGGTCATCTCGCCGCGGCGCTGGTCGCGGCGGGCTATCCGGTCGCCCAGCTCGAGTACCGCCGCACGGGTGGGGCCGGCGGCTGGCCGGCGACCTTCGACGACGTCCTGGCCGGGGTGGCCGCGCTGCCCGGGCTGGTCGCGCTGGCGGCCGCGGACCTGGGCCGGCCGGCGCCGTTGCCCGGGCCACCGCTGCTGGTCGGGCACTCGGCCGGCGGTCACCTGGCGCTCTGGTACGCGGCGCACGCGCCCGCCGCGGCCCGGCCGGCTGGGGTGCTGGCGCTCGCGCCGGTGGCCGACCTGGTGGAGGCGCACCGGCTGGACCTCGACCGCGGCGCGGTCGCGGCCCTGCTCGGTGGCGACCCGGAGGCGTTCGCGGCCGCCTACGCCGCAGCTGATCCGCTGCCCCGCACGCCCCTGGGATTACCCACCGTGATCCTCCATGGCACGGCGGATGCGCAGGTCCCCATCGCGCTGAGCCGGCGGTTCGTCGCGGCGGCCGGCGGCGTTGATAACGAAATAGCGCTGGATGAACTTCCTGAGGTAGGGCATTTCGAACTCATCGATCCGAGGTCAGCGGCGTGGAGCAAGGTGACGGAGGCGTTGCGGTCCTTGCAGCGGTGATCATCTTCATTGACGCAGCGTCGTTGAGGAGGTAGGAACCCGGGGGAGTGTGGCAACCAGCCCACCGGTCGGGGAGGGTCGTTCCGTGTCGCAGATGGATCGTCGACAGGCGTTGCGCTTGTTCGCGGGGTTGGGTGCCGCGGGCCTGCTCGCCGGATGCGGCAACGACGACACGGCCGAGGCGGCCGCCGGCAACGAGCTGGTGAGCGACGAACCGATCAAAATCGGCCTGATCGCCCCGCAGACCGCCGGCTACAAGAACATCGGCGACGAGATCGCCCGCGGTTTCAACCTGTTCCTCGAGATGAACGACCAGCGGCTCGGCGGCCACCAGGTGCAGCTGGTCGTGGCCGACGAGGGCGAGACGGTCGAGTCCGGCAAGGCCGCGCTGGACAACCTGCTCAAGCAGGGCGTGCTGGCACTGACGGGCGTCGTCAACTCCACGGTGATGCTCGGCATCCGCGACACGGTCGAGCAGGCCCGGATCCCGCTCGTCGGCTCCTGCGCCTCGCCGTCGTCGCTGCAGAGCGTGGTCTACATCTGGCGCACGTCCTATGTGAACAATGAGGCCGGCCAGGCGTTGGGCCGCTACGTCGCCGAGAACGTCAAGGGCAAGGTCGGCATCATCGCGCCCGACTACGAGGCCGGCCGCGACGCGGTCGAGGGCTTCCGCACGGAGTTCGGCCCGACCGACTCGCGGATCAAGGCGGGTCCAGTGTGGACCGAATACAACGCCGAGCCGACCAAGACGTTCTTCCGGGCCAAGATTGACCAGGTGCGCAAGGGCAACCCCGAGGCCATCTATTGTTTCTACAATGGACAGGCGGCGGTCGAGTTCCTTCGGCAGCTGCGGGCCGACGGCTACAAGGGGCAGATCTTCGCGCCCGGCTTCCTCACCGAGGGCGAGGTGCTCGGCGAGCTCAAGAGCAACGAGGCCAACGACGTCTTCACGGCGCTCAACTACTCGCCGGACCTCAACAACGCCGCCAACCGCGAGTTCGCCACCGCCTTCCGCCAGAAGTACGAGGCCACGCCGACGACGTACGCGGTCGCTTCCTACGACGCCGCTCAGGTGATCGACAAGGCGGTGCGGATCGCCGGCAAGAACCCCACGCCGCAGGCGGTCAACCTGGCGATGGGCAAAGTCGGACTCATCGACAGCCCGCGCGGCGAATGGCAGTTCAACCAGACGCGCACGCCGCAGCAGAAGTGGTACCTCCGCCAGGTGCGCCGCGACGGGCCCGTGCTGTCGAACGTGGTGATCAACGAGCTGGCGACGCTGGGCTGACCCTGTTCAGGGGCGCAGCTCCGCGACGCAGCACTTGACGCTGCCGCCGCCTTTCTTGAGCTCGCCCAGCTCGACCGGCACGGGCGTGTAGCCGGCGCTGGTCAGCTTGGCGGCCAAACCGGTGGCCTCCGCGTTGAGCACGACGTTGCGGCCGTCGCTGACGAGGTTGAGGCCGAAGGCCAGGGCGTCGTCCTCGTCGGCGATCAGCGCGTCGGGGAACAGCTGCGCCAGGACGCGCTGGGAGCCGGCCGAGAAGGCGCCCGGGTAGTAGGTGATCCGCTCGTCGTCGAGGGCGGCCAGCGCGACGTCGAGGTGGTAGAAGCGCGGGTCGACGAGCTGCAGGGAGACCACCGGGCGGCCGAGCGCCTCCTGGGCGTGGCTGTGGGCCACGGACTCCGTGCGGAAACCGTGCCCGGCGAGGATCATGCCGCCGTACGCGTGGGGCAGGTAGGCGAAGTCGCCCTCACCCTCGTTGATCTCGGTCGGCTCGACGTAGGTCCAGCCCTGCTCGACGTAGAACGCGCGGTGGGCGGCGGCCTCGGCGGCCCGCTGCGGATAGCGGAACCGGGCGCCGAACGCCGTGCCGTCGACCGTGAAGGCGCCGTTTGCCGCATAGACCATGTCGGGCAGCCCGTCCTCGGCCGGCAGCACGTGCACGGTGTGGCCGAGCCGGACCAGCGTCTCGTGGAGCAGCTGCCACTGTTTCAGGGCCAGCTCCGTGTCCACGGCCGCGCTCGTGTCCATCCACGGGTTGATCGCGTACACCACCGTGAACCGCTCCGGCGGGCACATGAGATATGTCCGCTTACGCGACTTCCGCTCGTCCTTCACGATCACCATGATCAGGTACTCTTCGTGGTCAAGACAGCCGAATCTCTTGCTTGGGAGAGGCGAAACGTTGCAGATCGACGACGTGGACCAGCGAATCATTGCGTCACTCGTCGCGGACGCCCGTGCCTCGTACTCGGAGATCGGTGAGAAGGTCTCGCTCTCCGCGCCGGCGGTGAAGAGGCGCGTCGATCGCCTGCGGGCGGCGGGCGTGATCCGCGGCTTCACGGCGGTCGTCGATCCGGCCGCGGTGGGGTGGACGACGGAGGCGTTCGTGGAGCTCTACTGCACCGGGCGGACGACGCCGGCCCAGCTCACGGTCGCGACGCGGCGGCATCCGGAGGTGGTGGGGGCGTACACGGTGTCGGGCGAGGCGGACGCTCTCGTGCACCTGCGTGCGGCGGACATCGCCCACCTGGAGCAGGCCCTCGAGCGCCTGCGCGCGGAGCCGTTCGTCACCTCCACCCGGAGCATGATCGTGCTGAGCCGCCTGGTCGACGCCCCCAACGTGGTCCCGGCCCCGCACTGATCCCACGCGTTTCGGTGGGAACGGTCGTGGACGGGCCCGCGTCCAAAGCGGCATGACGATCGCCAGGCGCGGTGCGTACGCCCTTGTCGCTGTGTTGCTCTTGAGCGGGTGCACCGGTGAGCCCACCGCCGCACCACCGCCCTCCCCGACCGCGCTGCCCGCCCCGGCGTTCCGGCTGGTGGCGTTCGACTCGTGCGCCGATGTGCTGGCCGGGTTGAAGCAGGCCGCCAAGGAGGTGGTGACGCCGTGGGGCTTCGAGGGTGACTGGCGCGCGGGGCGGCTGCCGATGGCGGCCGCCGGGGGTTCTGTGGAGGACGCGGCGAACACGCGGGGCGACGCGGGTGTCGCCAAGGCGCCGTCCGGGGCCGAGCAGACCGGCTACTCGGGCACCAACAATCACGAGGCCGGTGTCGAGGAGCCGGACCTGGTCAAGACCGATGGCCGGCGGATCGTGACGGTGTCGGGCGGGACGCTGCGCGTGGTCGATGCGGCGACCCGACGGGTGACCGGCAGCCTCGACCTGTCCGACGGCCGAGGGCAGCTGGGCGAGGGGACGCTGCTGCTCTCCGGCGACCGGGCGATGGTGCTCATGTCGGCGTTCGGGCCGATCTCCAAGGATCGGGGCTTCGCTCCCTATCTCGACTCGGCTGTCCGGCTGGTCACTGTGGACCTGGCCGGGGCGCGGCCGACGGTGGTGGGCTCCTACACGATCGATGGTTCGCTGGTAGACGCACGGCAGGTGGGCGCGACGGCGCGGATCGTGGTCCGCAGCCGGCCGCGGATCGAGTTCCCCTACCGCGCCACCACCGACGCGAAGCGGTTGCGGGACAACCGGGGGGCCATTGACCGGTCCACAATCGACGATTGGCTGCCGCGGTGGACGGCGTCGAGCGCCGGCGAGGAACGCGGTGGCCGGATCGACTGCGGCGCGCTGCGCAAGCCCGAGGTGTTCTCCGGGACGTCGCTGCTGACCGTGCTCGGCTTCGACATCGGCGCCGCGGCGTTCGGAGACGGCGACCCCACCACCATCGTCGCCGACGGAAACTTCGTCTACAGCAACGGCGCCAGCCTCTACGTGGCCAACGACCAGCGCTGGCGGGTTCTTCGTGCCGACGTCGGCCGGCTGCGCGACGACACGATCATCTACCGGTTCGACGTTACCGGCAGCGGGCCGCCGCGCTACGTGGCCGCGGGTTCGGTGCCCGGCTATCTGATCAACCAGTACGCGATGTCGGAGTTCGACGGTCACCTCCGGGTCGCGACCACGCTGGCCGAGAACACGTCGTCGGTGCACGTCCTGCGCGCGGGCGACCTGGTCGAGGTCGGTGTGGTCGAGGGCCTGGGCAAGGGCGAGCGGATCTATGCCGTGCGGTTCGCCGGGGCGGTCGGCTATGTGGTGACGTTCCGGCAGACGGATCCGCTCTACACGCTGGATCTCCGTGAGCCGGCCCGACCGACGGTCCGCGGCGAGCTGAAGATCAACGGGTATTCGGCCTACCTGCATCCGCTGGATCCCGGCCGCTTGATCGGCGTCGGCCAGGACGCCGACTCACGGGGTCGGGTGTTGGGGGCGCAGGTGTCGCTGTTCGACGTGGCCGACCTGGCCGAGCCACGCCGGGTCGCCCAGCACCGCGTCAAGAGCGGCTGGTCGGAAGCGGAGAACGACCCGCACGCCTTCCTCTATTGGGCGGAGTCCGGGCTGCTGGTCATCCCGATGAGCTGGAACTCGCACTTCGGCGTGCTCGCGTTGCGGGTCACCGAATCGGGCCTGAAGGAGGTCGGCCGGCTACGCCATCCCCAGGCGCAGGGTTATGACGTCCTGATCCGGCGCTCGCTGATGGTCAACGGAACCCTGTGGACAGTGTCCGACGCCGGCATGCGCGCCACCGACGCGACCTCCCTGCGCGACCAGGCCTGGCTGCCGTTCGCGTAGGCCTTTGGCTCCGCGGGCCTGGGCCTTGGTCGGGCGGCCTGGCTTCGCCGCCTGGCTTCGCGGCCCGACCTTCGTCGGGCGGCCTGGCTTCGCGGGTCTTTGGCTTGGTCGGTTTGCTTCGTTGGCTTCGGCGCGGTTACAGGTACATGCCTGTCTTGGGCTCCTGGGAGCCGCGGTTGGCCGGCTTGTCGCCCTCGCCGAAGAACCGTTTGCCGCCGAACTCGCCGTGCAGGCGGTCGTCGAGCTCGTCGGCGAGGCCGGTCATGACCTGGACGGCGAGCATGAGGTGGGTGGCCTGGAAGTTGCGGCCGAACACCGGGATCGACGCCCAGACGGTGTCGTTGGTGCAGTAGAGGCGGCCGATCGGCATGCGGTTGGTCAGCTCCGAGAGCTTGACGTAGAGCTGCTCGGTCGGCTCGACCTCGGTCAGCACCGGAGAGAAGACGTCGACGAGCGGCGGGTTGTCGCGGACGCGTACGAACACCATGGCCGAGCCCGCCCGGATGCCGATGTCGCCGTCGGAGTCGACCTTGAGTTGCTCCGGCTCGGACTTCATCAGCGCGGCGACCACCGTGCGGACCCGCTCTTCGAGAGCGATGCTGTCGTCGTCGTCCGTTTCGCCGCGGGCCGCCATCTGCTGGCCGGCCTTTATCGCGTTGTCGAGGTCGAGGCTGCCGGCCACCTCGGGCCGCGCGGTGGCCAGCGGCTCGACCGCGATCGGCTCGTCCTCGACGTCATGCACGAGGTAGACCAGGAACGCCGGGTGCGGCGCACCGTAGACGTCACGCAGGGTGCGCGAGACCGTCGTGGCGATCCGGGACGCGTCCTTGGTCGACGCGTGCAATCCGAACTGCTCACCGGAGTCGGGCAGCACACCCGGCGGCGACCACCCGAGCGCGACGAGGTCGGCCACGGCGCCCCGATCGAGCCGGTAGCCCTCCGGCAGTGCGGAGTTGCCGACCGCGAGCGCGCGTACCATGCCGTCGCTCAAGATCTGCAGCTCGACGGAGTAGACCGCGGCGCCGGTGCCCGACGCGGTCGGATCGAGCGTCAGCTCGACCCGCGCACCTTCCGGCAGCTCGGGCAACACCTTGGCCAACGCGCGCGCGAAGTCCCGCCAGGCCTCGATGACCTTGCCCCGCAGATCGGCCGTGCTGGCCTCGTCGAGCAGGATGGCATCGGTGAAGCCGTCGTCCCCCGTACTCGTTAGCTGCGCTGACGTCATGATCGCCTCCGTCCGTCAGCCACACCCTACCCACGGCACCGGTTCCCACGGATAGGCCGGTGTGAGTCGGATAACCGCATTACATCGCGCTTCCACCCAGTCTGCTGACCGAGCCGCCGATGGCCGGCTGACTGCTGACGGAACGCGAGGATTGCGAGGTTATCCCGCGCCGCGCTCCCCTTGATCGGCCGCGAGCGCGGTCAAGGCGGCCGCCGCCTCCCGCGGGTCCCGCCCTCGACCGACGGCCAACCCGAGCAGGTACGCCGTCACCGGCGCGGCCGGCCGCACGGTGTTGTGGGCGACATCGCGGGCCAGGTCGAGCACGAGCGAAACGTCCGCCTCGGCCGGCGCTATGTCCAACTCCGCGCAGGCGGCCTTCACCCACTCGTCGAGCGTCATCTCGCGGCCTCTCTCGCTGTCAGCCATTCCCGCACCTTACGGAGGTCGTCCTCGGTGTCGCAGTCGAACCACGGGGGTGGATCTGCGCCGGCCCACTCGACCTCGACCACCGTCAGCGGCTCGATGAGGGCGCGCATGGAAGCGCCGTGCACGCCGCTACCCAACTCCGCGATGCGCCGCCGCAAGGCGTCGGCGCGCCACACGCCGCAGAGCAGCTGGCGCCGTCGGTCCTGGTCGACGAAGAGTGCGGCGTCCATTGTGGATAGCTTAGTGCGCAGCTTGGTTACGGCGTCGGTGGTGAGTAGGGGGAGGTCGCCGGCGACGATGATCAGCTCTCGCGTGGCTTGGCCGGTGGCGGCCAGGCCGGCGGCGATTGCGGCCACGGGGCCGCCGCCTTGGGGCTGCTCGCGGGTGTAGCGCACGCCGTCCGGCACGTCCGCGCTGCCGCCGACCACCACGCGGGGGTCGGCCGCGGCGACCGCGTCGAGTACCCGGTCACGCATCGAGCGCCCGGCCACGATGATCGAGGGCTTGTCCGAGCCACCCATCCGCCGCGCCGAGCCGCCCGCCAGGACGACGGCCGCAAACCCCGCCACGGCATCCCCTCCTGCCATGTTCCGACCCTACGGCGATCATCGTCTCGACGTTTGGGCGCGTCACCGACCAGCCTGGGCAGGATGGGAATGCCAGCGCCTCGTCGCTCGCCGAACTCGGCCATGCCCGGCGGCGAGCCAGGCGCGCTTGCCGTGCAACGGGGTGGGCCGCGAACTCGGCCATGCCCGGCGGCGGGCTAGGCGCGCTTGCCGTGCAATGGGGTGGGGAGCGGGCCGCGAACTCGGCCACGCCCGGCGGCGAGGTAGGCGCGCTTGCCGTGCAATGGTGGGGAGCGGGCCGCGAACTCGCCGTTTGCGCGTGGGCGGGCCGTTTCGCTCGTTGGTAGAGCGCAGCACCGGCGCGGCGCTGTCTGACCAGCGGCCAGGTCCCCGCACAGGCGAAGGCTTCGAGGGCGGGAGCCAGCCAACCCCGGCACCGCTCGGAAACGGGATGCGGCAGTCGGGTGGTCTGGCTACCGTCCGGGCGTGGCCCACACCTATCCCCCGCTGAACGTCGAAGTGCGCACCCCACGCCTGACGCTGGCCGGCGCGTCCGACGAGCTGCTGGAACGCCTCGTGCCGCTCGTGCGGGCCGGGATCGCCGACTCGGAGCCGTGGCCATTCGACGACCCGATCTCGTTCTACGCCGACAGCCCAGAACGCGAATGGCGCTGGCTGCGCGGCATCTGGGCCGGCCGCGGCCGGGTGAGCCCGGACTCGTGGCGGCTCTACTTCGCCGTGCTCGTCGACGGCGAACCCGTCGGCATGCAGGACCTGATCGGCAAGGACTTCGCGCGGTTCGGCACGGTGTCGAGCTTCTCCTGGCTGACTCCCGGCTGTCGCGGGCAGGGTCTCGGCAAAGAGATGCGGTCGGCTGTTCTGCATCTGGCCTTCGCCGGCCTGGGCGCCCGCGAAGCCGGCAGCGACGCCTTCGTCGACAACGAAGCGTCGAACCGCGTCTCCCGTGGCCTCGGCTACGAACCGAACGGCACGGACTGGGACACCCGCCGCGGCGAGCCCGCGCAGATCCAGCGATGGCGTCTCACTCGGGACGCCTGGGAACAGGCCCACCGAGACGACATCGAGCTGACCGGGGTCGAGGAGTGCCTGCCCGTCCTGGGCATCGGCTAATGAAGCCCACGCAGTGGTCCAGCCTTGCGCTGCGATCGGGCCGACGCAGTCGGGCGGGGCGAGCGTCGAGCTTCGCCACGATCAAGCGACGCAGTAGCGCGGCGTCAGCCACCACCGTGACGGCCGATCAAACCGCCCCAACCGACGCAGTCCAGCGGCGTCAGCCACCGCCGTGACGGCCGATCAAACCGCCCCAACCGACGCAGTCCAGCGGCGTCAGCGACCACCGTGAGGGCCGATCAAACCGCCCCAACCGACGCAGTCCAGCGGCGTCAGCGACCACCGCGCCGGCCGGCCCGGCGCCGCGCGGCCGCGGCTGGGCGTCGGCGGCGACCGCCGTGCGCTTATGTCAATCGTCCCTCCCCTCGCCGCAGCGGCTCGTGAAGCTCACCCAGCGCCCTCTCGCTCCCGCGATGCCTGCCGCGCGTGCCGCGTTGGCCGACGCCAGGCCCAGACGCTGCGCGCTGCGTGGACCTGCGGTGATCGCGGCGCCCGGATTGGCGCGCATCCCTCGGCGGCGCGGCAGCTGCGGAGGCAGGATGGTGGCGTGGGACGCGTAACCGACCGGCGGGAGATCGTTCGCTTCGATCTCTCGGCCGGGACCGCCGTGCGCCGGATGGACTCCGTCTCCGGCGAGGAGCCGCTCGAGATCAGGGTGGGTACCCGCGGCGACGGCCGCACGCCCCGCCGGCCCCTCGCGGTCACGATGCGTACCCCGGGTGACGACATCGACCTCGCCATCGGGTTTCTGCTGACCGAGGGTGTCATCCGGAACGCCGGGGACGTGGTCACCGCTCAGCTGTGTGCCGGCACCGACACGCCCAACACCTACAACGTGGTCGACATCGTGCTCGCCGACGGCGTGCCGGCGCCTGACACCGACCCCGCCCGGGCGTTCTACACCACCAGTTCCTGTGGTGTGTGCGGCAAGGCCAGCATCGACGCGATCCGCACGCGGTCGCCGTGGCGGCTCGCCGACCAGCCCATGACCGTTTCGGCGCAACTGCTGGCCGGTCTGCCCGACCGGCTGCGCGCTGCCCAGCGGACCTTCGACCGCACCGGTGGCCTGCACGCCGCTGGGCTGTTCACCGCCGACGGCGAGCCCGTGCTGGTCCGTGAGGACGTCGGCCGGCACAACGCCGTCGACAAGGTCATCGGCCGGGCGCTGGCGGACGGCCTGCTGCCGCTGAGCGCACACGTGCTCCTCGTCTCGGGCCGGGCCAGCTTCGAGCTCACCCAGAAGGCCTGGATGGCCGGCATCCAGGTGCTGGCCGCCGTGTCGGCGCCGAGTTCGCTCGCCGTCGACCTCGCAGAGGAGGCCGGCATGACGCTGGTCGGATTCCTCCGCGGCGCCACCATGAACGTGTATGCCGGCGCCCATCGGATCACCGCGCCGGACCGGGCGGCGACGCCGGCGGCGCGCTGACGCCCGCAGGGCGCCGTCGACCACCGCCAGCAGCGCCGCCACCGCGGCCGCGAGCACAACTCTCATCGTTAGCTCGCCTGGCCGAGGCCCGTATGCGGGCCGATCCACCTGCGCCGTGGCCCGCGCCGCTCGCGCCGGACGGACGCGCGATGCGGCTGGTGCGCCGCGTCCACCATGATCGACGGCGGCAGGCACTGTTCGAGCACCTCGTCGACCATCCGCGCCAGCGCGTAGTCCGGGTCGACCGCGAGCGCCCGCTCGACCGCGATGGTCGCCAGCGCGCCGAGCCCGGCCCGCCACGCCGCGTAGGCCAAGAGGCTGGCGGGCGCCGCGACCAGGGCCGGATCGACCCGGCGGACCACGTCGCTCCACAGCTCGACCTGCCAGTCGTCGTCGGTCGTGTGCTCCCACGCATGGTCGCGGACCGGCAGATGGACCAACAGCACGCTCAGCCAGGCCACCTCGTCGTCGGTGAGCCGGCGACCGGCGCGGTAACGGTCGACGGCGCCGTCGACCGCCTCGTCGCCCGCGGCGCGCAGGGCCTTCGCCACGCGCGCGTTCGCGCGTACGGCTGCTCCGGCGTTTCCCAACGCCATCGAATGGAGCCGGGGTGAACCGGTGTCGGGTGCCGCCCTCGCCCCCTCGACCAGCGCGGTGAGGCGCGCATCGGCCCGCGCCGTGGCCTCGGTCATGGCGGCACGCACGGCGCCCTCGACCGGCGCGACGACCGCTGCCACCGCCGTTCGGTCGGGAAGCGCGACGCGGCCCGCGTAGACCGCGGCAGCTCCGACGCAGGTGGTCGTCAGGTCGAAGGGCTTGCCCTCCGGCGGGCAACAGCCGTGGTCAGCGCAGATGTAGGACCAGTAGCGGCCACCGTCGACGCGAAGGACGTCGAGGACGGTGATGTCCGCCGACCGCAGCGCCACGCACAGGGCCTCGGCGAGCGGGGTGACCGCTGTCGACGACCCGTACCCGATGATCGCGATGGCGTCGACCGCGTCCCTGATCAGCAGGGCGACCAGGCGTCGGGCGATCTGCTCCGGTGGCGTCGCGCCTGGTAGGTCGCCGCGCGCCACGAAGTGCACGCGGTCGTCGACGATCGCGATGACCACGATGCTCTCGCTCGGGTGGAAGCCGAGCAGGTATGGCACCGACGCGATGAGGTCGGCGCAGGAACGCAAGGTGATGGGTGGCGCCTCGGGTGCGGTCATGGCGCGGAAGCCTGGCGGACGCCGACGTGTGATCGCCACCGGACCGACAACGGCCTGTGGATAACTTCGAGTGGCACAAGTTATCCACAGGCAGCCGCAAAGATCCCCGCTCGACCCGCGCCGCCGGGGAGACTCAGCCCCGGAAACGCAGCCCGTGCAGCTCGATCTCCACGTCGTCCACGGTGGACGGCGACGGACGCAGATCGAGGCTGAGCTCGACAGCGGAGAGGAGGTCGAAACCAGCGGCATGAAGAGACTTCAACGCATCGACGTTTCGCGACTCCGGCCGGATGGTCAGCCGCTCCAGCGACCGCTTGCTGGCCTCGCCGGTCACGTGTTTGAGCAGCGCGGCGCCAATGCCCGAGCCACGGTGCCGCGCGGCGACGACGATCGGCTCCACCTCGCCGCTGGTGCCTTGCATGAGCAACCCGACCAGACCGATGACGCCTTCGTCGGGATTCTCGGCGACCCAGATGCCCGACAGGTCGAGCCGGGTCAGATAGTCCTCGAAGCCGGCGCCCGGGTCGGGGCCGGCCGACCTTCCATAGAGACCACTCCGCCGCTCCGCGAGCTCGACCCACAGGGTCCGACCAGCGGAGTGGTCGCGGGGACGATACGGGCGGACCACCACATCCGTCATGTCCTCATGCTTACTCTCCGAAGCGACCCGGCGAAACCCGACGCACGACAGGGGTCCAGACTTGGGCGTCATGGACCTGGCCTACCTCCGGTCACATCCGCACCACCTGCCCACTTTCCTCAAGCATCAGCGGATCCGGGAGACACCGGTGGCGGGCGGCAGCATCGCCGCCGCCTCTCGGTTGACGCTCGACGACGGCGCCTCGCTGTTCGTCAAGAGCTGGCCCGAGTCGACGCCGACGCCCGAGGGCTTCTTCACGACCGAGGCGGCCGGCATCGAGTGGCTGCGGATCGCGGGTGGTCCGCCGCTGCCGGAGGTGTTGGTGGCGCTGCCCGAGTTGCTGGCGCTGGAGTGGCTCGAGGCGGGCGAGCCGACCAGCGAAGGCGCCGAGCGGTTCGGCCGCCAGCTCGCGGTGCTGCATCGGGCGGGCGCGCCGGCCTTCGGTGCGGAGTGGCCTGGCTACATCGGGGCATTGCCGCAGGACAACACGCTCTCGGGGCAGCCCTGGCCGCGGTGGTTCGCGGAGCATCGACTGCTGCCCTACCTGCGGCTGTCGGTGGATGGTGGGGCGCTCTCCGCGGCCGACGTCGCGGCGACCGAGCGGTTGATCAACCAGATCGAGGTGTACGGCGGAGCCGAGCCGCCGTCGCGCATCCACGGCGACCTGTGGCCGGGCAACCTGTTCTGGGCGACCGACGGCCGGGCCTGGTTGATCGACCCGGCGGCGCACGGCGGGCATCGCGAAACCGACCTTGCGCAGTTGGCGCTCTTCGGTGGGGTGCCGGAGCTGGGCCGGATCCTCGCCGCCTACCAGGAAGAATGGCCGCTCGCGGATGGCTGGCGCGAGCGGGTGCCGTTGCATCAGTTGCATCTGTTGCTGGTGCATACGGCGCTGTTCGGCACCGGCTACCGGTCGGCGGTGCGCGCCGCGGTCGACACCCTGCTGGGTGGCTAGGGCCTATCTGGTGGATCATGGCGGAGTCGCGGCGAGGCCTAGGCGGTGTCCGGGCGTGCGCGACGGACGTCTGAATGCCGGTGTTGTATTCAGATGGCCGTCGCGTGCGGTCGGGCGCCGTCTGGGTCCGGCGCGGCCCGTCGTGATCCACCAGATAGGCCCAAGGGCGCACGCACGGGTGGTGCTCGCGGGGAACCGCACGAGCGGGTCGATGGCTCCGGCCTTTGCGGGAATCCACGGGACCCCGCACGACGCGATACGGTCGAACGGTGACGATATCCGAGGTCCGCGCCACGGATGGCGTTCTCGCCGACCGCTTCGGGCGGGTAGCTACCGATCTGCGGGTATCGCTGACTGATCGGTGCAACCTCCGCTGCACATATTGCATGCCCGCGGAAGGGCTTGCGTGGTTGCCGCGGGAAGAGTTGCTGTCCGACGCCGAGATTGTCCGCCTGGTGCGGATCGCCGTGGAGCGGCTCGGCGTGACCGATGTCCGGTTCACCGGTGGAGAGCCGCTGATCAGGCCCGGCGTGGTCGACATCATCGGTGCGTGCGCCGAGATGCGGCCCCGGCCCAGGATGTCGGTCACCACCAACGGGATCGGCCTGGAGCGGATGGCCGGCGCGCTGAAGACGGCCGGGCTCGACCGGGTCAACGTCTCACTGGACACGTTGGACCCGGAGCGGTTTAAGACGCTGACCCGCCGTGACCGCCACGCGGCGGTTATCGCGGGACTCGAAGCGGCGGCGGCCGCCGGCCTGGTGCCGGTGAAAGTCAACTCGGTGCTGATGCGCGGCGTCAACGACGACGAGGCGCCGGAGTTGGTGCGGTTCGCGTTGGCGCACGGCTATGAGCTGCGGTTCATCGAGCAGATGCCACTCGACGCCCAACACAGTTGGGATCGCTCGAAGATGGTCACGGCTGACGAGATCCTGGCGTCGTTGCGGGCCAGCTACACATTGTTGCCGGACCCCGTCGAACGCGGCGGGGCGCCGGCCGAGACGTGGGTGGTCGACGGCTACACCGCCACCGACGGCGGACCCGCACGGGTCGGCGTGATCGGCAGCGTGACCAGACCGTTCTGCGGCGATTGCGACCGCACGCGGTTGACCGCCGACGGGCAAATCCGCAACTGCCTGTTCGCTACGGACGAGTCGGACCTACGCGGCGCCCTACGCGGCGGCGCGACCGACGAGGAGATCGCCCGACGCTGGCAGGCGGCGATGTGGGCCAAGCGCGCCGGACACGGCATCGACAACCCGACGTTCCTGCAGCCTGCCCGCCCGATGTCCGCGATCGGCGGCTGACCACCACCCCGACCGCTGATGCAGCGTCGGTTCGCACGCCGCATGGCGGCGAGCAAGAGGCCGGGAGTCGGGCCGCGCTGCGGTCGGCCGCGTCGGTTCGCACGCCGCATGGCGGCGAGGCCGGGAATCGGGCCGCGCTGCGGTCGCGACTAGCACGACCCACCGTCTTCGCGGTCGATCAGATCATGTCTACCGAGGGGCCGGTATTGCTCGGTGCACCGAGTTCGCACGCGCGGCGCCGCTCGAACTGGAACGGCTTGCGCAGCGACCACCTGACTCGGCCGATGTGGGCCGGTGGAGCGGCTCGCGGAGCGGTTTGGGGCTTGGAGATAGGCTGATCGGCATGGGTGATCCCGTTGACGGGGTGGCTTCGGAGGTCGTGACCGTCCGGTTTTTCGCCGGTGCGCGGGCGGCTGCCGGGGTCGCGGAGACCAGCGTGGCCGCGGGGCTGACGCAGGACGGCTTTGTGGCCGTGCTGGCTGACCGGCATGGTGAGCGGCTGGCCAGCGTTCTCAAGGCCGCCAGCTTTCTGGTCGACGGGGTTGCTTGGCGGGACGGTCAGCGGCCGTTGCCCGCCGGTGCCGAGGTTGACGTCCTGCCGCCGTTCGCGGGTGGGTAAGTGGGCATCATCCTGTTCGTCGGCCTCGCCTTCGTCGTCATCGGTCTGATTCACCTTTATCTCTGGAAACGGCTCGTCAAGGACACCACGCGGCCCGGGCGGTGGCGGCGCGTCGGGGCCGGGGTCGCGGTTGTGCTCGGGCTGTTGGTGCCGGCCACCCTCATCGGCACGCGAACCGGGGTCACGGCGCTCGCCTGGCCCGGCTATCTGTGGATCGCGCTGATGTTCTACCTGCTCGTCGTGCTGGTCCTGCTGGAGATCCCGATGCTGCTGGCGCGCATCGTGCTCCGCCGCCGTGCCGCCCAGCCCGCCGCGCAACGGGTCGGCCAGACGGTTGGGACCCGCCTCGCCGACGGCCCAGAAGACCGCTCCGCATTCACCGACCACACCGCCGCCGGGGACGGGAAGCGACCCGCGACCACGAACGACCACACCACCGCCGCGGACGCCACGCCAACCGCAGCCACGAACGACCACACAACCGCCGCCGACGCCACGCCAACCGCAGCCACGAACGACCACACCACCGCCGCCGACGCCGCGCCAACCGCGGCCACGGACGACCACACCGCCGATGACGAGCCTGGGGCGCCCGCCGGGATCGAGCGGCGGTTGGTGCTCGCGCGGGGCGCTGCCATCTTCGCCGGGCTGACCGCCGCCGGGATCACCGGCTACGGCGTCCGCACCGCCCTCGGCTCGCCTCGGCTCGATCGCGTCCAGATCACCCTGGCCAAGCTTCCGCGCACCATGGACGGCCTGCGGATCGCCACCGTGTCCGACATCCACCTCGGGCCCCTCGCCGGCCGCGCGCACACCGAGCGCGTCGTCGCGGCGATCAACCGGACTCAGGCCGACATCGTCGCTGTCGTCGGGGACCTCGTCGACGGGAGCGTGAGCGAGCTCGGCGCCGCGGCCGCTCCGCTGCGCGAGATCCAATCGCGCCACGGCGCGTTCTTCGTGACCGGTAACCACGAGTACTACTCCGGCGCCGAGGAGTGGCTGGCCGAGGTCGAGCGGCTCGGCATCCGGACGTTGCGCAACCAGCGCCAGCTCATCCGCGCCAACGGTGGCGCGATCGACCTCGCCGGTGTCAACGACATCGCGGGGGAAGGCACGAGCACCGGCGGCCCCGACATCCCGGGCACGTTGAAGGACCGCGACCCCAAAATTCCAGTCGTGCTGCTCGCCCACCAGCCCGTCCAGGTGCACGACGCCGCCGAGCACGGCGTGGACCTCCAACTGTCCGGGCACACGCACGGCGGGCAGATGGTGCCGTTCAACTACGCGGTGCGGCTCGAACAGCCGGTGGTCAGTGGCTACGGCCGGTTCAGGGACACCCAGCTCTACGTCACCAACGGCGCCGGGTTCTGGGGGCCGCCGGTGCGTGTGGGCGCACCACCACAAGTCACCCTTGTGGAGCTTCGCAGCGCATAACGCTGTGCGACACGCCGCACCACGGTGGACGGTCACAAGATTCCGGCGCGGGGCATGGCACTATGCGGCGTGCTCCCGTACAGCGCCGCACCCTTCGTCGCGGATCTGCACATCCACTCCAAGTACTCCCGCGCCTGCAGTCGCGACCTCACCCTGCCCAACCTCGCGCTGTGGGCGCGCCGCAAAGGCATCACCCTTCTCGGCACCGGCGATTTCACCCACCCGGCCTGGTACGACCACCTGAAAGAGCACCTGCAGCCGGCCGAGCCCGGCCTGTTCCGGCTCAGCCGCGACGCCGAGCAGGAGATCACCCGTCAGCTCCCACCGCGCCTGGCCGGCTCCGAGGAGCGGGTCAGGTTCGCGCTCTCGGTCGAGATCTCCACCATCTACAAACGGGACGACCGCACGCGCAAGGTGCACCACCTGATCTACCTGCCCGACCTGGACGCGGTCGCGCGGTTCAACACCGCGCTCGGGCGGATCGGCAACCTCGCCTCCGACGGCCGGCCGATCCTCGGTCTCGACTCCCGTGACCTCCTCGAGATCACCCTCGAGGCCAGCCCGGACGGCTACCTCGTCCCGGCGCACATCTGGACGCCGTGGTTCTCGGCGCTCGGCAGCAAGTCCGGCTTCGACGCGATCGCTGACTGCTACGCCGACCTCGCCGACCACATCTTCGCCGTCGAGACGGGCCTCAGCTCCGACCCGGCGATGAACTGGCGCGTCTCCAGCCTCGACCGCTACCAGCTTGTGTCCAACTCGGACGCTCACTCGCCGCCGGCCCTGGCCCGCGAGGCCACGGTGCTGGCCACCGACCTCGACTACTTCGCCGTGCGCGAGGCCCTGCGCACCGGCGACGGCCTGGCCGGCACCCTGGAGTTCTTCCCGGAAGAGGGCAAGTACCACGCCGACGGCCACCGCCTCTGCTGCGTCAACTGGGAACCGGAGCGCACGAGACAAGCCGGTGGCCTCTGCCCCGAATGCCACAAACCCCTGACCGTCGGCGTCCTCAGCCGCGTGGAAGACCTGGCCGACCGACATGACGGAAAAATCCGGCCCAACGCCAAGCCAGTCCAACACCTCCTCGCCTTGGCCGAAATCCTGGGCGAGATCGCCGGCGTGGGCCCACGGTCCAAGACAGTCGAGGGCAAGCTCAACACCCTCGTCGCCGCCCTCGGCCCCGAGCTGACCATCCTCCGCGACACCCCGCTCGACGACATCAAGAAGGTCGGCGGCGACCACCTCGAAGAAGCCATCCGCCGACTCCGCCGCGGCGAGGTGCACCGCACCCCGGGCTACGACGGCGCCTACGGCATCATCCGCGTCTTCGACAAGCACGAGCTCCCGAGCAACGCGACCCAGGCCGACACGCTCTTCGACGTACCGCCGCAAACCAAGCGGAAGCCCAAGGACCGCCCGTCGGAGGGATCAGCCCGGCGTGGCCCCGTCAAGCGGGTCGAGCCGCAGCCCGTCGAGGCCCCGATCCCACCACCGCAGCAGGTCTCGCCGCACGAGCCGTTCGAGCCGATGCTCGCCGGCATGGAAGAGGTCGGCACCGGCCTGCTCGACCGCCTCGACGCGATGCAGCGGGTCGCCGCCTCCGCGCCCGGCGGGCCGATGCTGATCGTCGCCGGCCCCGGCACGGGCAAGACCCGTACGCTCACCCACCGCATCGCCTACCTGTGCGCCGAACTCAACGTGCAGCCCGACCACTGCCTGGCGATCACGTTCACCAGGCGGGCCGCCGAGGAGCTGCGCACCAGGCTCGACGGCCTGCTCGGCCCCGTCGCCGCCGACATCACCGTCGCCACGTTCCACTCGCTCGGCCTGACGATCCTCCGTGAGAACGCGGCCGCCGCCGGCCTTCCGGAAGACTTCCGGATCGCCGACGACACCGAGCGGGAAGCGGCCCGCAAGGAAGCCGGCGACGACGACGCCACGTACGGCAAACTGCTGCGCGACAAGGACCTGGTCGACCTCGACGAGCTGGTCGGCCTGCCGCTCGAGCTGCTGCGCAAGGACCCCGACCTGGTCGACCGCTACCAGGGCCGGTGGCGGTGGATCTTCGTCGACGAGTACCAGGACGTCGACGAGACCCAGTACGAACTGCTCCGCCTGCTCTGCCCGCCCGACGGCAACCTCTGCGCGATCGGCGACCCCGACCAGGCGATCTACTCGTTCCGGGGCGCCGACGTCGCCTACTTCATGCGCTTCGCCGAGGACTTCACCGACGCCCGCCCGGTCCGGCTGACCCGGAACTACCGGTCGTCCGCGCCGATCCTCGCGGCCGCGGTGCAGGCCATCGCGCCGCAGTCGCTGGTCCGCGGCCGCCGGCTCGACCCGGCCCGCCTCGACCCCGAAGCACCGCTGGTCGGCCGCTACCCCGCGACCTCCGCGACGGACGAGGCCGACTTCGTCGCCCGTACCATCGACGACCTGGTCGGTGGCCTTTCCCACCGGTCGCTGGACTCGGGCCGGATCAGCGGCAACGCGGCCGGCGTCTCGTTCTCGGACGTCGCCGTCCTCTACCGCACCGACCAGCAGGCCGCCCCGATCGTCGAGGCGCTGTCGCGGGCCGGCATTCCGGTGCAGAAGCGCTCACACAACCGACTACGCGACCGCCCGGGCGTCGACGCCATCGCCCGCGAGCTGCGGCTGGCCGGCGAGCAAGGGCCACTGCACGCCCGCGTACGCAGAGCCGGTCAGCTCCTCGCCAAACGTTTCGCCCAGCCCACCCTGGACACCACGACCGGCACCCCGACCCCGCCGGACGTCTGGTCGGCCGTCGAACTGCTCACCCCGCTCGCCGTGCGCTGCGGTGACGACCTCGAGCAGTTCCTCGCCCAGCTGGCCACCGGCGCCGAGGTCGACGCGCTCGACCCGCGCGCGGAGGCGGTCACCCTGCTCACGCTGCACGCCGCGAAGGGCCTCGAGTTCCCCGTGGTCTTCCTGGTCGGCGTCGAGGACGGCCTGCTCCCGCTGCGCATGTTCGACCGCACCACCGACGACGACCTCGCCGAGGAACGCCGGCTGTTCTTCGTCGGCCTGACCCGCGCGCAGGACCGCCTCTACGTCTCGCACGCCCAGCGCCGCTTCCGACTCGGCACCGAACGCGAGACCGGCCCGTCGCCGTTCCTCGACGCCATCGACGCGGGCCTGTTCGAGCGGCTCGGCGCGACCGAGGAACGCCGACCCAAGGATCGTCAGCTCCGCCTGATCTGACCTGGCAACCCGGCCAGGGTAGGTTTGGCGCGGTTCCGGGAGGTGAGCACCGCCCGGTCAGACGCTACGGTGACCAGAGCCACCGATGAGTGAACTCCCTCGGCCAGGAGGAACGTCCATGTCGAACTACGGACCGCCGAACGGTGGGCCGTACCCGGGCCACGACCCCTACGGCCAGCCATCGGACCCTTGGGGCGGCCAAGGCCAGAGCGGCCAGGGCGGCCAGGGCGGCGGCCACGACCCGTGGGGCGGGCAGCCGCAGTCCAGCCCACCCGGCGGACCCGGCTCACCGACCTACGGCGGCGACTACGGCCAGAGCGGCGGCAACCCGTACGACTCGGGCTACCCGCAACAGCAGCCGGGCTACGGCCAACCGACCTACGGCGGCCAGGGCTACGGCCAGCAAGGCTATGGGCAGCAAGGCTACGGCCAGCAGGGCTACGGCCAGCCCACCCAGCAGTACGACCAGAACTTCCCGCAGTACGGCACCGAACCCGCCTGGACCACACCCGAGGAACCCCCGCGCAAGAAGCGCTTCAGCCCGGTCCTCGCCCTGGTCATCGTGCTCTCGGTGCTCGTGTGCGGCGGCGGCGCGGCGGCCGTCTGGTTCGTCGGCCGGCCCGACGACCCCCAGAAGACCGCCAGCCAGACCACTCCGACGGAGTCGACCGCGCCGACCGAGGAGCCGACGAAGTCAGCGGCGCCCGACCCCGAGTCGTCCGCCGACGCCCGCTTCGTCAAGAAGGGCCAGTGCGTCAAGAACGTCGGCACGAGCACCGACCCCAAGCTCGAGATCGCCAAGTGCGCGACGAAGACCTACCAGGTGCTGGCCAGGTTCGACGAGGCCACCACCGGTCAGGACGACGCGGAGAAGAAGTGCAAGGACGTCGACGGCTACACCGACTGGTACTTCTTCGACAGCCCGCTCGACCTCAACGACTACGTGCTCTGCCTCAAGCTGCGCAACAGCTAACGCAAACTAGCGCGATCTAGCCACGGCGCTAGAGAGCGCTAGAAGCCGCCAGACCACGACACGCCGTACCGTCGTCTACGCATTTCTAGAGTCTTTCCTAGATCGACCGATACGGTCATCGACATGGATCCGGTGCGCAACCCCTACGCACCCGGTGCCGGTCAGCGGCCGCCGGAGCTGGCCGGGCGCGACCGCGAGCTCGACGTCTTCGACGTGGTGCTCGAACGCGTCGCCCGCGGCCGCCCCGAGCGCAGCCTGGTGCTGACCGGCCTGCGCGGTGTCGGCAAGACGGTGCTGCTCAACTCGCTGCGGTCACAGGCGATCGGGCGGCTCTGGGGCACGGGCAAGATCGAGGCGCGGCCCGACCAGTCGCTGCGCCGCCCGGTCGCGGCCGCCCTGCACATGGCGGTGCGGGAGCTCGCGCCCCGCCATCGCGCCCCCGACCGGATCGACGAGTTCCTCGGCGTGCTCAAGGCCTTCGCGCTGCGGGCCAACCAGGCCAACGCGAAGCTGCGCGACCGCTGGCAGCCCGGCATCGACGTGCCGGCGAAGAGCGGCCGGGCCGACTCCGGCGACATCGAGATCGACCTGGTCGAGCTGTTCACCGACGCGGCGGCCGTGGCCACCGACGTCGGCACCGGCGTCGCGCTCTTCATCGACGAGATGCAGGACGTGCCGCCCGACGACGTCTCGGCCCTGTGCGCCGCCTGCCACGAGCTTTCCCAGCTCGGTGCGCCGCTGATCGTGGTCGGCGCCGGGCTGCCGCACCTGCCCGCCGTGCTCTCGGCGGCCAAGTCCTACTCGGAGCGACTCTTCCGCTACCAGCGGATCGACCGGCTCGACCGGATCGCGGCCGACCAGGCGCTCGGCGCGCCGGCGGCCCGGGAGGAGGTCGAATACGAGCCCAAGGCCCTCGACCTCCTCTACGAGAAGTCCGGCGGATACCCCTACTTCGTCCAGGCCTACGGGAAGGCGACCTGGGACCACGCCCCGCGTACGCCGATCACCGCCGACGACGTCCGGGTGGCCGCGCCGGAGGCCGAGGCCGAGCTCGCCGTGGGGTTCTTCGGGTCCCGCTTCGAGCGCGCGACGCCGGCCGAGCGCGAATACATGCGCGCGATGGCGACCCTGTCCGCCGCGGACCGCGGGGACGACATGGACCTGGCCGTCGCGACCGCCGACGTCGCGCAGGCGCTGGGCCGCAAGCCCGCCAGCCTGTCGCCGGCCCGGGATGCCCTGATCAAGAAGGGTCTCATCTACTCCGGCGAGCGAGGCACGGTCGCGTTCACCGTTCCCCACTTCGGACGCTATCTGCGTACGCAGCCATGAGTCGCACTGTTTGGGGGATACCGCGACCTCCGACGGGGTAAGAACTAGACCATGAGTCCCGTACGCACGGTCGCGCGCCTGTTCCTCAGCACGATCTTCGTCGTCAGTGGCGCCCGCTCGGTCGCCCGTCCGACGGCGTTCGTGCCCCGGGCCCAGAAGGTGGCCGACAAGGTCGGTCCGCTGTTCGAGAAGGCGCCCGACAAGTTCCCCACCGACCCGGCCTCCCTCGTGCGGATCAACGGGGCGGCACAGGTGTTGGCCGGCCTGATGCTGGCCAGGGGGCGGCTGACCCGGCCGGCGGCGGTCGTGCTGGCCAGCACGCTCGTGCCGACCACACTGGCCGCGCATCCCTTCTGGACGATCAAGGACCCGATCGAGCGCCGCCACCAGGAAACGCACTTCATGAAAAACCTGGGTCTCTTCGGCGGCCTGTTGCTCGCGGCGACCGACACCCAGGGCCGTCCGGGCCTGGCCTGGCGGGCGAGCCACTATGCGGGACACAGCCGGCACGCGCTCGAGCACGGCCGGCACAACCTGGAGCATGGACTGCACTCGATCGGGCACAGCGGACAGTCCCTGCGCCGAGCAGCCAAGACGGCCCGACGCGAAGCCAAGATCGCCTACAAGGCGGCTGCGGCCGGGCGCAAGCTACCGAGCTGAATCCGGGCAGTAACGACCCGAAACGCATGAACTGGTCGCCCTGCGTTAACGCGGACGAAATGTCGCGAACTAGTGTGGGATCGGACACGGTCAGATAACGCCGCGGGTGACGTAACACGGGCCCCTCTAGGCTCGATACGGACCAGGACGGCACATCACAAAGGGTACGGGGGTGGCCACGCCATGCCGGCGACCGTCGGAAGACGGATGGACCGCCTCGTCCAACCCAGCAGCCCTGTCCGTGGGATCTACAGTCGGAACCTCGTGCGCCTCGGCCTCATCGCCGGCGCGTTCGTCACGGCCTGGTACGCCATCGGTGCGTTCGGACGGCCGTACAACTTCTTCGACATGAAGATCTACCACGGTGCGGCTGTCTGGTGGGCGAGCGGACGCGATCTCTACGCCTACGCGGCGCCGGACACCGGGCTGGGGTTCACGTACCCACCCTTCGCCGGCCTGTTGATGCTGCCGATATCGCGGGTGCCGTTCGCGGCCGCCGCCTGGATCAACGTGGTCGCCAGCCTGCTGGCGCTGGCCGTCGTCATGTGGGCGCTGCTCGGCCCGATCGCCCGCCGCTACGGCTGGACCCGCTGGTTCGCCGTCGGCCTGGCCGTCCCCGCCGCCGCCGCGATCGAGCCCGTTCGCGAGTCGCTCGGCTACGGCCAGATCAACCTGCTGCTGTTCCTGCTGGTCATGGCCGACCTGGTCGCGCTGCGCTGGCGCGCACGGACCAGCGCCGGCTTCACGCCGACCGGCGGCGCGCTGACGCGCTTCGTCCGCAGCGGCGCCTGGGCCGGCGTCGGCATCGGCCTCGCCGCGTCGATCAAGCTGACCCCGGCCCTGTTCGTGATCTACCTGCTGGTCACGAAGCAGTGGCGGGCCGCGATGACGGCGGTGGCCACCGCGATCGGCGTCAGCGCGGCGACGTTCATGGTCGCCGGCAAGGACTCGGCCGCGTACTTCCTGCGGGTGATCTGGGAAACCGAACGCGTCGGCCAGGCCGACATGACGCCCAACCAGTCGCTTGCCGGCGTGCTCGCCCGGCTATACGACACACCCGAGGCGCCGACGCTGCTGTGGCTCTCGTTCGCCTTGCTGGTCTTCGCGCTCGGCCTGTCCCGCGCCGCCCGCGCCCACGCCGACGGCGACGAGCTCACCGCGTTCGTCCTGGTCGGACTGACCGCCAACGTGATCAGCCCGATCTCCTGGAGCCACCACCTGACCTTCGTCATCCCGGCGATCCTGGTGCTGGCCGACGCGGCGATGCGCCGCCGCGACGCGAGCAAGGGCCTGGAAAGCGGCCGACGCCTCACCCGCCGCGGCCTGACACCCAGCGCCGGCATGGGCGGCCTGGCGCCGCTACGCACACCGATCTGGTTCCCGGCCCTGACCGGCCTCCGCCACGCCAGCGCCGCGATCTTCGTCTACCTGCTGTTCCTCGTCTCGCCGATCTGGCCCTACGAGCACCAACTCCCCGAATATTCGCACTACGAGGACGGCCTCTGGGGCGCCCTCATGGAGAACTCGCTCGCGCTCGCCCTGATCGTGCTGGTCGCCGCCCTACCGTGGCGGCCCGGCGCGGAGCCGGCCTTCTACCCCGAGAAGGCGATCCGCATCGACCGGCGGGCGATTCACCAGAAGATCTGATGCTTGTCCCGGGCCCGTCGGGGGAACGTCGCTCCCGCCGGGCCCGATTCCATGGGCTCTGGATCCGGTCCCGGGTTCGCGGTGGGCGCGACCGTCGCTCCCGCCGGGCCCGATCCATTGGATCTAGATCCGGTCCCGGGTTCGCGGTGGGCGCGACCGTCGCTCCCGCCGGGCCCGATCCATAGCATCCAGATCCGGTCCCGGGTTCGCGGTGGGCGCGACCGTCGCTCCCGCCGGGCCCCGCTCGCTTCGCGTCGCTCTCCGCGTCCGCGCTGGGTCGCGGACCCTTCCTCTCAGCTGGACTGGCACGCGGGCGGGGAGCGCCCGCGCATCGTGCATCGCACCGCGAACAGGCGTCCCGCGAGGTCGCCGCGGCCTTCGGACGGCGGGCCGCTCAGCGAGATCGAGTGCGGTTGGCGCGCTCCAGGTCGCTGATCTGGACCGGCTTGCCGGCCGTTGGCGTGCAATGGCGGTGTCGCCGAAGTGGTCGGTTGGACGGCGTGGCGTCGGTCAGGGGCAGTTGACCCATTCTTCGGCGCCGTCGGTGAAGACCTGGCGCTTCCAGATCGGCAGGCGGGCCTTGGCCTCGTCGACGAGGCGGCCGCAGGCGGCGAAGGCGGCACCGCGGTGCGCGGTGCTGACGGCGGCCACGAGGGCGACGTCGCCGATCTTCAGGGCGCCGACGCGGTGGGAGACCGCCACGGCGTACACCTCGGGATCTTTGGCGATCTCGGCGGCGACCTCGCGGAGCACGTCGAGCGCTGTCGGGTGGCCCTCGTAGTCGAGGGAAACGACCGAGCGCCCGCCGTCGTGGTCGCGGACGACGCCCTGGAACGACACGACCGCGCCGGCGCGCGGGTCGGCCACGGCCGCTTCGTGCGCGGCGAGATCGAGCGGCTCGGAGGTCACACTGACGATCACGGTCGTTCTCCCGGCAGTAGCGGCAACGGTACGAACGGTACCCGCGCGCCGGCCTCGCCGGACGTACCCGGTGCGATCGCGGCGAAGCCGTGTGCCCGGGCGAGGCCGCGCAGCATCGCCGAGCCGACGTGCCGGAGCGGGCGGGCGGTGCCGGTGGCCGCGTCGACGTGCACGAGCGCCAGGTGCGTGTAGTCGCCCCGGCCCGGCACCGGCTCGGCCAGAGTGACCGACGCCAGCGCGGGCAGCGCCCGCCCGCGCAGGCCGGCCAGCAGTGGTTCTACCAGCGACGCGAGCGCGACCAGGGCCGACTGCGGGTTGCCGGGCAGGCCGGCGATGAACCGGGCCCGCCCGTCGTCGCCGGTCACGCGGGCCACCAGCATCGGGAAGCCGGGCCGGACCGCAACGGTGTTGACCAGGTATTCCGCCCCGAGGGCGGCCAGCGCCGGGTGCAGGTGGTCGACCGGGCCGTGCATCGTGCCGCCGGTGGTGCAGACCAGGTCGGCGCCGGCGAGGGCGGAGCGGATCGCGGCGATGTGCGCGTCGAGCGTGTCCTCGACCGGCCCGACGACGGCACCGGGCGCGACCTGGCAGCCGTACCTCCGGAGCAGGGCGGGAACGTTCGGACCCAGCGCGTCGCGGACCCGGCCGTCCCCGGGCGGACCCTGGGTGAGCAGCTCGTCGCCGAAGATCCGCACCGCGGCCCGCGGCCGGGGATGCACCGCCAGGGTGTCGTAGCCGCACGACGCCGCCAGCCCGAGCACGCCCGGGTCGACGGGCGTGCCAGCCGGGACCAGCACCTCGCCGAGCTCGGCCTCCTCGCCGGGCCGGCGCCATTCGACGGTTTCGCGCAGGCGCCCGGTGACCCGGCCGTCGGCGGTGCGGGTGGACTCCTCGACGCGCAGCACGGCGTCGGCGCCCGGCGGCAGCATCCCACCGGTGGCGATCTCGACCCCGGTGCCGTCGTCGGTCAACGGCGCGGGGGAGTTGCCGGCGAGCACCTTGCCGACCAGCGTCCACGGCGCCGGGCCGCGCACGGCGAAACCGTCCACACTCGACGTGGGGAAGGCCGGCAACGTGGTCAGCGTGACCAGGTCCTGGGCGAGGGTGAGGCCGTCGGCCTCGTCGACCGGCACCTCGGTCGGTGCTATGAGGGCGGCTCGGCCCGCCTCGTACATCAGCTTGCGGGCCTGGTCCCACGCGGTCGGGGCGGTGGTCGCGACGGTTTCGGCGGTCACCCTGCGAGCCTATGCCTGCGCCGGGTCAGATGTTCGGTGCGGGATGATCTCCGCCGCGGAGCTGGTCGACCGCGTGCACCAGGATGGGGCCGAGCACGGCCAGACCGTCGCGGGCGCCACCCTTGGAGCCGGGCAGGTTGATCACCAGAGTCCGGCCGGCCACTCCGGCCACCCCGCGGGACAGTGCGGCGGCCGGGATCTGCTCCCGGCTGTGCGCCCGGATGGCCTCGGCGATGCCCGGCACCTCGTAGTCGAGCAACACCTTGGTCACCTCGGGCGTCTGGTCGGTCGGCGTGATGCCGGTGCCGCCGCTGGTCACCACCACGTCGATGCCCTCGGCGATCGACATCCGCAGCGCCTGCGCGACCGGCTCGCCGTCGGGCACGACGATGGGCTCGTCGACCTCACAGCCGATCTGCCGCAGGCCGTCGACCAGGATCGGGCCGCTGGTGTCGGCGTAGACGCCGGCGGCCGCCCGGTTGGAGGCCACGATGACGCGGGCGCGAATCACTGTTCGTCCTCCCTGGTCCAGAGACCGGTCTTGCCGCCCTCCTTGCGGAGCACCCGCACGTCGGTGATCGACGCGGCCGGGTCGACCGCCTTGACCATGTCGACCAGGGCGAGGCCGGCGGTGGCCACCGCGGTCAACGCCTCCATCTCGACGCCGGTGCGGTCGGCGGTGCGGGTGACTGCCGTGATCTCGACGGTCGTCTCGCCGAGCACGAACTCGACGGTCACCCCGGTCAACGCGATCGGGTGGCAGAGCGGCACGATGTCGGGCGTCTTCTTGGCGCCCATGATGCCGGCGATCCGCGCCACCGCGAGCGCGTCACCCTTGGGCAGCCCGTCCCGGCGCAGCAGGTCGACCACCTCGGCGGTGGTTTTCAACTGGCCGGCGGCGGTGGCCCGGCGGGCCGAGACGTCCTTGGCGGAGACGTCGACCATGCGGGCCGCTCCGCCCTCGTCGACATGCGTCAGATGTGCTTCGCCCACGCTGTGAGCCTATCGGTCAGGGCGGGGACCGCACGGTACCGACGCTTTCCGTCGCAGTTATATGAGTCTCGTATTATCGCACAAACTTTGTCCGCCCGCATGATGGTTTGTTAATGCACCAACAATGCATTCGACGTGCAGCCGTTTGGCGCATGGAGAGTAGTCCGTTCAGCTACAGAGAGTGGCGCAGTGGTGGCCATGTGGGTGTGGTTAATCCCGGTTGGTGCATGCCCGTCCGAGTATGCAGATGCGGAGCGTTGGCTTAAGTCACGCGACAAGGGGTTGGTGCGTAAGCACCTGCGGCCGGAGAATAACGAGTGGCGCATTGCCCACAGAGCGCACGCAATCGCTGACCGCCCGCTCACTTCCGAATTTGTCGAGCCCTTCCGACCGAATCGTACAAACCGCACCGGCTTGAATGCGGTGCGCATTCATCGAGTGAACACATCGTTACAAAACGGTCCCTAGTTGGCGAATACTGCTCATATCGACATTTCTCGGTTCAAATATGGCGATCAGCAACTTACGCTTCTCCCATCGCCGGAACAAGCCGGCCAAAGACTTGGGGAGTAGGCATGCGCGCCAACGAGTGGAGCTGAAGTCCCAAAAGAACAGGTCACGGTCCGGTATGCTGGCGTCACTCGTAGGCGTCGCTCTAATGGGGATCGATTGACCGACGAACCGAAGACCCACCACAACGCGACCGATCGGCAGCTCCGGCTGCTCGTCGGTCTCGTGGTGTTTCTGGCCGCCGTCGCGATCGCAGCGTCGATTTATATGATCGCCACGAAAAGGGTCGAAAATCCGTCTCTATTGACATTAGGTGCATTGACCGTCGCGGCGACGGCGTCCAACCGGGCGATGCTGAACGTACGCATCCGAGCCAACAAATATGGCCAGTCCTGGACCGAGATCGTCACCCTCGTCGGGTTGACCGTCGCCCCGCCACCGTGGGTTGTGGTGTGCACCGCGGTCGGCATCGTCATCGGTCGGGTGCTTGGGCGGGTCAGTCCTCTCAAAGTTGCCTTCGGCGCCAGCAAGGACGCGGTGTCGGCGGCCGCGGGAGCTGGCGTCATGTATGCCGGCGGTACCGCTTTCGTCACCGGCGACCCGCAGTTCCACATCCTGTCTCTAGTGCTCGCCTTCCTTACCGTGACCGTGGTCGACGAGTTGCTGGTCCACCCCGTGGTGGCCCTCGCCACGCGCACACCGCTCTCCCAGCAGTTCCGTCGCTACCTCGACATCAGGATCGGCTTCGGCCTGGCCCGACTGGTGGTGGCGCTGTTCATCGTCTGGCTCCTGTCTCTCAACCGCGACGCCCAGGTCTTGCTGGTCGCGCCGCTGCTGATCCTGACCCTGCATCTCTGGTACTCGAATCGGATCCGGAAGCGCGACGAGCGCATCTCGTGGCAACGGCTCGCCAGCTCGGCGGAGGCACTCAACGACGTCGACCTGCGTCGCGTCATGGAGGTCGCGGTCGAGTGGACGCCTGATCTCTTCTCCGCCGACGGGGCGGAGGTCGAGGTTTTCCACACCGACCCGCCACGGTTGGTGCGTGGCCTCGGCGGCAAGGTCGATCCACCTGGTGCGGGCGAGTGGCCGACTGACACCTTCGTGATCACGACGGTGCTCGAGGATCGCACAGACAGCAAACCCATCGGCGAGCTGCGGTTGCATTTCAGCGGCCCGGTGCAGCTCAACGAGATGGAGATCTACAAGCTGCGCACCTTCGCATCCGCTCTGAACACCGCGATCCACAACGCGTCCGCATACGCGGAGCTCGAGCGGGTCGCGGTCGTGCACGCACACGACGCGGCGCACGATGCGCTGACTGGGCTGGCCAATCGCCGTCAGCTACTCGACCACGGCCAGAGGTTGATCTCGGACGAGCACGCCAACGGCGTCGTGGCGTTGCTTCTGCTGGACCTCAATCATTTCAAGGAGGTCAACGACACTCTGGGTCACGCAGCCGGCGACGAGGTGCTCAAGCAGGTCGCCCAGCGGCTCGGGGGCGCCGCCCGCACCGACGACCTGGTGGCCCGCCTAGGCGGCGACGAGTTCGCCGTCCTGCTGACCGGCCTGCCCGCACCTGCGGTCGCAGCCCACCGGGCGGAGCGGCTGATCCGTGCCCTGCAGGAGCCCATGGAGGTCGAGGGCATGCAGATCACCGTCGAGGCCAGTGGGGGGATCGCGACGGCGCCGAGCACCGGGGGGATCGCCGAACTGCTGCGGCGGGCCGATGTCGCCATGTACCAGGCCAAGCGGTCCGGGCTGCGAATCGCCACCTACTCGCACGCGCGGGACACCGCTGACATCGGCCGGTTCGCGATGACCGGGGGCCTGACCAGCGCGGTCGCCGACGGGACGCTCACCGTCGACTTCCAGCCGATCGTCGACCTGGCCAGCGGTGAGGTGCTCGCGGCCGAGGCGCTGGCCCGCTGGCACCACCCCGATCACGGCACCGTCGATCCGCTGCGGTTCCTGGAGACGGTCGAGCGCAGTGGGTTGCTGCCGGCGTTCGCCGAGGCCGTGCTCGACCAGGCGTTGCTGGCCTGCTCATCGTGGCGGGAGGCGGGCTTCGACCTGCCGGTCGCGGTCAACGTCGCACCGCGCAGCCTGCTCGACCCGCGCTTCCCGGGCTCGGTGACGACCCGGCTGCGTACGCACGACCTGCCGCCCGATCGGCTCATCCTCGAGCTGACCGAGACCTTGACGATCAGCCAGCTCGAGGTGGTCGACCAGGTGCT
This sequence comes from Asanoa sp. WMMD1127, assembly GCF_029626225.1. NCBI lineage: Bacteria > Bacillati > Actinomycetota > Actinomycetes > Micromonosporales > Micromonosporaceae > Asanoa > Asanoa sp. WMMD1127. The sequence continues at coordinate 2,015,647 of NZ_JARUBP010000001.1, forward strand.
CGGCCGGCTGCGCGACGAGGGTGTGCGGCTGGCGCTCGACGACTTCGGCACCGGGTACTCGTCGTTGTCGGTGTTGTCGCGGATCCCCGTACACGAGTTGAAGATCGACAAGCAGTTCGTCACCGCCATGGAGACCTCGCCCGAGGCCGGCGCGGTGATCCGGTCCACCGTCGACCTCGGGCGCAGCCTCGACCTCGCGGTGGTGGCCGAGGGCGTCGACAGCGAGCCGCAGCGGCGCGCGCTCTGGGAGCTCGGCTGCACGGCCGGGCAGGGGCAGCTGTTCGCGCGCCCGATGACCGCCGCACGGCTGCTCGCGTCGCTGCACCGCGGCTCGGGCGGGCGGCCTGGCACCCTCGCGCCTGCGCTGCACGACGAAGGGGCGGTGATCCGGCTCAGTCCGCGGCGGGCGGTGCCGCGACAGCGCAGCGAGCGTTTGCCACACTTGGGCGGATGATCACCTGGTCCCGGCTCGACCGTGCGGCCGGCGGCCTGGCCTTCGATCTCGGCCTCTACGCGCTGTCGGCCGGCTTCGCCGCGATCACGGCGGTTACCTCGACCCTGTTGCCGCATCGAGCGTGGGGTGGCGTGGCCGCGATCGGGTACGCCGTGGCGGCCGTCGCCGTGCTCACGCAGTGGCTCGCCGGCAACCGCGACCCGCGACTGCGCGCCGCCATCACCGGTTTCGCCTGGGTCGCCACCGCGTGGGTGCCGATGCTGATCCAGTCGGTCGAGCGGGCCGGCGGGCGCACCGACCGGGCGCAGGAGGAGGTGCTGGTCGTCGAGGACGGCGGGAGCCGGCTGCTGCACCACGCGACGCCGTACCTCTCCGACGACACGATCGCCCGGTTGCCGGCCGACGAGCGGTTGCTGGGCTATCTGCCGTACCAGCCGGGAATGTCGCTGTTCGGTCTGCCACGCGCGCTGGCCGGCGACGCCTGGTGGACCGACGCCCGGATCTGGTTCCTGCTCGCCACCACCGCCGCCTTGGGTCTCACGATCGCTTTGGTACGCGGCCCGCGCGTGCTGCGGGCCGTGCAGCTGACCACGGTGCTGCCCGTCTGCGCGCTGACCGCCGCCACCGGCGGTGACGACCTGCCGGTGCTGGCGCTGTGCCTGCTGGCCCTCGCGCTCTGCGCCCGCGAGCGCTGGGGGTGGGCCGGGGTCGCCGCCGGGCTGGCCGCCGCGCTCAAGCTGCTGGCGCTGCCGATCCTCGCGGTGCTCATCATCCACGCGCTGACCCGGCGACGGCTGGGGCGGTTCGCGCTGGGCGCGCTCGGGCTGCCGGTGCTCGCGGTGGTGCCGCCGCTGCTGCGCGATCCGGGCGCGCTGGTCGACAACGTGATCGGCTTCCCGCTCGGGCACGGCGTGGTCACCAGCCCGGCGGCCTCGCCGTTTCCCGGGCGGCTGATCGCCACCGGCCTGCCGGCGGGGCGCGTCATCGCGCTCGGTCTGCTGCTGCTCGCGGGCCTGGCCATCGCGGTGTGGCTGGTCCGCCGGCCACCGACGACCGCTGCGGCGGCGGCGCTGATCAGCGGGTACGGGCTGCTGGCGGCGATCTTCCTGATGCCGTCGACGCGGTTCGGCTACCTGTTGTACCCGGTGGCGCTGCTGGCCTGGGCGCCGGCGCTGACGGCCGCGGCCAGCGTCACCGAGCGCCCCGATCGCGTGGAAGAAGCGGCGGACGGGCGCGCGACGGCGTACACCTGAATGGGTGGACGGCTCCTCCTTCCCTGACCGGGCAGCGGCCGGCGCGGTGCTGGCGGACGCCTTGGGCGGCTATGCCGGCCGGACCGACGTGCTGGTGCTCGGGCTGGTGCGGGGCGGCATCCCCGTCGCGGCCGCGGTCGCGGGGCGGCTGGACGTCGCGCTCGATGCCCTGGTGATCCGCAAGCTGGGCGTGCCGTGGTCGCCGGAGGTCGCGTTCGGCGCGCTCGGCCCCGGGGGCGTGATGGTGGTGAACGACGACGTGGCGGCCCGGCTCGAGCAGGGCGACGTCGACGCGGTGGTTTCACGTGAATCGGCGGAGCTGTCCCGGCGGGAGGCGATCTATCGCCGCGGGCGACCGCCGTTGTCGTTGGCCGGGACGGTGGCGGTGCTGGTCGACGACGGCCTGGCGACGGGCGCGTCGGCGCGGGCGGCGGTCGCGGTGGCCCGGGCGCTGTCCGCGGCGCGGGTCGTGCTCGCGGTGCCGGTCGGCTCGGTGCGGGCCCTGCGTGCCCTGGAACCGCTGGTCGACGAGCTGGTCTGCCCGCTGCGGCCGGCGCCGTTCGGCGCGGTCAGCGAGTTCTACGACGACTTCCACCAGGTGTCCGACCGCGAGGTGGCCGCAGCGCTGGACTCGGCCCGCGTGCGTCCACCCGGTACCGTCTAGTGATGCAGATGACCTGTCCGAAGTGTCGTGGCGAGATGCGTACCTACGAGCGCAGTGGCGTGACCATCGACCAGTGCGGCGAGTGCCGTGGGATCTTCCTCGACCGCGGCGAGCTCGAGAAGCTTTTCGAGGCCGAGGCCAACTGGAACCGTCAACACTCCTCCGCACCGCCCGCGCCCGGGCAACCGGCGCACTCCGGTGGCTACGCCCCACCGCCCCCGCCACCGCCGGGTGGCCACGCGCCGGGCTACGGGCAGCCGAGCCACGTGCCGCCGCCGCCCCCGCCGGCGCACTACCCGCCGCAGCCGGCCTACGGTCAGCACGGCGGGCAATACGGCTACCACGGCCACTACCGCAACAAGCGTCACAAGAAGGGCTTCCTGGGCGAGCTGTTCGACTGAGTTCGCGCTGTCGCTTGCCGGGGGTCGGTCGCCGTTGTCGGCTGCCGGCCCCCGTGCCGCGTGAGATCGTCTAGTCATGACGGCTCCTGCCGGCGCTGCCGCCCTCGCCGCCGCCTACGACGCGGTCACCGCGGTGGTGCTGCCGCTGACCGACGACGACCTGCTGCGACCCACCCGATGCCGGGGCTGGGTGATCGCCGACGTGGTGCACCACCTGCTGCAGGACGCGCGGCGGGCACTGGTGACGTTCGCCAGCCCGGCTCCCGGGCCGTCCGATGTGGACCACGTGAGCTACTGGTCGGCGTACCCGGGCAGTGGTGATGCGGCGGCTAGCCAGCACAACGCGTGGTTGACCAGGCGGGCGGCTTCGGCGTACGACCGGCCGTCGGCGATTGTCGCGGTGTGGGCGTCGACCGCGCCGGCGGCCGCCCGCGCCGCCGCGGCCGCGGACGCCACGTCGTTCGTGGCGACGCAGGGGCATGTGCTGTCGGTGCCCGACTTCGTCGCCACGCTGGTGACCGAGGCCGTGGTGCATCATCTCGACCTGACCGTCGACCTCCCGTCGGCGCCGGAACCGCCGGCGTCCGCGCTGGCCGTCGCCGTGTCCACGATGGACGGTTTGCTCAGCGACGAGGTCGTGCGGCCGGTGGGCTGGTCGTCGAAGGAGTTCCTGCTCAAGGCGAGCGGCCGGGAGGCACTGACACCGCGGGACCGGGTCGCGCTCGGCGAGGCCGCGGGCTGGTTTCCGCTCTTGTCTTAAATCGCCATGTCGACGAAGCGGGACAGGTGGAGCTGGGCGGCGACGGTGACGGTGTCGGTCGGGCCGTTTCGGTGCTTGGCCACGATGAAGTCGGCCTCGCCCGCCCGCGGCGACTCCTTGTCGTAGTAGTCGTCGCGGTGCAACAGGATCACGACGTCGGCGTCCTGCTCGATCGAATTGTGGGTCGCGATGCCGTTGGCGATGAAGTTGTGCGTGCCGAGAACGGTCGCATCGAACACGTCCTGCATGCCGAGCGGTTCGATCGCCACGATCTCGTCCCAGAATATGTCGTTCGTCGCATGCAGTTCGAGGTCGGCATCACCGAGGATTTGCGCCACCCGGGCCAACCGTGGTCTGCTCGGTGCGCACTTCCACATCGCGCTGCCGCTGAACTGCGTGCGCATCGCCGAGGCGAACTGGCGGTGGCTCATCCCTCGCTCGATCAGAGCGGCGCGTACGCGAGTCCACACCTCTAGCGGAACGGTGTCGACGTTGGTGTTGCTGACGCCGCCTTCGAGAGCGGCCAACAACAGCTCGCAATTCGCCGACCGGGCGCCGTGAACCCCGATCTCGCGGAGGAATCGCAACTGGTCGTCGCGGCCTGAGACGTCGAGGGTGTATTGCGCTCGGACAGCCTTGCTCGAAACAGTCCTGATGCGGGTTGTGATGCCGAAGCGCAGCAACAGCCGACTCACATCGTCGAGCAGGCGACGGCTCGTGCTGGCGTAGTAGACGCGGCCACCGCGTCCGCCACGGGTCATGGTCACCGAACCGTCAGTCGCCCAGAGGTGGCGGAGGAAAAGTCGAACCTGCCGCTTCTCCAGGCCCATCAAGGAAGCCGGCACGAACTTCTCGTGTGAGCGGAGCCCGAATAGGCCCAAGCCGTCCAGCCACGCGGCGATGGGGTTACGCCGCCCTCGGGCGAGCGGGTATGGCGCGGGCAAGCGCAAGGTAGTGACTCGCGCCTGCTCGTAGTCGTCGCGGACGGCGGTGACACCAAAATGCCGAGCAGCGTCTGTCACGGCTCGCAAGTTCTGCTCGTCGATGCTCGCGTAGCGGATGGGTTGACGCTTGACGAAGGAGCCGTCGCCGAGCATGTGCGCCAACAACACGACCTCGTCGTCAGCCCACGCCGGCGCCATGGTCTCCGGCGCGGGGATGTGTCGCGGGACGCCGATGCGTGACCCAACAGAAAGATCTCCCAACGCACGCCAGCCGTCGAACGACAGGAAGGGATGGTTGGCGGTCGCGTCGATCGTCTTGCCCGAAGCCAGCCGCAGCCGAAACGTCTCTCTGCGACCACTTGGGAAGACGTGGGTCATCGTGCGCGGGGTGTATTTGAGCCGCTCGTCGAGCGCCCACACCGGTGTGTCACGGGCGCCCGAGGCAAGCAGCTCGCCGAGTGTCACCTCGGCGTTGGTGTCGGCGCGTATCACCCGCGTCGTGGCCGTCAGACAGCCCGACTCACGCAAATCGGACAGTTGCGGGCGCTTGTCGGTGCGCTGCTCGGGGCCACGGTTGAGCTGACTCACCGCGATCACCGGGCACTCGACCTCTTTGGCGAGCAGCTTGAGGCCACGCGACAGTTCGGCGACCTCTTGCTGCCGGCTCTCGGTGCGCTTGGGCGAGCTCATCAGCTGGAGGTAGTCGACCACGATCATCTTGAGGTCGTGGCGTTGCTTGAGCCGGCGCGCCTTGGCCCGGATCTCCATCAGGTTCATGTTGGGCGTGTCGTCGACGAACAGCGGCGCCTCGCTGATCTCGCCCATGCGGCGGGCCAGCTTGGTCCAGTCGTCGTCGGACAGCTGCCCGGACCGGAGCACGTGCAGCGGCACCCGCGCCTCGGCGCTGAGCAGCCGCATAACGATCTCAACCTTGCTCATTTCGAGCGAGAAGATAGCGCTGGCGCAGTTGTGCCTGATAGCGGCATTTCGGGCAAAGTCCATTGAGGCCGTGCTCTTCCCTAAACCAGGCCTTCCCGCAACGATCACCAGTTGGCCGGGGTGCAGGCCGTTGAGGAGCCGGTCGAGGTCGGTGAAGCCGGTCGGGACGCCGGTCATCACGCCGCCCTGTGCCCCGACCGCTTCGATCTCGTCGAGGGTGGGCTGGAGCATGTCGGCGAGGATCGCGAAGTCTTCGCTGACCCGCTTCTCGGTGACGTCATAAATCGCCTGCTGGGCGAGGTCGACCACGTCGTCGACGTCGCGGCCGCTGCCCGCCGCGGAGCCGTAGCCGAGCTGGACGATCCGGGTGCCCGCCTCGACCAGGCGGCGCAGCACGGCCCGCTCGGCCACGATGCGCGCGTAGTAGCCCGCGTTGGCCGCAGTAGGCACGCTGGCCATCAGCGTCTGCAGGTAGGGGGCGCCGCCGATGCGCACCAGGTCGCCCGCGTCGGCCAGCGAGGCCGCGACCGTCACCGCGTCGGCCGGCTCGCCGCGGCCGTAGAGGTCGAGGATCGCGTCGAAGACGGTGGCGTGGATCGGGCGGTAGAAGTCGCCGGTCTTGAGGATCTCGACGACATCGGCGATCGCGTCCTTGGAGAGCAGCATGCCGCCCAGCACGCTCTGCTCGGCCGCGACGTCCTGGGGCGGCGTCTTGTCGAATCCGCCGTCGCCGTCGCGCCTGGGTTGCGGGGCATCCTGGTTGGGGCGCCCGCCGCGCACGTCGTCGGTGACTGACACGGGAGCCCCCTCTCGTACGGATGTACTATAACCGAAACATGATCGGTTTGCCCCCGACACGACTGGGGGATGCCGCGTCGGTTCTGTCACGAACCGAACGGCAACGATATGGGCCCGGCCACCGATCGAGCAAAGAGGCCCGTGGACGAACCTTTGGACAACCTGTGGAAAGCAGGTCAGAGGTTGTGTGGATACCTGTGCACAGCTTGTGTACGACCACTGTGCAGGGTCGCCCGATGGCCGTTTGACGTGCGGTTCTTCGATCCCCAAGGTGTGGAGGAAAGAAATACGCGTCGGCCGGGCCAAGCCATCAACCGCTCGGTCGACTACCATCTACGCGTCTGTGTCTTCTTCAACGACACGGGCGACTGCGATCCGATATCAGGAAGGTCACGCTCCAGCCGTGGACTATCGGGATTGGGCGCGCGGTGACGACACTCCGGTGACGGCGCCGCGATCTCGCTCGCCCCGATCTCCGGAGGACCGTCCGCGGCGCACCGGCGGCCGGCGCGGCACCAAGCCGACCGCGGCCGAGCCCAACCCGGACGCGATATCGCAGTGGGACCCGCTCGGCGCCTCCGGCGGCGAGCTGGCGGCGATCACGCAGCTCGAGGACACCGCGTCGTTCAAGCTGCCCAAGGACTTCTGGGAAGACGAGCCCGGATCCGCCGCGGGTGACCAGGTCATCACGCCGACGGGCGGCGGTGGCCGGCGGCGACGCGACCGGGCCGATGACGAGATCGAGCTGTCGAGCGGTGGCCGGCGGCGACGCGACGTGTCCGACTCGCGGGCCGGGCGCTACGACGACGAGGTCGAGCTTTCCAGCGGCGGTAGCCGGCGGCGCGATGTCGCCGACTCGCGCGCCGGGCGGTTCGACGATGACGAGATCGAGCTTTCCAGCGGCGGACGCCGGCGGCGGGATGCCTCCGACTCGCGCGCCGGGCGGTTCGATGACGACGAGGTCGAGCTGTCCAGCGGCGGGCGCCGGCGGCGTGCTGTCGGCGACTCCCGCGCGACGCGGGTGGGCGACGACCAGATCGAGCTGCCCAGCGGCGGCCTGCGCCGGCGGGACATCACGGACTCGCGGGCCGGACGCTACGACGATGACGACATCGAACTCTCCAGCGGCGGACGACGACGGCGCGACGTCGCCGACTCGCGCGCGAGCCGGTTGGGCGACGACGAGATCGAGCTGTCGAGTGGTGGTCGGCGTCGGCGGGACGACGTCAGTGACTCCCGCGCCGGGCGACGAGATGCTTTCGGCGAGATAGAGCTGTCCAGCGGCGGCCGGCGTCGGCGCGACGATGTCGGCGACTCCCGCGGCGGGCTCGAACTGCCCCGCGGTGGACGACGGCGGCTCGAGGACGCCGAAGAGGCCGATCAGATCGGTCCTGGCCGGCGCTGGCGCGCGGACACCGATCCTGACCCCGAGCCGGTGCGGCGCAGCTGGCAGGACGAGGCCACCGACACCGAGCTACCGAGTGTCGGCTACGCCACTGGCGGTCGCCGGGCGCGCCGCGAGGACGGCGGCGACAGCGAGCCCGTCAGCCGGGCCCGGCGCCGCCGGCAGGCGGCCGATGAAACGGAAACCGCCGACCGCGGCTGGCAGACGGAGCCGACCGATACCGGTTCGGTTCAGGTGCCGTCGCTGGGTCGGCGCGGTCGGTCCACGCGCGACGATGCGGACGAGCCGAGCCAGACCTGGCACGGCGAGTCCGCCGCCGGCGGGCGACGCTCGCGGCACGCCGACCCCGACGCCGGCCGTCCCAGCTGGTCGGAGAGTGCGACCGGCTATGTGGAGACGACCGGCCGGCGCAGCCGCGCCGACGACGAGGATCCACCGGTCCGCAGCCGCCGCGCCCGCCGCGATGCGGACGCGCTCGAGACCCGAGGCCGCCGCGACCGCCATGGCGACGAGACGGACCCCAACGAACAGACCGGCCAAGGCTGGTCCGGCGGCGCCCGCAGCCGGCACGCGGAGGCCGACCCGGTCGACCATCCCAGCCACGGCCGCCGCGCCTACTCGGCCGACTCCGACTCCACCGAGCCGGTCGGCCGCAGCCGCCGCCGGGCCGACGACCTGGACCCGAGCGAGTCAGCCGGCCGCGGCCGCCGCGCCTACGCCGCCGACTCGGACTCGACTGACCCGGCCGGCCGCGGCCGCCGCGCCTACGCCGCCGACTCGGACTCGACCGAGCCGGCCGGCCGCGGCCGCCGGGCCTACGCCGCCGATTCCGACTCGGCCGAGCCGGCAGGCCGCAGCCGCCGGGGGCGGACCGGCGACGAGCCCGCATACGGCGACTGGCGGGACGCCGCCGCCGCAGCCGAGCTACCGACGCAGAGCCGGCGGAGCCGCGACGACGACGCGAGCCGCCGCGGCCCTGGCTGGCGCGCGGACCCGCCCGCCGGCGACGTGCCGGAACAGCGCCGCCGTGGCCGCCATGACGACCCGGACCTGACCACCCGCCGCGCCGACCCGGACCGTGGTCGCACCGACTGGCGCCCCGAACCGGACGGCAGCGAGCCGCCCGCACGGCGCGGCGACTGGGCCGGCGATCCCGACTCGGACCGCTGGCGGCACCCCGACATGACCGGCGAGTGGTCCCGCCGGGCCATGCCGCCGCTCGACCCGGCGCCCCCGGAGCGTGGCGACGACCGTCGTGGCCGCGACGATCGAGGGCCCGAGGACACCGGTCGGCGCGGCGGCGCGCGCCCCACACCCGAGGACACCGGCAACTGGCGCGCCGAGGAGCGCGGCCGCCGGCGCGACTCCGGCCACCGCCCGGGCGGTCCCCGCGACGACGGCCTGGACACCGGTTCGTGGGAGCGGATGACCGACACGGGCCAGTACGACAGCACCACCTCGACCAGCGAGTGGGACCGCCTGGTCGGCAGCATCGAGGACGAGGAGGCCGAGGAGAAGTTCGAGGCCTTCTGGTCGGGTCACCGCCTGGCCGGCGACGATCCGCGCTGGGTGGAGACGCCCGCGACCGCGCCGCGCTCGCCCGCGGTCGGGCTGCCCGAGCCACGGCGGCCCGAGCCGGACGGCTACGACGACGGCCCGCGCCGCCCCCGCTCCGGTCCCGACACGATGGCCCGCGCGGCGATGCCGCCCGTCGACGCGACCGACCCCGGCTGGGGCGCTCCCGCCCGGCCGGCCGCCCGCCGACAGCCGGCGGCCCCGGTGCGGTCGGCGCCGCAACGCCGGGCGATGTGGGAGCAGGAAGAGTTCGAGCAGCTCGACAACGACAACGGCGGCTTCATGGCGGCGGTGCTCTACGCGGCCGCCTGGTACGCCGTACCCGTGCTGGCCTTCGGCATCTGGCTCATGACCCTGCCGGCCGTGGCGCCGGACGACTGCATCAGCGACGTGACCGGCGGCGGCTGCGACTCGCCGCGGGCCCAGGCGCTGGAGGGCCTGCTGTCCGGGGTGCCGCAGTTCGGCATCGCGCTGGGCATCAGCCTCATCGCGGCCATCCTGCTGCGCTGGCTCGGCCACAGTTGGCGGGCCGGCAGCGTCGGCCTGGCCGCCGCGGTGGTCGGCGGTGGCATGGCGGCCGTGCTCAACAGCATCTTCACGGGCCAACCGCTCGGCTGAGCGGCAGCGACAAGACCAGACAAGACGAAAGCGCCGCACCGGAGAACCGGTGCGGCGCTTTCGCGTGCTGCTTACTTGCTGCGGTTGACGTTGACGTCGAAGCTCGCCGTCACCTCGGGGTGCAACTTGACCTTGACCGGGTAGCTGCCGATCGACTTGATCGAACCGGGCAGCTCCAGCCGGCGGCGGTCGAGGGTCGGACCGCCCGCGGCCTTGACCGCGTCGACGATCTCGACCGGGGTGACCGAGCCGAACAGGCGGCCGCCGTCGCCGGCGCGCACCTGCAGGCTGACCTTGAGGCCCTCGAGCTGGGCCTTCACCTCGTTGGCGTGGCCGAGGTCGCGGATCTCGCGGGCCCCACGGGCCCGCTTGATGTTGGTGACCTCTTTCTCCGCACCCTTGCTCCAGCGGATGCCGAAGCCCTGCGGCAGGAGGTAGTTGCGGCCGTAGCCGTCCTTGACCTCCACCACGTCGCCCGGCGTGCCGAGACCGGACACCTCCTGGGTCAGGATGACCTTCATGTCGGTGCCTCCTCTCAGCGGGCGGTGGTCGTGTAGGGGAGGAGCGCCATCTCGCGCGCGTTCTTGACGGCGCGCGCGATCTGCCGCTGCTGCTGGGAGGTCACCCCGGTGACCCGGCGGGCACGGATCTTGCCCCGGTCGGAGATGAACTTGCGCAGCAGCGCGGTGTCCTTGTAGTCGATGTAGGTGATCCCCTCCTTGTCGAGCGGGTTCACCTTCTTCTTGGGCTTGCGTAGCGCAGCAGCCTTAGCCATTGCTCGTGCTCCTGGTGATCTGTTTAGAACGGGGGCTCGTCGTCGGAGTAGCTGTTCGACCGGCCCGAACCGCTCGAGGCGCCTGCCGGTGCGGCCGTCGCCCAGGGATCGTCGAAGTTGTTGCCTCCGCCGCCACCCTGGCCGCCGCCACCACCGGAGCCGAAGCCGCCACCACCCCCGCCGGAGCGGGACATCTTCTGCACCTTTGCCGTGGCGTAGCGCAGCGACGGGCCGATCTCGTCGACCTCGAGCTCGATGACGGTGCGCTTCTCTCCCTCACGGGTTTCGTAGGACCGCTGCTTGAGCCGGCCCGACACGATGACCCGAGCGCCCCGCTGTAGTGACTCGGCGACGTTTTCGGCCGCCTGCCGCCACACGGTGCAGGAAAGGAAGAGTGGCTCGCCGTCCTTCCACTCGTTGGTCTGGCGGTCCATGATCCGCGGGGTCGAAGCCACGCGGAACTTGGCGACCGCCGCGCCAGACGGAGTGAAACGCAGCTCTGGGTCATCGGTCAGGTTGCCGATGACCGTGATGGTGGTGTCTCCTGCCATGACCGTCTCCTCGTGCACTCATCGAGTCACTGCCGACAGGCTCGCACAGCCGTACGACAGGTTTGTGAGGCTTGGTTCGGGAGGCCGAAAGATCGCGCGGTCAGCGCGTCTCGGGCCGGATGACCTTGGTGCGCAGCACCGACTCGTTGAGTCGCAGCTGACGGTCCAGCTCAGCCACCGCCGCGGGCTCCGCCTGCAGATCGATGACGGCGTAGATGCCCTCGGCCTTCTTGTTGATCTCGAACGAGAGGCGCCGGCGGCCCCACACGTCGAGCTTCTCCACCGAGCCGCCCGCGGTCCGAATCACGTTCAGGTACGTGTCGAGCGACGGGGCGACGGTGCGCTCCTCGAGACTGGGGTCGAGGATCACCATGACTTCGTAATGACGCAAGACGTGCTCACCTCCTATGGGCTAGGCGGCCGCGGTCCTTCCGCGGCAGGAGGTCGTGCGTCGTTGCCCAAACACCCTTCTGGTGCGGACAACCCCACCACAATACCGGAGCCGCAGCGTACGGCCTATCCGGGCATAGCAAGGGCCCCTTCCGTGGAAGGGGCCCTCTGGTGCAGAGCCGCGGAGCGCCTTGAATCCGCATTCTTTGGGTGGGACCTGGGGAGGAACGACCACACCGACGAGGTTGGACGCAGGCGCCCCGCGGAGCCTTTTGGTGATATTTAGTTTACGCTGCGCGAGTCCGACTTGCACGTTGAGCGATAATCGCCCTAATTGCCCCAGCGGACACGCCCACCACGCAGACGGTCGCGATCAGCGCCAGCAGGCCCGTCGGACCGCTGTCGCTGACCGGGTCGACCGAGGCCAGCGGCTCGGCGGCCGCACCGGCGACCGTGGTCGCGCCGTCGAGCCCCGTACCCCCGTCGGGGTTGGCGAAGCTGTCCAGCGCGAGCGCGGCAGCGTCCGGGTTGGCCGGGTCCTCGGGGTTGGCCGCGTCGGCGCCCGGGCTCGCGGCCGGGTCGGCGCCGGGCGAGGCGGCGGTCGCCGGGTCCGCGTCGTCGTCGCTGTTCGCGCGGTTCTGGCGGTCACCGTCGCGCTGGTCGTCGCCGGCCGGCGCGTCGTCGCCGTCGCCCGCCGCGTCGCCGCCAGCGGTGTTGCCGCCGCCGAACGGAGCCGTCGGCGGGTTCGCCGGCGTGTCGTTGCCGGCCGCGGGCGGTTGCGGCGCGGCGGCCAGCACCTCGACGCGGACCGACTTCTCGTCGGCGAGCATGCAGTCGGGCTTGAGCGCCAGCTCGACCGGGCCGCGGTGGAAGAGCACGTCGGCCGTCGCGCCGGAGGCCACCTCACCGCGGGTGGCGCCGTCGAGCATCAGCTTGGCCTTGCGGCCGGTGTTGTTGACGACCCGCAGCGTGCTCTCGGCCGGCACGGTCACCGACGCGGCGCTCGGCTTGGCACCGCAGGCCACCCCGAGCAGCCCGTCGCCGGTGAAGACGACCTGGCTGTTGGTCTCCTGCGCCGGGTCGGCGTAGGCGGCGCCCCCGATGGCCAGCGGCCCCGCGATGAAGAAGGCGGCGACAGCGGACGCGACGGTACGGCGTCGGATGGCGTGCAACGTTCACAACTCCCGTGGTCGGCCGGTGCCGCGGTTCCTTCGCCCCCCGGCTGGTCTATGGGGGTAACGAAGCGGAACGTAAGCCGGTGACGCAGGCCACTGGGCGATTTGCGAGGAATTCCGGAAGCAGGCACCGGTGCACTGTTGTCGTACCCGCGACGTAGGCTCGCCACCATGCGCATCGGAGCTCACGTCGACTCGACCGACCCGTTGGCGGCCGCGACGGCCCGCGATGCCGACGCGGTGCAGTTCTTCCTCACCGATCCACAGGGCTACAAGTCGCCCAAGCCGCGCGCCGACGCCGAAGCGCTGCGGGCAGCCGAGGTCGACGTCTACATCCACGCGCCCTACCTGATCAATGTCGCGACGCTCAACAACAAGATCCGCATCCCGAGCCGCAAGCTGTTGCTGTCGCATGCCGCCGGGGCCGCCGACGTGGGCGCCAAGGCGCTGATCGTCCACGGCGGACACGTGGGCGGCGTCGACGAGCTGAGCACCGGCTTCGACAACTGGCGCAAGACTTTCGCGTACGCCCAGGAGCAAGGCGGTTTCGCCACTCCCGTGCTGATCGAGAACACCGCGGGCGGCGACCACGCCTGCGCCCGCAAGCTCGACATGCTCGCGCGACTCTGGGACGCGGTCGGCGACTACGAGGTCGGCTTCTGCCTCGACACCTGCCACGCCCACGCCGGCGGCGAAGACCTGCTGGGCCTGGTCGACCGGGTCAAGGCGATCACGGGCCGCATCGACCTGATTCACTGCAACGACTCCAAGGACCCGTTCGACTCGGGTCGGGATCGACACGACAACCTAGGTTCCGGGATGATCGATCCCGAGCTGCTCATCGCCGTCGTGCGCGCCGCCGGCGCACCGGTCATCGTCGAAACACCGGGCGACGTCGAGGGCCAAGCGGCCGACATCGCGTTTCTACGCGGCAAGGTCTGACGTTAGGCGGCACTAGGGGGTGTCTCGTGGACCAGGGTGGTGCCGCTGGTCGCCATCCGCGAGACCCGGCCTCCGGTCGGTCGAGAGAAAGAGCGGCATGAACGCACCGGGACCCGAGCCCATCCGCAGGCCCTCCATCGCCGGTGAGGAGGAGCCCGACGAGGCCTACGTGGCCGACGCGCCCGAGCATGCCGGCAACGGGTCGTCTCGCGGCGCCGCCGGAGGCCCGACGAAGCCGGTCGACGCCGGCAACGGGTCGGCGGCCGCCTCCGTGGGTGGGTCGCGCGCTGGGGAGAAGACCGCGCACAGCCCTGCGGCGGAGTCGCCGGACTCGAGCGCGGCCACCGTCGCGACGCGATCGGGCACCGACGAGGACCGGACGCATCCCACGGATGAAGCGGCGCCATCGCGGACGGGGAACAGTTCGCCCGACGACGATGAGCGGGCCGCCGTCGCGCCCGAGGCGCGGCGTGGCGAGCCGGCGCGGCCGGAGACCGACGCGGTCGACCAGCCAGGCGCTGCCACCGAAACGCCCGTCGAGTTGGCCGCGGTCGCTGCGGGTGCGGCCCTGTCCGCCGGCCACGATTCCGGTGCGACGCCGAGGAAGAGCGGCGATTCGTCAGCCAAGTCTTCCCCGCCGACACCGCAGCAACGCAGCGGCGAGGTCGACGGTGGCTCCCGAGCTGAGCCGGAGACATCTGCCGCAATCGAGAGCCCGCAGGGGGCCGGAGCGGTCGAGCCTGCCGCTCGTGCCAAGGGTCGCCGGTGGTGGCCGTTCCGGCGTTCCGACCGGCGCGCCAGCGTCGCATCCGCGGCGGCGGGCCCTTCTGCCGGCGCGTCCGGCTCAGGCGTGGAGAGCGCGGCAGCGGCCGGCGCTGCGACACCCGCCGCAACCAGCAGCGACGCAGCCAGCGAAGCGACTCCGAACGCAGCGACCACCGAGGCGGCCAGCGAAGCGACTTCCGCCGCAGCGACCAGCGAGGCGAAGGCCTCTGCGGCGACCGATGACGCGGAAAGCGAAGCGACCCCGGACGCGACGACAACCAACGCGGTCAGTGCAGCGACACCAGCCGCGGCGGCGGCCGCCTCGGGTGGTCGGCACGCAGCGCCGGCCGACTCCACCGCCGAGTCGGTTGGGCAGCGTGGCAGGCACGCGGTCGACGAGACGGTCGATGACGACGTCAAGGTCGCGGCCTCCGGTTCGACTGCGGTCGACGAGGGCGCCAAGGCGGGCACCGCGGTCGCGACCAAGGACGGGCAGGAGCCGGAGGACCGGTGGGCGGAGTTCGCCGGGCGCACCGAGCCGCCGCCGACCGTCGCTGCGCGGGTCGGGCGTCGGGTCGGGCGGTTCCTGCGCCATGAGTGGACCCTGGCCGCGCTGATCTCGATGGCCGCGGCGGTGGTCATGACGTGGCCGACCCTGCGCTACCCGCGCCACACGATTCCGCAGGACATCTGGGACCCGACCCTGCAGGCCTGGCAGATGTCCTGGTCCGGGCACAGCCTGCTCACCGACCCCGGTCGGATCTGGCACTCCAACGCGTTCTATCCCGAGCTCTGGACGTTCGCGTTCTCGGACTCACTGCTCGGTTACGCGCCGCTCGGCATGATCGGCGAAGGGCCGGTCGCGGCGATCGTGCGCTACAACATCGTGTTCGTGCTGGCGCACGCGCTGGCCACGTTCGGCGCCTACGTGCTGGTCCGCCAGCTCGGCGCCCGGCGCACGGCGAGCGCGGTGGCGGCGGCCGCCTACACGTACGCGCCATGGCTGCTCTCCCAGGCCGGCCACCTGCACATCATCTCCAACGGCGGCATCCCGCTGGCCCTGGCGATGCTCGCCCGTGGGCACGGCTTCTCGTTCCGCGACGGCTACCGGCCCGAACGCCGGCACGCCGGCTGGGCGCTGGCCGGGTGGTTGGTCGCCGCGTGGCAGCTCAGCCTGGGCTTCGGCATCGGCCTGGTCTTCGCGTACGTGCTGGCCCTGCTCACCGTCGGCGCCCTGGTCACCTGGCTCTACAAGCGCTTCCGGGTGTGGCGGGAGCCCCGGCCGTTCGGCCGCAAGCTCTTCTTCGCCGACCTCGGTGGCGCCGCCATCTTCGCGGCCGTCGGCGGGCTGCTGGCCATCCCTTACTTCGAGGTCGCCAACGCCCACCCGTACGCCCGGCGTGGTGCCGAAGAGATCCAGCTCTACTCGCCGCCCCTGCGTGGCTTCTTCACCGCGCCCCAGGAGTCGTGGCTCTGGGGCGGCCTGCACGCCCCGCTGCGCGACTCGCTCGGCTGGGCGCCCGAGATGACCCTGCTGCCGGGCTTCACGCTGATCGGCCTCGCCCTGGCCGGCCTGTTCTTCTCGATCTGGACGCTCCGCCAGCGCCTGTTGCTGCTGCTCGGCCTCGTGGTCGTCACCGTCCTGGCGATGGGCAGCGAGATCCAGGACGGCCGCTACACCTATCTGCCACTGCTCGAGCACGTGCCCGGCTGGGACGGCATCCGCACACCCGGCCGGTTGATGCTGTGGGGCACCCTGCTGCTCGGCATCCTGGCCGCGGGCACGGTGGGCGCGTTCGTCGTGCGGGTCAAGGAGCTGTCGGCCAACCGGATCCCACCGTGGCCGAGCCCGTGGCTGCGCCTGGTCACGCTGGTTCCGCTGGCGCTCGTGCTGGTCGAAGGCATCAACACGACGCCGCACCCGATCGTCCCGGCCCAACCGGCGGCGATGCGTACCGTCGACGGCCCGTTGCTGGTGCTGCCGAGCGACCAGCTGCACGACGAGAACGTGATGCTCTGGTCGACGACCCGGTTCCAGGACATCGTCAACGGCGGCAGCGGCTTCGTGCCCAAGAAGCTGGAAGAGGTACGTCAGGTCACCGCGACGTTCCCGGACGCCAACAGCATCAACTACCTGCGCCAGATGGGCGTCCGCAACGTCATCGTGGTCCGCGACCAGATCCAGTCGGGCTCACCGCTGCAGACGGCGATCGAGCTGCCGGTCGACTCTCTGGGCATCACCCGCGAGGACGTCGGCTCCGTGGTGGTCTTCCGCCTCTGAACCGACGGCGGAAGCCTCGCCCGCAGACGCGGGGCCGCGCCGGACGGATGGGCGTGGCCACGGCCGGAAGCGGTGAAGCCCTGGTCTGGGCCGTGGCGGCCGGCGGCGGTCGGCGGGATGTTCATTCCCCCGTCGCCGCCGGTGGGTGTCAGGCTCGGGCCGGGATCGGGTCCGGGTCAGCGGTCGGTGCGTCGTCGAGGCCCGGGTCCGGTGCTCCGTCGAAGTCGCCGCCGTCGGGGTCGTCGTCGTAGGTGGCCCGGACCGGGTCCAGCTCCGGCCGCAGGATGTCGCGCACCACGAAGTAGCACATCGCCACGACGCCGGCCAGGCGCAGCGTGGCGGCCAGCACGAAGACGCCCTCCGGGAAGACCTGTTTGCCCGAGGCGCCGAGGAGCTCGCCGTAGAAGGCGAGGAAGTACAGAACCTCGGTGACCTGCCAGGCCAGGAACGCGCCCCATCGTGGCCGGGCGAGGACGGCGAGGGGGAGCAGCCACAGGACGTACTGCTGGGACCAGACCTTGCTGAAGATCAGGAACGCGGCGACGACCAGGAAGGCCAACGCGGCCAGACGGGGGCGGCGCGGTGCGTAGATCGCTAGCGCGGCGATGGCGAGGCAGGCGATGCCGAACAGCAGATACGTCAGGATGTTGAGGGTGCTGACGTGCTCGCTCAGCCACTGGAACGGGCCCGCGTCGTTGGGTGACCACTTGTTGTCCAGGTAGCGGCCGATGTACCAGAGCGTGCCCCAGTCGATCGGGCGCGTGCTGTTGAGCTCGAAGAAGCGCTTCCAGCCGTCGGGGAACGCGAGCGCGATCGGGATGTTGACGGCGAGCACGGTGGCGGCGCCGGTCCAGACCGTGGTCAGCGCGGCCCGCCAGCGCTTGGTGCGGAACGCCAGCACCAGGATCGGGCCCAGGATGAACAGCGGCCACAGCTTGGCCGCGCAGCCGAGGCCCAGGAGCACTCCGGCTGCGACCGGTTTCCGTCTGGCCCAGGCGAGCATGCCGAAGACGGCGAGCCCGATCGCCAGCAGGTCCCAGTTGACGGTCGCGGTGACCAGCAGGGCTGGGGACAGCGCGAACATCGCGGCGTCCCACGGTCGTCTCTTGCGCAGCGCCAACAGCGCGCCGACGGTGCCGACGGCGATCGCGCCCAGCACCAGGGCGTTGATGTTGTAGAACCACTGGGCCTGGTTGATCTCGGGGCGGTCCTGGCCCAGCGCGTGCACCGGCAGACCCAGGGCGCCCATGAACACGCCGGTCAGCACCGGGTATTCGACCGGGTGGTCCGCGTAGGGGACCTTGCCCTCGTTGAGGCCTTCGGCGTAGTAGAGCGCGAGGACGTCGGTGTAGCAGAACCGGGTGTACTGCTGATGGTCCTGCCACGCACCGTCCTGACACGGTGACTTCTGCACCCAGTGCAGGGCCAACGTCAGACACATCAACGCCAGCACGATCCGGGAGGCGGTCCAGAAGCCACCACCGGAACGAGCGCCGCCGCGGCGTTCGACCGCGTGCTCGCCCACCGGTCCGCCGATCGCCTCCGACAGCCCGCGAACGAAGCCGTCGGAGCGCGACGGCTGGTCGACCGGTCCGGCGTCTTCACGCATCAGGTTTGCACCCACGAAGACGCATCTTTCCGCATCCCACCCGGTGTGCCCCATCCGGAGCGCCGATTTGGTCGCAACAGCTGGGAGCCGCTGCCGGCCAGGGCCTCAGCCCCCAGGCGGCCGGAACCACCGGGGGCCAGGGCTGCGGGCGACGCGAGGCCGGAACCACCGACGGCCAAGGCTTCGGATCCCGGGCGGTCGGAACCATCGGAACCCACCGCTTCGAGCCACGCGAGGCCGAAACCACCGACGGCCAAGGCTGCAGATCCCGAGCGGCCGGAACCACCGAAACCCACGGCTGCGGGCCACGCGCGGACGGAACCACCGAGCCAAGGCTTCGAGAGATGGGCGGCCGGAACCGCCGGGCGCACTGCGTCGGACCACGCGCGGGCGGCTTCACGCCCCAGGCGGCCGCAACCGCCGGCGGCCGAGGCTTCAGGCCCTGGCCGGCCGGCCGGCGGATCGACGCCGAGGCTATCCACCCGGCGGTGGGATCACCGTGAACGGGTTGTTGTTCTGTGTCTGCGGCTGGTCGGTGTTGTTGTCATCCCGCCGGCCGTCGCCGTTTCCGTTGCCGCCGTTCCCGTTCCCGTTTCCGTTGCCATTGCCGCCCGCGTTGCCGCCGGGGAAGTTGCAGTCCTGGCCCGGGAAGCAGGTGGGCTGCTGCGGTTGCGTGCCGTTGCCCGCGTCCGGGTCACCGAGGTGCGTGCCGGGTGGGAACCGGGTGATCGGCTTGCCGTCGAGCGCTTCGTTCATGAAGCGCTTCCAGATGTCCTTCGGCAGGCCGGCACCCGCGATCTTGTTTTCGTTCTTGTCGCGGATCGCCTTTTCCTTGCCGACGTTGCCCACCCAGATCGCGGTCGCGACCTCCTTGGTGGCGCCGAGCATCCAGGCGTGCGCGTTGTCGGAGCTCTTCTCGTTGAGCTCCCACGTGCCGGTCTTGCCGGTCGCCGGCCGGCCGCCGTCGAGCCCGCCGGAGATCTTCTCGAGCGTGTCGTTGACGTCGTCGGCGACCTCGGGCCGGATGGTCTGCCGCGGCTTGCGCTGCTCGCCACCAACCTTGATCCACTGGCCGGCGTCGTTCTTCTGCTGCACCGAGATGACGAAGTGCGCCTTGTTGTAGACGCCGCGGTTCGTGATGGTCGCCAAGCCGTTGGCGTGATCCAGCACCGTGATCGGGTAGGCGCCGTAGCCAGCCACGTAGTAGAACGGGTCGCTCTTGCCGATCTTGGTCTTCGTGCTGGCGATGTTGTAGGGCTTCACCGGGTTGTTGGTCCACATCGTGGTCACGCCGGCGTTGCGGGCCATCTCGACGACCTTGTCGGTGCCGATCTTCTCGGTGATGTGGAAGAAGGGCACGTTGTAGGACTCGATGGTCGACGTGCGCAGCGTGCAGTTCTTGCCACACGGTGGCTGCCGACCGGCGTTGATGACCTTGATCTCGGTGCCGGGGACTTCGTAGTCGGTCGCGTCCCACCGCGAATCGAGCGAAATCCCCGACTCGAGCGCCGCCGCCAGCGTGTAGATCTTGAACGACGAGCCCGGAGCGTGACCACCGGTGAGCGCCCCGCCCTCGACGTTCTTGCCGGCGTAGTCGTGGCCTGTGCCGTTCTCCCCACCGAAGTAGGCGAGCACCCGCCCCGTCTCAGGCTCGACCGCGACACCGGCCGCCATCAGATTGCTCGGCTGGCCGGCGAGCTCGGAGCCCTTCTTCTTGCGCCAGATCGCCGCCTCCATCGACCGCTGCATCTGGATGTTGATGGTCGTCTGGATCTTGAAGCCACCATCCTTGATGAGCTGCGAGCAGTTCTCCGCGTCACAGCCCGGGATCTTCATGGCGATCATCTCGTCGCGGACGTAGTTGATCACGTTGCCGAGCGGGGTGTTGACGCCGCAGTCGGTGAAGCAGGTGCCGTCCTTCGGCAGCGGCTTGATGGCCTTCTTCGGATCCGGGTAGCTCGCCGGCTTCTCCTCCGCCTTGAGCCAGCCCTTCTCGACCATGCCGTTGATGACGTACGTCCAGCGGGACTGTGCCTCGGGAAGGTTGTAGCCCGGGTCGAAGCCCTTGTGGGTCGCCGACGGCTGCGGCTGCTTGATGACCGCCGCCAGCACCGCGCCCTCGGCCACGTTCAGCTTGCTGACCGACTTGCCGAAGTAGGTCTGCGCCGCCGCCTCGATTCCGTACGCACCTCGCCCGAAGTAGATCGTGTTGAGGTACATCTGCATGATCTGGTCTTTGCTGTATTCGTCGTTGAGCTTCGACGCCATCACGGCCTCGCGGACCTTACGGGCGTAGGTCGCGCCCTCCAGGTTGTCGTACGCGTTGCGCGCGTACTGCTGCGTGATGGTCGACGCGCCCTGGCGTTCGCCGCCGGTGAAGTTGTTCCACGCGGCACGCGCGATGCCGACGTAGTCGACGCCGTCGTGCTCGTAGAACTTGCGGTCCTCGGCCGCGGCGACGGCCTTCTGCACGAAGTCGGGGATCTGCTCGATCGAGACGAAGGTGCGGTTGTATTCGCCGAGCTTCGCGATCTGGGTCTTGCCGTCGGCGGCGTAGATCGTGCTCGCCAGCGGCAGGCTGACGTTTTCCGGCACGACGACGTTGGTCGTGTAGTAGGTGCCGCCGACCAGACCGGCGCCGGCCAGGATGACCATCACCGCGAAGCCGGCGATGGCCCAGTTGATCATCTTGCGACGGCGGCTCAGCTTCGGCCGCTTGCCGCCCGAGGACCGGCCACGTCCGCCGGGACCACCGGGACCCGTCGGCCCGCCCGGCCCGTCACCCGGACCACCCGGACCGCCGGGGCCACCGCCCACGACCGCCCGACCGACCCGCGCCCGACCCGCGCCGACCGCCGCACTGCCGACCGAAGCGCTACCGACCGAGGCGCTGCCAACGGACGCGCTGCCAACCGACGCCCGACCGGAAGACCCGGACGATCCCACGGACGACGACCCCGGCACCGCGGCCGAAGCCCGACCAGGGGAAGACGACGATGCGGGTACGGAGGCCGAAGCGCGACCGACCGTCGCGCGCCCGGCCGACGACGGTGGCACGGACGCCGAGCCGCCGGCGGGGGAGGAGGGCACGGAGGCCGACGCCCGCGGCACCGACGCCCGACCACCCGAGGCCGAGCCGCGCGCGGCCGGCGACTGCCCGCCGTAGCCACCGTTGTCGGGCCAACCGCCCATCCCGTCACCACTCTGCCAGTGGCGATCGTCGCCGGACCCTGAGCCGCCGCTGTTGCCACTGTTGCCCGTGGGGCGGGCGTGGCCGCGCGCGGAACTGGATTCGTCGTACGAGTTCATTCGTCACACCCTGCCGGTCGCGGTGACGCGCGCCTGCGCTGCCACCGGGTTGCCGTGAGTTGGACCACGTCGTGCGGTCGTCCGGTTGCGTCGGTCCGCCACCGACATATCTGAAAAAACCGGACTTATCCGGTTAACGATTCGCCCGGCCGCCGAAGATGCGGCAATCGCCGGGCGAAGCGTGGTCACCGTCGCGCCTCTCTCCTTCGCGCGCTTGCCTGCTCGTCGGCCGCGGCCAGACCGTCGCGCCCGAGCAGGAACTGCTCCACCAAGTGGTTCCAGGAGCAGCCCTGGCAGACCTCCACCACGTAGACCTGGAACTCACGGAGAGTCATCGCGAGCACCGGCAACTCCGCCAGGGTGCGCGCCTGTCCCGCCGACTGCTTGAGTTCATCGCCGTAAATGTAGTGGACGTGCGTCAGGTTTTCTCGCCTGCAGATCGGGCAGCGCTCGTCGGTCGGCTCGCCGTGGAACCGAGCGGCGCTTTTCAAGTAGGGCGAGGCGTCGCAGACCTCGTAGGTCCCGACGCGGCTCGAATAGACGTCACGCAGGACCGCTCGCTTCTGGAGCGAGTAGTCGACGACCTGGCGCTGCGTGCGCATGCGCAAGAGGGTACGCGGTCGAGGCGACGAGAGCGACAACCGCTACGGAGCGTGATTCCCCGGGCGCAATCAGAGGTTTGCGCGGAGGTTCACCCGTGATTTACCGTGGGCGGAGCGATGTATCGGCCCGATACATCGTCGGCCACGAGGGAGGTTGGTGGTGCTCGAGTTCGCGATCCTCGGCCTCCTCCACGAGGGGCCGATGCACGGCTACGAGCTCCGCAAGGAGCTGTCGGCCAAGCTCGGGTCGATCCGCGCCGCGATCAGCTACGGCTCGCTCTATCCCACGCTGCGCCGGCTCCAGTCGGCCGGCTACCTCACCGAGGCTGGCGAGACCCCGCCGACCACGCCCGAGGTGCCGGCGCTGACGAGCAAGCGCGGGCGGGTGGTCTACCAGATCACCCCCGAGGGCAAGGAGCGCTTCGCCGACCTGATCGCCCAGGCCGGCCCCGAGACCTACGACGACGCCGGCTTCGGGATCCACTTCGCGTTCTTCGCGCGTACCGACCAGGCCACCCGCCTGCGGATCCTCGAAGGCCGGCGGCGCAAGGTCGAGGAGCGCCGCGAAAGCATGCGGGACGTGCTCGCCCGGGCGGGCGAGCGCCTCGACGCATACACCCTCGAGCTGCAGCGTCATGGTTTGGACGCCTGCGAGCGCGAGGTGCGCTGGCTGGAGGAGCTCATCGTCAACGAGCGCTCCGGCCGGCAGCCGGAGGGCGGCAACGCCCCCGGCACAGCAGAAACCAGCCCGCACGTCCAGGACGAGCGGCCGTAATAAGAAGGAGGCAAACGCGATGGGCTCCGTCCGCGTCGCCATCGTCGGTGTGGGTAACTGCGCCTCGTCCCTGGTCCAGGGTGTGGAGTACTACCGCAACGCCGACCCCAACGACCGCGTCCCGGGTCTCATGCACGTCACCTTCGGCGACTACCACGTCTCCGACGTGGAGTTCGTCGCGGCGTTCGACGTGGACGCCAAGAAGGTCGGCATGGACCTCGCGGAGGCGATCGTCGCCAGCGAGAACAACACCATCAAGCTCTGTGACGTGCCGCCGACCGGTGTCCTCGTCCAGCGCGGTCCGACCTTCGACGGTCTCGGGCAGTACTACCGCGAGATCATCGAAGAGTCGGACGCTCCGGCGGTCGACGTCGCGCAGGCGCTGCGGGACGCCCGGGTCGACGTGGTGGTGGCCTACCTGCCCGTCGGTTCGGAAGAGGCCGACAAGTTCTACGCGCAGGCCGCCATCGACGCCGGTTGCGCGTTCGTCAACGCCCTGCCGGTGTTCATCGCGTCCGACCCGGTGTGGGCGCAGAAGTTCACCGACGCGGGCCTGCCGATCGTCGGCGACGACATCAAGAGCCAGGTCGGCGCCACCATCGTGCACCGCGCCCTCGCCAAGCTGTTCGAGGACCGTGGCGTCGAGCTGCTGCGCACCTATCAGCTCAACTTCGGCGGCAACATGGACTTCATGAACATGCTGGAGCGCACCCGCCTGGTCTCGAAGAAGATCTCGAAGACCCAGTCGGTGACGTCCCAGGTGCCGCACGAGATGGCCAAGAGCGACGTGCACATCGGCCCGTCCGACCACGTGCCGTGGCTCGACGACCGCAAGTGGGCCTACATCCGGCTCGAGGGCCGGTCGTTCGGCGACACTCCGCTGAACGCCGAGCTCAAGCTCGAGGTCTGGGACTCGCCCAACTCGGCCGGCGTGATCATCGACGCGCTCCGGGCCGCGAAGATCGCCCTCGACCGGGGCATCGGCGGGCCGATCCTGTCGGCGTCGAGCTACTTCATGAAGTCGCCGCCGGAGCAGTACGCCGACCACGACGCGCACCAGGCCGTCGAGGCGTTCATCAAGGGCGAGATCGAGCGCTGACGCGAAGCACCCACGTGGAGCGGGCGGGCACCCAGGCCGGGTGCCCGCCCGTCGCGCGTCTCCGGGTCAGCGCCGCCGCCGCCCGGCCGGCCCGCCCGCGGTCAGGGGCTTGGCGGCCCGGGCCGTCGCCGGGAACTCGGCCACGCCGTACGCGAATGTGAACGCGACCGCGTCGATCAGGACGTGCACCGGCCCGCCGGAGTTGTAGACCGAGATGGCATCGTCGTGCTGCGGGTGCCAGCCGTGGCCCACCGTGAACGCGTTGGCCAGCGTGGTGTTGGCCGGGTAGTTCAGGGTCGACGTGCCCGGGTGGTACGGCACGCCGTAGGGATAGATGGTCAGGTGGCCACCGGTGACCGCCTTGACCGCGGTCACGTTGCCGTGCATGGCGTCGGCGTAGCGCACGAGGGCGCTGGCGACGACGTGCATGGTCGTGTTGCTGCGGAGCCGGCCCTGTGCGTCCAGCGCGTCCTTGTTGATGACGAGGTCCCGACCGGTCACGGCCCGGGTGTCGACCAGCCGCTGCGGGACGATCGGCACGAGCTGGCTGGTGTTCATCGTCGTGTGCACGGTGAACGTCTCGCCCGGCCGCTGGACGACGTAGATGTTGCCGGTCTGGTCGACGCAGAGCGAGCCGACCGGGTCGCCGTCGAGCACGGTGTTGCTCGGCACGAGCCGCAGCGCGGGCCCGCCGGCGTTGTCCAGCGTCAGCAGCGCGGCGTCGGCCCGGCCGGTGAGCTGGGTGGGTGCCACGTCGGCGTTGGGACCCTGGACGAGCGCGTCGCCCGGATCGGCCTGCGCCGGCGACCCGACCGCGGCGCCGACCGCACCCGCGCCCACGACACCGGCGGCGACCGTGCCCGCGCGGCGCAGCAGCCGGCGCCGGGCGATTGCTTCTTCAGACATGCGAAACTCCCCCGTTCGCGAAAGTGATGAGGAGTTCAGTGTCCGAGCCGACGGGCGAAATGAGCGCTGAGCATCGGTTATCTGACGTACTGCAACCTACGCCGAAAAGGGCGGAAATCCCCACAGGATTCCCGCCCTTTGGCGCTTGCCGGAACTACTTCGACCAGGTGGGCTTCCCCGCCTGCTTGCCGATCCGCGACAGCGGCTTGGCCGCACGGCTCGCACCGCGCGCCGCGGCCGACTGCAGGCCGGCCTTGATGTCGGTGAAGCCGTAGAGGCCCGTCCAGGCGCTGACGTCGAGCAGCACGTGGGCGGCGACGCTGCTGTTGAAGATGGAGATGACGTCGGACTGGTCCTCGTGGTAGCCGATGCCGACGACCAGGTGGTTGGCGATCGTGGTCAGCTTGCTGGCGACCGGGAAGTTGATGGCCGAGGTCGCCGGCCGCGGCTCGCCACCGGGCCACACGGTCAGGTAGCCGTCGCCGGCCGCGCCGGTGACGGTCACGTTGCCGTGCAGCGCGACCGCGTTCTCGGCGAGATCCCCGACGTGGATGTGGATGGTCTTGCCCGCGAGCAGCCGGCCCGCCGAGTCCAGGTTGCCGGTCGGGTTGATGATGTATTGCCGGCCCGCCGCGTTGCGCGTGTCGAGGATGCGCGACGGGACCACCGGGATCAGGGCGGTCGCGGTGTAGGAGGTCAACACCATCTCCGGCAGGCCCTCGATGGCGATCGTCCAGAGGTTGCCGAACTCGTCGACCCGCAGCGAGCCGACCGGTTCGTCGCCGGTCAGCATCGACGACGGCGCCAGGTTGAGCGCGGGACCGTCGGTGTTGGCGAGGGTGACCATCGGGTCGGGCGTCGCGGCGGTGTTCTCGCCCTGCACGATCGGCTCGCCGGCGGCGGCCTGAGCCGGCGCGGCCATGGCGGCGCTGACCGCACCGGCGCCGACGACGCCGGCGGCGACTGTGCTGGCCCGCCGCAGCAGGCGGCGGCGACCGAGGCCGGAATCGGGCGTCTCAGTGGACATCAGTGGCTCCCCCGTCTTGAGTTGGCTGAAGGGTGGAAAGACTGACGGATCATCCAAGCGCCAGCAACGGATCGCCATTGACCGATCGGTCGTCGTTGCGCTCCAAGCCGGTGGATCTTGCTAAGTGCCGCCCCAGGCACGGCGGAACGCGACGCCACCCTCGAGGTCGAGCAGGAACCGTTTGGCCGGCAGCCCGCCGCCGAAGCCGACCAGCTTGCCGCCGGCGCCGACGATGCGGTGGCACGGCACGACGACCGCGATCGGGTTGCGGTTGCAGGCCACCCCGACCGCCCGCGCCGCCTCGGGGTCGCCGACCGCGGCCGCCACCTCGCCGTAGGTCTCGGTCTCGCCGTAGGGGATCGTGGTCATGCGGTGCCAGACGGCCCGCTCGAACTCGGAGCCCCGGCGCACCGACAGCGGCAGGTCGAAGTCGGTCAGCTCGCCCGCGAAGTAGGCGGACAGTTGTGTGGCCGCGACCGCCAGCACGCCGGCCGGTGGCGCGAACTCGACCTCGGTGACCGTGCCGAACCGCAGCCCGCAGAGGCCGGCCTCGTCGGCGGCCAGGGACAGCGGCCCGACCGGGGAGTCGACGACGCTCCAGCGCATGACACCCATTCAACCCCGGGGGTACGACAGTTCAGCGTCGCCGGTAACCGACCAGCAGCCGGTCGTCCTCCTGCGTGAGCGCGTCGCCCGCGCAGTCGAGGCGGAACGACCGCGGCTCCGCCGCCTCGTCGCGAACCGGTGCCGGGGGCCCGTACGCCGTGTCGTCGATGAACAGCTGGCTGGTGGCAGCGTTTCCGGCCGGCGTGACGGAGATCGAGTCGGTGCCCAACTCGTAGCGGAACCGCACCGGCCCGGCCACCTCGAGCCGCACCAGTCGCCCGTCCGGCGCCCGCCCGGCGAAGGTCGCCTTGGTCCCGTAGTCGGTCTCACCGGTGCCGTCGGCGGCCAGCCGCAGCACCGTCCCGGAACCGCCCGTGAACGACACCGCCTCCGCGAACGTCGGCACGGGCACCGCCTCGCGATAGCTGACCACGTCCCACTCGCCGACCGCGCACGGTGTGTTGGCCGCCCGCCCCGCCCGGCCGGCCTGCACCACCACGATCGCCCCGACCAGCAGGAACAGCACGACCGAGAGGACCACGATCGGCACCCGGTACGAGCGGGGGGTGGCGCCGGGGGTCGGCTGCATGACCGCGACGCTAGCGACCCTCGCCGCGCGCTGTCATTCGGGGTCGACGATGCCTTCCGCCCGCGCCCAGCGCAGCAGCTCCGCCTCCGCCTCGTCGCGGTCCAGCGGGCCGCGCTCCAGCCGCAGCTCCTTGAGGTGCCGCCAGGCCCGGCCGACGACCGGCCCGGGTGGCACGCCGAGCAGCTCCATGATCGCGTTGCCGTCGAGGTCGGGCCGGACCCGCGCCAGGTCCTCCTCGGCCGCGATCCGCGCGATCCGCTCCTCGAGCGCGTCGTAGTCGGCGGCCAGCTGGGCCGCCTTGCGCCGGTTGCGGGTGGTCACGTCGGAGCGGGTGAGCTTGTGCAGGCGGGACAGCAGCGGCCCGGCGTCGGTGACGTAGCGGCGCACCGCGGAGTCGGTCCACTCGCCCCGCCCGTAGCCGTAGAACCGCAGGTGCAGCGCGACCAGCTCGACGACTTCGGCGGTGACGTCCTTGGGGTACCGCATGGCCTTCATCCGCTGCTTGGTCATCCGAGCGCCGACCACCTCGTGGTGGTGGAAGCTGACCCGCCCGTCGGGGGAGACCGCCTTGGTGGCCGGCTTGCCCACGTCGTGCATGAGCGCGGCCATCCGCAGCACGAAGTCCGGACCACCATCACCTTCGAGGCGTACGGCGTTGGCGACCACGATCAGCGTGTGCTCGTAGACGTCCTTGTGCTGGGCGTGCTCGTCGATCTCCAGCTTGAGCCCGCTGATCTCCGGGATGAACCGGTCGGCCAGCCCCGAGTCGACCAGCAGCCGCAGGCCGTAGACCGGGTCGGCGCCGCAGAGCAGCTTGGTGAACTCGTCGCGGATCCGCTCGGCGGTGATCCGGTCGAGGTCGGCGGCCATGGACTCCATCGCGGCGCGGACGCCCGGGTCGACCGCGAACCGCAGCTGGGCGGCGAACCGGGCGGCGCGGAGCATCCGCAGCGGGTCGTCGCCGAACGACTCCTGCGGCGTACCCGGCGTGCGCAGCACCTTGTTGGCCAGGTCGTCCAGGCCGCCGTAGGCGTCGGTGAAGGTGTGGTCGGGCAGGCTCACGGCCATCGCGTTGACGGTGAAGTCCCGCCGCCGCAGGTCGTCGGCGAGGTTGTCGCCGAAGCGGACCACCGGGTTGCGGGTGACCCCGTCGTAGACGTCGGCCCGGAACGTGGTGATCTCCAGCCGCAGGCCGTCGCGCTGCGCGCCGATCGTGCCGAACTCCCGGCCCGTCTCCCAGGTCGCCTCCGCCCAGCCCTTGAGCACGGCGAGGGTCTGGTCGGGGTGCGCGTCCGTCGCGAAGTCGAGGTCGTCGCCGAGCCGGCCGAGCAGCGCGTCGCGCACCGAGCCACCGACCAGGTGGAGCTCGTGGCCCGCCTTGGCGAACCGGCGCCCCAGCTCGTCGGCGACCGGCGAGACGCGGATGAGCTCCGCCACAGCGGTCTCCTGCGCCTGCGTGAGGCGGCGGGTAGAGGATGTTCCGGACATGGGACGGCCAGCCTATCTGTCTGTCCGGGGTCGTCGTCTCCGCGGGGCGGTGTTCCCAGGTTAGGGTCGGGCGTACATCGTCACCCTCGCCTGGAGGTCCCGTGAGCAGCGGCCTTTACCGGAGCGCGCACGCCGCGCACGGCGACGAGGGCATCGTCCGGGCCGATCCGGTCGACATACCGCCGCCGGCGGGGCCGCCCGCGATCGAGGAGCCGTCCTCCTCCGGTGGCGGCAGCGCCGCGGGCAACAGCGCGGTCATGGCGGTCGGCAGCCTGGTCAGCCGCGGTACGGGCTTCCTGCGCACCCTGGTGATCACGGCCGCCCTGGGCGCCGCCGTCGGTGACGCGTACACCACGGCCCAGATCCTGCCGGGCATGGTGTTCGAGTTCCTGATGGGTGGCGTGCTCACCAGCGTGCTGGTGCCGGTGCTGGTCCGCCGCCGCGACACCGACCGGGACCGGGGCGAGCTCTACACGCAGCGGCTGCTGAGCCTGGTGGTGCTGGCGCTGTTCGTCGCCACCGTGCTCGCCCTGCTGGCCGCGCCCCTGCTGACACTGCTCTACATCGACGCCGACACGTCTGGCGACACCCGCTCGCTGATCAACGTGCTCGCTCTGCTGATGCTGCCGATGATCTTCTTCAGCGGGTTGTCGGCACTGATGAGCGCGATCCTCAACGTACGGGGCCACTTCGCCGCCCCGATGTTCACGCCGATCCTCAACAACTTCATCGTGATCGCGTCGTTCGGGCTGTTCATCGCCCTCTACGGCGCCCGCGAGGACCTGAAGACCGGCGACATGAGCGCCGACATGATCCTGTTGGTCGGCGGCGGCACCCTGCTCGGCATCATCGTCCAGGTGGCCGGCCTCGTGCCCGCGCTGCGCAAGGTGGGCTTCCACTACCGGTGGCGTGGCCAGTGGCGCGAGCTCGGCCTGCGCGAGCTGGCCCAGCTCGGCGGCTGGATGTTCTGCTACGTCGCCGTCAGCCAGCTCGGCCTGATCGTGGTCTTCAAGCTGGCCAACGCCGCCAGCGCCAACGGCGATCCCGGCCCACTGATCTACAACAACGTCTTCCTGCTGGTGATGACCGCCCACGGGATCATCGCCGTCTCGATCATCACCGCGCTGCTGCCCCGGATGAGCGCCGCGGCGGCGGAGGGGCGGTTCGGGGACTTCGCGGACGACGTTTCACGTGGAACGCGGACGGTGACGGCGGTGCTGGCCCCGATCGCGGTCTGCTACGCGGTGCTCTCGTACCCGATCTCGGTCGTGCTGTTCCACTACGGCGCGTTCACGGAGGACAACGCCACGGACACCGGGGTGGTGCTGACCACGGGCGCGCTGGCGCTGGTGCCGTTCGCGATCAGC
This sequence comes from Asanoa sp. WMMD1127, assembly GCF_029626225.1. Lineage (NCBI taxonomy): Bacteria > Bacillati > Actinomycetota > Actinomycetes > Micromonosporales > Micromonosporaceae > Asanoa > Asanoa sp. WMMD1127. The sequence continues at coordinate 2,045,714 of NZ_JARUBP010000001.1, forward strand.
CAGCTGTTCACGTTCGCCTTCTACGCGCTGCCCGATACGCGTACGCCCGCGTTGGTCAACATTCCCGTCGTCGCGCTGCGGGTGATCGTCCAGGTGGCGCTGTTCGCCGCGCTGTCCACCTCGGCCGTGGCGGCGGGCCTGATGTTCGGCAACGCGGTCTCCTACGTGGCCGCCGCGGTGGTGTTCGCGATGCTGCTGCGCCGGCGGATCGGTCCGATCGGGGCGGGCCGGATCATGATGACCTTCGGCAAGGTGCTGGTCGCCTCGCTGGGCGCGGCCCTGATCGGCTACCTCGTGCTGCTCCTGCTGCCCGACAGCGACTCGGCGGATCGGGTGATCGCGCTGGCGCGGTTGGTCGTCGGGGGAGCGGTGATCTGTCTGTCCTATCTCGGACTGGCGATGGCCCTGCGGATCACCGAGGTGACCAGTGTGGTCGGCATGGTCCGGCGGCGGCTGGGGCTGGCCCGCTAGTGTCCTGAGTCGTTAAATCGTTGTCAGTGGGTACGGTGGTCGTATGCCGTCTCCGATAGCAGTGTCGATCGTGCTCACTGATGACGAGCGTGAGCAGTTGGTTACCTGGTCACGAAGGCCGACCAGTGCGCAGGCTTTGGCGGCGCGGTCACGGGTCGTGCTGGCCTGTGCCGATGGTCCCGGCGAGTCGAACGGCCAGATCGCGCAGCGTCTGGGGATCTCGCGGAACACGGTGAAGAAGTGGCGTAATCGGTTCGCGGTCGACCGGCTCGACGGGTTGTTGGACGAGCCGCGGCCGGGCCGGCCGCGCACGGTCACCGACACCGACGTCGAGCGCGTCATCACCACGACGTTGGAGACCACGCCGAAGGACGCCACGCACTGGTCGACCCGGTCGCTGGCCGCGCAGGTCGGCCTGTCACAGACGGCGGTATCGCGGATTTGGCGGGCGTTCGGGCTGCAGCCGCACCGGCAGGACTCGTGGAAGCTGTCGAAAGACCCGCAATTCATTGACAAGGTCCGCGACGTGGTCGGTCTCTACTTGGACCCGCCGGAACGGGCGGTCGTGCTCTGCGTCGACGAAAAGTCTCAGATCCAAGCCCTCGACCGGACCGCGCCGGTCCTACCAATGCTGCCCGGCACACCCGCCAGGGCCAGTCACGACTACATCCGCGCCGGCACCTCCAGCCTCTACGCCGCCCTGGACCTGACCACCGGCAAGGTGATCGGCTCGTTGCACGCCCGACACCGGGCGATCGAGTTCCGCAAGTTTCTGACCACCCTCGACCGGGAAGTCCCCGCGGACCTACAGGTCCACCTGGTCCTGGACAACGCCTCCACACACAAGACACCAGCGATCAAACGCTGGCTGGCGGCCCACCCTCGCTTCGTCCTGCACTTCACCCCGACCAGCTCATCCTGGCTCAACCTCGTCGAGCGCTGGTTCGGCGAACTGACCACCAAGAAACTCCAACGCGGAACCCACCGCTCGGTCCGCGCCCTCAACAAAGACATCCGCGAATGGATCGGAACCTGGAACGACAACCCCAAGCCCTACGTCTGGACCAAGACCGCCGACCAGATCCTCGAATCCATCGCCCGCTACTGCACTCGAATTAACGACTCACGACACTAGGCGGTTGTGCTGGCCCGGGGCGACGCGCCCGACAGTAAATCGTACCTTTTTCGGGTTCTGAACATGTCGCCGCAAAGGCTGATTTGCGGGTCTTTGCAGTGCTCAGCGGGCCGGCTCGGGCAGCGCCGACAGGGGAACATGGCCTGTGGAGGAGGGGCCGGTCCCAGGTAAGGTCGCTCCCGACAGAAGCGCCGAGCCCCTACGCTATTGGTGGCGCCGCCCGGTTTACGACGGGGCGCAGCGCGCTGCCCGGGTGACTGCGAGACGAGCGAGTCGGCATGGCGAGCGAGAAGAGCACCGAAGGAGGACCGGTGACCCAGGTCGGCGAGGGCCAGGAGGCCGAAGAGGCCACACCTCCCGTGCTGACCGTCGGGGCACCGCACGTCGGCGAGGTGCTCGCGGACCGCTACGAGCTGGCCGAGCACATCAACGACGACGCGGCCGGCCGGCAGGTCTGGCAGGGCGTCGACGTGGTGCTGCGGCGCCCGGTCGCGGTCGTCCTGCGCTATCCGGGCGGTGACTCCGCGCAGGAGATGCTGCAGGCCGCCGTGACCGCCAGCCGGGTGATCCACCCCAACCTCGCCGGTGTCTACGACGCGATCGACGAAGACACCCGCGCCTATGTCGTTCGCGAGTGGATCGACGGCGAGGCCCTCCGCGAGCTCGTGGTCGAGGAGCCGCTCGACGCCGAGCGCGCCACCTCCATCGCCCACGCGGTCGCCAGCGCGGTGGCCGCGGTGCACGCGACCGGCATGGTGCACGGCAACGTCCACCCCGGCACGGTGATGGTCGCGGCCGACGGCCGGGTCGTGCTGGCCGACGCCCGGGCCACCGAGGGCGACACCCCCGACACCGACGTCCGCGCGATCGGCGGCATCCTCTACTTCGCCCTCACCGGGCACTGGCCGCACGCCGAGGTCGGGCCGTCGTCGCTGCCCGACGCGGTGCGCGACGGCTCCGGCGCGATCGCCGCGCCGCGCATGGTGCGCGCCGGCGTGCCCGCCTACCTCGACGACCTGACGATGGACCTGCTCGACGACCGGCTGGCGCTGCCGTCGGCCGATGTGCTGGCGGCCGAGCTCGACCGGCTCGACGTCGCCGCCGACGAGCCCTTCATCGTCGACGCCGGGCCGCTGCGCTTCTCCGCCGTCGAGGGCGACCTGCCCGAGCAGCCACCGGCCAACCGGCGCAAGCTGGTCATCGGCGTGGCCAGCCTGCTGGTCATCGCCACCGTCGGGCTGCTGCTGGGCATCAGCGTGCTGGCCGATCCCGGCGACGACGACGCCGCGCCCGGGCCCGGCGTCGCGGCCACCGCGACCGACGAGCCGGCCACCGGCACGCCGGCGCCCGCCGCGCCCAAGGCCGTGCCGCTCACCCGTGACCAGGTCCGCATCGTCGACCCCGACGGCGACCGCACCGAGCTGGCCGACGCGGCCCTCATGGTCGACGGCAAGCGCGACACCGCCTGGGAGAGCGACACCTACCGCAACCTGCCGTTCGGCGGTAAGTCCGGCATGGGCGTGCTGATCAAGTTCCCGGAGCCGACCGACGTGACCTCGGTGCAGGTCAACCTGTCGGCGACCGGGGCGTCGGCCTCGCTGTTCACCGGCCAGGGTGACACCGGCAGCACGCCGGCGGGCGACCGGAAGATCCGCACCGACTACAAGACGCGGATCGGCGAGCCGATCGAGAACCACGAGGCGACCACGCTGACCTTCGGCGGGTTCCCGCCGGACGAGAAGCACCAGTACCTGCTGATCTGGTTCACCAAGCTGCCGACCACTCCGGAGGGTCGACTCCGGCTCGAGATCCAGGAGATCACGGTCCAGGCACGCGCCTGACGACGCGTACCGCACGGATGGCGTCGCGGCGATAAGGTGCTGCCGTGACCGCCGGCCGGCGCGACCCCGCACCCCTCGACGCGCTCGACGACGAGGCGCTCCTGCGCGCCCACGTCGCGGGCGATCCGGCGGCGTTCGCGGAGTTGCTGCGGCGGCACCGGGACCGGCTGTGGGCGGTCGCGCTGCGCACGGTGGGCGATCGCGAGGACGCCGCCGACGCCCTCCAGGACGCGCTGCTGTCGGCGCACCGGGCGGCCCCGAAGTTCCGCGGCGACTCGGCGGTCACCACGTGGCTGCACCGGATCGTCGTCAACTCCTGCCTCGACCGGATCCGCCGCCGCCAGGCCCACCCGACGGTGCCGCTGCCCGACGGAAGCGGCGATCCCGACCGGCCGGTGGGCGTCGAGCCCGCGGCGCCGGTCACCGACCACGACACGGCCCTGGTCGTACGCGAAGCGTTGGGCCGGTTGCCCGCCGACCAACGGGCGGCGCTGCTGCTGGTCGACGTGCAGGGTTATCCGGTGGCCGAGGCCGCCGTCCTGCTGGGCGTGGCCGAGGGCACGGTCAAGAGCCGGTGCTCACGCGGCCGGGCCCGGCTGGCGATGCTGCTGGGCCATCTGCGGCCAGTGCCGTCCGCCACGGTGCGGAACCGGCCGCCGGGCGGTGACGTCCGATCTGTGTCGGGCAGCGTGGTGTCCGACGGCGGCGGGGAGGGGGTGTCATGAGCGAGCCTGTGTCGGTCGACTTCGACCTGCTGGCCGACTACGTCGGCGGCGCGCTCGACGGCACGCCTGAAGGGGAGCGGGTGGCGACGTTGGTCGCCGCTGATCCCGATTGGGGTCGCGAGCATGCGGTGTTGGTCGCGGCTCTGGAGGCCACGGCGGGGGAGCTGGCGGTTTACGCCGAGCAGACCGCCGAGCCGATGCCGGACGAGGTGTTCGCGCGGTTGCTGTCCGCCCTGCAAGCCGCGCACGAACCAGCGGCGCAAGCCGCACACGAACCAGCGGCGCAAGCCGCACACGAACCAGCGGCGCAAGCCGCGCACGAACCAGCGGCCGAGACGGCGCACGAGTCGGCGGCTGCTGTGCCTTCGGCGGGGGTCGACGGCGAGGCCGCGGACAGCGCCCTCCGCACCACTTCCCTCGACATCAGCGACGAGCTTTCGGCGGGGCAAGACGCTGGGCTATCAGCGGCCGAAGAGGCGGCCGGTGAGCGGCGATCAGACGATGCCGACCGGGCGGCGGCGCGGGGGCAGCGGACCGGGCCCGCGCGGGACAGGCGGGGTCCCGGTGGTCGGCGGCCGCAGGACGGTGGGCGGCCGGGGAGTGGGCGGCGGCGGTCGCGGTGGCTCGGTTGGGCGGCGCCGATTCTGGCGGCGGTGGCCGTGGCCGGGTTCGCGGGCGTGTGGATCAACCAGTCCGTCGACAGCGGCTCGACGAACGAGAACTCGGCCGTCGCGGGCGCGGCGGATGCGCCGCAGGCCCAGGAGAACGCGCTGACTGTGCCGCGGTTTGCGAGCGGCAGGGACTACAGCGGCGCGGCGGTCGCGCAGGGCTTCGTGGCGCCGCTGCCGTCCGGGCGGGCCTTCTCGAGCGCGGGTCCGATGGCGGCCACCGACGCGGCCAATGAGCGCGACAACCAGGCCGCTGGTGCCGAGAAGGCGGTCGACCCCGAGCTGCTCCGGCTCTCGACCGGGGCCGCGCTGGCGGTCTGCGTCGAGGCGATCACGCGGGCGCACGGCCAAGGCCCGCTCACCGTCGACGCGGCCGACTTCGCTTCGTACCAGGGGCGTCCTGCGGTCCTGGTGTTCTTCAGCGACCCGAGCGGGGCGCGTTGGGGCTGGGCGGTCGGTCCGGATTGTGGCGCGAGCGGCCCAGACGACCTGTTCCGCTCCCGAGTAGGCTGAGACACGACGGCTCCGGACAGACCGGACGCGCGGCGTGAGGTTGTCCACGCACGGGAATCCTTGCCTCGTACCATGACGTTCTTCCTGGTGCGAGCGACGCCATAACTTCGGGAGACGGCAGTGGACGAGGTCCGCAATCTGATCATCATCGGCTCTGGTCCGGCCGGTTACACGGCTGCGGTCTACGCCGCCCGCGCCAACCTGAACCCCCTGGTGATCGAGGGTGTGCAGTCGGGTGGCGCGCTGATGACCACCACCGAGGTCGAGAACTTCCCCGGCTTCCCGGACGGCATCCTGGGCCCCGAGCTGATGGACGCCATGCGCAAGCAGGCGGAGCGGTTCGGCGCCGAGTTCCTGACCGACGACGTGACCCGGGTCGAGCTCGTCGACAGCGGGCAGCTGGGCGCCGGCGTGACCCAGGCGGTCTACGTCGGCGAGACGGTCTACCGCGCCAAGGCGGTCATCCTGGCCACCGGTTCCGCGTGGCGCCCACTCAACGTCCCCGGCGAGCAGGAATACCTCGGTCACGGCGTCTCGTCCTGTGCCACCTGTGACGGCTTTTTCTTCCGCGGCCAGGACATCGTGGTCGTCGGCGGCGGCGACTCGGCGATGGAGGAGGCGAGCTTCCTCACCCGGTTCGCGGCCAACGTGACGATCGTGCACCGCCGCGACTCGTTCCGGGCTAGCAAGATCATGGCGCAGCGGGCGCTGACCAACCCGAAGATCAAGGTCGAGTGGAACTCGATCGTGACCGAGATCGTCGGCGACGACGGCAAGGTCACCGGCGTCAAGCTGCACAACGTGCACAACGGCGAGGCCAAGGAGCTCCCGGTCGCCGGCGTGTTCGTGGCCATCGGTCACGACCCGCGCAGCGAGCTGTTCCGGGGCCAGGTCGACATGGACGACAACGGCTACGTGAAGGTGTCCGCGCCGACCACGCACACCAGCCTGCCGGGCGTGTTCGCGGCCGGTGACCTGGTGGACCACACCTACCGCCAGGCGATCACCGCCGCCGGCACCGGCACATCGGCGGCGCTCGACGCCGAGCGGTTCATCGCCGCGCTGGAAGTCTGATCTTCTGGCGGGCGTGAGTCCGGACACGACAGGCCTCCGGGGCTTCCCGGAAACTACATACTCGATTCAGCATTCGTTGGCCCGGAGGAGGGTTTTCAGGTGGGAGCGACCAAGTCGGTGACGGACGCCAACTTCGTCAACGACGTCCTGCAGGCGGACACGCCCGTGCTCGTCGACTTCTGGGCCGAGTGGTGCGCGCCGTGCCGCAAGGTCGAGCCGCTGCTCGAAGAGATCGCCAACGAGATGGGCGACAAGGTACGCATCGTCAAGCTCAACATCGACGAGAACCCGGAGACGGCCCGCGCGTACCGCGTGATGTCGGTTCCGACCCTGACCGTCTTCAAGGGCGGCGAGCCCGTGCAGTCGGTGGCCGGCGCCCGCCCCAAGGGTGACCTGGTCAAGCTCATCGAGGCCGCGTTCTGATCCAGTCCCTGGCGACGCCCCCGCATCCCGCGATGTGGGGGCGTTGTCGTGTCGGACGATCCTTCCAGCCCTGGCCAGGCGGCCACGATAGGCTCCGGAAGCGCGGCTTGTGTCACCCGGAGGAGGTAGTCCGTGCGTGTTGTCCGACGTGGTGACCGCGGGCCCGCGGTCACCGAGATCCGCGGCATCCTCGTGGGCCTCGGTCTCCTGCCGGGAGCGCACGCCACGACGCCGGGTTCCGAGTTCGAGTCGAGCGACTTCGACGAGATCACCGAACAGGCCGTACGGGCGTTCCAACAGAGCCGTGGCCTCAGCGTCGACGGCGCGGTGGGCGCCGAGACCTGGCGTGGTCTCGTGGCGGCCCGCTGGCGGCTGGGCTCCCGCACGCTCTACCAGGCCATTCCCGAGCCGCTGACCGGCGAGGACGTGCGCACGCTGCAGGAGCGCCTGCTGGAGATGGGCTACGACGTGGGCCGCGCCGACAGCGTCTACGGCGCCCGCACGGCCAAGGCGGTCGCCCAGTTCCAGCGCGAGGTCGGGCTCGCCCCCGACGGCGCCTGCGGCCCGCAGACCATGCACGCGCTGCGCCGGCTGGGCCGCAAGGTCACCGGCGGGCGGCCGCAGTGGCTGCGCGAGTCCGACGCGTTCCGCCACTCGGGTCCCAACCTGGTCGGCAAGACGGTGATCGTCGACCCGGGCCACGGCGGCCCCGACGCCGGCGTGGTCGTCCCCGAGGGCTCGCTGCGGTGGACGGAGGCGGAGCTGGCGTACGACATGGCCGCCCGTCTCGAAGGCCGTCTCGCCGCGGCCGGCATGCGGGTGCACCTGACCCGCGGCCCGGCCCCGACCGGCGAGCTGACCGACCTGGAGCGGGCGCAGCTGGCCAACGAGCTCGGCGGCGACCTGTTCATCTCGCTGCACATCGACGGCCACGCCAACCCGGAGGCCGATGGGGTGGCGACCTACCACTACGGCACCAACCATGGCTCCTCGTCGACGGTGGGCGAGCGGCTGGCGGGCCTGGTGCAGCGCGAGATCGTCGCCCGGACGGGGTTGCGCAACTGCCAGACCCACGCCAAGACGTGGGAGCTGCTGCGACTGACCAAGATGCCGGCCGTACGGGTCGAGGTCGGTTACCTGACCTCGCCGCTCGACCGGGCGAAGCTGGTGGATCCGCGGTTCCGTGACCAGGTGGTCGAGGCCGTGGTGGCGGCGGTACAGCGCATGTACTACCCGATCGACCAGGACGTGCCGACCGGGTCGATCGACGTGCGGGAGCTGCGGGCGGCGATCGCCGCGGCGGCCGCGCCGGCCTGATCTTGTTGCGCGGGCCCGGGGCAGCGTCGGCTGGCCTGGCCCCTCCCTTGGCCCGTCCTAACGGCGAAGCCCTTGGTCACGTTGGTGGGGTGGCCCGTCACGGCGGCCCGGCGCTGGCGGGTTGTGTCGCGCGGGCCTGGCAGCGAAGCGGAGCGAGCGATCCCCGGCGGGAGCGACGGTCGTGCCCCCGGCGGACCCGGGACCGGATCTTGATCTCCGCTCCTCGTCAGCTGTTGGTGGCTCGGGTGGCGGGGCGGACCGGGCGGAGGATGTTTTCCGGGCTCATGGAGCCGAGCAGCTTCTCGAGCGCGTATTCGACGTCGGACTTCCACGAGAGTGCCGTGCGGAGTTCGAGGCGGAGGCGGGGGTAGCGCGGATGCGGACGAACCGTCTTGAAGCCGACGGACAGGAAGAAATCGGCGGGAGCCAGGCATCCCGGCTCGTCGGGGGCGTCGCCGAACTTCGCGTCGCCGAAGGCTTCTATCGCTTTGACGCCACGCTTGATCAGGTCGCGGGCGACGCCCTGGACGAGCATCCGGCCGAGGCCGCCGCCGGCGAAGGCGGTGACGACGTGGGCGTTCATCAGGAGGGCGGCGTCGGCGGAGACCGGTGAGGTCGGGAAGGCCATCGAGCGGGGCACGTAGGCCGGCGGCGCGAACATGACGAAGCCCGCGGGCATGCCGTCGACGTAGATCAGCTTGCCGCAGGAGCCCCACTCGAGCAGGGTCTGCGAGACCCAGGCCTCCTTTTCCAGGCCGGGATCGCCGGCAGCGCAGGCGCGTTCGGCGGAGACGGGGTCGAGCTCCCAGTAGACGCACTGCCGGCACGGGCGCGGCAGGTCTTCCAGGGTGTCGAGCGTCAAGCTGACCAGGCGACGAGACATTGCGACCTCGAGAACCGCTCGTTGATGATCACGGTTATCGGAGCACGGTGGCGGTACCGTTTAACCCGGTCGTGACCGACCGGTCGCCGCGTGTCGCGCGCCTTGCCCCCAACGAGCGATCGTACGCCGGAAAGGCGCAAGAGGGGAGAGGTCGGACAGCGCGCGTCCGGCCGGAGGACCCCGCATTCCGCGATATGGACTGCCCTCGGATAACCCGAAGGTGGTCTCGGGACCCGCGGTCTACCATCAACCAACCAGCGCAGCCCGAAGGCGAGGTAGGGCATGACCGGGACGACGCTCGACGACTATACCGACCGCTACGCGCGGCGGGTTCGCGGCATGACGGCTTCTGAGATTCGAGCTCTCTTCGCCGTCGCCAGCCGTCCCGAGGTCGTCTCGCTCGCCGGTGGCGCTCCCTACATCGCCGCCCTGCCGCTCGACGCCGTCGGCGAGATGCTCGGCACGCTGGCGGCCGACCACGGCACGAGCACCCTGCAATACGGGATCGGCCAGGGGACCCTCGAGCTGCGTGAGCGGATCTGCGAGGTGATGGCGCTCTCCGGCATCGACGCGGCCGCCGGCGCTTCGCCGGACGACGTCGTTGTCACCGTCGGGGGCCAGCAGGCCCTCGATCTCGTGTCTCGGCTCTTTCTCGACCCGGGCGACGTCGTGCTCGCCGAGGGGCCGACCTATGTCGGCGCCTTGGGCGCGTTCCAGTCGGCGCAGGCGCAGGTCGTGCACGTCGCGATGGACGACGACGGGCTGATTCCCGCCGCGCTCGAGGCGGCGATCGCCGACGTGGCGCGCTCCGGGCGGCGGGCGAAGTTCCTCTACACGATCCCGACCTACCAGAACCCGGCCGGTGTCACGTTGTCCGATGCCCGGCGTGACCAGGTGCTCGACATCTGCTCGCGGGCCGGGCTGCTCGTGGTCGAGGACGACCCCTACGGACAGCTCTCGTTCGACGGTGAGGCCCCGCTGCCGCTGCGGGCCCGGCGCCGCGAGGGGGTCTTCTACCTGTCGACGTTCTCGAAGACGTTCGCGCCCGGCCTGCGGGTTGGCTGGATCCTGGCGCCGCACGCGGTCCGCGAGAAGCTGGTGATCGCGTCGGAGTCGCAGATCCTGTGCCCGAGCGCGTACGCGCAGGCGGCGGTTACCACCTACCTGTCGACGATGCCGTGGCGGGAGCAGATCAAGACCTACCGCGAGGTCTACCGGGAGCGGCGGGACGCGCTGCTCGACGCGATGCACGACCTGATGCCCGAGGGCACGACGTGGACGCGGCCCAGTGGCGGCCTGTTCGTCTGGGCGACCCTGCCGCCGGGTCTCGACTCGAAGGCGATGATGCCGCGGGCGATAGCGGCGCGGGTGGCCTACGTGCCCGGCACGGGCTTCTATGCCGACGGCACCGGTGGCGGCAACATGCGGCTCAACTTCTCGTTCCCGTCGCCGGAGCGGATCCGTGAGGGTGTGCGCCGGCTCGCCGGCGTGATGGAGCAGGACCTCGCCATGCGGCAGGTGTTCGGCGCGATCAGCGCGGTCGCCAATCGCCGCCGTGGGCAGGCCGGATCCGACACTCCCGGTCCCGACTTGGCATGATCTGACCCATGGGTACGACCGATCTGCGCGTCCTCGTCCTGGCCGGCGGGCTGTCCTACGAGCGCGACGTCTCGCTCAAGTCCGGCCGCCGGGTGATCGACGCGCTGCGCGCCGCGGGCATCGACGCCCAGCAGCGCGACGCCGACGTGTCACTGCTGCCGGCGCTGCGCTCCGACCCGCCGGACGCCGTGGTGATCGCTCTGCATGGCGCCACGGGCGAGGACGGCTCGCTGCGCGGCGTGCTCGACCTGTGCGACGTGCCCTACGTGGGCTGCGATGCTTTGGCGTCCCGGCTGGCGTGGGACAAGCCGTCGGCGAAGGCGGTGCTGCGCGAGGCCGGAATCCCGACACCCGATTGGGTGGCGCTGCCGCACGACCGGTTCTCCGAGCTGGGCGCGGTCGCCGTGCTGGAGCGGATCGCGTCGCGGTTGGGGCTGCCGTTGATGGTCAAGCCGGCGCAGGGCGGTTCGGGCCTCGGGGCGGCGGTGGTCCGCGACGAGAGCGCGTTGCCGGCGGCGATGGTCGGTTGCTTCGCGTACGACTCGACCGCGCTGGTGGAGCGCTATGTGACCGGGATGGATGTCGCTGTCACGGTGATCGATCTCGGCGATGGCCCGCAGGCGCTGCCGGCCGTGGAGATCGTGCCGCGCAACGGGGTCTACGACTACGCGGCGCGTTACACGGCTGGGCTGACGACGTGGCACACGCCGGCGCGCCTGGACTCTGCCGCGGCCGGCGCGGTTGCCTCGGCGGCGGTGGCGGCGCACAACGCGCTCGGCCTCCGCGATCTGTCGCGGGTCGACATGATCGTCGACGAGTCCGGGGCGCCGCATGTGCTGGAGGTCAACGTGGCGCCGGGGATGACCGAGACGTCGTTGATGCCGATGGCGATCCAGGCGGCGGGGTTGGACTTCGGCAAGGTGCTCGCGTCGATGGTGTCCCGGGCGGCGACTCGTACGGCCAGTCTCAGCTCATAGCTAGCCGTTCGTCGGTCTGCGCATGCAGATGCGGGGCCAGCGGTTGAGTCCGTGGTCGGCTTCGCGTCTTTGGATGGCTTCGAGGCCTGGCGTCAGGTCGTGTTGGTTGATCGCGGTGAAGCCGCAGCGTTGTTCGTAGTAGGGGGCGTTCCAGGGGACGTCGCGGAACGTGGTGAGGGTTAGCGCGGCGAGTCCCCGGGCGGTTGCGGCTTCGCTCGCGTGGTCGATCAGTCGGCGGCCGATGCCTTGGTGTGCGTGGGATGGGTGGACGGTGACCTGTTCGATGTGCAGGCTGCCGTCGACCTCTTCGGCGACGAGGTACGCGATTGCGTGGTCGGCGTCGTCGGTGGTCGCGACCCAGGCGGTGCCTGCCTGCTCGTATTTAGCTAGCTCCGTCAGCGTTGGGGGGTCGTCGTCGGCGATCTCTGGCATGCCGATGGTGCGGAAGAGGTGGCCTGCCGCGCGCTCGATGTTTTGGAGGGTGGGGAAGTCGCTCGGCTTCGCCGTACGGATTCGCACCCCTCCGATTGTGGTGGTGGTTGGTTTCACGTGAAACATGTTTCGGTGCTTGGCCGGGGCTGCCATGGTGAGTGGGGTGGTCGCACCCGCACGCCGGGAGCTCCACGAGACCACGAGGTTCGTGGGGCTCCACCCGGCGGACGCGGGAAGGCCTGCGGACCTCGCGGCCTGGCGCGGTCTTCGGTTGGTCGTGCGGTTTCGGTCAGCGGGAGCAGACACGACGGCCAACCGCGTCCCCCGATGCTTCGGTCGTCCGAATCACGGTTAGTCACGCGGAGGGCAGATGAGCCGAGCCACCCGACGTCCGTTCTGCGCGAGCGCGATCTGAGAGGCGCGGCCGCGTGGCGCGCGACTTCCTTTCGTGCTCTGGTGTCGGAGTTCCTCCCGGCCGCGCTGGGCGGCCGAGGCACGAAGAGACGCGCGCCGCAACGGATCGGCGCTGTAATCCCGGGTCGTCGATCGCGGACTCGGTGGAGAGGCGATTGCTGGCGTTGGCACCTCGCTCGCACCCGCACCCACGAGAGAGGCCGTTTAGCGAGATCGCGTGACTCCGCTCCCGAGGACCCAGCAACGACCACCGCTCGTTGGTCAGCGAAGCGTGCTCGGTTGCCCCGCCGCCGCGTTCCACCACAAGCTGCTGCGCCTTGCGAACCATTGGTGCCCACCTGAGCGCAGCGCACGGCGAAGTAGCCCAGAACGCTGACCGCAAATTGAGGCCCGCCCTTGCGCGCCTAACCCGCTTCGAAGCTCATGGTCCACTTCAGTCCATCTCCGTCGGACGAACTCCGCGGCGACACGCTCACCGCTCGTCACTCTCGGCCTCAGCATGCTGGCCCCTACGATGCTCGTGCTGTCGCGAGGCCCATGGACCACCGAACCGCCGAGGCGATCGTCTGATGCGCGATGATGCGGCGGCTTGAACAAGCGATCACTTCGTGAGCTAAGCGCCGCCCGCCGGCGGACTTAGGTCTCGCCGCCCAAGCGTTCTGCGTTGCTCGGCTCACGCGGTCGTTTCACGTGAAACCAACGCGGCGTGAGGCGAACTCCGTTGTTTCCGGCAGCGGCGAGAACCACTGCCATGGCCCTCAACGTTGACCAATGCTTGCGTCGCACCGACCGGATGCGGCGAGCTTCCGGCCCGAGACCGCCCGGCTGCCGGTCCCGTCGACCGCTCACAGCGCCAGCCGCTCCGAGCCTGCGCGAGTTGATCTCGCCTGGCCACCCTCGCTTCGACAAGACACGCAACAAGTACGCGCTACCCGAAGGCGCTCCAACACCATCCCCTGGCGGGTATATCGCCATGCTCTCAAGAGACCCTTGCTCTCCGTTCTACGTTTCACGTGAAACCAAGGGACCGGGCGGTCGCAGAACTGAATCAACCACACCGGGGCCAACGCAGGGCGCGGTCCGCTCGGCCGCTGACTCGCACGGGCGATCGGAGCCGACACGTGCTGCGAGCTGAACTCCATGGCGCCCGCTGAAGCGTGGGAATCGTGGGTGTGGGCCGCTGGGTGCGGGGCTGTGAGCGGAACAGGTCGGTTGGGGAAGGACGCGACCGCGGCAGACGCGGGCCATGCTGGCGCGGCAGCTCAGCCCGCGCATCGCTGTCGACCTGGGCGCAACGCATCCCGCGAGGCGAACGGCCTCGGGGCATGGGCATGACGCGACCAGCAGACGCCAACCGCAAGCCTCGGCGCTCGTTCCCTCGCTAGCGGCCCGCGCCTCACGCACACGGTGCTTTCGCTTTCGCCTAGCGGCATGACCTGGCGCCTCGCAGAGAGCGCTGCACCTCGCGCGCGGATGTCGCGTCGGTGCATCGCCAGGCCCTGCACACGAACTAGCGCCCGCTGGCCTGCGTCCATCTCCGGGCGCGGCCCGCACGTTCGGCCGGCACTCCGCGCCCTCGCGGCCCACCAGCTGGGGCCCCAGCCAGCGATCCCTCCCAACGTCCCGCTCCGCAGCCCGCAACTCCGCCCGCGCCCGCCCGGCTCGCGTCCCCTCACCGCGCCCGCTGCGGACCCTCAAGCCCTAGCCTCACAGCCAGCGGGCCCGCACCCAGTAGCCCGGCGCCGCGCAGTCTGTATTACCGCCCCCGCTCATGGGGCCGCGTCCGCAGCCCTACACGCCGCCCCCGCCGCCCGGCGCACGACCTCACGGCAGCGGTCTCACCCATAGCTCTTGAGGCGCAGCCACACAATCCGCACCACGCGGCCACACCGCCCCACGCTCATGCGGACCGCGTCCGCAGCGCGCCGCGCGGCGGCGGCACCGCCGCGCGCTCATGCGGTCCGTCCGCAGCCCCTACACGCCGCCCCCCGCCCACAGCGCACGACCTCACCGCCAGCGGTCTCACCCAATAGCTCTTCGGCGCGCAGCCACACAACCCACACCACGCGGCCACACCGCCCGACGCTCATGCGGACCGCGTCCGCAGCGCGCGCCGCGCGGCCGCGTCGCCCCGCGCTCATGCGGTCCGCGCCCGCAGCCCGTGCCGCTGCCGTGCGCCCCAGACCGCCCGACCCCACAGCCAGCCGGCCCCCACCCGCCAGCCCTTGGCACGCAGCCGGCTCGTTGCCCGGCCGCACCGCCCCGCCCTCATGCGGCCCGCACCACTCCTGCGCCGCCGGCCCGCACTACTCCCCGCGCTGCGCGGCCCGCACTACTCCCCGCGCTGCGCGGCCGCACCGCCCGCCCGCCTATGCGATGCGCGTCAGCGGCACGCGCCTGGCGCCCACAGCGCCCGATTCACGTCCGGTGGTCCGCCGACCCGCACCGCCGCCAGGCGCACGGGTCCGCGTCCGCAGCCCACGCCGCCGCCGCCCTGCGCCCACAGCGCCCGATCCGCATCCAGCGGACCCCCAACGGCCAACACCGCCCGCAGCGCCCCGCGCCGCCCGGTCCGCACCATCCTCGCGCTCATGCGCGGTTCCCGGGGGCCCACACTGCCCGCACCGTCTCGCGCCGCCCGGCCCCCACCACCCCCCGCGCTCATGCGCGGTCCGTGCGCGGACCTCACTCGCGACCGTGGCGGGCGTGGGTAGTGGCATGAGACCAACGCGCCGGCGCTGCCCCGGACGGCGCACGAGCACCAGACCGTTGAGCGCGAATCCGGAGCCATGGACGGCTCGGCGGCCGAGCAGCGGTGCGGCACCGGGGGGCGCAGGGCGCGGGCAGAGAAGAGACGCGGCGACGGACGCGGAGCTCACGGCATGCGGTCCGCACCGACAGAGCACAGGGCGGCGGCACGCAGAGCGCGCGTGTCGATCGCCGGCGACAACCCCGTGTGGACCACCTCCAGCAGGTCGAGGCGAAACAGGTGCATGCGGCCGCCGCTGTTCGCGGACAACGCCGACACCCTCGCCGCGACGGCCCGCGAGCTGCCGCAAGGGCTGGCCTTGTCAGCCCGATCGCCCAAGCCAATGTCGAGTGCCTCGGAGGTACAACATCTCCGCTGGACGCCCCATGCCATGCCGCATCCCGCCCAATCTGATCATCGCTCGCCGCACGAAGCCGGCGGGGGAGCGCCGCGCCACCGCGACGTCGAAGGTGCCGGCGCCCCGCTGGCAGACCGCGAGCGCCGCCCCGATCGGAAGCGACCCCCGCGTCGGTTTCACGGGAAACGCTGCCACGACATCGAGCCCATCTAGCCGAGCTCTCTTGCGCGCCACACTCCTGCTCTAGGCGCCGAAGCGTCGGAGACAGCCGGGGGGGAACCACAAGGCGACTACCGCTTGCCGGAGGGTAACGGCTGACGCAAGGGCTGTTTCACGGGAAACCCTGCGGTGCCCTACGTCCGACCGAAGCTCGCACCGTTCGCCGGACTCGCGGGGCTCCGAATCGGCCGCGTGCGTGAAGAGTCGGTCGACCGCGCAGCTCGCGATCAGATAGAGGCCGAGTTGTTCTGTGAGGCGGCAGCCGGCGGGCGGCGAGCGTGCTGTCGCCGGCCAGATGGGTCACAGCTCGACGAGGTGTTCCTGCACCTGACCTGGCGCCGCGGCCCGGGCCGGTCGAGCGGCTGCTGGTGGCGGTCGGGGTGCCCGACCACACAGCGGACGGCGAACGCGACCAGGCCCCAGCCGAGCAGCGCGGGGTGGTGCCGCTTGGGCAGCTCGGTGACCGCAGCGATCAGCAGGGCGCGCTGCAGCCCATCGCTGGAGCGAGACGACGGGCGTCTCCTAGGTCCGCTCGGCATGGCGGCCTCCAGCGCATCGGCACTACGCGGGTCGAGGGCCTAAGCGCCATCCCAGCGGGGGCGGTTTCACGGGAAACAAAGAGCGCACCGGATCACAGAGATCCGATGCGCTCTTCGCGCAAGTTGCTATGACTTGCTTGGCTGCGACGAGCCCGCGACCACCACCGGCCCTTGAGCACGCTCCGGCGCCTCGACCGCTGCAACCGCCTTCGGCCCGTCCGGCATGGCCCCCCGAGGAGCCGGGGCGACCGCCTTCACCGTGGCCGGACCGTCAGCCTCCGTCCCGTCGCCCTCGGGCGCCGCCTCTGGCTCAACGGCGACTGCGCCCTCCGGCCGGGCAACGCTCCCAGCCGCCTGCGTCCCAGCCACCTGCGTCCCAGCCGCCTGCGTCCCGTCCGCTGGCGTACCGTCCGCCGGCGTACCGTCCGCCGGCGTACCGTCCGCGTCCGGGACACCCTCCGGCGCCTCGGCGATCGCGACGGACAGCGGCTCCGCCGCCGACTCGGCCGCGGCGGCCACCGCGGCCGGAGCCGACTGGGGCGTCAGGCTCGACGGCGCCTGCCACTCGATGTGCGGCGGCTCGGCCAGCGGCGTGCCGCCGAACTCCGCGAGCCACGCCGCTACCAAGGCCAGGTTCTCCCGCCACACCGACTCAGCGATCGGCGGCAGGATGTCGTCCCACAGCGACAGGAACGTCCCGCGGAGCTGAAGTTGACCATAGGGCCGGGCCAGGAACCACATGTGCAGGTGCGCCGAGCTGTCACCCCACCGGTTCACGTGCACCCGGGCAACGCCGTCGAGGGAGCGGACTGCTCGCTCCAGGCGGACCGTCATCACCCCGAGTTCGGCGGCCAGGAGGTTCGGGAGGTCGCCGAGGTCCAGGTGCGACCGGGCCTCGAGGATGAGCACCATCGGCAGGCCCGTCGGGCGCTCCATGGCGCGGACGCGCCAGCGTTCGCTCACCCAGATGTACGCGTCGTCCGGGGTGTTGCAGGCGACGCAGTCGGCGGCGTCTTCGCCTTTGCGGCGCGGCTCGGCTTCGACCGGGTCGGCGAGTTGCTTGACGCGCAGATCGCCCTCGAACGGGAACGAAGGCCACTTGGTGTATGCGGGGACCGAGTCGGCGGAGTGAGGCACGAGGGTGACCCTATCGGAGGATGCGGGCCTCCGTCCTTCCCCATTTCGGGCGGTGGAAGGGCTCTCTCCACTTGTTCATCCACAGGCCAATAACGCCTCCGACACGGGGTTTCGCTCTTTTGGAGGGGTGCCTGTGGACAACGCCTGTGTAAAACTTCTGGGCCCCACAAGGTGGCCAAGGCGCCCCGACTTCACCCCCGCGCCGTTGCGATCAGACCGATTTCGGCCAGCAGCGATTCGCGATCGTTTCAGCGAGGGTGTGGGGCGGCCAGGCCCGGGGACCCTCACGGAGGCGCGCCCGGCCGGAGTAACACCGACGTTGCGGAACCCTCGGCTGGCCGCGCGCCGCCCAGAAAGGCGACGCTGAAGCCGAGCCACCCTTCGACACCGCCTGATCGTCTCGCTCACCGCAGACAAGGTTTCACGTGAAACGGCCGCGAACCCGAGAAGGGTTCGCGGCCGTCAGTGGCCTCGCGTCAGAGTCACTCCGAGGACGCAGCCTCATTCATCCCGATGATGCCGACGATCCGCTCAAGGTCGTCGACCGTCGCAAACTCGATCGATATCTTCCCCTTGTTGCGGCCGAGCTCGACCTTGACCCGCGTGTCGAAGCGGTCCGACAACTTGTCAGCCAGGTCCGCCAGCGCCGGCGCCACCGCCTTGACCCGACGCTTCGCGGAGGACGCCGGCTTGGCCGGGCCGTCCGCGAGCGCGAGGGTCACGAGCTCCTCGGTCGCCCGTACCGACAGACCCTCGGCGACAACCCGGTGCGCGAGCTCCTCCTGCGCCTGCGCGTCATCGAGACCGAGCAGCGCACGCGCATGTCCGGCCGACAGCACGCCAGCCGCAACCCGCCGCTGTACGACCGCCGGCAGATTAAGCAAACGAATGGTGTTGGAGATCTGGGGTCGGCTCCGGCCGATCCGCCGTGCCAACTCCTCGTGGGTGGCGCCGAACTCGTCGAGCAGCTGCTGGTACGCGGCCGCCTCTTCCAGGGGGTTCAGGTTGGCCCGGTGGATGTTCTCCAGCAGCGCGTCCCGCAGCATCGCGTCGTCACGCGTGTCGCGCACGATTGCCGGGATGGTGGTCCGGCCGACCGCCTGCGCGGCCCGCCACCGGCGCTCACCCATGACGAGCTCGTAGCGCCCACCTTCCTCGGTCTCCCGCACCACGATCGGCTGCAGGAAACCGACCTCCTGGATCGAGACCTTCAGCTCGTCGAGCGCCTCCTCGTCGAAAACCGACCGCGGCTGCCGCGCGTTCGGCACGATCGCGTCAACCGGAAGCTCAGCGAACCGCGCCCCCGGCACCGGCGCCAGATCCGGCTCCGGCTCCGGCTCGGGTTCGCTTGCCGCCGGCACAACGGCCTCAGCCGCCGGCGCGGGCTCCGAAGCTTCCTCGGGTACGACCGGCGCCGGCTCCTCGGCCGGGGGAGCCGACACCTGAGCGGGCGCCGGTGGAGCGCTGGGTGCGGGCGGCGCGGGGGGCGCCTCGGCCTCCGCCGGCGGCGGCGCGACCGCGACCGATGACGTGGGTGCCGGAGCGGTCGGGATCAGGGCTCCCAGTCCGCGCCCAAGACCGCCCCTCGGACGGTTCTTCATGCCTTGCCTCCCTTGACGCCACGCTCAGCGATCTCCTGGGCCGCCTCGAAGTAGCTGGTGGCGCCTCGCGAACCCGGATCGTAGGTCATGACCGACTGGCCGTAGCTCGGTGCCTCGGAGACCCGGACGTTGCGGGGGATGACCGCGCGCAGCACCTTGTCGCCGAAGTGGTTCCGCACGTCCTGCTCGACGGCATCGGCCAGGCGCGTACGGCGGTCGTACATGGTCAACAGGATCGTGGAAACGTCGAGCGTCGGGTTGAGGTGCTGGCGTACCAGATTGATGTTGTTGATCAGCTGGTTGAGCCCTTCCAGCGCGTAGTACTCGCACTGGATGGGGATCAGCACCTCCTGCGCCGCGACGAGCGCGTTGACGGTCAGCAGCCCGAGCGACGGCGGGCAGTCGATAAACACGTAGTCGAACGTGGCCGGGTGAGCGGCGATCGCCCGCGACAGGCGCGACTCACGCGCGACGACGGAAACTAGCTCGATCTCCGCACCAGCAAGATCGATGGTCGCGGGTACGCACCACAGGTTCGGGATGCCCTCGACCGCCTGGGCGACGTCGGACAGCGGCACGTTGTCGATCAGGCAGTCGTACACATCCGGGATGCCGGCGTGGTGCGGCACGTTGAGCCCGGTCGACGCGTTCCCCTGCGGGTCGAGGTCGACAACCAGGACGCGGTTGCCGTGCAGGGCCAGCGCGACCGCCAGGTTGACGGTGGTGGTGGTCTTACCCACACCGCCCTTCTGGTTGGCGACGCACATGATCCTGGTGTGGTCCGGGCGCGGCATGGTCACCTCGCCGCTCGGGTTCAGGATCTGGACAGCGCGTAGCGCCTCCATCGCCAACGGCGGATCGTCCTCGTCGCGCGAGTGTGTTTCACGTGAAACGTAGGCGTCGGTGTCGGTCACCGCTTCCTCCGGGGTCACCTCGGGTGCCACGGTGGGCGTGTCGATCCGAGGCTGGGCAGGCCGGGGCGGGGCGACATCGACCCGATCCGTGCTGGGGGCAGGCTGCGGACGGGGGGCCGGAGCCGGGGGGCGCTCGGCCACGTCGGGCCGGCCCGGGACGGCGGTGCCAGCACCACCCTCCGGGCTAGAGAATGGTACGGCGAGAGGAACTCGCGGCGCAGTCCCGGGGCCATCTCCAGCGGCAGTCACCGCCTCCGTCTGTCCACTTGCGACCCTCGGGTCCGGCACGGGCGCGCGCCGGCCGACGGACCAACCATCGGGCCCGGTTTCACGTGAAACATGAGGCATCGTCGCGCCGGGGTCGTGGTTGCCGTTGTCATGCACGGTGTCGTCCCTGTCCGCTCGGGGTGTATCGGCTTCGCCAAAGCTCGAGGTGATCGCGTGTGGCGACATCGCTCCGGCCGGCTCAGCCGGGGCAGTGCGCATCTGGTCGGCCGGCGCAGGGGAGTGAGTTCCCGCCGCACGCTCCGCGCTGTTGCCGCGCGGCCAGCCTACGGCCGAACTCCGTTCAAGGCCACGGCTGTTCGGCTCGTCGGTGCTTTCGATACCCGAGTGTGGAGGGACAAACACCAGGAAGCCGTCAACAAGGCGCAGGTAGCCGCCCCGTCGCGGTGTCGCCACCGGCGGCCAACCAGTGCCACCGACCGGTACGCGACGGGAACCTGACACGTTGCCACGCCGATTAGCAGCCTTCGTACGCTGATCGACCGCGTCCGCATCCTCCTGGTCGACCTCGACGTCCGCCGCCGGCCGCGGCGCCTTGTTGCTCGGCCGCGGTGGCCGCACGCCGGGGTCGCCGGGTGATTGATTCTTGACCTCTCGCCGCATGTCAGGCGTCGGCTGCTCGGACCGGTTCTCCTGTGGAGCCGACTTCTGCCGCGCCACCGAAGGTCGGGTCGTCAGCTCTTCCTGGTGAGTTTCACTAGTCCGTTCCACGTAGTTAGCCGCCTTACGACCAGCCCCGCCCGTTGTGTGCCGGCGGTCGGCCCCGCCCGGCTCACCGCCCCGCATAACCGAACCAGACACCGCAGAACCTCGACTCGAATCGCGCGATCCCCTGCTTTTACCTGCTCCACCCAACTCGCCCTCAGAACGAGCCGGGCCGACATCTGTGCCGGACCTCGGCTTACGCGCGGCTTTGCGCGCCTTTGTGGCCGGCTCCTGCCGAGGAGCGGCGTCCGCAACCTCCAACTGCGGCGCCGCTTGCTCCGAGTCATCGACCGCCGCCTTCGAACCCCGCCGGTCAGCCACCCCTGCGGCGCCCGTCGAACCCCGCCGCTCAGGCACCACTGCGGCCTTCCGACGCGACGCCGAGGCCCCACGTCGAGCTCCCGCATCAGCGACCTTGCCAACTTCCCCATCAGGCGCCGACGATGCTTCAGACCCGGCTGCGACCGACGCCTTCGAAGCACGCCGCCCGGGCACTCCGGCGCCACCCCGACGCGAAGCCGACGCCGGGCGCCGGGTCCCCGCGTCAGCGGCCTCCGCAAGGTCCGTATGCGGCTTCGCTTGCTCCGAGCCATCAGCCCCAGCTACCACCGCCGCCTTGGAACCCCGCCGCTCAGGCACCCCCGCGGCACCGGTCGAGCCGCGTCGCTCGGACGCATCCGCGGGTCCCTGACCCGAAGCCAATGGCCCGCGCCGAACTCCCGCATCAGCGACCTCGGCAACGTTCGTGGGCGGCGCCGCGAGCCCCGAGACTTCAGACTCGGCTGCGACAGACGCCTTCGAAGCGCGCCGCCCGGACACCCGCGCCCCAACATGACCCTTAGCCGCCGACCTACGCCGAGCTTCTCCGTCAGGGACCTCGGCGCCAGGCGCGGCGCCCGCCAAACGCTTGGACCTGGACTGTGATGCTGCAGCCGCCCTGCGCTGGCCAACGGCGCCGCGCTTGTCAGGTGCAGCTGCCTGCTGCGGGGTGGTCTCGGCACCACCCGCGACCTTTCCTGCGGTCCTCAAGCCAGCAGACGCAGCCGGTGCCGTGGCTGCGGTCTCTGACGTCAGCGCTGGCGTCTTGCCGCGTTGGCCAGCACCACGCTTCGCCGCCGGGACCTGGCGGGCTTTGCGTCCGCCGGGGCCGACAGCGGCAGCGCGGTCGGTCTCGCGCCGGGGTGTCCGCCCGGACTCGGGTGCCGGCGATGCGGCACCGCTAGCACCCACCTCCGGCCCTGCACTGCTTCGAGCAGCGCCGGCCCGCACACGCCGGCCCTGTTTGGCGGCAGGGGAGTACGCAGCGTCGGGGAAATCAACCGAGAGGCGGGCATCGGCGCTGGCAGCATCAGCGCCAGCTGGCGTTATTGGAGAGCGATCGGGAGAAGCGGCCTGACTGCCGCGCGCGCCACTGCGGCGGCTATTCGCACGCGCCTGCGGCGCTGACTCCGCCACGACATCGGCAGAGCCCTTCTTCGCCGCTGCGGCCGGCTGCGCGACACTCTCGCTGACCGCCGTCTGACGGCGACCCGGAGCAGAAGCACCGCTTCTGGTCCTCGGGACCTTGGGAGCGGCCTCTGCCACCACCTCCCGGGCCGACGCAGGAGCGGACGCCTCCTTCTTCGCCTTCGCCGGCGCCAACCGGCCCGCGCCCTGCCGGGGTGCGGAGCCGCGCGCGGCCGCCGAGGGAGAGCGACGGCGACGATTCGACGCCGGCGGGGTTCCGGGCCCGCCGGCGTCGCGCGCATCCACCGCATCCGGCGCCTGGCTGCCTTCGGCTCGCCGCTGGGAAGCCGCCTCGAGACCCGGCACATCATCAACCGAGGCCGCCGCCCCGATCCGCCGGCTCGGCGAAGAACCACGAGACCTACCAGCCGGCACATCATCAGCCGAAGCCACCGCACCAACCCCGCGGCCCGACGAAGAAGCCCGAGACCTACCAGCCGGCACATCATCAACCGAAGCCGCCACACCAACCCGGCCACCCGACGAAGAGCCCCGAGACCTACCAGCCGGCACATCATCAACCGAGGCCGCCGCACCAACCCGGCGGCTCGGGGAAGAAGCCCGAGACCTACCAGCCGGCACACCATCAGCCGAAGCCACCGCACCAACCCGGCCACCCGGCGAAGAACCCCGAGACCTACCAGCCGGGACGTCGTCGGACGGGGGCGCCGCACCAACCCGGCGGCTCGGGGAAGAAGCCCGAGACCTACCAGCCGGCACATCATCAGCCGAAGCCACCGCACCAACCCGGCCACCCGACGAAGAGCCCCGAGACCTACCAGCCGGCACATCATCAACCGAGGCCGCCGCACCAACCCGGCGGCTCGGGGAAGAAGCCCGAGACCTACCAGCCGGCACATCATCAGCCGAAGCCGCCGCACCAACCCGGCCACCCGGCGAAGCCGACCGGGCCGCGTCACCCTCGGCCGCAGACGCACCGGTCCGCGAGCGCGGCGTCCGCCGGGGCGGGCCATCATCCGGAGATGGCGGGGAAGAGGATTCGAATCCAGCTGCTGGTCCCCGCCGACCCATTTAGTCCCTCCGGGTTCTCCCACGCCCTCGACCGCCGTCCGAGGTGGGACGGCGGCGGTCCCGGCCCGCGGGCCGGGGGTGTGTCGGCACGACGCGCTCCCGGATGACTTCCACGACGGTCGTCGGCGGGTCGACCAGGCCGACCCCGCAGTGCCGGACGACCGGCGTGGCACCACCCAGTCGACCGATCTCGGTCTGGTGTTCCGCGATCTCGTCGGAGGCCGACGCGCCCTTCAGGGCGAGCAGCCGTCCGCCGGGTGCGGTGAGGGGGAGACACCAGCCGGCTAGTCGGTCGAGCGGCGCGACCGCCCGTGCGGTGACCACGTCGGCGGGGACAAGGGTGTCCCGCACCTCCTCCGCCCGGCCACGGACGACCGAGACAGCGTCGTCGAGGCCCAGCTGAGTCACCACTTCCGCCAGGAAGGCAGTCCGTCGTGCCAGTGGCTCGACCAGGACCATGGTGAGATCCGGACGCGCCACCGCAAGCACGATACCGGGCAAACCCGCCCCAGACCCCACGTCAACCACCGAAGCGCCGGACGGGATCAATTCGGACATCACGGCGCAGTTGAGCAGGTGGCGGTCCCAGATCCGCGGGGCCTCGCGCGGGCCGATCAGGCCACGGACCACACCCTCCGTCGCCAGCAGCGACGCATAGGACTCAGCCAGCGGCAGCCGCGCCCCGAACACCGAGGCGGCCGCGGCAGGCGGCGGGGGCAGATCACTCACCGAAACGACACTCCAGACACGATTCGGCCCGGACGGCAACCAAACCGCCCGGGCCGAACAAGCAGAAAGAAACCCTCAGCCCGCCGGGCGTACGACGATCCGGCGGTGCGGCTCGACGCCCTCGGACTCGCTCTCCACACCGGCCAGCGCGTTGACCACGTCGTGCACGCACTTGCGCTCGAACGCCGACATCGGCTCGAGGCGCACGGCCTCGCCGTACTCCTTGACCTTCTCGACCGCGTTCTTGGCCACCGCGGCGAGCTCCTTGCGCCGGTTGGCGCGATAGCCGCCCACGTCGAGCAGCAGGCGGCTCGGGGAGCCGGTCTCGCGGAAGACGGCCAGCCGGGTCAGCTCCTGCAGCGCCTCCAGCGTGGCGCCTCGCTGGCCGACGAGCGGCTGCAGCCGGCCACCGACGACCTCCACCACCGGCCGCCCACCGGACACCAGCTCGTCGATGTCCCCGTCGTAGTCGAGGATGTCGAGCAAGCCCTCGACGTAGTCCGCGGCGATCTCGCTCTGCCGGAACAGGTCGTTGTCGCTGGTCTCCTTCGCCTCGGCGCCATCCGCCTCCGCGGCCTCTCCGTCCGCGTCGCCGTCGGCCTCGCCGTCGGCGTCCGCAGAGCCATCCGCCTCGTCAACGTCGTCAGCGGCCTCGTCCGCACGCGCCGCGGCCTCGTCGTTCTCCTCGTCGAACGGCTCGTCGGTGCGGGGGATGCTGGTGTCGGTCACGGTTCATCTCCGTATGTCTCTCGCCGGACCCCCGGGGTCCGCTGGTCAGCCCGGCCAGGAGCCGGGCACGTCTGTCGTCGCGAGGCGCGGCCGGCGGAGGAGACGCCGGCCGCCGCGCTCATTTGCGCTTCGCCGGGCGGCGGCCGCCGGCCTTCTTCGGGTTGACCGGTTTCGCGCCGGGCTTGGGCGCGAGCGCCTTGCCGTCGACGGTGGGTTTCGCTTCGGGCTGCTTGCCGTTCGACTTCGCGCCCTGGCGGGCCGAACCGGCGCGGGCCGAGCCACCCGCCGCGCCCTTGCCGACGGCCTTCGGGGCGGCGCCCGGCGTGGGGGCGGCGGCCGACTTGGCGGCGTCGGTGAGGCGGCTGAGCAGTCCACCGGACTTCTGCTGCGCCTGGGACTCGCGCGCGGCCGCGGCGGCCCGCGCCTTCTCGCCGGCCTCCGAGTAGCGGTTGACCGTGCCGGCCGTGCTGATCGCCGGCGGCGGGAACTTGCGCAGAACCCACTGCTGCTGCCCAAGGGTGAACAGGTTGTTCGTGACCCAGTAGATGATCACGCCGATCGGGAAGATCGCGCCGGAGATGAGCAGCGACGCCGGGATGCCGTACAGCATGATGCGTTGGAGCATCCGCTGCTGCGGGTCCTCGGCCCACCCGGTCTTGAGGATCATCTGGCGGCTGGTCAGGTAGGTGGTCAAGATCATGATGACGACCAGGATTGCCGCAATGATCTTGACAGTCACGACGCTCGCGGACAGCGGGGCCAGCTCAGCGGCGCTCGAGCCGAACCGGCCGGAGATCGGCGCGGTGAACAGGGTCGCGTGCGACGCGCTGTCGAACTGCGCGGCCGTCCAGCCGTAGAGCTCCTTGGCCTGGTTGTTCGGGTTGAGCCGTTTCAGCACGTGGAACAGGCCGAGGAAGACCGGAATCTGCAGGAACATGGGCAGACAGCCCATGAGGGGGTTGGCCTTCTCCGACCGGTACAGCTCCATGATCTCTTTCTGGAGCGTTTCCCGGTCACCCTTGTGTTTCTCCTGCAGCTCCTTGACCTTGGGTTGCAGGGCCTGCATCGCGCGTTGCGACTTGATCTGTTTGACGAAGATCGGGAACAGGATCACCCGGACCGTGACGACCAGGAAGAAGATGGCCAGGATCCAGGACCAGGTGGTGCCGAGCACCGGCCGGTCCGGCACGCCGATGGCATCCCACACCCCGTGCCAGCGCAGCAGGATCCACGAAATCGCGTAGTAGATCCAGTCGAGACTGATGTGCACCAAGGGCTCCCGTCACTCGGCCAGGGGGTCCGCCGTGCTGGCGGGGCGACGACGGCCCGGTTCCGGCACCGGGTCGTAGCCACCGGGGTGGAAGGGGTGGCAGCGCAGCAGCCGCCAGACCGCCAGGCCGGTTCCACGGATCGCGCCGTGCCGCGACACGGCCTCGAGGCCATAGGCGCTGCATGACGGATAGAACCGACAGCGGGCCGGCAGTGCCGGGCTTATCCACCGACGGTACGCGATGATGCAAAAAGCCAGCACGCGGGCGGGGATGGAGAGGCCCGGGGGTGTCGTGTTGCTGATGGTTTCGGGAGAACTCATGACCCCTCCCGTCTCTTGCGTGGGCCGCGGACGGCGGCGAGCGCCTTGTCGAGATCGACGCCGAGCCCTTGGTACGAGCGGTCGGCGGCGGCGGGCAGCGCCCGCACGACAAGTGTCGCTCCGGCCGGCAGTGTGCCGATGCGCTCCCGCGTCAGGTGACGCAGGCGACGCTTGACCTGGTTGCGGACCACGGCGCCACCGACGGCCTTGGACACGACGAAGCCGGCGCGCGCCGTTGGTGCGGCGGACGCCGGCTCGTCGAGGTCAGCTGGAGAGGGAAGGCTCAGGTGCACGACCACCGCGCCACGGCCGGCTCGACGGCCCGCACGGAACGCGGTGGTGAACTCGTCGCGGCGCCGGAGGCGCTGCGCGGCGGCCAGCATCGCTGCCCTACTTCCATCCCGGTGCCGGACTGAGGCGAAGGCTCAGGCCGACAGCTCCTTGCGGCCCTTGGCCCGGCGGGCGGAGAGGATCGCGCGGCCGGCGCGGGTGCGCATGCGCAGCCGGAAGCCGTGGGTCTTGGCACGCCGGCGGTTGTTCGGCTGGAAGGTGCGCTTGCTCACGTCAGGCTCTCCGTCGTCGGGCGGCCCTCGCGAAGGGGGCCGGGTTTCTGGTTCAGTGCGCGACGCGCCTCGGCGCGTCGGTCAGCGTGCTCAAGATGCGTTAGACGCCTAACGCAACTACGCAGCAAGCATCCGCCACCCTACCAGAGGGCGACGGAGCGGCCGCTCAAGCCTACGCACGCCGCCCAGCACCGTCAAACACCGGCAAACGGCGCGTCGTCGCAGGCCCGGGCGGGTACGCCGCGTCGTGCACCTGCCCCCTTTTGCGTATACCGAGAAGGCAGTTCTGTGGACAACGGTTGTAGGGGTGTGGACAACGCTGTTAGCGTGCCGGGTTGCTGGTCGGCGATCTGGGGGGCTCACGGCTGCCAAACGGGGCAAAACCGGGCGAGGTGGTCAATCGTTCGGCACGGTGTAGCCACACCGCTGCCGGATCGGCTGACTCCGGTTTCGTCAGTTCGTACAGGTACGGCGCCACGATCGGCCAGCACACAGGCTGTGGACAACTTGTGGACAGCGGTCAGGCCAGCCGCCCGTACGCGGGGGACTGTGCCAGGTGGCAGCGGGTCTGACCTGGCCCGCCGCGGCCGAGCACATGGAGCGAGGGGGGTGGCAACGGGGTGTCCGAGACGATCGATCTCGCCGGCGTCTGGCTGGCGGCGACCGACGAGCTCGCGGACGAGATCGTCTCCGCCCAGCAGCGTGCCTACCTCCGGCTGACCCGGCTCCGGGCGATCGTCGAGGACACCGCGCTGCTCTCCGTGCCGGACGCCTTCACCCGCGACGTCATCGAGTCCCGGCTGCGGCCCGCGATCACCGAGGCGCTGTCCCGGCGAATGGGCCGCGCGATCCAGGTCGCCGTCACGGTCCGCGCCCCCGAGGACGGCCAGGTGCGGCCCGCACCGACCGGCTTCCCGCCGGGGCCGGGGCCGGGGCCGGCGCCGGACGAGGGCGGCGGTTTCGCGTACCCGCCGCAGCAGCGGACCACCCCACCGGACACCGCGGGCCCGAGCGCCCCGGCCGAGCCGGCGGCCAAGCCGGGCCCGGCGACCACGCCGCCCGCTCCCCGCCAGCCCGGCACGCCGCCCCAGCCCTCTGTCCGACCGCCCGCTGTCCCACCGCCGCCCCCGGCACCCCAGGACAAGCAGGACCCGGTCACCGCGCTCAACGCACCGACCGCGCTGCACAGCGTCATCCAACCCCGGCCCAACCCCCCGGTGGAGGCGGCGCCCACCAGCCCGGCCGCTCCGAACGCCGGCAGCGCCAGTCGCCCGGCCGGCAGCGGCGCCGTCGGCAAGGCCCGCCCCCAGGTGCCCGCTGCCAACCCGACGCCCCGGGACGCCGAGCGCGACCGCCAGGACGCGCTGTTCAGCACCCCCTACCCGCCGGCCCCGCCCCAAGCCGTCCCCGGCTATTCGAGCGGCGGCACCACCTACGGGACGCCGTACCAACCGCGCGAGGAAGCGCGACCCATCGCCGACGAGCCGCCGACGCAGCCGTTGCGCCGCGAGGGCGGCGACAGTGGCCCCGGCCGTCGCGACGACCGCCGGACCGGCGGGGACGCCGGCGGCAACCGGCTCAACCCGAAATACATGTTCGAGACGTTCGTCATCGGCTCGTCCAACCGGTTCGCGCACGCCGCGTCGGTGGCGGTCGCCGAGTCGCCCGCGAAGGCGTACAACCCGCTGTTCATCTATGGCAGTTCCGGGTTGGGCAAGACGCACCTGCTGCACGCCATCGGCCACTACGCGACGACGCTGGGCAACGCGCGGTCGGTGCGCTACGTCTCGACCGAAGAGTTCACCAACGACTTCATCAACTCGCTGCGCGACGACAAGACGAGCGCGTTCCAGCGGCGCTACCGCGACGTCGACATCCTGCTGATCGACGACATCCAGTTCCTGGAGAACCGCGAGCGTACGCAGGAGGAGTTCTTCCACACCTTCAATACGCTGCACAACGCCAACAAGCAGATCGTCATCACGTCCGACCGGTCGCCGAAGCAGCTGGCCACATTGGAGGATCGGCTCCGCACCCGGTTCGAGTGGGGCCTGCTGGCCGACATCCAACCGCCCGACCTCGAGACGCGCATCGCGATCCTGCAGAAAAAGGCGGCACAGGAGCGGCTGTACGCGCCACCGGACGTGCTGGAGTTCATCGCCTCCCGGATCGCCAACTCGATCCGTGAGCTCGAGGGCGCGCTGATCCGGGTGACCGCGTTCGCGTCGCTGACCCGTTCGCCGGTGGAGCTCGCGATCGCCGAAGAGGTGCTCCGCGACTTCATCCCGGACGGCTCAGGCCCGGAGATCACCGCCGACCAGATCATGGTGTCGACCGCGGACTACTTCGGCGTCTCGCTCGAGGACCTGCGTGGCCACTCCCGCTCGCGGGTGCTCGTCAACGCCCGCCAGGTGGCCATGTATCTCTGTCGTGAGCTGACCGACCTCTCGCTGCCCCGGATCGGGCAGGCGTTCGGCGGCCGCGACCACACCACGGTGATGCACGCCGACCGGAAGATCCGCCAGCAGATGGCGGAACGGCGCTCGCTCTACAACCAGATCGCCGAACTCACCAACAGGATCAAACAGACCTCCTGAGTGCACGCGGTTATGCACAGGTAAAACAGTCTGTTCACAGGCGGGCGTCGATCCACAGGTCGGCGCCCTTTTCCACATCCCATCCACAGCTGTGCACCCAGCCATGTCCACAGGACGGGAAATCATTGCTGTCCGCGTTTCCAGTATTGTCCGGATTAGGTTGTTTACTACGATCAGTCTGGATCAGCCTGCGTCCCCAGAGTTGTCCCCAGGTAAGGAGTGGTTATCCGCAGAACACACAGGTGACTCGCGTTCATCCACAGTTCCCACATCGAATCCACAGCCGCTGTCCACCGTCGTGGACAGCGCTTCGGTCGTGCTCGTCGATGTCCACACAGGCTGTGGACGAGGGCTGGGGACAGAGCTGTGGACGTCGGGTCATGCATCCACAGCGGTGCACACCATGTGCGGAGTGTGTTGAAGGTTCTGGGGATACACCGAAGATGATCTCCGGGGGCCTGGGGAGAAACGGTGGGTAAACCCCGTGGACAACCGGTGGACAACTCGGCGTCGCTGTGTGCGAAGGATCGGCTGTGGATCGGCGGCCGAGTTACGCGCAGGTTCCTCCACACGTTCGCCACCGGTGGATAACGTGTCTGAGCAGCGGAAACGCGGGTTCTCCACAGTTCGCACAGCACCGATGAAGACGACTAGATATCTCTTTAGAGAGAAGAAAACCAATCATCACGTCTGGGGATTTGTGCATGCGGCTGGAACCTCGCCAGAAACCTCGGGGTCGGGCGCACGTCAGAGCAGGCCCCGCCTTAAGGTTCGTGTGGCACCTTGTATCCGCAGCGGCCACGTCCGAAACGACCGGAGGCATCGCATGAAGTTCCGTGTGGAGCGCGACGCGCTCGCCGACGCCGTCGCCTGGACGGCCAAGAGCCTGCCGAGCCGTCCCTCCGTGCCAGTGCTCGCCGGAGTGATGCTGCGGGTCTCCGACGGCCGGCTGGAGGTCTCCGGCTTCGACTACGAGGTCTCCAGTCAGGTGACCGTCGAGATTCAAGGTGACGCCGACGGCGCCGCGCTCGTCTCGGGCCGCCTGCTCGCCGAGATCACCAAGGCGCTGCCGGGCAAGCCGGTCGACATCGCGGCCGTCGGCGCCCACCTCGAGCTCGTCTGCGGCAGCGCCCGGTTCACCCTGCCGACCATGCCGGTCGAGGACTACCCGAGCCTGCCGGCGATGCCGGCCAGCGCCGGGACGATCGACGCCGCGGTCTTCGCCACCGCCGTCGCCCAGGTCGCCATCGCCGCCGGGCGCGACGAGACGCTGCCGATGATGACCGGTGTGCGGGTCGAGCTGTCCGGCAGCAACATCGCCCTGCTGGCCACCGACCGCTACCGGTTGGCCATGCGCGAGCTGGAATGGCGTCCCGAGGACCCGGAGATCAGCCTCAACGCGCTCGTGCCGGCCCGCACCCTCAACGACACCGCCAAGACGCTGGGCCCGCTCGGTGGCGAGGTCACGATGGCCCTCGCACACGGCGGCGCCGGCGAGGGGATGATCGGTTTCGCGGCCGGCACCCGGCGCACCACCAGCCGGCTGCTCGACGGCGCCAACTACCCGCCGGTGCGGTCCCTCTTCCCGGCGAGCCACAACGCCGAGGCCCGTGTGTCGGTGCCGGCCCTCGTCGAGGTCGTCCGCCGCGTCGCCCTGGTCGCCGAGCGCACGACGCCGGTGCTGCTCAGCTTCGGCCCCGACGGGCTGGTCGTCGAGGCCGGCGGCAGCGAGGAGGCGCGGGCGAGCGAGGCGATGGAGGCCACCTTCACGGGGGAGCCGCTGACCATCGGCTTCAACCCGCAATACCTCATCGACGGTCTGCAGAACCTGCTCGCGCCGACGGCCGTCCTCTCCTTCGTCGACGCGTACAAGCCTGCCGTGATCTCGCCTGCCGGCGACGACGGCGAGATCGTTCCCGGATATCGCTACCTGATCATGCCGATCCGGGTAACCCGCTGATCCTGCGGGTAGGGCAGGGGCAACAAGCACGTCAACGGGAGGGGAACCCGCTATGCAGCTGGGGCTCATCGGCCTGGGCCGGATGGGCGGCAACATGCGCGAACGTCTGCGCGCCGCCGGTCACGAGGTCGTCGGATTCGACCACAAGCCAGAGATCTCCGACGCGACGACCATGGCCGAGCTGGCCGAGAAGCTCGCCGCGCCCCGCGCGGTCTGGGTGATGGTCCCCGCCGGTGTCACCGACAGCACGATCGACGAACTGGCCACCCATCTCAGCCCCGGTGACTTGATCATCGACGGCGGCAACTCCCGGTTCAGCAACGACGCACCCCGGGCCGAGCGGCTCGACGGGCAAGGCATCGGCTACGTCGACGTCGGCGTCTCCGGCGGCATCTGGGGCCGGGAGAACGGCTACGCGCTGATGGCCGGCGGCTCCGAGGACCACATCCAGCGGCTCATGCCGATCTTCGAGGCGCTCAAGCCCGCTGGCGAGTTCGGTTTCGTGCACGCCGGGCCGGTCGGCGCGGGGCACTACGCCAAGATGGTCCACAACGGCATCGAATACGGGCTGATGCACGCCTACGCCGAGGGCTACGAGCTGCTCGGCGCCTCCGAGCTGGTGACCAACGTGCCCGGTGTCATCAAGTCGTGGCGCGAGGGCTCCGTCGTCAAGTCCTGGCTGCTCGACCTGCTCGACCGCGCGCTCGACGAGGACCCCGGCCTCAAGGGCATCAAGGGCTACGCCGACGACACCGGCGAGGGCCGCTGGACGGTCGAGGAGGCGATCCGGCTGGCGGTGCCGATGCACGTCATCGCGGCGTCGCTGTTCGCCCGCTTCGAGTCGCGGGAAGACGACCCGCCGGCGATGAAGGCGGTGGCCGCGCTGCGCAACCAGTTCGGCGGGCACCCCATCCACAAGAGCTGATCGGTGCACGTCCAGCGGTTGGAGCTGGTCGACTTCCGCTCGTACGAACGAGTGGCGGTCGACCTGCCCGCTGGGGCGAGCGTGCTGGTCGGTCCCAACGGGGTCGGCAAGACCAACCTGCTGGAAGCGCTGGGCTACGTGGCGACCCTGGACAGTCACCGGGTCGCCACCGACGCCCCACTGGTGCGGGCCGGCGCGGCCGCGGCGGTGATCCGCTGCCTGGTCGTCCACGATGGACGCGAGCTGCAGGTCGAGCTCGAGATCGTGCCGGGCAAGGCCAACCGGGCGCGGTTGGGCCGGTCACCGGTCCGCCGCGCCCGCGACGTGCTCGGCGCGTTGCGCATGGTGCTGTTCGCGCCGGAAGACCTGGAGCTGGTCCGCGGCGATCCCGCCGAGCGCCGGCGCTACCTCGACGACCTGCTGGTCGCCCGGCAGCCGCGATACGCCGGCGTGCGCGCCGACTACGACCGGGTCGTCAAGCAACGCAACGCCCTGCTGCGCACCGCCTACCTGGCCCGCAAGACCGGCGGCACCCGCGGCGGCGACCTGTCCACACTGGATGTCTGGGACGCGCACCTCGCCCGGCACGGCGCCGAGCTGCTGGCCGGGCGCCTCGAGCTGGTCAGCGCGCTGGGCCCGTTCGTGTCCAAGGCCTACGACGCGGTGGCGGCGGGCCGCGGCGCCGCGGGCATCGCCTATCGGTCCGGCGTGTCCGGCGCGGGCCGGACCGAGCTCGAACAGGCCCTGCTGGCGGCGTTGGTCGAGGGACGGTCGTCCGAAGTGGAGCGTGGCGTTACGCTGACCGGCCCGCACCGCGACGACCTGACGCTGACGCTGGGCGAGCTGCCGGCCAAGGGCTACGCGAGCCATGGCGAGTCGTGGTCCTACGCGCTGGCGCTGCGGCTGGCGGCCTACGACCTGCTGCGGGCCGACGGCATCGAGCCGGTGCTGGCCCTCGACGACGTGTTCGCGGAGCTCGACGCCGGCCGGCGCGACCGGTTGGCCGAGCTCGTCGGCGGCGCCAGCCAGTTGCTGGTCACCTGCGCGGTGGCAGAGGATGTCCCGGCCGCCTTGCGCGGCGCCCGCTACGAGGTCGCCGAAGGGACGGTTCGCCGTGTCGACTGACCAACCGTCCACAGGAGACGGCTCCGAAGGCCGGCTCACAGGACGCGGCTCCCGACGGCGCGCGCGGAGGCCTGACGGCGGCGAAGCCCGAGCGGACGGACCGCGCGGCGCGGCAGGGTCCGGCGGCGGCGAAGCCCGAGCGGATCGACCGGGAAGCGCGGCAGGGGCGGATGGACCGCGCGGCGCGGCAGGGCCGAATGGACCGGGCGGCGCAGCAGGGCCGAATGGGCCAGGGGGCACGGTAGGGTCCGACGCCACCGGCGGATCCGGCGAAGGGCTGGCTGGTCCGGAGCTGGCCCGCGCGGCATTGGACGCGGCATTGGCCAAGCGGGGCGCGGCCGCACAGAGACGCCGCCCGGCGGTCGGCTCCGGTGGCGGCGGCCAGGGCCGCCGCTTGCGCGGCTATTCCGGCCCCGGCCCGGACCCGCGCGACCCCCAGCTCTTCGGCGACGTGCTGCAGCGCCTCGTCAAGGCCCGCGGCTGGCAGAAGCCGGCCGCCGAGGCCACGGTCTTCGGCGCCTGGGAGAAGGTGGTCGGTCCCGACATCGCCGCCCACTGCCGCCCCATCAAGCTCGCCGACGGCGAGCTCACCGTTGAGGCCGAGTCGACGGCCTGGGCCACCCAGCTCCGCCTGCTCGCCGCCAACCTGCTCAAGCGCATCGCCGGCGAGGTCGGCCACAACGTCGTCAAGAAGCTGCACATCCACGGCCCGGCCGCCCCGTCCTGGAACCGCGGCCCGCGCCGCGTCCAGGGCCGTGGCCCCCGCGACACCTACGGCTGATCGGTCGTCAGGGCTGGGCCTCGGTCCGCCCCCAGGACGGGGTGGCCCGTCCTCCGCCGGCGTTCCGGCACTGCCGCCACCGGGCGCACGACGTGCTCGGGGTGTGCGCCGCGGACCCGGCAGGGCCGCGGCGGCGCAGCCGGCCGTGGCCCGGTGCGCGCGGGAGCGAGCGGTCCGCACCACCGCGGACGCGCGCAGATCAGTAGTCGGCGTAGACGGCGAAGCCGCGGTCGGCGCAGCGGCGGTAGAAGCGGGACAGGACCGCGAGCTCGCTGCGGGCGAAGCTCCACTGCGGCGCGTCGCCCGACTCGTCGCGCAGGGAGTCGAGCCGGCCCTCCAGCCACCGCAGCTGCTGGTCGGCCAGCCGGCCGCCCGACAGCGCCGTCCGCAGCACGTCGCCCACCGAGTCGAAGGTGACCGACTCGCCGTGCGGTCGATGGCCGTCGACGAACCGTTCCAGCCCGCCGGCGATCCACGCGCACCCGTCCGGGTCGATCACCGGGTCCTCGTCCTCCGCGGCGGCCTCTGTGGCGTAAAGCACACCTGCGAGGCCGAGCAGCAGGTCGACGAGCTCGGTGTAGGCGGTGGCGCGGACCGTGCCGGTCTTGGCGATGTGGCCGGCCAGGGCCGCGGTGGGCGCGGCCACGTCGGGGTCGTCCGCCAGGTCGGCGAAGTCGACGAACTCGGCCGGAGCGACCGGGTCGTAGAAACGCCCGGTGCGCGGCCACTGGACGGCGACGTTGTCCAGCCCCATCGGGCCACCCTTTCTGCGCTGAGCAGCATCCCGACACCGGCTAGGTGGGGGCGTGAGCGTATCCCACGGCGGCGTGCTCGCCCCGATCGGATCGCGCCGCAGAAACTACGGCACGGTGACCGGTTCGCGCGACCCCCGGATGGGCACCATTGGAGTGCGGATCATGGCCCTCAAATCCGATTTGCCGGGATCACTGCTCCCGGTGGCCACACCGGCCACCGAAGGCGCCTCATGATCTGAAGTGAAAACGGGCCGGCACGCGGCTGGCTCGCGCGGAAGGGCCTTTCGTGTGGGGGGAGTCGCGGATACGGAGGATCGCGCCGCTGTGGCGCTTCTAGCGCCGTTTTAGGGGTGCGCCGGATGGGTGTTCGGGCCTCCCGCCCGGTAAGATTGGTAGCAGACGAAGGACGACGCGCGGACGACCGCATCGGGTCCTCCCCGACCCGGGGCCGCCCGCGTGTCATGTCCAGCCGATCGTGACCGCGGGAGGGCGCGGCGAACGGCGCGCCCAGACCCCGGTCGCGCCGGTCGTTGGTGGCCGTCCCGCCATACCCGCGCACCAGCGTCGGTCAGCCGACGCTGGGGCGGCGCGAGAAAGTGGCCAAGGTGGCAACGCAGAAAAAGCAGGAGTACGGCGCCGAATCGATCCAGGTGCTCGAGGGCCTCGAAGCCGTCCGAAAGCGCCCTGGCATGTACATCGGCTCGACCGGCGAGCGCGGCCTGCATCACCTGGTCTGGGAGGTCGTCGACAACGCGGTCGACGAGGCCCTGGCCGGCTACTGCGACACGATCGACGTCGTGCTGCTCGCCGACGGTGGCGTGCGGGTCGTCGACAACGGCCGTGGTTTCCCCGTCGACCTCCACCCGAAGCTGAAGAAGCCGGGTGTCGAGGTCGCGCTGACCGTCCTGCACGCCGGCGGCAAGTTCGACGGCAAGGCCTACGCCGTCTCCGGCGGTCTGCACGGCGTCGGCGTCTCCGTGGTCAACGCCCTGTCCACCCGGATGGAGGTCGTGATCCACAAGTCCGGCCACGTCTGGCGGCAGTCCTACACCAACTCCAAGCCGTCGCCGCTGGAGAAGGGCGAGACCACCAACAAGACCGGCTCCTCGGTCTCCTTCTGGCCCGACGCCAAGATTTTCGAGACCACCGAGTTCGCCTTCGAGACGATCTACCGGCGGCTCCAGGAATATGCGTTCCTCAACCGCGGCCTGACCATCCACTTCCGGGACGAGCGCCCGAGCAGCGAAGAGGACGGCAAGGCCCGCGAGGTGACCTTCCTCTACAAGGGCGGCATCGCGGACTTCGTGCGGCACCTCAACAACACCAAGTCGCCGATCCACAAGTCGGTCGTCGAGTTCGGTGGCGAGGAGGAGGGCATGGCGGTCGAGATCGCCATGCAGTGGAACGAGTCCTACGGCGAGTCGGTCTACACGTTCGCCAACACGATCAACACGCACGAGGGCGGCACCCACGAGGAGGGCTTCCGCGCGGCGCTGACCGGTGTGGTCAACAAGTACGGCGCCGAGAAGAAGATCCTCAAGGGCGACGAGAAGCTGACCGGTGAGGACATCCGGGAAGGGCTCGCGGCGATCGTCTCGGTCAAGCTGGCCAACCCGCAGTTCGAGGGCCAGACCAAGACCAAGCTGGGCAACACCCCCGTCAAGAGCTTCGTGCAGCGGGTCTGCAACGAGTGGCTCAACGACTGGCTCGAGCGCAACCCCAGCGAGGCCAAGACCATCATCACCAAGGCGACCCAGGCGTCCCGCGCCCGGATCGCCGCGCAGCAGGCCCGCAAGCTGGCCCGCCGCAAGTCGCTCCTGGAGTCGGGCTCGATGCCGGGCAAGCTGGCCGACTGCCAGTCGACCGACCCGCGCGAGTCCGAGGTGTTCATCGTCGAGGGCGACTCGGCCGGCGGCTCGGCCAAGCAGGGCCGCGACCCGCGCGTCCAGGCGATCCTGCCGATCCGCGGCAAGATCCTCAACGTCGAGAAGGCCCGCATCGACCGGGTGCTGAAGAACAATGAGGTCCAGGCGCTGATCACGGCGCTGGGCACCGGCATCCACGACGACTTCGACATCGAGAAGCTGCGTTACCACAAGATCGTGCTGATGGCCGACGCCGACGTCGACGGCCAGCACATCCAGACGCTGCTGCTCACCCTGCTGTTCCGGTTCATGCGCCCGCTGGTCGAGCTCGGCCACGTCTACCTGGCGTCGCCGCCGCTCTACAAGATCAAGTGGAACAAGAAGGGCGACGACGCGCAGTACGCGTACTCGGACCGCGAGCGCGACGGGCTGATCCGGCTCCGCCAGGAGACCAAGCCCAACGCCAAGCCGGACGACATCCAGCGGTTCAAGGGTCTGGGCGAGATGAACTACCCGGAGCTGTGGGAGACCACGATGAACCCGGCGACCCGCACCCTGCGCCAGGTGACGCTCGACGACGCGGCCACGGCCGACGAGCTGTTCAGCGTGCTGATGGGCGAAGACGTCGAGGCCCGGCGCTCGTTCATCCAGCGCAACGCCAAGGATGTGCGGTTCCTCGACATCTGACGCAACGTTCCGGGGGTCGGCGTGCGTCTTGCATGTCGGCCCCGGACGTGAGTGAGCGCTGAAGTTATCCACAGACAGGTCGGTTTCCACAGCCGTTATCCACAGGATGAAAACGGCATTTAGGGCGAAAAAGGATTAATTGTGACGGATAACCCCGAGGCCTACGAGGGCGAGGAGCTCGAAGCCGCGGCCGCCGCGGTCGGCAGCCGCGACCGGGTCGAGCCGGTCGGGCTCGAGGTCGAGATGCAGCGCTCCTACCTCGACTACGCGATGAGCGTGATCGTCGGGCGCGCGCTGCCGGACGTCCGTGACGGCCTCAAGCCGGTTCACCGCAAGATCCTTTACGCGATGTACGACTCGGGCTACCGGCCCGACCGTGGCTACGTGAAGTGCTCCCGGGTCGTCGGCGACGTGATGGGTCAGTTCCACCCGCACGGCGACTCCGCGATCTACGACGCCCTGGTCCGGATGGCGCAGACCTGGTCGCTGCGCTACCCGCTGGTCGACGGCAACGGCAACTTCGGCTCGCCGGGCAACGACCCCGCCGCGGCCATGCGATACACCGAGTGCAAGCTCGACCCGCTGGCCATGGAGATGCTCCGGGACATCGACGAGGACACCGTCGACTTCCAGGACAACTACGACGGCCGGGCCAAGGAGCCGGTGATCCTCCCGTCGCGGATCCCGAACCTGCTGGTCAACGGCGCTGAGGGCATCGCGGTCGGCATGGCCACCAAGATCCCGCCGCACAACCTGCGCGAGATCGCCGACGCGGTCAAGTGGTGCCTCGACAACCCGGACGCCGACGAGCCGACCACGTTGGAAGCACTGCTCGGCATCGTCAAGGGCCCCGACTTCCCGACGTACGGCCTCATCGTGGGCACGCAGGCCATCCAGGACGCGTACCGCACGGGTCGTGGCTCGATCCGCATGCGCGCGGTGGTCGAGGTCGAGGAGGACAAGAAGGGTCGCGCCTGCCTCGTCGTCAGCGAGCTGCCCTATCAGGTCAACCCCGACAACCTGGCCGAGCGGATCGCCGAGCTGATCCGCGAGGGCAAGATCGCCGGCATCGCCGACATCCGGGACGAGTCCTCGGGCCGCACCGGTATGCGGATCGTGATCGTGCTCCGCCGCGACGCGGTCGCCAAGGTCGTGCTGAACAACCTCTACAAGCACACCCAGCTGCAGGAGACGTTCGGCGCCAACATGCTGGCGCTGGTCGACGGCGTGCCGCGCACGCTCAACCTCGCGCAGTTCATCCGCTACTACGTCGAACACCAGATCGACGTCATCCAGCGGCGCACCGCCTATCGCCTGCGCAAGGCCGAGGAGCGCGCGCACATCCTGCGCGGCCTGGTCAAGGCGCTGGACGCGCTCGACGAGGTCATCGCCCTGATCCGGCGCTCGCCGACCGTCGAGGACGCCCGCGGCGGCCTGCGCGACCTGCTCGACATCGACGACATCCAGGCGACCGCGATCCTCGACATGCAGCTGCGCCGCCTGGCTGCCCTCGAGCGGCAGAAGATCATCGACGAGTTGGCGAAGATCGAGATCGACATCGCCGACCTGCGCGACATCCTCGCCAAGCCGGAGCGCCAGCGGAAGATCATCTCTGACGAGCTCAGCGAGATCGTGGCCAAGTGGGGCGACGACCGCCGCACCAAGATCGTCCCGTTCGACGGCGAGGTCTCCATGGAGGACCTCATCGCGCGCGAGGACGTGGTCGTCACCATCACCCGCACCGGGTACGCGAAGCGCACCAAGGTCGACCTCTACCGCTCGCAGCGGCGGGGCGGCAAGGGCGTCAGCGGAGCCGGGCTGCGGCAGGACGACATCGTCAGCCACTTCTTCGTGTGCTCCACACACGACTGGATCCTGTTCTTCACCAACAAGGGCCGGGTCTACCGGGCCAAGGCGTACGAGCTGCCCGAAGCCAGTCGCACCGCCCGCGGCCAGCACGTGGCCAACCTGCTGGCCTTCCAGCCGGACGAGCACATCGCACAGGTGATCGAGATCGCCAACTACGGCGTGGCGCCCTACCTGGTGCTCGCCACTCGTGGGGGCCTGGTCAAGAAGACCAAGCTGGAGGAGTTCGACTCCAACCGGTCGGGCGGCATCATCGCGATCAACCTGCGCGACGAGGACGAGCTGGTCGGCGCCGGGCTCGCGGGTCCCGACGACGATCTGCTGCTGGTCTCCAAGATGGCGCAGGCGATCCGGTTCAACGCGACCGACGACGCTCTGCGCCCGATGGGCCGCGCCACCTCGGGCGTGATCGGCATGCGGTTCACCGGGGCCGACGAGCTGCTGGCCATGGAGGTCGTCCGCGAGGGCATGGACGAGCTGGACGTGCTGGTGGCGACCAACG
The DNA here is from genome assembly GCF_029626225.1 of Asanoa sp. WMMD1127. Lineage (NCBI taxonomy): Bacteria > Bacillati > Actinomycetota > Actinomycetes > Micromonosporales > Micromonosporaceae > Asanoa > Asanoa sp. WMMD1127. The sequence continues at coordinate 2,085,906 of NZ_JARUBP010000001.1, forward strand.
GCGGCTACGCGAAGCGCACGCCGATCGGTGAATATCCGGTGCAGGGGCGCGGCGGCAAGGGTGTGCTGACCGCTAAGCTCACCGAGCGTCGGGGTGGTCTCGTCGGGGCGGTGGTGATCAGTCCTGACGACGAGCTGTTTGCTATAACCAGCAACGGTGGTGTTATCCGGACTCCGGTGAAGCCTGTACGCCGAACGCGCGATCGGAACACAATGGGGGTCAAGCTCATGGACCTTCCGGACGGCGTAACCATCGTGGCCATCGCTCGCAATGCCGACGAGCCCGACGAACAGGACTAGTTGATGACGGAGACACAGGCGAAGTCGGGGACTGCGGGGGCCTCGACGACCCCGGTCGAAGGCGAGTCCGCCGAAGGCGGCGCCGCGACCGGCCGCGCGGCGGTTGGCCGAGCGGCAGTCCCCGCGGACGCACCGTCGCCCAAGTTCACCCGGGCCCCGGGCATGGCACCGCCCCCGGACAAGCCCTCCGACAGCGACGGCAAGCCCGAGGCACCGGCCGCCGCCGGCGCCAAGTCCTCGCCCGGCGCGCCGCCCACGATCACGCGTCCGGGTGCGTCGGCCCGGCCGGCCGAGGCGCCTGGTCGGCCCACCGAGGCGACGGCCACGATGACCCGTCCGGGTGCCGCTCCCGGCCCGGCGCCGGCCGGTGGCCCCGGCCAGGCCGCTTCCGGCCAGGCGTCCGCGGTGGGCGCCGCCCGGGTGACCGAGGCGGTCCGCACGGCCCGTTCGACGGTCGCCGGTGGCGCCGCGCGCGGCCCCCGGCGGGCCCGGCTCAACGTCAAGCGGATCGACCCGTGGTCGGTGTTCAAGTTCTCGTTCGCCGTCTCCCTGGTGCTCTTCATCGTCGTCATCGTGGCGACGTCGGTGCTCTACCTGGCGCTCGACGCGATGGGCGTCTTCGAGAAGGTCAACACCAGCCTGGGTGACCTGATCAGCGCCAGTGGCGGCAACGAGGGCAGCACCTTCAAGATCACGGCCAAGGGCGTGATCGGCACGTCGGCGCTGATCGGCGTCGTCAACGTCGTGCTCTTCACCGCGCTGGCCACCCTCGGCGCGTTCATCTACAACGTCTGCGCCGACCTGGTCGGCGGCGTCGAGCTGACCCTCGCCGAGCGCGACTGACGTTCTCCTTCGTGGTGATACCGGTGTGGCGCCCAGCGCCATGCCGGTATCCAAGTTGGGGGAAGCGGAGCGGGTACGGTAACCTTGCCCGGTCGCACGGGGCTATAGCTCAGTCGGTTAGAGCGCAGAGCTGATAACTCTGAGGTCGCTGGTTCGATTCCAGCTAGCCCCACTTCAGACGGTCCGGAAGCCTTGAGAGCGCGAGGGGTCGACCCCAGATGTTGAAGAAGCTCCTGATCATCGTCGGTGTCGTGGGCGTCGCCGCCCTGGTGGCCAAGAAGGTCAAGGAGTCCAGCGACGAGCGGGCTCTCTGGCACGAGGCGACCACCGCTCCCGACCTCCGATAATCCCAACCGGCGGCTCCACCCGCCGTCGGGGCCGTAGCTCAACTGGCAGAGCACTGCCTTTGCAAGGCAGGGGTTAGGGGTTCAAGTCCCCTCGGCTCCACCACATCGAAGCCGAAGAGACGAGCGTGGCTCGGCGAAGCCCTCGGTACGCTGCGGCCGTGAGTTATGACCTCATGTTCCTCCGCCGGCAGCCCGGGCAGGGATGGGAAGAGGCGCTGGAAGCCGCCGAGGACTATCAGGACTTCGGCGCCGGGCCGGACGACGAGATCTGGCAGCGGGTGCTCAACCGCGCGAAGCTGCTGCTCGGTGAGGTGTCGACCTGGCTGACCGACGACGCCGGCGAGATCATCCATGAGCGCACCGGGATCCAACTCACCCTCTATGCGGACTCCGCCGAGATGAGCGTCCCCTACGGCGACACCGGCGACGCCGCCACCGCTGTGCTGCGGACGATGTTCCTGCTCGGCCAGGTGGTCGAGGAGGAGACCGGGCTGGAGGGCTTCGACCCGCAGGTCGACATGCCGATCCGCGAAGCCGCCGCCAACCTCGACCTGGGCGCGGCCTCGTTCGAGATGGTCGCCCGCATGCTGAGCCGGCCCGGCGGCGCTACGGCGTCGTGACGTTCCAGCGCTTCGCGAGCTGACGGCGGCCCTCGTCGGTGATGCGCAGCGCCCGATGGCCCGGTGCGCGCCGCACGAACCAACCCTCGGCCAGAGCGTGGCCGCACACCGCGGCGCCCAGCGCGCCGGCGAGGTGTGGGCGGCGTTCGGTGAAGTCCAGGCAGGAGCGGGCGAACGCGCGCCGCGACGCCCGCGCGGCGGACACGTCGACGCCCGCGTCGGCCAGTGCCTCCGCGCCGGCCGGCGTCAGTGTGAACCCGTCACCGCCGGCGACCAGGATCGACTCGGCCACGAACGCGTCGACCAGGGCGACCGCGATGATCCCGGCGAGGTGGTCGTAGCAGGTGCGGGCCAGGGTCATCGCCTCGTCCGTGCGTGACTGGCGCAGCGAGCGGATCGGCCGGGGCGGGCTGATCGCGCCCAACGCCTCCAGGGCGTGCGCGACGTCGGGCGACGCGAGCCGGAAGTAGCGGTGCCGGCCGCTGTGGGTGACCTCGACCAGGCCCCCGTCGACCAGTTGGGCGAGGTGGCCGCTGGCCGTCGAGGCCCGTACGCCGCCGGCGCGGGCCAGCTCGCCGGCCGCCAGCGCCTGCCCGGACAGCAGCGCGTCGAGCATCGCGGCCCGGGCCGGCTCGGCGATGAGCCGGGCGGCGGCGGCCAGGTCGACGTCGGTGGTCATCGCTCCACGGTAGGCCTGGGACAGTTCGGCGCCGACCGAAGCGTCCCGCACCTAGCGTCAGGCCCATGATCACTGAGCTGATTCCCACCGCCGTCGGCGAGGTGCTGGACCGGGCCGCCGGCTGGCTGGGCTGGGACGGACGCCCGGTCAGCCGCGACGGCAACGCCTGGACGCCGCACAAGGCGATGCGCCGCGTCGCCGACCACCTGCTCGACCACCTCGCCGAGATCGACTGCCGGCTGGCCGGGCTGCCGACGATCCCCGACGAGTGGCACGGCCGGCGGGTGACCACGCACGCCGACTTCGCGCCGTTCACCGAGGTCGACCTCGACGAGGCCCGGAGCCGGCTGACCCGGCTGGCCGCCTGCTACCGCGCCCGGCTCGAACGGCTCGACCCCGAGACCCTGGACCACGAGCCCGCGGACGGCGCGTGGTCGATCCGCAAGGTGGTCGAGCACGTCGCGAACGTCACCTACTACGCCCGGATGCTCGACCCGGCCTGAGGGGCGCCGCCCGACGAACCACGCCTGTGCCCTCGGGCCGGATCGTCCGTTCGGGTGGCGCTAGTCGCTCGGTGCCTCGGACGGGCCCGAACCGGGCGGGTCGGGCGTCGGGGTGGGCGCGGTCGACGGCTCGTCCGGCGTCGGCTCGGCGGGCGTGGATGTCGCCGGCTGGGTCGTGCGCGGCGTCGGCGAGGGCGACCGGCTCGGCGACCGCGAGGGCCGCGGCGACTCGCTCTCCCGTGGAGTCGGCGAGGTCGAGTGGCTCGGAGGCGGGTCCTTCTCCTGCTGCCTCGACGTGTCCGGGCGCGACTCGCCCCGAGCGACCTGGGGCTCGGGACGCAGCAGCAGGTAGCCGGCGAACGCGAGCAGGAACACCAGCGCCAGCACGATCGTGGAGAGGCGGACCTTGCCCAGGTGGCGGCTCATGAGGCGGCCATCGGCTCGGCGGTGTCGACCGCGGCGGCGACGCGTACGCCCTCGTGCTGGAAGGCGATCGCCACCCGCGACCGCAGCTCACGCCCCACGTCGAACTGCTTCCCCGGCAGCGTGCGGGCCACGATCCTCAGGTGCACCGAGTCGACCTCGAGGCTCTGCACGCCGAGCACCGTCGGCGCGTCGAGCAGCAGGCCGCCCAGGTTCGGGTCCTCGACGGCCGCGGCCGTGACCTCCTGGAGGATCTCCCGGGCCCGGGTCAGGTCGACGCTGACCGGCACCGGCACGTCGATCACCGCCCGCGCCCAGTCGCGCGACATGTTGATGACCTGCACGATCTGGCCGTTGGGCACGATCACCACCTCGCCCTGCAGCGTACGCAGGCGGGTGATCCGCAGGGTGACCTCTTCGACCGTGCCGGTCACGCCGCCCTCGGAGCCCAGCGTGCCGATGCGGATGGTGTCGCCGAAGCCGTACTGCCGCTCGAAGATGATGAACGTGCCGGCCAGGATGTCCTGAACGATGCGCTGCGCGCCGAAGCCGAGCGCCACACCGAGCACCGCCGCGGGCGCCACCAGGCCGGTGACCGGGATGCCGAGCTGCTGGATGACGAGCACGGCCGCGATCGAGTAGATCAGCACGATGACCACCCAGGTCAGCCCCTGGGTGACGACGTGGCGGTGCTTGGCGCCCTCGTCGGCGATCTGGTCGGCGCTGGTCGGCTTGGCGTCGATCCGCCGGTAGATGCGACCGCTGACCCACCGCGTCAGCCGCGACAGCAGGATCGCGCCGGTGACGAACAGGACGATCAAGAGACCGCTGCTGCGGAGCCAGTCGGTCAGATCGTCCACCGGAGCCATCGCCACCACCATGGCGACCAATCCTGACATGGGCGCCCGACGACCGCACCAAGCTCAGTCGGCGGACGTAAGAAGCATCACGACAAACGGACGTGCGGACGGCGGCGCAGGCGCACACCGAACGCGACGGTCACGACCACGAGCAGTAAGGACGCGGTGACGGCGCCGTGCAGCAGGCCGCGGTCGAAGTAGCCGGCCGACGTGTGGTCGATCGCGTAGGTGCCGATCTCGCGACTGAACCAGAACGGCAGCAGCCGGGCCGCGTTGCCGGCCGGGTCGAGGATCATCTGCAGGCCCACGATGGTCAGCAGGATCAGCATGCCCTCGAGGTCGCGGGGGAGCAGGGCGCTCAGCGCCAGGCCGAGCAGTGGCGCGACCAGCACGCCGAGCAGCATGATGACCGCGATCGCGCCATAGCGCACGTTGTGCTGGTCGAAGCGGATCAGCAGGAAGTACGGCGTGGAGAGCGCGAGACCGAGCGTCCACAGCGCGACCAGCCGGCCGAGGAAAAGGTGGTGCGTGCGGTAGCCGGAGAGCCGCAGCCGGGGCTCGAGCGACCGGGCCGCCGAGCCGACGAACAGCGCCGCGGTGGCCAGCACCCAGCTCAGCCCGAGGCAGACGAACCGGATCGACTGTCCGAGGTGGTCGCCGCGCCGCGCGAGATAGAAGGCCAGGGGCAGGATCAGCAGCAGCACGAGCACGCCGCGTCGGCGGGCCGTCTCGCGCAGGGTCATCTCGGCGATCGTCAGGGTGCGGTTCATGCCGCCACCCCCGCGCGGCCCGCGGACAGGTCGAGCACCACGTCGACCCGGTCGAGCTGGTTGAGCAGGTGGGTGACCACGACGACGGCCCGGCCCGCGTCGCGCCAGCGCCACACCTCGTGCCAGAAGTCGAGATAGGTGCCCCGGTCGAAGCCCTGATAGGGCTCGTCGAGCAGCAGCACGTCCGGGTCGCCGAGGTCGGCCAGCACCAGGTTGAGCTTCTGCCGGGTGCCGCCGGACAGGTGCCGGGCTTGCTCGCCGCCCGGCGTCCAGTCGAGCGCGGCGGCCTGCCGGGCGCCGGACCGGGCCGCCTCGCCCCGCTGCAGACCACGCCCGGTGCCGATCAGCGCGAAGTGCTCGCCGGCGGTCAGGAAGTCCGCGGTGCCGCCGGCCTGCGGGCAGTAGCCGACCCTGCCGTGCAGCTCGACGTGGCCGCGGTCGGCGCCGACCAGGCCGGCGCAGATCCGCAGGAACGTCGACTTGCCAGAGCCGTTGGCGCCGACCACCGCGGCGACCTGGCCCGCGTGCAGGGTCAGCGAGACGCCGGAGAGCACCGTGCGCCGCCCGTAGCGCTTCACGATGTCGACTGCCCGGAGCCGCACGGGCCCGACCGCCGCCCGCCCGCGCGCCGGCGCGGTGGCCGTCGCCGGGCCGCCGACGCTGTCCGCGACGGCGGCGGCGTACGCCTGTGGTGGTCCGAACGCCCGCAGTGGTGGCTCGCCGCTGTCCCGCAGGTGCGCGGCCGCCTCGGCCACCACGTGCCCGGCCAGGTCGGGCCCGATGCCGTGGCGCCGGAGCTCGTCGGTGAGCGCGGCCAGCCAGATCTCGTGTCTCACCGGGCCGTCCTTTCGTGGAGTATCCCGCCGACCCCGCCCGCGAACGCCGACCACTGCGCGGTGGCCTCCGCGAGAACCGCGAGGCCCGCGGCGCTGATCTGGTAGTACTTGCGGGCCGGGCCGCCGCCGCCCTCGCGCCAGTAGACGCTGACCAGGCCGGAGCGCTGCAGCCGCAGCAGCACGGGATAGAGCGTGCCGCCCTGGATCGTGCCGAGCCCGGCGGTCTGCAGCGACTGCGCCAGCTCGTAGCCGTAGGAATCGCCGCGCGCGAGCAGCCCGAGCACGCACAGGTCGAGCACGCCCCGCAACCACTGCGCCCGGCGATCCTGATCCACGGTGGAGCACGCTAGCACGGCTATCTAGATAGCGGAACCATCTAGTTAGGGCGCGGCCAGCGCGGCGGTCGGGGCCAGCCGGGCCGCCCGTACCGCGGGATAGAGCCCCGCCACCGCGCCGATGAGCACCGTGGCACCGAGCGCACCCAGCGACGCCCACGCCGGCACGACCGCGGGCCAACCCTGGGTCACGGCGTACGCCGTCGTCACACCGATGCCCAGCAGCACGCCCCCGACCCCGCCGAGCGCGCACAGCAACAGCGACTCGGCGAAGAACTGCGCCCGGATCTGCCCCCGGGTGGCGCCGAGCGAGCGGCGCAACCCGATCTCTCCCCGCCGCTCGAGCACCGAGATGACCATCGTGTTGGCCACCCCGACGCCACCGACCAGCAGCGCGACCGCGCCGAGGCCGAGCAGCAGCCCGGTGAACGCGTCGTCGGCGGCCCGCCCGGCGGCCAGCGCGTCCGACGGCCGCGACACCTGCACCTCGCTCGGCGCCTCCGGGTTGGCCGTGTTGGCCAGCACGGCGGCCACCGCCTCCACCGCGGCCTCGTCGGCCCGGGTGTAGATGGTGGTCGCATGCCCGTCGAAGCCGAGGTAGTCGGCCGCGGCCGTCCAGCCGACCAGGGCCGACGAGTCGAGCTCCGGCGCCAGGGGCACCGGGCCGAGCACGCCGACCACGGTGAACCAGGCTTCGCCCAGCCACACCGGTTGCCCGACCACCGCGCCCAGCCGGTCGGCGGCCACCCCACCCAGCACCGCCGTCGGGTAGCGCGCGGTCGCCTCGTTGAGCCAGACCCCGCGAGCCACCGTGGCGCCCACCGTCCCGGGCAGGTCCAGATAGCTGGCGACCACCGCGATGCTGCCGTTCTCGGCCGCCGGCATCCGGTCTGTGCGATAGACCTTGGCGTCGACCCGGCCGGTGGCGCTGACCGAGGTCACCGGCCCGATCCGGCCGACCATCGCGACGGCCTCGGTGGGCAGTGTGGCGGGTTCGTCGGCGAACAGCTTGCTGCCCGGTCCGACCGTGAGCAGGTTGGTGCCCAGCCGGTCGAGGGTCCGGTGCAGCTCGGCCCGGCTCGACGCCGACACTCCGACGACCGCGGTCATGGCGGCGATGCCGATCGCGATGCCGAGCGCGGCCAGCACCGCCCGCAGCGGGCGGGAACGCAGGCCGGCGGCGCCGAGGCGGGCGAGGTCCGTGAAGCGCAGGCGGGTCACCCGGCCACCTCCGTCAGGCGGCCGTCGCGGATCTCGACCCGGCGGGGCAGCTGGGCCGCGATCTCCCGGTCGTGGGTGATCACGATGACGGTCGTACCGGTCGCGTGCAGCCGGCGCAGCAGGTCGAGCACCGCCGCGCCGGAGGCCGAGTCGAGGTTGCCGGTCGGTTCGTCGGCGAGCAGCAGCGCGGGCCGGCCGACCACGGCACGGGCGATCGCCACCCGCTGCCGCTCGCCGCCGGAGAGCTCGTGCGGTCGGTGCCGCATCCGGTGCGCCAGCCCGACCGTGGTCAGCGCCTCCCGGGCCCGCTCCAGCCGCTCGGCACGGCGGACACCGGCGTAGAGCAGGCCGTCGGCGACCGCGTCCAGCGCCGGCACACCGGGCGCCAGATGGAACTGTTGGAAGACGAAACCGATCCGGCTGGCCCGCAGCGCGCTGAGCCGGCGGTCGGAGAGCGTGGCGACGTCGTGCCCGGCGATCTCGACCGTGCCGGAGGTGGGTGTGTCGAGCGTGCCGACCAGGTGCAGGACGGTCGACTTGCCGGAGCCGGACGGTCCGACGACGGCGACCAGCTCACCCTCGCCCACCGACAGCGAGATGCCGTCGACCGCGACCACGCCGCCCGGGTACTCCTTGCGCACGTCGCGCAGCGCCACCAGGGTCATGACGGCATCCCCACGGTCATGCCCTCGGTCAGGCCCGTGCCGCTGACCTCGACCCGACCGCCAGCGAACAGGCCGGTGTCGACCGCCAGGAACCGGCCGGCGCCGCCGTCGAGGACCTGCACGCCGTAGCCACCCTCGGCCAGCGCGACCAGGGCGGCGACCGGCACGGTGAGCACGTCGGCCCGGCTTTCGGCGGTGAGTGCGAGGTCGACCGGCGCCTCCCGCAGATCCCCGAGCGCCTTCTGGTCGGCGACGGTGACGGTGACCTGGACCGTCGGGTCGCCGTCCGGCTCGGCGGCCGTCGCGACCGCGCCGACCGTCGCCACCTTTCCCCGGGCCGTCTTCCCGTCCGGCAGTTCGACGGTCGCCGCCGCGCCGGCCACCGCGAGGTCCCGGTCGCCGACCGGCAGGTCGATGGTGACGAGCCGGGTGGTGCCGGTGTAGCTGAGCACCGTGCCGCCGGCCGGTGCGCCGACCTCGGTGGCATGGCTCGCGATCCGGATCGGGCCGGCCGCGTAGGCCACGTCCGTGACCGTGCCGGTCTCGTCGACGCCGAGGTCGTCCTGCCACTCGCGGACCGCGTCGGCCGTGGCTCCGGTGTAGTCGTCGTCGACCGTGAAACCGTCGTAGCCGAGGGCGGCCAGGTTCTGTTCGAACTGCCGCACGTCCGGGCCCGCTACGCCCGGTGCCAGCGGCCGCCAGAGGGGCAGCGGGCCGTAGAGCAGCACGACTGGGGCGCCGTCGGACCGGTAGATCGGCTTGCCCCGCGACACCGTCGCCCCTTCGGCGGCCAGCCAGGTCACCATGCCGCCGCCGCCGCGCAGCGCGACCGGTTCGCCGTAGCCCAGTTGGCCGTCGAACTCCTCCGTGGCGACCAGCGTTTCCCGGGTCACCGGCGCGCTGGTGGGCGGCAGGTCGCCGGCGTGCGCCGTACTCCCGTCGTCGCCGCCGAAACCGACCGCCGCGGCGACCGCGGCCCCGGCGGCGACCACCGCGATGCCGGCCGCGACGACCGCCCGCCTCACTTGCCACCCGCCGGCCGGCTGCTGGGGGTGGGCAGCACGTCGCGGCACTTCTCCAGCGCGGCCAGCACGTCGTCGTCGTGCTTGTCGAGGATGTACTCGCGGACCGTCGCGCCCGCCGGATCCGGGTCCGGGAAGTCCGGCACCCCGTTGGCCCGCATGCACACCGCCAGCTCGCGCTGCTTCTCGAGCTGGTCCGGGTTGAGCTTGACGTCCTTGCCACCGCCGGGCATGAACTCGCGGCACGCGTCGACGGCGTCGAGCACCTTGTCCTTGTCGAGCTTGTCCAGTTCGATGCCGGTCTTGGCGCCGGGCTGCGGGTCGGGCATGTCGACGCCGTTGTCGCGCATGCAGGCGGCGAACGCGCGACCGCGCTCCTCGTCGCTCGCGGCGGCGCCGGCGCTCGCGGTCGGCGTGGCCCCGCCGGCGGTGGCCACCCCGGGAGTCGTCTTCCCGCTGTCACAGGCGGCCAGGCCCAGACCCAGGACCAGCAGCAGGGGTACGACGGCACGTCTCATCGGCTCCTCCTCAGGAGTGCGTTCGCTGGGTGCAGCACGCAGTCCAGCGGCCCGGGGATAAGGCCGGCATCAAGGCGGCGCGAACGCTTATGGCGGCTTTATCCGCTGGTCGGCGACCATGGCGGGGTGCGAGTGCTGGTGGTGGAGGACGAGCGGTTGCTGGCCGACGCGGTCGGTGAAGGGCTGCGGCGCGAGGCGCTGGCGGTCGACGTGGTGTACGACGGGGACGCGGCGCTCGAACGCCTCGGCGTCAACGAGTACGACGTGCTGGTGCTCGACCGGGACCTGCCGGTCGTCCACGGCGACGACGTCTGCCGGGCGGTCGTGGCCTCCGGCGCTCACACGCGGGTGCTGATGCTGACCGCCGCCGTCGACGTCGCCGACCGGGTGGCCGGGCTCGGGTTGGGCGCCGACGACTACCTGCCGAAGCCGTTCGCGTTCGCGGAGCTCGTGGCCCGGGTGCGGGCGCTCGGCCGGCGGGCCCGACCGGCCGCGCCGCCGCTGCTGTGCCGGGCCGGCCTGGAGCTGGACCCTGGCCGCCGCGCGGTGACCCGGGACGGGCGGTCGCTGGCGTTGTCCCGCAAGGAGTTCGCGGTGCTGGAGGAGCTGCTGCGGGCCGACGGCGCCGTGGTCAGCGCCGAGCAGCTGCTGGAAAGGGCGTGGGACGAGCACATCGACCCGTTCACCAACGTGCTGCGGGTGACCGTCATGACGCTGCGGCGCAAGCTCGGCGAACCGCAGGTGGTGCTGACCGTGCCGGGAGTGGGGTACCAGATCCGATGAGACGGTGGACGGTGCGGGTGCGGCTGACGGCCGCGTACGGGCTGGTGTTCCTGGTGGCCGGGGTGGCGTTGCTCGGCGTGACCTACGTGCTGATGGACGCGACGCTCGACCGGCAGACTGTCGACGTGTCGACGGTCCTCGACAAGGTCAGGGGCGAGCAGCTCCCGGCCAGCGCCAAGGACCTGCTCGGCGGGCTGGCGGTCGACAAGAAGGTGATCAACAACGCGCTGCAGGCCCGGCAGCTGACCCAGGCCGAGCGCGAGACCGTCCTGGAGAACCTCGAGTTGGCCCAGCGGGTCCAGGAAGACCTCAACCGGCGCACGCTGAACTCGCTGATCACCCGGGGTGGCATCGCCGTCGGGATCGTCACCGTGGCGGGGCTGTGGGTGGGCTGGCTGCTGGCCGGCCGCACGCTGCGCCCGCTGACCCAGATCACCGCGACCGCACGCCGGGTCGCCGACCGCAACCTGCACGAGCGGATCGGGCTGTCCGGGCCACACGACGAGCTGCGCGAGCTGGCCGACACGTTCGACGACATGCTGGCCCGGCTCGACGCGGCGTTCGACGGCCAGCGGCGGTTCGTGGCGAACGCGTCACACGAGCTGCGTACGCCGCTCGCCGTGAACCGGACCGTGCTCGAGGTGGCGATGGGCCGGCCCGGGGCACCGCCGGAGCTGGTCACCTTGGGTGAGACGTTGCTCGAGGTGAACGCCCGGCACGAGCACCTGATCGACGGCCTGCTGACGTTGGCGCGCTCCGAACAGGCCGTGGCGGACCCGGTGCCGGTCGACCTGGCCGAGGTGGCGGAGCGGGTGCACGAGCAGTTCGCCGCGTCGGCCCGGGGGCTGCGGTTCTCGCGGTCAGGGTCTTCCGCGCCGACCGCGGGCGATCCGGTGCTGCTGGAGCGGCTCGCGCAGAACCTGGTGGAGAACGCGATCCGGCACAACGTCGCGTCCGGCTCGGTGACGGTGACCACGGGGTCGTCGGCGTCCGAGGCGGTGCTGACGGTGACGAACACCGGGCCGGTCATTCCGGCGTACGAGGTGCCCGGGCTGTTCGAGCCCTTCCGGCGGCTGACGGATCGGGTCGGTTCGGCGCGCGGCACGGGGCTGGGGTTGTCGATCGTGCGGTCGGTGGCCCGGGCGCACGGTGGGGACGTCGCGGCCGTGCCCCGTCCGGAGGGTGGGCTCGAGGTGTCGGTCAGCCTTCCGCTGGCGCCGGTCGGGGCTTCGTCTCGGGGGTGACGCGGAAGACGGGCCAGCCGATCTCGGTGCGCCAGTCTTCCTCGTTGTCGGTGTCGCGGGGGCCGAAGAGGTACGTCTCGTGGATCGGGCCGTCGACGGCGAGCGCGTGGTCGACGACCCAGGCGCCGAGGCGGCCGTAGGTGACGTCGATGTCGTCGTGCGGGCCGTGGTGGACGGCGACGGCGAGGTCGACGGGTGGCAGCTGCTCCGCGCTGTGGTGGACCGGATGGAACACGGTCATCACGCCGACGCCTTCGGTGAACAGCTCGTTGGCGTAGCGGCCGCCGGGTGGGCCGGTGCGCTCGTAGGGCGGGACTTCCGCGTCGAGCTCGGCCATCGCTTGTGCGTACCAGCTGACTGAGTCGTGGAGTTCGACCTGCGCGGTTCTCGTGATGACGGGGCGGGCCGGCAGTGAACGGAGCTCGACGTCGAGGTCGGCCGGGTCGGGGCCGAGGAGTTGGCGCAGGGAGACGACGGCGGCCCGCTTGCGGTCGAGCTCGTCCTCGAGGCGTCGCATGTGGCCGGCGATGAGGTCGGTGCGGCGCTGCGGGTCGTCCGTGGCGAGGATCTTGGCCACTTCGGCGAGAGGCACGTCGAGCTCACGGAGGCGGTGGATGACCTGGGCGGGTGGGATCTGCTCGGTCGTGTAGTAGCGGTAGCCGGATCGCGGGTCGACGCGCGCGGGTTCGAGCAGGCCGGCCTCGTGGTAGCGGCGCAGCGTGCGCACGCTGAGGTGGGTGAGGGCGGCGAACTCGCCGATCGTCAGTCCGGGTCCGGGCCGCATCAGGCCAGTTTGACCCTCTCCCCGGGAGAGGGTGCACCTTTGGCGCCATGGACGTGATCACCACTTATCTGGCGGCGCACGAGGCGCGCGACCTCGAGCGGGCGATGCCGCTGTTCAGCCCGGACGCGGTCGTGATCGACGAGGGCCGCGCGCATCACGGTCGTGAGGCGATCCGGGGTTGGCTGGCAGGAGCGGCCAGCGAGTTCACGTGGACCACCACGCTGGTCTCACTGGTCGCGCTCGACGAGGCGCGATATGACGCGCTGAACCACCTCGAGGGCGACTTCCCGGGCGGGGTGGTGGACCTGCACTTCCGGTTCACACTGGCGGACGGACTGATCAAGCGGCTGGTCATCGAGCCGTGAGCCGCTTCTTTCCTAGTCGGCCTGGGCCAGTCCGTAGGCGACCAGGAAACCGGCCACGGTGATCAGCCCGATGAGCAGGTGGGCGTCCTCGAACGCCTCCGGGATCATGGTGTCGGCGATCATCGCGAGCCCGCTGACGACTGCGATGCTGGTCCACACGCCGAAGACGTACGCCTTGGATCGTCGGGCGTTCCGCACGCCCGCGGCGCTGGAGAGACCTTCAGGCACGTTGCTGATGAAGCAGGCTGATCCCGCCACCGCCGAGCCGGAGCCACCTTGCTCGTCCTCGGAGGGCTGCTGCGGGCCGGACCGTTTGCGGTGCCGGGCGGCCCGGCGGGCAAGGAGCACGTTGCAGCCGGTGTAGAGCACGGCGCCACCGACCGCGCCTAGCGCCGTCGGGGTTATGCCGGCCCGGCTCGTGCGCTTCGGCGATGAGCTCGAACGCGACCGCGGACAACAGCACGCCGGCCCCGAACGCCATCACGGAGGCAATCACCTTGCGTGGGACGGCGGCCAGGTAGCCGACCGCCGCGCCGATCACCGGGGCGCCTCCCGCGAGCAGTCCCCACCCACCCGCCGCCAACCATCCAGGCATGCCCGCAACTGCCCGACGAGCCGGGCCCACAAACGCCTTGCCTCTTTGCGTGTGGCGGTGCGGCGCTCGGCCAGCCAGTGCTCGGTTGACGCCGCTCGTCCGTTTGAGCGTCGCGCTCGCCGACCGCCGATCGCAGCCTCGCCAGCGTGTGGAACATTTCGCTTGCAACGCTCGCCCGGGGCTGCCAGCTCGAATGGGTGCGCCCCGCACGGTGGTTGCCGAGTTTCGAAGCGGATCGTTTCAGCCATCGATATCAGCAGGTCTCGTCCTCGCCACCGACACCTGGCTGCGCCGCGCGATCTTCGAGGTCGAGCAGATCCGGTCACGCCGCCTTGAACGCTGCCGGCAGGACCTCCTCGACGGCCACGTCGTCCTGATGGTCCATCTGCGGGTGAGCCCGGCGGACCAACCGTCGGCACCGCAACGGGCGGGCTGCGATGATCAGCCGACCGTTACGCCGGGCCGGGGAGGATGTTGCTGGCGCGTACATGCCGAAGCATGTACGCACACGTTTTGGCATGTGCGGCTCGCGCACCCTTGCCCCCGGCCTGGCGTGGTCAGCCGGTTTCGTCTGCATTCGGCATTAGCGAGACCGGTTCCAAGCGGCGGCGCTTCGGCCTTGGCGTGTATGTGGCTGCGAGCGGAGGCGTGGCAGGATCGGTGCCGTGTTGGGAACTTTGAAGACCGAGCCGGCGCGTGGGCGGGCTGACCTGCTGGCCAAGCCGGTTGTTGAGGCGCTCGAGAGCTGGCCGGCCGACGGCGACACGCCGGTCGACGACGTGCTGGTAGCGCCGATCGACCCCGAGTTGGCCGATACGGCTGCCTTCTGCGAGGCGTACGACGTCGGTTTGGACGTGTCCGCCAACTGCGTGATCGTGGCGGGCAAGCGCGGTGGCGAGGCTCGCTACGCCGCGTGCCTCGTGTTGGCGACCACGCGGGCTGACGTCAACGGTGTCGTGCGCAAGATGCTCGACGCGCGCAAGGCAAGCTTCGCCCCGATGGACGAGGCGGTGGAGCTGACAGGGATGGAGTACGGCGGGATCACGCCGATCGGGTTGCCGGCCGACTGGCCGATCCTGGTCGATGCCCGCGTCGCCGGCACGGCGCGGGTGATCATCGGGTCCGGGGTGCGGCACAGCAAGATCGAGCTGCCGGGTGCCGCGCTGGCGGGGCTGCCCAACGCGCAGGTGGTCGAGGGCCTCGCGCGCTGAGGCGGTTCATGTTCCACGTGGAACATGAAGATCAACTAGTCGCGCCGGCTGCCTCGCGCTTCTCGACCTCGGCCAGGACCTCCAGCAGGGTGGCCGGCTCCTGGGCGCCGCTCACGCCGTACTTGCCCGCGAAGATGAACATCGGCACCGCCGTGATGCCGAGGTCCCGCGCCTCGGCCAACGCCGCACGCACCTCGTCGGCGCCGCCGCCCGACTCCAGGTAGGCAGCCACCGCCGCCTCGTCGAGTCCGATGGTCCCCGCCAGCCGCGCGAGCTGCGCGTGCGACCCGACGTCGACGCCATCGACGAAGTGGGCCTCGTACAACGCCTCCACCATCTCGCCCGACTTGCCCTCCTCGTCGGCGAGCCGCACCACCCGATGCGCGTCGAACGTGTTCGCGGTCAGCGACTTCGCGAAGTCGATCTCCAAACCGTCCATGGCCGCGGTCTTCGCGGTGTGCTCGGTGATCTGCCGAGCCCGCGCCGGACCGCCGAACTTGCGCGCCAACGCCTCGATGGTCGGCTCGGGATGCGAAACGGGGGAAGGGTCAAGCTGGAACGGCCGGTAGCGGACGCGCACATCGCGGGGGTACGACGCGAGCGCCTTCTCGAGCCGGCGCTTGCCGATGTAGCACCACGGGCAGACGACATCGGCGTAGATTTCGATTTCCACGCTCACGCCAACCCGCGGTTCAGGAGATCTGTTCCCTGACCTGCCGCTTGAGCCGAGCCAGAATCGCGCTGCCGCCACGTACCCGCAGCGGACTGATCGCCTGCGCCAACCCCATCTGCTGGTAGAGATCGTCGGGCACGGACAGCACCTCGTCGGCGGTCGCGCCGGACAGTCCCTCGGCCAGGATGCCCGCGAACGCCCGCGTCGTCGGCGCCTCCGGCGGGCAGTCGAACCAGGTGGTCACGGTCTTGTCCGCGGCCACCTCGACCTTGAGAAAGAACGGCGTCTGACACTCGGGTACGGGCTCCATCCCCGCATGCCCCGCCATCTCCGCGGGCAACTCGGGCACGGCATCGGAGTACTCGAGCAACATCTCCAGCACCACATCACGCGGCGCTGACCGAAACTCCTCGACGATCTCAGCCAACTTCGGCGGCATGCCCCCACGTTAGTTCGACCGCCCGCCAACGCCACATCCAGCCGCCCCGGACGAAGGAGTGTGCGCCCGAAGTGCGCGCCCGAACCGGCGCGCCCGCAACGCAGCACCAGAGGCGCCGTGCCAATGGCCGGGGGGCCGAGGTCGCGCCCGACGGCCGGGCGGACGTCGCCGGCGAGCCCACCCCGGCTGCTCCTTTCGGTCCTGGACCAGGTTTCCGGGCCGGCCTTCGAGCCCGACACCCGACTCCGCCTTGTGCCGGACCGGAGGGAGGCACCGGGGCACCGAGCCTGACGGCTGGGCGCGAAGGCCGGCTGGGGCCCGGTGGCTGGGCGCGAAGGCCGGCCCCGAGGGCCTGACGGCTGGGCGCGAAGGCCGGCTGGGGCCCGGTGGCTGGGCGCGAGGCCGGCCGGACTGACGGCTGAGCCCGAAGCCCGGGCTCGGGGCGCCGACCGACGGTTGTCAAGACCGGCCTTGGGGGCCCGACGGAGCGGCGCGAGGGCCAGACCCGTGACGAGTGGGTTCAAGACCGGGCTCGACGGCGCGGCCCCAGGGCCAGCCTCGTGACGACCGCCGGGCTGGTCTGATGGCCGGACCGTGGGTGCCGCGCCCGCCCAGAGCGGGGCCGCGCCGCAGGGCCGCGGAATGGCCTCTAGCGCCGCGCCCCAAGGGCGACCCGCCGGCTAGTTGCGCTGCGCCGACACGGCGGTCTCGTGGATGAGGGCCAGATCGCCCATGGCGATGATCCCCACCAACTGCCGCTCGGCATCCGCGACCAGGATGCGGCGCACCGCGCGTGCCCGCATCAGGTCCGCCGCTTCCTTCAGCGTCGCCGCCTGTTCGATGATCACGATTTCGCGGACCGCGACCTCTCCGAGCGTCACGGAAGACGGCTTGCGGTTGGTGGCGACCGCGCGGACCACGATGTCGCGGTCGGTGACCATTCCGGCCAGGTTGGCGCCGTCGGTCACCACGACGTCCCCGATGTCGGCTTCGGCCATCGCGCGGGCGGCCTCGTCGAGGGGTGTCTCCGCCGGCAGGTAGACGATTCGTTTGGTCATCACGTCCGCAACACGCACAGTGGCCACGACGCCTCCCCGCTCCCCCAGTGTCACCGGCGACCGACCGATACCGCTCCGGCTAAGCCGACGGTACGCCGGAAATGGCCGCGCGAGTCGCAATCACTTCAGCAACCTCCTCCACGGCGATGTCGGTTCGTTCACCGGTCGCCCGGTCGCGCAGCTCGACGTAACCCTCCGCGAAACGGCGGCCGACCACCACCGCGGTGGGGATGCCGATCAGCTCCGCGTCCGTGAACTTCACGCCCGGCGACACGTTGGCGCGATCATCGACCAGGACTCGCAGGCCCAGGCCACTCAACCGCTCACCGAGCGCCAGCGCGCCCGCGACCTGGTCGCCCTTGCCCGCCGCGATCAGGTGGACGTCGACCGGCGCCACCGCGGCCGGCCAGACCAGCCCGCGGTCGTCGTGGTGCTGCTCCGCGATCGCGGCGATCGCCCGTGAGACGCCGATCCCGTAGGAACCCATCGTCGGCCGGACCGGCTTGCCGTCCACACCGAGTGCGTCCAAGGAGAACGCGTCGGTGAACCGGCGGCCCAGCTGGAAGATGTGCCCGATCTCGACGCCCCGCCGCATCGTCAAGGACCCGAGACCGCCGCACGATGGGCACGGGTCGCCGGCCCGCACCTCGGCCGCCTCGATCGTCCCGTCGGCGACGAAGTCGCGGCCATGGGTGACGTTGACCGCGTGCTGACCCGGCGAGTTGGCACCCGTCAGCCAGGCCGTGCCGACCGCCACCCGCGGGTCGACGAGATAACGGATCCCGAGCCCGGCCAGCACCTGCGGCCCGATGTAGCCCCGCACCAGCGACGGATGCGCCGCCCAGTCGTCGAAGAGTGAGACCGTCGCCGGCTCGAGTGCGGCCGCCAACCGCTTGAGGTCGACCTCGCGGTCGCCGGGCACCCCGATCACCAGCGGCGCGCCCTTCCCACCCGGCGGCGTCACCGTGACCACGACGTTCTTGAGCGTGTCGGCCGCCGTCCAGTCGGTGCGGCCGCCGAGCGCGCGGGCGTTGGCCAACGCCACCAGCGACTCGATGGTCGGCGTGTCCGGGGTGTCATGCGTCGTGGCGGCCGGCCGCGCCGCGGGATCCGACGCCGGCGCGGGCGGCGTCACCACCGCCTCGGTGTTGGCGGCGTAGTCACACGCCGCACAGGCGACATAGGTGTCCTCCCCGACCGGAGTCGTGGCCAGGAACTCCTCGGAGGCCGACCCACCCATCAGCCCTGACATGGCCCGCACGATCACGTAGCGCATGCCCAACCGATCGAAGATCCGCTGGTACGCGGCCCGCATGTGCGCGTAGGACTCGCGCAGCCCGTCGTCGGTCACGTCGAACGAGTAGGCGTCCTTCATCAGGAACTCCCGCAGCCGCAGCAGGCCGGCCCGGGGCCGCGCCTCGTCGCGATATTTGGTCTGCACCTGGTAGAGCAGCACCGGATAGTCCCGGTAGGAGCTGAACAGGTCGCGCACCAGCAGCGCGAACATCTCCTCGTGGGTCGGCGCCAGCAGGAACTCGGCCCCGCGCCGGTCGGTCAGCCGGAAGATGCCGTCGCCGTATTCGGTCCAGCGCCCACTGGTCTCGTAGGGCTCGCGCGGCAGCAGCGCCGGGAACTGCACCTCCTGCCCACCCACCGCGGCCATCTCCGCCCGGACCACCTCGGTCACCCGGTCGACCATCAGCTTGCCGAGCGGCAGCCAGGTGAACCCGCCCGGCGCCGCGCGCCTGATGTAGCCGGCCCGCACCAGCAGGCGGTGGCCGGCGACCTCGGCGTCAGCCGGATCCTCGCGCAGCGTGCGGAGGAACAGCGTGGTCATGCGGAGCAACATTCGCGCAGCTTAGGCGCGACAAGCGCACGGATCGACCGAGTTTGCGGGCCACCGGCCAACTACCTGCATTAACACAGTGATGTTGCTGACACGTACGGGTGTCGTACACCCCTGCCAGTGCCAGAATGCGGCTCGTGCGTTGGGGAAGTTTCGTCGCGGTCGGCGACAGTTTCACCGAGGGAATGGACGATCCCTACCCGGACGGCAGCTACCGCGGGTGGGCCGACCTGGTCGCTGCGCGGCTCGCCGTCGACCGGCCTGACTTCCGTTACGCCAACCTGGCGATCCGCGGCCGCCTGTTCCCGAACGTCGTGGCCGAGCAGGTGCCGGCCGCCGTCGCGATGCGGCCAGACCTGGTCAGCTTCGCGGCCGGCGGCAACGACGTGCTGCGCCGCTCGTTCGACCCGGCCACGCTGATGGAACGGTTCGACGCCGTGGTGGCCGAGCTGCGGGGGACCGGGGCCGACGTCGTCGTGTTCCGGTTCGCCGACGTGACGGCCCGGCTGCCCGGTCAACGGATCATCGGCCCGCGGGCGGCGGTGCTCAACCGCGCGGTGGGCGAGACCGCCGAGCGGCACGGGGCGCACCTGATCGACCTGTTCGCCGACGACGAGTTCCGCAACCCGGTGATGTGGGGCCCGGACCGCCTGCACCTGTCGGGGGCCGGCCACCGCCGGGTCGCCGGACACGTGCTGACCTCGCTCGGCGTGCAGTCGAATCCGGAGTGGATGATCCCGCCGGACAAGCTGCCGTCGGCGCGCTGGCTCGCCGCCCGGGCCGCCGACGCCCGCTGGGCCGGCCGGCACCTCGCGCCCTGGATCAAGCGCCGCCTGACCGGCCGCTCGTCCGGTGACCTGGTCACGGCGAAGCGCCCCGAACTGTCGCCCTTCGGCGAGATCGGGTGACCCGCGTGTGACCTCGGCGGTGTTCACTGTGGTCCATGCCACAGTTGACCCGTCGATCGCTGCTGACCGCCACCGCGGCCGCCGGCCTGGTGGGTGTCGCCGCCTGTGAGGCGGACGGGCAGCAGACCGCCGGCCGCACACCGCCGTTCGATCCGCGTGACTGGGCGAGCGTCCGGGCCCAGTTCGCTTTGGACCCGACCGTGGCGCACCTGTCCACGTACGTCTTCGCCCCGCACCCGGCCCCCGTGCGCGCCGCGATCGAGCAGCACCGCGCCGGCCTCGACCGCGACCCGATCGGCTATCTCCACGCGCACGAGGCCGACGCCGAAGCCCGGGTGGCCGGCGCCGCGATGCGCTACCTGGGCACGGGCGCCGACGGGATCGCCTTCACCGACTCGACCACGCTCGGGCTCGGCCTCCTCTACGGCGGGCTGCGGCTGAGCAGGAACGACGAGGTGGTCACCACGACCCACGACTTCTACGCCACCCACGAGGCGCTGCGCCTGCGGGCCGACCGCGACGGGGTCACGGTGCGGCCGGTCGAGCTCTACACCGACCCCGCCACCGCCAGCGTCGACCAGATCGTCGGCAAGCTGACGGCGGCGGTAGGCCCGCGGACCCGGGTGGTCGCGGTGACCTGGGTCCACTCCAGCACCGGCGTCCGCCTGCCGATCCGGGCGATCGCCGACGCCCTGGCCGGCAAGAACCTGCTGCTCTGCGTCGACGGCGTGCACGGCTTCGGCGCGGTCGACGCGACACCGGCCGGCCTGGGCTGCGACTTCCTCGTCTCCGGTGGGCACAAGTGGCTGCACGGCCCGCGCGGCACGGGGCTGGTCTGGGGCTCCGAACGCGGCTGGTCCCGGTTCACGCCGAGCGTGCCCTCCTTCGACGGACGCAGCCTGGCCGCCTGGGTGACCACGGGCCGGGCCGCCGCCGCCACGACTCCGCCGGGCCCGCTCGCCACCCCTGGCGGCTACCACAGCTTCGAACACCGGTGGGCCCTCGCCGACGCGTTCCACCTGCACGACAGCATCGGCCGTGGCCGCGTCGCCGGCCGGGTCCGCGAGCTGGCGACCCGGCTCAAGGAGGGCCTGGCCGGCATCAAAGAGGTCACCGTCGTGACGCCGCGCGATCCGGAGCTCTCCGCCGGCCTGGTCTGCTGCGCAGTGGGCGACCTGCGGGTCGACGAGGCGGTCGGTCGGCTCGCCGCGGCCAAGGTGGTCGCCAGCGCGACTCCCTACCGCGACTCGTACCTGCGGTTCGGTCCCGGCATCGCCAACAGCGAGGAGCATGTCGACGCCGCACTGCGAGCGGTTCGCGACCTCGTGTGACGGTTGCGGGAGTAGCGTTGCGGTCATGCCGGTTTCCCACGACCCGGACCCAAGACTGCGGGCGTACGCGCACCCCCAGTCACTCGTCACCACCGAGTGGCTGGCCGACAACCTGGGCCGCGACGGCCTGGTCGTCGTCGAGTCCGACGAAGACGTCCTCCTCTACGAGTCCGGGCACATCCCCGGCGCGGTCAAGGTCGACTGGCACACCGAGCTCAACGACGAGGTGACCCGCGACTACGTCGACCCCGAGGGGTTCGCGGCGCTGTGCGCGGCCAAGGGCATCAGCCGCGACGACACGATCGTCTTCTACGGCGACAACTTCAACTGGTGGGCGGCGTACGCCCTCTGGGTGTTCTCCCTGTTCGGCCACCCGGACCTGCGCCTGCTCGACGGCGGCCGGCAGAAGTGGGTCGCCGAGGGCCGCGAGCTGACCCGCGACCGCACCCAGCGCCCGCCGACGCCCTACCCCGTGCCGCGCCGCGACGACGCCCGGATCCGCGCCTTCCGCGAGCAGGTGCTGACCCACGTGCAGGCGGGCCGGCCGCTGGTCGACGTGCGCTCGGCCGACGAATACACCGGCAAGCTGCTGGCCATGGAGGCCTACCCGCAGGAGGGCGCCCTGCGCGGCGGCCACATCCCGGGCGCGGTCAGCCAGCCGTGGAAGTCGGCGGCCAACGACGACGGCACCTTCAAGTCGGCCGACGAGCTGCGGGCGATCTACGAAGACCAGCTGGGACTGTCCGAAGGGGACGACGTCATCGCGTACTGCCGGATCGGTGAGCGGTCCAGCCACACCTGGTTCGTGCTCCAGCACCTGCTCGGCTTCTCCCACGTCCGCAACTACGACGGGTCGTGGACCGAGTGGGGCAACCTGGTGCGGTCGCCGATCGTGCGGGGCGCGGAGCCGGGCAGTCTGAAACAGTGAGACACCGAACGTGACCTGTGGCACGCCCGACCGCCGGACAAACCGCCGCAGAAGGCTTCGAAACCCCCCGGAAAATTCAAGATCACGACACATTGTTGGTCTTGACAGCTGGCTAGGCTGGCCACGTGACGCTGGAACAACAAGCGGACCCCGCCACCCCGAGCGCCGCGTCCACACCACCCAAGCGCCGGACCCGGCGTGACGAGATCCTGGAGATCGCGGTCGGCCTGTTCGCCGCCCGTGGCTACCACGGTGTCTCGATGGACGACATCGGGTCGGCGGCCGGGGTGACCGGCCCCGCGCTCTACCACCATTTCGCCGGCAAGGAAGCCATGCTGGCGGCCGCGCTGATCCCGGTCAGCGAAGGGCTGCTGGTCGGCGGGCGGGAGCGGGTCGCGCTGGAGGAGGGTCCGGCCGCCCTCGCATCGCTGGTCGAGTTCCACGTCGACTTCGCCCTGGCCAACCCCGCGGTGATCGCGCTGCACCTGCACGAGCTCGACCGGCTGCCCGACGAGCCGCGCCGGGAGATCCGCCGGCTGCAGCGCCTCTACGTCGAGGAGTGGGTCAAGGTGCTGCAGCGGATCCGCCCGGAGCTGACCGCCCCCGAGGCCCGCGCGCTCGCCCACGCCGCCTTCGGCCTCATGAACTCCACGCCGTTCCTGGGCGGCGAAGTCAACCGGGACCGCCTCGCCGAGCTCCTGCGCGCCGCCACGATGGCGGCGCTGCGTCCCGGCCCCTGAGCCGAACGCATACTCTCCAGCTGGGCACAGCCGCCCGCCGAAAGGGGAGTCCTGATGATCGAGTCTCTGCTGGTCGCCAACCGTGGCGAGATCGCCCGCCGGGTGATCCGCACCGCGCGCCAGCTGGGCGTGCGGACCATCGCCGTCTTCTCCGAACCCGACGCGGACCTGCCGTTCGTCCGCGAAGCGGACGAGGCGGTGCTCCTCGGCCCGGCCAACGTGGCGCAGAGCTACCGCAACGTCGAGGCGATCCTGGCGGCCGCGAAGACCACCGAGGCCCAGGCGGTGCACCCGGGCTACGGGTTCCTCTCCGAGAACGCCGACTTCGCCCGCGCGGTCGGGGCGGCCGGGCTGATCTGGGTCGGACCGAGCCCCGAGGCGATCAGTGCGATGGGCGACAAGATCAACGCGCGCAACCTGATGGCCGCGGCCGGCGTACCGGTGGCTCCCGGCACCACCGACCCGGCCTCCTCGGCGGACGCGGCGGTCGAGGCGGCCGGCGCGATCGGCTATCCGGTGATGGTGAAGGCCGCGGCGGGCGGCGGGGGCATGGGGATGGGCGTCGCGGCCGACGAGGCCGCCCTGCGCACCGAGTACGCCAAGGTCCAGGCATTCGCCGAGCGCATGTTCGGCGACGGCGCCGTGTTGATCGAACGGTTCTTCCCCCGCGTACGCCATGTCGAGGTGCAGATTCTCGGTCTGGCCGACGGCACCGTCGTGGCGCTCGGCGAGCGGGAGTGCTCGGTGCAGCGCCGCAACCAGAAGCTGGCCGAGGAGTCGCCGTCACCGGCCGTCTCGCCGCAGCTGCGAGACCGGCTGCTGGCGGCCGCGGTGCGGGCCGGCGAGGCGGTCGGCTACCGCAACGCGGGCACGGTCGAGTGTCTGCTGGACCCGACGACCGGCGAGTTCTTCTTCCTCGAGATGAACACCCGCCTGCAGGTGGAGCACCCCGTGACCGAGCTCGTCTACGGCGTCGACCTGGTCGAGGAGCAGCTGCGGGTGGCGTCGGGCCTGGCGCCGAACTTCGACCCCACCGCGCTGGCGCCCCGCGGCCACGCCATCGAGCTGCGGATCAACGCCGAGGACCCCAAGCGCTTCCTGCCCGGTCCCGGCGCGATCACGACCTGGGTCGAGCCGACCGGCGAGGGCGTCCGGGTCGACTCGGGGTACGCCGCCGGGACGACAGTGACGCCGTTCTACGACTCGTTGCTGGCGAAGCTCGTTGTCTATGGCGACGACCGCGCGCAGGCGCTGGAGCGGGCCCGGGCCGCGGTCGCCGGGTTCGAGATCGTGGGTCCCAAGCAGAACCTGCCGTTCTTCGCGGAGCTGCTGGACAACGCCGAATTCGGTTCGGGCGACTACGACACGGGCATCGTGTCCAGGATGCGGTAAGAACGACCAGTTTTTCCCATTCACCGGCGTGACCCCGTTCAGGCCAGTTCGTTACCTAGAGCAGTGGCGGTCATAACCGGTCAAATCAGGCCGGACCGCCACCGCTAACGAACCGGCGAGCGGAAGGCGGGCCATGATTCGGTCGGGAGTCGCGCGCATCTCGCGCAAGGCTTCGCGACGGGTTCTGGTGCGCACGCTCGTCGTCGGTGGTCTCGCGGGAGCGGCCTGGCTGCTCACCGCGTCGGCGGCCCAGGCCGCCGCCGCGGAGCCGGGTGTCGATCACGGTGCGGAGCCCGTCCTCGCACCGCTGACCGGCGTGCTCGAAACCGCGAAGCCGGTGTTGAGCACGACGACCGGCCTGCTCGGCGCGGCGTTGACGCCGGTGACGGCGCAACCGCTCGTCGAGCAGCCGGTGTCGACCGGCCGGGCCACCGTGCGGCGGGCGATCTCCGACCCCGCCACCGCCGTCGTCGCGCCCAGCACGACGGTGGACCGTTCGATCTCCATCGCGGGCGCGCCGCCGGCAGACCAGCCGACGCGCATCGCCGCCCGTACGGCCGACCGCGCCGGCGTCGACACGTCGGACCGCTCGGCCGACCGGCCCGCGACCCGCGTCAGCGGGCTGGCCGGAACCTCCGGACCGGTCGCTCCGCTCGGGGTAACCCGTGCGCTGGCCGTCCCCGGCGCCCTGCTCACCCCCGTGACCCAGGTCGCCCTGCCGGTTCTCACGCCGGTGACCGCGCTGCTCCGACCCATGACCTCGATGCTGCGGCTGTTCGCGGCGCCGCTGGTCCGGACGGTCGGCGCGGTGACCAGGACCGTGATCGGCGCTCTGCCCGGCCCGCGTGGCCGGCCAGCCTCGGCTGTCACGCCCGTCGACGACCTCGGCGTGTACGGACTCGTGCCAGCCGGCACGACCGGCACGACCGTTCCCGGTGCGGCGGTCGTCGCCGCGCCGCGGGCCGCTCACACCGAGACGAACACCAGCCGGCTGCACGCCGGCCGGCCGGAACGCGCGGTGCCGACCGCGTCGTCCCGGAACACGGGAGAGGCGCCCCGCCTGCCTGATCCCGCCCCATCGCGGGGTGAGGGCAGCGCGTCGGGCATCCCGGCCACCGCGTCGGGTTCCCCGGTGGGGGGTGGTGCGTTCGCCACCGTTCCCTCGTCGGTCATGGGCAGCATGGTGGCCTACCAGCTGCTGCCGAGGCCGGCGGACACCGCGGTGCCCCGGCACGACGCCGAGGAACCGACCGTCTCACCTGACTAGTGATGGAGGACCTGCACCGTTGCCACAACGGGCAGGAGCCACAGCCCCGCCCGGGCCTTCCGGCCCGTGGCAGCGCGGCAGACCAGGAAATCCCCAGCCCGCTCTGACTAGCGGCGAGATCCCGGCCGGACCATCACGAACCACACCTGGGCGCATGTCGACAGGCGGAGTCAGGACATCGGCACCGTCGCGCCCGGAATACAGCGACACACCGCAACACCCAGCAACACCCTCTTACTGACATTTCTTGAAAGGTCTCTTCACCCAATGAAGACTTGGGTTCGCAAGTCCATCAGCGTCGGCGTCATGGCGGCTGGTGGCCTTCTGACGGCGCAGGCCGCGGCGCAGGCCGACATCGTCACCACCAACAACTTCGGCGCGCTCAACGGCACGCAGGTCGTGGTGCCGATCCAGGCCCCGATCAACCTGTGCGGCAACAGCATCGCCCTCATCGGCGGCGCGTTCGCCGACTGCGGCGGCGGCGCGGTCGCGGTCAACGGTGGCGGCGGGCAGGAAGACCCCGACGACAACGGCTACGACAGCCGCCGGCACGCCGACGACGAGTTCGCCAAGGCGGCCGAGGGCCAGAAGAAGAAGCACGCCAAGAACAACCGCGGCGCTGCCCTGGCCGGCGGGTCCAACATCGTCTCGTCGGGCAACTACGGCCTGCTCAACGGCACCCAGGTCGTCGTGCCGATCCAGGCCCCGATCAACATCGCCGGCAACGCGATCGGCATCATCGGCGGGGCGTTCGCCTCGGCCGACGGTGGCGCCGTTGCCGTCAACGAGAGCGCCCGCGCGGAGAGCACCAGCCGCGAGGAAGCCAACCTGGTCAGCACCAACAACTTCGGCGCCCTCAACGGCACCCAGCTGTACGCGCCGATCCAGGTTCCGATCAACGTCTGCGGCAACGCGATCGCCCTCATTGGTGGCGCGTTCGCGTCCTGCGGCGGCGGCGCGGTCGCCGTCAACGAGAGCGCCCGCGAAGAGGGTGGCCGCGAAGAGGCCAACCTGATCAGCGCCAACAACTTCGGCCTGCTCAACGGCACGCAGCTGTACGCGCCGATCCAGATCCCGATCAACGTCTGCGGCAACGCGATCGCCCTCATCGGCGGCGCGTTCGCGTCCTGCGGCGGCGGCGCGATCGCCTTCAACGGCGAGAGCGCGAGCACCGAGTCGGCTCGCGACGAGGCGCTGCCGCTGGTCGGCTCGCTGCCGGCCGTCGCCGGCCTCCCGGTCGTCGGCCAGCTGGCCGGCGGGACCGCCGCCCCGGCGGCCCCGAAGATGGACGCTCCCGGTGCCCGCTCCGGCGCCACCGAGGGTGACGACTACGACGGTGACCGGCACGGCAAGAAGCACGGCAAGCGTGGCGACGACCGGGGCGGCTTCGGCGGCGCCGTGGCCGTCAACCGCACCGGCAACATCGTCAGCTCGAACAACTTCGGCGCGCTGAACGGCACCCAGGTCGTGGTTCCGATCCAGGTTCCGGTCAACGTCGCGGGCAACGCGGTCGGCGTCATCGGCGGCGCGTTCGCCCAGGCGACCGGCGGGGCGCTCGCCGTCAACGGCTGATCAACCGCACCATCGCACCACCGGCACAACCGGGGCCCCCGCTACCAGCGGGGGCCCCTTCGTTTTCGGGATGTAGTACCTTAACGATAGTTCAGTCGCGTTGGCGAAGGGGTCGGTGTGGCACTCGACGACGAAGAGCTCGAGCAGCTCGGCAAGCGCGTCCGGGCCGGTGGGGCCGAGCGTTACCACGCGTCCAACGCGGCCAAGGGCAAGCTGTTCGCCCGCGAGCGGGTGGCCCGGCTGGTCGACGAGGGCTCGTTCGTGGAGGACGGGCTCTATGCCAACGCCCTGGCCGAGGGCCTGCCGGCCGACGGTGTGGTGACGGGCCAGGCGACGATCGACGGCCGCCGGGTCTGCCTGATGGCCAACGACTCGACGGTCAAGGCCGGTTCCTGGGGCGCCCGCACCGTCGAGAAGATCATCCGGATCATCGAGCGGGCCTACCAGTCCGGTCTGCCGATGGTCTACCTGGTCGACTCGGCCGGCGCCCGGATCACCGACCAGGTCGACCTGTTCCCCGGCCGGCGCGGCGCAGGGCACATCTTCTGGAACCAGGTGCGCGCCTCGGGCTCCATCCCGCAGGTCTGCGCGCTGTTCGGCCCGTCCGCCGCCGGCGGCGCCTACATCCCGGCGTTCTGCGACGTGGTCGCCATGGTCGACGGCAACGCCAGCATGTATCTCGGCTCCGACCGCATGGTCGAAATGGTCACCGGCGAGAAGACGACTCTCGAGGCGATGGGCGGCGCGGCCGTGCACACCCGCGAGTCCGGCGTCGGCCACTTCCTCTGCAAGACCGAGGACGAGGCGCTGGAGACGGTCCGCCGCTACCTGTCCTACCTGCCGGCCAACTACACCGAGCAGCCGCCGGCCGCCGAGGCGGTCGCCCCGCCCTCGACCGACCTCGCCGCGATGGTGCCGCCCAACGAGCGCCAGGCGTTCGACATGCGCCGGTTCGCCAAGGGCCTGCTCGACGAGGGTTCGTTCTTCGAGATCCAGGCGCTCTGGGCCAAGGAGCTGACCATCGGCTTCGGTCGCCTCGACGGCCAGGTCGTCGGCGTGGTGGCCAACAACTCGATGTTCAAGGGCGGGGTGCTGTTCGTCGACTCCGCCGACAAGGCCACCAGGTTCGTCCAACTGTGCGACGCGTTCAACGTGCCGCTGCTCTTCCTCTCCGACGTACCCGGCTTCATGGTCGGCACCGCAGTGGAGAAGCAGGGCATCATCCGGCACGGCGCCAAGATGATCACCGCGATCAGCGAGGCTACGGTGCCGAAGATCTGCGTGGTGGTGCGCAAGGCCTACGGCGCCGGCCTCTACGCGATGGCCGGTCCCGGCTTCATGCCGGACGCGACGATCGCCCTGCCCACCGCGAAGATCGCGGTGATGGGGGCCGAGGCGGCGGTCAACGCCGTCTACGCCAACAAGATCGCCGCCATCGAGGACCCGGACGAGCGCGCCGCGTTCGTCACCGAGCGGCGCGAGGCCTACGAGCGCGACATCGACATCGTGCACCTCGCCAGCGAGCTGGTGGTCGACGCGATCGTGCCACCCGAGCACCTGCGCGCCGAGCTCGTGGCGCGCTACGCCGCCGCCCACACCAAGGACCGCCATTTCTCTCGCCGTCGTCACGGCGTGACCCCTGTCTAGAAACAAGGAGCCGGCCATGCTCAACGAGGAGCACGAGGCGCTACGCGAGAGCGTGCGGGAGTTCGCCCGCGAGGTGGTCGCGCCAGTGATCGCCAAGCACTACGACGACCACACCTTCCCCTACGACGTGATCGCCCAGATGGGCAAGATGGGCCTGTTCGGCCTGCCGTTCGCCGAGGAATACGGCGGCATGGGCGGCGACTACTTCGCCCTCTGCCTTGCCCTGGAGGAGCTGGCCCGGGTCGACTCCAGCGTGGCCATCACCCTCGAGGCCGCGGTCTCGCTCGGCGCCATGCCGGTCTACCGGTTCGGCACCGAGGAGCAGAAGCGCCGCTGGCTGCCACAGCTGCTGCGCGGCGAGGCCCTGGCCGGCTTCGGCCTGACGGAGCCCGGCTTCGGCAGCGACGCCGGAGGCACCGCCACCCGCGCGGTCCTCGACGGCGACGAGTGGGTGATCAACGGGTCCAAGGCCTTCATCACCAACTCCGGCACCGACATCACGGCGTTCGTCACGGTCACGGCGGTGACCGGCACGCGGCCCGACGGCAGCAAAGAACTGTCGACCATCATCGTCCCGTCGGGCACGCCCGGCTTCACGGTGGCGCCGGGCTACTCCAAGGTCGGCTGGTGCGCGTCCGACACCCACGAGCTGACCTTCGAGGACGTACGCGTACCGGCCGAGAACCTGCTCGGCGCCCGCGGCCGCGGCTTCGCCCAGTTCCTGCGCATCCTCGACGAGGGCCGCATCGCGATCGCCGCGCTGGCCGTCGGCCTGGCCCAGGGCTGCGTCGACGAGTCGGTGCGCTACGCCCAGGACCGGCACGCCTTCGGGCAGCCGATCGCGGGCTTCCAGGCGATCCAATTCAAGATCGCGGAGATGGAGAAGCGTACGCACCTGGGCCGGCTGGCCTACCACGACGCGGCGCGCGAGATGCTGGCCGGCCGCGACTTCAAGCGCCAGGCTGCGATCGCCAAGCTCTACGCGAGCGAGAGCGCCGTCGACAACGCCCGCGACGCCACCCAGATCCACGGCGGCTACGGCTTCATGAACGAGTTCCCGGTGGCCCGCTTCTGGCGCGACTCCAAGATCCTGGAAATCGGCGAAGGCACGTCGGAGATCCAACGCCTCGTCATCGCCCGGGAGCTGGGCATCGGCTGAGCCGGCTACGACGGGAGAGGGCGTGCCCTCTCCCGCCTTAGCTGCCCCTGCAAAGAGGGCGCGCCGCGCCCTGGAACCCGCTCTGTGGGGTCGGCCTTCTGCGGGACCGGCCCGACCGTAGTTGGGGTCGGGCTTCTGCGCGACCGGCCCGACCGTAGTTGGGGTCGGGCTTCTGCGCGACCGGCCCGACCGTAGTTGGGGTCGGCCTTCTGCGCGACCGGCCCGACCGCGGTTGCGGGTTGACCGTTCGAACGTCGGCCTATGACCCGGGCGCTGATCCAAATGGGGAGCTGACCGCGAGTCGGCCCGCGTCGAGCGCGAGCAGCCGCAGTTCGGCCGCGGCCGCCCACGCAGAACGCCACCCAGACCCGAAGCTGCCTTCGGATCGCTGTCTGGCCGCGCCGCTGATCGGATCCTCTGATCATGTGCAGCAGGTCCAGAATGGTGGGCAGTCGATCGCATGATCAGGTGCAAATCATCGGGACGCCCTGCTGCGTGTCGCCCAGACCTGCTGCGCACGATCGTGCTGCGCCGCGGTTTCGAGCCAGTCTAGATGCGCACGATCAAGCAGACCATCGGTTCCGCCGAGCCCCGCACGGATGCAAGGCCGCACCACCTGGTCGGGCATGTGCGCTCCCGGGCGCCCAGTCACCGGCAGGCGGATATCCGACCGCAAGGCCGTCCGAACGCCCAGTGGTGTGGGGGAGTTCCAGGTGCTTGCATTCCCCGGTACTGATCCGGGGAGGTCCACTCATGTTCGGTGCGCTCGGGCGGGCGATGGTGCGGTGGCGGTGGGCGGTGCTGGCCGCCTGGCTGGTGTTGGTCCTCGCCGGCGGCCTTTTGGGCGGCCGTGTGTTCGATCGGCTCGCCACCACCGACAACCTGCGGCCCGACGCCGAGTCGCAGCAGGCTGATCGGCGCGTCCAGGAGCTCAAGCCCGAGGGCGACAAGGTCGTCGCGGTGATCCGGGACCGTGACATCTACGACCCGCCGCTCGTCGAGAACGTGCAGAAGATCGCCAACGAGATCCGGGGGATCGCCGGCGTCGTGTCGGTCGACGACCTCTACAGCGCCCCCGGCGGGCGGATCGGCGCCGACAACCGCAGTTCGCTGGTCGAGGTCGAGCTGCGGCCCAACCTGCCCGACGCCCAGCGGGAGGAGACCGAGGACCTGGTCGCCGCGGCGCTGCACCGGATCGACGCGCCGCAGGTGCTGGTCGGTGGCGAGAAGCTGGCCGAGCGCGAGTTCGCCGACCAGGCCATCAAGGACGCGGCGGTCGGTGAGAGCATCGCGCTCGGCGTACTCCTGATCGTGCTGGTCCTGATCCTCGGTGGTTTCGTCGCCGGGCTGATCCCGCTCGCCGCCGCCCTCGCGTCGGTCGCGGCGACGCTGCTCGGCCTGCTGCTGCTCACCGCGCTCGGCGACGTCGGCGAGTTCACCGTCAACGTGGTGACGCTGCTCGGCATCGGGCTCGCGGTCGACTACGCGCTGCTGATGATCGCGCGCTTCCGCGAGGAGCGCGCGGCGGACCCGCAGGCGAGCACCCACGACCACCTCGCCCGGACGACCGCCACCGCGGGCCGGACCGTGCTGATCTCCGGCCTGGCCGTCGCCGTCGCGATGCTCGGCCTGTTCGCCTTCGCCGAGCCGCTGCTGGCCAGCATGGCCCTCGGCGGTGCGGTCGTCGTCGTGCTCGCCACCCTCGCCGGGCTGACCGCCGTGCCGGCCCTGATCGCGGTCGCCCACCGCAGGATCCCGGCCCACGGCACGCGACACCGGCTCCTCGACCGGCTGCCAAGACCGCGCACCGCCCTGCTCCCGCGCCTCGCCACCGCCGCGCAGGCCCGCCCGGGCCCGGTCGCGGTCGGCGTCGCCGTCGGGCTCGTCGTGCTCTCCCTGCCGTTCGTGCTCGGTGCCAACCTCGCCAACTCCGACGCCCGCGCCCTGCCCAAGGACACCGAGGCGCGCCAGCTCTACGAGGTGGTCCAGCGCGACTTCAACGTCAACCGCGCGGAGCCCATCGTCGTCGTGGTCGACGCCGACCCGGCCACCGCCGCCGTGCGCGACCTGCTCAACCAGCTCAACGGGATGCCCGGCGTCGTGCTCATGCAGCCACGGCCCGACGTCACCGGCCCGGCCGCGATCATCGACGTCACGCCCGAGGGCGCCACCGGCGACCGCACCTCGCGCGACCTCGTCCGGCAGATCCGCGCCCTCAACACCCCGGTACCGCTGCTGGTCGGCGGGGCGGCGGCCGAGCTCGTCGACTACCAGGAGTCGGTCGCGAGCCGACTGCCGCTGGCCGTCGTCGCGCTGTTCCTGGCCACCGCGATCCTGCTGTTCGTGCTCACCGGCTCGCTGGTGATCCCGCTCAAGGCCCTTCTGATGAACGCGCTGACCCTGCTCGGCACGCTCGGCGTGCTGGTCGTCGTGTTCCAGTGGGGGGTCGGCGACATGCTGCTCGGCTTCGACTCGTGGGGCGCGATCGACGTCACCACGCCCGTGCTGCTCTTCGTGTTCATCTTCGGGCTGTCGATGGACTACGAGGTCTTCCTGCTGGCGCGGATCAAAGAAGAGTGGGACCAGCGCGTACGCCGCCGGCGCCCCGATGCCGACGCCGCCGCCAGCGACCGGGCGGTGCTGGCCGGCATCACCAGGACCGGACCGGTGGTGACGACCGCCGCGCTGTCCATCTCGGTCGTCTTCCTCGGCTTCCTGCTCGGCGGGCTGACCGCGGTCAAGGAGATCGGCTTCGGCATGGTGGTCGCGGTCGTGCTCGACGTGACCGTGGTGCGCGGGCTGCTCCTGCCCGCCCTGATGAGCCTGCTCGGCGAGTGGAACTGGTGGGCGCCCGGCCCGCTGCGCCGCCTGCACGAGCGTTGGTTCCACACCGCCAGCGGCGCTCCGGTGCGGGCCACCGCGACCGTGCCGAGCCCGAAGCAGACGATTTCCACCTGACAATCACTATTGCTCTGTCAGAAATTGGGCGTTCACCGGTCAGTGACGCGACGTTGTGGTTCCCGGTCGGGGGCTGCGCTGCGTAGCCTTCCTGGCCATGACCGCGGATCACGGCGCTGACCAGGGTTTCGACGCCCTGCTCAAGGCCCGCCGCCGAGAAGCCGGGTTGACCCAGCACGAGCTCGCGACCCGGGCCGGCGTCGGCGTACGGACGGTTCGCGACCTCGAACGCGGCCGCGCGTCCCGGCCGCAACGCACCACAGTGGACCTGCTGGCCACCGCGCTCAACCTGACCGGCCTCGCGCGCACCGAGTTCCTCGCCGTCGCGCGCGGCGCGGTGGCGACCCCGACGGAGGACCGGCCCGCCGTCGCGGCGATGACCCAGCTGGCGCCGGCGTCGGTCTCGGCCAGCCGCGGCCGCGGCCTCCCGCCACCGGGACCGCTGGTCGGCCGCGACCTCGACGTCGCCGAGGTGGCGCTGACCCTGCTGCGCGGCGACGGCCTGGTGACCCTCGTCGGCCTCGCCGGCGTCGGCAAGACCAGCGTCGCGCTGGCCGTCATCGAGCGCGTCAAGGAACGCCACCCGGGCGGCGTCGCCGGCATCCTGATCACCGAGGGTTCGACCGAGAGCGACGTGCTGACGGCGGCCGCGACGGTGCTGGGCGTGGCCCGCGCCGACGAGCTGGCCGGCCGGCTGGCGGGGGCGCCGAGCCTGCTGCTGGTCGACGCCGTGGAGCGGGCCCCGGGCGCGGCCGCCGAGGCGCTGCACAAGCTGACCGCCGTCGCGCCCTCGCTGCGCATCCTGGCCACCGGTCGGCACCCGATCGGACTGCCGGGCGAGCGCGTCTGGCCGGTCGTACCGCTGGAGGTGCCGCCGGCCGACGACCTCGACCTGGCCGCGGTGTCGAACTATCCCGCCGTCGCGCTCTTCCTCGACCGGCTGCGCCGCGTCCGCCGCGATCCGCTGGAGAAGGGCGAGGTCGGCGCGCTGATCAGGCTGGTCCGCCGGCTGGGCGGGCTGCCGCTGGCGATCGAGCTCGCCGCCGCGCGAGGCCGGGTGCTCGACATGAACCAGATCCTCGACCGGTACGGGCACCGCCTGCTCGACCTCGCCGGCCCGGAGACCGCGCCGGGCAGCGCCTACGAGGCGGTCGCGGTGAGCCTGCGCGACGCGGTCGCGGCCAGCTACCGGCTGCTGGAGCCCGAGGAGCAGCTGGCCGTGCGCCGCCTCTCGCCGTTCCGCAACCGCTGGTCGGTCGAGCTGGGCGAGGCCATGCTGGCCGACACGGCCGCGCCGGGCGGCGCCCTCGACACGGACCCGGTGCCGTTGCTGGACCGGCTGGTCGCGCTCGGCCTGCTCGGCATGCGCGGCGCCGGCTCGATGCGGTTCCGCCTGCTCGACGTGGTCCGCGACTACGCCGAGGAGCAGGCCGCGGCCGAAGGCGAGCTTTCCGCGATCCGGCGCCGGCACGCGCTGGTGATGGCCCGCTTCGCCGCCCGGATCGCGCCCGAGCTGGCCGGCGGCACGTTGCCCGGCGCGGTGGCCCGGCTCGACGAGGTGACCAGCGACCTGTGGGGCGCCCTGGCCCACTCGGCGATCGACGACCCGCACACCGCGCTGCTGCTGGCCGCCAACCTGCCCCGCTGGTGGCGGTTCCGCGGCCGCGACGCCGCCGGCCGGCAGTGGCTGCGCCGCCTGCTCGACGACCCGCGCACCGCCGACGCCGACCCGGTGCTGCGGGCCTGGGCGCAGCTCGGCGTGGCCCAGCTCGCGGCCGAGCACAGCGCGGGGCCGAGCGAGCTGCCCGCCGCCGAGGCCGCGCTCGCGACGTTCCGCGAGCAGGGCGACGTCTCCGGCGAGCTGGCGGCCCGCAACCAGCTGTCGGGGCTGTGGATGTCGACGGGCGGCTACGACGAGGCCCGCCGGCACGGCGCGGCCGCGCTGGCCCTGGCCACCCGCACCGGACGCACCCGGGACATGGCGGTCGCCCAGAACAACCTGGCGTGGCACGAGATCCGGATCGGCGACCTGGCCGCCGCCCGCCGGCGGATGGCCGCGGTCGACCGGCTCGCCGCCCAGTGCGGCGAGGATCGGCTGCGCGCCCTGGCCCTGGCCAACGTGGCCGAGGTCAACCGGCTCGACGGCCGGCACGACGACGCGGTGAAGATGGGCCGTCGCGCGATCGCGGCCCTCGAGCGGCTGGGCGACCCGGGTCACCGGGCCCGCGTGCTCGGCACCATCGGGCTCGCCTCGGCCTTGGCCGACCGGCCCGACGAGGCGCTGCGGGTGCTGGCCCAGCTGCGGGCCGCGGCGGTCGACGCCGACCCGGGCGTCGGCGCGGCGCCGCCGAGCGACGTGCACGGCCCGAGCGCGATGATCGAGGCGACGCTGGCGGCCAGGCGCGGCGACCGCGTGCTGGCGGCGGAGTGGTTCGGCGTCGCGGTGCAGTCCTATGCCGGCGGGCGCGACCTGCGGGACGTGGCCGAGGCGCTGGTCGGGCTCGCGTCGGTGACCGACGACGAGATGAACCGGGCCGCGGTGGTCGAGCGGCTCGAAGCGGTCTGCAAAGAGGGCGGGATCACGTTGCTCCCGGCCGAGCGGCAGAGGGCCGAACGTCAGGACAGCCGGCGCTGACTGCCCTCCCAATCAGTCAGCACCGGCTGCCTTCCACCCCCGCTCGACGCGGACTGGCCCGCCCCCCGACGGACCTCGGTGAAACACCCGCGTCGCGCCCCCGTGGCGCTTGCTGTTGAGTACCGTATCGGGAGTCGCGCGCCGGACGTACCAAATGTGGCTTTTGGCGATTGGGGTCGATCGGTTCTGCCGGTCTTTCTGCCGGTAACGTCCGGCGGGGCTGAGCGGCAGGAAGGTCAGGCGCTGATCGCCTCGGGGCGGTCGGCCTCTGGAGCACCGTCGGCGCCGGCTGTCGCGCACGGGTTGACCGCGTCGCGGATCCGGCGCACGTAGCCCAGGAACTGCTCCAGCTCGGCCGGCTCGAGTTGGCCGGTGAACCACTGCTCGATCAGCTCGAGGTGGCCGGGGAGGGTCTCGCCGAGCCGCTGCAGGCCGGCGCTGGTGACGCCGGCGTAGGAGCTGCGGCGGTCGGTCGGGCAGGCGCGCCGGCGGAGCAGCCCTTCGCGCTCCATCCGGTCGACGACTCGGGTGACGCCACTGGTAGACAAGGTGGTCTGGGCCGCTAGGTCGCTCATCCGCAACTCGTGCCCCGGCGAGCGGGCCAGCCGCATCAGCACCTCGAACTCGACCCCGGAGAGGTCGTGACCGGCCAACTGCGCGGCGAACCGGGCCGAGAGCCCGGTGAAGGCCTCCGCCAGCAGCCCGATCGCGGTGATCCGGGGATCGTCGTGCAGGTCACTCACCACTTCAGTGTAGCAGTCCTTGACGCGCGGAATATTGCGCGCGATATAGTTGCTTCATCAAGTGTTCGGCCCACACGATGAGCATGCTGAAGGAGCACCCCCGATGACCGACACGGCCACCAACAACACCCGCGTCTGGAACGGCGTGACCATTCCGACCGCCGGCACCTACGAGCTCGACGCCGCCCACAAGCTGGTCGGCTTCGTGGCGCGCCACATGATGGTGGCCAAGGTCCGCGGTCACTTCGACGAGGCGTCGGCCACCATCACCGTCGCCGAGGACCCGACCGAGTCCTCCGTCAGCGCGACCATCAAGGCCGCCAGCATCACCACGGGCGTCGCGGACCGCGACAACCACCTCCGCAGCCCCGACTTCCTCAAGACCGAGGAGTTCCCGACCATCGAGTTCCAGAGCCTCGGTGGCGTCAAGGAGGTCAACGGCACGGAGTTCGTCCTGCCCGGCGAGCTGACCATTCGCGGCGTTACCCGCAAGGTCGACCTGAAGGTCGAGTTCGAGGGCGCCGGTCGCAACCCGTACGGCATGGACATCTTCGGTTTCTCGGCCAGCACCGAGATCGACCGTGAGGACTTCGGCCTCACCTGGAACGTCAACCTGGAGACCGGTGGCGTTCTGGTCGGCAAGAAGGTCCGGATCGAGATCGAGGGCGAGGCCGTCCGCCAGGCGTGACCTTGGCGTCGACCGACCACATCGCGAGGCCCCGGCAGCTGATCACAGCCGCCGGGGCCTTGGCGTATCGTGAACTGAACGCTTTGATCCGCTTACAAAGGGTGATAAGTATCTGGTTTGTCCCTGGCCGAGCGCTCTCGGCCCTCCTACCGTGAAGGGTCCACTCGCCAGTCATACGGGGCCGTGCGCCGGGGAGGGCACATGGGCAAGGACGTGTCGCCGGTTGGTTTCTCCCGCGAAGACCGCGTCCGGTATCGGCAGAAAGTCCGTCGATGTCTCGATGTCTTCGCGCTGATGCTCGACGACTTCGAGTTCGACGCCGAACGGCCGACGACGGGTCTCGAGATCGAGCTCAACCTGGTCGACAAAGACGCCGAGCCAGCCATGCGCAACGCGGAAATCCTGGCCAACCTCTCCGATCCGACGTTCCAGACGGAGCTCGGGCAGTTCAACCTCGAGCTCAATGCCCGACCGCGGCTGATCGAGGGCGACGGTTTCGCCGACTACCAGCACGACGTCCAGGCCAGCATCGGTCGCGCCGAGGATCGCGCGAACAAGGCCGACGCGACGATCGTGCTGATCGGCATCCTGCCCACGCTCACACCGCGCCACCTCGTGCTCAACAACCTCTCCAGCAACGAGCGCTACTGGGCGCTCAACGAGCAGATCGTCGCCGCGCGCGGTGAGGACATCGGGCTCGACATCCGTGGCGTCGAACGGTTGCAGACCTTCACCGACTCGATCGCGCCCGAGTCGGCCTGCACCAGCGTGCAGTTCCACCTGCAGGTCGCGCCGGACACGTTCGCCGACTACTGGAACGCCGCGCAGTCGATCGCCGGCATCCAGGTCGGCATCGGCGCCAACTCGCCTTACCTCTACGGCAAACAGCTCTGGGCCGAGACCCGGATCGCGCTGTTCGAGCAGGCCACCGACACCCGCCCCGACGAGCTGAAATCCCAGGGTGTACGCCCGCGGGTGTGGTTCGGCGAGCGATGGATCACCTCGATCTTCGACCTGTTCGAGGAGAACGTGCGCTACTTCCCGCCGCTGCTGCCGATCACCGATGACGAGGACCCGGTCGAGGTGCTGCACAACGGCGGTGTGCCCCGGCTCGGCGAGCTGCGGCTGCACAACGGCACGATCTATCGCTGGAACCGCCCGGTTTACGACATCACCAACGGCCGCCCGCATCTGCGGGTGGAGAACCGCGTGCTGCCGGCCGGCCCGACGGTCATCGACATGCTGGCCAACGCGGCGTTCTACTTCGGACTCGTGCGTGACCTGGCCGAGGCCGACCGTCCCATCTGGAGCCAGCTGCCGTTCACCAAGGCAGAGGAGAACTTCCACGCCGCCGCCCGCCGCGGCCTCGACGCCCGGGTCTACTGGCCCCGCCACGGCGAGGTCCGGATCGCCGACCTCGTGCCCGAGGTGCTGCTGCCCCGGGCGGCGGCAGGGCTGGACCGGTTCGGGGTGGCGCCGCGGTTCCGCGACCACCTGCTGGGCATCATCGCCGACCGGTGCCGCACGGGCCAGAACGGCGCGGCCTGGCAGACGGCGACCGTCTGCGCCGCGGAGAGCAAGTGGGGCATGGACCGCACGACCGCGCTGCACCACATGCTGACCCGCTACGGAGAGCTGCAACGCACCAACGACCCGGTGCACACCTGGCCCATCGACTGAGGCTTCGCCTGTGCCGGGTCAGCTGTTGCGACGGCCCAACCGTCGCTTGCGCTCGGGTTTCGGCGGTGCGACGTCGTCGCCGGGCGCGGTGCCCTCCGGCCACAGTGGAGTGGCGACCGAGGTGCGCGTCGTGCCCGTGGCGTCGGTGTCGTAGGTTTCCCGGTCGTCGGGCCGGCTGCCGTGTGCGCCTCGGCCGCGCGGCTCAGTGTCGGCGCCGCCGGAGGGGGTCGACAGGTCGCGATCGTCGGGCCGGATGCCGGAGGCGCCCGAGCGGTCGCCGGCGGGCGTCCACGGGGCCGCATCGTCGTCGGTGGCGTGCGTCCGCTGGGCGGGCACGTCGAGCCGGGCGCGGTCGGCGCGTTGGGCGAGCGCGGTCACCAGGACCGAGCCGGCGAGCCCGGCCAGCACCGCGTAGGGCGCCAGCAGGTGCGCCGAGACCTGCTCCGGGCGGATGCCGGAGAG
Source organism: Asanoa sp. WMMD1127 (assembly GCF_029626225.1). Taxonomy (NCBI): domain Bacteria; kingdom Bacillati; phylum Actinomycetota; class Actinomycetes; order Micromonosporales; family Micromonosporaceae; genus Asanoa; species Asanoa sp. WMMD1127. The sequence continues at coordinate 2,124,955 of NZ_JARUBP010000001.1, forward strand.
GCGCGGCGCGGCCAGGAAGTAGGCGGCCGCCACGACCAGCGGGCCGGCGATGCCGGAGACGGCCGCGCCCACGCGGTGGAACGGGTCGGCCGCCGGGCCGCGGGCGACCAGGGCGCCGATCACGAACGCCGCGCCGAGGGCGAGGGCCGCGCCCGGCCAGTAGAGGTAGTCGCGGAACCAGAACGCCTCACTGCCGCTGCTGATCTGCCAGACGCCGAGTTGCGCCGGCGGCTGGTCGCCGCCCGAGACCACCCCCTCGATCACCGACACCACGGCGAGCAGCCAGAGCCACCCGATGGTCGCGATGATGTTGCCGGCGGCCGAGCGCGACGACAGGGCCCAGATCGCGAAGACCAGGCCGACGAGTACGCCGATGACCGCGTAACCGGCGGCGATGGTCTGCGGTGAGAACGTGTCGGCGCGGACGGCGGCACGGGCCGGCACGGCGACCAGTGCGACCGTGACCAGGGCGCCGACCGCGGCGGCGACGACGAGCGAGAGGCGGCCGAGCAGCGCGGCCCCGGACGACTCGCGGTCGCCCTCGGCCGGCTCGGCCAGTCGCTGCGCGCCGATCGCGCCCGCCACCGTCGACGTCGCGGCGATCCAGGCGGCCCAGGCGAGACTGGCCGCCCACGCGGCCTCGCCGGCCCGGTCCGACGCCGGCAACCAGGTGATGATGCCCAGGCCGTAGCCGAGACCGAGCTGCGCCGCGCCCGCGCACGCGGCAACGCCGATCGCCGCGGCGACCGATCCTCCCCAGCCTCGTACGGCCATGCCGGGCAGCGTAGCGTCCGGTCGCTGCGCGGGCGAGCCTTGCCGCCGGCGGGCACCGCGGCCGGAGCGGTCCGAGGTTCGGCAGGCTAGGGTCGGTGCCGGATCTTTCCGGCGGCGAAGGGATCGAGGATGGCCGACCAGCCCAAGGACCCGCGGAGTGACCGCGGTTCCGGCTCGGACGACCGCGATCAGCCGCTGGACCACACGGCGCCGTTCGACCCGATCCAGGACGACGGAGACGACGACGCGGGTACGGATCCCGACCGCACCCGGCCGTTGCAGGACGACCCGGACCGGACCGCCCCCGTCGAACCGCCGGCCGCCGACCGCACGCAACGCATCGACGACGCCGACCGCACCACCCAGATCTCGCCCACGGACCGCGGCGACCGGATGCCGCCGGCCGACGACCGCACCACGCGGATCCAGCAGCCGGGCGACACTCCACGCAACGCGATCCCGCCGCACGACGGCGCCTGGGCCGGCCGCGCCGGCATCCCGCAGCCCGGTGGCCCGGGCGAGCCACCCGACGACGGCCCGCCCGACTACTGGCAGCCCGGCCCGCCCGACGGCGGACGCCGCTGGTGGATGCCGATCCTGATCGGCATCATCGCGCTGATCCTGCTGGGCGTGCTCGCCTTCGGCATCTGGCTGATCCTGCGCGGCGACGACAGCACGCCGACCCCGGAGCCGAGCCGCACGACGGCGGCGGCGACCACCGCGCCGCCGAGCACGGCGCCGCCCAGCACCAGCGCACCGTCGCCGACGGCCACGACGCCCGCGGCCGTGCCTGTGCCGCCGCTGGAAGGGCTGACCGTGGCCGAGGCCGGCCAGCGCCTGGCCGCCGCGGGCCTGACGGCCCGCCTCAACTTCGTCGACTCCGACGAGCCGTCGGGCACGGTCGTCGACTCCGACCCGGCGGCCGGCACCGAGGTCGCACCGGGCTCGACGGTCACCCTCGACGTCTCCAACGGCCCGGCGCCCACCACGCCACCCGCCACGACCCCACCCACCACCTCACCGAGCATCCCGCCGGGCCCGTAAGGCCGGACGATCGCCCTCGAAGCCCGCGCGGTCGGTGATGTCGCGGTCCAGATCAGGCGGCCGGTTTCGCGCCGTCCGCGCGTCCAGCGCCGCCTGACGGGGGCCGAGCGCGGAGCGCCCCACGGCGGTCGATGCACGCGCCGCGGGCGGCGCACTGCCGCAAGGCGTGTCGCCGCGCCGGCGATGCATGTTCGGCGGGCCGACATGCTTCCCGGTGTGCGCACATGCCAAAGCATGTCGGCTCCGGGGAACACCTGGCCGCGCTCGGGCGGGTCCGACATCACCAGCCGCGGCGGCGGTTGAGGACGATGCCGATGCCGATGGCGGAGACGAGCATGCCGGCCAGGCCTGAATAGATCAGTGGGGGGCCGTAGCCGGCCGGCTCCGCCTTGGTGGGCGCTTCCCGTGGGTTGCCGGCCGCCGGTGTGTCCGTCGACGGGCGGTCCGGGAAGAGTTCGTCCAGGCCGCGAGTGTCCGCCGGCGAAGGGGTGGGCTTCTGGGTGCGCGGAGGCCGGGGCGACGGCTTGATCGGCGCCGGTCGGGGTGCGCTCCCACCCTGGGCCGGTGGCGGCGGGGCAGTGGGGCGCGCCGGCGCGGCCGGGGCGGGCGGCGCGACCGCGTCCGGCTTGACGGGTGCCGGTTCCTCCGGCGGAGCGGGAGGCGGACCAGGACGGTCCTCGTCCGAGTCCGAGTCCGGCTCGGGGTCGGGCTCGGCCGGCGGCCGCGGGTCGTCGGGTTCCTCGTTGTCGAACCACCCGTCCGGGTCGAACGGTTGTCCGGCCACGCCCGGGCCGACCTGGGGGACGACACCCGGCAGCACCGGGACGAGCGGCGGCAGGCGCAGCCCGCCACCCTCCAGCATGGGCAGGTCGATCGCGGGCACGCCGAGGGTGGGCAGGCCGGGCACGTCAGGCAGACCGCCCGGCTGGGCGACGGCGGAGCCGCGCGAAGCCAGCGCGACGCCGGGCAGGGCGACCGCGGGCAGCGTGACGCCGCCGAGGACGAGCGCGGCCGCGAGGCACAACGGGGCACAGCGGATCAGCGGTCGCGCCGGTGGCTTGACCATGTGTGACCCCCAGGATTAGGGGTCCTGGTCACGCCTGGGAAGAACTGTTCGGTGGGTATGCCGAGTCTAGAGCCGCGAAGCCCCGCCCATGCCCGGAATGGGTAAGGGTCAGCCCGCGCGGGCGGCCACCTGCATCGGCGGCGCGTTGACCCGCCGCGGCGCCGCGCGTAGGTCGTTGGGGGAGCGCAGCTGGCGCAGGCCGTTGACCTGCACGAAGATCGAGCGCCGCTCCACCGCGTCGCCAGCCGCGTTGAGCTCGTAGCCGTCGAGCCAGACCCAGCCGTCATAGGTAGGCCAGTCGTGGACGCGGATGACGCGGAAGAGAAGTGGGTCGATGAACTGGACGCTCGCCGCGCGCGTCACGTGCAGCACGTCACCGGAGCGAGGAAGCACAGCTACTCCTGTTCCGAAGCCGAGCGATCGGGGGGAACTGAGAAAGCGCCGTCGGGCCGAACTGATCTTTCAGAAACGCTGAGTAACCCGTGGCATACGCACAGAGTGCACCAACAACATGATCAATGCAAGTTGCACTTTGGTAGTGCTTTCGCCACTTCTAACCGCCGGTATGGTCCTTGATGTCCGGCCGATCGTCGCGTCAGACTGAACGCGCATGACAACAGCCGCGCATTATGCACGGCGCACCACTTTCGTCCGATTAGGTCCGTTCCCCCGAATAGGTGCGGACGCCCGCACCTGCCGGAGGTGACCGGTGACCGAGCGCCGGAGCCCGACCATCCGTCGCCGGCGACTAGGCGCCGAGCTACGCCGCCGTCGCGAAGCCGCCGGCGTCACCATCGACGGGGTGGCTGAGCGGCTCGAATGCTCCGCGTCGAAGATCTCCCGGATCGAAACCGGTCACACCTCGGCGACCCCGCGCGACGTGCGCGACATGCTCGCCATCTACGACGTCACCGGCCCCGAGTGCGAAGAGCTCGTCCAGATCGCCCGGGAGGCCCGCCAGAAAGGCTGGTGGCACCCGTACGGTGCGGTGCTCGCCGGCGCCTATGTCGGGCTCGAGGCCGCGGCCCATTCCATCCGCGCCTACGAACAGCAGGCGGTCCCCGGTCTCCTGCAGACAGAGGACTATGCCAAGGCGATGATCCGCGCTGCACGACCGGACTTCACCACCGATGATGTGGACAGAAGGGTGAGTGTCCGTCGCGCTCGTCAGTCGTTATTGAAAGAGGACGACCCGATCGACCTCTGGTTCGTTCTGGATGAAGCTGTGGTGAGCCGGCCTGTAGGCGGTGATGCCGTCATGCGGGCCCAACTGGAAAGGCTTGTGAAGGCGGCAGAGTTCCCTAATGTGACCTTGCAGATCCTGCCGTTCGAGGCAGGAGCTCACGCCGGCATGGACGGCACGTTCGCCATTCTGGAGTTCCCCGAACCGAGTGACCCTGAAGTGGTCTACGCGGAGAACGCCACCGGGGGCCTCTTCATCGAGAAGAGCGACGAGTTGCGGAAGTACGTCTTCATCTTCGACCACATCAGAGCGGCCGCACTCCGTCCCGAGGAGTCGGTCGACTACATCGCAAAGCTAGCTAAGGAGCCACTGTGGAAGGCGAGACCAAGGGGTTCGACGTCGACCTGACCGGCGCGGTCTGGCAGAAGAGCACCCGTAGCGGGCCCAACTGCGACAACTGCGTCGAGGTCGCCTTCGTTCCCGGCGCGGTTGCCGTGCGGGACTCGAAGAACCCGACCGGACCGGCCTTGCTGTTCACCATCGACGAGTGGGACGCCTTCGTCGGCGGTGCCAAGGACGGCGAGTTCGACCTCTAGCCCCCAGCCCCGAAAGTCAGGCGCTCTCCAGCCCCGGAGGGCGCCTGTTTCGTTGCCCGACACGCCTCTGACCGTCGCCCCCACCAGTTCGGGTCGTTGTACCAGAAGACCGGGCAAATGCCAGGTCAACCCGCCGAGCGGGTTAATCCGAACGAGCAGGCAGGCGACAGACGAATGACCATGCCCGACAACCTCGGAAACGGTTCGGCGACGCAGGAGCGGTTCACCGGCCCGTACCGCAAGGCCCGGCGCGAGGCGTCCCTCACCATCGAGGCGCCGGCGGAGCGCGAGCCGGAGCGGGTCGTCCGCCAGGGCCTCCCGTCGGACCTCAGCGCGGCCGGCGGCAAGGACCTCCCGTCGCTCGAGCCCGTCTACCCGCCGCAGTGGGTCAACGGCGAGCCGGAGGCGCTGATCGCGGACCACCCGCTGCTGCGTGGTCTGCTGCTGGAACTGCCGCCCAAGGGCAGCATCCCGACCGCCGGCTGGCTCGACCGCTGGTTCGAGGCCGCGCGCTCCATTTTGGAGCTGCTCTACCTACAGGACGCCAACCGGCCGCGCGGCTAGGCGTTCCGGCCGGGCCACGGCACCCTCGGCGAGGCGGCTGTGCCGCAGCGCGTCTCGCACGCCGATGCCGGCGACCAGCAGCCCGGCCGAGGTCAGCACCACACCCAGCACCGCGGGCACGGTGAGCGCGACGAGGCCGGCGGCGGCCAGCACGGCCGCGACGCCCGCCAGCGCGGTCACCTGGATCGGCAGGGCGAGCAACGGATGCGCGGCCGCGGCGCGCAGTCCGGGCGGCGCGGGAGTGTGCGGCGCCGTCGCGAAGGCGGCGGCTCCGCGCCGCACCCGGCCGAGCCGGCGCATGGAGACCAGGGCGACGGCGAGCGCCGGCACGCCCAGCGGCAGAACCGCCGGCGCCAGGTCGCCGTAGCCGGCCAGGCCGGCCAGCGCGACAGCGGCCAGCGCCGCGAGCAACCCGCCCACCAGCAGCTGCAGCCGCGCCGCGCGGCGGCGCAGGACGGCGGCGCTCGTGGCGCGCGGCAACAGGTCGGCGAGGGCGGCCGCGGCGAGCGCGGCGGCCGCGACGGCGGTGGTCAGTGCCAGTTCGGTCCCCATGCATACGAGACTCGTCCAGACGACGGCCGGACACATCGGGGCCGCACCCGGGTGCGACCCGCAGAACCGTCCCGTAGGGGCACCGCGCAATATTGAAAATTCGACATCTGTTCACGTCTTCCTCCTCCGCATAGCCTCACCAGAGATCGGTGGACGCCGATATCCCGCCACGAGCGGGCCGGCCGGTCCACCGATCGGAGGGGAGGAGGGAGATGAAGCTCCCGCGCAAGTCCATCCTGGTCGGGGTCGGTGCCCTGACCGCGTTCGCGTTCGCCGCACCCGCGGCCGCGGCCGAACCGAGCGGCACGGTGCTCAACGCCGGCGGCGAGACCGCCGTCGCCGGCAGCTACATCGTCGTGTTCAAGGACACCGCGGTCGCCCGCACCTCGGTCGACGGCAGCGCGACCACCCTGGCGAGCCGGCACGGCGGCAGCGTGGTCCGCACCTATCGCGCGGCGCTGCGTGGCTTCGAGCTGCGCGCCACGGAAGCCCAGGCGAAGAAGGTCGCGGCGAACCCCAACGTGGCGTACGTCGAGCAGAACCACACGGTGCACGCGCTGGGCACCCAGCCGAACCCGCCGTCCTGGGGGCTGGACCGCATCGACCAGCGCAACCTGCCGCTCAACCAGTCCTACACCTATCCGAACACGGCCGCGAACGTGCACGCGTACATCGTCGACACCGGGATCCGCACGACGCACCAGGACTTCGGTGGCCGGGCCGTCAGCGGGTTCGACGCCGTCGACGGCGGCGCGGCCGACGACTGCAACGGGCACGGCACGCACGTTGCCGGCACGGTCGGCGGCGGGGCGTACGGCGTGGCCAAGGGTGTGCGGCTCGTCGCCGTGCGGGTGCTGAACTGTCAGGGCAGCGGCACCAACGCACAGGTGATCGGTGGCATCGACTGGGTCACCGCCAACGCGGTCAAGCCGGCCGTGGCCAACATGAGCCTCGGCGGCGGCGCCAACACGTCGATCGACAACGCGGTCAACAACGCCATCAACTCGGGCGTCACGTTCGCGATCGCGGCCGGCAACGGCAACATCCTGGGGCAGCGGCAGAACGCCTGCAACTACTCGCCGGCCCGGGTGCCCAACGCCATCACGGTCGGCGCCACCCAGAACAACGACGCCGCGGCCTCGTTCTCGAACTTCGGCACCTGCGTCGACATCCTGGCGCCCGGCGTCAACATCACCTCGAGCTGGTCGACCGGCGACACCGCCACCAACACCATCAGCGGCACGTCGATGGCGACGCCGCACGTGGCCGGCGCGGCCGCCCTGGTGCTGTCGGCCAACCCCGGGTGGAGCAACCAGCAGGTCCGCGACTACCTGGTCAACAACTCGACGCCCAACGTCGTGACCAACCCCGGCACCGGCACCCCCAACCGGCTGCTGTTCGTGGTCAACGACGGCACACCGCCGGCCAACGACTTCGCCGTGTCGGTCTCACCGGCCGCCGGCTCGGTGACGGCCGGCGCCTCCGCCACCACCACCGTCAACACCGCCACCACCTCGGGCACGGCGCAGACCGTGTCGTTCTCCGCGAGCGGGCTCCCGTCCGGTGCGACCGCGAGCTTCAACCCGGCCTCCGTCACGTCGGGCGGCTCGTCGACCCTGACCATCACGACCTCGGCGGCGACACCGTCGGGCACCTACTCCGTGACCGTGACGGGCACCGGCGCGGCCGGCGCGCGGACGGCCACCTACGCGCTCACGGTGACCGGCGGCACCGGCGGCGGGTGCTCCGGGACCAACGGCACCGACGTGGCGATCCCCGACAACAACACCAACGTGGCCAGCACGATCGGCATCGCCGGCTGCGGCCGGGCGCCGTCGGGCACGTCGACGGTGGCCGTCAACATCGTCCACACGTACCGCGGTGACCTGGTCATCGACCTTGTCGCGCCGGACGGCACGGCCTTCCGGCTCAAGAACAGCAGCGCGTTCGACAGCGCTGACAACGTCAACGCGACCTACACCGTCAACCTGGCCGGCGAGTCCGCCGACGGCAACTGGCAGCTCCGGGTGCGCGACGTCTACAGCACCGACACCGGCTACATCAACACCTGGACGCTGACCCTCTAGCGGCCATGGGCGGCCCCGTCACCAAATGGCGGCGGGGCCGCACCAAAAGGCATCTATCCACGCGTTGCCGCACCGCATACCCTCTCCCATGATCCGCGAACGCGAAGCGTGTTCGGGGATCCGAAGGAGAGGAGGGAGATGAAGCTCCCACGGGGGTCCATTGTGGTCGGGGTCAGTGCCCTGACCGCGCTGGCGTTCACCGCACCCGCGGCCGCCGCCCAGCCGTCCGGCGCCGTCGGGCGCGCGGGCGCGGAAACCGCCGTCACCGGCAGCTACATCGTCGTGTTCAAGGACGCCGCCGTCGGCGGCACGGCCGTCGCCGGCCGGGCGAAGACCATCACCGGTCGGGCCGGTGGCAAGGTGGGGCACACCTACCGGGCCGCGCTGCGCGGCTTCGAGCTCCGCGGCACCGTGGCGCAGGCGGCCAAGGTCGCGGCCGACCCCAGCGTCGCCTACGTCCAGCAGAACCAGAAGGTGCGGGCCTACGGCACCCAGCCGAACCCCCCGTCGTGGGGGCTGGACCGGGTCGACCAGCGCAACCTGCCGCTGAACCGGTCCTACACCTACCCGAACACGGCGACGAACGTGCACGCGTACGTCATCGACACCGGGATCCGGACCAGCCACCAGGACTTCGGCGGCCGGGCTTCCAGCGGGTACGACGTGATCGACGGCGGCGCGGCCGACGACTGCAACGGGCACGGCACGCACGTCGCCGGCACGGTCGGTGGCAACGCGTACGGCGTGGCCAAGGGCGTCAAGCTCGTCGCGGTGCGGGTGCTCGACTGTAATGGCGACGGCACCGACGCCGGAGTCCTCGCCGGCATCGACTGGGTCACCGCCAACGCGGTCAGGCCCGCCGTGGCCAACATGAGCCTCGGCGGCGGTCCGAGCGCCGCGCTGGACACCGCGCTCAACAACTCGATCAACTCCGGCATCACGTACGGGGTCGCGGCCGGCAACGGCAACCTCCTCGGCCGGCGGCAGGACGCCTGCAACTACTCGCCGGCCCGGGTGCCCAACGCGATCACCGTCGGCGCCACCGCGGCCGACGACGTGGCGGCGTCGTTCTCGAACTTCGGCACCTGCGTCGACCTGCTGGCGCCGGGTGTGGCGATCACGTCGGCCTGGGCGAGCGGCGACACGGCGACCAACACGATCGACGGCACGTCGATGGCGACCCCGCACGTCGTCGGCGCGGCCGCCATGGTGCTGTCCGCCAACCCGACCTGGAGCAACCAGCAGGTCCGCGACTACCTGGTCACCAACTCGACCCCCAACGTCGTGACCGACCCGGGCACCGGCACCCCCAACCGGCTGCTGTTCGCGATCGCGCAGGGACCACCCGCCAGCGACTTCACGGTGTCGGTGTCCCAGCCCTCCACCGCGGTCGCGCCCGGGGGCTCGACCGCCGTAACGGTGGCCACCGGCAACACGGGCACCGCGCAGCAGGTGTCGCTGGCGGTGACCGGCCTGCCGGCCGGCGCGACGGCCGGCTTCAACCCGGCCACGGTCACCTCGGGCGGCTCGTCGACGCTGACCATCAGCGCGTCGGCCGCGACGGCACCGGGCACCTACCCGCTGACCGTGACCGGCACCGGGACGTCGGGCACCCGGTCGGCGACGCTCACGTTGACGGTGATCTCGGGACCGGGCGGCTGCTCCGGCGGCAACGGCGTCGACGTGGCGATCCCGGACGCCGGCGGGCCCGCGGCGACGAGCACGATCACGGTCGCCGGCTGTGACCGCAGCCCGTCGACGACGTCGAAGGTCGCCGTCGACATCGTGCACACGTTCCGCGGTGACCTGTTCGTCGAGTTGGTCGCTCCGGACGGCACGGCCTACCGCTTGAAGGCGGCCAGCCCGTACGACACGCGGCCCGACGTCAACGCGACCTACACGGTGAACGTTGCGGGTGAGTCGCCCAACGGAAACTGGCAGCTCCGGGTGCGGGACACCTTGGCGTCCGACACCGGCTACGTCAACAACTGGACCTTGACGCTCTAGACCGGGAACTCGGAGAGCGGCTCCGTCGCCGGTGGCGGCGGGGCCGCTTTCCACAGGCCCGTCTTCTGCGCGAAGAGCCGGGACAGATAGGCCGGGTTGAGGATCACGTAGCGGCGCCACAGCCGGCGGGGTTCGAGACCCAGCCGCCAGAGCCACTCGAGGCCGGCGCGCTGCATCCACGGCGGGGGCTTGCGGAGCAGGCCGGCGTGGTAGTCGAAGGCGGCCCCGACGGCCAGTTGCGGCATGTCGAGCAGCGGGCGCATGGCGTACGCGAAGATCTCCTGCCGTGGGCAGCCGAGCCCGACCAGCACCACGCGGGCGCCGGAGGACCGGATGCGGTCGGCGATCTCGACGGCCTCGCCCGGGCGGGCGGTGCGGAACTTCGACGGCTCGTAGCCGGCGAACTTGAGCGCCGGGAACATCTTCTCCAGCGCCGGCACCAGGCGGCCGAGCGTCTCGTCGGTCGAGCCGTAGAGGTAGACCGGCAGGCCTTCGGCGGCGCATCGGGCCAGCACCCGCAGGGTCAGCGTCGGGCCGTAGACCCGGTCGGTCAGGCCGACGCCGTGCAGCAGGTTGAGGCCCCAGCGGACCGGCTGCCCGTCGGGGGTGACCACGTCGAACGAGTTGAGCCGGGCGTTGTGCGGCGGGTCGAGCACGCCGGTCATCACGCCGTGCACGGCGAGCGCGGTCAGCGCCAGCGGCCGCCGTTCGTGCGCCGCCTCGATGACCCGGGCGGTCGCGGTCTCGTAGTCGACGGCGTCGACCAGGACGCCGAGGACGCTGTGCCGTCCCTTGTCGATCACGACCCGGGGACCCAGCGGTCGACGTTGGCGTCGTGGATCTCCTGCAGGATCATCGGGACGTCGTAGGTCTGCGTCCACTCGGGGTAGTGCTCCTGGAACCGGGCCATGCTGCTGATCCACCACTGGTGGTCGCCGACCCGGGCCTGCTCGACATAGTTGATCTTCGCCTTGCGCCCGGAGATCTGCTCGGCCAGGGCGAACGCCTCGATGTGCGAGGTGTTGGAGTGCCGGCCGCCGCCCAGGTTGTAGATCTGGCCGGAGCGCGGGGCCCGGAAGAACGCCTCGAACGCGGTGAGCACGTCGTGGGAGTGGATGGCGTCGCGGACCATCTTGCCCTTGTAGCCGAAGAGGTTGTAGACGCGCTCCTCCATCACGCAGCGCATCACGTAGCCGAGGAAGCCGTGGAGCTCGGCGGCCGAGTGCGCCGGGCCGGTCAGCGTGCCGCCGCGGAACGCCGCCGTCTTCATGCCGAAGTAGCGGCCGTATTCCTGGACCATCACGTCGCCCGCGACCTTGCTCACACCGAAGATCGAGTGGAGGCAGTCGTCGATCGACATCTCCTCGGTCACGCCCTGCGCGAACGGGTGGTCGGGCGCGATTTCATAACGAGTTTCCTGCTCGATCAGCGGCAGGCTGTTGGGCCGGTCGCCGTAGACCTTGTTGGTCGAGCAGAAGATGAACGGGGCCTCGATCGCGTGCAGGCGGGTGTTCTCCAGCACGTTGAGGGTGCCGACGGCGTTGACGTCGAAGTCGGTGAACGGCTCCTTGGCAGCCCAGTCGTGCGAGGGCTGGCCGGCAGTGTGGATCACCACGGAGATGTCGGCGCCGTACTTCTTGAAGATCTGCTCGAGCCCGGCCCGGTCGCGGATGTCGGTCTCGTAGTGCGTGTAGGCGCCGCCGAGATCCTGGCCGAGGCGCTCGATGCTCCAGGCGGTCGAGCCGTCCTCGCCATAGAAGTAGCGCCGCATGTCGTTGTCGATGCCGACGACGTCGAGACCAAGGCCGGCGAAGTGCCGGGTGGCCTCCGAGCCGATCAAGCCTCCGGAACCGGTGACCAACGCGACGGACACGCCTCAACTCCAGGTGCTCGGCGAACAAGGGGCGCATAACGTTAGGGCCCCGCGTGTCGCGGAGCCCAACGTCATGGTGGGGAAGGGGGGAGTTGAACCCCCACGCCCTTTCGGGCACACGGACCTGAACCGTGCGCGTCTGCCATTCCGCCACTTCCCCGGGAACAGCTGCCGGCACATATTACGCTATCCCTGCCGGTGGCCGTGGGCGGTTGCCGCTCGCGGCGCCTGGGAAGACTAACACGGCGTTGTCCGCCACTCCGGTGGCGGGCTCGGTCCCCCAGACGTCTCGTGCGACAGCGCTCCCACGGCGTTCCACGGAGACCGGCGTAGACCGTCGGCCGGTCGCCATGCGCGCTGCATGTGCCCCGGCCGGATACCATCATGGCCTCGGAACCCGAGGAGGAGCCGGTGAGCGTGCTGCAACGCTTCGAGAAGCGTTTGGAAGGCCTGGTCGAGGGGGCCTTCGCCAAGGTGTTCAAGGGGGTCGTCCACCCTGTGGAGATCCTCAACGCCATGCAGCGGGAGGCGGAGGCGCACAAGGCTATCCTGGCCGGCGGGCGGACTCTGGTGCCTAACCGCTACGTGATCGACCTATCTCCCTATGACCACAGCCGGCTGGCGCCCTACGCGGCCGCGCTCGCCCAGGAGCTCGCCCAGTCGCAGGCGGAGTTCATCGGCGAGCAGGCGTGGACGGTCTACGGCGACGTGATCGTCGAGATCGAGCGCGGCGACGGCCTCGACACCGGCATGTTCCGGGTCACGGCCGAGGTCTACACCGGCGGCGACGTCGCCCCGGTGCAGCAGGGCTACGACGCGCCCGGCGGTGGCTACCAACAGCAGCAACAGCCCTATGACCAGGGCTACGGGCAGCCGCCGATGCACGGTGGCGGCGGGCGCAACATCCGCCTGGTCTCCGGTGACGGCCGGACCTACCCGCTGCAGATGGGCTCGACCGTGATCGGCCGGGGCGACCAGGCCAACCTGCGCCTGCCCGACGTCGGGATCTCGCGCCGGCACGCGCGCCTCGACTTCGACGGCGCGCAGGTCGTGCTCACCGACCTCGGTTCGACCAACGGCACGATGGTCAACGGCCAGCGCGTCTCGGCCGTGGCCCTCAACCCCGGTGACATGATCCAGCTCGGCACGACGACGCTGACGTTCCGCGTGGACGGTTAGCCCGTTGGCCGGAGATTTCGTCGTCGAGGTCGCCCGGATCGGATTCATCATTCTGCTGTGGATCTTCGTGTTCACGGTGGTGGGTGTGATCCGGCGTGACCTCTTCGCCGGGGCCCGATCCAGTCGGCTGGTCGCCGCGCCACGGGGGGTGGGCGCGTCGACCGGCCAGTCGCGGCCGGCCAAGGTGAAGCGTGGACGCGCGGCTCACCAGCTCGTGGTGACCGCGGGTCAGCTCGCCGGCACGCGAATCACGCTCGGTGACGGCCAGATCACGATCGGCCGCGCCGAGGACTCGACACTGGTGATCACCGACGATTACGCGTCGGCGCGTCACGCCCGGCTTGTTCCCAGGTCAGGGCAGTGGTTCGTGGAAGACCTGGGCTCGACGAACGGGACGTATCTCGATCGCGCTAAGGTCACCGGACCGACCCCCGTCCCCCTCGGCGTGCCGATCCGCATCGGCCGCACTTCACTCGAGTTACGGCCATGACACTGACACTGCGTTACGCGGCCCGCAGTGACCGCGGTCTGATCAGGGACGGAAACCAAGACTCCGTCTACGCCGGACCGCGGCTGCTCGCCGTTGCCGACGGAATGGGCGGCATGGCCGCCGGTGACGTCGCGAGCAACATCGTCATCGGCGCCATGGCCCCGCTCGACGAGGACGTCCCTGGTGACGCCCTCGTCGACGCGCTGCGCACGGCCGTCGACACCGCCAACCAACAGCTGCGCGACACCGTCGACGCCAATCCGCACCTCGAGGGCATGGGCACCACGCTCACCGCCATCCTGTTCTCGGGCAGCAAGATCGGCATGGTGCACATCGGCGACTCGCGCGCCTACATGCTGCGCGACGGCGAGTTCGCGCAGATCACCAAGGACGACACCTACGTCCAGATGCTGGTCGACGAGGGCCGGATCAGCGCCGAGGAGGCGAGCAGCCACCCGCAGCGGTCGCTGCTCACCCGGGCGCTCGACGGCCGCGACATCGACCCCGAATACTCGGTGCGCCAGGTGCTGCGCGGCGACCGTTACCTGATCTGCAGCGACGGCCTCTCCGGCGTGGTCAGCGCCGACACCATCGCCGAGTCGCTGCGCGACTACACCGACCCGCAGCAGTGCGTCGAGCGCCTGGTCGCGCTCGCCCTGCGCGGTGGCGGCCCCGACAACATCACGGTGGTCATCGCCGACGCGACCGACCAGGACATCGTCGAGGCGGCCCCGATCGTCGGCGGCGCCGCGGCCCGCGACCGGGGCAACACGACCTCGGCCAACCCGGACACGCCGGCCGCCCGCGCCTCCGCGGCGCTCGCCGGCCCGCGCGCCGCCGCGCCGGAGCAGAACCTGCCCGCCGACGCCAACGGCCGGGGCGGGTCGCACGAAGACGACACCGACCGCCGCCGGCGCCGACCGCTGCGCACCGCGGTCCTGCTCGGCGTGCTGCTGATCATCCTCGGCGGCGGCCTGTGGGCCGGCTGGCGGGTGACCCAGCAGCAGTTCTACGTCGGCGCGACCGACGACGGGCAGCTGGCGGTGTTCCGTGGCGTGCCGGGTCAGATCGCCGGCGTCGACCTGTCCAGCGTCCAGTCGACCAGCGGCACCAACCTCGACGACCTCACCTCGGTCGCCCAGGAGCGGGTCAAGCAGGGCATCCAGGCCGACAGCGAGGCCGACGCGCAGCGCCGCCTGGCCGAGCTGACGACCGACGAGCCGACCAATCCCAACCTCAAGCCGGCCTGCCCGGCGAGCCCGACGCCGGTCGCCGAGCCGACCGGGACGGCGGCCACCCCGCCGCCGAACCCGACCGCGACGCCACCGGCCACCGGCACGCCGACGACCGGTGTCGGCGCTCCGACCTCCGTGCCCGACGCGCCACCGACCGACACCGTCCCGCCGGTCATCGACCCGGCGGACTGCCGGCCGTCCGACTGACATCGTGAGCTCGCAGGCCGGTCCGGTTAACACACCCGCAGCGACGGGTGAGCTTCCGCGCATCCGCGACGTGCAGACGCGGCGCAACGCGGAGCTGGCCCTGCTCGGCTTCGCGATGGCGCTGGTCGCTGCCTACGCCGCGACGATCCAGCTCACCATGTTCGACACGATCACCGGCAACTTCTGGGTGCCGACGGCCGTGCTCAGCGCGCTCTTCCTGGGCCTGCACCTGGTCGTCCGCTACACGGCGCCCTACGCCGACCCGGCCCTGATCCCCGCGGTCGCGCTGCTCAACGGCATCGGCGTGGGCTTCCTGCGCCGGCTCGACCTGGCCGAGGCGCCGGCCGCCGAACGGCTCAACTACCCGATCTTCGCCGGTACGGGTGGCCGCCAGCTCGCCTGGACGCTGATCGCGGTCGTGTTCGCGGCCCTCGTGCTCCTGGTCGTCAAGGACCACCGCGCGATCTCCCGCTACGCGTACACGCTGGGGCTCGGCGGTATCGTCCTGGTCCTGATCCCGGCCCTGTTGCCCGGGCGGTTCTCCGAGATCAACGGCGCCAAGCTGTGGATCAGGGTCGGCGGCTTCCAGATCCAGCCGGGTGAGTTCGCCAAGCTGGCCCTGCTCGCCTTCTTCGCCTACTACCTCGTGCGCAAACGCGAGGTGCTCTCGCTGGCCAGCCGCCGCGTGCTCGGCGTCGACTTCCCGCGCGGTCGCGACCTGGGGCCGGTGCTCGCGGTCTGGGCGGTCTCGCTGCTGGTCCTGATCTTCGAGAAGGACCTCGGCACCTCGCTGCTCTATTTCGGCATGTTCGTGGTCACGCTCTACATCGCCACCGAGCGGGTCAGCTGGCTGATCATCGGTCTGCTGCTGTTCTTCGGCGGGGCATACAGCGCCTATCTCCTCGGCGCGTCGGTGGGCGGCCCGTTCGCCAACTTCTACGACCGCGCGGAGATCTGGCTCGACCCGTTCTCGGACCCCTACGAGCGCGGCTACCAACTGGTGCAGTCGCTGCTCGGGTTGGGCAGCGGCGGGCTGTTCGGCGCGGGTCCGGGTGGCGGCCAGCCGACCAAGATCCCCGAGGTGCACAACGACTTCATCTTCGCCGGGATCGGCGAGGAGATCGGCCTCTTCGGGCTCTCCGCGCTGCTGATCGTCTACCTGCTGATCGTGCAGCGCGGCCTGCGTGCCGGTCTGGCGGTGCGGGATTCGTTCGGCAAGCTGCTCGCCGGCGGCCTCGCCTTCACGCTGGCCTTGCAGGTGTTCGTCATCGTGGGTGGGATCAGTCGGCTGATCCCGCTGACCGGCCAGACCACCCCGTTCCTGTCGGCCGGCGGTTCGTCGCTGATGGCCAACTGGATGCTGATCGCGGTGCTCCTGCGGGTGTCCGACGCGGCGCGCCGACCGGTCGACGCCTCGGTGTCGGCCCGGCCGAGTGGCGCGACAGCGAGCGCACCCGCGCAGTTGCACGGGGCGCCCACGGAGGTGATCAAGCCGTGAACGCACCACTGCGCCGGGTCGGCGTCGTCGTCCTGGTCCTCTTCGCGCTGCTCTTCGTCAACCTCAACTGGGTGCAGGCCTACAAGGCCGACGAATACCGCAACAGCGACTACAACGGCCGGGTCCAGATCGCCGAATACGAGCGCGAGCGCGGCGTCATCGAGGCGGGCCGCACCGCGCTGGCGACCAGCAAGCCCACCGACGGCGAGCTCAAATACATCCGGCAGTATCCGACCGACGAGACCTACGCCCACGTCGTCGGCTACAAGCCGGTCAACCTGGCGGCCACCGGCATCGAGCGCAGCGAGGACGAGTTCCTCGCCGGCACCTCCGACGCGCTGGTCGCCGACCGCATCTCCGACCTGTGGACGGGCGAGAAGACCCCCGGCGGCAGCGTGCTCCTGAGCCTGTCCAAGCGGGCGCAGGAGACGGCCTTCAAGGAGCTGAGCAACAACCGGGTCGGCGTCGACAAGGGCGCGGCCGTGGCCATCAACCCCGAGACCGGCGCCGTGCAGGCCCTCGTGTCGATGCCCAGCTTCGACCCGAACCCATTGGCCAGCCACGACACCGCCGCGGCCGAGGCGGCCTTCAACAAGCTCGAGAAAGACCCGGACAAGCCGCTGATCAACCGGGCGCTGAGCGAAACGTACCCGCCAGGCTCCACGTTCAAGGTGATCGACGCCGCGGCGGCCCTGGAGAACGGCTACACGCAGCAGACCCAGATCTCGGCCGGCTCCTCCTACACGCCGCCGACCTCGGGCACCGACATCCGCAACGCGGCCGCGTCGATCTGCCCCGAAGCCCAGGTCAGCCTCCGCGAGGCGCTGACCGAGTCCTGCAACACGGGCTTCGCGAAGCTGGCGGTCGCGCTCGGCGCTGACAAGATCAAGGACGAGGCCCGCAAGTTCGGTTTCGGCCGGACGGACCTGACCTGCGGGCGGCTCAACGCCGAAGGGCTGCCGGTCGCGCCCAGCGAGACCGGCGACATCAAGAACCCCGACGGCGGCGACGACCCGGCCGCGCTGGCCCAGAGCGGCATCGGCCAGAACAACGTCCGGATGACGCCGATGCAGGGCGCGCTGATCGCCGCGGCGGTCGCCAACAACGGCCGCCAGATGCGGCCTTACCTGGTGTCGAAGCTGCTCGGCCCGGACCGCACGACCTCGCACTACACGGCGACGCCGAAGGAGCTCAACGGCTCCGTCGTCAGCAGCCAGGTGGCGGCCGACCTGCAGGACATGATGGTCAACGTCGTCGAGAACGGCACCGGTCGCAACGCCCAGATCGACGGGGTGGTGGTCGGCGGCAAGACCGGCACCGCCCAGTCCGCGGCCGACCGGGAAGACCACGGCTGGTTCATCGGCTTCGCGATGAAGGACGGCAAGCCGGTCAGCGCCGTCGCGGTCTTCCTGCAGGAGGCCGGCAGCGGCGGCAGCGCCGAGGCGGCCCGGATCGGCGGCCTGATCATGCGCGCGGTGGTCACCGACGCGGAGGGCAGCTGAGGTGATCAGTCCCGGGGTCATGCTCGGCGGCCGCTACCGCCTCGACGAGCGCATCGCCGGCGGCGGCATGGGCGACGTCTGGCGGGGCACCGACGAGGTGCTGGGCCGCACGGTGGCGGTCAAGATCCTGCTGCCCGCGCTGCTCGACGAGCCCGGCTTCGCCGAGCGGTTCCGCGGCGAGGCCCGCACGATGGCCACGATCAACCACCCGGGCGTGGTCGATGTCTACGACTACGGCAGCGACCAGCAGATCGCCTTCCTGATCATGGAGTACGTCGAGGGCGACGCGCTGTCCCGGACGCTGAGCCGGGTCGGCCGGCTCACCCCCGCCCGCACGATGGCCCTGGTCGCGCAGGCGGCCGACGCGCTGCAGGCGGCGCACGAGAAGGGCATCGTGCACCGCGACGTCAAGCCCGGCAACCTGCTCGTGCGCCCCAACGGCACGCTGGTGCTGACCGACTTCGGCATCGCCCGGTCCGACATCGTGGGCCAGCTCACAGCGGCCGGCTCGGTGCTCGGCACCGCCTCCTACATCTCGCCCGAGCAGGCCGCGGGCGCCATCGCCACCCCCTCGTCCGACGTGTACGCCCTGGGCGTCGTCGCCTACCAGTGCCTCTCCGGGCGGCGGCCGTTCGAGGGCGACAACCCGCTCGAGATCGCGATGAAGCACGTGCGGGAGCTGGCCCGGCCGCTGCCGCACGACATCCCGCCGGCGATCCGGTCGATCGTCGAGCGCGCGATGGCCAAGGATCCGGGCGCGCGCTGGCCGACCGCCTCGGCCTTCTCGGCGGTGGCCCGCCAGGCGGCGGCGACGCTGGCCGCACCGTCCCAGCCGCACCGGCCGCTGGCCCCGTCCGCGCCGCCCAAGGTCGGCCCGATCTCCGGGGCGCCCGCCTCGCCGGCGCTGGCGCCGAGCGGCCGGGCGACGGTGCCCGGCCCGGTCAACCCGAACCCGGCTGCGCCGCGCGGCGGCCCCGTCAATGCGAACCCGGCCGCGCCGCGCAGTGGCCCGGTCAACCAGAACCCGGCGGCGCCCCGCAGCGGCGGTGGCCACCCGACCCCGCCGCACCACGCTCCGCCGCCGGTCAACAGCGGCCCGCCGGCGCGCAGCGGATATCCGACCATGCCGGCAAATCGGCCGCCGGCGCCCGCAGGATACGGTTATGCGTCGGTGCCATCCGCAGCCGAACCCAGCAGCGGAGGGCGGCGGTTACTGGTCGTGTTGGCAGTGATACTCGGCGTGCTGGTGCTGGTCTGCGCAGGGGTCATCTCCTACATGCTCAGTCAGCGCAACAGCGACGGCGGCAACGGCGGCGGTTCGAGTTCGATGGCCCCCATCGAGAAGGTAACGACCACGCTTCATCTCCCCGTCGGTGGAACCGAGGCGGCTGATGGCCCGTACCGTCTTGGAGAGCGAATCCTCCACATCGGGATGACGAGCGAAGGAATGTTGACGAGATGACGCAGGCCCGCCTGCTGGGTGGCAGGTACCAGGTCGGCGAGCTGCTCGGATACGGCGGCATGGCCGAGGTGCACCGCGGCCGCGACCTCCGGCTCGGCCGCGACGTCGCGATCAAGATGCTTCGCACCGATCTCGCCCGCGACGCGACGTTCCAGATGCGGTTCCGGCGCGAGGCCCAGAACGCCGCCTCCCTCAACCACCCGGCGATCGTCGCCGTCTACGACACCGGCGAGGAGATCGCGCCCACCGGCGAGACCCTGCCGTTCATCGTCATGGAGTTCGTCAACGGCCGCACCCTCAAGGAGGTGCTGGCCGCCGAGGGTCGGCTGATGCCGCGCCGGGCCCTGGAGATCACCGCCGACATCTGCGCCGCGCTCGAGTTCAGCCACCGGCACGGCATCATCCACCGTGACATCAAGCCCGGCAACGTGATGCTCACGCAGAACGGCCAGGTCAAGGTCATGGACTTCGGCATCGCCCGGGCCCTGGCCAGCGGCGCGACCACCATGACGCAGACCAGCGCGGTGATCGGCACGGCACAATATCTTTCGCCCGAGCAGGCCCGCGGCGAGGCGGTCGACGCCCGATCCGACGTCTACGCGGGCGGTTGCGTGCTCTTCGAGCTCCTCTGCGGCCACCCGCCGTTCGTCGGCGACAGCCCGGTCAGCGTGGCCTACCAGCACGTCCGGGAAGACCCCCGGGCGCCGAGCGAGATCAACCGCGACGTGACGCCGCCGATCGACGCGATCGTGCTCAAGGCACTGTCGAAGAACCCGCTCAACCGCTACCAGAGCGCCGGCGAGATGCGCGCCGACCTGCTCCGCGCCGCCAGCGGCCGGCCCGTGATGGCCACGCCGGTGATGCGCGACCAGGAGACCATGCCGATGGGCGCCGCCGGCGCGGCCACCACGGTGGTGCGGCGGCCGCAGGGCGGCCCCCAGACGCGCGCGATCCCGGCCGCCCGGGTCGGCGACGCGCAGGCCCGCAAGCGGTCCAACTGGGTGTTGGCCGTGCTCAGCGTGCTCGGCGTGCTGGCCGTGATCGCCCTGGTCGCCGGCCTGCTCGTGCAGAACGGCCGCAACGAGAAGCTGGACGTGGCGTCCGTGGTGGGCCAGCCGGTCGCCGACGCGCGGAACGCGCTGACGCAGCAGGGCTTCGCGGTCCAGACGACGCCCAAGGAAGAAGAGGACTGCAAGGAGAACACGGTCACGGCGCAGGATCCGGCGGGCGGCACCAAGGCCGACAAGCAGAGCACGGTGACGCTGACCGTCTGCGCCGGCCCCGGGACCGTGCAGGTGCCGGATCTGAAGGGCCTGCCTAGGTCGGCCGCCGAGGACCAGCTCGAGCAGGCCAAGCTCAGAGGCGACTTCGACGTGGTCGACAGCTCGTTGCCCAAGGACCAGGTGATCAGCAACGACAAGGCCGGCACCTCGGTCAAGCCCAACTCCGTGATCAAGGTGAAGATCTCCAACGGCGAGCTCACCTCGGTGCCCAACGTGGTCGGCAAGAGCCGGGAAGTCGCCGAGGCCCTGCTGCGGGAGAAGGGCTTCGACGTCAACGTCGAGGAAGGCCGGGTCGTGCGTGACGAGAACCTCGCCAACCTGGTGACCGACCAGGACCCGAACGGCGACGTCGAGAAGAAGAAGGGCACCACCGTGACCATCGAGGTCTCGGTGTTCGAGGAGCCCGACGACGACCCGACCGGCACTCCGACCGCTCCGCCGCCGGGCAACAACGGCGGGATCGGCGACATCCTGCCGGGCGTCGGCGGTGGCCGTCCGATCGTCGGCGGCGACCGCCAGAACTAGGGTCTGTCTCGAGTCCTGGCCGGGCTGCGGCGGACCCAGACGCCGCCTGGAACCACGCCGGTCACGACCGGATACAACACCGGTATCCGGCCGCGCCCGGCGCGGTCCCAGCCGACGCCTGGGCCTCGCCTCGCTCCGGCCATGCCTTCGAGACAGACCCTAAGCGTCAGGCCGCGGCGAACGCGGCTCGGCGCCGGGCGTCGACCTCGGCCGACAGCTCCGGGGCGCGCTCCAGCGCGGCGCGGTAGCCACACGCGGCGAGCCAGTTGGCCAGCATCAGGTGGCCGCCCTCGGTCAGCACCGACTCGGGGTGGAACTGCACGCCCTCGATCGGCAGCGTGCGGTGCCGCATGGCCATCACGATGCCGGACTCCGTGGCGCCGGTCACCTCGATCTCGTCGGGCAGCGTCTCCGGCAGCACCGCGAGCGAGTGGTAGCGCGTCGCGGTGAACGGGTCGGGCAGCCCGTCGAGCACGCCCGCCCCGCGGTGGTGCACCAGCGAGGTCTTGCCGTGCAGCAACTCCGGCGCCCGGGTGACGGTCGCGCCGAACGCCGCCCCGATCGCCTGGTGCCCCAGGCAGACGCCGAAGATCGGCAGCTTGCCGCCGTATTCCTGGATGACGTCGATGCAGATGCCCGCCCGCTCGGGGGTGCCCGGGCCGGGGGAGAGCAGGACGCCGGCCGCGCCGGACCGGCCGACCGCGGCGAGGTCGATCTCGTCGTTGCGCCGCACGTCGCACTCGACGCCCAGCTGCCCCAGGTATTGCACCAGGTTGAAGACGAACGAGTCGTAGTTGTCGATCACCAGGACGCGCATGGCGTCACCTCGGGCTCGGGTTGTCGGTCTCGGTCGAGTACGGGATGTCGTGGTCGTCGAGGCCGGACTCCCGTGGGTCGGCGCTCGGTCCCACCATGCCAGGGTCCTCTGCGCCGGGCCCGGCCGGCACCCCACCCTCCTGGGTCACCTGCACGTCGTCGAAGGGCAGCAGCGGCTCGGCCCACGGGAACACCACGAACCAGAACAGCGCCAGGATGCCTGTGACCAGCACGATCGAGGTCGCGAACTTCCCGAGGAAGCCGTCGAACGGCAGCTTGCGCCAGATCCACGCGTACACGGGATCAGCCTCCCAGCTCGGCCGGGTCGCCCTGCGACTTCGGCTGGGTGCGGACCAGCTCGCCGTGGACGATCAGGCGCTGGTAGTTGTCGAACTTCGGGTTGCAGGTGGTCAGCGTGACCATCGCCTTGGTCGGCTTGGAGCCCGGCAGCATCGGCACCGGCGCCACCACCTCGACCTGCGTCGGCAGCACGATCCGCGTCTTGACCACGTGGTAGACGTACCAGTTGCTCTTGTCCTCGACGACGATCGCGTCACCGTTGTCGAGCTCGTCGAGCCGCCAGAAGGTCGCCCGGTTGCGGTGGCCGGCGACGGAGAAGTTGCCGATCTGGCCCGGCCCGGCCGTGTCGGGATAGTGCCCGGGGGCGTAGCGGATGTCGGCCTGGGTGACCCCGTCGACCACCACCCACTGCTGGCCGAGCTTCGGAATGTAGAGCTTGGCGATGCCGGCCGTCTTGGAGCCGAGCCCGCCGGTGCCGGCGGTGGGGCCGACCGTCGGGTCGTCGCCCGGCTCGTTGGCCCACTGCTGCTCCAGCGCGCCGGCGAGGGCGTCCTGCTTGCCGCCCTGGACGACCCCGACACCCCAGACCTCGTACGCGGCGAAGAGCAGCACCACCAGGCCGAAGGTGATCATCAGCTCGCCACCGACCCGGATGCCGCTGCGGATCCGGGACCAGACGGTCGGCCGGGTCAGCTCCGAGTAGACGCTCCGGTAGTCGTCACCGACGTGCTCGGCCCGCAGGCGCACGACCCGCTCGCCCCGGCGCGGCTTGACCGGCGGGGGCAGCTCGGACGGGTGCGGCTTGACCGGCGCCGGTGGCACGGCCCCCATGACGGTGGTCATGTCGGGCGCGGTCACCTTGGGGATGACCGCCGTCTGGTCCGGTGCCGCGCCGCCGGTGCCCGGCACGACGACCGGGCGGGCCACCTTGGGGATCACGGCGGTGGTGTCGACCGCCTTCGGGATGACCGCGGTGGTGTCCGGCGAGGGCTCGGGCGCGGGCGGGCGCACGGCCGGTGCCGGCTGGCGGGACCCGGCGGACGCGTCGAGCGGGCGCGGGTGCGGGCGGGCCGTCGAGGCCGGCTGTTCGGTGATCCGGCGGGGCAGCGGACTCGGCGCCGGCCCGTCCACCACCCGCGGGATGACCGCGGTCGCGTCGCTGGTGTCCGGCGCCCGATGGCGCCCGTTCTGGTCGCCCGTCATGACGGCAAAAGCCTCATGAAGTCACCTTTGCTGATCGAAGGGCACTCGACCCCTCGAACGCCGGTATCGTCACGTCCTTCTCCACCGTCTCTTGATAGCCGAGCTGGAAGTGATCGACAGCGTCTTTGAAGAGACGTACGCCATCGGATTCGCCCAAAGCGCGTTGCATAGCGCTGGGATCACCGATCGCCGTGATCACGAACGGTGGTGAGTAGACGCGTCCGTGCAGGAGCAAGGTGTTGCCGACACAGCGTACCGCGCTGGTCGACAGCACCCGGACACCCATGATCGACATAGCTTCGGCGCCACCGGCCCAGAGCGCGTTGACCGCCGCCTGCACGTCACTCTGGTGGACGACCAGGTCATCCGGCCGTACGCCGTCCGGGCGATCCCCCGGCCGCTGCGGCGCGTCGTCGAGCCGCACCGTCAGCCCCGGACCGTGCACCGCGGTGAACCCGGCCGCCGCCTCCATGCCCTTGGCCCGCTCGCTCTCGGCCCGGATCGGCCCGTCGGTGCGGGCCAGCGCGTCGGTTTGCCCGCGCACCGCCTCGGCCAGCTCCCGGGCCCGCTGCTGGCTCGCCGTCACCCGGTTGCGCTCCTCGTCGACGACCTGGGCCAGCCGGGGGCGCCGGTCCTCGCGCAGCGCCGTACCGTCGGCGGTCTTGGCGCTCGTGGTGAACAGCAACCCGGCGGCCAGCGCGATCAGCGGCACCAGGGCCGACCAGGCGTTGCGCGGCTTCCGGAGGCGTGTGATCCGGCGCACCGCAGGTCGCCATGCTGACGAGTTGGGCACCAGGGTCCTCCTCCGTGCACGCTGGTCGATGCGGATGCCGGGGATTATTCCCATAAACCCGGTGCCGCCCGTCCATGGCCGCGACGCGCCGCGTTGATTACGCTAGCTGGCGAACATTATTGGCCATGGACCGTCGCCGGTTGACAGGCCCGAGCGAGGACCACAACCAGGAGAGAGCGTCGTGCCCAAGTCGCAGGTTCGCAAGAAGAAGGTCTACACCCCGCCGACCGACGTGCGTCCGTCGGCGGCCGCAGCGAGCCGCAAGCCCAGCCCGAGCTGGCTTCCGATCACGGGCGTCGCCCTGATCGTGTTCGGCATCGCCTGGTTGGTCGTCTACTACCTCTCCGACACCAACTACCCGGTGGCCTCGTGGAGCTACTGGAACCTGGCGATCGGCTTCGGGGCGATGGTCGCCTCCCTCGCGGTGTTCAGCCGCTGGCGCTGATCTCTTCCCGGTTAAGGTGAGATCCGAAGACCAGGTGCGGCATACCTCACGTTACTGACCAGTAACTAGTGCCGTAACCTGGTCCTCAGTCACACCTAGCCAACGGAGGCTGTGCGCATGGGCGTCGTCGAGGTCATCTGCACGACCATCGCTGGTCTCATCACGCTCGTCGCCGTCGCGCTCGCCGCCCGCGCTGTCACGCGGATGCTGAGCGTCGTCCGCCTCGGGCAGCCCGATCCGGCCCGGCTCGGCTCCTGGGGTGCCCGCACCAAGGTCATGCTCAAGGAGACCGCCGGCCACACCCGGATGCTGAAGTGGTCGGCCGTCGGCGCGGCCCACTGGTTCGTGATGGTCGCCTTCGTCGTGCTGTCGCTGCTGGTGCTGGAGGCCTACTTCGAGGTCGTCTCACCATCGGGCGGCATCCCGTGGCTGTCCGGCTGGGTGGTGTTCGGCTTCGTCACCGAGATCATCGGCATCCTGGGCATCCTCGGCATCGCTTATCTGATCTCAGTGCGGCTGCGGAACCGGCCCGGCCGGGCCCGCGGGCTGTCCCGGTTCACCGGCTCGACGATGTGGCAGGGCTACTTCGTCGAGTGGGTCATCGTCGGCGTGCTGATCTGCGGGTTCCTGATCCGCGGCTTCAAGGCCGCCACCGACCACCTCGAGTTCCCGACCTGGGCGGCCCCGCTGTCACACGGCCTCGGCTCGATCCTCCCGGCCTGGGAGTCCGGCGCTCCGGTCGTCGCCGCAATCAAGATCGTCATCTCGATGACCTGGCTCATCGTGATCTCGCTGAACATCACCATGGGCGTCGCCTGGCACCGGTTCCTGGCGTTCCCCAACATCTTCTTCAAGCGCGACCCCGCCAAGCCCGCCGGCTCCGGCTTGGGCGCGCTCAAGCCGATGACCTCCAACGGCGCGCCACTCGACTTCGAGGAGGCCGACCCGGAGAAGGACCAGTTCGGCGTCGCCCAGGTCGAGCAGTTCACCTGGAAGGGCCTGCTCGACTTCTCCACCTGCACCGAGTGCGGGCGGTGCCAGTCGCAGTGCCCGGCGTGGAACACCGGCAAGCCGCTCTCACCGAAGCTGCTGGTGCTCTCGCTGCGCGACCACGCGTACGCGAAAGCCCCCTATCTGTTGGCCGGCGGCGGCAAGGACCTGACCGGCGAGGAGAAGGCCACCGCGGAGCAGCTGGCCGGGGTCGACGTGCTGGCCATGGCCGAGGCGGACCGCCCGCTGATCGGCGGCGCCTCCGACGGCGGTGTGATCGACCCCGACGTGCTCTGGTCGTGCACGACCTGTGGTGCGTGCGTCGAGCAGTGCCCCGTCGACATCGAGCACGTCGACCACATCGTCGACATGCGGCGCTACCAGGTGCTGATCGAGTCGTCGTTCCCGTCCGAGGCCGGCGTGATGCTCCGCAACCTGGAGAACAAGGGCAACCCGTGGGGCGCCCCGCCGAACACCCGCGAAGACTGGACCAAGGGCCTCGAGTTCGAGGTCAAGCGGGCCGGCGCCGGCGACGACTTCGAATACCTGTTCTGGGTCGGCTGCGCGGGCGCGTTCGAGGACCGGGCCAAGAAGACCACCCGCGCCGTCGCCACGCTGCTGCACGAGGCCGGCGTCGACTTCGCGATCCTCGGCGAGGGCGAGACCTGCACCGGAGACCCGGCCCGCCGCATGGGCAACGAGTTCGTGTTCCAGATGCTCGCCCAGCAGAACGTGGAGACCCTCAACGAGGCGGGGGTCAAGAAGATCGTCGCGTCCTGCCCGCACTGCTTCAACACCCTGCGCAACGAGTACGGCGCCCTGGGCGGCTCGTTCGAGGTCGTGCACCACACGCAGCTGCTCGCCGACCTGGTCGCCTCCGGGAAGCTCACCCCGGTGCAGCCGGTGGACGGCGGCGTCACCTTCCACGACCCGTGCTACCTGGGCCGGCACAACCGGGTCTTCACGCCGCCGCGCGAGGTGCTCGAGGCGTCCGCCGGTGGTGCCGACGTCACCGAGATGCCCCGCAACAGCGAGCGCTCCTTCTGCTGCGGCGCCGGCGGCGCCCGGATGTGGATGGAAGAGCGCATCGGCAAGCGGATCAACATCGAGCGGGTCGAGGAGGCCATCTCCACCGGCGCCCACACGATCGCGGTCGGCTGCCCGTTCTGCTTCACGATGATCAGCGACGGCGTCACCGCCAAGCAGGCCGCCGGCGCCACCGACGGCGTCGAGGTGGTCGACGTGGCCACCGTGCTGCTGCGCTCGGTCAAGCCGGAAAGCCCGGCTTCGCCGGCCGAGCCCGAGGTCACCGCCGCCGGCTGACAACCACAGCCCGCGGGCTGCGGTAAACCGCAGTTGTAGCGTGCAGTCCATGTGGAGCGCGGTGGGCGGGGTGCTGTCGGCGGGTGGCCGGCTGTTCGTCGGCGTCTCCGTCGGCGCCGCCACCGCCGTCGCCCAGCTCGCCTTCCTCGGCTGGGCCGCACTGGTCGCCCTGCTCGAGCTGCTCCGCGGCCGGCGGCCGGAGGGCATCGAGCGCCCGGCCCGCCATCTGGTCGAGGTCGAGCGCTGGCGGATCGCGGCGTTCCTGCCCGGCGGCGCCGAGGTCGAGCACCTCGACGACTACCCGTCGCGCCGCGCCGTCGCGTACCTCGGGGTGCGGTGGCTCGTCGGTCTGCTCGGTGGGTTCGTCGCCCTGCTCTTCCTCTATGGCCTCGGCACCGGCGCGATCTGGGCCCGCGACCTGTTCGTCGGCCGCAGCAGCACGCTGCTCGTGGTGGCCCAGGTGGTCGGCGGGCTGGTGCTGTTCTTCCTGGCGGTGCAGGGCTTCCTCGGCGTGGCGGCGCTCGACCGGTGGCTGGCCCGCCGGCTGCTCGTGCCCAGCGACCGGGCCCGCTACGAGCGGCGGATCAGCGAGCTGGCGGCCAGCCGGGCCGGCGTGGTCGCGGCCGTCGACGCCGAACGCCGGCGGATCGAGCGGGACCTGCACGACGGCGTGCAGCAGCGGCTCGTCGCCCTCGGGCTGCTGCTCGGCCAGGCCCGGCGCGGCACCGACCGTTCCCGGTCCGACGAGCTCGTGCGGCAGGCGCACGACGAGGCCCGGGAGATCCTGGCCGAGCTGCGGGACGTGGCCTGGCGGGCGTACCCGGCCGATCTCGACCACCTCGGGCTGGCCGAAGCGCTGGCCCGGGTCGCCGAGCGCGGCCGGGTGCCGGTGACGGTCGACTGCCGGGTGGGCCGGCTGCCGTCCGCGGTGGAGACGGCGGCCTACTTCGTGGTCTCGGAGGCGGTGACCAACGCGGCCAAGCACGCGCCCGGCAGCCGCGTGTCGGTGTGCGTCGTGCCGGTCGACGGGGGAGTGCGCGTGACGGTGACGGACGACGGGCCCGGCGGCGCCGACGCCGGGGGCGGAGGGCTCTCGGGCCTCGCACGTCGGGCGGCGGCGCTGGACGGCTCCCTGCTCGTGGACAGCCCAGCCGGCGGCCCGACCACCGTGACGGCGGAGCTGCCATGCGCGTGATCCTCGCCGAGGACTCGGTCCTGCTGCGGGCCGGCCTGGCCCGGCTGCTCACCGACGAGGGGCACGAGGTGGTGGCCGAGGTCGGCGACGCGGTGTCGCTGCTCGCCGCGGTTGCCGCCGACCAGCCCGACGTCGTGGTGGCCGACGTGCGGATGCCGCCGAACCACCGGGACGAGGGGCTGCGGGCCGCGGTCGAGATCCGGGCCCGCTGGCCGCGGGTGGGCGTGCTCGTGCTCTCCCAGTACGTGGAGCGCCGCTACGCGGTCGAGCTGCTGACCACCCGCAGCGACGGGGTCGGCTACCTGCTCAAGGACCGGGTCGCCGAGGTGGGCGAGTTCCTGGAGGCGCTGGACCGGGTGGCCGCTGGCCGCGCCGCGTTCGACCCGGAGGTGGTGCGGCAGCTGCTGGCCCGCACCTCGCACACGGACCCGCTGCGCCGGCTGACCGCGCGCGAGGCCGAGGTCCTGGACCGGATGGCCCAGGGCCACACCAACGCCGGGATCGCGGCCCAGCTGCATGTGTCACAGAGCGCGGTCGAGAAACACGTCAACGCGATCTTCGACAAGCTCGACCTGTCACACACGACGGGCTACAGCCGCCGCGTGCTGGCGATCCTCCGCTACCTCGGTTCTTAGATTTTCTCGTAGGAGGCGAAGGGCTCGCGGGCGCGGTCGAGGTCGCCGTGCAGGAGGTCGGTCCAGGCGGCCAGCACCGCGGCCGGGTCGTAGCGCCGGCGCATCTCGGCCTTGGCCGCCGCCGACCGCTCGGCCCAGACGTCCGCGTCCGCGTTGGCCAGCAGCGCGGCCGCGGCGTCGTCGACCGACTGGTGGATCCAGTGGCCGTCGTAGACCTCCTGGACGCCCGGCCACGGCCGGAACACCGGGACAGCGCCCGAGGCCATCGCCTCGGCTGCGGCCAGGTGCACGCCCTCGATGTCGCTCATCGACAGGAACGCGCCGACCCGCCGGTACCAGCGGGCCATGTCGCGCCCCGGCGGCTCGAAGACGACGCCGCCGCGCAGGTGCGGGTCGCGCTCGATCCGGTCCTGACACCAACCGGCGTACTCCTGCTCCTCCTTGCTCGACCAGACGTGCTGGCTGTCCCAGGGCGCCATCGACCGCACGTGCAGCGAGAACCGCGGGTCCTCGCGCCGCACCGCGGCCACCACGTCGAGGGCCAGGTCGAGCCGCTTGAGGAACCGCTCGATGCCGACCATGCCGATCGCGAACTGCGCGCCGGGCAGCTTCGGCCGGTCGAGCCAGTCGATGTCGAGGTAGTTCGGGATGTAGACCAGCTTTTCCTTCGGCCAGCCGATCTCGTCGCGGATCCGGGGGCCGAGGGCCGGCGCGATGTAGACGACGGCGTCGACCTTGTCGATGTCGATCGTCTTCGGGTACGGCGCGTCGAGCTCGAACCGGTGCAGCCGGACGACGAGGTACTGGTCGGGACGCTTGCGCTCGGCCAGCCACTTGGCGCTCGGCCGGGCCCACTCGCCGACCACCGTGTCGGCCTTCTCCAGCAGCTCCGCGGTCTCGTCCGTCTCGTGCGAGACCCACTGCCACTCGTCGAGCGAGACGCTGAAATCGGCCCGGTCGTCGAGCCGGGCGCCCAGCTCGCGGATGAACTTGAGGTCGAAGCCGGAGATCAGCACGTCGCGGGCCGGGCGACCCGGCGCCCCCTCGACCGGCAGCGTCGCGGCGACCAGCTCGGCGGCGCCCCGGTCCTGCGCGGCCGCGCTCCACTCGGCCGGGGTGTCCGGCAGGCTCGGCCGGGGCCAGGCGTGTCCCTGCTGGTCCCAGTCGAGCCAGGCCGTCGGCGCCCACTGCGCGTCGAGGCCACGACGACGGGCCATCGGGAAGGAGTACGTGTCGGACGGCTGCCGCCACGCCGTCAGCTGGGCGACCGTGGCCGCCGTGTCGGGGTCGAGGCCGTCGGGCACCGCGGCGTCACCGGAGTGCGCGCACGGGCGGTCGTCGGCCACGGGCGGCAGGATGACCACCCGCGGCCGGCCGCTGGTGGCGGCCCGCTCCACCGCGTCGCGCCCGAGCTCGCTGTCGGTGACGAAGCCGGCGACCCGCGGCGCGAGCGCGTTGACCAGCTTGCTGAACGCCGTCTCGCCGCCCTGCAGCGTCCGCGTCGGCGGCAGGGCGAGCGCCCACACCCGGTCGCCGGGGGTGCCCCGGTCGACCACCGCGAGCGCCGCGGCCAACGACTCGGCCACGATGATCTGGGCGTCCTCGGTGCCCGGCACGGGCGGCGGTGGCGGGGGCGGCGGCGGAGGGGGCGGCGGCGGAGGCGGCGGGACGACGAGCCGCTTGACGCGGCGGCCGACCTTCACCGGGATGGCCAGGCCGAACCGGACCGGGCCCGGCAGCCAGGCCGCCACCGGCTGCTTCTTCGGCGGGGCGACCGGCGCCGGCTTCGGCTTGGCCACTTCGGGCTCGGGGGCCTGCCAGGTCACCTGGGTGACGGCCGTGCCGGCGGCGCCGAACGCGGCGGCGGCGCCCGCGCGCCAGCAGCACACGCCGGGCACGTCGGGCCACCGGCTGTCGCGCAGCAGGACCAGGCGCGGGGTGGTCGCCATCGGGTTCGCCTCCGGGTTCGGATTAGCAGGCAGGGCGGCAACCTACCGTACGCGCGCCGGCCGGTCGATAGGCCTGTCCCGATCAACTCCGCCCGTGCCGGCCGACGGGTCGGCGGAGGCGGTTGGCGACGAACCAGACGACCAACACGACGACCGCGCCGATGACGATCTTCTGCAGCACACCCGCGTACGCCTCGACGCGCCACCACGACTCGAGCTGGTAGCCGGCCAGCACGAAGACGGTGTTCCAGATCAGGCTGCCAGCCGTGGTGAGCGCGAGGAACGTCGGCACGGACATGCGCTCCACGCCGGCCGGCACGGAGATCAGGCTCCGGAAGATCGGGATCATGCGGCCGAAGAACACGGCCTTGGTGCCGTGCTGGGCGAACCAGGCCTCGGTGCGGTCGATGTCGTGCAGCCGAACCAGTGGCAGTCGGGCGGCGATGGCCCGGACCCGCTCCCGGCCGACCACGGCGCCGACGAGATAGAGGGCCAGCGCGCCGACCACCGAGCCGGCCGTCGTCCAGAACAGCGCCGACCACAGGCTCATGTCGCCCTGGCTCGCGGTGAACCCGGCGAGCGGCAGGATGACCTCGCTGGGCAGGGGCGGAAACAGGTTCTCCAACGCGATGGCCAGGCCGGCGCCGGGCGCGCCGAGGCGCTCCATCAGGTCGACGGCCCAGGCGGCGATGCCGCCCGCGGTCTGCGGTTCGCTGGTGAGGATCATGCCGTCGACGCTATGGACGCGCCTGGCCGCTCACCATGAAGCTGACCCCCGGGCCGACTGCGGAAAACCTCAGGAGCTGCCGGCGGTGGTCGCCGGGACGATCACCGCCACCATGATCGCGGCGTGCATCTCCTCGATGGCCTTCTTCACCGCCGTGGCCGCCCAGTCCGCCTGGTCGATTTCCTTGAGTCGGGCTTCGACCTGGTCCTTCGGCACGTCCGGGAAGGTGCGGCGCTCGAAGTTGGTCGCGCGCACGAGAGACAGCAGCGCCGCCGTCCGGGGCTCGACCGGCCCGGTGGACCTGATCGCCCGGTCGAGGCGGCCGCGCAGCTCGGTTTCGACGGATGGCTCCAGGCCGCCGGGCGACGGGTAGCGGGTGGTCTTGAAGACCCACAGCACCTTGTCGGTCGTGCGGCTGACCAGGCCCGCCTCGACCAGGCCGGCGAGCACCCGCTCAGGCAGGCCCTTGGCCAGGTTGGTCACCCACTCCTTGGGCTTGCGCCGCTTCTGGTCACCGGCGATGCGGGCCAGGGCCGTGTCGACGAGGGGAGCGCCGGTCGGAGTCGGGTCGGCGATCCGGACCCGGCCGTCATCGACCACCACGCGGCCGGCCAGCGCCAGCTCGATCAGCAGCGCGCCGCCCAGCGCGTACCCGAAGCCCGGGCTGGCCATGCGGTTGACGCCTTCGTCGTCGTGGGCGAGGAGGGCGAGCTCGTCGGCGAGGGTGAGCGTGATCATTGGCTCTGTACGTACCCGAAGACGGCCGCGCCGAACAGGACCGCGACGATGATGATCCGGCCGGCGACCTTGCGGAAGTGGCCCCACATGGCCTTCTGCATGCCCGGTAGGCCTTTCTTGACGCTGCGGTAGTCGGAGCGGGCCCGGCGGTAGCGCTCGCCCATCCAGCCCATCGTCCAACCGAGGACGACCGCCCCCATGAACGTCGCCAGCACCGCGCCAGCCATCAGGCCTCCCGCGAAATGATCACCCGCCGTGTCTGAGCCGTGCCCGACAGCATTGCCCTCCGTAGCCGTGAAGGTCAATACGTCGAACCGTGAAACAATCTCGCCGAGGTGAACCGATCATCGACGACGTCCTGCTCACCACGATCCTTCCGCTGGTCGGGTTCGTACTCCTGACCGGCGCCAACGCGTTCTTCGTCGCCGCCGAGTTCGGCCTCGTCACCGTCGACCGCGCCGAGATCGACCGGCGGGCCACCGGCGGTGACAAGCGGGCCGGCACGGTGCGTAAGGCTTTGCACGAGCTGTCGTTCCAGCTCTCCGGCGCCCAGCTCGGCATCACCATCGCCGCGCTGCTGACCGGCTACCTGGCCGAGCCGGCGCTGGCCAAGCTGTTCCGGCCGCTGATCGAGCCGCTGGCCGGCGACTCGACCCGCACGGTCACCACGTTCCTCGCGCTGGCCCTGGCCACCCTGCTGTCCATGCTGTTCGGCGAGCTCGTGCCCAAGAACGCGGCGCTGGCCCGGCCGATGTCCGCCGTGCTCGGCACGGTGGTGCCGTTGCGGGTGTTCTCGGCGACCTGCCGTTGGCTGATCGCGGCGCTCAACGCCTCGGCCAACTGGGTGGTCCGGCGCCTCGGGGTCGAGCCGCAGGAGGAGCTGGCCAGCGCCCGGTCGCCCGAGGAGCTGGGGTTGCTCGCCGCCATCTCCGCGCGGGCCGGCGCCTTGCCCACCGACACCGCGATGCTGCTGCAGCGGACGATCCGGTTCGGCGACAAGCGTGCGGCGGAGGCGATGACGCCGCGGGTCGACGTGGTCGCGCTGCGCGGCACGGCCAGCGTGGCCGCGCTGCTCGAGGCGGCGCGCGAGACCGGGCGCACCCGTTTCCCGGTGTACGAGGACACCCTCGACCTCGTGACCGGCGTGGCGGCGGTGCCGGACGCGCTCGGCGTACCCCCGGCCCGGCGGGCGACGACGACGGTGGCCGCAGTGGCCCGCGAGCCGGTCTACGTGCCCGAGAGTCTCGATCTCGACGGCGTCCTCGCCGCGCTGCGCACCGCGGACGCCGACCTCGCGATCGTCGTCGACGAGTACGGCGGCACCGACGGCGTGGTGACCATCGAGGACCTCGTGGAGGAGCTGGTCGGTGAGATCGCCGACGAGTTCGACGTCGAGGCGGTGGAGGAGACCGGCGCCGTCGAGCTGACCGTGCCGGGCGGCGAACGCACCTTCCTCGTCGACGGGATGTTGCGCGCCGACGAGCTGGCCGAGCTGACGGACTTCCGGCTGCCCGACGGGCCCTACGAGACGCTCGCGGGCTTCCTGATGGCCCGCCTCGGGCACATCCCGGTGGCCGGCGAGACGATTCACGACGCGGGTTGGGAGTTCACCGTCGTCGAGGTCGAGCGGCACCGGATCGAGCAGGTGCGGGTGGTCAGCCCGGAGGCCGAGCATGCTTAACCTGCTGATCACGCTGGTCCTGATCCTGGGCAACGCGTTCTTCGTGGGCAGCGAGTTCGCGCTGATCGCGTCGCGCCGGACGGTCATCGAGCCGATGACGATGACGTCGCGGCGGGCGCGGATGGCGCTGTCGGCCATGAACCAGATCCCGCTGATGATCGCGGGCGCGCAGCTCGGCATCACGATCTGCTCGCTCGGCCTCGGCGCGATCGCCGAGCCGGCCATCGCCCACCTGCTGGAGGGCCCGTTCCACGCCGCCGGCCTGCCGGACGCCGCGGTGCACCCGGTCGCGTTCGTCTGCGCGCTGATGATCGTGGTCTACCTGCACACCGTCATCGGCGAGATGGTGCCCAAGAACATCGCGATCGCCGGACCGGAGACCTCGGCGCTCTGGCTCGGGCCGGCGATGCTGGCGTTCTGCGTGGCGACCAAGCCGCTGCTGGTCGCGCTGAAGTGGGTGTCCCGCCTGGTGCTGCGCCTGTGGCGGATCGAGTCGGCCGACGCGGTCAAGACCGTGTTCACCGCCGAGGAGCTGGCAGGTCTGGTCTCCCAGGCCCGCACGGAAGGCCTGCTCGGCTCGGAGGAGCACGCCCGGATCACCGGCGCGCTCGCCCTGCACGACCGCACCGCCGCCGACGCCATGCGGCCCTGGTCGTCGGTGACCACAGTGGCCGAAGACGTGTCACCGGCCTCGCTCGAGGTGCTGGCGACCCGCACCGGGCGGTCGCGCTTCCCCGTCGTGCAGCGCAGCACGCGCCGGGTGCTGGGCTTCGTGCACGTCAAAGACATCCTCGGGTACGCGGGCGCGAGCCGGACCGCGGCGGTGCCGGCCGAGGTCGTGCGGCGGCTGACCGTGGTCCCGCCGGAGCGGAGCCTCGCCGATCTGCTGCTGTCGATGCGGCGTGAGCGGCAACACATGGTGCTCGTCTCCGACGGTCGGTCGCCCCTTGGAGTAGTGACTCTCGACGATGTGTTGAATGCGGTTGTCGGTCAGGGCAATTCGGGCTTTCCTGGCGGAGGTGTTACACCGCCCGTACCCGCCTGACAGCGCAGCGAATGCGGCCTTGCGGGCTGTTTCGCCAATCCCTAATGTGTTTCCTCGGCGGCGTACCCCCCACGCCGATTTCGTCTCACTACGGGAGGCAATCGCCTTGCGCGCGTCCCGGCGGTCTGTCCACGTTCTACTGGCGCTTGCCTTCGGCCTGGTCGCCGCAGTGCTCCCGGCCGGCCTCGCCGCTGCCGAACCGAGCCCGCAGCAGATCGAAGCCGAAATCGACAAGAAATGGCGTCAGCTAGAGCCGGTCATCGAGCAGTACAACAAGGTCCACTCGGACCTTCAGAAAAACCAAAAGAAAGCCAAAGACTTACAAAAGAAAATCGAGCCGTTGTCGCTGAAGGCCGACATCGCGCTCGACCGGATCGGGGTCATCGCGGCCCAGCACTACAAGACCGGTCCGACCAGCGAGCTGAGCATGCTGCTGAGTGGCGCCAAGTCCGGCGACCTCACCGACCAGCTCGCGATGATCGACCTGCTGGCCCGGCACGAGCAGGCGCAGATCGCCGACGTGGTGGCGGCCCGCGACAAGTTCAACACCGAGAAGGCCAAGCTCGACGCGATCGTGGCCGACAACAAGAAGAAGGACACCGAGCTCGCGGCGCGCAAGAAGCAGATCGCCGCTGACATCAAGAAGCTAGAGAACTCGTTGCCGCCCACCCGGGTCAGCGTCTCGGGGTGTCCGCGGATCACGACGAAGACGACGGCCGAGGCCACCGCGGTCAAGACCGCCTGCCAGCAGGTCGGCAAGCCCTACGTGTTCAACACCGCCGGGCCGAGCACGTTCGACTGCTCCGGGCTGACGCTCTATGCCTGGGGCAAGGCAGGCGTGTCGCTGACCCACTACACCGGTGACCAGTGGGACGAGACCTACGCGGTGTCCAGCCCACGGGCCGGCGACCTGGTCTTCTTCTACAGCCCGATCAGCCACGTGGGGCTCTACATCGGCAACGGCCAGATGGTGCACGCGCCACGGGCCGGCAAGCCGGTGCAGGTGTCCAGCGTCAACCAGATGCCGATCACGGGCTATCGATCGGTGAAGAAACGCTGAGTGTGCTGCTTGTCGGCGGGGGCCCTGTTCGCAGGGCCCCCGCCTTCGTCATTGCTGGGGCGCGGTGGGCCAGGTGCGCCAGTTCTGCCAGGCGCGGCTCGGGGTCGGGCCGCGCTGGTTCTGGTAGCGCGAGCCGTAGACCGCGGCGCCGTAGGGGTGCTCGGCCGGTGACGAGAGCCGGAAGATGCAGAGCTGGCCGATCTTCATGCCGGGCCAGAGCATGATCGGCAGGTTGGCCACGTTGGACAGCTCCAGCGTGACGTGGCCCGAGAAGCCGGGGTCGATGAAGCCGGCGGTCGAGTGGGTGAGCAGGCCTAGGCGGCCCAGGCTCGACTTGCCCTCCAGCCGGCCGGCGAGCCGGTCACCCAGACTGATGACCTCCATCGTGGAGGCGAGCACGAACTCGCCCGGGTGCAACACGAACGGCTGACCGTCGGGCACCTCCACCAGCGAGGTCAGATCGTCCTGCTGGGTGGCCGGGTCGATGTGGGTGTAGAGGTGGTTGTTGAAGACCCGGAACAGCCGGTCGAGCCGCACGTCGATGCTGGACGGCTGCACCAGCGCGGGCTCGAACGGCTCCAGCGTCAGGGCGCCCGACTTGATCTCCGTGACCAGGTCACGGTCCGAGAGCAGCATTGAATCACCCTATGGTTCGTACGTATGTACGATAGGATCGCTCCATGGCTTCCTGGTCTGAGTTCGCCGCCGATGAGCCGCGACTTGCGCGGGCGATCCACGCCCTCATGCACCAATACGGGCCCGGCCTGGGCTACCTGGCGACCGTCCGCGCTGACGGCGGTCCGCGGGTGCACCCGGTCTCACCGGTGATCAACCACGACGGGCTCTTCTGCTTCGTCGTCGACTCGCCCAAGCGGCGCGACCTCGAGCGCGACGGGCGCTACGCGCTGCATTCCTTCCCACCCGAAGACAGCGACGACGAGGCCTATGTCGCCGGCCGGGCCGTGCCGGTCACCGACCCGCGGCGGATCGAAGCCATCGCCGCCGAGCTACGCGCGGAGCCCCGGGTCGACTGGCGGTTGTTCGAGCTGACGATCGAGGCGGCGATGCTGGCGCGTCGGGGTGGCGCGGCTTCGGGGTCGGGGTCTTCTTCGGCGTCGCCTGAGGTGCGCATCTGGCTCGACCCGGCTGGGCGGCGCCGCCGATCATCGCCGGCGTCGGCGCGGCAGGCCGCTCGATGGCGGCGGCCGGCGGCTCGCGAGCTGCTCGAGGTCGCGACCTGACCTGCCTGACCCGATCCGCGCCGCCGGCCCTTCGATGCCGGCGGCGCGGTCTCGGTCAGGGTGCGCGGAAGGCGTTCCAGGCGCGGTTCATCCGCTTCACCTGGCCCGCGGTGAACTGATACATGCAGTAGTCGTCGGTGTAGTCCATGAAGTTGTGGATCGGGTCGAGCCCGGGAGCGGTGCAGGTGTCGGCGCCGATCGGGCACTCGAACTGCGGCTCCGCCTCGGCGGGGGTGTCGGCGACGTGGTCGCCCTTGCCCTCACAGCCGTTCTCGAACGTGTGCATGAGGTTGAGCCAGTGCCCGACCTCGTGCGTGGCGGTGTCACCCTCGTTGTAGGGCGCCGCGGTGCCACCCGGCAGCGACTCGGAGAGGATCACCGCGCCGTCGTACGTGGTGATGTTGCGCTCCGGATAGGTCGCCCAGCCGAGCAGACCCGGGTCGATCAGACCGAAATACATGTTGAGCGTCTCGGGGCCACCTTCGCGCAGCTGGCGCTTCATCTGCCGCTCGGCCGGCGTCTCGGCGAGGATCGGCGACCAGGCCGGGTTGACGACCCGGTTGACCTTCTTCAACTTGAACCGGAAGGGCGAGGCCGCGCCGCCGGTGAACCCGCCGTACGCCTGGTTGAGCACGTTCATCTGCGCGTCGATCATCGACCGCGGAATGTTGCCGGTCGCCCGCGTCCCATCCTCCGACACGACGTGCACGACCACCGGAACGGTGATCGTCCTGCCACGAGCCGACTCGTCGGCCACCCCACCCGACCGTGCCGCAACCGCCGCGTCGAACGCGGCCTCCCGCGCGACGACCTCTTCAGCCGACAGCTCGTTGGGATCGTGCCGCTGCGCGGCACCCTTCATCACCCTGAGATCGACGTGCGTGTCACCGGCACAGTCGGCAACGGCTGGGCTGGCCCCGCCGGCTGACGCTGGCTTGGCCAGCCCGGCAGCGCCGGCGCTGAGCACCAACGCGAGCGCAGCACCCGCGGTAGTAGCCGCCCGCCACGCCCACCGTGTTCCGTGAAGCGTCATTGCTCACCTCTTCCTCCCCGTGGAACAGATGTGAAGGACGTTACCGATGAGCATGATGGGAAGGAACGGCCCGAAACCCTGCCCGTGCCCTAGTCGCGCCCCTAGCCGAGGGCCCGGTCGAGGGGTAGCTGCGCTGCCTGCGCTGATTGGGTAGAGTGGTCCCGCCTGCGGGTGTAGTTCAATGGCAGAACATCAGCTTCCCAAGCTGACAGTGCGGGTTCGATTCCCGTCACCCGCTCCATCGCTCATGTCCGCCACGAACGCGGACATGAGCGTTTCCGCATTCCTACTCCGGGGCCGAGCCCCGGACCCCACGGTCTGGTGGTTGCGGCTCGCGCGTTTGGGTCGCCTGCTTCGTGGCTCAGGTCGGTAACGACGCAGAGGTTGCCGAGCCCCGGACGCCCCGAGGTCTGGTGGTTGCGGTTGCTGCGTCGGCAACAGGCAGCGCTCCCGCGCCGTCCCGCGTCTCCGCGCCGTCCCGCGTCTCCGCGCCGTCCCGCGTCTCCGCGCCGTCCCGCGTCTCCGCGCCGTCCCGCGTCTCCGCGCCGTCCCGCGTCTCCGCGCCGTCCCGCGTCTCCGCGCCGTCCCGCGTCTCCGCGCCGTCCCGCGTCTCCGCGCCGTCCCGCGTCTCCGCGCCGTCCCGCGTCTCCACGCCGCCCGCCTCGCGGGTTGGTGTTTGCGCTTGTTCGGTTGGCTTTGGTCTGGTCCTGATTCGGCGGCGACCTTTTCGTCGCCCGCTTCTTCGCTCAGGTCCGTAACAATGCGGACGCTGGCGGTCTGCTCTAGGTCGTGTCGTGGACCTCGTGGCGTTGTGTGTCCGGTGGTTGGCCCCGATGACGCTCGGCGCGAATTCGGCTCGCTCCGCCTGTTCGGAGTGCGGGAGCATCAGGGGTGTGGATGTTGTCGTGCAGCGGGTTTGTACGACGTGGAGTAAGCGGGCGCGTGGGGGTTCGCTTGCCGCGGCGCGGAATGCCGCGGCCGTCGCGTTTGAGCTGCCTGCCGAACGGGCGCCGCTGTTTCATGACGTCGTGCAGGACGAGGAGGACGACTTCGTTCCTCGGGCGCGAGTGCTCTTCGAGTGCCCGCCGCCCGCCTCCTTCGGTTTGCGGCTGGTTGGCGGCTCGCTTCGAGTGCGGCTGCCTGACGGCTTCGGGGCGCCCGTCCGCGCTCATCGGCCGGTGGTGATGGTGGGACCCGGCGAATGGCTTCGGTGGCAGACCAACAATCGCTACTCCTCGTCGACCGGCATGGCCGGCTGGCACTACAACCTCGTGACCGTCAACATCGCCTTCGGGGCAGTCCCTCGCGACACCTTTCTGGGTCGGCCGGCCCACCTCATTGACGAGCGCGCGGCCCTGCGGTGACGCTCGAACGGTCGATCGCCGAGGGAGGCTTGCGTGCGGGTGGTGATGGCGACCTCGGCCGGGGAGGTCGGGGCGGTCAACGAAGACCTTTTTGTCGCCTTGCCGCAGGCGGCGGTGTTGCTCGACGGGGCCGGCATGCGGGGCATCGAGGAGATCTGTCGGCACGGGGTCGCCTGGTACACCGCTCGCCTCGGCGGTGAGCTGATCGCCCGCTTGGCCCTCGACGACGGGCGCGAGTTGACCTCCATCGTCGGTGAGGCGATCGGGGCCGTGGCTGACGCTCATCGGGAAACCTGCGACCTGGGCGATCCGAGCAGCCCGTCGGCGACCGTCGCGATTCTTCGGGTGACCGCCGGCCGGGCCGATCATTTCGTGCTCGGCGACTCCGTTCTGTTGCTGGACGACGTCGTGGTGCACGATCGCCGGGAGGTCGACGTTCGGGAGCGGTTCGGGGCTGACTACGAGGCCGCGGCCGACGGCAGCCGCGAGAAGGAACGGGCGCGGGAGGCGTACATCCGGGAGTTGCGGGCCCGCCGCAACCAGCCCGGTGGGTTCTGGCTCGCGAAGGAAGACCCGGCCGCGGCGGCCGAGGCGATCATCGGCACCCGGCCCGTCGCTGATCTCACCGACGCCGTGCTGCTCACTAACGGGGCCAGCCGGATCGTCGATCGTTTCGGGCAGACCGACTGGCCGGGTGCGCTGGCGATCATCCGCGACGACGGCCCAATGGAGATCATCAGGCGGGTACGCGAGGCCGAGCGCGCCACCGGCGTACCCCCGGATGATGCGACCGTCGCCCACTGCACCGACCTCGCCAACGCGCGCTGAGCCCCGGCCTATGGTCGGAAGGGGAGGCGACCAATGGCCAGCTCATGGAAATCGCTGCCGGGCGCCAAGGCCTACCGGGTGCTCGAATCCGGGCCCACGATCCTGCTCTCGACGCGCAACAGAGCCGGGCGGGCCGACCTGATGACCGTCGGTTTCCACATGGTGATCTCGCACGAAGGGGTGCTCGGCGCGGTCGTGTCGCCGGGGGACTTCTCGCAGGCTTCGCTCGCGGAGACCGGTGAGTGCGTCATCGGGGTGCCGGGCGTCGACCTCGCGGAGAAGGTGGTCGACATCGGGAACTGCTCGGGGTACGACGTCGACAAGTTCGAGTGAGCTTGACCCGGTTTCCCGGACACTTCTGGTGTGGTGATCACGCCGCGGTGGCTAGATCGGTGTGGTGTCGTTCGTAGTCGATCGGGGACAGGTTGCCAAGGGCCGAGTGCCGTCGGCGTGGGTTGTACCAGGCCTCGATCCACTCGAAGATGGCGTTGGCCAGCTCCTGACGGTTGCCCCAAGGTTGGCGGTCGAGGAGCTCGAGCTGCATGGAGCCGAAGAACGATTCGACCAGGCTGTTGTCGTAGCAGTCACCGATCGAGCCCATCGAGCCGAGCAGCCCGGCCGTGCGTAGCCGGTGCCCGAACGCCCAACTGGTGTATTGGGTGCCGTGGTCGGAGTGGACCACGGTCTGTCCGGCCACCGGTCGGCGGCGCCAGCGGGCCATGTCCAGGGCGTCGACGACCAGCTCCGTGCGTAGGTGGTCGGCGATCGACCAGCCCACGACCCGGCGGGCGAACACGTCCAGGACGACCGCGCAGTAGACCCAGCCCTGCCCGGTGCGGTGTTGGGTGATGTCGGTGACCCACAGCGCGTCTGGACGGTTGGCGACGAACCGGCGGTTGACCAGATCCGCTGAGGGTGTGGCGGCCGGATCCCTGACGGTGCAACCCCTTCGCCGCCGCCGATACACCCCTTCGAGGCCGTCGGCGCGCATCAGCCGAGCGACCCGTT
This sequence comes from Asanoa sp. WMMD1127, assembly GCF_029626225.1. Lineage (NCBI taxonomy): Bacteria > Bacillati > Actinomycetota > Actinomycetes > Micromonosporales > Micromonosporaceae > Asanoa > Asanoa sp. WMMD1127. The sequence continues at coordinate 2,166,456 of NZ_JARUBP010000001.1, forward strand.
TACGGCCGCATCGGACCCCGGCCGCCAGGCGCAGCTCGGCATGGACCCGCGGCGCGCCGTAGCTACCGCGGGACATCTGATGGATCTCGCGGATCGTGCGGGTGAGCGCCTCATCGGCCATCGCCCGCCGGCTGGGCCCACGCCGGCGCCAGTGGTGGAACCCGGCCCTCGACACGCCCAGCACCCGGCAGCACACCGCCACCGGTATGCCGTCGGCGGTGAGCTCTACGACGACCGGGTAGATCATTTTGGGAGGACGTTCTCCCGCGCGAAATAGGCCGCGGCCCGGCGCAGGATCTCGTTCTCCACCTCCAGACGCCGCTTCTCCTTACGCAGCGCGGCCAGCTCCTTGCGTTCCTCGCTGGTCAACCCCTCACGCCTGCCGGCGTCCCGGTCAGCCTGGGCCAACCAGTTACGCAGGCACGACTCGGAGATCCCCAAGCCTTTCGCGACCTGCGCGATCGGCTGCTCCCTCAACCGGGCCAACTCGACCGCACGCTCACGGAACTCCGGCGGGTGTGGTGCAGGCATCCGAACTCCTCCCTCGGCGACAGTCTCGCCTCAGATCAGGTGTCCGGGAAAGCGGGTCAAGCTCAGAGCGGTTCGAGCTGACGCAGAAACCTGGCTGTCGCGTCGACGCCCCGCTGGTCGACGAGTGTCTGGCCAATGTGGAGTGCACGGTGCTGGACGACTCGCTCGCCGACGCGTACAGCGGGCTCGTGATCCTCAACGCCGAGCAGGTCTGGGTCAACCAGGGCCGCGGCGAGCACCGGACCTTCCACCACAACGGCGACGGCACCTTCAACGCCGACGGTGACCTGATCGACCTCCGCGACCACATGGTCCTCTGGAAGGCCTACCAGGACTAAGTGTTTTGCCCAGTGCGGCCTGCGACGGGCCAGCCGCGTCTGGTGGTGGCCCGGAATCACCCGCATACAACACCGGTATCCAGGCAATTCCGGGCCACCCCCAGACGACACCTGGACTCCGTCTCGGCTCACGCTGATCGGCAGGACAGCCCTTAGCTCACCAGATGACCACCGCGCCGCCGGCCTTGCGGGCGCGGGCTATCGCGGTGGCGATGTTGCGCACGTGCTGCGCCACGAAGGAAGGGTCGCGGCCGACCGAGGCCGACACGTAGCCGAGGTTGTCGAGGAGCAGGGCGCAGTCGGCTTCCAGGGCGTCGAGCTCGGCCGGCGTTTCCGCATAGACGTCCTGGGTCGCCAGCGTCGGCAGCATGCGCGCGCCGAGGGCCACCACGCACGGTGAGCCGTAGATGCTGGTGCGGGCCGTCGTCGGGCCGGCCAGGTCGGAGCCGGCCGGGCCGTCGAGGAAGACCATTTCGTCGGCCGGGCCGCGGACGTATGCGTGCACGAGGAGGCTCATCGCCGTCGATAGTTACATACCGGCGACGCTCCGCGTATACAACTAGGTGGTTGTGCAAAGGGCTGGTTGTGGATAGGGTCGACGAGTGACCACCGACGAGCTCAGCCTGGTCTTCGCCGCCCTGGCCGATCCGACCCGGCGCGCCATTCTTGAGCGACTCGCGAAGGGTGACGCCACCGTCAACCAGCTCGCCGAGCCGTTCGCGATGAGCCAGCAGGCGATCTCCAAGCACGTCAAGGTGCTGGAAAAGGCCCGGCTGGTGTCGCGTACGCGGGACGCCCAGTCCCGGCCCTGCGCGCTTGACGCGGTCCGGCTCGACGCCGCCGCCGGCTGGATAGCCGAGCACCGCAAGGTCTGGGCGGACCGCTACGACCGGCTCGACGAGCACCTGACAAGCCTGCGCACGAAGGAAGCAGAATGACTGAGACCGGCGAGTTGACCTACCGCCGCGTGCACGACGCGCCGCCAGACTTGATCTTCGAGTGCATGACCACGCCGGAGCACCTCACCCATTTCTGGGGGCCGACCGGCACCACGACGCCACTCGACGGGATCGTCGTCGACCTGCGACCCGGCGGCGCCTTCGAGACGACCATGGTCAACGACCGCGACGGCAGCAGTTACACGATGCGGGCGACCTACGTCGAGATCGAGCGCCCGCGCCGGCTCGTGTGGGTCGAGGCCGAGTCCCACGGCGGCATGCGGACCACGGTCACCTTCAGCGCGCTCGCCGACGGCCGCACCGAGGTGGTCACCCACCAGACCAACGTTCCTGAGGCATACCGCAGCGCCGCGGCCCAGGCCGGCTTCCAGACCAGCCTCGACCGCTTCGCGGCATACCTCGACACCTTCAGAGGGGGTACGCAATGAGCAAGCTGACATCAACCGACGGCACGACGATCGCGTACGAACGCAGCGGCAGCGGCCCGCCGGTGATCCTGGTCGACGGGGCGATGTGCTACCGCGCGTCCGGCCCGATGCGCCCGCTGGCGGCCGTGCTTTCCGACCATTTCACGGTGTACGCGTACGACCGCCGTGGCCGGGGCGACAGCGGTGACACGGCGCCGTACGCGGTGGCGCGCGAGATCGACGATCTGCGTGCACTGGTGGCCGAGGCGGGTGGCGACGCGTACGCGTACGGCATCTCGTCGGGCGCCGCCCTGCTGCTGCACGCCGCGGCCGCCGGAGTGGCCTTCGAGAAGTTGGCGCTGTTCGAGCCGCCGTTCGTCTCGGAGACCGACGGCGGGTCGTGGAGCCGCGACTACACGGAGCGGCTGACCCGGCTGCTGTCGGCCGGCCGCAACGGTGACGCGATCGAGCTGTTCATGACCTCGGTCGGGATGCCGGCGGAGATGGTCGCGGGGATGCGCGGGCAGCCGTTCTGGGCGGTCTTCGAGGCGGTGGCGCCGACCCTGGCCTACGACAACGCGGTGATGGGCGACTCGTCGGTGCCGCGCTCGGTCGCCGAGCTGGTGCGGGTGCCGACGCTGGTGGCGGCCGGTGGAGCGAGTCCGGACAACCTCAGGGTCGCGGCCAAGGCGACGGCGGACGCGGTCCCCGGCGCGGTCCATCGTGAACTCGCCGGCCAGACGCACGACGTGCAACCCGATGCGTTGGGTCCGGTGTTGCTGGAGTTCTTCACCGGCCGATAGGGCCGACGTGCTCAGGTCGGACGCCGAGGCCGACGACCCGGGCGGCGAGTTGCTGCAATCGGGGGGTCCGGTCGACGAGCCGCACAGGGCGCGGCACGTTGACCGGCCCGGTTGCGTGCAAAAGGGGATCGACGATGCGGCGCTGCGCGAGCCGCTGCCCGGCCTGGGTCACCGCGGTCGGGAACCGCCGACGCCGCTCCACCTTGGACAGATCACCGTCGGTCAACGTGCCGGCGGGCCAGCGCCGGACCGAGGATGCGGGCTGCCGCCACGGCGTCCTGGACAGCGAGGTTGATCCCGACGCCGCCGATCGGCGACATGGCGTGCGCCGCGTCGCCGATCAGCAGGGCACCCGGCGCCCACCAGCGGCGGAGCCGGTCCAGCTTGACGGTCAACAGCCGCACGTCGTCCCAGCTCCTCAGCTCGCCGACGCGATCGCCGAGGTGCGGCGCCCGGGCGGCGACACGGTCGCGGAAGGCGTCGAGCCCGGCGGCGCGTACCTCGTCGTAGCCGCCCTTGGCGATCACATAGGCGCACTGGAAGTAGTCGCCGCGGTCGATGCAGAGCATGAGCCCGCCGGCGCCGACCCGCATGTCGAGCCCGGCCGGCTCGTCGGGCCGGCGGGAGATGCGAAACCGCAGCACATCCATCGGCGCCCCGAACTCACGGGAGGCCAGGCCGAGCCGTTCCCGGACAACGGATGTGCGCCCGTCGCAGCCAACGGTGAGCCGGGCCCGTACCTCGCGGCCGTCCTTGGTCCTGACGCCGGCCACCCTGCCGTCGCCGTCGCGCAGCAGGTCGACGACCTCGGTCGAGCGCAGCAGGGTGAAGTTCGGCAGCTTGGCCGCCTCGTCGGCGAGGAGGTCGAGGAAATCCCACTGCGGCAGGAACAGGATGTACGGATGCCGCCCGGGCAACCGGCTGAAGTCGGCGACCCGCACGGTCCCGTCGTCGAACGTGGCCCGCAGCGCGTCCACCTTGCGCCCGGGCCGCTCCGCGATGGCGGCGCCCAGACCGATCTCGTCGAGCAGCGTCAGCGTCGACGGGTGGACGGTGTCACCGCGGAAGTCGCGCAGAAAGTCGGCATGCTTCTCGAGCACGACAACCTCGACACCCTGCCGCGCGAGCAACAACCCCAGCACAACCCCGGCCGGCCCACCACCGGCAACACACACCGTTGTCTCGACGACGTCCTCCTAGATCAGACGTCACCACGCTATGACCACGAACCGCGCAACGCATCCGCTGGGCGGCCGGGGCGTGCGCGAGGGCTGCGGGATACGAGGACCTACGGCCGAGCCGATGGCTCGCCGGAGCGCGCTAGCGGCGCACTTCTCCCTCGCGGACCCCGTCGAGGAACTCGCTCCACGCTGAGCGAGAGAACGCCATGACCGGCCCTTCACGGTCTTTCGAGTCACGCACGAGCACCCGACCGTCGAGCGCGGCGACCTCCACGCATGCGCCGGTCGAGCACCTACTAAGCCATTTGACCCGACTCTGATCTTTGGACATGAGTCACGCTCCCTAGTAGTGACCTACGCACAGCGTAAGCAACGACTGGAACGCAGGGAACGTGAGTGAACGCAGTGAGTGCTGGCAATGTCGGGGATTGCGGCGAAATGCGATTTTTGTGGTAATTGGAACGACCTGGATTGTGAGCCGCGTTCGGCGCTGTACCGAGTACGCGAAGTTCACGGCTCACAACCGCCACTAGTTTGCGTGGAATCGGCCAGCCTTGATGTCAATCATGAAGTCGGTCCAGACACCCTTGGGGAAGGCTAACGGCGTGCCTTCGGGCGACTTGGAGTCCCGCATGAGCACATTCTCCACCGCATCGGCGACTTCGACGCAGGCGCCGGACGCGCATCGGCTGCTCTTGCGCCATGAGATGGCCGCACTCGACTCGTTCAACGTTCTATGCCTTTCGTTCGCTATAGGTTGGTCAGGCCAACGCGGTGGCGTGGTCCTTGATTAGCCCCGCCGAGGTTGTCTCGTCGTGCGCACTGCTCCACAAGCGGTCGAAGATTCCCCGATGCCGCTTGATTTTCTCCTTGTCCTCGACGATCTCGTCGAGAATGTCACTTTCCCTGTAGAGCAGCGCGTCATCGTCCTCGTTTCCGAGACTGATGAGCTCAAAGGTCCCCAGCATGGGAATCGTCGCCTGCTCGACGAAGGGAATGATTTTGACGGCGATTCGCCCTTCGCCGACGAGGTTCAGCAGATGCTCGAGCTGGTCTCGCAACACATCGGCGCCGCCGACCTGGCGGGAAAGCACGGACTCGTCGAGCAGCACGTAGACGGCGGTTGACCGGTCCGCCGTGAGGAACTTCTGCCGGCGCATCTCGCGAACGCGCAACCGCGCCTCTATCGCATCTTCGCTGAGCTCCCCGGCGAAGGTGTGCAGCACCGCCTGGGTATAGGCGGGCGTCTGAAGGCGGCCCGGCACGACCATGGGATAGAAATAGCGAATCTCGGTGGCCTCGACCTCGAGTTGCACCAGCTGCACCATGTTGGCGGTGAGGAGGTCGCGGACGGCCGGCTCCTCCCACCATTGGCGACGCTGCTTCGACAACTTCGCGGAAGTGACCAGCGCTTCGACCTGGCTCCTATCCTTGATGCCAAGGAAGCTGAGAAGGGGCCTGAGGTCGTTCTGCGAGATGGTGACTTCGCCGTTCTCGATGCGCATCACTTTGGACAGTGACCACTCCATGGCTTCGGCCACGTCACCCTGGGTAATGCCTTTGGCTTCGCGAGCCCGCCGGACTGCCAGACGCACGCGGCGGCGTGCGCCGGCTGGCGAGTCGCTCGAGGCCATCAGTGGCGCTCCTGTCCAGCTAAGAGCGCGCGTCGGCTTACGGCGGGAAGCCGTGTCGCTGTCTGCGCCAACTCGGGCAGTGAGGTCGCTTGCCAGCGTAAGTTGCGCGGATGTCGCCTGTCTGCCGGACGCGCGGGTCAGGCACATTATGCATCGCGAGGTACCTCACCGCTATCCCGCTACCAGCTATATCGCAGATCGGCACATGAGACGCCGAGGGTGGGCCGGTCCACCCTCGGCGCCGTTTGGGGCAGCTCAGCGTTCGAGCTCGCGTAGCCACGTTTTGGTCAGGCTCTGGCGGTGGTGCTCTTCGACCGCTCGCACGAGGGCCCGCCGGACCTGGCCGAAGCGCGTCGCGTGGGTGGTGCTGTAGAGGCAGATGTCCGTCGCGCCGTGGACGGCCCGCAGTTGGTAGGTGCGTGGGGCCACCCGTAGGCAGGCGCCGGTTGCCAGGACGGGCACGGCCACCGCCAGCAGCATGGCGGTGTGGACCAGCACTGAGTCGTGCAGTGGCCAGGCGACGGTGCCGGCCACGACGGTGCCGATGGCGAAGCGGCCGGTCACCACGCCGGCGGGGTGTCGGTCGCCGCGGACGACGTAGGGGTCGGCCAAGTCCTTGATGGGGAAGTGGACCGGGCAAGAGCCCAGGACGGTGAACGCCTTGTCGGTGATCCACACGTCCGGACCGGGATAGTAGGTGGGCATCTGACCTCCTCCCGGGTTGTAGCTACGTCTATTGCACCTGGGAACCCCGCTCTCCGCTAGATGCCAATCTGCGATATAGCAGATAGCGCCATACCCATCTGTGATCTCCCGGGGTGATAGCTGGCTCTAGCTGCGCAAACCTCGGTCTAAGGTGCCTGAGTGCCAACTCCGCGCTTCATAACCGACATCCGCCACCAGATCGGACACGCCCCGCTCTGGCTGCCGGGCGTCAGCGCCGTCGTCCGCAACGACCGCGGCGAGATCCTGCTCGGCCGCCGCGCCGACACCGGCCGCTGGTCACTCATCTCCGGCATCCCCGAGCCGGGTGAGGAGCCGGCCGCCGCGATCGTGCGGGAGGTCGAGGAAGAAACGGGCGTACGCGTCGCGCCCGAGCGGATCACCTCGGTGACCGTCTCGCCGGAGGTCACCTATCCCAACGGCGACCGATGCCAGTACCTCAACATCACCTTCGCCTGCCGGGCCCTGACCGCGGACGCGACCGTCAACGACGACGAGTCGCTCGACGTCGGCTGGTTCCCCGCAGACGACCACCCACCGCTCGACGAGATCGCCACCCTGCGGCTCGCACGCGCGCTGGCGGACGAGACCGCCGCCTGGTTCGCGATCTAGCCGAGGTCGGCCGCCGTCAACAGCGACCGGAGGCGAAGCGAGCGCGCCAACGACGGCGGCGCCGCGTCGACGATCGCCGCGCACCCGACGGCGGTCGCACCCCGCGCCGCCACCACCTCGTAGAGCGCCCGCACCTGCGCCCCGGTCGCCACCCAGTCGTCGACCACCAGCACCCGGTCCGACGGCCGGATCTGCCGCTCCCGCACCCCCAGCCGCAGCTCCCGCCCGCGATAGTCCGGCGGCGTACGCGCCCACGTCACCCGGTCGACCAACCGCCGATCGCCGCCGTCCTTGACGGCCGGCGCGAAACCGACGCCCAGCGCCACCGCGACCAGCGGCCCGACCAGGAACCCGGTGACCTCCGGCGATACCACGAGCGTCGGCGAGGAATCGGCGTACAGCGCCGCCAGCGCCGGCCCAACCGACGCCAGCAACGCCGGCGAATGCCACCAACCGGACACATCGGAGACCAGGTGATCCGAGAACGCTCCCGGGTCGAACCAGTGGAACGCCTCGGCGAGGGCGGCGCGCAACGACTCGTCCCGCAGTGGTGGAGAGGTGGCCACAAGACCATCCTGCACACCGGCACCCAAGGACCACCGCGGGGTCAGTCGATCGGTTGAACGTTTCGGTCCATATTCGGGCGAAAGCCAATGATCACGTTGACATCAGACGTACCACTCTGCGTACGGTCCGTGGCGGTTCACCCCCGGCGGAAGGAGCCCGAGATCGTGGCGGGTAGGCATACCAGGCAGCGGGCCACAGCGTCGCTGTTCGGACCGCTGGCGACCGCGGTGGTCGTCCTGGCATTGCTGGTCAGTGGCGCTTTCGGCGCGCTCAAGCTGACCGAGGAGAAGGCCGCGCAGACGGTCGGCACCATGGATGTTCCACAATCGACCGACCCGGCACCCCCTGCGGACGAGCCGTCACCCAGCGTGACAAGCGCCGCGCCGACGCCTACGACGAGCCCCAAGCCCAAGCCGAGCAAGACCCCCGAGCACGCCTCCCGCGGCAGCGTCCGCGCCCCGGCCAGCAAGAAGCCCACGCCGGCGAAGACGTCGAGCAAGCCAACGGAAAACAGCGACAGCGGCGACGTGGTCGGCAGCGGCAGCTGCGGCGCCTCCTACTACGACGAGGGCCAGCTCACCGCCAACGGCGAGACCTTCGACCCCGAGGCGCTCACCGCCGCGCACAAGACCCTGGCCTTCAACACGCGCGTACGGGTGACCAACCCGAGCAACGGCAAGTCCGTGGTGGTCCGCATCAACGACCGCGGCCCGTTCGTCGACGGGCGGTGCATCGACCTGTCCCGCGCCGCGTTCCGCGCCATCGCCAACCTCAGCCAGGGTGAGTTGACCGTCAAGTACGAAGTGCTGGGCAACTGACGGAGGCACCCGACAGGACTGACCGAGACGGTCAGAACCGGATGTCCGAGGGGCCAACTTCGTTCAGTACGGCACGTGGATCAGGCATGCTGTTCGGCGTACCCATGCAGTTCTCCCCGCCGGGCCGCCGCCCGCTCAGCCCTGGATCCCGCGCCGGTCTCGGCGCGGCCGTCGTGCTGCTCGCGATCGTGTCGGCCGTGGAGATCGCCGACGGCAGTGGCGCCAACTACGTCGGCCTGGTCGCCGCGGCCCCGTTCCTGGCGGCCGCGTTCGCCTCGTGGCGGATGGTGCTGGTCGTCGGCGTGCTGGCCACGGTGGTCGGGATCGGGTTCGCCATCGCCGCCCGCGGCGTCACCCTGGCGACGGGCGTCAACGTCGTCGGCGTCGCGCTGGCCACGGCGATCGCGGCGGTGGTCGCGGTGATCCGCGAGCGGCAGGCGACGCGGATCGCCGAACTGTCCAAACTGGCCCAGGTCGCCCAGCAGGCGGTGCTCCGCCCGATCGAGCCGCAGATGGGCTCCCTCTCCGTCGCCGGCCGCTACATCTCGGCCACGGCGACCGCCGAGATCGGCGGCGACCTCTACGAGTGCCTGGATACGCCGTACGGCGTCCGCATCATCATCGGCGACGTGCGCGGCAAGGGCCTCGACGCCGTCCGCACCGCGAGCATCGTGCTCGGCTCCTACCGGCACGTGGCCTACGAGCGGGCGGACCTGCGGGCGATCGTCGCCGACCTGGACCGGGCGGTGGCGCGCAGCGTGGGCGACGAGGACTTCGTCACCGCGGCCATGGTGGAGGAACGCGGCGGGACGCTGACGATCGTCAACTGTGGGCACCCGGCGCCGCTGCTGCTGCGCCGGGGCGAGGTCATTCCCCTCGAGCCGCCGGCGCCGGCGCCGCCGCTGGGTTTCATGCCGGTCGTCCGCCCCCGGGTCGAGCGCCTCGAGCCGGGCGACCGGCTGCTGCTGTTCACCGACGGGCTGGGCGAGGCGCGCCGGGAGGGCGAGTTCTTCCCGATCGCCGACCGCGCGTGGCGGCTGCTCGGCCACGGCACGGTCGGCGACGGTCTGGCGTCACTGGAGACGGCGCTGGTCGAGTGGGTGCACGGGCGGCTCGACGACGACATCGCCGTCGTCCTGCTCGAGTACGCCGGTCAACGCCCGGTCACCACCGTCAGCGTCCCCAGTTGGGAAGTCGGCAGCGAGTAACGTTCAGGGCTGCTTCGCGGCCGCCAGTCGTGGCACCTGGACCGCGGCGATGGCCCGGGCGGTGGTCTCGGGCGCGCGGTGCCGACCGACGTAGCCGGCGCGCGGGTTGAGCAGCAGGGCAGCGAGATGGGCGAGAGTCATCGGGGACCTCCTGCGTCGTGCGCCCTCGGGCGCGGGTAACCACCAAACGACCCCGCGCTGCGTACGGTGACGCAACTGTCGGCGCGCCGACTTGACTCCACCCAATATCGACCCCCATAAGCCGATAAAGCGCTTCAAAAGGGACGCCACGATGTGATTACTGTGGCACCGGTCACCAAGGACGCCCCTTTGTGAGTCCTACTCGCAGGTAATAACCTGGGTTACTGACGGGTAACCAACGCCGCTGGGATCGGGGAACCGACGCACATGACGCACTACAAGAGCAACCTGCGCGACATCGAGTTCAACCTCTTCGAGGTCTTCGGCGCCGGTCAGGTCCTCGGTCAGGCGCCGTTCGCCGACATCGACGCCGACACGGCCCGCAACTTCCTGGTCGAGCTCGACCGGTTCGCCCGCGAAGACCTGGCGGCCAGCTACACCGACAGCGACCGCAACCCGCCGGTGTTCGACCCGGCCACCCACAGCGCGCCGCTGCCCGAGGCCTTCCGCCGCTCGTACCACCGCTTCATGGACGCCGAGTTCTGGCGCCTAGACCTGCCGACGGAGCTCGGCGGCACCTCCGCGCCGCGCGCCCTGTGGTGGTCGCTGGCCGAGCTGATCCTGGGCTCCAACGCGCCGATCTGGATGTACGCGTCCGGCCCGTCGTTCGCGACCACGCTGCACCGCGAGGGCACCGACCGGCAGAAGAAGTGGGCCGAGCTGTTCATCGAAAAGGGCTGGGCGTCGACCATGGTGCTCACCGAGCCCGACGCCGGCTCCGACGTGGGCGCCGGCCGCACCCGGGCCGTCCCGCAGCCCGACGGCTCGTGGCACATCGAGGGCGTCAAGCGGTTCATCACCTCCGGCGAGCACGACCTGAGCGAGAACATCGTCCACTACGTGCTGGCCCGCCCGGTCGGCGTCGAGGGCGTCGGCGGTCCGGGCACCAAGGGCCTGTCGCTGTTCGTCGTGCCGAAGTTCCACTTCGACGAGGAGACCGGTGAGCTCGGCGAGCGCAACGGCGTGTTCGCCACCAACGTCGAGCACAAGATGGGCATCAAGGTCTCCAACACCTGCGAGCTGACCTTCGGCGAGCACGGCGTCCCGGCCAAGGGCTGGCTGATGGGCGACGTCCACGAGGGCATCCGGCAGATGTTCCTGATCATCGAGTACGCCCGGATGATGGTCGGCACCAAGGCCATCGCGACGTTGTCGACGGGCTACCTCAACGCGCTGGACTACGCCAAGGAGCGCGTGCAGGGCGCCGACCTCCTGCGCCAGGCCGACAAGGCCGCGCCGCGGGTCACCATCGCGCACCACCCGGACGTACGCCGGTCGCTGATGCTGCAGAAGTCGTACGCCGAGGGCATGCGCGCTCTGGTGGTCTACACCGCGAGCTGGCAGGACAAGATCAAGCTGGCCGCGCACGCCGGCGACGCCGAGGCGGAGAAGCTGGCCAAGCGGGTCAACGACTTCCTGCTGCCGATCGTCAAGGGTCTCGGCTCGGAGCGGGCCTACGAGCTGCTCGGCTCGGAGTCCCTGCAGACCTTCGGCGGTTCGGGCTTCCTGCAGGACTACCCGCTGGAGCAGTACGTCCGCGACGCGAAGATCGACACCCTCTACGAGGGCACGACCGCGATCCAGAGCCTCGACCTGGTGTTCCGCAAGATCGTCAAGGACCAGGGCGGCGCGCTGATGGCCGTGGCCGGCGAGATCCAGCAGTTCATCGAGTCCGAGGGCGGCAACGGCCAGCTCAAGGAGGAGCGGCTCGCGCTGGGCAAGGCGCTGGTCGAGGCCCAGACCATGCTGGGCGTGATGACCGGCTGGCTCGGCGAGGCGGCCACCGACCCGCGGGCGATCTACAAGATCGGCCTGTCGAGCCGGCGGTTCCTGCTCGCGGTCGGCGATCTGATCGTCGGCTGGCTCCTCCAGCGGCAGGCGGACGTGGCGCTGCGCAAGCTGGCCGAGGGCCCGGATGCCTTCTACACGGGCAAGGTCGCCGCCGCCCGGTTCTTCGCCCGCGAGGTGCTGCCCCGCCTCGGCGCCGACCGCCGCATCATCGAGAACACCACGCTCGACCTGATGGACCTCCCGGAGGAATCCTTCTAGCCGGCGCTGGCACGATTGACGGGTGACTCCACGCGTACGGGCGCCCCAGCTGAAGGGCCGCGGTTGGCTCAACACCGGCGGCCGGGGACTGTCGATCGGCGATCTGCGCGGCAAGATCGTGCTGCTCGACTTCTGGACCTTCTGCTGCATCAACTGCCTGCACGTGCTCGACGAGCTGCGTCCGCTCGAGGAGAAGTACGGCGACGTGCTCGTCGTGATCGGGGTGCACTCGCCGAAGTTCGAGCACGAGCGTGACGCGGAGGCGTTGCGGGCCGCGGTGGAGCGCTACGAGGTGCACCACCCGGTGCTGGACGACCCGGAGCTGGTCACCTGGGACCAGTACGCGGCCAAGGCCTGGCCCACGCTGACCGTCGTCGACCCCGAGGGTTACGTCGTGGCGACGATGGCCGGCGAGGGCCACGCCGAGGGGCTCGGCCGGCTGGTCGACGAGCTGGTCGCCACCCACGAGGCCAAGGGCACGCTGCACCGCGGCGACGGCCCTTACGTCGCGCCGGAGGCGGCGCACACGACGTTGCGCTTCCCGGGCAAGGCCGTCGTGCTGCCCGACGGCCACCTGCTGGTCTCGGACTCGTCCCGGCACTCGCTGGTGGAGCTCGAGGCCGACGGCGAGACCGTCGTGCGGCGGATCGGCACGGGCACCCGCGGGCGCGCCGACGGCGGCCCGGACAAGGCCGAGTTCGCCGAGCCGCAGGGCCTCTGCCTGCTGCCGCCGGAGCTCGCCTCCACCGTCGGCTACGACGTCGTCGTCGCCGACACCGTCAACCACCTGCTCCGCGGCCTCACGCTGGCCACCGGCGAGGTCGTCACCCTCGCCGGCAGCGGGCGGCAGTGGCGGTCGACCGTCGACGACCACGCGCACGACGCGCTGGCCAGCGACCTCTCCTCTCCTTGGGACGTCGCCTGGTACGACGACCAGGTCGTCATCGCGATGGCCGGCATCCACCAGCTCTGGTGGTACGACCCGATCAAGCGCACCACCGGCGTCTACGCCGGCACCACGGTCGAGGCGCTGCGCGACGGCCCGCTGCCCGACGTCTGGATGGCCCAGCCCTCCGGCCTGTCCACCTCGGCCGACGGCCGCCGGCTGTGGGTGGCCGACAGCGAGACCAGCGCCCTGCGCTACGTCGAGGACGGCGCGCTGCACACCGCGGTCGGGCAGGGCCTGTTCGACTTCGGCCACATGGACGGGCCGGCCGACCAGGCGCTGCTGCAGCACCCGCTCGGCGTCTGCGCGCTGGCCGACGGGTCGGTGCTGGTCGCCGACACCTACAACGGCGCGGTGCGCCGCTTCGACCCGGTCGCCGACGAGGTCTCGACGCTGGCCGACGGGCTGGCCGAGCCCAGCGACATCGTCGTCACCCCGGCCGGCGACCTGATCGTCGTCGAGTCGGCCGGGCACCGGTTGACGGCGCTCGCGGCCCGCGGTGCGACCGCGCCGGGCACCCGGCACCGCACCGAACGCCCGCCGACCGTGGTGGCCGCGGGCGAGGTCACCCTCGACGTCATCTTCACGCCGGCGCCGGGCCAGAAGCTCGACGAGTCGTTCGGTCCGTCGACCCGGCTCACCGTTTCGGCGTCGCCGCCCGAACTGCTGCTCGAGGGCGACGGGGCGACCACCGACCTGAGCCGTCGCCTGGTCATCGCCGAGGGCGTCGACGGTGGCGTCCTCCAGGTGGTCGCCCAGGCCGCCACCTGCGACGCGGAGGCCGAGCACGCGGCCTGCCACCTGACCCGACAGGACTGGGGCGTCCCGATCAAGGTCAGCGCCGACGGTACGCAGCGTCTGGCGCTCGTCCTCCGCGGCCTCGACGAGACTCAGGCCTGACCCGCGAACGGCGCCAGCGGGATGCCGGCGCCGGTGAGGGCGTCGCGGATCCGGCGGGCCAGGTCGGCCGCACCGCGCGTGTCGCTGTGCAGGCAGATCGACGCCACGCGCAGCGGGATCACCGAGCCGTCGACCGCGGTCACGGTGCCTTCGCGGGCCAGCCGCAGGGCCCGGTGCACGACCGCGTCCGGGTCGTCGACCACCGCGCCGGGTTGGCTGCGGGAGACCAGCCGGCCGTCCGGCTCGTACGCCCGGTCGGCGAAGCCCTCGGCGATCACGCTGAGGCCGGCGCCCACGGCGATCTCGGCCAGCGTGGAACCAGGCCCGCACAGCAGCGGCAGCGAACGGTCGTAGTCGCGGATCGCCGCGACCACCGCCGCCGCCTGGGCCTCGTCGACCGCGGCCACGTTGTAGAGCGCGCCGTGCGGCTTGACGTACCGGACCGCCTTGCCGGCCACCCGGCAGAACGCGTCGAGGGCGCCGATCTGATAGATCACGTCGTCGCGCAGCTCGTCGAACGCGTAGTCGATCCGTCGCCGCCCGAACCCGACCAGGTCCCGGTAGCTCACCTGGGCCCCCACGGCGACTCCCCGGGCCGCGGCCGTCGCGCAGACCCGCCGCATCGTCGCCGGATCGCCGCCGTGGAAGCCGCACGCGACGTTGGCCGACGTGATCACGTCGAGCAGGGCGTCGTCGTCACCGAGCTTCCAGACGCCGAAGCCCTCGGCCATGTCAGCGTTCAGGTCCATGAAATCTGACGGTACTGCCCGGGCGGGCCTGAGCCAGGGCGGTTACGTCGGTGACCACCGCGATCACCGGATATCCGCCGGTGGTCGGGTGGTCGGCCAGGAACACCAGCGGCTGACCGTCGGCCGGCACCTGCACCGCACCGAGCACGACGCCCTCGCTGGGCAACTCGCCGGCGTCCGCGCGGGCCAGCGCCGCGCCGGCCAGCCGGGCGCCGACGCGGTTGCTCTGCGGACTCACGGCGTACGCCGTGGTCAGCAGCGTCTCGACCGCCTCGGCGGTGAACCAGTCGTGCCGGGGCCCGAGCACCACCGGCAGCACGATCTCCGCGGGGGCCGGCGGAGTTGCCTTCAGGCGAGCGACGGCCCCGACCGGCGACCCCACGCGGAGCAGGTCGCCGTCGCGGAGGCGGGGAGGGCCGAGGCCGGAGAGCGTGTCGGTCGAGCGGCTGCCGAGCACCGGTGGCACGTCGAGCCCGCCGGCGACCGCGACGTAGGAGCGCACTCCGGCCGTCGCCCGCCCGACGTCGACCAGGGCGCCCGCCGGCACCTCGACCGCCTCGTCCGGGCCGACCTCGGCGCCGTCGACGCGGACCCGCGCGGTCGCGCCGGTCACGGCGATCGTCCCGTCCGCGACCAGCCGGAACGCGCAGCCGGTCAGCGTCGTCTCCAGGCCGGCCGCACCGGGCGGGTTGCCGACCAGCGCATTGGCCCGGCGCAGCGCCGGCCCGTCCAGGGCCCCGGACCGCGGGACGCCGAGATGCGCGTACCCGGGGCGACCGAGGTCCTGCACCGTCGTGAGCGCACCGGCGCGGACCACCCTCATGCCCGCACCAGCCGGACCCGCGTGCCGGGCGTGAGCAGGGCGGGCGGCTCTCGGTCGACGTCGAACAGGGTGACCTCGGTGCGGCCGACCAGCTGCCATCCGCCCGGGGACGCGGTGGGATAGATGCCGGCGTAGGGGCCGGCCAGGCCGACCGAGCCGGCCGGCACCGACGTGCGGGGCGAGGCGAGCCGGGGCACCGACAGCGACGGCGGCAGCCCGGTCAGATAGCCGAAGCCCGGAGCGAAGCCGCAGAACGCGACGCGGAACTCGGTGGCGGCCAGACGCGAGATCACCGTGGGTACGGGCAGCGACCACAGCGCGCCGACGGCCTCGAGGTCCGGTCCGTCGTACACCACAGGTATGGAAAGGAGATCGCCCGACGATTCCGCCGCTGCCGGCGGCGGCGCCCAACTGGTGACCAGCGAGGCCGCCCGCGGGTCGATGCCGTCGAGCAGCACCGTGCGCGCCCCCGGGACGATTTCGGTCACCGCCAACTCGCCCGCGGCCCGGCGCCGCCACAGCTCCGCCCGCCAGGACTCGACCTCGTCCGGTGGGCACTCGATCAGGAGTCCGGTCGCGCCGACCCGATGGATGCGCAGCACCGTTCCATTGTCGACGCGGCGCGTGGCAACCTTCACACCGGTGAAGCCGCGCGGACTTACAGACTCCTGTCAGCCCAGGTCGGTAGCCTGATCCGGTGACGACGTCCACCCGATCCCGGATGCGGCCCGTCGACCTCGGCAAGCCGCGCATGCGTGGCTGGTTGCACGCTTACGCGTCCTTTGTCGCGGTCGTGGCCGGGGTCGTGCTCTGCGCTATCGCGGCGACCCGCCCGGGCTGGTCCCCGTTGGTCAGCTGCGTCGTCTACAGCATCACCGTGTGTGCGCTGTTCGGCACCAGCGCGTTATATCACCGCCGCGTCTGGTCGGAGCGCGGCTACCAGGTCATGCGCCGGCTCGACCACTCGATGATCTTCATCTTCATCGCGGGCACCTACACGCCGTTCTGCGTGCTGCTGCTGCCGACCCGCACAGCGACGATCATCCTGGGCATCGTCTGGGCCGGTGCCGTGGGCGGGGTGATGCTCAAGCTTTTAAGACCGCACGGTTCGCGGTGGCTGTCGGCGCCCCTCTACCTCGCGCTCGGCTGGGTCGCCCTGGCCGTCCTGCCCGACATCGCCCGCAACGGCGGGCTGGCCTGCCTGTTGCTGCTGCTCGCGGGCGGCGTGGCCTACACGGTCGGCGCGATCTTCTATGCGATGCGGCGCCCCAATCCCTGGCCGACCGTCTTCGGCCACCACGAGTTCTTCCACGCCTGCACGCTGATCGCGGCCATCTGCCACCACGTCGCGATCTACCTGGCCCTGTTCGCCACATAGTTGTGGCCCCCCGCCAGGTGGGGGGCCACAAGACTATTGAGCGTCAGTACGCGCGATCGTCGCGCCGCACCTCGTGGTACTCCTCGACCCGGCCCTGGGCGGGCGGGGGCGGCGGAGCCGCGGGGCTGTAGGGCGGGGCGGGGGGAGTGGCGCGGGTGTCCCGCACGACGGTGGTCCGCCGGCGGCTCTGCCAGAACCACGTGGTCAGGAGCAAACCGACGAGGCCGGCCAGCATGAGCACCACGCCAACCACGTCGAGGTCGAGCCAGCCCACGTTGACGTCCAGCGCGAACGTGAAGATCGCCCCGACGGCGATGAGGAAGATGCTGCCACCAATGCCCACTGTGGTCGCCTCCTTCGTGATGCGTAGAGCGGGCGGGCACAGTCCGTCTTACCCATGTGCGCCGGAGCCCAATCAGGCAAGCTGTCAGGCATGACGGAGCGGAGGATCCTGCTGGTCCGGCACGCCAAGGCCGACCGGCCCGAGGGCGTCGCCGACGTGGACCGCCCGCTCACCCCGCGCGGGCACGCCGACGCGGGTGCGGTCGGCGCCTGGCTGGCGCACCGTGGCTACCGGCCCGAGCTGGTGATCTGCTCGCCGGCGAAGCGCACCCGGCAGACCTGGCACGGCATCGCGCTCGGGTTGGCCGACGCGGCCGGCGCCGAGGCGCCGTCACCGGAGGTCGACTACCGTCCCGAGGTCTACGACGGCGAGGCCCCGGAGTTCCTCGAGCTGCTCCAGGGCGTCGACGACGCGGTCGGCACCGTCATGGTCATCGGGCACAACCCGTCGGTGTCGGTCGTGTCCGAGCTGCTCGACCCCGAGAACGGCGCCGACCTGCGTACGAGCGGGATCGCCGCCCACGGCTTCGAGGGCGCGTGGGACCAGGCCGGCCCGGGTCGCGCGCCGCTGATCGAGACGCACACCGCCCGCGGTTAGGGGGTGCCCGGCGGCCGCCACTGGGGTCGCAGCACGGCCGGCGGGCGGTCCCAGAGCTTGCGGATGACCGGCGGGCGGGGCGCTCGGAGCCGCGGCGGCCGGACCGGCGGCGGGGCGAGCCGCGGGACCTGTGGCCTGCGTACCCGTGGGCGATGGGGGATTTCGACATCGCGGACGATCCGCTGCGGCCGCACCCGTGGCCGGGTCGGCCGATGCTTCGGCGCGGGGCATTTCGGCCGGTGGGCGCGCTCGGCGGCGCGGGCGGGCGGCCCGGCGGCGGCGCGCGCCGGCCGGGGGACCCGCTGCCGCACCGGCTCGCGCGCGGGCGCGGCGGCACCGGTCGGCGCCGGTGCGGTGGCCAGCGGCACGGGCGGCTCGACCACTCCCGGCCGGATCGGGATGACCACGACCGGCCCGGGCGACGGCGGCGGGATGAACGGCGTGGTCCCACCGAACTCGTCGCCGGCCACCGCGTCACCGACGGACCCGGCGCCGGGACCGATCGCGGCCAGGATGGGCAGCGACGACGTCACCGCCAGGGCCAGCACGATCAGGGCATAGCGGCGGCCCGGGCCGCTCAGGCCGGCGGTGCGATGTCGGCCGCCCGGCGGCGGCCAGGGGGCGTGGTCGGGCACGACCGAAACTCCTCGTCTGCAGACAAGACGCGGCGAAGAACCGGGGTAAAGAGTCCTATTCGGTCATCGCGTCCGGCCACCAGGGTTGCGCAGTTACGCTCGGTTTGCCAGTCATCTACAGCGTGTCTATGTGCCAACTTCAACAAAGCGTTTACCAGGCAGGGTCGATCATGGAGAGTGTCAACCAGCCTGTGGGACCGCCCCCGGCAATGCGAGGATGGAGACGACGGCAACGTGGCCGTGGCCTCAAGCACATCCCTGCGGCGGGCACGGAACGCGATGTCGGCTCCCAACCGCGCGGCGGCCCCACCGGGTCAGGCGCGGTGAGGTAGGGCCGGTCGGCGAAGCCGGCGGGCGACGAAGCTGCGCGGTCGGGACACCCCCGGCACCGCACCACAGACAGGGAGACACGGATGGCCAAGGGAGGCTCGCCCCCCGACGGGGAGCTTGTCCAGTTGCTCACCCCAGAGGGTGAGCGGATCGAGTCGGTGACCGGATCCGACGGCACGGTCTACCGGGCCGACTTCACCGATGAGGAATACCGCGGGCTCTACCGCGATCTGGTGATCGTCCGGAAGCTGGACGCCGAGGCCACCGCGCTCCAGCGCCAGGGTGAGCTGGGCATCTGGGCCAGCCTGCTCGGCCAGGAAGCCGCCCAGGTCGGCTCCGGCCGCGCCCTGCGCGCCCAGGACATGGCGTTCCCGACCTACCGCGAGCACGGCGTCCTCTACTGCCGCGGTATCGACCCGATCATGCCACTTGGCCTGTTCCGCGGTGTCGACCAGGGCGGTTGGGATCCCAACGAGTTCAAGTTCAACATGTACACGATCGTCATCGGGGCGCAGACCCTGCACGCGACCGGGTACGCCATGGGCGTGACCATGGACGGCAAGACCGGCACCGACGACGGTGAGGCGGTCATCGCCTACTTCGGCGACGGCGCGACCAGCCAGGGTGACGTCAACGAGGCGTTCATCTGGGCCGGCGTGTTCAACGCCCCGCTGGTGTTCTTCTGCCAGAACAACCAGTACGCGATCTCCGAACCGCTCGAGCGGCAGACCCGCATCCCTCTCTACCGTCGCGCCGCCGGTTTCGGCTTCCCCGGCATCCGCGTCGACGGCAACGACGTGCTCGCGTCGTACGCGGTCACCCGCGCCGCGCTCGACCACGCCCGGCTCGGCCAGGGCCCCACCCTGATCGAGGCCTACACCTACCGGATGGGCGCGCACACCACCAACGACGACCCGACCCGCTACCGCATCGCCAGCGAGGTCGAGGCCTGGCAGGCCAAGGACCCGATCAAGCGGCTGCGCGCCTTCCTCGAGAAGTCGCAGGTCGCCGACGCGGCGTTCTTCGCCGAGGTCGACGAGCAGGCCAAGCGGGAGTCCCTGCACCTGCGCGAGCGGGTGCTCGAAATGCCCGACCCGTCCCCGATGACGTTGTTCGACAACGTCTACCCCAACGGCTCACCCCTGGTCGACCAGGAGCGCGAGCGGTTCGGGCAGTACCTTGCCTCGTTCGAGGGGAGCGCGCACTGATGGCCGAGAAGCTCACGATTGGTAAGGCGCTCACCCACGGCATGCGGCGCGCCCTGGAGAACGACCCCAAGGTCGTCATCATGGGCGAGGACGTCGGCAAGCTGGGCGGCGTCTTCCGGATCACCGACGGCCTGCAGAAGGACTTCGGCGAGGACCGGGTGATCGACACGCCGCTGGCCGAGTCCGGCATCATCGGCACCGCCGTCGGCCTCGCGATCCGTGGCTACCGCCCGGTCTGCGAGATCCAGTTCGACGGCTTCGTCTATCCCGCGTACGACCAGATCGTCTCGCAGGTCGCGAAGATGCACTTCCGGTCGCAGGGCAAAGTGCGGCTGCCGATCGTCATCCGGATCCCGTTCGGTGGCGGCATCGGCGCGGTCGAGCACCACTCCGAGTCGCCGGAGGCCTATTTCGCGCACACCGCGGGCCTCAAGGTGGTCGCCTGCTCGTCGCCGGAAGACGCGTACTACATGATCCAGCAGGCGATCGCGTCCGACGACCCGATCGTCTTCCTGGAGCCGAAGCGGCGCTACTGGGAGAAGGGCGAGGTCGACCTCGACCGCGATCTGTCGTCCGCCTACCCGCTGCACGCCTCGCGCACGGTGCGCTCCGGCACGGACGTGACCGTGCTCGCGTACGGGCCGATGGTGCGCACCGCGCTCGACGCGGCCGCGGCGGCGCAGGAGGACGGGCGGTCGATCGAGGTGATCGACCTGCGCTCGCTCTCGCCGCTCGACATGGGCCCGGTCTTCGAGTCGGTCCGGCGCACCGGCCGGTGCGTGGTCGTGCACGAGGCGCCGAGCAACGTCGGCATGGGCGCGGAGCTCGCGGCCCGGGTCACCGAGGAGTGCTTCTACTCCCTGGAGGCCCCGGTGCTGCGGGTGACCGGCTTCAACACGCCGTACCCCGCGGCTAGGGTCGAAGAGGAATACCTGCCCGACCTTGACCGCGTGCTCGACGCCGTCGACCGCTCCTTCGGCTGGTGACCGCGATGTCCCGCATGAAAACGTTCAACCTGCCCGACCTCGGTGAGGGGTTGGTCGAGGGCGAGATCATCAAGTGGCTCGTCGGAGTCGGCGACGAGATCGAGCTCAACCAGCCGATCGTCGAGGTCGAGACGGCCAAGGCGGCGGTCGAGATCCCGGCGAAGTGGGCCGGCAAGGTCGTCGAGATCCACCACCCCGAGAGCACGACCGTCGAGGTGGGCAGCCCGATCATCACGATCGACACCGACCCGGCCGCGGGCGCCGCCCCGGAGCCGTCGGCGGCCTCGCTGGCCGCGGTCGACGTGGCGCCGGCCGAGGGTTCCGTCGAGCCGGGGCTGATCGGCAGCCCGGCGCCCAAGGCCGACGCGGTGCTGGTCGGTTACGGGCCCAAGGCGCCGTCGGTGAAGCGGCGGCCGCGCAAGACCGATGGCGTTGCGGCAGCGGCTCCGGCCGCGCCCGCTCCGGCCGCACGGGCTCAGGCCGCGCCGGCTCGGGTGGCGCCCGCCGCTACGGCCCCCGCGGCTCCGGTTGTGCCGGCGCCGGCCGCGCCCGTCGAGGCACCGGCACCCGCCCCCGGCGCCGGACGCACCGATCAGGTGGCGCTGGCGAAGCCCCCCGTCCGCAAGCTGGCCAAGGACCTGGGCGTCGATCTCGGCGCGCTGGTCGGCTCGGGTCCGCTGGGCTCGATCACGCGTGACGACGTGCTGGCCGCGCAGAACGGCAGCACCGCTCCGGCCGCGCCGGCGGTGACGCTGCCGGCCGGCGAGCGGGAGCAGCGCATCCCGGTCAAGGGCGTGCGCAAGTTGACCGCGGAGAACATGGTGGCGTCGGCGTTCACCGCGCCGCACGTCACGGTGTTCCTCACCGTCGACATGACCCGCACGATGCAGGCGATCGAGCGGCTGCGGGCGCTGCCCGACTGGCGCGAGGCGCGGATCTCCCCGCTGCTCCTCGTGGCCAAGGCGGTGCTGCTGGCCGCGAAGCGGCACCCGATGGTCAACTCGACGTGGGCCGGCGACGAGATCGTCGTCAAGGACTACGTCAACCTGGGCATCGCGGCGGCGACCGAGCGCGGGCTGATCGTGCCCAACATCAAGGACGCGGGGCGGCTGTCGCTGCGCGAGCTGGCGGATGCGATGACCGCGCTGGTGCAGACGGCCAAGACGGGCAAGACACCGCCGGCCGACATGTCCGGCGGCACGCTCACCATCACCAACGTCGGCGTGTTCGGCGTCGACGCGGGTACGCCGATCCTGCCGCCCGGTGAGTCGGCCATCCTCGCGTTCGGAGCGGTGCGCGATACGCCGTGGGTGCACGAGGGCGAGATCCAGATCCGCAAGGTCACGCAGCTCGCTTTGTCGTTCGACCACCGCATCATCGACGGTGAGCTCGGCGCCAAGTTCCTGCGCGACGTGGGCGCGTTCCTCAGCGATCCCGAGGCGACGCTGCTTGCTTGGACCTGATTCGCGGCATTTGTCGGAGCCGGCGTGGTCTGCGGACCACGCCGGCTCCTTCGTTTCTTCTTCCGTCTATCTAGTCGATGACCTTCGTTTGTTCGGCGCGTGGCGCGGCTCACCTAATAATCAATGGCAAAGGACGGGTGGATGCGCTTCAATGGACAGTGACACCGGTTGGGGGCGACCGGTGCAGACCAGGGGAGCATCGCAATGAGCACCATGATGGACCGTTACCGCACGCACCGTAACCGGATGCGCCACATGCGCGCCCTCGAGCGCGCGCTGAGCGAGACCAACTCGCCGGCCGTCCGCGCCGAGATCATCGCGATCTCGCAGCGCACGCAGCGATAACTACGCCGCGTCAACCGCAGGCCCGTCCGGCTCGTCCGGGCGGGCCTTTCGTACCGGGACGGTTACCGAATCCGCCGTAGCGGTGCTGGTCACAGCACCGGGATTCCTACCTGTGGCACCGCCCGGTACGGTTGGTCCGGCTGCCCGCCGTCGGCTCGACGGCCGGGTCGCTGTTCCGCGATGGAGGAGGCGCAGATGACGTCCGAGGGTTCGCAGCACCCCGGCTACGAGCCGGACGAGGCTGCCCCGGACGCTGACGGTCCCCGGTTCGGCGAGGGTGACGCCCGACGTCGTGCGGCCGAGGCGTGGGCCCCGCCGGGTTACGACCGGCCACAGCGGACCGACCAGTGGAACCCCCCGGCCCCCCCGGCGTGGGGCTCCGCGCGCCCCGGCGACGGCTACGGCGACCAGGGCCCGGTCAACGGCCGCGACCCGGGTGCGCACGATGCTCCGCCGGCGCCCTATACGCCCGCTCCCGCGCCGATCCCGCAGGCGCCCGAGCCGACGCCACTCCCACCGCAGCAGACCCGCGTCCCGGGCGCGTCGTTCGGCGCGTTCCCGCCCGGCGAGCCGCCGTCCGACGGCTTCGGCGCCATCGACTACCACGGCAAGGCCGACTACCCGCCGAGCGTTCCGCAGCCGCGCACGTCGAGCGACAGCTCCGCGAGCGGCCGCGTGCAGATCCCGCAGCCGATCGACCCCGGCAACAACGAGCCGTCGTCCGGTGCTGGACCCAACGGTTTCCCCGGCCCGAGCGGCTGGAGCCCGCCGCCGCGCGACGACGGCCCCGGTTTCCCCGGCTTCGCGTCCGGCGGCGTTCCGCCGCAGGGCAGTGCGCCGACGAGTGGTGGACCGGCCAGCGGTGGTCCGGCCAGTGGTGGTCCGGCCAGCGGCTCGGCGTCGGTCGGCTCCGCGCGGGTCGGCGGCGCCGCCTCCGTGCCGATGGGCGCGGTCCGGGTCGACCCGGGCCAGTTCGCCGCGGCGGAACAGCCCGGCGGCGCACCCAACCGGTTCGGCGACGAGTCCGACGAGCGCTCCGGCCACGTGCCCAGCCAGGGCGGGCCGACGTCCGGTCCGCCGAGCGGCACTCCGTCGGCCGCCGGGCGCGGGGTCAGCGCCAGCGCTTCCGTGCCAACCGCGAGCCGTGTGCAGCCGGCCAACGACCAGCCGTTGCCGCCGACCGCGGGCGCGCCGCCCAAGCCGCGCGTCTACGGCCGGGCGGTGAGCGCCCCGGCCGAGACGCCGGAGGCGCCGTCGTTCGGCGGTGGTCCCGCCGGATTCGGCGACCAGTCGGGCGACGAGGGCTTCGGCCGGCCGGTCTCACCGGCCGGCGGCAACCGGTTCGGCGCCGCTCCAGATGGTGGCAGCTTCCCCGGCTTCGGCGAACCGCCGAGCCGCGAGGGCTTCGGCGGCCCGCAGGGCTTCCCAGGTGCACCGGCGCGGGGCGGTGCTCAGCCGGGCTTCCCGGGTGGTGCCGGGCGCAACGACGAGAGCGGCTTCGCGGGCCCGCAAGGCTTCCCGGGCCGCGGCGACGACGGTTTCGGCGGGGCGCAAGGCTTCCCGGGCTCGCCGGCCCGTGGTCAGCGTGGCGATGAGGGCGGCTTCGGCGGCCCGCAGGGCTTCCCGGGCCGTGACGACAGCGGTCCGCAGGGCTTTGCCGGTGGGCCAGGTCGTGGTGGCGAGGGTGGTCCGCAGGGCCTTGCCGGCGGGCCTGGTCGTGGCGGCGATGGTGGTCCGGGCTTCCCGGGCCGTGACGACAGCGGTCCGCAGGGCTTTGCCGGCGGGCCGGGTCGTGGCGGCGAGGGCGGTCCGCAGGGCTTCCCGGGCCGTGACGACAACGGTCCGCAGGGCTTTGCCGGTGGGCCCGGTCGCGGTGGTGAGGGCGGCCCCCAGGGCTTTGCCGGCGGGCCGGGTCGTGGCGGCGAGGGTGGACCTCAGAGCTTCCCGAATTCGCCGGACGGTGGTCCCCGCTTCCCGGGTGCGCCGGGACGCGGCGAGGAGGGCTTCGCGGGTCAGGCGGGCTTCCCGGGCCGGGGCGACGAGGGCGGCTTCGGTGGCCCCCAGGGCTTCCCGGGCGGCCGCGAAGGCGACGGCGGCTTCGCCGGTCGCGGCGAGGACGGCGGGCCGCAGGGCGCGCCGGGTCGCGGTGGCTTCGGCAGCCGTGCCGACGAAGGTGGCCCTCAGGGTTTCCCGGGTCGCGACGGCGACGGTGATTTCGGTGGCCGTGGCGACGAGAGTGGTCCGCAGGGTTTCCCGGGCGCGCCGGGCCGTGGTGGAGACGGTGGGCCGCGGGGCTTCGCGGGCGGGCCGGGTCGCGGCGATGGCCCCGGCCGGGACGACCAGGGCGGCTTCGGCGGCGGCCAGCCAGGCCTAGCCGGCCGCGGTGGCGAAGGCTTCGGCACAGCCGGTCGCGGTGGCGAAGGCTTCGGCACAGCCGGTCGCGGTGGCGACGAGGGCTTCGGCGGCTTCCCCGGCCGCGACGACAACGGCCGCCCGCAGGGCTTCCCGGGCGCCCCGGACCGGGGCGACGACGGTGGTTTCGGTGGGCCGCAGGGCTTCCCCGGGCGCGGTGACAACAACGGTCAACCGAGCTTCCCGGGCCCGGGTCAGTTCGGCCCCGGTCAGCCGGGCATGCCCGGCCGCGGTGGCGACGAAGGCTTCGCGAACCAGCCGGGCTTCCCGGGCCGCGATGACGATGCCCGTCCGCAGAGCGGACCGCCGGGCTTCCCCAGTGCGCCGGGCCGCGGCGACGACCGTGGCTTCGGTGGCCAGCCGGGCTTCCCGGGTGGACCGGGCCGCGGTGGCGACGACGGCGGCTTCGGCGGCCAACCGGGCTTCACCGGCCGCGGCGACGACAGCGGCTTCGGCGGACCGCAGCGCTTCCCTGGACGCGACGACAACGGTCAGCCCGGCTTCCCGGGCGGCGGCCAGTTCGGGCCCGGCGACCCGCAGGGCCCGCCGACGGCGTTCGGGCCGCCGATCGAGGTGCCGCCTCCGCCGCCTGGGCCGCCGGGTAGCTACCGGTCGAGCGCCCGGGTGGCGCCGCCGGACGCGGGGCCGGAGGGGTCCCAGGGCATCCGGCCGCCGGGTGGGTTTGCCGGCAGCGCCGGCGTGCCGCCGGCGCCCGGCCAGGGTGGGCCGCAGGGGCGGATCAGCGGTCCGCTGAACTCCGGCCGTCCGCTGGGTGGGCCCAACGCCAACCGGCCCGGCAACCCCGGTGGCCCGCCGACCGCGACGTGGACCGCTGCGCCCGGAGAAAGCGACCAGGACCGCTTCGACGCGTTCCGGCCGGACGACGCCGCGCCCGCGGGTGCGCCGGCCACCGACGACAAGCCGGATCCGCCGGCCAAGGAGCGCAACGGTCGCGTACTCGCGATGGTGCTCGCGGCCGCGGTCCTGCTGCTGGTGATTCCGCTGGCGATCGTCTACCTGTTCACGCGCGGCGGCGGCGAGGCCTTCAACCCGGCAGTGGGCGAGTGCGTTCAGCAGTCCGGCGAAACGGCCGTCAAGGCCGACTGCAACGAGCCCAACGCGTTCCAGGTCGTCTCGCGGGTCGACGACGCGGCCAAGTGCCCCGACAAGGGCCAACCGGTCGTCGAGGTGTCCGGCGGGCGGTCCGACAACGTGCTGTGCCTGAAGGCCGCCGCGCCGGCGGCCGGGGGCGGCAGCCCTTCGGCGCCGCCGACGAACTGACGGGACCGGCCCGGGCGCCACGAAAGGCGCCCGGGTCGGGTCAGGTCACTCGCCCAGCCGGTCGCGGTTCTCGGCCAGCCACGCGTCAAGGGCCGCCGGGTCGTTGAGGTCGACGCCCTCGGCGATGAGCTGCGCGACCGCGGCCGTCGCCGGGCTGCGCCGCTCGCCGGTGGTGTAGAGCCGCACGAACTCCGGGACCGTGTCCTCCACGGCCTGGTCGGTGGCGGCCACCGCTTCGGCGGGCAGGCCACGGACCCGCGACGCGTACGCCGCCCACGCCCGGACCACCCGCGGCAGCAGCGCGGCGTCGTCCATGTCGAGCACCGCGCGCCGGTGCACCCAGTCGAGCAGGAACAGCTCGACCACGATCGGGCTCCACCGCATCGGGTCGGCGTCGGGCAGGCTCGCGGCGTGGTCGAGCACCAGGCCCAGGCAGAAGTGCAGCGAGCCGAGGTCGGCCTCAGGCACACGGTCGAGCTCGAACCGGGCCGCCTCCGGCGCGGACAGGAAGGTCCGGATCAGCGCCGACCGCTCCTCGTCGCCGAGCGGTTCGGGTAGGTCCGGCACGGGGCTCAACGCCGGCGCGGGCAGCAGCGCCAGCCGGGCACCGACCAGCGCGCGGTCGGTGGCCAGAGAACCCTCGCCGGGCAGGTCGCCCAGCTCGTCGGTGATCCGCAGGTGCCGGGCCACCTCGTTGCGCAGTGTCCGCGGGTCCTCCTCGCGGAACCAGGTCAGCCCGTCGGCGGCGCACATCCGCCGCACCTGGCCGAGGATCCGCTCGGCCGGCCCGCCGACGAACACGTCCTTGGTGATGCCGATGTTGTGGTCGACCAACGCGACCACGGCATGCTCGGGCCCGCCCTCGGCGTCGTCCTCGTAGGCGAACGTCGCCAGGTAGGAGGTCTGGTCCCCGTAGACGTCGCCGTAGGCATAGGTGCCCGTCGGCCGGACCCGCCCGAGCTGGCCCGACCACGATGGCGCCTGCGCGCCCGGCTTGACCGTCGCCGCACCGGGCGCGTCAGGGACGAGGGAGGCGAAAACGGACCGGATGGTGGTGGCCGCCGCGGCCCGGCGGCGGGAGGTGGCGGTCAGGAAACCTTCGACGAAGGTACGCACGGCGCCCGCACGGTCTTCCTCGGCGACCGCGTAGACGCTGCCGAGCAGCGCGGTGCCGAGCATCTCGGCGTCCAGCGCGCAGTCGAGCTTGTCGACGTCACGCGCGGCCTTGAGCACGGCCTCATATGGGGTCTGTGGCGTCGCCATGGAACGACCCTACGCTGCGGGAGCGGGAAGGGCACGATGCCCGAAACCGGGCTTTATCGGGGCGGCCCCGCGGCGGCGTACGCGTCGCGGGCGGTGGCGTAGTCGCGCAGCACCAGGCGGACCGGGTCGATGACGTGCTCGCGGCCGACCTCGGCGACCGACTCCCGCATGCGCGCCTCGGCCCGGCGCCGGGCGCGTCGGGCACCCCATCGGATGAACGGCTTCACCAGCAGGGCCAGCAGGAGGCCGGCGGCCAGCCCGCCCAACAGGCCGAGGGTCGGCATGGGCACCTCGCCCACCATCGGGTAGTCGAACCGGGGCAGCCCCAGCGCGCGGACGATGTAGCCCGCCACCAGCCAGCCGAGCCCGGCCACGGCGACCAGGGTGAACAGCCACTGCAGCAGCCCGACCAGCCGCCACCACGCGCGCTTGCGCTCGACGCCCAGCTCGGTGCCGGCGACCGCCTTGTCGAGCGCGTCGGGCACGTCGCCGAGCCGGGACTTGGTGGCGTCGCCGACCGCGACCCGCCATTCCTCGGGCAGATCGCCGGCGGTGTTGTCGGTGACGTCGCGCAGCGCGATGCCGAGCGCGGCCCGCTGGGCGGCAGTGGGGTCGGGGAGCGAGGTCGCGGCGGGGGTCGGCGTGGCGCCGTCGGCCGGGGCGAGCTCGGTGCCGACGACCGCCGGCGTCTGCAGGTGCAGCCGGCGCAGCGGGTCGGGCCGCAGCTTGCGCCAGCCCTTGACCAGCGGCCAGCCGGTCGCCGAGCCGGCCCGGTGCCGGTAGGCCCGCTCGGTCGCGTCGGCCACGGCCGGCACGCCCGCGACGCCGGCCAGCGCGTCGGCGAGGCCGCGGGCGGTGGCCCGGTCGACGTCGTCGGGCGCCGGCTGACCGACCAGGTCGTCGAGCCCGACCAGGGCGGTGTCGACGTCGCTGTTGAGCCGGCGCAGGGCCGCCTGCCGCTCGGCGACCGTGCGCTCCAGCGTGCGGCGCAGCTCCACCATGGCCGCGTCCTGGACGGCCGCGGTGGCCAGCACCGGCACGCCGGGAAGCCCGTCCTCGTCGAGCAGCCGGCGCAGGTCGCTCAGCACCTTGGGGAGGTCGGCGCTGGACAGCCGGTCGGCCTGGTTGAGCACGACCACGGTTACGTCCTTGTGCCGGTGGAACTCCCGCAGGTAGGCGTCGTGCACCACGCGGTCGGCGTATTTCTGCGGGTCGACGACCCAGACGATCAGGTCGACGAGCCCGAGCAGCCGGTCGACCTCGACCCGGTGCGAGGCCTCGACGGAGTCGAAGTCGGGCAGGTCGAGCAGGACCAGCCCGCGCAGCGCGGCCTCGTCGTCACCGTCGAGCGCGCTCTCGCGGGCGAACCGGTTGCGCGGCAGCACGCCGACCCAGTCGAGCAGCCGGCCGGCGTCGTCGGCCGCGCCCCAGACGCAGGCGAACGCCTGCCCGGTGGTCGGGCGGCGCACGCCGACGGGCGAGAGGCGCATGTGCGCGAGCGCGTTGAACAGGCTGGACTTGCCGCTGCCGGTGGCGCCGGCCAACGCGACCAGCGTGTGGTCGCGGGACAGGGCGAGCCGACCGGTGGCCCGCTCGACCAGCGTGTGCGCGGGCACCAGGCGTTCGGAGGGCAGGTGGCCGTCGGCGGCGTCGAGGAAGCCGCGCACCGACTCGAGGCGGCCGAGCAACGCGTCGGGGTCGACGCGGCGGTTGCCGCGCAGGGCCTCTCGGACCCGGCCGACGAACTGGGTCACCGCCGGTCACCTGACTCCCGGTCGGGGAGCGCCAGCCGGACGCCGCCGGTGAGCGCCGCCGCGGACCGGGCCCGCTCGACCTCGTCCGCCGCGGCGCGCAGTTCACCGCCGGGGTCGGCGTCGACGCCGACCGCCTCGATCCGGTCGAAGTAGCGCGCGGCCTCGTCGGCGAGCAGCACGTCGACCCGGTCCAGCAGGTCCTGCCGGGCCTTCGCGGCGAGCCGCCGGATCGCCTGGTCACCGAAGATCGCTTCGAGCACCTTCTGCGCGGCCAGGGTCGTGCCGGCAGCGGTGCCGATCTCCAGGCCGGTCGGGATGAACGCCGTCGAGGCGAACACCGCGATCATCACGGCGAGGCCGGTCGCGTTGACCGCGTAGGCCGCCGTGCGGGCCACGAACCGCTTGTCGCTGCCCTCCTGGCGGACCAGCTCGAGCACGCCGCGCTGCCAGTCGCGGACGAGCCGGTCGGCCCGCTCGGTCAGGTCGGGCGTGGGCCGGGCGAGCGAGGGCTCGAGCAGCGCGGCCCCGGCCGGATGGGCCTGCCACCCGGTGTACGCGTTCTCGGCCGCGTCGGCCGCCACGCCCCGCAGCAGCGTGGTCAGCTGCGACTCGATCGCCGACTTGAGCTGGTTGCCGGGCTGCGGCCGGCCGGTGACGGCGGCCGTGATGCGGTCGCGCAGCCGCCCGATCCGCGCTTCGAGACCCCGGAAGAACTCGCCGGTGCCGACGAACTCGTGCCAGCGCGAGAGCACCTCGCCGCGGAGCAGCCGGCCGTCCTTGAGACTGCGCTCGACGGTCTCGGCGCTGCCGCGATAGGCGCTGCGGACCCGATCGCGCAGGGCCCGGGCCGCCGCGGCCTGCTCGTCGGCCGCGGCCGCCAGCCCGTCGGCGGCCGGCCGCAGCGCGGCGACCGCGCCGTCGAGCGTCTGCCGGACCACCGCGGCGCGGGCGTTGGCATCACTGGCGAGCCGCTCGAACCAGGCCCGCAGCTCGGCGGTGTCGCGGTGTGGCAGCAGGCCCTGGCCGTCGACCTCGGTCTCCGGCAGCACGAACAGCGGCGCCTCGGCGAGGTCGTTGGCCTCGAGCATCTCGGCCAGGTGGGCGGTCACCTCGTCGCCGGCCTCGGCGGGCACCCGATCGAGCACGAGCGCGATCACGGTGCCGCGCAGCTGGGCGGTGCGCAGCAGCTCCCACGGCACGGCATCGGCATAGCGGGCAGCCGTGGTGACGAACAGCCACAGGTCGGCGGCCGCGAGCAGCTGGGCGGCCAACTGCCGGTT
This sequence comes from Asanoa sp. WMMD1127, assembly GCF_029626225.1. Taxonomy (NCBI): domain Bacteria; kingdom Bacillati; phylum Actinomycetota; class Actinomycetes; order Micromonosporales; family Micromonosporaceae; genus Asanoa; species Asanoa sp. WMMD1127. The sequence continues at coordinate 2,197,180 of NZ_JARUBP010000001.1, forward strand.
CTGGTCGACGACCGAGTCGATGTCGGGCGCGTCGAGAAAGGCCAGCCCGGGCGTGAGCGCCGGCGCCGCGACCAGCTGCAGGGTGTGCGGGTCGTCGCTGGGCCGGGTGGTGCGGGTCAGGCCGGGCAGCAGGTCGCCCTGGCGGAACCACTGGCTGTCGGCGGGGTTGCAGACCAGGACGGGGGCCCGGGTGGTCGGGCGGAGGACGCCCGGCGCGCTCACTCTGGCCTGGACGAGGCTGTTGACCAGCGTGGACTTGCCCGCGCCGGTGGAGCCGCCGACGACGACCAGCAGGGGCGCGTCGAGCCGGGACAACCGGGGCAGCAGGTAGTCGTCGAGCTGGGCCACCAGGGCGGCGCCGACCTTGCGGGCCTCGGCGGCCGAGGTGAGGGACAGGGGGTAGTCGGCGGCCTCGATCGCCGCCCGTAGTCGGCCCAGCGCGCTCGGCAGCCCCTCGGGGACCACCGGCGCCACCTGCGTCGTCACGGGTAAAGCGTGCCCGATCTATTCCGCCTGGACAACAGGAACGCGGCCGAAGGAGTTGCGCGTACCACACTCAACCCGATTTGACGGCTGGTGTGATCGTGGCATCATTGAGCCCGGTCCACTCAACTTGAGATAAGGAAGTAGCCATGGCACGTGCGGTCGGCATCGACCTCGGCACGACGAACTCGGTCGTCAGCGTCCTCGAAGGCGGTGAGCCCACCGTCATCGCCAACGCGGAGGGTGCGCGCACGACCCCCTCGATCGTCGCGTTCGCCCGCAACGGCGAGGTGCTCGTCGGTGAGGTCGCCAAGCGCCAGGCGGTGACCAACCCGGACCGGACGATCCGTTCGGTCAAGCGGGAGATGGGCACCAACTGGTCGATTGACATCGATGGCAAGAAATACACCTCGCAGGAGATCTCCGCGCGGGTGCTCATGAAGCTCAAGCGGGACGCCGAGGCCTACCTCGGTGAGCAGATCGCCGACGCGGTGATCACGGTCCCGGCGTACTTCAACGACGCGCAGCGGCAGGCCACCAAGGAGGCCGGCGAGATCGCGGGCTTCAACGTGCTCCGCATCGTCAACGAGCCGACCGCGGCCGCCCTGGCCTACGGGCTCGACAAGGGCTCCAAGGAGCAGACCGTCCTGGTCTTCGACCTGGGTGGCGGCACGTTCGACGTGTCGGTGCTGGAGCTCGCCGAGGGCGTCGTCGAGGTGAAGTCGACCTCCGGTGACAACCACCTCGGTGGCGACGACTGGGACGAGCGGGTCATCGAGCACCTGGTCAAGACGTTCCGCGGCCAGCACGGCATCGACCTCTCGCAGGACAAGATGGCGATGCAGCGGCTGCGTGAGGCCGCCGAGAAGGCCAAGATCGAGCTTTCCGCGGCGACCACCACCAACATCAACCTGCCCTACATCACCGCTGGTGAGGCCGGCCCGCTGCACCTCGACGTGAGCCTGTCCCGGTCCGAGTTCCAGCGCATGACGCAGGACCTGCTGGACCGCACCAAGGGCCCGTTCGAGCAGGCCATCAAGGACGCCGGCGTCAAGGTCGCCGACGTCGACCACGTCATCCTGGTCGGCGGCTCGACCCGGATGCCCGCGGTGACCGACCTGGTCAAGCAGCTCACGGGCAAGGAGCCCAACAAGGGCGTCAACCCGGACGAGGTCGTCGCGGTCGGCGCCGCGCTGCAGGCCGGCGTGCTCAAGGGCGAGGTCAAGGACGTGCTGCTCCTCGACGTCACCCCGCTGAGCCTCGGCATCGAGACCAAGGGCGGCATCTTCACCAAGCTGATCGAGCGCAACACCACGATCCCGACGAAGCGCTCCGAGGTCTTCACGACGGCCGACGACAACCAGCCGTCCGTGCTGATCCAGGTCTTCCAGGGCGAGCGCGAGATCGCGGCCTACAACAAGAAGCTCGCGACGTTCGAGCTGACCGGGCTCCCGCCGGCGCCGCGTGGCGTGCCGCAGATCGAGGTCACCTTCGACATCGACGCCAACGGCATCGTCCACGTCAACGCCAAGGACCTGGGCACCGGCAAGGAGCAGTCGATGACGATCACCGGCGGCTCGGCGCTGCCGAAGGACGACATCGACCGGATGATGCGCGACGCCCAGGACCACGCCGACGACGACAAGCGTCGCCGCGAGGAGGCGGAGACCCGCAACCTGGCCGAGCAGCTTCAGTGGCAGACCGAGAAGTTCCTCGCCGAGAGCGGCGACAAGCTTCCGGCCGAGTCGCGTGACCAGATCAGCGAGGCGCTGGGCGACCTGCGCAGCGCGCTCGGTGGCACCGACATCGAGAAGATCAAGTCCGCCCACGAGAAGCTGGCGCAGGTCTCGCAGCAGGCCGGCTCGCTGCTCTACTCGCAGCAGCAGGCCGAGCAGGCGGGTCCCGGCGCGGCCGGTCCCGGCACCGACGGCCCGACCGGCGGACCGACCGGCGGACCGGGCGCGACCGGTGGCCCCGGCGCGACCGGCGCTCCCGGCAACGGCAGCGGTCCGGACGACGTTGTCGACGCCGAGATCATCGAGGACGACAAGAAGTGACCCGAGGGCACCGGACGTCAGTGAGGATGTCGGCATGACGGAAAAGCCACGAGCCGCCGACCCGGCCGACGCCGGGTCGGCGCCGGGTGGCGACGAGCGCGACCAGGCCGACGGCAAGGTAGCGGAGCGGATCGTCATCCGGGACAAGCGACGGATCGACGCGACAGGCAAGGTCAGGAACGAGAAGGACGAGCCCGCGGAGCCCGCGGCGGACGAGGGCGCCGAGGTGCCCGGTCCCGCCGCGCCGGCCGAGCAGCAGCCCGTCGACACACCGGCCCCGGCGGCTGACGCCGGCGACGACGAGCAACCGGCTGAGGCGCCGGCGGAGCCCGAGGCCGCCGGCGGCCTGGGCGCCGAGCTCGAGTCGCTGCGGTCCGACCTGGAGGAGCGCACGCGCGACCTCCAGCGGGTGTCGGCGGAATACGCCAACTACCGCAAGCGGGTCGACCGCGACCGGGGGCTGGCGGCGGAGCAGACCACCGGGCTGGTGATCAGCGCGCTGCTGCCGGTGCTCGACGACCTCGACCGGGCGCGGGAACACGGCGACCTGGTCGGGCCGTTCGGAAGTGTGGCGGAACAGCTCGTCACGGCCCTGGGCAAGTTCGGGCTGACCGCGTTCGGTGAGAAGGGCGACCCGTTCGACCCGACCCGCCACGACGCGGTGGCCCACCTGACCTCGGGCGAGGTCACGGAGCCGACGTGCATCGACGTGATGCGCCGCGGCTACCAGCTCGGTGATCGTCTGCTGCGACCAGCCCTGGTCGCGGTGGCCGACCCCGAGTGACCCGAAACGCACGGGCTTCTCGGATGGGAGGTGGATGACATGGGCTCCAAGGACTGGCTGGAGAAGGACTTCTACGCCGTGCTGGGCGTTCCGAAGTCCGCCTCCCCCGAGGAGATCAAGCGCAGCTACCGCAAACTCGCGCGGGAGCTGCATCCCGACCACAACCCGGGCAACACCGAGGCCGAGGACCGCTTCAAGGCGGTCTCCGAGGCGTACGACGTGTTGTCCGACGCCGGTCGCCGCAAGGAGTACGACGAGATGCGCTCGCTCTTCGGCGCGGGCGCGTTCCGGCGGGGCGCCCGCACCGGGGGCGGCCCCGGCCCGGGCGGCTTCGACCCCTCGGACCTCTCGGATCTCTTCGGCGGCTTCGGTGGCGGCGGTGGCGGCCCGACCACGGGCACCGGCCGCGACGGCCGGTTCGGTGGCGCGGGCTTCTCCGACCTGTTCGGCTCGATCTTCTCGGGCGGCGGGCGGAGCCAGCCGCGCGGCCCGGCCCGCGGTCGCGACGTCGAGGCCGAGGTCACGCTCGACTTCGGCGACGCGGTGCGGGGCGTGACCCTGCCGCTGACGTTGCGGGCGCCGGGCGTCTGCGACACCTGCCACGGCAGCGGCGCCAAGCCGGGCACCCAGCCGCGCACCTGCCCGCAGTGTCAGGGCTCCGGGCTGATCACCCGCAACCAGGGGTCGTTCAGCTTCTCGGAGCCGTGCCGCGAGTGCCAGGGCGTCGGCACCATCGTCGAGGAGAAGTGCCCGGAGTGCCGCGGCACCGGCGGCGTCACCAAGGCCCGCACGCTCAACGTGCGGTTCCCGGCCGGCGTCTCCGACGGGCAGCGCATCCGGCTGGCCGGCCGGGGCGAGCCCGGTGACCGCGGCGGTCCCCCCGGTGACCTCTACGTGCTGGTCCGGGTCCGCGCCGACAACATGTTCGGCCGGTCAGGCAACGACCTGACGATCACCGCTCCGATCACGTACCCCGAAGCGGTGTTCGGCACCGACCTGCGGGTGCCCACGCTGGACGGCTACGTCACGCTGCGGGTGCCGCCGGGCACGCCGAGCGGCCGGGTCCTGCGGGCCCGGGGCAAGGGCGTGGCCAAGCGCGACGGCCAGACCGGCGACCTCCTCGTCACGATCGAGGTGGCCGTGCCGACGGCGCTGACCGACGAAGCCCGCGAGGCGCTGGAGAAGTTCGCCGTCCTCTCGCCGGACGCGGGTCGCGACACGTTGTGGCGGAGGTGATCGTGCGATGCAGCCCTTCGAGGAAGAGGAAATCTCGATCACGGTCGAGGCGTCGTCCGACGACAAGATCCTGATCATCTCGGTGGCGGCGCGGATGGCCGGGATGCATCCGCAGACGCTGCGGCAGTACGACCGGCTCGGGCTGGTGCAGCCCGGTCGGGCGGCCGGCGGCGGGCGCCGCTACAGCGCCCGCGACGTCGCGCTGCTCCGCGAGGTGCAGCGGCTCAGCCAGGACGAGGGCATCAACCTGGAGGGGATCCGGCGGATCATCTCCCTCGAGCAGACGGTGGGTGACCTGCGCGAGCAGATCGCCGAGCTGGAGGCGGCGCTCGGCGCGGCCTATCAGCGCATCGCGGAGCTCGAGACGGTCGGCCGCGGCTATCCCCGGGCCGACCTGGTGCCGACCGGGCGTTCGTCGACCGCGCTGGTGGTATGGCGACCACGCCGGCCGGCCGACCCGCCGACGCGATAAGCGCCCGCGAAAGTCGACGAAGGACTAACCTCACCATATCGGACAAAGAAGGCCGGGATCCACGGGGGGTCCCGGCCTTCCGCGCCCGGGGAGTTGGTGAGTGGACATTCAACATCGCCGGCTCGCGGCGAACGACGCCGTGCACCACTACGCGGTCGTGGGCGATGGCCCGCCGCTCGTCCTGTTGCACGGTTTCCCGCAGACGTGGCGGGCCTGGCTGCGCGTCGCGGAGCGGCTGGCCGGCGAGTTCCGGATCGTCATGCCGGACCTGCGCGGCCTCGGTGGTTCGCCCGGCCCGGCCAGCGGCTACGACAAGCACAGCCTGGCGGCCGACGTGCGGGCCATCGCGCGCGCGGAGTTCGGCGTCACGCCGGCCGTCGTCTGCGGCCACGACCTCGGCGCGTACGTCGCCTTCGCGTACGGGCTGAGTCATCGCGACATGACCGCCGCGCTGCTGCTGGTCGAGGCGGCGCCGCCCGGCACCTCGCAGCTCGACCACCAGATGACCAACCCGCGCAGCTGGCACCTGGCGTTCCATGCCGACGCCGACGTCGCGCACCTGCTGATCGGCGGGCGGGAGCGGGCGTACATCGACTTCTTCATCCGGTCCCGGATCTACGACGCCGGGGCGATCAGCGCGACCGAGGTCGATCGTTACGCGGAGGCGTACGCGGCGCCCGGCGCCCTGCGGGCCGCCCTGGAGATGTATCGCTCGCTCGCCCTGGACCGGCAGCTCAACCTGGCCGCGCTGGCCGAGGACGGCCGGCTGCCGATGCCGGTGACCGCGGTCGGCGCGGGGCCGGGCGCGACGCCGTCGGTGCTGCGGGAGATGGTCGCGGAGATCGCCACCGACGGCCGGGCCGAGGTGGTGGCCGACACAGGCTTCTGGATCCCCGAAGAGCAACCGGCCGCGCTGGCCGACGTCATCCGAACCGCCGCTCGCCGCGCTCCGCGTTGATCGACGTTAGGAACGGGCCGTTCCTTTCTCAGGACAGGCGGCGGCCCGAGCGGACCAGGCCGCCCTCACACCAGTCGCGGTAGTCGAACAGCTCCGGCTTGGCCAGCAGCACCCGGCTGTTGTGGGCCCAGGTGCGCATCTGGTCGTCGCCCAGCGTCTCGGCCTGCTGCACCAGCTTGCGCAGTCGGCGCTTGGGGTGGGCGCGGAACTTCGTGCGGATGCCGTCGGCCGCGTAGATGTAGAGGCAGTGCAGGGCGAACCGGCGCGCCGGGCACGAGCGGTCCATCGCGAGCTCGAACAGCGTGGTGACCAGGTGGTCGCCGGAGACGAGCAGATCCCAGTCGGGCGGCATCGACTGCAGCGCCACGGCGTCGGGATGGTAGGCCCAGGCCCGCAACTCCGCCGGCGTCGGATCGACCGGATTGGCGAAACCGCTGAACGACGTCGACTGCACGCTCACGGACACCTCGCTCCGCATGGTCATGCGTCGATCTCGCCCAATGGTCGATCTTCCGCTGCCAGACCCCTCTGCGGCGCGACATTAACGGTTGCCGAGGACCGGCGGAAGGGGTCAAAGGTTAAGACCCGGGCACGATCGGCTGAGCGCGCTCAGTTACTTGGCAGTAGCGTCCGGTGTGTGTGGAGTTAACGTTCCTTCAGGGTCCGGCTGCGCCGGCACGGTGGGCAGATCGCCGGTCGCGAGCGCGGGGGCGGCGGCCGTCCGCCGCCGGATGAGCGCCTTGAACCACTCGAAGTCCGGCACCCGGGCGATGACCGGGCCGACCACGACAGTGATCAACACGTACGCGGTCGCGAGCGCGCCGAGCTCCGGGACGATGCCGGGCGTGGCGACGGCCAGACCGGCGATGACGATCGAGAACTCGCCGCGCGGGGTCAGCGCGAAACCGGCCCGCCAGCGGCCGCGCACCGCGATGCCGGCGCGCCGCGCGGCCACGTACCCGGTGAGGGTCTTCGTCGCGATCGTGACCACCGCCAGCCCGATCGCGGGCAGCAGCACCGGCGGGATGTCGGCCGGGTCCGTCGTCAGCCCGAAGAACACGAAGAACACGGCGGCGAAGATGTCGCGCAGCGGCGAGAGCAGGCGGGTGGCGTGGTGCGCGACGGGCCCGGAGACCGCGATGCCGACCAGGAACGCGCCGACCGCGGCGGACACCTTGAGCTGCGCGGCCAGGCCGGCGACCAGCAGGGTCAAGCCGAAAACGCCGAGCAGCAGCGCTTCCGGGTCGCGCGCGGAGATGGCGTTGGAGATCCAGCCGCCGAACCGGATCGCCACGACGAGCACGATCGACACCGTGCCGACGGCGATGACCAGCGCGACACCGCCGCCCAGCAGCCCGGTGCCGGCCAGCAGCGCGGTCAGCAACGGCAGGTAGAGCGCCATCGCCAGGTCTTCCATGACGAGGACGGAGAGCACCACGGGCGTCTCCCGGTTGCCCAGCCGGCCGAGGTCGGCCAGCACCTTGGCGACCACGCCCGAGGAGGTCACCCAGGTGACGCCGGCGAGCACCACCGCGGCGACCCAGCCCCAGCCGAGCAGCAGGGCGAACGCCGCGCCGGGCAGCGCGTTGAGCACCGCGTCGAGCAGTCCGACCGGCGCGGCCGCGCGAAGGTTGCCGACGAGCTCGTCGGCCGAATATTCCAGGCCGAGCAGCACGAGCAGGAGGATCACGCCGATCTCGGCGCCGACGGAGAAGAACTCCTCGCTGGCGTTGAGCGGCAGGAGCCCACCGTGGCCGAAGGCCAGGCCGGCGAGCAGGTAGAGCGGGATGGGCGAGATGCCGAACCGGCGGCTGAGCCGCCCGAGCAGGCCGAGGAGGAACATCAGCGCCCCGACCTCGATCAGGAGGACCGTCGTGCTCTCGTGCATCGCCGGCTCAGCCGTCCGGATCGTTGTCGGCGAGGATGCGGGTCAACGCGTCGAGGCCCTTGCGGGTGCCCACCGCGACCACGACGTCACCGCTCTCGAACCGGAAGTCCGGGCCGGGCGACGGGATCACCCGGGCGGCGCGCAGCACCGCGACGATGGAGGCGCTGGTGCGCGTGCGGGCACGGGTGTCGCCCAACGGCCGCCCGACGAACGGCGAGCTGGCCGGCAGCGCGATCTGCTCGGTGAGCAGGCCGGCGGCCTGGTCGCGCAGCCCGGCGAGCTGGCCCAGCATGAGCGACGCGCCGAGCAGGTCGGCAAGCGCCTCCGCCTCGTCGTCGGTCAGCGGGATCGCGGCCAGGCGCGCGTCCGGGTCGTCGCGGTCGTAGACGATCAATGCCCGGCGACCGTCGCGATGCGACACCACGCCGAGCCGCTGGCCGGACTCCGAGACGAAGTCGTGCCGGACCCCGATCCCGGGTAACGATGTCTGTTCCACCCGTACTCGCACGGTGGCAACCTATCCAAGGATCGGGAACCGTGCCCATCTCCCGTGACTCGATCGCACGCGGGGAGGTGTCCATGCGTGGACGGAAGCTGGCGGCGGTGGCCGGCGTGGTCTGGCTGCTGGCGGGCTGTGCGATCGGCGACATCCGGCGGCCGCCGCCTCGCCCGCCCACGCCGGCGCCCGCCACGACGCACGCGGGGTTCGAGACGCGCGCCGGCCAGATCCCCGCGCCGCCCAGCTTCCACCTGCAACAGGTCGAGTTCGTCGACCAGGCCCTCGGGTACGCGCTCTTCGCGCGCTGCGGTTCAGGCAGTGCGGCGCCCGGCCCGGCCGAGACCTGCTCGGCCGCGATCGTGCGGACCGACGACGGCGGCCGGACCTGGCACCAGGCCTACAACCCGTCGCCGGCGGCCAAGGGCTTCCAACTGGAGGCCGACCGGCAACGGCTCGTGCTGTACGCCGATCCCGCCGGCTACTACGTGTCGCGCGACCTCGGCGTCACCTACGAGTTCGTGGGTGACGACGTGGGCGCCGTCCGGGGGTTCCACGGCGACTACCAGGTGCTGCTGGACGGCAATCGGTCCCAGGTCGTGCGCGTGGATGCCGACGGCAAGCCGACGCCGACCCGGGCGCAGCCCGACGTGCCCAGCCTCCGCGCCGTCGGGTCCGCGCTGCACTGGCTGTTCGCGGCCGGGGTGGACGGCAACGGCCGGCCCGTCACGGCGGTCTCCAACGACCAGGGCGCGACGTGGCGTCAGGTGCCGGTCGGCGGCTCGAGTGGCCGGATCGGTGGGCTTGCGATAACCGTCGACCGCGACGGCACGTACGCCTGGTTGATCGGGCAGACCGATCTGATCTCCTGGCCGGACCTGTGGTTCTTCGACGGGCAGGGGTGGCGCTCGATGGGTGCGACCGCCCACCCCGACCGGTTCACCTCGGCGGTCCCGCTGCAGGACGCCAGCCTCGCGGTCACCACACCGGAGCGCCCCGGCCTGGTCGCCGGCGGCGCCTTCCAGTGGGTCGACTGGCCGATCGGCGGCTGCCACCTGCGGATGCTGGCCGACGGGACGCTGTTCTGCGCGGCCGGCGCGGTCAACTGGCTCGGCGTCGGCCGTCCGGGAGACTGGAAGTGGATCAGGGTGCTCGTCGGCAACGAGTGACGCAGATCACAGGCATGAGGTTGAGCGGAATAGACTCAACTCTGGTTTCGTCGTTCCTAGTGGACGCCAGCAACCAGGGGAGCCCATGAACACCGAACGTCTGACGACCAAGAGTCGTGAGGTCATCACCGGCGCCGCCGCCACCGCCACGCAGCGCGGCAACGCCACGGTCGAGCCGTGGCACCTGCTGCTCTCGCTGCTCGACACCGGTGGCTCGACGGCGGCCGGTCTGTTGCGTGCCGTCGGCGCCAACGCCGCCGACATCCGGCGCGCCGCCGCCCGCGCGATCGAGAGCCTGCCCACCGCGCAGGGCCCGAGCGTCGCCGAGCCCAGCCTGTCCCGCGAGTTCGTCAACGCCATCGGCGCGGCCGAGCAGATCGCCCGCCCGCTCGGCGACGAGTTCGTCTCCACCGAGCACCTCCTCGCCGGCCTCGCCCGGGTCGGCGGCGCGGTCGCCGAGCTGCTCAAGCAGCAGGGCGCGACCGAGGCCAACCTGGTCGCCGCCTTCCCGACCATCCGGGGTGGCGACCGCCGGGTCACCAACGCCGATCCGGAGCAGACCTATCAGGCGCTGGAGAAGTACGGCGTCGATCTCACCGCGCGGGCCCGGGACGGCAAGACCGACCCGGTGATCGGCCGCGACTCGGAGATCCGCCGGGTGATGCAGGTGCTGTCCCGCAAGACCAAGAACAACCCGGTGCTGATCGGCGAGCCGGGCGTGGGCAAGACCGCGATCGTCGAGGGCCTGGCCCAGCGGATCGTGGCCGGCGACGTGCCCGAGTCGCTGCGCGACAAGAAGCTGGTCGCGCTCGACCTGGCCGCGATGGTGGCCGGCGCGACCTACCGCGGCCAGTTCGAGGAGCGGCTCAAGTCCGTACTCGAGGAGATCAAGAACTCCGACGGCCAGGTCATCACGTTCCTCGACGAGCTGCACACCGTCGTCGGCGCCGGCCGCGGCGAGGGCTCGATGGACGCCGGCAACATGCTCAAGCCGATGCTGGCCCGGGGCGAGCTGCGGATGGTCGGCGCGACCACGCTCGACGAATATCGCGAGCACATCGAGAAGGACCCGGCGCTGGAGCGCCGGTTCCAGCCGGTGGTGGTCGGGGAGCCGTCGGTCGAGGACACGATCGGCATCCTGCGTGGCCTCAAGGAGCGCTACGAGGTGCACCACGGCGTGCGGATCACCGACGCCGCGTTGGTCGCCGCAGCCGCGCTCTCGGACCGCTACATCACCGACCGGTTCCTCCCCGACAAGGCGATCGACCTGGTCGACGAGGCCGGCTCCCGGCTGCGCATGGAGATCGACTCGCGGCCCGTCGAGGTCGACGAGGTCGAGCGGGCCGTGCGCCGGCTCGAGATCGAGGAGATGGCGCTGGAGAAGGAGCCCGACGTGGCCTCCGCCGAGCGTCTCGAGCGGCTGCGCAAGGAGCTGGCCGACAAGCGCGAGCAGCTGACCGCGCTCTCCGAGCGGTGGCGGCTGGAGAAGGAGCACATCACCAAGATCTCCACCGCCAAGGAGGAGCTCGAGCGCCTGCGCGGCGAGGAGAGCCTGGCCGAGCGCGACGGCGACTTCGCCCGCGCGTCGGAGCTGCGCTACGGCCGCATCCCGGAGCTCGAGGGCGAGCTCACCGCGGCCGAGGCCGAGCTGGTCTCGCTGCAGGCCAGTGGGGCCATGCTGAAGGAAGAGGTCAGCGCCGACGACATCGCGACCGTCGTGGCGTCGTGGACGGGCATCCCGGCCGGGCGGCTGCTCGAGGGCGAGACGGCCAAGCTGCTGCGGATGGAGGAGTCGCTGTCGTCCCGCGTCGTCGGCCAGCCCGAGGCGGTCGGCGCCGTGGCCGACGCGGTCCGCCGCGCCCGGGCCGGCATCGCCGACCCCGACCGGCCGACCGGCAGCTTCCTGTTCCTCGGCCCGACCGGTGTCGGCAAGACCGAGCTCGCCAAGGCGCTCGCCGGTTTCCTGTTCGACGACGAGCGCGCGATGGTGCGCATCGACATGAGTGAGTACGGCGAGAAGCACAGCGTCGCCCGGCTCGTCGGCGCGCCGCCCGGCTACGTCGGCTACGAGGAGGGCGGGCAGCTGACCGAGGCGGTGCGCCGCCGGCCGTACTCGGTGATCCTGCTCGACGAGGTCGAGAAGGCCCACCCGGACGTCTTCGACGTGCTGCTCCAGGTGCTCGACGACGGCCGGCTGACCGACGGCCAGGGTCGCACCGTCGACTTCCGCAACGCGATCCTGATCCTCACGTCCAACCTGGGCTCGTCGCTGATCGCCGACCCGACGCTGAGTGAGGAGCAGCGGCGCGAGGCGGTGCTGGCGGTCGTCCGGGCGCACTTCAAGCCGGAGTTCCTCAACCGGCTCGACGACATCGTGGTGTTCTCGGCGCTGTCCGGGCCACAGCTGCGGGCGATCGTCGACATCCAGCTCGACCTGCTGCGCAAGCGGCTGGCCGAGCGGCGGCTGACCCTCGACGTCACCGAGGCCGCCCGGACGTGGCTGGCCGAGCACGGCTACGACCCGATCTACGGCGCCCGACCGCTGCGGCGGCTGGTGCAGTCGGCGATCGGCGACAGCCTGGCCAAGGCGTTGCTGGCCGGCGAGATCCGCGACGGCGACACCGTCTCGGTCGACCTGGCCGACAGCAAGGACGGCTTGACCGTCATGGCGTTGGTCAACTGAGCGCTGGGAAGTCCCGGGGCGACAGACTGGCGCGGTACCGGTACCTTGATCTTCACTCATTGTGATGTATCGAGGAAGGAGTGCCGTGTCGGAGATCGCCCCCGGTCCGGACCGTGCCCGACCGCCGGGCACAGTCCGGATTTCCAGCTACCTCCTCTACGCCGTCGCGGTCATCGAGGTCATCAGCCTGATCGTGACGCTGTCCACGCTCAGCACGCTGCGCCAGGCCCTGAACGACGCGTACGTCGGCACGGAGCTCGAAGGCAGCGCGGACACCGCCGCGGTCGCGGTCGCGATCGGCGGCGCCGTCATCGCGCTGGGCATCGGCATCGGCCTCGTCGTGCTCGGGTTCCTGAACCTGCGCGGCAAGAACGCGTCCCGGATCGTCACCTGGGTGCTGGGTGGCCTGTTCGTGCTCTGCTGCGGGCTCGGCTCGCTGGCGGGCCTGGCCGGCGGCGCCATGAACCTCGACAGCTCCGGTGACGTGCCCGACGTCCAGGGGAAGGTCGAGGCCGCGATGCCGGGCTGGTACAACCCGGTCAACACCGTGCTCGGCGTCGTCCCGATCCTGTTGGTGCTGACCGCGCTGATCCTGCTGGCGCTGCCCGCCTCCAACGAGTGGTTCAAGCCGCGCGCGGCCAACTGGGAGCCGCCGAGCCCTGGCTACCCGGTGATGCCGGGTTCCAGCTACCCCACCCCGCCGTACCCCCAGCAGGGTGGCGAACCGCCGCTGCCGCCCGCGCCCCCGGCGCAGGGCAGCGAGCCACCGGAGACGCCGGCGCCGCCGCGCTGACCCGACAGGCAGCATGACCGGGGCCTTCCGAGTAGGTTCCTCCACAACGGATCTACCGGAGGGCCCCGTGTCGTACCCAGCGCAACTGCCGCCACCGCCGGTCGCGACCCCGCGCCGGCCGCCCGGCACCGTCCGTGGCGCGGCCGGCGTCCTGATCGCGATGGCCGTCGGCGGCCTGGTCTACGGCGGCCTCGGGCTCGCGCTGATGCCCGGCATCGTCGACCGCTTCCGCGCCGCGGCCGCCGTCGCGGGCGTGCCGGCCGACGACATCGACGGCGGCAGCCAACTGTTGCGTGGCGTGCCGATCGCGGCGGCCTTCGTCAGCGTCGTCGCGGCCGTGCTGCTGGTCGCGCTCGCGGTCGGCATCGTGCGCGGCCACGCCGCGGTGCGGATCGCGGCCTGGGTGGTCTGCGGTCTCGGTCTGGTCGGCGGCTGCCTCGCGGCGCTGTTCGGGGTCGGGCAGCGCGTCGGCTCGTTCTCCGACGACCTCGTGCTGAGCGCCATCGAACAGGCCCATCCGACCTGGTGGCCGTGGACCAGCGCGATCCTTTCGGTGCTGCAGATGGTGGGCTACCTTCTGGTGGCGTTGCTGCTGGCCGCGCCGTCGGCCCGAGCCTGGTTCCAGCGCACGCCGTCGCTGCCCCCGAGCCACACCGGCGCGCCGCCCCCGCCACCCCCGCCCCCGGTCGACCCGACGGACTGGCAACGCCCCGAGCCGCCGGCGACCACTCCCGCCGCCATGTGAGGTCCCCCGTGCCCACCGCACTCGTCACCGGCGCCAGCTCAGGCATCGGCGCCGCGTTCGCCCGCCGGCTCGCCGCCGATGGTTACCGGCTGGTGCTCGTGTCCCGCGACGCCGACCGCCTGACCGCCCTCGCCGCGGACGTCGGCGGCCCCGCCGAGGTGCTGCCCGCCGACCTGGCCACCGAGGCCGGCGTGGCCGTGGTCGCCGAACGGCTGGCGGGTGAGGTCGACCTGTTGGTCAACAACGCCGGCTCCACTCTCAACCGGTCGTTCCTCAAGACCGCCGCCACCGACGAAACGGCGTTGTTGCGCCTCAACATCGAGGCCGTCATGCGGCTCACCCATGCCGCTTTGCCGGCCATGACCAGCCGCGGCAGTGGCGCTGTGATCAACGTCTCGTCCGTATCCGCATTCGCGCCCGTCATGCCCGGCTCGACTTATCCGGCGAGCAAGGCGTGGGTCACCCATTTCAGTGAGTCGATCGGTCAGGCCGTCGGCCGGCACGGGGTCCGCGTGATGGCGCTGTGCCCCGGCTACACGCGCACTGAGTTCCACGACCGGGCGGGCATCGACATGTCGAAAACCCCTTCCTGGTTGTGGTTGCAGGCCGACGAGGTGGTCGCGCACGCGTTGCGCGATCTGGCCCGCGGCCGGCTGGTCAGCGTCCCGAACTGGAAATACCGCGTGGCCGTCTTCGGCATGCGGCACGCGCCGCGCGCCGTCTTCACCCGCGTCGCCAACGACACCCGCGGGCGGCTCGGTCGCGACACCCTGTGACGACGCGCACCGGCGTCCGTGATCTGACAGGGTTCGCTATCGGGCGAAATTTCCCGATCGCTGGTGGGGCGCCCAGCAGCTTCACAGGATCGACCAGTACGCTTCTCCCCCATGGGGGACCACGACGACCTGCGTAAATTCATCACTGAACTGGCTGTGGTGCACGGCCGGGTGGTGCTTTCCTCGGGACGTGAAGCCGACTGGTATGTCGACCTTCGTCGCGTGGCCCTTCACTATGCGTCCGCACCGTTGGTCGGACGCGTCATGCTCGACCTGACTTCCGACTGGGACTTCGACGCGGTGGGTGGCCTCACCCTCGGTGCCGATCCGGTGGCGACCGCCATGCTCCACGCGGCGGCGTCAACCGGTCGGCCGCTCGACGCGTTCGTGGTCCGCAAAACGGCCAAGGCGCACGGTCTCCAACGCCGGATCGAGGGTCCTGATGTCGCCGGACGGCGGGTGCTGGTCGTGGAAGACGCCTCCACGACCGGGGGAAGCCCGCTGACCGCCGTCGAGGCGCTCCGGGAAGCCGGGGCTGAGGTGGTTGGCGTAGCGGTTATCGTCGATCGGGGCGCGGCTGACGCCATTCGGGCGGCCGGCCTCCCCTACAAGGCGGCCTACTCGATGGCTGACCTCGGCCTAGTGGCGTAAAAGTTTGCCGATTCGGACCTGCTCATATGCAGGCGGGTCGATGCTGTAAGTGGAAGGATGGAAAACGTGGGAACTGCGTTGGCTGAAATGACCATGCCTCAGATCTCGCCGCTAGCCGGCGAGCCAATCGAACGCGCCGACGCCGAGCGCCTCGCCGGGGTGCTCAAGGCGCTCGCTGACCCGGCCCGACTGCGGCTCTTGAGCCTCATCCAGTCGGCACCGGAAGGCGAGGCCTGCGTCTGCGACCTGACCGCACCACTCGGCTTGTCCCAGCCGACCGTGAGCCACCACCTCCGGATCCTGACCGAGGCGGGGCTGCTCGAGCGGGAGAAGCGCGGCGTGTGGGCCTACTACCGGCTCGTGCCGTCGGCCATCGCGACGATCGCCGATCTGCTCACCCCGCCGCGCAAGCGGGCCACCAAGAAGGCCCCGCGCTGACTCGGTGACGACAACCGGCCCGGCGTCGCCGTTGAGACTCGACGCCGGGTCCGATGACGAGCGTGACCTGCGCGACCAGCTCGCGGAGGTGGGTGCCGCGGTTGTCCGCGCCGGCCTGGTGGTCGGCTCCGGTGGCAACCTGTCGGCCCGGCTGCCCGGCGGCGACACCTGCTGGGTGACCGGCGCCGGCACCTGGCTCGACCAGCTGCACCGCTCGTCGTTCGCGCGCGTCCGGATCGCCGACGGAGCTCCGTCGGCGTCGACTCCTGCGCCGAGTTCCGAGGTCGCGCTGCACCTCGCCACCTATCGGGCCCGCCCGGACGTGACCGCGATCGTCCACCTGCACCCGCAGACGGCGCTGCTGCTCGACGCCCTCGGCGAGCGGATCCGCCTGCTCACCACCGACCACGCGTTCTACGTGCGTCGGGTCGCCACCGTGCCGTTCTTCCCGCCGGGCACGCGTGAACTCGCCGAAGCCGCCGCCTCCGCGGCCGCCGACGGCACCAACTGCCTCGTGCTGAGCCGCCACGGCTGCTCGGTGCTGGCCAACAGCGTCGAGCTGGCCCACAAGCGGGCCCACAACCTCGAGGAAGCGGCGCAGCTCACCTATCGCGCCCTGGCCCTCGGCCGGGCCGCGGAGCTGACCGACCAACCACCACCCGCCGGCGCCTGACCTCGCCCCACCCCGGCCCGCCCGCTGCGCGAGCAAGCAAGCAACGGTCCGTTACCAACGCTTTCCGCAGAGGAACGGACCGTTCCTAACGTCGGCGGCGCCGACGCCTGGTCGTGTGTCGCGGGCCTGGCAGCGAAGCGGAGCGAGCGGTCCCCGGCGGGAGCGACGGTCGCGCCCCCGGCGGACCCGGGCCGATGATCTGCTGTTACTCCGCGCGGTGGCTGCCGCGGTGGCCGCGGTGGTCCTCGTTGAGGTCACCGATGGCGTCGGCGATGCCGGCCACGGGCGAGACGCCGATGACCGCCATCTCCTTGGCGCGCTTGCGGGCCTTCCGGTCGCGGATCACCTCGATGATGATCGGCAGCACCGAGAGCAGGATGATCAGGGCGACGAACGGCAGGATGTAGCGGTCGATGTGGGTGCCGATGGCCTCGTAGATCCGGTCGGCGAGCAGGTAGCCGACCAGCAGGATGCCGTCGGTCCAGAGGATGGCGCCGACCACGTTCCAGATGAAGAACTGCTTGGCGGGCATGCCGAGCACGCCGGCCACCGGGTTGAGGAACGTGCGGACGATCGGGATGAAGCGCGCCAGCACGACGGCCTTGGCGGGGCCGAACTTCTGGAAGTAGTGCTCGGCCTTCTCCACATATTCGCGCTTGAACAGGCGGGAGTCGGGCTTGTCGAACATCCGGGTGCCGTAGCGCGCGCCCAGGAAGTGCCCGAGTTGGGCGCCGACGATCGCGCAGATGGGCGCGCCGATCAGCAGGCCGGCCAGCGACAGCTTGGTGCCGTCGCCGAAGATGGCGTCGGCGACCGGGGTGGCGGCCACGCCGGCCAGGAACAGCAGCGAGTCACCGGGGAAGAAGAAGCCGACCAGCAGGCCCGTCTCGGCGAAGAGGATCGCCCAGACCCCGTAGAGGCCAAACGTGTGGACCAGGTCTTTCGGGTCCAACGGGTTGAAGGCGAGGTTCTCGGCTAGGGCGCGGGTCGTCTCCACGGGAGCAAAGGCTACCGGGCTGCGCAAGCCCGGGCCGGCAGGGCGGCCGAACGCGCCGCCCGGTCAGTCGGCGGCCCGCCCGCGCCGGCGCCCGGCCACCACCGCGCCGACCAGTCCCGCGAGCACGAGCAGGCCGCCCGCGCCGAGAGCGAGACCGGCGGTGGGCGGGCCGTGGTCCTCGGCGCCCCCGCCACCGCCACCAGCAGCGGCGGCGACCACCTGGATCGGCGCGGTGTCGTTGCCCGCGTTGGCGTCGATGGTGTCGTCGTCGCAGTCGCACGGCAGGTTGATCCGCACCGCCCCGGCATCGGTCGGCGGAGCGTCGATGCGCAGCGTGAAGGCGAACGTGATCGTCTGCCCGGCCGTGACCAGCGAGCCCGGCGAGCAGCGGTACTTCGCCGGGCCCGCGGCGCGGCAGTCGGCGGGCGCGGCGACCGCGGTCGTTCCCGCCGGCAGGAGCACCTCGACGACCGAGACCTGCCGGGTGTCGGCGCGCCGGTCCACCGCGGCGGGCCCGTCGTTGCGGAAGCCGAGCTTGATCTCGGCCTGGTCGCCGACGGCGCCGGTGATCCGGGCGCCCTGCGCGACGAAGTCGAAGTCGACCGGCGCCGCGGCCGCGACCAGCGCGCCGGCGACGCCGAGCCCGGCGAGCGCGGCCAGCGCGCGCCAGGCAGGGGTGGTTCGCATGATGGTGGTTCTCCCCGTGTGAGTGGAGCTCAGCCGGCGCGGGTGCGCGCCAGCACCACGGCGGTCAGACCGCCGAGGATCAGCAGTGCGCCCAGCCCGAGCAGCGCGCTCGCCGGCGCGCCCGTGATGGGCAGCCGACCGCCCGCGACGGGTGGGGCGGTGTCGGTGCCGGTGGCCGGGTCGTTGACGGTGATCGCGGCCCGGTCGTTGCCCGCGCCGCCGGTGCCGGCGCCGGTCAGCCGGATCGCGCCGTCGGCCGGCCGCGCGCGGTCGATGCGCAGCTCGAAGCTGAACTCCAGGCTGGTGTCGGGATAGAGCAACGCGCCGGGCTTGCAGTGGTATGCCGCCGCGCCCGGCACCCCGGCGGCGACGGGATCGCCCGGCGGAGCGCACTCCGGCGGCACCGCGGTCGCCGTGGTGCCCGGCGGGATCGTCACCTCGACCGTGGCGACGTCGCCGCCCGGCTGCTCCGCCGCGGCCGGACCGAGGTTGCGCACGCCCACCGTCACCGGCCGCCGCTCGCCGACCGCGCCCCGCACCGCCGCGCCGAGGGCGGCCAGGTCGATCCCGTTGTGGCCGGCCACCGTCACCGACAGGCCGGTGCGGTTGTTGTGCGGCACCGTGTCGGCCTGGTCGGCCAGCAACTCGAGCTCGCCGGTCAGCGTGAGCTCGCCCTCGGTGCCCGGCTCACCACCCGAGTAGCCGTGGCCTGCGAGGAACGACTCGTAGTCGGCGGCCTCGGCCGCGGTGAACCAGGTCGCCTCGAGACCCTTGGTGCCAGGTGCGGCCGTGTCGGCGCCGAGCAGGAACGGCAGCACGGCGGTGTAGGCCGCGCCGGGCGTGAACGTGCCGTCGAACCAGCAGTTGCGGATGTGGTCGAGCACGTAGAGGCAGTTGGTGAACTTCCGGGTGGCGCGGAACGCGTAGGTCTCCGTGAAGTAGACGCTCGGCCGCTCGACCGCCACCGTGCCGGCCACGTCGACCTTGAGCGGCAGGGTGAACGACTCGCCCGGCCGGCGGGTCAGCGCGGTCGACGGGCCCGCCACCAGGTCGACGCCGGCGCCGACCCGCACCCACGAGCCGGCGGAGACGAACGGCAGGCCGGCCGCCTCGACACCCAGCTGCAGCGGACCCTCGCCGAGCGCGGCCCCGTCGACGGCGCGCACCAGCACGTCGAACTGGCCCACCAGCGGTGCGCTGCCGAGCCGGACCTGGTCGCGGTGGCAGGCCAGGACGGTCTTGTCCACAAGGGAGCAGTCGGCGCCCGCCGGGGCCACCACCTCGACCAGGTCCGCCACCGCGCCGAAGTCGTAGGTGACCACCACGTCGTCGAGGACCACGGGCTGCGCCGAGATCAGCGTCGCGCTGGCGACCATGCCCGGATGTCCGTCGGCCAGGGTGATGTCGCGCATGCTCAGCGACACGATCTCGGGCGCCGCGATGGCCGGCGCCGTGGTGAGGGCGAGCGCCGCACCCGCAGCGCCGCCAACGGCGACGAGCCGGCGGATCAGCCTGCGCAGCATCCAGCGTCCTCCCCAGGGATCGAGGCGGAGCCTAGTCACGGGAGATCACGAGCGCGATACCACTGTCGCCTACTCTGGCCGTTCGGTTGAATATCGGTGATCTTCGCAGCGCTTCGCGCCCTCGCACGCGTCGTCCTGGCAGAGCCACCCGGAGGTACGCGTGACGCCGCTGACGTACGAGGAGTTCGCCGATGTCCAACTCGGCGGGCTGCTCCGGTACGCCGTCATGCTCAGCGGTGACCCGCACCTCGCGCAGGACCTGGTGCAGGAGACGATGATCCGGGTCCAGCTCAACTGGCGGAAGGTCGTGCGGGCCGAGGCGCCGGAGCGCTACGTCCGCCGCATGATCACCAACCAGTACCTCGACTGGCGGCGCGGCTCGTGGCTCCGGCGCGTGCTGCTCCGGGCCGAACCCGACGAGTCGGCCACGGTCGTGCCGGTCGACCACGCCCAGGTCACCGCCGACCGGGACCAGATCTGGTCCTGGCTGGCCCGGTTGCCCAAGGCGCAACGCGCGGCGCTGGTGCTGCGTTACTACGAGGACCTGCCCGATGCCGAGATCGCCGAGATCCTCGGCTGCGCGGTCGGCACGGTGCGTTCGTCGATCTCGCGGGCGCTCGCGACGCTGCGGGCGGAGATGGTGGAGACAAGCCCATGATCGAAGAGCGACTACGGGAGACGTTCGACCGGCACGAGCCGCTGGTGCCGCCGTCGGCGCCGCTGCGGGCGGCCATCGACGGCGCGGTGCGGCGCCGCCGCCGGCGGCACCGGATCGGCCAGCGGCTGGCCGCCGCCGCGCTCGCCCTGGTCGCCATCGGGTCCGTCCCGCTGGCGCTGCGTGACAAGGTCGAGCCGCCGTCGATCGCCGAGCAGCTGTTGCCGGGCAGCGCGGCCGTGGTCGACCGGCCGCTGACCGTCGCCGTGCTCGGGGTCGACGACGACGGCGGGCGCAGCTACCGGGCCGACACCGTGCTGCTGGTGCACGTGCCCGCCGCCAGCCACACCGCCTACCTGCTCTCGCTGCCGGGCGACCTGCTGGTGGAGATACCGGGCAAGGGGCGGGCCCGGCTCGGCGAGGCCTTCTACTTCGGCAGCCAGCGGCGGGGCGACGGGCCGGATCTCGGCGCCGGCGCGGCGTTGACGGCCGGCACGATCACGGCGACCACCGGCCTGCCGATCGACGCGACCGTGAGCGTGCGCTACTCGGGGCTGCGGGCGGTGACGGACGCCCTCGGTGGCGTGGAGATCTGCACGGACCGGGTGGTGACCTCGCGTCACAGCGGGCGGGTCTATCCGGCCGGCTGCCAGCGGCTCGACGGGCGGGCGATGCTCGACCTGCTGCGCCAGCGCTACGGCCTGCCGCACGGCGCCTACGACCGGGACGCCAACGGTCGGGCGTTCGTCCGGGGGCTGCTCGGGGCGGATGCCCGGGACCCCGTGCGGTTGGCCCGCGTGGTGCAGGCCGCCGCCGGCGGGATCGACGTGGCGGGCAGCGGCGTCAGCACCCCGGAGCTGCTGCGCGTGGCCACCGGGATCGAGACGGTCAGCTCGATCGACATCGGGTCGACGTTCCGGGGCACCACCATCGACCGGGTCTCCTACCAGCGGCTCGATCCCGCGCTCAGCGCGCCGGTGTTCGCCGCGATCAAGGAGAACCGGCTCGCCGCCTGGGTCACGGCCAACCCCCGGCAGGTGCGCTAGCGATAGAAGTCGTCGTCGGGCCCGACGCCCCGGGCCTGTTCGACGGCGTCTCCCTCGGAGACCTCCGGGCCGTCGGGGCCGAGGCGAACGGGCTCGTCGCCCGGGTCGTCGCGGTCGGAACCGGCCGGGGTGGCCTGCTCCGTCGCGTCGGCCTCGTTGGCTTCCGGGTCACGCTCGTCGAGTGTGCGGTCGGGCTCGGTCATCGGCGCCGCCTCCTTCCCTGTTCACCGTACGGCGGGTCCGCGCCGCCGGCTCGGCAAACCTGGGGCACCTCGACGTGCGGCCCGGTGCCACGATGGGGCCATGGGAATGCTGATCCGGGTGATCATCAACGCGATCGCCCTGTGGATCACGACGCTGGTCGTGCCCGGCATCGACGTGGGCGGCGACACCGCCGGCCACACCGCGCTGACCATCCTCGTCGTGGCGGTGATCTTCGGGGTCCTCAACGCGATCCTGAAGCCGATCATCAAGGTCGTCGGGTGTGTCTTCTACATCCTGACGCTGGGCCTGATCGCCCTCGTCGTCAACGCGCTGCTCTTCCTGCTCACCGACTGGATCGGCCACCAGTTCGACCTGCCGTTCGACATCGACGGGTTCTGGCCCGCGTTCTGGGGCGCGATCGTCATGGCCGTGGTGAGCTGGGTGCTGAGCCTCGTCGTGCCGGAGCCCCGCGGCGACGCCGACTGACCTGCCTGTCAGGGCGTTCCGCGGTTGCGGGATACTTCCCTGTGGAGGACAGCGCGGTCCGGCATCCGTGACCGGATAAGACAAGGAGCGGCAGACATGCCCATCGCTTCGCCCGAGGTGTACGCCGAAATGCTCGATCGCGCCAAGGCCGGCGCGTTCGCGTACCCCGCCATCAACGTGACGTCCTCGCAGACCCTCAATGCGGCGCTGCGCGGGTTCGCCGAGGCGGAGAGCGACGGCATCATCCAGGTCTCGACCGGTGGTGCCGAATACCTCTCCGGGCCGACCGTCAAGAACATGGTGACCGGGGCCGTCGCCCTCGCCACCTACGCGCACGAGGTCGCCAAGAACTACCCGGTCAACATCGCGCTGCACACCGACCACTGCCCCAAGGACAAGCTCGACTCGTACGTCCGGCCGCTGCTCGCCATCTCCCGGGAGCGCGTGGGCCGTGGCGAGACGCCGCTGTTCCAGTCGCACATGTGGGACGGCTCCGCGGTGCCGCTGGAGGAGAACCTCGACATCGCGGCCGAGCTGCTCGACGAGGCGGCCGCGGCGCACATCGTCCTCGAGATCGAGGTCGGTGTGGTCGGCGGCGAGGAAGACGGCGTCGAGAACGCGATCAACCACAAGCTCTACACCACGGTCGAAGACGGCCTGGCCATGGTCGACAAGCTCGGCCTGGGCGAGAAGGGCCGCTACATGGCCGCCCTGACCTTCGGCAACGTGCACGGCGTCTACAAGCCGGGCAACGTCAAGCTCCGCCCGGAGATCCTCAAGGAGATCCAGGACGCCGTCGGCGCCCGCTCCGGCAAGGACAAGCCGCTCTCGCTGGTCTTCCACGGCGGCTCCGGCTCGCTGCTGTCCGAGATCCGCGAGGCGCTCGACTACGGCGTGGTCAAGATGAACATCGACACCGACACGCAGTACGCGTTCACGCGGCCGGTCGCCGACCACATGCTCAAGAACTACGACGGCGTGCTCAAGATCGACGGTGAGGTCGGCAACAAGAAGACCTACGACCCGCGCGCCTGGGGCAAGTCGGCCGAGGCCGGCATGGCCGAGCGGGTCTCGCACGCCTGCGAGAACCTGCGCTCGACCGGCACCACGCTCTCCAAGTAACCCGTTCGGAGCCCGGTCCCTCCAGGGGCCGGGCTTCGTTTTGTGGTCTCCTGACCGATTTCGGTACGATCGACCGATGTCTGTGGCATTGGCGCTCGAGGGCTACGCGCCGCAGTGGCACCACAAGGCCCGCACCCTGGCCGCCGTTCACCGCGCCCGGTGCAGCCGGCTGATCGGCCGCGCGCTGGCCGGGGCGTGGGTGCTGTGGGACGAGGACCGGCAGTCCTGGTTCGCGGAGGGCCCGGTGATCCTCGGCTTCGGCGACACTAACGTCGAGATCACCCACCGCAAGTTCGACGAGTGCGGCATCACCTGGGACCAGGTCGACATGTCGACACCGTTGGACTGGCCCGGTCTGCGGCTCGACTGGCGGGCCGGCGCGCATCCGGCCCTGGCCGCGGTGACCGGACGCCGGCTCCGCGAGGTCAATGTGATCGAGCGGATCATGCCGAACCGGTGGCGCCCCCGGCTGCTCGACGCGATCGAGTTCCGCTTCGAGGGCGCCCGGCTCGCCGTCTACAACGCGATGGACGAGAACGGCCTCTCCACCCGCCCGGAGGTCACCTGGCCGATCGGGTTCTGGCGGCGGGTGCCGATCGCTTGAGCGATACGGTGCACGCGTGACGACAAGCGCTTCGCTGACTCTCGAGGAACTCGCCGACATCGCCGAGGAGGCCAGCGCCCACGGCGACCTCAAGGCGGCCGCCGCCGAGCTGGTCGCCGCCGTCGACGACGCACGCCTGGCCGACAGCCGCGACGTGCCGGCCGCGCTGGGCATCGCGGCCGAGCTGCTCGACAACGCCGACGACCAGGCCGGCAGCCTCGTGCTGACCGAGCGCGCGATCGAGGTGCACCGCGCGATGGGCTCGGCCGCCGAGCTGCCGCGAATCTTCCGCGCCAGGCTGCTGTTCGGGCTCGGCCGGTCCGAGGAGGCCATGGCCGAGCTGACCGCCCTGCGGCCGCGTCTGCTGCACGACGCCGAGGTGCCGGCGGAGATGACGGAATCGCTCCTGGCCGGTGGACACGGAAAGACCGCCCTCGACTGGTTGACCGAGGCGGCGCGCGAGGCGCGCGACGCGTTCATGCGCACGACTTCGTTCGACGACGACGGTGAGCAGGCGACCGCCGTGCTCTTCGCCCTGTTGACGGAGCGCCACCACCTTCGCCACGACCTCGATCTGCCGCACGACTCGCTCGACGAGATGGCCGAAGAGCTGGAAGAAGAAGCGGAACGCGTCGAGCGGGCACGACTCGCGGAGGCGCTCGCCACGCCAGTGCTCTTCTTCCCTCGCGAAGAGTTCGTCGGGCTCGGCGAAAGCGTTCCCGGCATGGCGGCCTCCTGGGACGCGCACCGTGGCGACGTGGAGCGCCTCCTGGTGGCGCGCTCCGACGCAGGGCTCGGCATCGGCTGCGAGGTGGTCCCGGGCTCGGCCACCGAGCTGACCTCGCGGGTCGACCGCGCCGACGGCGGCGACCTCGACGACACCCTGGCCGACTACGCCAGGGACCTCGACGAACGTGGACTGGCTCGGTCCTGGCCGCCGGCCCGCAACGACGCCTGCTGGTGTGGCTCGGGCGCGAAATACAAGAAGTGCTGCCTGCCGAGATCGCGCGCTTGAGCCTCAGGCCGGCTTCGTCAGCACCTTGACGGCCTCCTGCACGTCGTCGGTGACGTGGATCGTGTCGGAGAGGTCGCCGAAGCGCGACAGGGCCATCAGCGGGCGGAGCAGCGACTCGATCGGCAGCGTCCGGGTCCAGTAGGCGCTGTCCAGGAACACGTAGGCGCCGCTGGCCCCGTCGGTGCCGTAGAAGGTCTTGGTCGCCGCCTGGAAGACCTCCTGCACCGTGCCGGCCCGGCCGGGGGCGAACACGATGCCGCCGCGGGCCAGCCGCAGGATCATGTCCTCCCGGATCGCGTTGGAGAAGTACTTCGCGATCCGGCCCGCGAACAGGTTGGCCGGCTCGTGCCCGTAGAGCCAGGTGGGGATGGCCAGGCCACCCTGGCGCGGCCAGTCGTCGCCGGTGGGTGCGAACCGCTCCCGGACCCGCAGCGCCGCCGCGGTGAACGGGTCGTGGTCGAGGAAGTCGGGCGCCGTCGCCAGCTCGTCGATCGCGCTGGTCAGGTCGTCGGCCGAGCGCGTGGAGAGGAACGAGCCGAGGTTGGCCGCCTCCATCACGCCGGGGCCGCCGCCGGTGACGACGAGCTGGCCGGCCCGGGTCAGCTCCCAACCCAGGGTCGCGGCGAGGCGGTACGCGGCCGAGCCGCGCGGCACCGCATGGCCGCCCATCACGCCGACCACCGTGTCGGCGCCGTGCTCGGCGATCCACGCGCGGGTCACATCGGCCAGGCCATTGTCGATCGCGTGGTCGTGGAGCCGCTGGGCGAGCGCTTCGCGCACCTCCGGCGTCCCGCCACCGGTCGCCCGGAAGTGCTCGTAGACCACCGTGTCGTACATGCCCGCGAAGCCGCCCGACGCGAAGCCGGCCGACAGGTCGGTCGGGGTGTAGAGGCGCGACGGGTGCGTCGGATAGGGCAGCGCGGGGAAGCCCGGTATGACGTGCGCACCGCGCAGGACCAGCGCGGCCTCGACCTCCGGGGTCTCGAACTGGCAGCCGATGAACAGCGCGCCGGTCAGGTGGACGTCGGCGAGCTGCGGGATCGGGTCGCGGTCGAGGCGCAGGCCCTGCACGGTCAGGCCGGCGAGACTGCCGCGGCGCAGGTGGTGGTCGAGCTCCTCCCGCGACTCGATCTCGTCGGGGGTCGAGTCGGGCAGGGCGACGATGTCGGCGGGGGGTGGGGTGGGCACGTCCCACAACGTACGCGAGGGCCCGGCGGCCGCCGAGCCCTCGCACCGGGTCCTGGGGAGGCTCCGGACTTCTATTTGTAGTCCTGGGCGCTCGTCCACACTTCGGCCGCACGCGTGACGAAAGCCTCAGCCGTTCAGTCAACGTCGCCCGCCGGTGGCGCGGTTGAATGTGCAGATGCAGAACCTGATGCCCGAGCCGCCGGCCACCTTCCTCCCGGTTGACGAGGCCGCCGCGGCCGCGCTGGAGGCGGCCGCGAAGGACGGCAGCGAGGCCGCCTACGAGCAGGCCGCGGCCGCGCATCCGACCTCGAGCGCGGCCTGGGCGGCGCTGGCCCAGCGGGCGTTCGACCAGGGACACGCGGTCACGGCGTACGCGTACGCCCGCACCGGCTACCACCGCGGTCTCGACCAGCTGCGCCGCAACGGCTGGAAGGGGCACGGCCCGGTGCCCTGGTCGCACGAGGGCAACCGGGGCTTCCTGCACAGCCTCTACGTGCTGTCGAGGGCGGCCGACGAGATCGGCGAGTCCGACGAGGCGGCGCGGTGCGCCCAGTTCGTCCGCGACTGCGACCCGGCCGCCGCGGACGCGCTGAGCTAGAGCCCTTCCGCCACCGCCGCGGCGATCTTCAGCCAGGCGTCGCGGCTTTCCTTGCTGACACCGGCGTACCGGATGGGTTCGCCGGTGTCGATCAACCGCTCGTAGGGCGCGAGCAGCACCGCCCGGGTGCGTGCCGCGAAGTGGCTCTCGATCGGCGGCAGGTCGATCTCGCGCCGGGACGGCGGCATCGAGACCACGGTGACCGCCTGCCGGACCAGCCGGTGCCGGCCCGTCTGCTCCAGGTGGTCGAGCATGCGGGCGGCGGTCTCCGCGGAGTCGTTACGCGCTGACATCGTCACCACGAGCTGGTCCGTCGCGTCGATCGCGGCCTGCCAGTTCTGCGCGCGTACGTTGTTGCCGGTGTCCACGAAGATCAACTTGTAGAAGCGGCTGACCACGTCCCGGATGTGCGCGAACGCGGCCGCGGTCAGCATCTCGCCCGCCGTGGCCGACTCGTCGGACGCGAGCACGTCGAACATGCCCTCGCCCTGCGCCCGCACGTACTGCGAGAGGTCGCCGACCCGCCCGTGCGCCCCACGGAACTGGGCCAGGTCGCGCATCAGGTCGCGCACCGTGCGGTTGTGGAAGTCCTGCTGGGCGCGCATGCCGAGGGTGCCCTGGGTCTCGTTGTTGTCCCAGGCCAGCACGTAGCCGCCGCGCTTCTGCCCGAACGTCATCGCCAGCAGCAGGATCGCCACCGTCTTGCCGGCGCCGCCCTTGGGGTTGACCACGGTGACCTGCCGCAGCCCACCGAAGTTGCGGCGGATGGTCTCGATGTCCTGGCGGCGCTCGCGCTCGTGCGCGCCGGGCGGCAGCTTGACCAGCCCGCTGCGGTTGAGCACGGCCCGCATGCCGGTCGTGGCGACCGGGTCCGCCGGGCGCAGCGCCCGGCGGCGGGCGAAGTCGTCGGCGGTCGGCACGGCGCCGTCCGGCGTCCACTCGGTGCGCGGGTTGGCGGTGGCGGGCGCCGTCGACGGCGCCGGCATCCGGTAGACACCCTGCTGCGGCACCTCGACCACGCCCGGCGCGATCTCCTGCGGTTGCTGCTGGTGGACCGCGGAGATGTCCGGGGGGAGCGGGTGCTCGTGCGGCTCGTCGGCCGCCGGCGGCCCGGCGTCCGCCGGGCGGACCGGGGCCTGGCCGGCCGGCGGCGGTGGCGGGGCGTCCGGCGGGCGGACCGGGGCCTGGCCGGCGGGCGGTGGCGGCGCGGCCGGTTGGTCCGCCGTGCGGACCTGGGCCTGGCCGGCGGCGGGAGGTGCCGGCGGCCGCTGCGGCGGTTGCGCCCACGGCGTGCCGGCGACCTGGCCGTCACCGTTGCGCTGCATCGGCACGGCCGCCGTCTGCTGCGCCGGGCCGCGCTGCTCGGGCGGCGTGGCGGACTCTTGCTGTGCGGCTGGAACCGGCCCGCCGGCGGGGACCGACGCGGAGCCGGTAGCCGTCGACGCCGGTCCGGGGACTGGTGCTGGTGCCGGCGACATGGGCCGCCCGGGTGCGGTCGGTTGCTCGGCCTGCGGCGCCGCAGGTTGAGCGTGCGGTGCTGTGGGCTGGCCGTGGCCCTGGCCCGGGTGCGGCGCTGTCGGTTGGCCCTGCGGCCCGGTATGCGAGCCGGCCGGCTGACCTTGCCCTGGCCCCGCCTGCGGTGCGGTCGGTTGGGCGATCGGTCGTCCGTGGGCCGCGACCGTGGGCGGCGCCACGGGCTGGCCGGGCGCGGGTGACGGCTGGCGGTTGGCCGGCGGGGGATAGGCGGGCCCGGGCTGTGGCGGGGCCGGCGGCCGATAGATGGGTGCGGCCGGTCCGCCGTGGGCCGGCGGGGCCGGCCGGCTCGTGGCCGGGGGCGGCGGGAAGCCGGCGGCCGGCGGTGACACGGGCGTGGCCATGCCGGGCCGGTTGATCGGCGGCGGCGCGGGCGGGGCCGGCACTCGGATCGGCGGGGGCGGCGGCGGCACCGGCGGCCCGCCGTGCACCGGGGCGCCGGGCTCGGCTGACGCCTGGTCGGCGGACCCGGGAGCGGGCTCCTCCGGCGGCCACGGCTGCTCGGCGCCCTCCCAGTGCGCCGCGCCGTTGCCGCTGGGCCGGTAGACCCGGTCCGAATCGTCAACCACTCCGGTCACCTCCACGAACTGTGGTCACAGCGTCCCAAGCGTAAGGCGAGTGTGCGCGGGCGGTCGCCCGCGGGACATCAGCCGGTGTGAACGGCCCAGGCGCCGGGCTCGATCCACCACGATCGTTTGCGGGTGAGGGTGCCGGCGACACCGTCGTCGACGTACGGCACCTGCTCGTCCCTGGGCAGCACCGCCACCGCACGGCCGCGGGCCCGGCGCACCTCGACGCGTACCGTCGACCGGCCCAGCAGCGACCGCTTCACCACCGGCACCGCCACCGCGACCTCGATCTGCCCGGACGCCGGGTCGGCGCCGGTCAACAGCGGCAGCCCGTCCAGCGACGCGTAGCCGGCCGCGTTGCCGACCGCGCAGGCCAGCACCCCTTCGTCGCCGTCGGTCAGCACCGCGTCGTCGACCTCGACCCGGCCGCGCCAGGTGAGCAGCTGACCTTCGGTCTGGCCGCCGATCAGGGCGCCGTCGAGGGTGACCGAGCCGGCGTCGGTGCGCAGCAGGTCGAGCCGCCGCACCTGGCTGCCGAGCGCCGCCGTTGCGACCGCCTCCGGGGTGCGCGGCAGCCCGAGCTGCGCGACGAGGTCCTGGGACGCGGGGCCCATCGGGAGGACGGCCAGTGCCGGCAGGTCGGGCACGGTCCGGTTGGTGGGGAGGTCCGCGGGGCGGCGGCTGGGCGGTGGCGCGTACCGCCGGACCAGCCGGCGCACCACGTGCCGCAACTGGCTGTCCGTCGCGATGGCCACCACGAGCCTCGTCTTGGTGTCGCCGTCGGGCCAGGTCAGGCCGTCGTCGCGGGCCGGGCCGTCGAACCGGGCCAGGACCGCGTCGATGTCCTGGTCGGAGTGGGCGGTGACCGTGTCGACCCGGGCGCCGGCCGCGCCGAGGGCGTCGAGGCAGGCCCGCACCGGCGCCCGCAGGGTCTCCGTGGTCGCGCAACCGGAGTCACCACAGCAGGCCTCGCCGGCCCCTTCGGCCAGGGTCAGCAGCACCACGTCGTACACGGTCGGTCTCCTCGCGCCCCAATCAAGTGTTGGGTCGTTTGTTGTTAGCCTGACATCTCGGGCTCGCCGAGCGGTCGCCACCCTGGCACCCGAGCCCCGTGGAGGCGGTCGAAAAAGATGCCAGCGATAGTGCTTCTCGGCGCGCAGTGGGGCGACGAGGGCAAAGGCAAGGTTACCGACCTGCTTGGCGCGCAGGTCGACTACGTGGTCCGCTACTCGGGCGGCAACAACGCCGGACACACGGTGATCACCCCGGACGGGCAGAAGTACGCCCTGCACCTGATGCCGTCGGGCGCGCTCTCGCCCAACGCGGTGATCGTCATCGGCAACGGCGTCGTGATCGACCCCAAGGTGCTGCTCGCCGAGATCGACGGGCTCGCGGAGCGCGGTGTCGACGTCTCCCGCCTGCGGATCTCCGGTGACGCGCATCTGATCATGCCGCACCACCGCGCGCTGGACCGGGTGGTCGAGCGCTACCTGGGCTCGGCCCGGATCGGCACGACGGGCCGGGGGATCGGCCCGGCCTACGGCGACAAGGTGGCCCGGATGGGCATCCGGGTGCAGGACCTGCTCGACCCGGGCATCCTGCGGAAGAAGCTAGAGCTCACGCTGCGGGAGAAGAACCAGACCCTGTTCAAGGTCTACAACCGCAAGGCGATCGACGCCGACGCGGTGGTCGAGGAATACCTGGCGTACGCGGAGCGCCTGCGGCCCTACATCGCCGAGACCCGGGAGATCCTCTGGTCGGCGCTGGAGCGCGGCGAGATCGTGCTGATGGAGGGCGCCCAGGCGACCATGCTCGACATGGACCACGGCACCTATCCGTTCGTGACGTCGTCCAATCCGACGGCCGGCGGTGCCTGTGTCGGCGCGGGCATCCCACCCACCGCGGTCACCCAGGTGATCGGCGTCGCCAAGGCGTACACCACCCGGGTCGGCTCCGGTCCCTTTCCGACCGAGCTGTTCGACGAGAACGGCCAACACCTGCGCAAGATCGGTGCGGAGTACGGCACGACGACGGGTCGTGAGCGGCGGTGCGGCTGGTTCGACGCGGTGGTCGCGCGCTACGCGGTGCGGCTCAACGGCATCACCGACCTGGTGATCACCAAGCTCGACGTGCTGACTGGTCTGGAGAAGGTGCCGATCTGCGTCGGCTACGAGATCAACGGTGAGATCCACTCCGACATGCCGATGTCGCAGACCGACTTCCACCACGCGGTGCCGGTCTACGAGGAGCACGACGGCTGGTGGGAGGACATCTCCAAGGCGCGCTCGTTCGACGAGCTGCCGGCCAACGCGCGGTCCTACGTGGAGCGGATCGAGCAGCTGTGCGGCACCCGCGTGTCGGTCATCGGCGTGGGCCCGGGTCGCGAGGAGAACGTGGTCCGCCACGAGCTGCTCCGCGCCGGGGCCTAGGATCGGACATCGTGCGCGTTCTTCTCATTGGTAGCGGTGGGCGTGAGCACGCCCTCGCCCTCGGTCTCGCGGCCTCGCCCGGTGTCACGCTGATCGCGGCGCCGGGCAACCCGGGCATCGCCCAGCTCGCCCAGGTGCAGCCGGTCGACCCGATGAACCCCGACGCGGTCGCCGCGCTGGCCGTCGAGGTCGCGGCCGACCTGGTCGTCGTCGGCCCCGAGGCGCCGCTCGTCGCCGGTGTCGCCGACGCCGTGCGGGCCAAGGGCATCCCGTGCTTCGGTCCGACCGCGGCGGCCGCCGAGCTCGAGGGCTCCAAGACCTTCGCCAAGGAGGTCATGCACGCGGCCGGTGTGCCGACCGCCGGCTCGGTGTCCACCTCGGACCCTGGCGAGGTCGCCGCGGCGCTCGACCGGTTCGGCACGCCCTACGTGGTGAAGAACGACGGGCTGGCGGCGGGCAAGGGCGTCCTGGTCACCGACGACCGGGAAGCCGCGCTGGCGCACGCCGCCGATTGCGGCCGGGTGGTGATCGAGGAGTACCTCGAAGGCCCCGAGGTGTCGCTGTTCGTCGTCACCGACGGCGAGACCGCCGTGCCGCTGGTGCCGGCGCAGGACTTCAAGCGGATCGGCGAGGGCGACACCGGGCTCAACACCGGCGGGATGGGCGCGTACGCCCCGCTGCCGTGGGCGCCGGAGTCCCTGGTGCCCGACGTGCTCGACCAGGTGGTTCACCCGACGCTGGCCGAGATGCGGCGGCGGGGGCGGCCGTTCGCCGGGCTGCTCTACGTCGGGCTGGCGCTGACCCGTCGCGGGCCGCGGGTGATCGAGTTCAACGCGCGGTTCGGCGACCCCGAGACGCAGGTCGTGCTCGCGCTGCTGGAGACGCCGCTGGCCGGGCTGCTGCGGGCGGCGGCGACGGGCACGCTGGCGGCCGAGCCGCCGTTGCGCTGGCGGGCGGGCGCCGCGGTGACGGTGGTCATCGCGTCGGCCGGTTACCCGGAGTCGTCGCGGTCCGGCGACTTGATCACCGGGGCCGACGGCGCGGGATTCATCCACGCGGGCACGGCCCGGGGGGCCGACGGTGCGCTCGTGACGGCCGGCGGCCGGGTGCTGAGCGCGACGGCCACGGGGGCCGACCTGGCCGCGGCTCGCGACGCCGCGTACGCCCTGGTCGATCGGGTCTCGATGGCCGGCGCGGTGGTGCGGCGCGACATCGCGCTGGCCGCGGTCGAGGGCCGGATCGAGGTTCCCGACTAGGGGGTGTCGTCGGGAACGCGACGGTGACGCGGCACGAAAGCGGGATTCGCCCGGCTCGATCGGTTCCTAACGTGGTCTCCCATGAGGACCTTCCGGACCCCGCTTCTCGTGGTTGCCGCCGCCGCGGCAGCGCTGTTGTCGGCCTGTGGCGACGGCAACGGCGCCAACCTGGGGTCGGGCACACCGTCGCCCGGCGCTTCCTATGAGATCGGCGACGACACGCTCACCGACGCCGACGTGCGCCCGAGCCCTTCGGCGACGCCGTCGGCGACCGGTGACTCGGGCAACTCCGGTGGCGACAACAACGGCGGCGGCGAGCAGCGGCAGGATCCGTGGATCCAGTACTTCAAGGTCAAGCAGACCCCGAAGTGCCCGTCCGGCGACTGGCCCAACGGGCGCGAGGTCGTCGTCGAGTGGAAGGTGACCGGCACCGACAAGGTCACGCTCTCCGTCGACGGGCCGGGCGTCTACGGCACCTACGGCGCGGCGGGCTCGCAGGAGCTGTCGTTCCCGTGCGGTGACTGGGGCCCGGGCGAGACCGCGAAGCACACCTACCAGCTGGCCACGGTCGGTGGTGGCCCCGTGGCGAAGAAGACCATCACGGCGACGGCTACGGTCAGCGGGGGTCCCACCAGCCCGCCGTCCTCGGGACCCGAGGCGGCGCCCGACGCACCCTGAGGTCGCCCGCATGCCGGAAGGTCACACGATTCATCGGTTGGCGGCCCGGCATCGCTCGCTCTTCGCCGGCCAGCGGGTCGCGCTGAGCAGTCCACAGGGGCGCTTCGCGGAGGGCGCGGCGCTCCTGTCCGGGACGGTGTTGGCGTCGGCCGAGGCCTGTGGGAAGCATCTGCTGCACCACTACGCGTCGGGTTTGACGGTGCACGTGCATCTCGGGCTCTACGGGCAGGTGACCGACGGCGTGGGGGCGCCGCCACCGCCGGTCGGGCAGATCCGGATGCGGATGGTGGGCGGCGGGCATTGGCTCGACCTGCGCGGCCCGACGGACTGCTCGGTGCTCTCGCCGCCGGAGGTTCGTGCCTTGCGGGCCCGGCTCGGCGCGGACCCGCTGCGTCCGGACGCCGATCCGTCGGCCGCGATCGCCCGGATCTCGCGCAGCAACGCCCCGATCGCGGCGCTGCTGCTCGACCAGTCGATCTTCGCCGGCGTCGGCCTGGTGTACGCGAGTGAGGCGCTCTTCCGGGCGGCGATCGGCCCGACCCGGCCGGGGCGGTCGCTCTCGGCCGAGCAGATCGGAGCACTCTGGACCGACCTGCGCGGGTTGATGGCCGAGGGCGTGACGCGGGGCCGGATCGACACGGTGCACAGCGCGCACCTGCCGGAGGCGATGGGCCGCGCGCCCCGCGTCGACCGGCACGGCGGCGAGGTCTACGTCTACCGGCGGACCGGCCAACCGTGCCTGATCTGCGGCACCCCGGTCGCCCGGGCCGGGTTGGCCGGGCGGAACTCCTATTGGTGCCCGACGTGTCAGGCGTCGGGGTCGCGCAGGCCGACGCAGTCCAGGGCCCAGAAGGGCTCGGCGTAGACGAGGGTGCCGGTCATCCAGGGTTCGTAGGCGCTGAGCGTGACCACCTGGAACGCGGCGTCGGGGATGCGCAGGCTGGGCTTGCGCAAGCCGAGCGGTTCGCCCGGGTGGAAGCCGCGCTCGCGGTAGTAGGCGGGGTCGCCCTCCAGGAACAGCAGCGGAGCGCCGGCCTTGTCGGCCTCTTCGATCGCGCGGGCGACCAGCAGCGTCCCGATGCCGCGCCGCTGGTGTGGCGGGAGGACGCCGAGCGGGGAGAGCACCAGCACGTCGACCAGCTTCCGGGGCGCGTCGAGCCAGGAGGCGGTGAGCATGACATGGCCGACGACCTCGCCGTCGACCTCCGCCACCCAGCCGCGCGCCGGGTAGGCCGCCGGGTGCTGTCGTAGCGCGGTGACGAGCCGTGGAACCAGCTCGTCTCCGAAGGCGGCGGCGTGGATGCGGTGCACGGCCGCGGCGTCGTCGGCGGTCTCTTCCCGGATGGAGAGGGTCAAGGTGGGTCCTGTCTGGTCGGGGGCGGGGCGGCACTCAGTGTGCCGAAGACCGCGGTCGGACGCCTCGACTTTTTCCTGGCGGGCAGGCCGTTGCCGGCCTTCTGCTAGCCGCGCGGTTTGCGGAGCAGGTCGCTGGTCGCGCTCAGCAGGAGCGCGAGCGCGGCGGCGCCCAATGCGCTCCACATGACGCCGGTGAGGCTGTGCGGCGCGATGAACTCCGCCACCACGACCAGGGCGGCGATCGCGATCCAGACCGGCGCCGACGCCCATCTGGTCGCGGTGGCGACGCGGTCGTTGACCAGCACGAAGACGACGGCATAGAGGGCGCCGGTCGCCGCGAAGATCGGAGCGTAGCGGCCCAGGTGGGTGTAGTCCGCGCCGCCGGCCAGGGCGAACGCGAACCCGCCGGCCACCGCGGACGCCGCCACGAGGACGGCGCCGCATTTCGCCACTAGTAGGAGCGCCTTGCGCAGGGCGCGGCGACTGCCCTGCGCCAGCCGGGGCAGGGCGAGCACGGTGACCACCTGCGGGGCCCACAGAGCGCCCTTGGTGAGGACGGTGCCGACGGAGTACGCCCCGGACGCGTCGGGCGTGAGCAGGTGCCGGGCGAGCAGGAGATCGGCGTACGAGGCGACCAGCATCGCCAGCGTCGCCGAGAACGCGGTAAGCACCTCGCGCGCCCGGATCGGATCGGCGACGTGCGGCTTTCGGCTGCGGCTGAGCACCCACAGCGCCGGCGGCACCAGCCAGGCCACGATCGCACCGGTGACCAGCGACGCGGTCAGGCCGGCGCCGGCGACCAGGCCGGCGATGAGACCGGCGTAGCGACCGACCGCGAGCACCGCCATGCCGGCCGCGAGCCGGAGGAAGCGCTGGTCGCCCTGCAGCTCGCCGAGCCAGCGGCCGGCCAGCACGGTGGGCACGGTGGCCAGCGCCGCCAGCAGCGTGTAAATGGCCGGCAGGTCGAAGAGCGGCACGAGTACGGGCGCCAGGATCAGCAGCGCGCCCCCGCCGACGACCGTGGTCGCGAGGCTGATCCCGGCCGTTCGGCCGGCCCCGTTGCGGGCCCGGTGCACCGCGATCGCGATCTGCAGGCCGAGGCCCGGCACCGAGGCGATCGCGGTCAGGCCGAGCACGGTGGCCAGCGCGCTCAGGTCGGCGCTGCTGAGCTGGCGGGCGCCGATGACCGGCACGAGGTAGCCGAGCGCGTTGGTCAGCGCGCCGGCGATGGCGACCGCCGCGCCGGCGGTGGCGATCCGCCGGCTGCGCGCTGAGGACTTGGTGGCCGGTTGGCGGGTCAGGGCAGACATGACGTCGTGCAGCCTAAGGCCCCCGGGTGGGCGTACCGCGTCGTTATCAAATCGTGACACGTCAATGTGTGTGTTACGGAGAGTCCTGTCGATGGAGTTGTTTGTCGTTTTTGCTCGGCTTTGCCGGCCGGTTGCTGCTCGCGGCGGGTGTTGGAAGCGCGGCGCGCTGGTTACCGCACGGTAACCGGCATCTTGTGACCTCGGTCGCACGGGAGCACCATCGGTCCGTTCCGGTTACCAGCGAGTAACACGCCGAGGAGGAACCGTGTCGGAACCCCATCACATCGTGCGGGGCAGGACCCGCTGGCGGCGGTTCGCCGCACTCACCCTGCCGGCCGTCGCGGCCGCCGGGTTCATCGTCTTCGGCATGGCCAACGGCGCCATCGCCGCGTCGTTCGCCGTCTCCGGCCAGACCTTCAAGGTCTCGGCGGATCGGCTGGTGGGCAACGGCTTCGTCCAGTACGGCAGCGTCGCCAGGGACGCCGAGGGCAACGACCACCCGGTGGCGGTGTCGGGCATCAACCGCGCGACGCTGACCAACCTGTGCCAGTCGGTGAAGGTGCCCGGCATGCCGGTCGTGCTGACCATCAACGCCGGCGGCAACGGCAAGCCCGCGACCGCCGTCAACATGCTCATCGACATGACCGAGCTGCGCGGCGACGCCACGTTCACCAACATCGAGATCGGCCGCGACGCCGGCACGTTGAACAAGGCCAACTCGAAGGGCCAGCCGGGTTCGTTCGGACAGCAGGCCGACAAGGTCGTCATCAACAACCTGAAGCAGGTCGCCTGGTCGACCTCGGCTGGCACGTTCACGCTCAACGGCCTGCGCATGAAGGTCAACGTTGGCGCCGACGCCAAGGAATGTTTCGAGGATGAGCAGCAGCAGCCGTAGCGCCACCCAGGTCCGGCCCGGTTTCGCGGGCCGGACCTGGCAAGGCTTCCGTCGCTGGCGGCGCACCCGCCCCTTCTGGGGCGGACTGTTCCTGATCGCCGGCGGCGTGGAGATCTTCCTGACCACGCAGATGAGCCTCAACGGCCTGAGCTTCCAACTCGGCCCGACGGGCTTCCTGTCGTGGCTGATCCCCGCGATCCTGGTCACCTGCGGCGCCCTGGCCTGGGCGAGCCCCCACCAACGCATGTTCTACGCGATCGTCGGCGCGGTCTCGGCCGTGTTCTCGCTGATCGGCGTCAACCTGGGCGGCTTCTTTCTCGGCCTGCTCCTCGGCATCGTCGGCGCCGGCCTGGTCTTCGCCTGGACGCCCGGCGTCGGCGCGGCACCGGTGATCCCGACCCAGCCGGGCCCGGACGACACGGCCGACGCCGACGACACGGGCGAGATCCCGGCCACCGGGTCGGCAAGCCCGGTCCCGGGCCTCGACGCCCGCGACCCCGAGCCGGACCACGACCACTCCACCACAGCGCCGCCCTCGCCCTGGTCCACCCGGTCGAGCGAGCCAGTGCCGCAGCCACGCGCGGCGACGCCGCCGGACTGGCCTGCGGCGGCAGCCGATCCGGCCGCGGACTCTGCGGAGTCGGCCTCTGCATGGTCCGCCCGTTCGGATGGACCGGCACCCGCGCCGCGCGCGGCGACGCCGCCGGATTGGCCGTCCGCGGACGGTGACCGGTCGCCGAACGACGAGAAGCCCGTGGCGGCGACGTCCTCCGGCGGTGACGCGGGCGACGACGGCACGGTTGGTGGGTCGCGTCGGGCTGAGCGGTCCGCGGACCCGGGCGGTGACGAGCGGGACGCGGTGTCGGGGCGGCGGTCGGCTGCTGCGCCCGACGCCGGCCATGCAGGCGGCGGGGAGCCGTCCGGGGAGACGGCGCCGTTGCCGCGGCGGGAGGGTCCGCGGTTCTACGCCGTGGTCGCCTTTCTGCTCGCGCTCGGGGTGAGCGCGGCGGTCGGTGTGCGGGCCGGTGGGCCCGCCTACGCGGCGCCGTCGTGTCCCAAGCCCGCCGGCTCCGCGACCGGCAAGCCGGCGAGCCCGAGTCCAAGCCCGACGCCGTCGCCGACGGCGACCGAGGAGGAGGACCGCGGGCTCATCGGCCGGATCATCGACGGGATCACCGACATCTTCGACGGTGACGACGACCAGCCGGGGCAGACCGCGGCGCCGACCCCGACCACCACCAGCAAGCCGCCGGCCCTCGGCAAGCCCAAGCCCGGCGACTGCCCCGCCGCCCGCGGTGGCGAGAGCCGGACCCAGGACGGCGCCAAGGCGACCGTTCCGCTGCTGGCCGACGATGCGAGCGTGCCCGAGGTCAACAGCCGGCCGTCGGTGCTCACCGGCACCAAGCTGACGATGTGGGGGTTGCGGCTCGACGGCATCTACACCCTGCACACGGCGGCCGGTGACGTGCGTTCGCTGAAGTTCAGCATGAGCCGGTCGCTGGTGCGGACGTTCGCCCTCGACGTGCCGCAGGGCGGCGGTTCGCCCCTCCTCATCAAGAGCGGCACGCTCACCGTCAGCGGCGACGTCGCCTTCTATACGACGCGGTTCGTCGGGTGGCTCGGCCCGATCAAGCTCACGCTGACGCCGGACTCGCCGCTGCCGCCGGACGGCATCCCGTTGACCCTGCCGCGGATCGACTTCACCGACCCGCGCATCGACCTGATGTTTGTCTCCTGCGACGAACTGCGGGCGCCCACGCTGGACGAGGCGTTCGGCTGAGTCGACAGTGGCTGCGCCGCCATGAACGGCGCAGCCACCGCGAAGACGCTAGAGGCGGGCCAGGGCGGCCTTGAGCGGGTCGAGCCCGATCGAGCCCAGGTCGAGGGCCTGGCGGTGGAACTCTTTGAGGTTGAAATCGGCACCCTTGCGGGCCTTGGCGTCGTCACGGGCCTGCAGCCAGATGCGCTCGCCGACCTTGTAGGAGGGCGCCTGCCCCGGCCAGCCCAGATAGCGGTTGAGCTCGAAGCGCAGCACGTCGTCCTGCACGCGGCAGTGGGCGCGCATGAACTCCCAGCCGAGCTCGGGGGTCCAGCGCTCGCCGGGGTGGAAGCCGAACGGGTTGTCGCGCGGGATCTCGAGCTCGAGGTGCATGCCGATGTCGACGATGACCCGCGCGGCACGGAACGCCTGGGCGTCGAGCATGCCCAGGCGGTCGCCGGGGTCGGCCAGGTAGCCCAGGTCGTCCATCAGGCGCTCCGCGTAGAGCGCCCAGCCCTCGCCGTGGCCCGAGACCCAGAGCAGCAGCCGCTGGTAGCGGTTGAGCAGCTCGGTGCGCACGGCGGTCTGGGCGACCTGGAGGTGGTGACCCGGCACGCCCTCGTGGTAGACGGTGGTCACCTCTTTCCACGTGGCGAAGTCGGTCATGCCGGCGGGCACCGCCCACCACATGCGGCCGGGCCGGGTGAAGTCTTCGCTCGGGCCCGTGTAGTAGATGCCGCCGTCGCTGGTCGGCGCGATCATGCACTCGATGCGCCGCACCTGCTCGGGGATGTCGAAGTGGGTGCCGTGCAGCTCGGCGATCGCCTTGTCGGCCAGGCCCTGCATCCAGTCGCGGAACGCCTCCTTGCCCTCGATGCGGCGGGCCGGGTCGCTGTCGAGCGCGTGGACGGCGTCGTCGATGGACGCGCCGGGGCCGACGATGTGGGCGGCGACCTTGCGCATCTCGCTCTCGAGGCGGGCCAGCTCTTCGAAGCCCCACGCGTAGGTCTCGTCGAGGTCGACCTTGGCGCCGAGGAAGTATTGCGAGGCGAGCTGGTAGCGCTCGCGCCCGGCGGCCTGCTTGTCGCGGCCGAGCGGGGCGAGCTCGTCGCGCAGGAACACGCCGAACGCCTGGGTCGCGGCCGTGGACGCCGCGGCGCCCTGCTCGAGCGCGGAGCGCAGCGCGCTGTCGGCCTCGAGCCGCTCGGCCAGACCGTGGAAGAAGTTGTCGCGGGCCGGGTCGGTCCAGATGTCGCACTGCTTGGCGACCTCGAGCATCTGGTGGCGGGAGCTGACGTGCCCCTGAGCGGCGGCCTCGCGGAGCGTCACCTGGAGCTGCTCGACCGCGTGCGGGAACGCGTTGAGGCGGGCCGCGATGTTGCCGACCGCTTCGGCGCCCTCGGTGGGCATGAGGTCGAACGCGCCGCGCAGCCCGTGCAGTGCGCTGGAGATCACATTGATCTCGCTGGTCACCTCGCCGGCGTCGTAGCGCGCCAGCTCGAGGCCCAGCCGCTCCTGCATGGCCTCTTTGGCGACCCGCTCGGACTCGCCTACGGGCTCGATCGCCGACAGCTCGGTCAGCGTGCGCCGGGTCAGGTCGGCGCCGGCCGCGAAGCCGTCAGGTGACAGGTCTTCGAACTTGTCGTCGAAGCCCTTGATGCCGACGAAGGTGGCACCGGCCGGGTTGAGCGGCGCCCACTCGTCGACGTAGCGGTTGGCGAGGTCATCGATTCGTCCCACGCGGTCGAATCTACGGCACCGGTCAGACGATTTTCGGCCCGCGGCGCGGGGTCTAGGGCAGCGTCGAGGGCCCCGTCCGAAAAGCGCGCGATTCTTGTCGTACCCATGAGGCAGAGTGTCACGAGTGACGACCGCAACCAGTCCTGACAAGGCCGACCCGCGCGGCTGGCTTCCGGGCTTCGTGCTCCTCGGTGTGATCTGGGGTTCGAGCTTCGTGTTCATCAAGGTCGGGGTGGCCGAGCTGCACCCGCTCTACGTGACGCTCGGCCGGGTCCTCGCCGGTCTGCTGACCCTGCTCGTGGTGCTCCTCGTGACCCGCGATCGGCTCCCTCGCGACCTGCGTCTCTGGGGCCACCTCGTGGTCACCGGCGTGGTGGGCACGGCACTGCCCTTCACCCTCTTCGGCTACGGGGAGGAGCGCGTCTCGTCATCCCTCGCCGGCATCTGGAACGCCACGACGGCCCTGCTCGTGCTGCCCCTCGCGGTCTACCTGTTCCGCACCGAGCGGATGACCACCCACCGGGCGACCGGCCTGCTCATCGGCTTCGTCGGCGTGCTGGTGGTGCTCGGCGTCTGGGAGGGCCTCGGCGGCGCCCAGTTCACCGGCCAGCTGATGTGCATCGGCGCGGCGGCCTGCTACGCGGTGGCGATCCCCTACACGAAGCGGTTCATCAGTGACCGCCAGGAGTCCGGGATCGCGCTGGCGGCGGGCCAGCTCGTCACGGCGACGCTGTCGTTGGCGATCATCGCGCCGTTGGCCGTCGGCGCGCCGACGCCGATCGCCGACCTGTCCGTCAAGGCGATCGCCAGCATCCTGACGCTCGGTGCGATCGGCACCGGCCTCGCCTTCGTGCTCAACATGCGCAACATCAAGCTGGCCGGCGCGACCACGGCGTCGATGGTCACCTACCTGATCCCGGTGTTCGCGGTCATCCTCGGCGTGCTGGCGCTCGACGAGCACATCACCTGGCA
This sequence comes from Asanoa sp. WMMD1127, assembly GCF_029626225.1. Taxonomy (NCBI): domain Bacteria; kingdom Bacillati; phylum Actinomycetota; class Actinomycetes; order Micromonosporales; family Micromonosporaceae; genus Asanoa; species Asanoa sp. WMMD1127. The sequence goes on from NZ_JARUBP010000001.1 coordinate 2,238,104, forward strand.
CCAGCCGGTCGGCGCGCTGATCGTGCTGGTCGGCGTCGCGGTCGCCCAGGGCCTGGTCGCCCGCCGCAAGCGACCGACACCGACCCCGGCGTCCCCGGAAGCCGAGCTGGCCGTCGAACGCGCCTAGGGCCTATCCGGCGGCGTGCCCGGCGGCCCAGTCGACGAGCTGGTCGGCCTTCCAGGTGTTGACCACCCGGTCGGCCGGCACGCCGCACAGGGCCGCCCGCTCGCAGCCGAAGCGCTGCCAGTCGAGCTGACCCGGGGCGTGCGCGTCGGTGCTGATCGTGAACACGCAGCCCGCCTCGAGCGCCTGGCGCATCAGGCGCTTGGGCGGATCCTGGCGTTCGGGGCGTGAGTTGATCTCGACGGCCTTGCCGTGCTCGGCGCACGCCGCGAAGACGGCCGCCGCGTCGAAGTCCGACGGTGGCCGCAGCCGCTTGCGGTGGCCGCGGTCGCCGGGCCCTTCGGCGCCGGCCGGCCGGTTGGCGACCATCCGCCCGGTGCAGTGACCGAGCACGTCCATGTGCGGGTTCTCGATCGCCCGCAGCATTCGGCGGGTCATCCGCGCGCTCTCGTCGCGCAGCGCGCTGTGCACCGACGCCACCACCACGTCGAGCCGGGAGAGCAGCTCGTCGGTCTGGTCGAGCGAGCCGTCGGCGAGGATGTCGACCTCGATGCCGGTGAGGATCCGGAAGCCCTCCGGCAGCGCCTCGTTGACCGCGGCCACGTAGTCGAGCTGTCGCTTGAGCCGGTCCGCGGTCAGACCGCGGGCCACCTTGAGGGTCGGGGAGTGGTCGGTCAGCACGATGTACTCGTGGCCCAGCTCCACCGCCGCCAGCGCCATCTCCTCGATCGGCGAACCGCCGTCGGACCAGTCGGAGTGGGTGTGGCAGTCGCCCCGCAACGCCGACCGCAAGGCCGTGGCCGCGTCGTCGAGGTCGACCCCCTCGGTGGCGAGCAGCCGGCGCAGGTAGACCGGCTCCTCGCCGGCCAGCGACTCGGCGACGCACCGGGCCGTCACGTCGCCGACGCCGGACAGCTCGGTCAGCGTGCCGGCCGCGGCCCGCTGCGCGACCTCGGCGGCGGGCAGCCCGCTGAGCGTCTTGGCCGCCGAGCGGAAGGCCCGGACGCGGTAGGTCGCCTCGTTGGCCCGTTCCAGCAGGAACGCGATGCGCCGGAGATCGGCGACGGGATCACGCGCGGTCGTCACGCACCGAACCTATCGGTCCGAAAGCTCGGCGACCTACCGTGGGAACCATGCGGACGATCGACTGGGCCGACGGAGCCGTCGAGATCATCGACCAGACCCTGCTGCCCGGCCGGCTCGAGGTCCGCCGGATCACCACCGTCGAGGAGCTGGTCGCGGCCATCCGCGAGCTGGCGGTCCGCGGCGCTCCGGCGCTGGGCGTGGCCGGCGCCTACGGGGTGGCGCTGGCGGCCAAGCAGCACGGCGGCGATGCCGAGCGACTCGACGCGGCCGTACGCCTGGTGACCACCGCCCGGCCCACGGCCGTCAACCTGGCCCGCGGCGCCGCCCGCGCGGCGAGCCGGCTGCCCGGCGGTTTCGACGCCGTGCTGGCCGAGGCCGACGCGCTGCGCGACGAGGAGATCGCGGCCTCCGCCGCCATGGCCGCCCGCGGTGCCGACCTGTTGACGGAGCTGTGCGGCAACTCGCCCCGCGTGCTCACCCACTGCAACACCGGCGCCCTCGCGGCGGTGGTCGGCGGCACCGCGCTGGGCGTCGTCGCCGAGCTCCAACGTCGCGACACCCTCGGTCCGGTGATCGCCAGCGAGACGCGGCCCCTACTGCAGGGCGCCCGGCTCACGGCATGGGAGCTGGGCCGGCTGGGCGTCGACTTCCGCGTCGCGGTCGACAGTGCCGGACCGTTCCTGATGGCCCGCGGCGAGGTCGACGTGGTGGTGCTCGGCGCCGACCGGATCTGCGCCAACGGCGACACCGTCAACAAGGTCGGCACCTACTCCCACGCGCTCGGCGCCCGCCGGGCCGGCATCCCGTTCGTGGTGGTGGCGCCCGAGTCGACGGTCGACCTGGACACGGCGACCGGCGCCGACGTCGAGATCGAGGACCGCGCGGGCGCGGAGGTGGTCACCGGCGTGCCGGCGGTCAACCCGGCCTTCGACGTGACGCCGCACGACCTGGTGACCGCGATCGTCACAGATCGTCGAGTAATCCGTCTGGACCTTGGGGAGCGGGTCGCACCACGTTGACCGTCGCCCTGTCGGGGGCCACGGCCCGCACCCACCCGCCGGCGCGGCCGAGCCGCAGCAGCGCGTCGGGTCGGGCGGGGATGTCCAGCGGGGCGGCCAGCGGCGGGGGCCAGCCGGCGCGCATCGCGTGCCCGGGCGCGAGCCACGGCAGCAATGCCGCGATCGGGTCGGGCGCATCGAGCGCGGCGCGCGCTTCGCTCAGCGCCGCGATGATGCCGTCGAGAGCCGGCCCGACCGCGGGCGCGTTGCCGCCGCACATCGCGGCGATCAGCTCCGGCCTGGTCGCGGCGACGCGGGTGCCGTCGCGGAACGAACCAGCGGCCAGGGCGCTCGCCAGCGGGTCCGTCGCCGCCGCGGCGAGGGCGGTGGCCAACAGATGGGGTACGTGGCTCACGGTCGCCACGGCCCGGTCGTGCTCCTCGGCCGTGGCGGGCACCACCCGCGCGCCGAGACTGATCACCAGCTCGGCGAGGTCGAGCCAGTCGGTGAGCGACGTGCTGCCCGGCTCGAAGCAGAGCACCCAGGCGCAGTCCCGGAACAGCTCCTCGTCGGCCGCCGCGAAACCGGAGCTCTCCTTGCCGGCCATCGGGTGGCCGCCCACGAACCCGGCCAGCCGCTGGTGGCGGCCCTGCAGCCGTTGTTCGACCAGCATCCGCACCGGCGTCTTGACCGAGGTGACGTCGCTGACCAGCCCGCTGTAACCGGCCGCCGCGATCTCGTCGAGCACCCGCGGCAACGCCGGCAGCGGCACCGCGACCAGCACGAGCCCAGCCCCGCCGACGGCGTCCCGGATCGTGCCGGTGACCTGCCAGCGGCCGGACCGCGGCGCGCGGGCGGCGGCGGTGCGCGCGGTGGCCCGGGTGGCCGGGTCGGCGTCGTAGCCGAGCACCTGGTGCCCCCGGGCGGCCAGCGCCCGCAGGGCCGAACCGCCGATGAGCCCCAACCCGATCACCGCGATGTCCACGCGAGCGACTCTCGCACACCGTGGACCATCTGGGCGTACGGTCTCGGCACGCCGACGCCGTTCGCGTTTCGCGCGGCGGATCGGGCGGATCGTCCATATACGGTGTTTCAGTGAAATTTCGGGGCAAGTTTGCCGGTCTCATCGCGTTCGTCGCCGCCACCGCGACGCTGCTGTCGCCGGGTTCGCCGGCCCTCGCGGCCGTTGTCAAGGTCACGCCCGACCCGCTGCCGACGTTCAACGGCACGGTGCTGGCGACGGCGTACGCCGGTGACACGCTCTATGTCGGTGGCGACTTCACCAGCGTGACGTCCGGCGGCCGCACCTACACGCGGAACCGGTTGGCCGCGGTCAACGCCCGCACCGGCGCGCTGCTCGGTTGGGCGCCGTCCGCCAACAGCACGGTCCGGGCGATCGCGGTGTCGGGCCGGTCCGTCTTCGTCGGCGGCGCCTTCACGGCGATCGGCACGGCCGGCCGCGACTCCCTGGCGCGCCTCGACGCCAGCACGGGCGCGGTGCACAACTCGTTCAAGCAGTCGATGACCGGGATGCCGTACTCGCTCGCGGTGGCCAACGGGCGGCTCTACGCCGGCGGGTCGATGACCCACCTCAACGGGCAGGCCATCCACCGGCTGGCCGCGTTCGACCCCGACAGCGGAGCGGTGGCCGGCTGGCGGCCGCGCGCCGACGACACGGTCGAGTCGGTCGTCGCGGTGGGCAGGCGGATCTACGTCGGCGGCCAGTTCGACGGGATCAACGGCGCCGGCGGCACCCGGCACCTGGCCGCGCTCACCACCGGCGGCGCGGTGGACACCGGCTTCACCTCGCGGGCCAGCGACGCGGTGCACGCGGTGGCGGTCGGCGCGTCCGGCGTCTACGCGGCGATGGGCGGGCCGGGCGGGCGGCTCGGCGCCTTCACCACCTCGGGCGCCGGTCGGTGGACGCTGACCATGGACGGCGACGCGCAGGCTGTCACGGTGCTGGACCGGGTGGTCTACATCGGCGGCCACTTCGACAACGTGTGCAAGTCGGCCCGGACCGGCGACCACGGCTCCTGCATCGACGGCAACACCCGCCGGATCAAGCTCGCGGCGGCCAACGAGGCCGGCGGCGCGCTGCTGCCCTGGGCCGCGGACGGCAACGGGTCGAGCGGCGTGCACACGATGGCGGCGAGCACCCGGCTCCACAAGATCGTCGCGGGCGGGGCGTTCACCACGATCCGCGGTGCGGCCCGGGCCCGGCTCGCACAGTTCGGCTGACCGCCGGCCGGCGCTGGGTACGCTGAACCACACGGATCGGAGAGGGGGTCACCGGTGACGCAACAGGCAGGCGCTCCGCGTACCCCACCGTCGGGTCTGTTCCCTTCGGCGCGGACCCGACCGACCTATCGCGAGCCGCATCCGGTGCGCGGCGCCGCCGTCGCGGCCGGCGCCGGGGCGGGGGCGGTCTGGCTGCTGGCGTTCGGCGTGGTCGACTCGACCGTTCGTGGCTACGCCTACTGGACGCTGCTGGCCGGGGGCATCGCCTGGCTGGTGGCGCTCCTGCTGGCGAAGGTCGGTGACCGGGGTGTGGCGGTCGGGATCGCGGCCGCCACCGCCATCGGTTGGAGCATCGCCGCCGTCGTCGTGGGGGTCACCTGGGTGACCCGCGGCGACTGGCCGCTGTGGTGACCCGGCGTGGTCGCGCGACCACCTCTGGTTGACCGAAAACCGCACTGTGTACGGGATTCGCTGCGCAGCGCGACCGCCCTTGACTAACCGCTCGAGCATCGGAGACGCTGCCGCCATGGCTTGGAAAGTGCAGCGGCTGGACCCTGAGCGCAGCCGCCGCCGGATGCAGCTGCTGGCCGAACTCGCTGGTGCGAAGTCGGTCCGCGAGCGCACCCAACCGCGACGGGTTCAGGGCGACCGGCTGCGGGAACTGATCGCGACCCGCCGCCGGCTGGCCAGCTGACCCGTCCCTCCTTCGGGGCGTTGGGCGGGCCGGCATGGGCCCGACCGACTACCGTCACGTCGTAACGCGCTGTTCGTGCGGGGTCTTTGGGGGGCAATCGCCGTGTCGTACTTCGCCGCAGCCGCGGTGCGCGGCTCAACCGGCTGGTCCGCCGCCGAGGTCAACCTCCACGGCGTAGCGGATATCGAAGAGGTGGCCGACCGCCTCCGCGACGTCGACCTCGAGGCCGACATCTCGCTGTTGTTCGTCGAGTCCGACGACACCTACCTGGTCGTCATGCGCCTGGACGAGGGCGAGGACCTGCGGGTCTTCGGCTCCGACAGCGCATTCGCCGAGGAGTCCCGGCTGGGCGCCCTGCTCGTCGGCGACATCAAGGCGCCGGCCATCGAGATCGACGAGGTGGTCGAGCAGAGCGCCGACCCGGACAAGCCGGCCGCCGATCCCGACGCCGACCCGGTCGGTGACGCCGACCTGCTCGCCGACCTCGGGGTGCCGGCCCGCCGGCTGCTGGAGCTCTGCGCACACGAGGGTCTGCTCCCGGCGGACGTCACCGCCGAGGTGTGCCAGACCATCGGCTGCGGCGACGAGGTCGAGGAGCTGCGGGAGGCGTGACGGCGCCACGGCGCGACCGCCACGAGGAATGGATGCGGCGGGCGCTGGCGGTCGCGGCCGACGCGGCGGCCACCGACGCCGCCGATGTCCCGGTCGGCGCGGTGCTGCTCGATGCGGCCGGCAACGAGATCGCGGTGGGGCACAACGAGCGGGAGCTGACCGGCGACCCGACGGCGCACGCCGAGATCGTCGCGATGCGGCGGGCGGCGGCGGCCCTGGGCACCTGGCGGCTGGAGGGTTGCACGCTGGTCGTCACGCTGGAGCCGTGCACCATGTGCGCGGGCGCGCTGGTGCTGGCCCGGGTGTCCACTGTGGTGTTCGGCGCCTGGGAACCGAAGACGGGCGCGGTCGGCTCGCTCTGGGACGTGGTCCGGGACCGGCGGTTGACACACCGGCCCGAGGTCTACGGCGGGGTGCTCGCGACCGAGGCGGCCGACCTGTTACGACGCTTCTTCCGCGCCCACTAGCGCGGCCGGCTTGAGCAGGCTCGCGGCGACCTCGCGGGCCGCTTCCGTCCAGGCGGTCGGGCGCATGGTGCCGGGGTCGAGGCGCACGATCGTGCGGTGGCCCTCGGCGTGCGTGGTCGCGCCGTCGGCTGACGTGATCGTGAATCCGTAGACGCCGCTGCTGCGGCCGAACGAGTCGAGCCAGAAGTGGATCGCGACGTCGCCCGTGCCGCGGATCGGCGCCCGGTAGTTGATGGTGAACTCGACGACCGCGTGGAACGAGTCGGGCAGCGTCGGGCGGCCGTCGGCGAAGGAGAAGCCGCGCTGTTCCCAGTAGGCCGTCAGCGCGCGCTCCAGCAGCAGGGCGTAGCGGGCGTTGTGCACGATGCCCATCGCGTCGAGGTCGTCGTAGTGGATGCGGATCCGCTCGGTGTGGCCGTACGCAAGAACGGTTGTCATCTCTCAGGCCTCCGGCAGCAGGTCAGGATCGGTGGCAAGGGTGCGCAGGCGGTCGCGGGCGGCGCGGCGCGCGTAGTGGTAGGTGGGCTCGGGCGACTTGATGCGGGACAGCAGCACCGCGCTCAACGCGAAGGACTCGAGCTCGTAGGCCAGCTGGTGCGGGTTGGTCTCGTCGACGAGCTCGCCGGCCGCCACGGCCTCGCGCGCCAGACCCTCGACGAAGTCGGTCCAGATCGCGAAGTGCTCGGTCAGCCGGTCGCGAACGGTGCCGGGGCGGACGCTGAACTCGAACTGGACCTTGGCGAAGAAGCAGCCGCCGGGCAGATGACGGTCCTCGTAGAAGCGGATGCGGTGGTCGTGCAGCGACCAGAGCCGGCGGATGCCGCGCGGCGCCTTGAGGGCGGGGCGCACGACGTGCTCGACGAACTGCTCGCGAGCCTGCTCGACGGTGGCGAGCTGGAGGTCTTCCTTGGACCGCCAGTGCGCGAACAGGCCGGACTTGCTGACGCCCAGGTCGGTCGCGAGCTGGCCGAGGGACAGCCCGTCGAGGCCGTCCTCGGTGGCCCGGGCGACCGCGCGATCCAGCACGGCCGCCCGGGTGCGGTCGCCGCGAGCGATTCGGCCGTCGATCGTCACCCGGTCACCATACCGAGAAAACGACCGACCGGTCGTACGTTTATCTGTGGTTCAGGTCACGCGATCGCGGTGTCCAGCGCGATCTCGACCATCTGGCCGAAGGTCTGCTCGCGCTCCTGCGACGTGGTCTTCTCGCCGCGCTTGATGTGGTCCGAGACGGTGAGCACGGTGAGCGCGCGGGCCCGGAACCGGGCGGCGATCGTGTAGAGCGCCGCCGACTCCATCTCCACGGCCAGCACGCCGTAGTCGGCGAGGGCGTCGTAGAGGTCGGGGCGGTCGGTGTAGAAGGCGTCGGCGGCCAGGATCGGGCCGACCCGCATCGGGATGCCGCGCCGCTCGGCCGTGTCGACGGCCGTGCGCAGCAGCCCGAAGTCGGCAACGGGGGCGTAGTCGATAAGGCCGTCGAACCGGGCGCGGTTCATGTTGGAGTCGGTCGAGGCGCCGCTGGCCGCGATCACGTCCCGGAGCTGGAGCTCGTCGGCCAGGGCGCCGCAGGAGCCGACCCGGATCAGCGTCTTGACGCCGTAGTCGTTGATCAGCTCGTGGGCGTAGATCGACGCGGACGGCATGCCCATGCCCGACCCCTGCACCGAGACGTCGACCCCTTGCCAGCGGCCGGTGAACCCGTACATCCCGCGCACCTCGCTGTAGCACTTGGCGTCGTCGAGGTAGGTCTCCGCGATCCACTTCGCCCGGAGCGGGTCGCCGGGCATGAGGACGCGTTCCGCGATGTCGCCGGGCTCCGCCCCGATGTGAATACTCATGCGGGCGATACTGCCAGGTCTGACCAGGGGTTCCGGCCCGGGGCGGTGCCCCCGCGACCGGTGGTACGAGGGTCGGGTAACCTTCTCGGCGGTGGTGTGTCCGAGTGGCCTAAGGAGCACGCCTCGAAAGCGTGTGAGGGTTTACGCCCTCCGCGGGTTCAAATCCCGCCGCCACCGCTCTTCCTAGAAACGCCTGGCAGAGAGCCAGGCGTTTTCTTTTGCCCCCGTTGTGGTCTCCGTCGCACGATGATGCGCGGCTAGACAACAGTGTGTGGCACACACTATCGTGTGATGCATGCCCAGCGATGAGATCCTGCGGACCCACCTCCAGGAGTTGCGGCGGGGGACGGTCGTCGTGGCGAGCCTGGTCGCGCTGCGCCGGCCCGACTACGGCTACGCGTTGCTGCAACGGCTCACCGGTCACGGCTTCCCGGTGGACGCCAACACGCTTTATCCCCTGCTCCGGCGGCTCGAGGAGCAGGGGCTGCTGACCAGCGAGTGGAACACCGAGGAGAGCCGACCGCGCAAGTTCTACCGGACCAGCGAGGCAGGCGAGGAGATCCTCCATCGCCTGCTCGACGACCTGGCCGCTGTGCAGACCTCCATGACCGGCCTGATCGAAGGAGTGGACCGATGAGTTCCCTGACCGACCGCTACCTGGCCGCGACCCTCGGCGCGGTGCCGGCCGCGCGGCGCGCGGAGATCGACACCGAGCTGCGCGGCTCGATCGAAGACATGATCGAGGGGCGCGTGGCCGCGGGCGGGGACGCCGCCGTCGCCGAGCGCGAGGTGCTGACCGAGCTCGGCGACCCCGCCGCGCTGGCGGCCCGCTACGCCGACCGCCGGCTGCAGCTCATCGGGCCGGCCTACTACCTGATCTGGGAACGGCTGCTGAAGCTGTTGCTCTCCTTCGTGCCGGCGTTGGTCGGCGTGGTGGTCGGCCTCGCGACAGCCGCCGACGGCGACAACGCCGGCGCCGCGCTGGGTCAGGGCATCTCCGCCGCCATCCAGGTCGTCGTGCACATCGGGTTCTGGCTGACGCTCGTCTTCGCGGTGCTCGAGCGCACCAACGCGCGCCTGGACCTGCCGAAGTGGACGGTCGACCAGCTGCCGGAGAAGCGGCCGGAGCGGCAGATCGGGCTCGCCGACTTCATCGCGTCCGTAACGATGCTGGCGCTGTTCATCGCGTACCTGTTGCTGCAGCAGTTCCGGTCCTTCGTCGACGACGGCGACGGCGGCAACCTGCCGATCCTCGATCCGGCGCTGTGGAGCTTCTGGCTTCCGTTCCTGATCGCGGTGCTGGTCGCCACCATCGGTGTCGAGGTCGGCAAATACCGGGCCGGCCGGTGGACCTGGCCGCTGGTCGGCGTCAACGCGGCGCTGGACCTGCTGTTCGCCGCGCCGGTGGTCGGGCTGCTGCTGACCGACCGGCTGCTCAACCCGGACCTGGTCGCCCGGTTCGCGTGGCTCGGTCGCGGCGACAACCTCGACACCGTCGCGACGATCGCCGTCGTCGGCACGGTGCTGATCGTGCTCTGGGACATCGTCGACAGCGTCGTCAAGGCGCGCCGCGACTGATCAATGCGCGCCGGGTCCGGCAACGGGCCCGGCGCCGTCGCGCGGTCAGGACAGCGGCGCGGACAGCTCGATCATGTTGCCCCAGGGATCGCCGATCAGCGCGAGCCGGCTGTTGATCTCCTTGAGGTCGAACGGGCGGCCGAAGATGGTGACGCCGCGACGGTCGAGTTCGGCGAGGGCGTCGTCGATGTCGTCGACGCGGAGGCAGAAGTGGTGGTAGCCCGGTCGTTCCAGGCTGTCGATCACGTTGGTGTAATAGGTGCCCGGATCGGGATTGCCGCCACCGAAGATTTCCACGTGAAAGCTGTCGTCAGCTGGCGGCGCGAGATAGGCGAGTTGCAGGCCGGCCCACGGCCATTCGGCCACGACACGGAAGTCGAGCTTCTCCGTGTACCAGCGCTTGCCCTCGGCGTAGTCGGGAACCCGCACCGCGACGTGATGGCCGCGGGCGGAGGCGAATGGGCTGGACGGATTCTGCTCGGGCGCTGCCATGGCTCTCCCCTCAACAGTTGCCGACGCCGTAGGTGAACAGCCGCTGGACGTCGGCGGTGTAGCCCACCACGGTCTTCCGCACGGTCTGGCCGTCGTGCATGAAGAGATAGGCCCGGTCGCCGTTGGTGACCAGCAGCCCGTCGAACTGGTAGCTGCCCGCGGGCGCGGTCATCGTGGTCGCCTCGGGATAGGCCGCCCGCGTGTCGGCGACCGACGTGCCGACGCCGACACCCTCGGGCGTGGTGAGCGGCGGGTTGGCCCAGAGCATGACCAGCTGCCCGTCGGCGAAGACGGGATGGGCCGCGCTGACGCCGGTGAGGACCGGGCCGCAGGCGTTGACAGGTCTGGTCATCGCGCCGCCCTGCCTGAGCTCGGTGTCGGTCTGGCCGAGCCGCGCGTCGCGTACGCCGTCGAAGTCGACCATGTCGGATCGGGTCGCGCTCGACGTCGTGCTGGCGTAGGCCGGCGAACCACCTTGTTGCGTCGCATATCCGGCGAGCAGTGCGAAGAGGGCGAGCGCAACGACGACCAGGGGGATGAACCGTGGCTTCATGTGACCTCCCAAGCACACAACGTAGCCGTTATCCACAGGTTTATCCACAGCGTGTGGATAGAACGTGTGTACGAGCGACGCCGCGCTGAGCTGGGGTTATGCGCGCTGGTCAGTCAGCCGGGGCGCTTGGAAGTCGCGGTTGTCGACAACCAGCTGGGCCCGCTCCCGTGGCTGCACGTCCGTGAGATACCGGCGCTCGCCGGGGATGTACTTAGTGCGGTACCGCCGCTCCGCCTCCGCGGCCCCGGCCATCCACGCTTGGTCGCGGTCGATGCCCCGGCGCAGCACCTCGTCGAACGGGATGTCGACGAAAATCCGCAGATCCCAATGCGGGTCGAGCTCGGGCCGCTGCAGGAAGCAGCCGTCGGCGACCAGGACGGCGTCGTCCCTCGCGGTGCGCGGAGGCTCGTCGAGCGCGGTGAGCGCGGCGAAGTCCATCAGCGCCGGGCGATAACGCCGGCTGCCGCCCGGCCCGAGCGGCGCCAGCAGCTCATCGCGGATGCCTTCGTTGTCCCAGGAGTCGAGGTAGTAGCTCTCCGGGGAGTCCTTGGCGAACCGCGTCCGGCGCACGACCGCGCGCTTGAAGTGGTCGATGCTGACCCTGATCACCTCGCGCGTGGTGCGGGCCCGCAGCGCCTCGCCGAGCTCGTCGGCCAGCGTCGACTTGCCCGCCGCCGAGCAGCCGTCGACCGCCACCCGCACGGGATGGGGCCGCTCGACCTCCAGCACCGCGTCCGCCAACGCCGCCAACACGTCCGCCCGCCGACCCACGGCCACCCCCGGAGACGAAGGCGGGGCCGGCTCGCAACGGAACCGGCCCCACAGAGAAAGTCGCGGAAAGCGCGCGGAGGATACGAGATTCGAACTCGTGAGGGTGTGAACCCAACACGCTTTCCAAGCGTGCGCCCTAGGCCTCTAGGCGAATCCTCCGTCGCACAGGATACAGGTCCGCCCGAGGGGATCCAGGCCACCCCAAACCCGGCGACCGGTCGGTACGGGTAGGCTAGGGACACCCCTCGTGCGGCGTACAACCTGTGAACCTCCCCAGGGCCGGAAGGCAGCAAGGATAAGCGGGCTCTGACGGGTGCACGAGGGGCCTTTCGCTGTCTAGGCCCGCTGAGCCGTCAGGCCCACTCGGTCTGCGCGGCGTACCAGCCGAGTTGCATGCGGGTACGCACGCCGGCCAGCTCCATCATCCGTTGCACCCGGCGCTGGACCGTGCGCATCGACATGCCGAGCTGCGAGGCGATGGCGCGGTCGGTCAGGCCGGCGAGCAGCAGCGCCAGCACCTGGCGGTCGAGCGGGAACAGCGCGCCGTCGGTGGACTGCTCCTCCAGCGCGCCGTCCGGGCCCAGGGTGAGCGGCAGCGCGCGATGCCAGACCGCGTCGAAGAGGGCCTGCAGCGCGTCGAGGAGGCCGCTGCGGTGCACCACGATCGCGGTCGGCTGGTTGCTCTCGTCGGCCATCGGGAGCACGCCGATCGCCCGGTCAGCGATCACCAGCTTGATGGGTACGTGCTCCGCGACGCGTACCTCCTCGCCCGCGGCCAGGGCCGCCGCAGCGTCGGCGGCGCCGCCCTCTTGCTCGAGCACGGTCCGTTCGATGACGACGCGGTAGCGCACTCCCCGGCCGAGGCCCTCGATCTCGGCCGCGTTGTCGGCGCGGCTGACCGCCAGCGTGGTCGCGGTGACCAGGGCCTGCACCTCGTCGGTGGCCGTGGCTTGGAGCTGCGCGAAGCGGCGGGTGATCACGTCGACCCCGGTGACCACCTCGACCAGGTCGCCGGCGGCGCGGTCAGCCGCCGTCGCCCGGTAGCGGGCCGCCAGGTTCGCCAGCTCCAGCTCGGCGCGGCGCAGCTGGTCGCGGCGCTGGGTGACCAGCGGGCCGAGGGCGAAGGTCGGCGAGCTGGCGATGTAGCGGCCGCCGGAGCGGGCGGCCAGACCCAGGCCGTGCAGGCTGGTCAGGGCGGCGCCGGTCGCGGGCACGGTGGCGTCGAGCGCCGCGGCGAGCTCCTCCGTGGTGGCGGCGGGCCGGGCGACCAGCTCGCGGTAGGTCGCCTCTTCGATGGGCCGCAAGCCGAGCGCGGCGAGCGGCGAGGTGTCGGTCACTTACTTCCCCCAGGTCAAGCGCTGGCGAGTATGCGCCATGACCTAAATACGACGCAAGAGGAGCGTCCCGTCCCTGTCGTGGGTGTGCCAGGGTGAGCGCAGTCGGCGCAGGCCCCTCACCCCCCAACTGCGCCGGCTACCTCTTGTGATGTCCGGGCGTTGTCACTGTGTTGGCGACGCCCGGATCACCGTCACGGGGCGGGCGTCCTGTCGGTGCGGCGTGAGAGGCTTAGGGCCTGTTCTGCCGATCAACGCGGCCTGCGACGGGCCCAGCTGCCGCCTGGCGGCGTCCCGGAATCACCCGGATACAACACCGGTATCCGGGCAATTCCGGGCCACCACCAGACGACACCTGGACTCCGTCTCGGCTCGCGTTGATTGGCAGAACAGGCCCTGAACGCCGTTGGGGAGGGGACTCGTGGCGCTCGCGCTCTACCGCAAATACCGGCCGCGGACATTCGTCGAGATGGTCGGCCAGGAGCATGTCACCGAGCCGTTGTCGCAGGCCTTGCGCAGCGGCCGGCTCCACCATGCCTACCTGTTCTCCGGGCCGCGCGGCTGCGGCAAGACCTCCAGTGCCCGCATCCTCGCCCGCTCCCTCAACTGCGAGCGTGGGCCCACTCCCGAGCCCTGTGGGGTCTGTGAGTCCTGCCGGTCCCTGGCGCCCGACGGTCCCGGCTCGATCGACGTGATCGAGATCGACGCGGCCAGCCACGGCGGCGTCGATGACGCCCGTGAGCTGCGCGAACGCGCCTTCTTCGCCCCCGCGTCCAGCCGCTTCAAGATCTACGTGATCGACGAGGCGCACATGGTGTCGCCCCAGGGCTTCAACGCCCTGCTCAAGTTGGTCGAAGAGCCGCCGGACTACGTCAAGTTCATCTTCGCGACCACCGAGCCCGACAAGGTGCTCGGCACGATCAGGTCGCGGACCCACCATTACCCCTTCCGGCTGTATCCGCCGAGCGTCCTGCGGCCCTACATCGAGCAGCTCGCGTCGAGCGAAAACGTCAAGGTCGAGCCGGCGGTGTTCCCGCTGGTGGTCCGGGCCGGTGGCGGCAGCTTCCGCGACACCCTCTCCGTGCTCGACCAGCTGTTCGCCGGCGCCGGGCCGGAGGGCGTGAGCTACGCGCGGGCGGTGGCGCTGCTGGGTGTCACCGACGCCGCGCTGATCGACGAGATGTGCGACGCGCTGGCCGCCGGCGACGGCTCCGCCGCCTACGCGACGATCGACCGGGTCGCCGAGGCCGGCCACGACCCGCGCCGCTTCGCGTCCGACCTGCTCGAGCGGCTGCGCGACCTGATCGTCATGCAGCAGGTCCCGGAGGCCGCGGCCAAGGGCCTGATCGACGGCCCGGCCGACCAGCTCGAGCGGATGAACGCCCAGGCCGCGCGGCTCGGTCCGGCCACCCTGTCCCGCTGCGCCGACATCGTGCACAACGGCCTGATCGAGATGCGCGGCACCACCGCGCCGCGCCTGCTGCTCGAGCTGATCGCGGCCCGCATGCTGCTGCCGTCCGCCGACAAGGCGGAGAGCGGGCTGCTGCAGCGGCTCGAGCGCATGGAGCGCCGGCTGTCGATCGCGGGTGAGCAGAGCTACGCCGAGGACGAGCCCGAGGATTCCGGCCCGGCCGTGCTGGCCGAGCCCAGCACCCCGCGGCCGGCCGGCCCGGCGCCGGCCGGCGGCGGCGCGGCCGCGGCTCGCGCGGCCGCCGCCGCGGCGGCCAGCCGCGGCGCCCGGGCGGAGCGCGTCACCCGGGTCGGCCCTGCCGCTGAGGCCACCCCGGCGGATGAGCTTGCGGCTCCCGCCGGTGGCGCGGTCGCCGAGGTCGATCCCGCTGAGCCGCCCGGCGCGGCGCAGGCGGGCGGCGACGCCCGGCGCACCCGAGTCGTGTCCGCTGAGCCGCCCGGCGCGGCGCAGGCGGGCGGCGACCCCCGGCGCACCCGAGTCGTGCCCGCCGAAGACGACGAGCCGGTGCCGGTGGAAGCCGATCAGCCGCCGCGGCGCGTGCCGCCGCAGGGTGTGATGGCCGATCCGGCCACGCCGGACCCGGTCATCCCGGATGCCGGCGGCCCGGGCGCGCTCGACGCGGCCGCCGTCCGCCGGGTGTGGGACGAGATCGTCACCATGGTCCGCGTCACCAACAAGCGGATCGCCGCGCTGGCCAGCGAGGCCACGGTCCGCGACATCGACGGCGACACGCTGGTGCTGACCTTCCGCCACCAGTTCCACGCCCGCACGCTGGCGGAAAACGCCGAGCCGGTGTCAGACGCGGCCTACGAGGTGCTCGGCAGCCGGTGGCAGATCCGCTGCGAGCTGGCCGGCGACGAGCGGGCGGGCGGCGGCCCCGCGCCGGCCCGGCCGAGCCCCGCGGCCCGCGACCAGGGCGCCGGCGCGCCGGCGGCCGGTGGCCGCACCCCGACCAACGTGGCCCGCGACCAGGGCGACAGCGCGCCGGCAGCCGGTGGCCGCACCCCGGGCCAGGACCGCCGAGGCGGGCGCGAACGCTCGTCCAACGCCCACGGCGACAGCGGCGCATCCGGCGACCGCTCCTCCGACGACGACCACCCGGCCGGCCAACCGGATCACCCGGCGCCGGGCGATGGCGCGTCCACCGAGCCTCCGCGTGACTCGGGCATGGCAATCAAGGCGGAGCAGAGCGCCCGCGAAGACGGCGGCACGCCGATCGGCGCCACCGCCCGCGACGGTCGCGCTTCTGGCGATGCGTCCGCACGCGATCGCGGCCTAGGCAGCGCCGAGGCCGTGACTGACGGTCGCGCTGCCGGTGGCGGGTCCGCGCCGGCCAGCGCCGCTGGGTCCAGGCGCGACGACGGTGGTCGTCGGGCGGAGCCGCGTGGGGGTTCGGACCGGCGCGATGTCGCGCGGTCGGCCGCGGTCGCTGCGCCTGAGGTGGAAGAGGACTGGCCCGAGACGGCGCAGCCGGGTGGGCCGGCGGCCGGCCCGGCGGACGACTCCGACTGGCCTGAGATCGCGGCGATCCCCGCTTCCGGCGCCGACCGCGCCGGTGACGGCGACCGGGTCGCGTTCGCGGCCAGCGCGGTGGCCAGCGGCGTTGCCGTCGCCGCGCCCGCACCACCGATCAGCGCCACCGCGCCCGACCGGCCGGCCCCCGTCGACAACCGCGCGGCCACCCCGACCGCGGTGCCGACCCAGCCGGCCCCTACGGCCGCCCCCGCTCGACCGACGCCGAATCCGACACCAGCCCCGACCAGCGGTGGCGCGGCCGCCGCGGCCCGGGCGGCGGCCCGGGCCGCCGCCAACCGCGCCAGGGCCGCCACCCCGGCCGCTGCCCCCACCGCGACCCAACCCGCGGCCGACGCCGACTGGGCGGGGGAGCCGCCCTTCGACCCGGACTACGACAACCCGGGCAAGGTCCGCTTCGAGGGATTCGACCCGGGCGACGAGCCGACCGACGAGGTGATCGACGAGAAGACCGCGCGGCAGAGCAGTGAACAGCAGGCGTTCGCCCTGTTGCAGGAGGCTCTCGGCGCCGAGCGGATCGGTGAGATCGATCTCAAGTAGGCCTGGCCAGCGGTGGGCCGGATCACCCCACTACTCTCTTAAGTGACCGACGGATTCGGACGAAGGAGTCTCCCGTGCGCCCCGGTGGACAGCCCAACCTGCAGCAGCTGATGAAGCAGGCGCAGAAGATGCAGCAGCAGATCGCCGACGCGCAGGCCGAGCTCGCCGAGGCCGAGGTGACCGGCACGGCCGGCGGCGGTCTGGTCACGGTCACGCTCAGCGGCACCGGTGAGGTCCAGGCGGTCAAGATCGACCCCAAGGCGGTCGACGCGGACGACGTCGAGACCCTCGAAGACCTGGTGCTGGCCGCGCTGCGCAACGGCACCGAGGCGGTCCGTGCCCTCACCGAGGAGAAGATGGGCCCGGTCAGCGGCGGGATGGGCGGCCTCGGCCTGCCCGGCTTCTAAAAGGAAACCGCCGTGTACGAAGGCGCGATCCAGGACCTGATCGACGAGCTGGGCCGCCTGCCCGGCGTCGGGCCGAAGAGCGCCCAGCGGATCGCGTTCCACATCCTCTCGGCCGACCCGGCCGACGTCACCCGGCTGGCCACGGTGCTCAACCGGGTCAAGGACCAGGTCCGCTTCTGCACCACCTGCTTCAACGTCGCCGAGTCCGAGCAGTGCCGGATCTGCCGTGACCCGCGGCGCACGAACGAGGTGCTCTGCGTTGTCGAAGAGCCCAAGGACGTCGTGGCGATCGAGCGCACCGGCGAGTTCCGCGGCCGCTACCACGTGCTCGGCGGCGCGATCAACCCGCTCGAGGGCATCGGCCCCGACAACCTGCGGGTCCGCGAGCTGATGAGCCGCCTCGGCTCGGGCGAGGTCAAGGAGCTCATCCTGGCCACCGACCCGAATACCGAGGGTGAGGCCACAGCGACCTACATCGCCCTCCTGGTCAAGCCCATGGGCATCGACGTGACCCGGCTGGCCAGCGGACTGCCGGTGGGTGGCGACCTGGAGTACGCCGACGAGATCACCTTGGGCCGGGCCTTCGAGGGCCGACGTGCGGTCTGAGTCACTAAGCCGCCGCCACACGCCACAAATCACTGCGAAATAGACACTCTGAAAGCCACTCATAGGGCATATCGGGGCAAGCTGTCCGCTTCGAGACCGGGGGCCGGTGTGACACCGGCCGAACCGTGTGCCAGGCTGACCGTCACACCGAAGACGTTCTCACGTCCGGGCACAGCGTCATCCCCCGATTACCCGAGGTTCCGAGTTGGCAGGTCACATTGTCATTACGGGCAGGCCTGAAGTTGGTTACGCCCACCGCCCGCCCTTGACGCTGAGCGACGACGCGAGAAAAAGTTCGGTACGCAGCGGCACCACGTCGCTGACGTTCGCGCGCCCGTTCGGCTCACCCCAGTCGGGCGGTCATCACGAACTCTCCACGTACGCGCCAACCGATCGGTTGTCGACGCGGCGGGGGCCGGCCCGTGCTGCGGGCCGCACGGTCACCTGCGCGCGGCGGCCGGGGAAAGGACCGGGCAACTGATGGTCGTTGGCCCCGACGCGTCCATTTCCGATCAGGTCCCTGTCGGGGAGCCGCCGGCTGAGGCCGAGGGTTCCCAGAAGGCGATCGAAGGACGCTCCCTAGGCCAGATCGCCTGGCGCCGGCTCAAGCGGGACAAGGCCGCCATGGCCGGCGGCATCGTGATCATTCTGTTGATCCTGATCGCCATCTTCGCGCCGCTCATCGTCAACGCGTGGGGTTACGACCCCAACTCGTTCCATCAGGAGACGATGGACCCGACGACCCAGGCGCCCACGTCGACGTTCCCGTTCGGTGCGTTCGACTCCAAGCACCTGATGGGTGTCGAGCCGCCGTTCGGCCGCGACATCTTCAGCCGCGTGCTCTACGGCGCCCGGATCTCGCTGCTCATCGCCTTCCTCGCCACGCTGCTCTCGGTGGTCATCGGCGCGACGCTCGGCGTCATCGCCGGTTACCTCGGCGGCTGGGTCGACTGGGTGATCAGCCGGGCGATGGACCTGTTCCTGGCGTTCCCGATCCTGGTGTTCGCGATCGCGCTCGCCGGCGTCATCCCGGACAAGGCGTTCGGGCTCTCCGGCGACACGCTGCGAATAGTCCTGTTGATCTTCATTATCGGCTTCTTTAACTGGGGCTACATGGCGCGCATCGTGCGTGGCCAGACGCTTTCGTTACGCGAACGCGAGTTCGTCGACGCGTCGCGCAGCCTCGGTGCGCGCAGCGGCTACATCCTGCGCAAGGAGCTGCTGCCGAACCTGGTGGCGCCGATCCTGATCTACGCGACGCTGCTCATCCCGACCAACATCCTGTTCGAGGCCGGCCTGTCCTTCCTGGGCGTCGGCATCCGGCCTCCGACGGCGACCTGGGGCGGGATGCTCAGCGAGGCGGTGCGCTACTACACGATGCCGCACTTCATGTTCTGGCCGGGCCTGGCGATCTTCATCACCGTGCTGGCCTTCAACCTCTTCGGAGACGGCCTCCGCGACGCGCTCGACCCAAAGACGCGATGAGCTCGCAACGGAAATACCCCCCGAAGCCCCACCACCTCTCAACGAAGGGGAGCTAGTAGATGAAGAGAAGGATGGTGACTGGCGTCGCCGTTGGCGTCGCAGCCGCCCTCGCGCTCGCCGCCTGTGGCGGCGGGGGCACGGAAACCAACACCGACAGCAGCGGTGGCGGCACCACCACCGCCGCGTTCGACGCCGCCAACGGCAAGGTGTTCAACCCTTCTGACAAGAAGGGTGGCACGTTGAAGATGGCCATCTCGTCGGACTGGGACTCGGTCGACCCCGGCGACACGTACTACGGTCTGTCGTGGAACCTCGCCCGCCTCTACACCCGTTCGCTGACCATGTTCAAGGTCGGCCCGGGCAAGACCAGCAGCGAGCTGACCGGTGACCTCGCCGAAGGCCTGGGCGTGCCCAGCGAGGGCGGCAAGGTCTGGACGTACAAGCTGCGTCAGGGTCTGAAGTTCGAGGACGGCACCCCGATCACGTCGAAGGACGTCGAATACGGTGTGTCGCGTTCGCTGGAGAAGGCCACGCTGGTCAACGGCCCGACCTACTTCAACGACTTCCTCGACCTCAAGGGCTACAAGGGCCCCTACTCGAGCAAGGGTCAGGACAACCCGGCGATCGACACGCCGGACGACCAGACCATCGTGTTCAAGCTGAACAAGCCGTTCGGTGGCTTCGACTACTTCGCGCAGATCCCGGCCACCGCGCCGGTCCCGGCCGCGAAGGACACGGGCGCCAAGTACAAGGAGCACGTGGTCTCCTCGGGCCCCTACAAGTTCGAGAGCTACTCGGCCGGTAAGGGCTTCAAGCTGGTCCGCAACGACCAGTGGGACCAGTCCACCGACCCGAACCGCAAGGCTCTGCCCGACGCGTACGACGTGACGATCGGCGCCAACGCCGACGACATCGACAACCAGATCATCGACGGTTCCCTCGACGTCGACATCGCCGGCACCGGTGTGCAGCCCGCGGCTCTGTCCCGCGTGCTCGGCACCCCGGACATCAAGGCCCGCGCCGACAACCCGCTCAGCGCGCGTCTGAACTACGTCTCGATCAACCCGAACGTCCCGGCGTTCAAGAACATCGAGTGCCGCAAGGCCGTGGAGTACGCGGCGGACCGCACCACCTACCAGACGGCGTACGGCGGCCCCCAGGCCGGCGGCGAGATCGCGACGGGCCTCCTCCCGCCGCAGCTCCCGGGCTTCCAGAAGCTCGACGTGTGGTCGGCCGGCGCGGACAACAAGGGTGACCTCGACAAGGCGAAGGCCGCTCTGCAGGCCTGTGGCTCGCCGAACGGTTTCGAGACCAACATCGCCTACCGGGCCGAGCGTCCGAAGGAGAAGGCGACCGCCGAGGCGCTGCAGCAGTCCCTGGGCCGGGTCGGCATCAAGCTCACGCTCAAGCCGTTCCCGACCGGTGACTACTTCGCGCTGTACGCGGGCAAGCCGAGCTACCGCAACTCCAACAACCTCGGCCTGATGGTCAACAGCTGGGCCGCGGACTGGAACGACGGCTTCGGCTTCCTGTCGCAGATCGTCGACGGCCGGGTCATCCGGGAGACCGGTGGCTCGTCCAACCTGAGCGTCAACATCCCCGAGGTCAACAACATGATTGACCAGGCGATCGCCGAGACCGACACCGCCAAGCGGGACGCGCTCTGGGGCGCCATCGACAAGCGGGTCATGGAGGAGGCGGTGATCCTGCCGGGCGTCTGGGCCAAGCAGGTCACGGTGCGTTCGAAGAACACCACCAACGTCTTCGTCAACGACGCGTACGGCCAGTACGACTACCTGTCGATGGGCGTCCAGTAATCCGTCAGCGCTAAACCCCTTGGTTAGCAAGCACCCCAAGTGAGGTAGGTGAAGGCGAGCGGCGGCCGGCCCGTCCCGGTATGGGGCGGGCCGGCTGCCGGAGCCGAACTCCGTGGTCGCGTACATCATCCGGCGTCTCTTCGGCGCCGTGCTGACACTGGTCATCGTCAGCATGATCACTTTCGGCATCTTCTACCTGGTGCCACGCTGGGCCGGCGGCTCCGCCGAGGACCTGGCCTCCCGCTACGTCGGCCGCACGGCCAACCCGGAGCAGGTGGCCGAGGCGGCGAAAGGGCTCGGCCTGACCGACCCCTTCTTCATGCAGTACTGGGACTGGCTGCGGGCCATCTTCGTCGGGCGCGACTTCGCGTTCGGCGCCACGCAGGCGCACTGCCCCGCGCCGTGCCTGGGTTACTCCTTCATCGGTCGTAACCCGGTGCTGCCGGACATCCTCGACCGCCTGCCGGTCACCGCGTCACTCGCCTTCGGCGCGGCGATCATCTGGGTGATCTTCGGTGTGGCCACCGGCGTGCTGTCCGCCCTCAAGCGGGGCAGTATCTTCGACCGGCTCGCCATGGGCGTCGCGCTCGGCGGCGTCTCGCTGCCGATCTTCTGGACCGGCCTGGTCTCGCTGGTCATCTTCAGCTACACGCTCCACTGGACCAAGCCCGGTGGCGCCTACACACCGATCGAGCAGAATCCCGGCGAATGGGCGTACAGCCTGTTGTTGCCCTGGATCACGCTCGCCCTGCTGTTCTCCGCGGCCTACGCCCGGCTGACGCGGGCGGGCATGCTCGAGACGATGGGTGAGGACTACATCCGCACGGCGCGGGCCAAGGGACTCCGGGAACGGACGGTCGTGACCAGGCACGGCCTGCGCGCGGCGCTCACCCCGATCGCGACCATCTTCGGCCTCGACGTCGGCCTGCTGATGGGTGGCGCGGTGCTCACCGAGAGCACCTTCTCGCTGCCGGGCATCGGCAAGTACGCGATCGACGCCATCAACGCCAACGACATGCCCAAGGTGATGGGTTTCGTCATCTTCGCCGCGGGCTTCGTCGTCATCGCAAACCTGATCGTGGACGTGGTGTACGCGGTCATCGACCCGAGGGTGAGGCTGGCCTGATGCCTGCTCCAGATGCCTTCCTCGATGTGCGGGACCTGCGCATCCACTTCCCGACCGACGACGGCCTGGTCAAGTCCGTCGACGGCCTGACGTTCTCGCTGGAGCGCGGCAAGACGCTCGGCATCGTCGGCGAGTCCGGCTCCGGCAAGTCGGTGACGAGCCTGGGCATCCTGGGCCTGCACAACAAGCGCAATGCCCGGGTGTCCGGCCAGATCTCGCTCGACGGCACCGACATCGTCAACGCCGACCCGGAGACCGTGCGCAAGATGCGCGGCCGCCGGATGGCGATGATCTTCCAGGATCCGCTGTCGTCGATGCACCCGTACTACACGGTCGGTCACCAGATCATCGAGGCCTACCGGGTGCACAACAACGTGTCCAAGGCGGTCGCCAAGAAGCACGCCATCGACATGCTGGGCCGGGTCGGCATTCCGCAGCCGAACCGCCGGGTCGACGACTACCCGCACCAGTTCTCGGGCGGCATGCGGCAGCGCGCCATGATCGCGATGGCGCTCTCCTGCGACCCCGAGCTGCTGATCGCCGACGAGCCGACGACGGCGCTCGACGTGACGGTGCAGGCGCAGATCCTCGACCTCATGCGGGACCTGCAGCAGGAGTTCAACTCCGCGCTGATCATCATCACCCACGACCTCGGTGTGGTCGCCGAGCTCGCCGACGACGTGCTGGTCATGTACGGCGGCAAGTGCGTCGAGTACGGCTCGGCCGTGACCATCTTCGAGGAGCCCGAGCACCCGTACACCTGGGGTCTGCTCGGCTCGATGCCACGGCTCGACCGTGGCGTGACCAACCGGCTCATGCCGATCAAGGGCAACCCGCCCTCGCTGATCAACGTGCCGTCGGGCTGCGCGTTCCACCCGCGCTGCGCCTACGAGCCGCAGACCGGCGGGCTGGGCCGGACGGAGGTCCCGGAGCTCGTCGAGTCCGGCCGGGGCCACCTCGTGCGCTGCCACCTGCCGGTGGCCGAGCGCAAGCGGATCTGGCAGGAGCAGGTCCGTCCCAAGATGGAGGCAACATCATGACGGAGAGCATCGCCCGGGAAGGCGTGACCACGCAGACCCCGAAGCAAGAGGCGCTGCTTTCGGTCGAGGGGCTGCAGAAGCACTTCCCGATCACCAAGGGTCTCTTCAAGCGCCAGGTCGCCGCGGTCAAGGCCGTCGACGGCATCGACTTCGAGGTCTTCAAGGGCGAGACCCTCGGCCTCGTCGGTGAGTCGGGTTGCGGCAAGAGCACCACGGGCCGGCTGATCACCCGGCTGGCCGAGCCGACCGCCGGCCGCATCAGGTTCGACGGCTCGGACATCTCGCACCTCAGCACCGGCGCCATGCGGCCCTACCGGCGCGACATGCAGATGATCTTCCAGGACCCGTACTCGTCGCTGAACCCGCGGCACACGGTCGGCACGATCGTCGGCGCGCCGTTCCAGATCCAGGGCGTCAAGACCCCGCACGGCGTCAAGCGCGCCGTGCAGGACCTGCTCAAGCTGGTCGGCCTCAACCCGGAGCACTACAACCGCTACCCGCACGAGTTCTCCGGCGGCCAGCGGCAGCGCATCGGCATAGCCCGTACGCTCGCCCTCAAGCCGAAGCTGATCGTGGCCGACGAGCCGGTCTCGGCGCTCGACGTGTCGATTCAGGCCCAGGTCGTCAACCTGCTGGAGGACCTCCAGGAGGAGCTCGGCCTGACCTATGTGGTCATCGCGCACGACCTGTCGGTGGTGCGGCACATCTCGGACCGGGTCGCGGTCATGTACCTCGGCAAGATCGTCGAGTTGGCCGACCGCGAGTCGCTCTACCGCAACCCGCGGCACCCGTACACCGTGGCGTTGATGTCGGCGGTTCCGGTGCCCAACCCGCGTCGGCGCGAGAGCAACAAGCGCGAGCGGGTGCTGCTCACCGGCGACGTGCCGAGCCCCATCGATCCGCCGTCCGGCTGCCGGTTCCGCACGCGCTGCTGGAAGGCCCAGGACATCTGCGCCACGGAGGAGCCGCCGCTGGTCGTGCGGCCGGGCGACCTGCCGGGCCACCAGACGGCCTGCCACTTCCCGGTGGCCGACGACGAGGAAGTCGCCGGCCGCAGCAAGGCTGCTGTCTAGCCCTCGGGGCGGTTGAGCAGGCCGAGCGCGATCGAGTGCACGGCGTCGAGGTCGGCCGGATCCTTCAGGCCGGCCTTGCCGCCGGTCACCGTGTACCACTCGGCCGCGTCCTTGTATTGAACGCGCAGCACGACGGTGCCGTCGGTCAGCTCGGTGCGCAGCGTCAGGTCGCCGGTCACGACGCCGACCTCGTCGGTCATCACGCCGCCGGGGCCGGCGGTCAGATCGGACTGCTTAGTGCTTGGCTCGGCCATGGGCAGGTCTCCAGCATGTCGGCTAGCGCGTCCTTCTCCGCACTGGTCACCGTCAGCTTCCAGTAGTGCTTGACGGCGATCCAGTCCTGGGCATATTCGCACCAGAAGTCGCGCCTGCTCGGCTTCCACTGCGACGGGTCCTGGTCACCCTTTGCCCGGTTGCTCTGCAGCGAAACCGCGATCAGCTGCGGCCGGTCAAGGTCGTTGGCGAAGTCACCGCGCCGCTTGTCGTCCCACTCGTCGGCGCCGGACCGCCAGGCGTTGGCGAGCGGCACCATGTGGTCGATGTCCACGTCGGACGGATCGGTCAGCACCCGGTTGTCGTAGACGCTGTCCCATCGCCCGCCGACCACGTTGCAGCCAGCCCCCTCGACGCCCGTGCCGTCGCGCTTGAGCACCGTGTCGCGGACGTCACAGTTCTCGCCGGCCCGGCGCCAGTGCGGGAACCGGTCGCGGCTGTAGCCCTTCATCGAGCCCGCGCGGGCGACGGTCAACTGGTCGAGCAACCGGGTCGACTGGGTGGCGCTGGTGCCGTTGGCGCTCGGGCCAGGCGCGCCGGGCTCGATCGGGACGCAACCGGCGGCGCCGGCCAGGAGCAGGACCATGAGGACAATGCGGGGGGTACGCACGACCTAAGCGTGCAGTCCCCGCGCAACCCAGGCCAGAACCCCGAGTGCTTTCGGCGATTCGGTGGTAGTCCGTGATCGCGCGGGGCAGATTGGGCACATGACCGTCCCCACGCCACTGCGGCTCAAGTCCTCCGCCGGTCGTGGCGTGCTCTTCGCAACCATCCTGGCCTCCGGAATCGCCTTTCTGGACGGCACGATCGTCAACGTCGCGCTGCCGCACATCGGCGCCGACCTGGGCTCGACCGTCGCCGGTCTCCAGTGGACCGTCAACGGCTACCTGCTCACGCTGGCGGCGTTCGTCCTGCTGGGCGGCTCGCTCGGCGACCGGCTCGGCCGCCGAAGGGTCTTCGTGCTGGGCATCGTCTGGTTTACCGTGGCGTCGCTGCTGTGCGCGCTCGCCCCGACGATCGGCATGCTGATCGGCGCCCGTTTCCTGCAGGGCGCCGGCGCCGCGCTGCTCACCCCCGGATCGCTGGCGATCATCCAGGCCTCGTTCCAGGCCGACGACCGGGGACGGGCCATCGGGCTCTGGTCCGGCTTCTCGGGGATCTCGACCGCGCTGGGCCCGTTCGTCGGCGGCTACCTGATCGACGCGCTGTCGTGGCGCTGGGCCTTCCTGATCAACCTCCCGCTCGGGGTTATCTCCATCCTGGCGTCGGCCCGCTGGATCCCCGAGAGCCGCGCGCCCGCGGAGCACACCCGGTTCGACGTGACCGGCGCGGTGCTCGCCGCCCTCGCGCTCGGGGGCATCACGTTCGCGCTGATCGAGGCGCCCGACGACGGCTGGGGCGCGCCGTTGGTGGTCGGGGCGATCGGCGTCGGCGTGGCGTCGGCGGTCGGCTTCGTGCTCGTCGAGCGCCACAAGGGCGACGCGGCCATGACACCGCCCGCGCTGTTCCGCAGCCGCGTCTTCTCGGTGCTCAACCTCTATACCGTCGCCGTGTACGCCGCCCTCAGCGGCCAGAGCTTCTTCCTGGCGGTGACCCTGCAGAACGTCGCGGGCTACGACGCGTTCCAAGCCGGCGTCGCCACGTTGCCCGCCACCGTGCTGATGCTGCTGCTGTCGGCGCGCTCAGGCGACCTCGCCACCCGGATCAGCCCGCGATGGCAGCTCACCATCGGCCCGCTCATCGCCGCGGTCGGCGTGATCCTGCTCCGCCGCGTCGGCCCGGACACCAACTACCTCACCGACGTCCTGCCCGGCGTGCTGCTGTTCGGGCTGGGCCTGGTCACTCTCGTGGCCCCGCTGACCACCGCCGTGCTGGGCGCGGTCAGCATGCAGCACTCGGGCGTCGCAAGCGGCGTCAACAACGCGGCCGCCCGCGCCGGGGCACTCATCGCGATCGCCGCGCTGCCACTGCTGGTCGACCTCACCGGCGAGGCGTACGAGGTGCCGTCCCAACTCACCTCGTCCTTCCGCGCGGCGATGCTCTGGTGCGCGGGCCTGATGGTGGTGGGCTCGGGCCTGGCCCTGGTCTTCTGCGGCAACCTGCCGTCGCTGCTCTGGCACCGCGCCGTCACGGTCATGACGTCACCGCACCATTCGGTCCACCCGGTCGACGAAGGGGCAAGGCAGAGCTGACCGGGCGCACGGGGCAGCACGTGAACGATCGTCGAACTATCCTGCCCGCGTGCGAACCACTCGTAAGCTCGCCGTCCTCGCGGCCGCCCTGATCGGGACGGTCGGCGCCCTAGCCGTGGCGCCGGCGGCCCAGGCCGCGGCCCCGCCGGCGTCGCTGGGCACGTTCCAGCTGCTGGCCGCCGCCAACTACCACTACGTCAATGTCGCCTACGAGAGCTGGCCGGGCGAGTGGGACGTGGCGTGGCCCAACGCCCGCGATCCGCAGACCGAGGGCACCCACTTCACCTTCCGCGACGCCGGCGACGGTGACATCGCCATCGTCCAGGTCAACGGCAGCCTACTCACCTTGGTGAGCGAGGCGGAGCCACTGCGCTGGCGGCAACCCGCGACCCCGCAGAACCCCGACGAGATCGTCGACGCGCAGCGGTTCCGGATCGTGCCCAACTCGGACGGCACCATCAGCCTGCGCAACAAGGTCAACGGCAAACACGTCAGCGCCGAGAACAAGGGCGCGGCGCCGTTGCACGCCAACCGCGACTCCGTGGGTCCCTGGGAGAAGTTCCGGCGGTTCGCCGCCGGCTCCGCCCCGGGTCCGGTGCTCGCCTACGTCAATCAGCAATACGTGTCGGCCGACTCCGCCGGCACGAAGCCGCTGATCGCCAAGCGGCCCGAGATCGGGCTGTGGGAGCACTTCTTCGTCGAGGATCTCGGCAACGGCGAGATCGCGCTGAAGTCCCTGGTCAACGGCAAATACGTGTGCGCCGAGGCGCGCGGCGCCCAGCCGCTGATCGCCAACCGCGACGCCGTCGGGCCGTGGGAGACCTTCAAGTTGGTGCGCAACACCGATGGCACGCAGAGCCTGATCGCGAAGATCAACGGTAAGTACGTCTCCGCCGAGTCGGCCGGGACGAAGCCGCTGATCGCCAGCCGCACGGCCATCGGCGTGTGGGAGCGTTTCGACATCCACGCGCTCTAAAGGCCGGAGCCCGGCACCCGATGGTCGGGGTGCCGGGCTCCGGTCTTTCCGGGATCGCCGGTTACTTGCGGGCGCGGTTCACCGCGCTGGTGATGGCGCGCATCGAGGCGTTGACGATGTTGGGGTCGAGGCCGACGCCCCAGACGGTGGTGCCGTCGACGTCGCACTCCACATAGGCCGCGGCCCGGGCGTCGCCGCCCGAGGACATGGCGTGCTCGGCGTAGTCGAGCACGCGTACGCGGATGCCCATGGTCTGGATGGCGTTGACGTAGGCGTCGATCGGGCCGTTGCCGACCGCGGTCAGCACGCGCTGCTCGCCGGCGTAGCCCACCGTCGCCTCGACCTCGACCTTGTCGTCGACCGTGGCCGTGGCGTACCCGTGCAGGGTGATGTCGCTCGACCGCGGCGTGAGGTACTCGGCCGCGAAGATCTCCCACATCCGCTCGGGCTCGACCTCGCCGCCCGTGCTGTCGGTGTGCGCCTGGACCACGCCGGAGAACTCGATCTGCAGCCGGCGCGGCAGGTCGAGGTTGTGCTCCTCCTTCATGATGTACGCGACCCCGCCCTTGCCGGACTGCGAGTTGACCCGGATGACCGCCTCGTAGGTGCGGCCCACGTCGCGCGGGTCGATCGGCAGGTAGGGCACGCCCCAGGTGAAGTCGTCGATCGGCACGCCGGCGTCCTTGGCGTCGGTGGCCAGGGCGTCGAAGCCCTTCTTGATCGCGTCCTGGTGCGAGCCGGAGAAGGCGGTGTAGACCAGATCACCGGCGTACGGGTGCCGCTCGTGCACGGGCAGCTGGTTGCAGTATTCGACGGTCCGCTTGACCTCGTCGATGTTGCCGAAGTCGATCTGCGGGTCGACGCCCTGCGAGAACAGGTTGAGGCCCAGCGTGACCAGGTCGACGTTGCCGGTGCGCTCGCCGTTGCCGAACAGGCAGCCCTCGACCCGGTCGGCGCCGGCCAGCACGCCCAGCTCGGCGGCCGCCACGGCGGTGCCACGGTCGTTGTGCGGGTGCAGGCTCAGCACGACGCTGTCCCGCCGGGGCAGGTTGCGGTGCATCCACTCGATCGAGTCGGCGTAGACGTTGGGCGTCGCCATCTCGACGGTCGCCGGCAGATTGATGATCAGCGGGCGGTCCGGCGTCGGGTCGATCACGTCGATGACGGCGGAGCAGACCTCCAGCGCGTACTCGAGCTCCGTGCCGGTGTAGGACTCGGGCGAGTACTCGTAGAAGATCTGGGTGTCCGGGGTGTGGATCTCCGCATACTTCTGGCAGAGCCGCGCACCGCTCGTGGCGATGTCGGTGATGCCGTCCCTGTCGAGGCCGAACACCACCCGGCGCTGCAGCGTCGAGGTCGAGTTGTAGAAGTGCACGATCGCGCGCTTGGCGCCGCGGATCGACTCGAACGTGCGGTCGATCAGGTGCTCGCGACACTGGGTCAGCACCTGGATCGTCACGTCGTCGGGGATCATGTCGTCTTCGATGAGCTGGCGGACGAAGTCGAAGTCCGTCTGGCTGGCTGACGGGAAACCGACCTCGATCTCCTTGTAGCCCATCTCCACCAGCAGGTGGAACATCCGGCGCTTGCGCTCGGGCGACATGGGGTCGATCAGGGCCTGGTTGCCGTCGCGCAGGTCGACCGCGCACCAGCGCGGCGACCGCTCGATGCGACGGGTGGGCCAGGTGCGATCGGGGAGGTCGATGCCGAACTGCTCGTGGTACGACGCGTACCGCTGGAACGGCATGCGACTGGCGCGTTGGCGGGCGATCGGGTTCTCGGACGCTACGTCAGACATCGCGGAAGAGCTCCTGAGGCTGGAGAGTCATGGGCGCCATCGGGCGGCGTGGTCAACGGTTCGGTGTGCAGCGAACGGACGGCGCGACTCAGCTCCGCGACGGGGTGCCGGCCTAGAGGGCCCCGTCGCGGCAAGGAAGCAGGAGCTGCCGGTGCCACATGACACGATCACCCTACGTGAGCCCGTCGTGATTTGGCCAAAGCCCTTCCGCACTCTGAGACGAAAGTCTCGCTACGGGGTCGGTTGGGCACTCGCCGTGACGGACGGCGTCGGGGTGGGCGGCGCCTCCATCCCGAGCGGCTTTTCGTCGGTAACCGGGCCGGGCAGCGACACGCTCGCGGGGGCCGGACCGGGCGGACCCGCCAGCACCAGGTCGCCGTAGTCGAGGCGGGCCGCGGTCAGCGTGCCGTCCTTGTCGTAGCAGTAGATCCCGACGTCGAGCACGGCGTTGACCGAGGCGGTGGTGGTCTCGACCGCGAAGCACTCGCCCTTGGCACCCGGCACGGGCGCGGCGGTCGAGACGTCCAGCGGCGCGCCCTTGTCGGTCAGGACGTGGCGGACGGTCACCAGCGTGCGCTGCACCTGAGGGTCGATCGAGTGCGGCACGTCGGCGTCCTTGCCGCCGATCTTGACGCAGGTCGGCGAGATCGGCTGGTCGGCGGACGGCAGTGCGCACTGGAACAGGCCGATCTCGTTGCGCACGATCGAGATGTCGACGGTGCCGCCGAGGGCGAGGTCGGGCACGTCGACCCGCCAGCTGCCGTCGGGCGCGATCGTCAGCGAGACGCTGCGGTCCTGGCCGTCGGACTTGTAGCTGTAGATGGCGGTGAGTGTGCGGTCCTGCGCGGCGGCGGCGAGGGCGGCGAGCTGGTCGCGGGCGTCCGCGGTCGGCTGCTGCGTGCCGGTGGGGGTGGGCTCGGTCGGCTCCGGTGCGGGGTCGCCGCCACAGCCCGTGAGCATGAGCACGGCGGCCAGCGCGCCGGCGAACCACCGGCGCGGGCTCACCCCGTACGCCCACACGGGGTTCATTGTGCTGGCGTTGGCATGTAGACCGGTCCATGCGTACCGGCGTGTCTCGGGGCGGTTCGAACTTCTGATCGTGAACGGTGCGTGACGGTCCGTCAGATGGTGGGATCGCGACTCCCCTCACACCGGGGCCGCCGGTACCCTGACGGGGGAAAATCGCGCGCCGCCGGCGGCCAACCCGGCGGCGTTTGGCACGTTTGGCGAGAGGGAGCGACCCGCGGTGGCGCTTGTTGTGCAGAAATACGGCGGCTCGTCGGTCGCCGATGCCGAGCGGATTAAGCGGGTGGCCGAGCGCATCGTCGACGCGCGCAAAGCGGGCAACGACGTGGTCGTCGTGGTGTCCGCGATGGGCGACACGACCGACGAGCTGCTCGAGCTGGCCCACCAGGTGAGTCCGCTGCCGGCCGGGCGCGAGCTCGACATGCTGTTGACCGCCGGCGAGCGCATCTCGATGGCGCTGCTCGCGATGGCGATCCACAACCTGGGCTACGAGGCGCGGTCCTACACGGGTTCGCAGGCCGGCGTGCTGACCACGTCGGTGCACGGCCGGGCGCGGATCATCGACGTCACGCCGGGCCGGCTGCGCGGCGCGCTCGACGAGGGCGCGATCGCGATCGTCGCCGGCTTCCAGGGCGTCTCGCAGGACACCAAGGACATCACCACGCTGGGCCGGGGCGGCTCAGACACGACCGCCGTCGCGCTGGCCGCGGCGCTCTCCGCCGACGTGTGCGAGATCTACACCGACGTCGACGGGGTCTTCACGGCCGACCCGCGTATCGTGCCCAACGCGCGGCACATCAAAGAGATCACCTACGAGGAGATGCTCGAGCTGGCCGCCTGCGGCGCCAAGGTGCTGATGCTGCGGTGCGTCGAATACGCGCGGCGCTTCAAGGTGCCGATCCACGTCCGCTCGTCCTACTCGCAGAACACCGGCACTATCGTCACCGGATCGATGGAGGATCTTCCCGTGGAGCAGGCACTGATCACCGGAGTCGCTCACGACCGCAGCGAGGGGAAGATCACGGTCGTCTCCGTTCCGGACGAGCCGGGCGCGGCCGCGAAGATCTTCGAGACGGTGGCCAATGCCGAGATCAACCTCGACATGATCGTGCAGAACATCTCGACCGGTCAGCCCGGCGCGCACCAGACCGGCCGCACTGACATCTCGTTCACGCTGCCGCGGGCCGACGGTCCGGCCGCGTTGGCCGCGCTCAACCGGATGCAGGCCGAGATCGGCTTCGAGTCGCTGCTCTTCGACGACCACGTGGGCAAGGTCTCGCTGATCGGCGCGGGCATGCGGTCGCACCCTGGTGTCGCGGCCAAGTTCTTCGCCGCGCTGGCCGAGGCCGGCGTCAACATCGAGATGATTTCCACTTCGGAGATCCGCGTCTCGGTGGTCTGCCGCGACACCGACCTCGACGAGGCGGTCCGCGCCGTCCATGACGCCTTCGATCTCGGGGGATCCGAGGAAGCGGTGGTCTACGCGGGGACCGGGAGGTGAGCCCGGTGTCCGGTCTGCCTTCGCTGGCCGTGGTCGGCGCGACCGGAGCCGTCGGCACCGTGATGTGCGAGCTGCTGTCGGCGCGGAAGAACGTCTGGGGCGAGATTCGGCTCCTGGCCTCCGCGCGATCCGCGGGCCGCAAGATCTACTGCCGCGGCGAGGAGCTCACGGTCCAGGAGCTGTCGGAGTCGACGCTGGCCGGCGTCGACGTCGCGATGTTCGACGTGCCTGACGAGGTGTCGGCGTCATGGGCGCCGAAGGCGGCCGCGCTGGGTGCCGTCGCCGTGGACAACTCGGCCGCCTTCCGGATGGACCGCGACGTGCCGCTGGTCGTGCCGGAGATCAACCCTGAGCAGATCCGCAACCGGCCCAAGGGCATCATCGCCAACGCCAACTGCACCACCCTGGGCATGATCGTGGCGATCGCCCCGCTGCACCGCGAATACGGTCTGCGGGAGCTGGTCCTCTCGTCCTATCAGGCGGTGTCCGGTGCGGGCCAGGTCGGCGTCGACACGCTGCACGACCAGCTGAGCAAGATCGCGGGAGACCGGGCGCTGGGCTCGCGGTCCGGCAACGTCCGCCAGGCGGTCGGCGACGACCTGGGCCCCTTCCCGGCGCCGCTGGCGCTCAACGTCGTGCCGTGGGCCGGGTCCTTGAAGGACGCCGGCTGGTCGTCGGAGGAGCTCAAGCTCCGCAACGAGTCACGCAAGATCCTGGGCCTCCCGGACCTCAAGGTCTCGGCGACCTGCGTCCGGGTGCCGGTGGTGACCGGCCACTCGGTGGCGGTGCACGCCGTCTTCGGCGCCGAGGTCACGGCCGAAGGCGCCCGCGAGGCGCTGCGCAACGCCCCCGGCGTGATCCTCGTCGACGACCCGGCGGCGGGCGAGTTCCCGATGCCGATCGACGCGGTGGGCACGGACCCGTCGTGGGTCGGCCGGATCCGGCGGGCCATGGACGATCCCCGCGCGCTCGATCTGTTCGTGACCGGCGACAACCTGCGCAAGGGGGCGGCCCTGAACACGGCGCAGATCGCCGAGCTGGTGGCCGCGGAGCTCGCCGCGGCCAAGTAGTCGCGCAAGGAACGGACCGTTGCTCACGCTTTCCGCATAGGAACGGTCCGTTCCTAACGTCGCGGCGCGGTCGGCCGGCGCGCCGCGGCCGGGCGGCGCGGTCGGGCGGCGCGGTCGGGCGGCGCGGTCGGGCGGCGCGGTCGGGCGGCGCGGTCGGGCGGCGCGGCCGGGCGGCGCGGCCGGGCGGCGCGGTCGGGCGGCGCGGTCGGGCGGCGCGGTCGGGCGGCGCGGTCGGGCGGCGCGGCCGGGCGGCGCGGCCGGGCGGCGCGGCCGGGCGGCGCGGTCGGGCGGCGCGGTCGGGCGGCGCGGTCGGGCGGCGCGGTCGGGCGGCGCGGTCGGGCGGCGCGGTCGGGCGGCGCGGAGAGCTCAGGCGCCGAGTTGGCGGCGGACCTCGGCGGCGACGCGGCCACCCTCGGCCCGGCCGGCGACGGCGGCCTGGGCGGCCTTCATGGCCGGCCCCATCTGCGCCTTGCCGGTGAGCGACCCCGCGGCCAGCGCTTCCGACACGACGGCGGACAGGTCGTCGTCGGAGAGCTGCTTGGGCAGGTAGCGGTCGAGCACCTCGCCCTCGGCCGTCTCCTTCGCCGCCTGCTCGGCCCGGCCGGCGTCGGCGAAGGCGGTCGCGGCCTCGCGGCGCTTCTTGGCCTCGCGGGTGAGCACGGCGAGGATCTCGTCGTCGGTCAGGTCGCGCTTCTCCTTGCCCGCGACCTCGGCGTTGCCGATGGCGGCCAGGGCCATCCGGAGCGTCGACGTGGTGGTCTCGTCGCGCGCCTTCAGCGCCGTCCGCATGTCGTTGGTGAGGACGTCCTTGAGCGTGCTCATGAAGCCACAAACTACCCTGAGATCCATGCGAAAGCGCACGGTATACCGGCTGGCGGCCGGCACGGTCGTGGCAGGGGCGGCGACCCTCGGCTACGCCGCGCTGATCGAGCGAAACCTCTTCACCCTCCGGCGGTACGACGTGCCGGTGCTGGCCACCGACGCCGAGCCGCTGCGCATCCTGCACCTCTCGGACCTGCACATGATGCCCGAGCAGCGGCGCAAGCAGCGATGGGTGGCCGCGTTGGCCGGCACCGACCCCGACCTGGTCGTCGTCACGGGCGACAACATGGCCAACCCGGGCGCCGTACCCGGTGTCATGCGGGCCCTGCAGCCCTTGCTCGACGTGCCCGGCGCGTTCGTCTTCGGCTCCAACGACTACCGCGGGCCGGTCTTCAAGAATCCGTTCGGCTACTTCGCCAAGGACCGCGAGTACGTGCAGGGCGTCGACCTGCCGACCGAGGAGCTGCGCGAGGTGCTGGTCGGTGCGGGCTGGGTCGACCTCAACAACGCGCGGACCACGCTCAAGGCCGGCGGGCGGCTCGTCGAGCTCGTCGGGGTCGACGACCCGCACGTGGAGCGCGACGACTACCCGTCGGTCGCCGGGCCCGCCTCACCCGCCGCGGACCTCCGGTTGGCGCTCACCCACACGCCCGAGCCGCGGGTCCTCGACGCGATGGCCCGCGACGGCTTCGACCTGCTGCTCGCCGGCCACACCCACGGCGGCCAGGTCTGCGTACCGCTGGTGGGCGCCCTGGTGACCAACTGCGGCCTGCCCCGGTCGATGGCCCGCGGGCTGCACCAGTGGCCCGATAGCGCCGCCTGGCTGCACGTCTCGGCCGGCCTCGGCACGCACCCGACCGCCCCGGTCCGGTTCGCCTGCCGCCCGGAGGCGACGCTGCTCACGCTCATCCCACGCTGAGTCGGTATACCGAATTTGACCCGGGTGGGCGGTGGGCTAGTATTGCTCGGCACGCCTCGGGGTGTGGCGCAGTTTGGTAGCGCGCTTCGTTCGGGACGAAGAGGTCGTCGGTTCAAATCCGGCCACCCCGACAGATGCAAGGCCCTGACCAGCCGAAACGCCGGTCAGGGCCTTTCTTGTGCCACCGGCTGGAGGAGCCACGGTGCCTCGCTGCGTGACCCGGCTGGAGACGGAGACGCTCGTCTCGCGCCGCATGATCGTGCTGCTCGACGATGCCGGCGACTACGGGCTGGCCGGTGACGACTGGTTGTCGGTGACCCCGAACTGCGTGGTGGCGATCAGCGCCGGCGCCACCGACCACTACGCGCGCGTCAGCGTGGAGATCTGGGACGGCGTGCCGCCGCTGCTCGACGGGTGGGAGAGCGGCAAGGCCGGACGCGTCCGGCTGGACAGTGGTTACCTCGAGATCCAGCCGACCGATACGCACGTGCTGCGGATCGGGCCGCCCGGCCACTACGAGTTGCGTGCCTACAGCGCCGGTCGGGCGCGGATCGCCGCCGCCACGCCGCGGGCCGGCATCGAGGAACTGCGTGGCGTCGAGTCGTTCCTGTTTCAGTTCTGGGCCGCCGACCGTGCCTAGAGTTGCGGCATGTTCCGCGATGAGGATCTCGCCCTGCTCGCCCGGCCGCTGTACGCCTTTCTCACCGTCGCGCCCCGCGGTGGCCGGTGGCCCGCGCCGCGGCCGGTGTGGTTCGAGGTGGCCGACGACCGC
Organism: Asanoa sp. WMMD1127; assembly: GCF_029626225.1. Lineage (NCBI taxonomy): Bacteria > Bacillati > Actinomycetota > Actinomycetes > Micromonosporales > Micromonosporaceae > Asanoa > Asanoa sp. WMMD1127. Next base: position 2,273,339 of record NZ_JARUBP010000001.1, read on the forward strand.
ACGCTGCGGATGTTCTCGGTGCCGGATGCTCCCAAGCTCGAGCGGCTCCGCGCGCAACCGCGGGCGTCCGTCGTGGTCGCCGCGCCGGTCGGTGAGCCTGAGCAATGGGTCGCGGTAGAGGGCTCGGTCACGCTTCACGACGACGGCGCCGCGGACCTCGCCGTTCGGCTCGCGGTCCGCTACTGGGACATGGACAACCTGGACCCGATGCAGCGGCAGCTGCTCGAGGACTACCGGACCGGCGGCATGGTGCGCATCGTGCTCCACCCGGAGAAGGTCAACCGCTTCACCGTCTGACCGTCAGGGTGACACTCCCGAGGTCATCGGCGCTGACCAAGTACGTGTCTCGCCGCCATGTCCAAAGTCGACTGTTTGAGCCTCCCGTTGACGGGCACTCACCGGGCCGAACCGGGATGAAGCGCCTGTTAGACGGCGTTTGCCCGCGAACTGGGAGGAGCTCGAATGACCACCCCTACGACCGGACACGTGACGAGCCACAGCACCGACGCTGACCGGCGCACTGATACCGGCTACGACGTCCGGGAGCGCCGTGTGCACGGCGACGAGACCAAGCCGTCGTTCAAGACCACAGAGCTCGTCCTCTACCTGGCCGCGGTGATCGGCGTGCTGATCGCGTCCGCCGTGACCGGCGACGTCGGCAACGAGAACGGCGGAGACGTCTTCGCCGCCGACAAGGCGTGGTGGTTCATCACGCTGCTGACGGTCGGCTACATGGTGAGCCGCGGCCTGGCCAAGTCCGGCAGCCGCAGCCGCGACACCGACCCCCGCAACCGGTAACTCCCCACGGACGCCGGACCGGTCGCCACCGCGACCGGCCCGGCGCACCCGGGTCAGCCGGCTGCTCCCGCGGCCAGGCGGGCGCGCTGCGGCTCAGCCGGTCTTGCCGGCCGCTGCTCCCGCGGCCAGGCGGGCGCCGTCACGACCGTCGCGCTTCACGCCGTAGAGCGCCGCATCCGCCCGCCGCAGTGTCCGTTCCGGTGGCTCGTCCGCGTCGACCAGCGCGACCCCGATCGACACCGTCCGTCCGATCGCCCGGGCCGCCGACGTGAGCCGTTCCGCGATCACCATCGCCTCGCCGGGGTGGCGTACCTCCAGAACAGCCACGAACTCGTCGCCGCCCAGGCGGAACAACTCGTCGACGTGGCGGAGGGCGTTCTGCAGCGCGCGGGCCACCGCCACCAGGACGGCGTCGCCTTCCTGGTGGCCGTACGTGTCGTTGATGACCTTGAACTGGTCGATGTCGATCGCGAGCAGGGCGGTACGGCCCGGTACGGCGGTGCGGATCCGCTCGCTGAACGGTCCCTGGTGCCGCAGCCCGGTCAGCGGGTCGGAGTTCGCCAGTTCGCGCAGCTGGGCCAGCGTGCGCATCCGGTCGAGGCAAGCCCAGGCCTGGGCGGCGAGCAGCTCCATCAGGTTGACCGTCGCCGGGTCCGGGTCGAGGTTGCGTTCGTCGGCGATGAGCATGACGCCGCCGGCGTCCGGTGGGCCGACCGGCACCGTGATCAGCGTGGCGACGCCCGCCTCGATCAGCGGTCGGTAGATCTCGGGGACGCAGTGCCCGGTCTCACCCAGGGTGTACGCGGAGCCGTGCCGGTGTGCCAGCGCGAGGCACTCGAACAGCACCGACTCGGGCTGCGCCGTCATCACGTCGCGCAGGCGCGCCTCGAACGCGTTGGGCAGCACCGTCGGCATGCCCAGCCGGACCCGATGGCCGTCGGCCACCACCAGCACCGCTGCCGACAGGCCGGAGATGTCGCGGGCGGCGTCGTTGGCGGCCGCCATCAGCTCCCACTCCGTCGACGCCGCGGTGAGCGCGCCGGCGTGCCGGAGCAGCTTCTCGCTGCGCTTCTCGGCGGGCGGGCCGCCGAGCCGGGTGATCCGGTCGCCGAGGCACGCCGCGACCGCCTCCACGACTGCCTGCGCGTCGGCGACGTCGGTGGGAGTGCGCCATTCGACGTTGAGCACGCCGACCGGCCGCTCGTCGGTGTCGAGGAGCGGGGCGCTGATGTCGAGGGTCACGTCGAGCGGACCGATGGGGATGTAGTCCGGGTCGTCCCGCACGTCGGTGACGACCTGGGTGCGACCCGAGCGGAACGCCCGCCCGCAGACGCCGCGACCGGACTGCACCGCGGTGAAGACCTGCCACGCGCCGGCTGCGGCGACGCACCGGAGGTGGTCACGCACCGGCAGGAGGACAGCCGTCATCGCACCCGTGTGGGCACTGAGGGCGGCAACGGTCACCCGGCTGGCTTCTTCGGCGGACGAGGCCCGGGTCAGGCGCGTCGTCACGTCGCGGACGATGCGTTCTTGATCCAGTCGCACGGCAACTTTCCGGTGACGATGTGCGGTCGTACGCATAGCTGCGGCAAGACGAATAAACTTCGGCAGCCTACCGACTGTAGCCGGGAGGTCGCTGGCCAGCGGCGGCACGTCCCGGACATACCGGTTCATCCCGGAAACAGCGTGACCCGTCTCACGATGTGGACGACACGACAAGCAGAAGGCCCGCCGGCAGCGCGCCGGCGGGCCTTCTGGTGTGCTGCGAGGCGTCAGCCGCCGCGGCGGCCAGGCCCGTTGCCGGGGCCGCCGTTGCCAGGACCGCCGTTGCCGGGGCCGCCGGTGCCCGGACCGCCGCCGCCCTTGCCGTTGCTGACCTGGATCACCACGACGCCGCCCTTGATCGTGCGGCCGTCCGGCGATGTGCCGGCCACCTGACCGGCGGGGCAGCGCGAGTCGACGGGGATGCTGTCGACGTCGACCTCGAAGCCCGCGTTCTCCAGCCGGTTGCGCGCCTGGTCGACCGACGTGCACTCGACGTTCGGGATCGAGCGCTGGTCACCCATGATCATCTTGCTGTTGTCGGGTGCGACGAAGTCCTTGCGTGGCGCCTTCATCGCCTTCATCGCGTCGCGCAGCGTCTCGTAGACCGCCGGGTTGACGATGTCGTGCTCCATGTCGTGGTTGGTCTCGGCCCAGTCCGGGTCGGCCAGGATCCCGGCGACGGAGAGCTGCTTGGTCATCGTCACCAGCGACGCGGACTTCTCGCTGTCGGTGGTGCCGGACTTGCCGGCCACCGGGTAGCCCACGGTGCCGCGCACCCCGCCGGCGGTGGCGCCGGTGCACCGGCTGGTCGACGAGCGGTCGCCGACCGGGCAGCGGGCGGCGTCGACCGCGGCCCGCGCGACCTCGGTGTCAACCGCCTTGCGGCACCGCGAGGCGGCGACGTCGAGCTTGGCGCCGTCCGGAGCGATGATCTCCTGCACCGGGTTGGGCTCGCAGTATTTGCCGTCGGCCGCCAGCGTCGCGTAGGCGTTGGCCAGGTCGAGCGGGGTCGTGGCCGAGACGCCGAGCGTGAACGCGCCCCACTGGTCGGCGCCCTGCTTGTTGTTGGCGATCACCGCGTCGCTCTTGGCGCGGAACTTGATGCCCATCCGCTTGGCGGCGTCGACGACGTTGGCCGCGCCGGCCCGCTCTTCGAGTGGCACGAAGAACGTGTTGACCGACCGACCGAAGCCGCCCCACATGTTGTGCACGCCGGCCATGCTGTCGCTGGCGTTGGTCGGACAGTATTTGTTGGTGCCCCGGCAGGCGCTGGGCCCGTTGTATTCGACGATGTATTTCGACTTGTATTGCTTGGGCGCGTTGATGGTGTAGCCGAGCGGATAGCCCTTTTCCAGCGCCGCGACCACCGTGAAGATCTTGAAGGTCGAGCCCGCCTGGTAGCCCGTGATGTCACCGCCGCCGGACAGCAGCGGGTTGGTGGTGTTGGGGTAGGTGCCGCGGAGCTTGCGCTTCTTCTTGGCCGGGTTGGTCGACATGCCGTTCTGGGGCTTGTCGGTGGGGTCCAGCTTGTAGTTGCGGTTGACCGCGAGCGCGCGCACGAAGCCGGTGCCGGGCTCGATCGCGGCGACCATCAGCGCGTTGGGGTGGCTCTTGCTGGTCTTGTAGGCCTGCTCGACGTTTTTCTTGGCGGCGTCCTGCACCCGCGGGTCCAGCGACGTGACGATCTTGTAGCCGCCGCTCTTGAGCCGCCGTTCACGGTCGTAGGTCGTCGCGCCGAACGCGTCCTGGTCCATCCACCAGCGGTAGAAGAAGTCGCAGAAGAAGCCCCAGCTGTTCTTGGTGGTGGCCACGCAGCCGTTGGGCGCCCGCTTGCCCTTGACGGTCAGCTTGACCGCCTTGGCCTTGTCGCGCTGCTCGGCGGTGATGGCGCCGATCTCGAGCATGTTGTCGATGACGTAGTTGCGCCGGTCGACAGCCTGCGGGTAGCCCGTCTCGGTGGTCGGGTCGAACAGGGTCGGCGCCTTGACCATGCCGGCCAGCATCGCGGCCTCTTCGACCGTCAGGTCCTTGGGGTGCTTGGCGAAGTAGACCTGGGCGGCGGCGTAGACGCCGTAGGCGCCGTTGCCGAACGGGGCGGTGTTGAGGTAGCGCTCGAGGACCTCGTCCTTGCCGAGCTCCTTGTCGATCTGCAAGGCGTAGCGCATCTCGCGGATCTTGCGCTGGGGGGTGTCCTCGGTGGCGGCGACCACGTCCTGCGGGTCGGTCGCGGAGTAGGCGATGGCGAGCCGGACGTATTGCATCGTCAGCGTCGAGGCGCCCTGCGTCGTCTCGCCGGCCTGGTTGTTGGCGACGAACGCCCGCCCGATGCCCTTGATGTCGACACCGTTGTGCTTGTAGAAATCGTGGTCCTCGGCGGCGATCATGGCCTGCTGCATCACCTTGGCCACGTCTTTGAGCGGGACGTCGCGCCGGTTCTCGTCGTACATCGTCGCCAATGGGGTCTTGCCGTTGCTGGCGTAGATGTAGCTGATCTGCGGCGGGCGCTTGAGAGTGAGCTCGGTGGGGAGCTTGTCGAACGTCTCGACGCCGGCCTTGGCGGCCAGGCCGGACATGGCGACAGCAGGGAACGCGGCGGCGGCCACGACCACGCCCGCGAGCACGCCACAGATGATCAGCGACGCGGCGTTGGCGAAGATGTTGTGATCACGGCGCCGCATCCAGCTCTTCTTGCGTGGCTTCCCAGCCTTCGCACTCGGCTCACTCACCCCGCCAGGGTACGGGAACGCACAACAATCTCGCGTCCCGCGTAGGTGGCCGTAATGGCATAGGAATGAATCCGACGCGCCAGCACGCACGTCCTTCGGGAGCCGGCGTCGTTGTTGTGTTATGCGCACGCTCCGGCCGCCGGTGCGCACCGGCATCGAGGATTCTGCCGGACGGCTGTGGTTCGTGTTGGCTTTTGACCGAATCCAACCAAGATTTTCCGCGTACGGGGCATCTTCGCCGGCTCATAACGGGGTAGGCGAAGAGTGTCCCAGTTGTGATGTATTTATCTGACAACGTTGCGTAATCAGACGACTACGGAGCATGATGGCCAGGCGAGGATCGCGCGCCGCCCGCCGTCTCCGGGGGGACACGGAGTGGTGGGTGACCGGGGGCAACACCTGCCGACTCGAGGTCGGGCAGCCGACTGGTGTGGAGAGATCGGTAGCGGACTGCAAGGGGGGACGTGGACTGATGGGCATGATCACAGACTGGCCGACTTTGGCGGCATGCCAGAACGGAGACCCGGACGCGCTTTTCGTGCAGGGCGCCGAGCAGAACGTCGCGAAGCGGATCTGCCGAAGCTGCCCGGTGCGATACGAGTGCCTGGCCGACGCGCTGGACAACCGCATCGAGTTCGGTGTCTGGGGCGGCATGACCGAGCGCGAACGCCGCGCGCTGCTGCGCCGCCATCCGCAGGTGGCCAGCTGGCGCAAGATGTTCGAGGCCGCGTTGCGTAACAAGGACAAGTCGCCAGTCATGGCTGGCTGATCGCCGAGCCGATCGTCCGCAGCCCGTCGATGTCGTGGACATCGGCGGGCTGCGCCGTTACGGCGACGGTCGCGACGTGCGGGAACTCGGCCTCGAAACCCGCCGTCACGGTCCGCTCCCGGTCGGCCAGGGCCGCCAGGGACGCGTGGACGCGCAGCGCCGCGGCCGTCGGCGTCTGCTCGCCGGCCTCGTCGAGGGCGGCCGCGGCGGCCAGGCTGGCCTCGGCGCCCAGCTGCGGCGCCTCGGTCGTGTGCACCCGGTTGACCACGAGCCCCGCCAGCGGCATCCGCTCCTCGCCCAACCGGCGGGCGAAATAGGAAGCCTCGCGGATGGCGTCGGGTTCGGGGGTCGCCACGACGAGGAACGCGGTCTCCGGCGCCTGGAGGATCCGGAAGGTCTCCTCGGCCCGCTGCCGGAAGCCGCCGAACATGGAGTCGAGCGCTGCGACAAAACCTGACAAATCAGTCAAAAGCTGCGCGCCGAGCACCTTCTGTACGACCTTGGAGAAGACCCCGAACGACGCGGTCACCAGGCCGAAGACGCTGCGCCCACCGGCCCGCGCCGGCGCCAGCAGGAGGCGCAGCATCTTGCCGTCGAGAAACCGGCCCAGCCGGGCCGGCGCGTCCAGGAAGTCCAGGGCGGACCGGGACGGCGGGGTGTCGACCACGATCAGGTCCCAGTCGCCCTCGGCGTGCAGGTGGCCCAGCTTCTCCATCGCCATGTATTCCTGCGTGCCGGAGAAGGTCGAGCTCATCGCCTGGTAGAAGGGGTTGGCGAAGATCTCCGCCGCCTTCGCCGGGTCGGTGTGCGCCAGCACGACCTCGTCGAAGGTCCGCTTCATGTCGAGCATCATGGCGTGCAGCGAACCGTCGCCGTTTTCCCCGACGCCCTTGACCGGGCGCGGGGTGTTGTCGAGCTCGGTGAGGCCGAGGGACTGGGCCAGCCGGCGGGCCGGGTCGATGGTCAGCACCACCGTGCGGCGGCCATGCTGCTCAGCGGCCCGCAGCGCCAGCGCCGCGGCCGTGGTGGTCTTACCGACACCACCCGAGCCGCAACACACGACGATGCGGACGCCCGGATCGCTCAGGATCCGGTCGACATCCAGCCGCGGCGAGTGTTGATCCGAAGACACATGCCGAGTTTATGGGGTCGGAGCAGCCAACAGAGCGGCGGCGAGCAGGTCCAGCCCGGCCCGATCGACCCCGTCGGTCAACAACGGCAGCTCCAGCACCGGCCGGCCGAGCTCCGCGAGGTCGGCGCGCAACGAATCCTCGAGTTCCTGGCGGGTCAGGTGGTTCTTCACCTCGGCGTACAGGCCGCTGACCGTCGCCTTGTCCGTGGGCAGCCCGGCGGCGGTCAGGCCGCGCCGGAGCTCGGCCGCGGTGACCTTGCCGACCGCGGCCAGCGGCGCCTGCGCCTCATTGACGATCACGTGCCCGATCGGGATGCGCAGCCGGGTGAGCTCGTCGATCGCGTCGACCGTCTCCTGGACGGGCATCTCCTCGAGCAGGGTGACCACGTGCACGGCGGTCATCGGCGACCGGAGCAGCGCCGCCACCCCGTCGCTCTGCGTCTTGATCGGCCCCATCTTGGCGAGCTTGGCGGTCTCCGCGGTGACGTTCAGGAAGCGGCCGATCCGGCCAGTGGGCGGCGCGTCGAGCACGACGGCGTCGTACACCCGATGGCCCTTGGAGGTCCTGGTGGTGGCCTCCTTGACCTTGCCGGTGAGCAGCACGTCCCGCAGGCCCGGCGCGATGGTGGTGGCGAAGTCGATCGCGCCCAGCCGGCGCAGCGCCCGCCCGGCCGCGCCCAGCCGGTAGAACATCTCGAGATATTCGAGCAGCGCTTCCTCGGCGTCGATGGCCAGCACACGGACCTCGCCACCGCCCGCCGCCGCGGTGATCCGGCGCTCCTCGTAGGGCAGCGGCGGCGTGCCGAACAGCTGTGCGACGCCCTGCCGGCCCTCGACCTCGACGAGCAGCGTGCGGCGCCCGCCGGCGGCCAGGGCCAGCGCCAGCGCGGCGGCCACGGTGGTCTTGCCGGTGCCACCCTTGCCGGTCACGACATGCAGCCGCGCCGGCCACAGATCAGCACGCCGGCCGGTCGCGGGTTCAGTCACGCATTAACAGTAAGTGCTAGCCGACGTCGCACACCCACCAGCCGGTGTTGTGGACCAGGGTGAAGCGGAGCTGTTCCTCGGTGCTGCGGTCGTCGGCGGTCAGCACGGTCAGTTTCGTGGAGACGATCGCCTTCTCGGCGTCCTGCTGTTCGACCTTCGGCGTGTCCCACCGGTAACGCGGGCTCGGGTAGGTCCGCGCGTACCGCTTCACCTCTTCGACCTTGTCCTGGAGGACGCGCAGGTCACGGGCCTCGCGGCAGACGAGGGCGGCGGCCGCGGTGGGGTTCTGGTCGACGTAGACGGCGTCCAGGAAGCTATCCACCGCCACCACGGGCTCGGCCGCGCCCTCGCCGCTCTCGGCGTCGCGGAGCACGAAGAAGGCGGCCAGACCGCCACCGCCACAGAGCAGGACCGCGGCCAGCACGACGGCCAGCACGACGAGGCCGCGCCGGCGCCGCGGCGGCGCCTGCGGATAAGGGGGTACGCCCGGCGGGGCCGGCCACGGCCCGGAGGATTGGGGCTGGCCGGGGCCCGGCACCGGGGCGCCCGGACCCCACGGCGGCGCGCCGCCCGGCATCGGCGGGGCGCCCGGCGGCGGCGCTGTGGGCGGCGGCGCTGTGGGCGGCGGCGCTGTGGGCGGCGCTGTGGGCGGCGGTCCCACGGGGCCGGTCGCCCAGTCCTGGGTGCCCGGCGGCACGGCCGGCTGGTGGGCCGGGACCGGCGTGGGCATCTGCTTGGGCTCGGGCCGCTGCTGCGGCACCGGTTGAGTGGGCGCGGTGGGCGCCGTCCACGGCGGTGGAGTCCAGAGCGGCGGCTGCGGCTGCGGAGTGGCGACCGGTGGCGCGCTGATCGGTGGCGGCGTGACCTGAGGTGCCGCCGGGGCCGGCGCGGCCGCCGAGGCGGGGGCGGCCGCCGGGGCGGGGGCGGCCGCCGGGGCGGGCGTGGTTGGCGGTGCTTCCGCGACCGGCGGGATCGGCTGCGTCCGGTCCGCGTCGGCCTCGGCCACCGGGGCCTGTTCCGCCGTGGGCGCGGTCTGCTGCTCCGCGGGAGCGGGCTCGGGGGCCGGTGCCGGCGTCTCCGGGCCAGGGGCGCTCGGGGGTGGCGGCGGGGCCGGGTCCGCCTGGGGCGGGGGTGGCGGCGGGACCGCGGGCCGGCCGTCGCCTTCGTCGCCCGGTTCTGGGGCGTCAGCTGGCCGGCGCTCGGCGCCGTCGGGCGGCACGGTCATGGTCTCCCCAGGGGTTCGAACGGGTCCGGTCAGCCGTCGCCGAGCAGGGTAGCCGACCTCCGGCGCCCGGTATCGGCACCGGTAACCTCGGCCGCATGCAGAAATGGGAGTACGCGACCGTGCCGCTGCTGGTTCACGCGACCAAGCAGATTCTGGACAACTGGGGTGACGACGGCTGGGAGCTCGTCTCCGTGATCCCCGGTCCCAACCCGGAGCAGCTGGTCGCCTACCTGAAGCGACCCAAGTCGTGACGACTCCGCACGAGCGCCTCGCCAACCTGGGTCTGACCCTGCCCGAGGTGGTCCCGCCGGTGGCCGCGTACGTGCCGGCCGTGCAATCCGGGAATTACGTCTACACCTCCGGTCAGCTGCCGATCGAGGGCGGCGAGCTGCTGGCCAAGGGCAAGGTCGGCGCCGACGTGACCGCGGAGCAGGCCCGCGATCTGGCCCGGCAGTGCGGCCTCAACGTGCTGGCGGCGATCGACGCCCTGGTCGGCCTCGAGTACGTCGTCAAGGTGGTCAAGGTCGTCGGTTTCGTCGCCTCCGCCCCGGGCTTCACCGGGCAGCCGACCGTGATCAACGGCGCCTCGGAGCTGTTCGGCGAGGTGTTCGGCGAGGCCGGCCGGCACGCCCGCAGCGCCGTCGGTGTCTCGGAGCTGCCGCTGGACGCCCCGGTCGAGGTGGAGGCCATCGTCGAGGTCGCCACCGCCTGACCTGTCGTACTCCGGTCGTACGATCGCACCCATGACGGCCCACGTGACCACTCCGGCGGCGGCCCTGGCCGAGCGCCTGCCGGAGTGGGCCACCCTGGTCCGGGCGCCCAACCCGGGCCCGATGACGCTCGACGGCACCAACACCTGGGTTCTGCGGGCGACCGCGGGCGCCCCGGCGGTGGTGGTCGATCCCGGCCCGCTCGACGAGGGGCACCTGGCGGCCATCGCCGCGCACGGCCCGATCGGCACCGTGCTGGCCACCCATGGCCACGCCGACCACGTCGAGGGGCTCGAGCGGTTCGCCGAGCTGGCCGGCGCGCCGGTGGTCCGCGACCTCGGCGAGCGCGAGCTGGCCGGCCTCCGGATCGCCGCGCTCCCGACCCCCGGCCACACCGCCGACTCGATCTGTTTCGTGGTTTCGGTGGGTGGCGAGCGGGCAGTCCTGACCGGCGACACGATCCTCGGCCGTGGCACCACGGTGGTCGCCCATCCCGACGGCGACCTCGGCGACTACCTCGCCAGCCTGGAGCTGCTGATGGCCTACCCCGGCCACCTGGCCCTGCCCGGCCACGGCCCCGCGCTGGCCGACTGCGCCGTCGCCGCGCGGTTCTACCTGGCCCACCGGCAGGCCCGCCTCGAGCAGGTCCGGCAGGCGCTCGCAGATGGCGCCAAAACCGCCGAAGAGGTCGTTTTCACCGTCTACGCCGACGTCGATCCCTCGCTCTGGCCGGCCGCCATCTGGTCGGTCCGGGCCCAGCTCGCATATCTCGGTGTGCCATCCGGGGAATCGCGACGGGGGTCACAGGGGTTGGATGGACCGTGACGTGTCCCGTGTGCGGCACGGTCGCCATACCCGGCGCCCGTTTCTGCCACAACTGCGGAGCCGCCCTGCCCGCGGCGGCGAGCCTGCCCGCTGCCGAGCGGCGGGTCGTAACCGTACTCTTCGGCGATCTGTCTGATTTCACCTCTTGGTCAGAAAACGTCGACCCCGAGCGGGTCGGCGCCGTGACCGACCGCGTGCTGGCCGCCCTGGCCGGCGCGGTGAAGACGTTCGGCGGCCACGTCGACAAGCTGACCGGCGACGGAATCATGGCCGTCTTCGGCGCACCCGTCGCGCACGAGGACGACGCGGAGCGCGCGGTCCGCGCCGCCCTGTCGATGCAGCGCGCGGTGCGCCGGGTGCTGGACGACGAGCGCGGCGGCGGCGCGCCGCTCGGCCTGCGGGTCGGCCTCAACACCGGCGACGTGGTCGCCGGCATTCAGGCCGCGATCGAATACACGGTCATCGGCGACACGGTCAACACCGCCGCCCGGCTCGCCGACGCGGCCGCGGTCGGCGCCGTCTACGCCGGCGCGAGCACGTTCGCCCGCACCCGGCGGGTCGCCTCCTGGCGGCAGCTGCGCCCGCTCCGGCTCAAGGGCAAGCGCGACCCGGTCGAGGCCTACGAGCTGCTGGGCCTGCACGACGCCCCGGGCACCCGGTCGGGTCTCGGCGAGGAGGCGCCGTTCGTCGGTCGCGAGGCCGAGCTGGGCCGGCTCGCCGGCCGGCTGGCCGAGGTGGTCGACCAGGGTCAGCCCGCCGTCATGCTGATGACCGCCGAGGCCGGCATCGGCAAGACCCGGTTCGCGGGCGAGGCCGAGCGGCTGGCCTCCGGCTACGACGTCGGTCCCGCGCGGTTCGCCACTCGCACCGGCGCCCGCGTGCTCTCGGTGCGCTGCGCCGCCTTTGGTGAGCGTCGCCGGCTGGCGCCGCTGGCCGATCTGGTGCGGGCCGCGATCGGTGCCCCCGCCGACAACGGCACCCCGCCCACCAAGGCGGTCGTCGAAGAGCGGCTGCGCCGGCTGACCACCCGGCTCGCCCGGCTGCCCGACGCCCCGCCGATCGCGTCCGACCTCCTGCTGGCCCTGCTGGGCCACGGCGAGCTGCCGGCGGCCGTCCCGCCGGTGCCGGGCGAGTGGTCCGGCGACATCCCCGGTGCCGACGCCGCCGCCGTCCCGGCCGCGGTGGCCGCCCTGCTCACCGGCCTCGCCGCCGAGACACCGCTGATGGTGGTGGTCGACGACCTGCACGACGCGACGCCCGAGACCATCGAGGCGCTCGGCGTGATGCTGTCGCGGCTCGCCGGCCCGGCCCTGGTGCTGCTGCTCGGCCGGCCCGAGCTCGTGCGCACGGCCGGCGCGCTGACCCGGCTGGCCGACGCCGAGGTGGTCACGCTGCCTCCGCTGCGCGGCGCGGACGCGGCCCGGCTGCTCTCGTCCTATCTCAGCGGTGGCAAGCTGCCGCAACCCGACAACGACGGCCTGCTGGCCACCGCCCAGGGCAACCCGTTCTACCTCGCCGAGCTGGTCACCTTGCTGATCGAGCGCGGTGCCCTGACCAAGGTCAGCGTCGACGGCGGTGGCGAGAAGCGCTGGCGGCTGGCCGCCGGCTCGCTGACCAGCCGACTGCTCTCCCGCGACCTGGCCGCCGTGCTCGCCGCCCGCATCGACGCGCTGCCGGGCGACGCCCGGGGAGTGCTGCGCGACGCCGCGGTGATCGGCGACCAGGTGCCCCGCGGCACCCTCGAGGCGTTGCGCGAGCACTACGCGGGCCGGGCCGGGCGACCGGCCGCGGTGGTCGCCGTCGAGCTCGAACGCGCCGTCGACGAACTCCTCCAGCGCCGCATGCTGCAGCGCACCCGCGGCGGCTACGCGTTCAGCACACCGCTGATGCACGAGGCGGCCTACTCCGGCATCGGCAAGGCCGACCTGGCCGAGCGGCACGCCTTCCTCGCCAAGTGGGCGGCGCCGACCGCACCGACCACGGTGGTCGTCGGGCGCCGGCCGGTCGCGGTCGACGGGGCCACCGCCGACCCCGGCAGCTGGTCCGACGGCGACCGCGACGCGTTCATCGCCCACCACGCCGAGCGCGCCGTCGCCCTCGCCGACAGTGTCGGTCTCCGCCCCGACGCGGCCGCCCGCACCGTCGTACCCCTGGGCATCGCCGCCTTGAGCCGGGCTGCCCGCCGCGCGGCCGCGGCCGGCGAGCCCACCACGGCCGTCGAATACGCCGAGCGCGAGGCCGCCCTGGCCGGCGACGCGCTGCCGGTCGCCGACCGCCTCGTGCACGCCCGGGCCCTGCAGCAGACGGGGCGGGTGAGCGAGGCCCTGTCCTACGCGGAGAAGATCGCCGCCAACTCGGCCGACCCGAGCGCCCGGGCCGGCGCCCTGCTACTCGCCGGCCGGGCTCACCGGTCGCTCGGCGACTTCGCCCGCGCCCAGGTGATGTGGCGCGACGCGCTGCAGGTGGCCACCGACGCCAACCTGCCCGGCCCGCGCGCCGAGGCGATGCGCCGGCTCGGCATGGCCGACTTCCTGCAGGGCAAGCTGGCCCAGGCGAGCAGCCGGTTCGCGGCGGCCTACCAGGTCAACGTGGCGGCCGCCGACGAGCGCGGGCAGGCCTGGTCGCTGCAGAATCTGGCCTGGGTGACCACCACCCGGGGCGACTTCGCCGGCGCCGACGCGGTGCTGGCCCGGGCGGCGCGGCTGTTCGCGCAGCTCGGCGACCCGGTCGGCCGGGCCTGGCTGCGCGGCACCACCGCCTACGCCCGCCTGCTGGCCGGTCGCCTCTCCGAGGCCCGCCGGCTGGCCCGCATCTTCCTGCCGTTCGGCGAGCGCGTCGGCGAGGCGTGGGCGGTCGGCACCCTGCGCGCGGTCGAGGCGTTCGCCGCCGCCGAGCTGGGCGACCTGGCCGAAGCCGACCGCGAGGCCCGCCGCGCCTACCGCGACTTCGCGGCCGCCTCCGACGACTGGGGCCGCGGCTTCGCGCTCGTCGTCCGGGGTGTGGTGGCCCGGGGGCTGGGCGAGCCACAGCACGCGACCGATTTGCTGACCGATGCGGCGGCTTATGCCCATCGGATCGGTCATCCGCTGCTCATGGGCATGGCCGGCACGCTCCGCGGCTTCGTGGCGCTCGACCGGGGTGACCTCGACGCCGCCGAGGCCGACGCCCGCTCCGTGATCACCGCGGTCGAGCCGCACAACCCGCTGGCGCCGGCCCAGGTCGGCCCGCGGGTGCTGCTCTCCGCCGCCCGCTGCCGGGCCGGCGACACGACCACGGCGATCGGCCTACTCGCACCGATCGCGTCGGCCAGCGGCACGCCTTCCTTGCTGTTTTCGCGGCAACAGGCGCTGGCGGCCTATGCGTCGGCGCTGCTCGCCGCGGGCCGCTGCGAGCAGGCGCTGGACTGGGCGCAACGCGCCGCCGCCGTGCCGGCCGAAGACGTCCGCAGCCGGGTGATCGGCGCGGAGGTGCTGGCGCGGGCACTGGACACGGCGGGCCGGCACACGGAGGCGCTGGCCGCGGCCGAGCGGGCCGTCGACCTGTCGTTCTCGACGGAGCAGACCAGCGAACGGGCCCGCGCCAAGGCCCTCCAGGCATCCCTCTACCCGACGGCGCCGCCGCGGTCGCTCGCCTAGGCCCTGTCAGCCCGTGAGGGTTGGCTTTTCGAGGGCGTCCGGGCCGCGGCTGGCCAGGCAGCGGTAGGTGCGGTCGCCGGCCGCGAGGGCGGTCTTGTCCGGTGGCCGCACGTCGAGTGTCCAGCCCTCGGTGCTCATCAGGGTGGTCGCCGCCATGAAGCTGGACCGGCCGCAGACCTGGCGGACGGTCGGGTCGGCGCGCAGGGTCGGGCGGTCGACGGCGGTCAGCGCGACCGGCGCCTCGCCCACCGCGAACGTCTCCCAGGTGTGTGGGCCCGCACACGGGACCTGCTCGGCGGCGGCCTCGTCGAAGCACTCGAGCTCGTCGGGGCAGCGGCCCTCCGCCGGCAGCGGGATCAGACAGCCCGGCAGGGCCTGGCCGCCGCCGAGGCGGACGCTGGCCGTCGGCACCGGCGTGGGCGCTCCGATCGGGTCGGTGTCGGGCCGGCTGGCGGCGTACCAGGTGGTCAGGCCGCCGATGGCGATCAGCGCGACCATGCCGAAACCGCCCAGCCACCAGCGGCGGCGGCCGCGCCGGCTCCCTGGGACCGTCGGATGGTCGTCGGCGCTGGGCTGCGCCGGGGCCGGCGACGCGTAGGACCGCGAGACGTAGACGGACGGGCCGCCCGAAACCGGCCGGCTCGGCGTCGCGCCGCCGGAGACCGGGGCGCCGGAGACCGGGGCGCCAGAGACCGGACCGCCGGAGGCCGAGGCCCCGGAGGTCGGGGCGCCGGAGATCGGTCGGGCCGGCCCGAAGCCGTCGGCCGGCAGGGCGGCGAGGCGGTCGCGCAGCTCCTCGGCCGATGGGCGGTCGGCGGGATCGTTGGCCATGCCGTGCCGCAGGAGGTCCAGGAACGCGGGCGGCACGCCGGGCAGGTCCGGGATCCGCTCGCTGAACATCTCCATCAGCGTGACCAGGCTCGGGTCGCGGTCCTCGCGCCAGCGCGGCGGCTTGCCCCGCATGATCGCGTAGAGCGTCGCCGAGAGGGCGTAGACGTCGACTCCGGGCGACGGTTCGCTGTGGCGGAACATCTCGGGCGCGGCGTACGCCGGGGTCAGCACCTCCAGCGTCACCGACGAGTCGCGTACCTCGGCCAGCACCGCGAGGCCGAAGTCCGCCAACGCCGGCTCGTTGAAGCGTGAGTAGAGGATGTTGGCCGGCTTGACGTCGCGGTGGAGCACGCCGAGCTGGTGGGCGTCGGCCAGCGCGTCCGCGATCTTGACGCCGACGTCGCGCGCCTCGGCGGCGGAGAGCGGAGAGCTTTTCATGCGCTCGGCGTACGAGCCGTCGCAGAGCTCCATGATCAGGTAGGGGTGCCGGTCGGCGGTGACGCCGGCGTCGAAGAGGTCCACGACGTGCGGATGGGACGACATCCGGCCGGCCGCGCGGGCCTCGCGCAGGAACCGGCGTTGGTCGCGCTCGGTGTCGAGGGTGCGGTTCTCGACCTTGACGGCGACCTCGCGGCCGACCGACGCCTGGGTCGCCCGGTAGACGGTCGCATAACCGCCCCTGGCGAACACCGACAAGTCGGTCAAACCAGGCACAACTGGCAGGGGGAGTGCGCCAGGTGATGTGCCATTCACGGGTTAGAAGGTACCGAAGCTTCCCGCTTTCGTTCGAACCACAATGCGACACCTGTCGCCAGCGCGCCGAGTCCTTCCCAGGCCGCCACGCCGAAAAAGCGCCCCGGCGCGGCGTCGGTGACCACCAGGATCGTGAAAACCGTGAAGGTCACCAGCCGGAAGATCACCGTGAAGAGGTAGAACGGCCGCCACTCGGTGGCGACGGCGACCAGGTAGTAGACGCCCATGTTGAGCGACGCCATCGACGAGGCCGCCATGAACGTCTTGGTGTAGTCGCCCGGCGGCCGGGACCCGAGCACCTCGAAGCCCAGGCCCTTCAGCAACGTATCGGGGCTGACCAGGCCGACCACGCCCATGATGATCGCCAGCACGCCGAACACGGCCATCGTCCAACCGGCCGCCGAACGAGGAAGTCTCATGTTCGAAGATCCAAGCATCTTCGAACATCATGATCAACGATCGATCAGTACGACTTTTCCTGGCCGAGTACGTGCTGCGAGACGAAGTTGAGGATCATCTCGCGGCTGACCGGCGCGATCCGGCCCGCGCGCACCGCGCCCAGCAGCGTGGCCACGCCGTACTCCGTGGTCATGCCGTTGCCGCCGTGCGCCTGGATCGCCGTGTCGACCGCGAGGGCGGCGGCGTCGGCGGTCGCGTATTTGGCCATGTTGGCCGCCACGCCCGCCTCCAGGTCGCGACCCGCGTCGTAGAGCGCGGCCGCCTTGTAGACCATCAGCCGGGCCAACTCGACCTGGATCGCGGCGTGCGCCAGCGGATGCGCGACACCCTGGTGGGTGCCGATCGGGCGACCCCACACGGACCGCGTGGCCGCATAGCGCGACGCCCGGTCGAGCGCGTAGCGGCCGGTGCCCGCGCTCATCGCGGCGACCGTGATCCGCTCCGGGTTGAGCCCCGCGAACAGCGCCGGCAGGCCCGCGTCAGCGCCGCCGCCGACCAGCGCGTCACCCGGCAGCCGCACGTCGTCGAGGTAGAGCAGCCACTGCGACTCCGGCGAGACGATCTCCATGTCCAGTTTGGACCTGGTCAGGCCCGGCGCGTCGGTCGGCATCAGGAACAGCGCGGGGACCAGCCGGCCCGATGCCGCGTCCTCGGTGCGGGCCACCACCATCACGTAGTCGGCGTGGTCGACGCCGGAGATGAAGCACTTGCGGCCGTTGAGCACCCAGCCGTCGCCGTCGCGGCGGGCCACGGTGCCGAGCCGGTGGAAGTTCGAGCCGGCCTCGGGTTCGGTGATGGCGAACGCGATGAGCACAGAACCGTCGGCGAGGCGCGGCAGGAACTCGGCCCGCTGCGCCTCCGTGCCGTGCTTGGCCAGGATCGTCGCCACGATCGCCGGCGAGACGACCAGCAGGAGCAGCGGCGAGCCGGTCGCCGAGAGCTCCTCGCAGACGATGGTCAGCTCGGTGATGCCGCCGCCACCGCCGCCGTACTCGGTCGGGATGCTGACGCCGAGGTAGCCGAGCTTGCCGGCCTCGGCCCACAGCTCGGTGGTGTGCTCGCCGGCCTTGGCCTTGCCGATGAAGTACTCGTGGCCGTAGCGGCGGCCGAGGGCCGACACGGCGTCGCGCAGGTCGCTCTGCTCGGGGGTGAGGTCGAAGTTCATGAGGGGTGGCCTCCGACTCGCTAGACGGGTTACTCGGGACTCAGGACCGCCAGCACGGCGCCGGTCTCCACCTGCGAGCCGGGACCGACCGGCAGCGAGGCGACATAACCGGCGGATGGCGCGTACACGGGGTGCTCGAGCTTCATGGCTTCGAGCGTCATCAACAGCTCGCCGGGGCGGACCCGCTGGCCCGGCACCACCATGACGCGGCTGACGTGCCCGGGCAGCGGCGCGACCAGCGAGCCCTCGGCCAGCTCGGCCGACGGCAGCGGGAACCGGGGCAGCTCCTGCAGCGCGACCGAGCCCTCGGGACTGTCGACGTAGGACACCTCGCCGACCCGGCGCACGGTGAACAGCAGCCGGATGCCGTTGACGTCGAGGGCGACCGCGTCCGGCTCGGCCGAGACCACCTGGGCCGGCGGGTGGTCGTCGGTGGCCGGCGGCTGGCCGAGCCCGCCGAGGTCCGGGTCGTCGGGGTCGACGGCGCGGACCCACCAGTTGACCAGGTCGCCGCTGCGGTCCAGCCGGTAGCCGACCTCGACCGGGCCGGCCGGGCCGTCGTACACCGTGGTCTGCGATCGGGACGGCACGTTGCGCCAGCCCGACGGGAGGGTGCCCAGCGCGGTGGCCTCGGTGCGGCGGCCGGCGGCGCCGGCCAGGGCGGCGGCGAGGCAGGACACCCGCACCGCGTCGACCGAGGAGAGCAGGGGAGCGAACACCTCGGGGTGCCGCTCCAGGAACGCCGTGTCGATGTCGGCGGACCGGAAGGACGGATGCCGCAGCGTACGCACGAGCAGGTCACGGTTGGTCGCCACGCCGTGGATCTCGGCGCGGGCGAGCGCGCCGGCCAGCAACCGGCCCGCGTCGGCCCGGGTCGGCGCCCACGCCATCAGCTTGCCCAGCATCGAGTCGTAGTGGACGCCGACGACCGAGCCGTCCCGCACCCCGGAGTCGAGCCGCAGACCGGGCGCCGCCAGGGGCTTGAACTCGCCGGCCACCTGCGGAATGTGCACGCGGTGCAGGGTGCCGGTGGAGGGCAGCCAGTTGGCGGCCGGGTCCTCGGCGCACAGCCGCACCTCGATCGCGTGCCCGCGCATCGGCGGCGGCGCGTTGAGCGGCAGCGGGTTGCCCTCGGCCACCACCAGCTGGAGCTGCACCAGGTCGAAGCCGGTGATCAGCTCGGTGACGCCGTGCTCGACCTGCAGCCGGGTGTTCATCTCGAGGAAGTAGAAGCCGCCGCCGACGGCGTCCACCAGGAACTCGACGGTTCCCGCGCCGACGTAGCCGACCGCACGGGCGGCGGTGACCGCGGCCGCGCAGAGCTGCTCGCGCAGCTGCGGCGTGACCACCGGCGACGGCGCCTCCTCCACGATCTTCTGATAGCGCCGCTGGATCGAGCACTCCCGCTCGCCGAACGGCACGACGGTGCCCTGGTTGTCGGCGAAGACCTGCACCTCGATGTGCCGGGCGCTCTCGACGTAGCGCTCCAGGAACACCGTGCCGTCGCCGAACGCCAGCGCCGCCTCGCGCCGGGCCGAGGCGATCGCGTCCGGCAGCGACTCGCGGTCGTGCACGATCCGCATGCCGCGCCCGCCGCCACCGGCGGACGCCTTGACCAGCACCGGGAACTCGGTCACCCGGTCGGGGTCGAACCAGGTCGGCAGCATCGGGATGCCGGCGTCGGCCAGCAGCTGCTTCGCCTCGATCTTGGAGCCCATCGTGGCGATCACCTTGGCCGGCGGCCCGACCCAGGTCAGCCCGCTGTCGGTGACCAGGGCGGCGAAGTCGGCGTTCTCCGACAGGAACCCGTAGCCCGGGTGGATCGCGTCCGCGCCGGTCTTGCGCGCGGCGCCGATCATCAGGTCGCCGCGCAGGTAGGTCGCGGTCGGCGCGTTGCCGGGCAGGTGGACGGCGTAGTCCGCCTCGGCCACGTGCGGCGAGTCGGCGTCGGCGTCGGAGTAGACGGCGACCGTCTCGATGCCGACCAGGCGGCACGAGGCGAAGATCCGGCGGGCGATCTCACCCCGGTTGGCCACCAGCAGTCTGCGGATCATGCGCGGAGACCTCACATCCGGAAGACGCCGAAGCCCTCGGCGCCCTTGATCGGGGCATTGTGGATGGCCGAAAGACACAGGCCGAGGACGGTACGGGTGTCGCGCGGATCGATGATGCCGTCGTCGTAGAGCCGGCCCGACAGGAACAGCGCCGTCGACTGGCTCTCGATCTGCTGCTCGACCATCATCCGCATCGCCTGGTCGGAGTCTTCGTCGTAGTGCTGGCCCTTGGCCTCGGCCGCCTGCCGCGCGACGATCGACAGCACGCCGGCGAGCTGGGTCGGGCCCATCACCGCGGACCTGGCGTTGGGCCACGTGAACAGGAACCGGGGCTCGTACGCCCGGCCGCACATGCCGTAGTTGCCGGCGCCGTAGGAGGCACCGAGGTTGACCGTGATGTGCGGGACCCGGGAGTTGGACACCGCGTTGATCATCAGGGCGCCGTGCTTGATGATGCCGCGCTGCTCGTATTCCGCGCCGACCATGTAGCCCGTCGTGTTCTGCAGGAAGAGCAGCGGGGTGTCGGTGGCGTTGGCGAGCTGGATGAACTGCGCGGCCTTCTGCGACTCCTCGGAGAACAGCACGCCGCGGGCGTTGGCCAGCACGCCGACCGGGTAGCCGTGCAGCTCGCCCCACCCGGTCACCAGCGCCGTGCCGTAGCCGGGCTTGAACTCGTCGAACTCGCTGCCGTCCAGCACCCGGACCAGCACCTCGCGGGGGTCGAACGGCGTGCGCTGGTCGGCGCTGGCGATCGCGAGCAGGTCCTCGACGTCGTATTTCGGCGCCATCGGGTTGGTGGTGCGTGGCCCCGGGCCCTGCTTGCGCCAGTTGAGCCGGCGCACCACCTGCCGGGCCAGCCGCAGGCCGTCGCGCTCGTCCTCGGCCAGGTAGTCGGCCAGCCCGCTGGTGCCGGCGTGCATCGCGGCCCCGCCGAGCGACTCGTCGTCGGTGATCTCGCCGGTGGCCATCCGGACCAGCGGCGGGCCGGCCAGGAACACCTTGGCCTGGTGCCGCACCATGATCGTGTAGTCGGACATGCCCGGCACGTAGGCGCCGCCGGCGGTGGCGTTGCCGAACACCACGGAGATGGTGGGGATGCCGGCCGCCGAGAGCCGGGTCAGGTCGCGGAAGATGCCGCCGCCGGGGATGAAGATCTCCGCCTGGGTCGGCAGGTCGGCCCCGCCGGACTCGACCAGGTTGACCAGCGGCAGCCGGTTGGCCAGCGCGATCTCGCCAGCCCGCTGCGTCTTCTTCAGGGCGTACGGGTTGATCGCGCCACCGCGTACCGTCGGGTCGTTGGCGACGATCACGCACTCGACACCCTCGACCACGCCGATGCCGCTGACCACGCTCGCGCCGACGGGGAAGTCGGTGCCCCACGCGGCGGTCGGTGACAGCTCCAGGAACGGCGCGTCCTGGTCGAGCAGCAGCTCGATCCGCTCGCGGGGCAGCAGCTTGCCGCGGGCGTGGTGACGGGTGACGTACTTGTCGCCGCCGCCGGCCCGCGCGTCGTCCAGCGCGTCCTCGTACTCGTGGAGCCGCTCCAGCATCGCCGAGCGGTTCTCCAGGTAGGACGGGTTGCGCGGGTCGACCGCGGTCTCCATGACAGTCACGCGCACCCCTCACAGACGTCCTTGGCCATTGCCACCTCCGTAACGAGCGGCTCGGCGGAGGCGACACGCATGTCGCACGTCACGCTGCCTCCAGCAGGTCGGCCGGCACCTCGGCGACCCGGGCCCGGAACAGCTCGCCGAGCGCCTTGGCCTGCGGGTCGAACCGGGTCGAGGCGGCCACGCCGGCGCCCAGCAGACCGCGGATCACGAAGTTGACCGCCCGCAGGTTGGGCAGCTCGTGGCGCTCGACGGTCAGCGGCGCCGTCTCCGGCAGCAGTTCCGTGAGCCGCTCGGTGGTCAGCCAGCCGAGCAGCCAGTCGGCGGCCGCGTCGGTGCGGGCCCAGACACCGAGGTTGGCGTCGCCGCCCTTGTCACCGGATCGGGCGCCGAGCAGCCGGCCGAGCTGGGTCTGCTTCGTCCTGTCGGCGGCCGGCTGCGTTGACTGCCGCTGCGCCGCGGCTTGGGGCGTGATCGTGCGGGCCGGCGGGCGGATCGTCACCCGTTTGCCGTCGGGGAGCACGGCCGTGTGGTTGACCGCGTCCTGCGGCGCCGTGTCGGCGGTGAACACCCCGAACGGGGTCGCGTCACCCGGCGGAGTGGTCAACGTGCAACCCGGATAGGACGCCAGCGCCAGCTCCACCGCGGCCGCCGAGAAGGCCCGCCCGGCCCGCTTGGGATCCTGATCCTTCAGGTGTACGTGCAGCAGGGCGCTGGCGGCCTCGGTGTCCACCGCGTCGGGGTGGTCGGTGCGGGCCAGCGTGAACTCGAGGCCCTCCTTGCCCACCGCGTCCTCGAGCTGACCACGGACCAGCGCCGCCTTGGCCTCGATGTCGAGCCCACAGAGGACGAACGTCATCGCGTTGCGGAAGCCGCCGAGGTTGGCCACGCCGACCTTGAGCGTCGGCGGCGGCGGCAGACCCTTCACCCCGCTGATCGCCACCCGGTCGGGGCCCTCGGCGTGCAGCCGGACCGTGTCGAGCCGCGTCACCACGTCGGGGCCGAGGTAGGCCGGGCTGTCGATCTCGTAGAGCAGCTGGGCGGTGACGGTCTCCACGGTGACGGCGCCGCCGGTGCCCGGGTGCTTGGTGATCCGGCTGGCGCCGTCCTCGGCGATCTCCGCGATCGGGAAACCCGGCCGCCGGGCGCCGTCGGGCAGCTCGGTGAAGAAGCTGAAGTTGCCGCCGGTCGCCTGCGCGCCGCACTCGATCACGTGGCCGGCCACGGTGGCGCCGGCGAGGGCGTCGAAGTCGTCGCGGGACCAGCCGTAGTGCGCCGCGGCCGGGCCGACCACCAGCGCGGCGTCGGTGACCCGGCCGGTGACCACGATGTCGGCCCCGGCGTCGAGGCAGGCGGCGATGCCGAACGCGCCGAGGTAGGCGTTGGCCGTCAGCGCGTCGGGGCGCAGGAGGGCGTCGCCTTCCACGTACGCGATGCGGGGTGTCAGACCTTGTTGTTCCGCCAGCTGCTCGATCGCCCTGGCCAGCCCGGCCGGGTGCAGGCCGCCGGCGTTGGTGACCAGCTTGACGCCCTTCTCGAGCGCGGTGCCGAGAGTGCCCTCGAGCTGGCGCAGGAACGTCTTGGCGTAGCCGAGCGCCGGGTCGCGGGCCCGGTCGCGGCCGAGGATCAGCATGGTCAGCTCGGCCAGGTAGTCGCCGGTCAGCACGTCGAGCTCGCCGCCGTCGAGCATCTCCTGCCACGCGCTGAAACGGTCGCCGTAGAAGCCGGACGCGTTGCCGATGCGGATCATGACGTGGCCGCCGTCGGCTCGCGCTTGACCCCGGGCGGCCCCGCGAACGCCTGGGCCACCGTCAGCCACTCGCTCGCGACCGGCCCGGTGGCGATCAACGCCAGGTCGGCCCGGTGGCGGCGCTGGGTGACCAGCAGGCAGAAGTCGAGCGCGGGGCCGGTCACCCGGTCGGTGGCGTGCTCGGGGCCGAAGGTCCACTCGGCGCCGTCGGGGGCCGTGAGCTCGACGCGGACCGGCTCGCTCGGCGCGGGTCGGCCGTGGGCGAGGAACGAGTGGCCGAGCGTGCGGAAGCCGAGGAACGCGATGTGCCGCAGCCGCTCGGTCGGGGTGCGGGTTAGCTCGAGCGCGTCCGCTATGTCGAGGCCGTGGGCCCACGTCTCCATCAGGCGGGCGGTGGCCATCGACTGCGGCGTGATCAGGTTGCCGAACCAGGGGATCCGCTTGCCCGGCGGCGCCTCGCGGAGGGCCGCGACGAGCTCGCGTTGCCCGGCCAGCCAGCGTTGCCGCAGCTCGTCGGGTGGCGCGAGGTATTCCTCGGCGCCGCGGTCCACGATCCGGTCCGGGTCGTCGGCCAGTGGCGCGAGCAGGGCGACGAACTGGGCGTCGTCGGTGGTGGCCAGCAGCGCGGCGCGGTCGGTCCAGGCCAGGTGGGCGATCTGGTGCGCGACCGTCCAACCCGGACTCGGCGTGGGCCGCGCCCAGTCCTTGGGTGGCCGGGCGGCGACCAGCGCGTCGAGCTCGGCGGTCTCGGCGTCGAGGTCGGTGAGCAGAGCGGCGAGCTCGACCACGGGGGCCTCCTTCAGTCGCGGATCACGGCGGCGAGGTGTCGCTTCCACTCGCGGAGCAGGGCGGCGCGGCGGCCCGCGTCGTCGGAGAGCAGGTTGGCCACGCCCAGACCGCGCATGAGGTCGAGGGTCGCCTGCACCGATTCGCGTACGCCGGGGCGGCGCTCGTCGGCGCCGAGCAGCTCGACGGTGAGGCGGTGCAGCTCGCGACCGACCTTGGCCTCGACCGGCACGAGGGCTCTTTGCAGTTCCAGGTCGGTGCGCGCGGCGACCCAGACCTCGAGGGCGGCGGCGTAGAGGGGGCCGGTGAAGGCGGCGGCGAGCATGTCGACGACGCGGTCGACCCGTTGCGCGCCGCGCGGCAGGCTCGCCGCCTCGGCGCGGATCTCGGCGGCGCGGCGGTCGGCGAGGTGCTCGACGGCGGCCATGACCAGCGTCGCCTTCGTCGGGTAGTGGTGGAGCTGCGCGCCGCGGGAGACGCCGGCGCGTTCGGCGATCACCGTGGTGGTGGTGCCGGCCCAGCCGAGGTCGACCAGGCTGTCGACGGCCGCGTCGAGCAGGCGCGCCTGGGTGGCTCGGCTGCGCTCCTGCTGCGGGGTCCGCACGTCTTGAGCATGGCGTGGGCGAAACAAACAGTCAAGCCTGCTTGTTTTTGAATTTTGTCTGTTTCGTGGCTCTCGTGGGACGCGGGTCAGGCAGGTGGGTTGATCTTGCCGTTGTCGTCGAACTCGGCGCCTGTCCTGGGGAAGTCCTGCTTGCTGAGCCCGCTGACCATGTCGAGACTGTCGCCGTCGGGGTCGGTGACCGGCTTGCCGGCGCTGTTCATGGCCGTGGAGACGAGCTCGCCGTCGACCCAGGTGCCGTCGGCGGTCAGCTCGACCTTGAGCACCGCGCCGAGGCCGAGCGGGCCGTTGCGGCTGAGGGTGCCGCCGCCACCGGCGAAGTTGCCCAGGCTGTAGGCGATCAGCCGGCCCTTGTAGAACTCCATCGCCCGCAGCACGTGCGGGCCGTGACCGACGATCAGGTCGGCGCCCGCGTCGATCATGCTGTGCGCGAACTTGATCGGGTCGCCCCGATTCTCGCCGAGGAACATCTCGGTGCCCGGCTTGACCCGGGTCTTGCCCGAGCCCTCGGCACCCATGTGCACCTGCACCACCACGAGGTCGGCCTGCCCGGCCGCCTTGGCGACGAGCTTCTTGCCGTCGGCGATGTCGATGAGGCTGTTGTTCCAGGGGTACGACGAGAAGCCCACGACGGCGACCTTGATGCCCTCGACGTCGGCGACGGTGATCTGGTCGACGGCGCCGGTGTGCTGCAGGCCGTATTTCTCCAGCGCCCGCTGCGTGTTCTCGTAGCCGTCGGCGCCGTAGTCGTTGCCATGGTTGTTGGCCTGGTTGAGCAGCTCGAAGCCGGCGTCCTTTAGGTGCTTGGCATAGCCCGGCGGGGCCCGGAACTGGTGGCAGCCGGTCGACTCCGGGCCGCACTTCGACCGGCCGGTGTCGTCGGTCAGCGGCTCCTCGAGGTTGCCCATCACCAGGTCGGCGGCGAGGTCTTTCTTGACGCCGTCGAAGAAGCCCTTGCCGCCGTTGGACGGCAGGCTGCCCGGCGCGTTGCCCATCACGATGTCACCGGTCGCCGAGAGCGAGATCGACTGCTCCTCGTCGGCGGTCTCCTCGGTCGCCTCCGCGCGCGGTTGGGGCGACTTGGTCGGGTGCACCCACACCCCGGCCTGGTCACCACCGCCACCGCGGGTCGCCGCGGCCACGCCCGCGACGCCGACGCCGAGCAGCGCCGCGGCGGCTATCGCGGCGACGACGGCGGCACGCTTGCGCGGGGTGGCGGGGGCATACACGCGGGGGACTTTATCGTTCCCGAGCGATTCTCGGGACCCTCCGACAGGAGGATGGGTCAGCGCTCCGACCAGGGGATCTTGGGCCGCGAGCCACCCTCACGGACCGCCCGGTGCGCGGCCCGGGCGAGCCGGCCACCCCACAGCGAAAGCGGCCCGCCGTACGGCTCCGCCGGCCCGTCCGCCGGGCACAGCACGGTGACGGCGTCGGTGGCGGTGCCCGTCGCGTGGAGGCCGAGCTCCCAGAGCGCCTGGGCCTTGGCTTCTGTGATCGTCGCGACAGCGTTGACCAGGGCGGCGTCGCTGAGCCGCTGCGGCAGGAAGGCCACGATGTTGATCGTTCCGGGCCGGTGCTGATGCGGGATCACGTGGTCGGCGGCGGCCATGATGGGCTTGCCGAGCCCGACCGTGGCCCAGACCTCAGCGTCCCCATCCACCGCGGCGACCCGTTGCGTCACGTCTACGCCCGTCAACAAACCGACACCGGCGCCGTCGAGGCCCAACTCGCCGGCCAGCGCGGCCAGGTGCTCGTGCGGATCATCGCGGGCGTACGACATGGGCACGGTCGCGTTGACCACCCAACCGCGGTCGCCGATCCCGCCGCCGAGCGGGGCCGAACTGATCGCCCGCATGAGTGCGGGTAAGCGCCAGACCAGCAGGGGGATACTTTCGCCCTCCTCCTGACGCGCGGTAAGAATGGGCTTGAACGGCACGCGCCGACGATAGGGCAGGTGGCAACCGGGTGGGTCGGCCCAGCGCATGGACTGATCACGATCCGGGGGTTGCCGGGCCGGTTCGCCGATGCGTACGCCTAGACTGACTGCGCGCGGTTTCCGCGCCATTCGTGGAACTGAGGTGCGCGATGGATGAGGTTCTGGCCCGTAGCGGCATCTTCCAGGGTGTAGACCCGGAGGCGGCCGAAGCGCTCGCCAAGGACATGGAGACCATCGAGGCCCGAAAGGGCGAGATCGTCTTCAACGAGGGCGAACCAGGCGACAGCCTTTACATCGTGCTGAGCGGCAAGATCAAGGTGGGTCGCCGCGCCGCCGACGGCCGCCAGAACCTGATCGCGGTGATGGGCCCGTCCGACATGGTCGGCGAGCTGTCGCTGTTCGACCCGGGCCCGCGCACCGCCACCGCCACGGCGGTGACCGACACCCGCCTGGCCCGCCTCCGCAAGCAGGCGCTGCGCCCGTGGCTCAACAACCGGCCGGAGATCGCCGAGCAGCTGCTGCGGGTCCTGGCGCGCCGCCTGCGGCGTACCAACGATGCTCTGGCCGACCTCATCTTCACCGACGTGCCGGGCCGCGTGGCCAAGAACCTCCTCCAGATGGCGGGCCGCTTCGGCACCCGCGACGGCGGCGTCCTGCGGGTCACCCACGACCTGACGCAGGAAGAGATCGCCCAGCTGGTCGGGGCGTCGCGAGAGACCGTGAACAAGGCCCTGGCCGATTTCGCTTCGCGCGGCTGGCTGCGGCTCGACGGCAAGTCGATCATCATCCTGGACCCGGAGCGGTTGGCTCGGCGGGCCCGGGTCTGAAGGCTTTCTCTTCTCGTCTGGTTGCTGTCTGGGGCTGTGGTGCGCGCGGACGGTCGCAAAGAGCACGCCCTGATTGTCGGCGCGCACAACATCTCCCCCCGCCCTGATTCAGTGCCTGGCGGGTCGACTGCGATGCCTGGGTCGCGGGCCACAGTCCATTGGTCGAGGTTCGCTCGCAGAGCGCAGGCCGGGTGGGCCTAGCGCGCTTCTAGCGGCCCAGTGCGGATATCGCGCTGCCGCGCGTGGGCGTTCGCTGTCGGCGGCGGGCCGCCGTCCTTCGGACCGCGCCGCGTGCCGCGCCGCGTGCCGCGTCGCGCGTGCCGCGTCCCCGCGCCGCCTGCGTCGCCCCGCTCCGTGCCGCGTCCCCGCGCCGCCTGCGTCGCCGCGCTCCGTGCCGCGTCCCCGCGCCGCCTGCGTCGCCGCGCTCCGTGCCGCGTCCCCGCGCCGCCTGCGTCGCCGCGCTCCGTGCCGCGTCCCCGCGCCGCCTGCGTCGCCGCGCTCCGTGCCGCGTCCCCGCGCCGCCTGCGTCGCCGCGCTCCGTGCCGCGTCCCCGCGCCGCCTGCGTCGCCGCGCTCCGTGCCGCGTCCCCGCGCCGCCTGCGTCGCCGCGCTCCGTGCCGCGTCCCCGCGCCGCCTGCGTCGCCCCGCCCCGTGCCAGCGGCGCACCTCGGCCGACTCCCGCTGGTCGGCGCGGCCGTCGTGCACCACCGCCCCCTGCTCGCGCCGCCCGTGCCCGCGCCGCCCATCGCTTCTGTGCATCGCCAGCCGTCGCGCCGCGGTGGGCATCGCCGCTTCGGGGTCGTCGCGCGCCGTTGAGCCGGCGCCGCCACCCGCACCCTCGCCGCGGCGGCACCCGCGGGGCCATCCCGCTACGGCGGCTCTGCATCGGCTCGTCTGCGCCGCCGGGTCTGTCATTGCCCTGTTCATCCGAGTGCCGCCGGCGGGTTTCCCGCGCCTCCGGCGTACCCCATGGTCGGGACGATTTGGGGTTGGTTTTCGGATCTTGTGGATGGCGGCGTGGGGTTGTCGGGGGTGCGGAATAGTCTTTGGCACGTGAGTAGGACAGCCGTGTTTGACGCGGAGACCGAGCTTGGGCGCAAGCGGCGGGCGCGCAGGATGGGGCGCATCCTGACCGAGACGCATCCGGATGCGCACTGTGAGCTGGATTTCAGCAATCCGCTCGAGCTCGCGGTGGCGACCATCCTGTCGGCGCAGGCCACTGACAAGAAGGTCAATGAGGTCACGCCCAAGGTGTTCGCGCAATATCCGACGGCGGCTGACTACGCCGGGGCCGACCGGGCGGAGCTCGAGGTGACGCTCAAGCCGACCGGGTTCTTCCGCAACAAGACCGACTCGTTGATGAAGCTCGGGCAGCAGCTGGTGGAGCGGTTCGACGGCCAGGTGCCGGGCAACCTGCCCGACCTGGTGAGCCTGCCGGGCATCGGGCGGAAGACCGCCAACGTCATTCTCGGCAACGCGTTCGGGGTGCCGGGCATCACCGTCGACACGCATTTTCAGCGGCTGGTGGGTCGATGGCGGTGGACCGCGGAGACCGACCCGGTCAAGATCGAGCACGCCATCGGCGGGATGTTCGAGAAGCGCGACTGGACCATGTTGTCGCACCGGGTGATCTTCCATGGTCGCCGGGTCTGTCATGCCCGCAAGCCGGCCTGTGGGGCGTGCACGTTGGCCAAGCTGTGCCCCGCCTACGGCACCGGGCCCACCGATCCGGTGCAGGCGGCCAAGCTGCTCAAGGGGCCTCGGGCCGCGCAGCTGGCCGAGGCCGTCGGGGTCGACCCGTCGGTCGTCCCGCAGCAGGCGTTCACGGCGGACGTGCCGTGAAGCGCTACCTACCCCTGATCATCCTGCTGGTCGTCGGGGTCCTCGCCGGGGTCGGCGTGCGGGCCTGCTCCAACCGGACCTCGTCGAACTCGCTGGCGGCGGACGGCACGGGCGAGCCGGCCGCGTCGGCGGGAGCGCCCGCGGCTCCGTTCGCCGATTGCCGGGCGTTGACCTCGGCGCCGCCGGAGGCCTCGGGCGCCGCCGCGGCCGCGGCCACCGACATCGCGCTACCCACCGCCGAGCTGTCCTGCTTCGGGGGTGGCAAACTGCGGCTCGCGGACGTACGCGGACCCGCCGTGATCAATCTCTGGGGCTCCTGGTGCCCGCCCTGTCGCGAGGAGCTGCCGTCGGTCAACGCCGTCGCGCAGCGCACGGCCGGCCTCGTGCACTTCCTCGGCGTCAACACCCGCGACAGCCGGTCCGACGGTGAGGCGATGACCAGCGAGTTCGGCCTGAGCTTCGCGAACGTCTTCGACCAGGGCGAGCAGGTACGCGTCGCCCTCAAGCAGCCCGGCCTGCCCGTCACGCTGTTCGTCGACTCGGCGGGCAAGGTGGTCCACCTCTACAACGGCACGGCGCTCGACGAAGCGCGCCTCGCCGACCTGGTCAAGCGGCAGCTAGGTGTGGCGGTCCCGGTTGGCTGAGGCACGGCGGAACGACATCTGGTTCAACGGGGGTGCGCCGACCAGTGGCTCGCGGCTGTTCCCTGGGGTCGACGCCGGCCTGCCCGACGGGGTGGGCGCCCGGCGGCGGCGCTCGGACGCCGGCGAGCTGGCGCTGCCGGACTGGTTCGCGCCGCTGCTGACCCGGCTGCACGGGGCGCGGGCGGAAGACTTCACCCGGATACCGACGCCGGATCGGGCCGGCCGGGACAGCGCCGTGCTGGTGCTGCTCGGCGAGGAGGACGACGGCGGGCCCGACATCCTGGTGCTGCAACGCGCGGCGACCTTGCGCAACCATGCCGGCCAGCCCGCCTTTCCCGGCGGCGTGGCCGACCCCGGTGACGCCGACCCCGCCGCCACGGCGCTGCGCGAGGCCGACGAGGAGGTCGGCCTCGACCCGAGCAGCGTGACCTTGCTGGCAGAGCTGCCGCGGCTGTGGATTCCGGCCAGCGACTTCCTGGTGACGCCGGTGCTCGCGTGGTGGCATCGCCCGCACCCGGTGGCGGCCCGGGACCCGGCCGAGGTGGCCCACGTGGCCCGGCTGCCCGTATCGGAGCTGGCCGACCCGGCCAACCGACTCCGGCTGCGCCATCCGAGCGGCTGGATCGGGCCGGCGTTCGAGGTGCGCGGGATGCTGGTCTGGGGATTCACGGCCGGGGTGCTGTCGACGCTTCTCGACATGGCCGGGTGGTCGCGGCCGTGGCCGCAGGATCGGATCGGCGACCTGCCGCCGTCGACTCCGCCGCCGGCAGCGTCGGCGGATCGCGACGAGACGCCTTAGCCGGCTGATCTTGGTGCGGGGGCGTGTGGGCCCGGCAAGGGTGGCCCTGTGCCTCGCCCCGCCTGTCAGCCTCGCCCTGGGCGTCGAGCTCAACGGAGGCCCGCCGACAAGCTGTACCTCGTCGGCATCGCCGTGCCCGGCCCCCGCGTCGACGACGGTGATCCCAGTTCGTCACCGAGCAGCCCAACAACGCCGCGGGCCGGACACGGCAGGCCGGGCGCGGCATCGTTGTACCCGCCCAACAATGCCTCAATCCGACTTATCCGTCTGGCGGGTGGCTGTCCCTGTTCGACGGTGTCGGCGCGTGTCGGGGTGGGCTGAGTCGAGCGGGGCAGGCGCAGGGGTGGCCGGACGCCCGTACCCTGTCAGGGTGTCCGCCGTCGACCTTGTCCTGATTCTGCTGATGGTCGTGTTCGCGGTCAGCGGCTATCGGCAAGGGTTCGTGATCGGCGTCCTGTCGTTCGTCGGCTTCTTCGGCGGCGCGCTCATCGGGCTTCAGGTCGGGCCGCTGCTGGCCCAGCGCTTCGCCGACGGCGCACTCCGCGTCGTCGTTTCGTTGGTGGCGATCTTCGGGCTCGCGGTGCTCGGGCAGGCGCTCACGGGGTGGGTCGGCACGTACCTCCGGCACGCGATCACCAGTCGCGCCGGCCGCCGGGTCGACGACGCGGGCGGGGCGGTCGTGTCCGTGCTGGCCGTGATGATCGTCGCCTGGCTGGTGGCGGTGCCGCTCGGGTCGTCGTCGGTGCCGTGGCTGGCGAGCTCCGTACGCAACAGCGCGCTGCTCGACGGCGTCGACAAGGTGCTGCCGGAGCAGGCGCAAACCCTTTCGGAGTCGCTGCGCGAGACGGTCGACACGCGCGGCTTCCCTGACGTCTTCGGCGGCCTGACCGCGACCCGCGCCCGCGAGGTGGCCGCGCCCGATCCGGCGCTGGCCGGCTCCCAGGTCGTGATCAACTCGCGGCGGTCGGTGGTCAAGGTGCTCGGGTCCGCGCAGAGCTGTGGGCGGCGGATCGAGGGCTCAGGCTTCGTGTACGCCCCCCAGCGCGTCATGACCAACGCCCACGTGGTCGCCGGCACCGACCGGGTGTCGATCGAGGTGAACGGCGATCGCGAGAGCGGCCGGGTGGTGGTCTACGACCCGAACCGCGACCTGGCCGTCATCTACGTGCCCGACCTCGAGGCGCCGGTGATGCCCTTCACCCGGAGCGCCGCCAAGGCCGAGGCCGACGCCATCGTGCTTGGCTATCCGCTGGACGGGCCCTACAACGCGCAGTCCGCCCGTATCCGCGATGTCGGCGACATCACCGGCCCCGACATCTACGAGTCGGGCAAGGTTACTAGGGAGATCTACACGATCAGGGCGCTGGTACGCAGCGGCAACTCGGGCGGCCCGCTGATCACTCCGAACGGGACCGTCCTCGGCGTGATCTTCGCTGCGGCCGCGGACGACCGGAACACCGGGTTCGCGGTGACAGCCGACGAAGCCTCCGGCGTCGCCCGGGCCGGCATCGACCGCACCAGAGCAACCGCCACGGGCGACTGCGTTTAGCGAAAGCGGCAGTGGCCGGCGAAGCACGCGTTGATCACGGGGCGAATTCGTCATCCGGACTGGACGGCGCCGGTCCGGAATTGAAGCGGCCACCGGCCGCGGAGCGGCGGTCGACGTCCGATACCCAGCGTCCGTGACGCCGGCGCTCAGAGCACGGTGGTCTACCAACTTGAGGCTAGGGCGCCGCCTTGCCTCCCGCGACCGCGCGGGTCGGTCAACGCTCGGCTAGGGGCGTCGCCGCCTTGCCTCGGCGACCGCGCAGGTCGGTCAGCGCTGGCTGAGGCCGTGGCCTTGGCTGCGCGTAACCGCGCGGGTCGCGTGGCCGTGGCCTTGCCGCCGCGACGGCGCGGCGCTGGGCTGGGGCCTTCGCCCGTGCCTCCACGAGTGGGCGGGTCGGTCGGCGTTGGGCTTGGGCCGCGGCCTTGCCGCCGCGACGGCGCGGCGCTGGGCTGGGGCCTTCGGCCGTGCCTCCACGAGTGCGCGGTTTGGTCGGCGTTGGGCTTGGGCCGTGGCCTTGCCTCCGCGTACCGCGCGGGTCGCTCGGCCGTGGCCGTGGCCTTGCCGCCGCGACGGCGCGGCGCTGGGCTGGGGCCTTCGCCCGTGCCTCCGCGTAACCGCGCGGGTCGCTCGGCCGTGGCCTTGCCGCCGCGACGGCGCGGCGTTGGGCTGGG
Source organism: Asanoa sp. WMMD1127 (assembly GCF_029626225.1). Classification (NCBI taxonomy): domain Bacteria; kingdom Bacillati; phylum Actinomycetota; class Actinomycetes; order Micromonosporales; family Micromonosporaceae; genus Asanoa; species Asanoa sp. WMMD1127. The sequence continues at coordinate 2,305,991 of NZ_JARUBP010000001.1, forward strand.
GCCTTCGCCCGTGCCTCCGCGAGTGCGCGGTTTGGTCGGCGTTGGGCTTGGGCCGTGGCCTTGCCTCCGCGACGGCGCGGGTCGGTCAGCGCGTTGGGGAGGTCGGGGTCGCGTTCACGGCGGCGCCGCGGAGAGGGCCCGCTCAGTCGTGGAGATCCACCCGCGGCGGATCGAACAGCGGGGGAGGGTGACCGCCCGGCGTGCTGGGCGGGCCGACCTCGTCCGGGCGCGCAGGCTAGCGGAGGTGTCTTGGTTCCGGTGGGGGTCGGCGGGGTGGGCGGCGTTTGGCCAGTAGGGCCATTGCCGGATGGCGGGAGAAGAAAGCCATCGCGATGATGCCTGTTGCCAAGATTAGGAGGGCGACGGCGGTGGCGATGCGCCAGCCGATGGGGTTGGGCTGGTGGGTCGGGGTTGCCGAGCGTTGGGCGGCGGAGCCGGACGCTCCGGCCGAGTTCTGGGCCGCGTCCGTGTCGTTGGCGCCGCCGCCGGTGACCGCGTCGGTGCCGCGGCCCGGGGCCGGGCCGAAGCCCGCCACGCCGGGGGTCTGGTTGTCGTCCAGCGGGTTGCGGGTGACCGAGCCGACCTGGGTGGTCAGGGCGGCCAGCGGGTCGACCTTGCCGAAGCCGTAGGTGTTGTCGCGGCCGGGTGTGCCCAGGTCGTCGGCGGTGTTGATCAGGCGGTTGACCACCTCGCCGGCGGGCATGGCCGGCCAGCGGGAGCGGACCAGGGCCGCGGCGGCCGAGACCAGCGGGGCGGCGAAGCTGGTGCCGCGGACCCGCCAGAAGCCGCCGGACTTCGCTCCGACGAGGTCGGTGGCCGGGGCCGTCAGGACCGTGGCGCTGCCGGTGATCGAGCCGTTCCAGAGGACGTCGGTTTCCTTCTCCAAGCCCGCGACGGCGATGACGCCGGGCTCGCGGGCCGGGTACCAGACGGTGGTCGTGGCCTCCGGCAGCACGTTGCCGGTGCAGGCGACGACGACCACGTCGCGGGCGAAGGCGTAGTCGAGGGCCGCGGCCAGCGCCGGGCTGGTGCCGGCGCCGCCCAGGGACAGGTTGATCACGCGGGCGCCGTTGTCGACGGCCCAGCGGACCGCGCGGGCCACGATCATCGCGTCGCTGTAGCGGTTGTCCGCGTCGAGGACGCGGACGGGGAGGATCTTGGCGTTGGGGGCCAGGCCCATGACGCCGTCGTCGTCGTCGGAGCGGCCCGCGATCAGGCCCGCGACCGTGGTGCCGTGGCCCACCGGGTCGGTGTGGCCGTCGCCGCCGCCGGGCTTGACCAGGTCTTTGCCCGGGAGGACCTGGCCGGCCAGGTCTCGGTGGCTGCCGTCGACGCCGGAGTCGATCACGGCGACCGTGACGCCGGCGCCGGTCGCGTAGCGCCAAGCTGTCTTGGCCCGCAGCTCGCTGAGCTGCCACTGCTCGTCACGGACCGAGTCGGCGCGGACCGGCAACATCGGCGTCATCGGTGTCAGAAGCGCGGCCTGGCCGCCCTGCTCAGGCGCCACCGTGGTCGGTGCAGGGAGAGGCAGCGGCGTGACCGTCAGGACCATCGCCGCCGTCATGGCGACCAGCGCCGCCCCTCCTAGCCGTGGGACGGCGCTCCGGCGCTGGTGCGTCAGCCTCGTCACCCTCACGGCCTTCTCACCCCGGGAAGTTCCTGTGCTGGGAGGTTACCCCGAGCCAGCACCTGCGCGGGACACACAATGTGCGACCAGTTCGCCATCTCGTCCGGGCCCGGCCGGCTGACCTCAGACGTGTGCGCAGCGTTAGGCCCTGGTCTCTGTCCGGGGCAGGGCTGCGCCCGCCCAGCCGCCGCCTGGATCACCTCGACCCCGGACACAGACCGGGGCCTAGACATCGATCGCTGGCAGGTGCGCGAGTTGGACCAGCCGGGCGCCCGCCTTGCGGGTGACCAGCCGGCCGCGGCCGGGCGGCAGTGGGCCCGGGCGGACCGGGCCGATCAGCGGACCCTCGTCGGGGTCGCCGGACATCACCAGACCGGCGGTGGCCAGCTCCCGCAGCCGTTGGATGATCGGGTCGTAGAGCGCGCGGGCCGCTCCGCCCGTCCGCCGGGTCAGCACCAGGTGGAGGCCGATGTCGCGGGCCTGCGGCAGGAACTCCTCGAGCGCCCGCAGGGGGTTGGCCGGCGCCGCCGACACCAGGTCGTAGTCGTCGACCAGCACGAACAGCTCGGGACCCGTCCACCAGCCGCGGTCACGCAGCTGCTCGGGCGTGACCTCGGGCGGCGGCAGCCGGTCGCGCATGTAGCCGGCCACCGACTCCATCAGCTCCGCCGTGTCGGCCGCCGCCGTGCCGTAGCCGATCAGGTGGTCACTGCGCACCGCCCCGAGCAGGCTGCGCCGGTAGTCGACCACGATCACCCGGGCCTCGTCGGGCCGGAACCGCCGCGTCACGGTGGTAGCCAGGGCGCGCAGGAACGACGACTTGCCGCACTCCGGGTCGCCGAAGAGCAGGAAGTGGGGGTCGGCCGCGAAGTCGAGTGCGACCGGCCGCAGGTCGGCCTCGGCGATGCCGATCGGCAGCGTGAGCCCGCTCGTGCCGGCGTCGTCGAGCGCCGCATGGGGCACCGCCGGCGGCAGCAACCGCACGGGCGGCGCCACCGCCCCGGGCCAGGCCGCGGCCACGGCCTTGGGCAGCGGCACGTCGCCCGTGATGGCCGGGAACAGCGTCAGCAGCTGCAGCCCGTCGCTGGTCACCCCGCGACCGGGCGAGTCAGGGGGTACGCCGGCCGCGGCCGCCCGCGAGACCGTCGAGTCACTCGGATCGCCCAGCCGCAGCTCGAGCCGGGCGCCGAACAGGTCGCGGGTGGCCGGCCGCAGGTCCAGCCACCGGTTCGCCGAGGCGAGGACGTGGATGCGGTAGGCCAGGCCCCGCCCGGCCAGGTCGGCCACCACGGGCTCCAGGTCGTCGAACTCCGCCCGCAGCGTCGACCAGCCGTCGACGACGAGGAACACGTGCGAGTCGGCGGGCGTCGACTGGCGCTCCCGCTCGGCCAGCAGGCTGCTCAGCTCGCCGATGGTGCGGCGGACCGCGGTCGGCTCGAGCCGGCTGGCCACCCCGCCGACGTGCGGCAGGTCGCGCAGGTCGGCGAGCCGGCCGCCGCCGAAGTCGAGGCAGTAGAAGCGCGCCTCGTCGGGCGTGTGCGCCAACGCCAGCCCGCACACCAGGGTGCTCAGCGCGGTCGACTTGCCGCTGCGCGGCGCACCGACCACCGCAACGTGCCCGGCCGCGCCGTCGAGGGCGAACCACAGCAGGTCGCGGCGCTGGTCGAACGGGCGGTCGACCACCGCGACCGGGACCTGCAGCGCCCCACGTAGCTCCGGGTTGGCGAACGTCAACCCCCGGCCTGGCACGACCACCGGTGGACCCAGCACGTCGTCGAAGGTGGCCGGCTCGGCCAGCGGCGGCAGCCACACCTGGTGTGCCGGCGGTCCTTGCCCGGCGATCCGGTCGACCAGCGCGTCGAGCAGGCTCGGCCCGGCAGCGGGCGGCGCCGTCGCGGGCGCCGAGATCGGCGCCGTCGTGAACGGCAGCACCACCGGAGCGGCCCGGACATCAGCGGCCCGCCGCGGCGCCGGCACCGGGCCCGACACGTATGCGACCCGGAATCGGCGCAGCGGGTCGGTGCCGGCCTTGAGGTAGGCGTGGCCGGGTGCCCGGGGCAGCTCGTAGGCGTCCGGCACGCCCAGCACGGCCCGCGACTCGAACGGCGAGAACGTGCGCAACCCGATCCGGTAGGAGAGGTGCGTGTCGAGGCCCCGCAGCCGGCCCTCTTCGAGGCGCTGCGAGGCCAGCAGGAGGTGCACGCCTAGCGACCGGCCCAACCGCCCGATCTGGACGAACAGGTCGATGAAGTCGGGCTTGGCGGACAGCAGCTCGGAGAACTCGTCACAGACCACGAGCAGCGACGGCAACGGCGCCAGCGGTGCGCCGCTCGACCGGGCCAGCTCGTAGTCGCGCCGGCTCGCGTAGTTGCCGGCTCGCCGGAGCAGCTCCTGCCGCCGCACGAGCTCGCCGTTGATCGCGTCGACCATGCGGTCGACCAGGTGCAGCTCGTCGGCCAAGTTGGTGATCAGTGCGGCGGTGTGCGGCAGCCGGTCGAGGCTGGCGAACGTCGCGCCGCCCTTGAAGTCGACGAGCACCAGGTTGAGCTCCTCGGACGAGTGCGTCGCGGCCAACCCGAGCACGAGGGTGCGCAGCAGCTCGGACTTGCCGGAGCCGGTGGCGCCGATCAGCAGCCCGTGCGGGCCCATGCCGTCGAGCGCCGACTCCTTGAGGTCGAGCTCGACCGCGCTGCCGTCGGCCGCCACGCCGATCGGCACCCGCAGCTGGTCGCGCACCGCCCGCGGCACCCAACCCTCGGCCACCGCATAAGCCGAGGGCTCCGCCACCCCCAGCAGATCGAGCAGCCCGAGGTCGGCGGCGGCCGGCGTGACCGCCGCCGGCCCCACGAGCCGGAGCGGCGCCAGCTGGCGGGCCAGCGCCTCGGCCGACGGCAGGTCGAGCCCGTCGGCGACGCCGACCGTGGCCACCCCGTCGGCCGTGGTCGTCTCCAGTGCACCGCCGGCCCGCCGGGTGAGCACCACCGTCGACGGGTCGAGCAGGCGCGGCGGCGTGCCGTCGATCTCGACCACGGTCACCCCGTCGACGCCGGCCAGCCGCGTGCCGCCGGCGCCGTCGACCACGACCACGACGTGGGCCGTGGTAGCACCGACAACCCCGTCGAGCAGCCGCTCCAGTGCCGGCACGGAGTCCGTGACGAGCCGCAGCGGGCCGAGGAGGTCGGACCGCGTCGGATGCCGGGCGTGCGGCAGCCACTTGACCCACTCCCACTCGGCACGCCGACCGGGCCCGGCCGCGACCGCCACCACCAAGTCCTCGGGCGCGTGGAAGGCCGCCAGCTGCGCCAGCATCGCGCGGACCAGGCCCGGCGAGCCGCGCACGTGCACGCGGGCGAAGCCGCGGATCGAGAGCGCCACCGGGAGATCAGGAATCACCGAGTACGCGTCGAGGAAGCGGCGCAGCGCCCCGGCCGTCATCGGCTCGAGGTCGTCGAGCGGCCGCGTCACGGGCGGCACCAGCGTCGTGGCCAGCGCCTGTGGCCCCACGCCGACCCGCACGACCGCGAAGTCGGGGTCGGCCGGCCGTCGCTCCCACAGGCGGTGGCTCTCGACGGTCGACCAGAGCCGGCCGGGATCGGGATGGCGGTAGCCGAGCCCCGCCCGCTGCCGCGCGACCGTCGCCCGGGCCTGCCGGCGCAGCAGCGACAGATGGCGCAGGTAGTCGCGGCGCGCGGCGACCAGCTCGGCCTTGCGCGGGCCGCCGTGCCCCCAAGAGGTCGCCAGCATCGCCAGCGACGAGATGCCGAACAGGCCGCCGACGACATAGGAGAACGCGCCGCCGCCCCGGCCCATCATCATCGCCATCGCCACGCCGCCACCGAGCATCGGCAGGAGCAGCATCAGCTGTTGCCACCGCCCGCCGGCCAGTGCCGGCAGCTCGGGCGGTGGCTCGACGCGCAGCTCACCGGCCGGGATCTCCGGCGCGGGCCGGCGCGGTGGCCGGCGCACCAGCACGGTCGACATGCCACCTCCCGATCTCGCTCCGCTGTCTCGGCGTCGCTCATGGTAGGCAATCGCGGGCGTGGATGGATGGCCAAAAGGGGGTCATGTGGATAACCCGCCGGAGCGGTAGCGTGCCGTCGTCCCCGCACCTCCCGGCTCCCCCCGCGATGGAGGACGATCGATGCACACCGGACTCGCCCTGGTCACCGTCAGCGCGCCGCAGCGACGGGTCGACATCGCGCTGCCGCAGGACGTACCCCTGGCCGATCTGCTGTCAGAAATATTGCGGCAGGCGGGCGTCGGGCTCGCCGACGACGGCGAGGCGCACGGCGGCTGGGTCCTGCGCCGCCCGGACGGCGCGGCGCTCGAGGCTGACACGAGCCTGCACGCGCAAGGGGTACGCGACGGCGACGTGCTGCACCTCGTGCCCGCTCGCCAGGAGTGGCCGGAGCTGGAGTTCGACGACGTCGTCGAGGCGATCGCCGACGGGGCCCGGCGGCACGGCACCGCCTGGTCCGGCCGGCACACCCAGCTCGCCGCGCTGGCCGCCGCCGGTGTCGCCCTCGGGGTCGGCCTGGTCGCCCTGCTGCGCGCCGGGCCCGACTCGATCGCCGCGATGTTGACGACGCTCGGCATCGCCGCCGGCCTCACCGTCGCCGGCATCCTCGCCGCCCGGGCCTACGGGCAGCGCGCCGCCGGGGTCGCTCTCGGGGCCTACTCCCTGCCGTACGCGTTCGCGGCCGGCGCGCTCCTCCTCGCCTCGAGCGGCGACCCGGCAAGCTTCGTGCCCGGCCTCCGGTGGATCGGCCCGCTGGACCTGCTCCTCGGTTCGGCGGCGCTGGCCCTCCATGGTGTGCTCGGGATCATCGGGGTCGGCGCCGGTCGCCGGATCTTCTCCGCCGCGGTGCTGACCGGCCTGTTCGGGATCGCGAGCGCCGCGGCCGGCTTCGGGCTCAGCGCGCACGGCGTCGCGGCGATCCTGCTCGCGGTGCTGGCCTGCGGCGTCGGGCTCCTACCGCTGCTGGCCATCCGGCTGGCACGGCTGCCGATCCCGCCGGTGACCCCGGCCGGCGCCGATCCGGAGCGGCCCGAGCGCGACCAGGTCTTCGCCGCCGTCGCCCGGGCCGAGGAGGTGCTCGGCGGGCTGCTGATCGGCCATGCGGTGCTGGCTGCCGGTGCGGCCACCGTGCTGGTGGCGACCGGCGGCGGCTGGGGTCGGGCGTTGGCCGCGGTCTGCGGTGTGGCGCTGCTGTTGCGGGCCCGGGTCTTCGGCACGGTACGCCAGCGGGTCCCGCTGCTGGCTGCCGGCGGCTGGGCGCTGGCGGTGGTGGCCGTCGCGGTCGCCGACCGGCCCGAGCCGCTGGCCGTGGTCGCCGTCGGCGTCCTGGGCTTCGCGGTGGCGCTGCTCTTCAGCCTCGCCAGCGCGGGCCGCCCGGCCGGCCCCTACCTGGGCCGGACCGCCGACGTCCTGGACACGGCCCTCGTGGTGGCGGTCATCCCCGTCGCGTGCGCGGTCCTGGGCCTGTTCGCCCAGGCCCGGACGCTGGTCGACTAGGCACCACGGCCCGCGGCGCGGGGCCAGCGCTGGCTCGCGACCTGCTGCGGGGCCCGGGTGAGCCGCGGCTAGTACGTGCCGGCGGCCTTGGCTTCTTCGGCGCGCTGGTAGGAGGCCAGGATCTCGGCCTCGGCGTCGGCGCGGCCGACCCAGGTCGCGCCCTCGACCGACTTGCCGGGCTCCAGGTCCTTGTAGACCTCGAAGAAGTGCTGGATCTCCAGGCGGTCGAACTCGCCGACGTGGTGGATGTCGCGGAGGTGTTCCTGGCGGGGGTCTTCGAACGGTACGCAGAGGACCTTGTCGTCGCCGCCCTTTTCGTCCTTCATCCGGAACATGCCGATGGCCCGGCAGCGGATCAGGCAGCCGGGGAAGGTCGGTTCGGTGACGAGGACCAGCGCGTCGAGGGGGTCGCCGTCCTCACCCAGGGTGTCTTCGATGAAGCCGTAGTCGGCCGGGTACTGCGTCGACGTGAAGAGGGTCCGGTCGAGGCGGATGCGGCCGGTCTTATGGTCGACCTCATACTTGTTGCGATTCCCCTTGGGAATCTCAACGGTGACGTCGAAATCCATTGCAAACTCCTTGCTGACCGCGTTGGCCCCCTGCAGACGCACGGACGCAAGTAGTGTCGCCTAGGCCGGGCATCGAACGGGAGGAGGGGCGGGTGGGGGAAGACTCACAACCGCGCCCCGCGCGCGGTCGGGCCCGGGTGCCGGGCGTCAACCCGCCGCCGGCGTCCAACCCCATGGAGAAGTCGCCCCCGCCGACGGGAGCCAGCTTACCGCCGACCGGACCAGGACCCGGTTCGACCCCTTACGGACCCAACGCGATGCCGCCCGGCCCGTTCCCGCCCACGGGACCCGCCCGAGCCCGCGCCACGCCACCACCGCCACCGCCACCCGCGCGCCCACCCGGTCCACCACCAGCCGCACACCCACCCGCGCGCCCGGCCGCCCCGGCACCACCCACCTCACCGGCCCCGACCCGCCAGCCCCCCGATCCACCCATCCCGTTAGGACCGGCCGCCCACCAGCCGCCCCCGGCCGCGCCACCCCCACGCCGTCGCCGGCCGCGCGCGTCGATGTTGATCGCCCTGACGGGCGTACTCGTGCTGGTCGTCTTCGCCGCCGGCCTGGTCGTGGTCCGGCCGGGCCCAGTCGCGGCCTGGCTCGGTGACGAGGCCGCCCGACCCACCGCGGTCATCGACCCGCCCGAGGCGCCGCCGGCCCCGGTGCTCGCCGCCCTCAGCGGCACGGCGCCCATGCCCGACAAGGCCGGCCTCGACGCGGCGATCGGCAAGCTGGTCACCGACAACGGCCTCGGCGGCCGGACCAGCGTGGTGGTCCGCGACGTGCTCAGCGGCAAGGTGCTCTGGGCCAAGGGCGGCGACCTGCCGACCGTGCCGGCCTCGACGATGAAGCTGGTGACGGCCGCGACCGTGCTGTCGACCCGCGGCCCCGCCCACCGGATCCCGACCCGCGTGGTCGCCGGACCCAACCCGGGCGAGGTGATCCTGGTCGGGGGCGGCGACCCGACGCTCGGCGCCAACGGCAAGTCCTTCTACCCCGGCGCGGCCCGGCTCGACCGCCTCGCGGCGGCGACGAAGAAGGCGCTCGGTGGCACTGCGCCGACCAAGGTCTACTACGACAGCTCGCTCTACTCCGGGCCCGTCTACGAGCCCGGCTGGGACTCCGACATCCCGACCGGCGGCTTCGGCGGCCCGTCGACGGCGCTGATGATCGACGGCGCGCGGAAGACCCCGACGGAGAGCGCCAACCACTACTCGGAGCGCACGAGCAAGCCCGACCTCGCCGCCGCCCAGGCGTTCGCCAAGGCGCTCGGTGTCAGCGGCACCCCGGCCAAGGCCCCGAAGGGCGCGGTCCCACCGGCCACCGCCACCGCCAGCCCCGCGGCCACGGCCGGCCCTGGCGACGAGCTCGCCCGGGTCGAGTCGCCACCCATGGTCCGGCTGGTCGAGTTCATGCTGGTCGACAGCGACAACGTGGTCGCCGAGGCGCTGGCCCGCGAGGTTGCGCTGGCCAAGGGCAAGCCCGCGTCGTACGCCGGCGCCCGGCAAGGGATGACCGAAGCGCTGGCCGACCTGGGCATCCCGACCGCCGGCCTGGTCCTGGCTGACGGCAGCGGCCTGTCCCGCACCGACCGGCTGACCGGCGAGGCGCAGACGGCGCTGCTCGCCCTGGCGGCGTCCGGCAAGCGTCCGGAGCTGACCGAGATGTTCGCCGGCCTGCCGGTGGCGACCTGGTCCGGGACCCTGGAGGACCGCTTCGGCGAGACGGCGGATCGCAAGGCCGCCGCCGGCGTGGTCCGGGCCAAGACCGGCACGCTGACCGGCAACCACGCGATGGCCGGCATGGTCACCACCGCCGACGGCCGGCTGCTGGCCTTCTCGGTGCTCACCGACGGGGTGACCGCCGGCAGCGACGAGGCCCGCGGCACCCTCGACCGGATCGCCGCCACCCTGGCCGGCTGCGGCTGCGACTAAACCAGGCCCCGACCAGCCAGGCCCCGACTAGCACAGAATCCGGCCGCTTGCTCCCGCAAACTTCAAGGCGCGCCGGGGATGTCCGGCCCGGGTACCGTGGGGTGATGGCGCAGTTCGTCGACTGGGATCTGGCCGCCGCCACGGCGGGGGCGCTCGGCAAGACCGGGCCCCGAGCCTCCTACGAAGAGGCCACCGAGGTGGTCGCCGACCTGCGGCGGCTGACCGAGGAGGCCGCCGGGCACGTCAGTGCCTACACGGGCCTGCAGTCGCAGGTCGCCCACCCGCCGGTGCGCATCGTCGACCGCCGCGACTGGGCCGCCGTCAACGTCGCCGGCCTGCGCGAGGTGATCACTCCGTTGATCACCCGGCTGTCCGGTGACAAAGAGCCTGGTGCGATCACCGATGCGATCGGGTCGAGGCTGACCGGAGTGCAGGCCGGCAGCGTGCTGGCGTACCTCTCGGGTCGGGTCCTCGGGCAATATGAGGTGTTCTCCGCCGACCCGGGCCAGCTGTTGCTGGTCGCCCCCAACATCGTCGAGGTCGAGCGCAAGCTGGGCGCCGACCAGCGCGACTTCCGCCTGTGGGTGTGCCTGCACGAGGTCACCCACCGCACCCAGTTCACCTCGGTGCCGTGGATGCGCGCCCACTTCCTCGGCGAGGTGCAGTCGTTCGTCGACGCCTCGCAGGCCGGCAACGAGCACTTCGCCGACCGGCTGCGGCGGGCCGTCGGCACCCTCTCCGACGCGATCCGCGACCCCGAGAGCCGGGCCAGCGTGCTCGACCTCGTCCAGACGCCCGGCCAGCGCGCCGTCCTCGACCGGTTGACCGCCCTGATGACCCTGCTCGAAGGACACGCCGAGTTCGTGATGGACGGCGTGGGCCCCGAGGTCATACCCACGGTCGAGCAGATCCGGGCCCGGTTCAACCGGCGCCGCGAGGCCGGCAACCCGCTCGAGAAGGCGATGCGCAAGCTGCTCGGCATCGACGTCAAGATGCGGCAATATGCCGAGGGTCGCAAGTTCGTGCACGGCGTGGTGGAGCGGGTCGGCATGGCCGGCTTCAACAAGATCTTCAGTTCGCCGTTGACGCTGCCGCGGCTGGAGGAGCTGGGCGACCCGGACGCCTGGGTGGCCCGGGTGCACGGTCCTGGCGGCGGCTCCGGGCCGGTGCTGGCGCAGGGCTGAGCACGTGGTCGGTCCCGCGCCACCGGTCGCCGCGACCCGCGTCGCGGTCCGCCGCATGCTGCACGGGATACACAAGGACGCGCTGGTGCTGGTCGCCTGCTCGGGCGGTGCCGACTCCCTGGCCCTCGCCGCCGCGACCGCGTTCGTCGCTCCCCGGATGGGTCTGCGCGCGGGGCTGATCACCATAGACCACGGGCTGCAGGACGGCTCCGACCGCCGGGCCACCGCCGTCGCCGCCTGGGGCGAGTCCGTCGGGCTCGACCCGTCGATCGTGGTGCCGGTCGACGTGGCCGGCCGCCCCGGCGGGCCCGAGGCGGCCGCCCGCGAGGCCCGCTACGACGCCCTGCTCGAGACCGCCCGCGCCCACGAGGCCAACTCCGTGCTGCTCGGCCACACCCGCGACGACCAGGCCGAGACCGTGCTGCTCGCGCTCGCCCGCGGCGCCGGCCCGCGCGGGATGGCGGCGATGCCGGACCGGCGCGACGTCGAAGGGGTGGCGCTGCTGCGGCCGCTGCTCGACATGTCACGCGACGAGACCCGCAAGGCCTGCGCCGCGATGGGTCTCGAGCCGTGGGAGGACCCACACAACCTCGATCCGTCGTACGCCCGGTCGAGGGTTCGTGGCTCCGCCCTCCCGGCGCTGGTCGACGCGCTCGGCCCCGGCGTCGTGTCCAACCTGGCCCGCACCGCGCGGCTGCTCGCCCAGGACGCCGAGGCGCTCGACGTGCTCGCCGCCGAAGAGCTCGAACGGTCCATGCTGGACGAAGGCCTGTCGGTGGCGATGCTGGAAGCGCTGCTGCCCGCCCTGCGCGCCCGGGCTTTGCACTCGTGGGCGCTGTCGCTGGGCTGCTCGCCGGCCGCGCTGTCGCACCGGCACGTGTCGGCCCTCGAGGCGCTGGTCACCGGCTGGCACGGCCAGGGCGCCGTGCATCTGCCCGGTGGCATCCGGGCGGCCCGGGTGGCGGGAGTGCTGCGGGTCCTTACAGACTGACCGGGTGGAAGCGGTCTGGTCGGTCAACGGTTCTGTCGCGACGAGCCAGCCGCTGGCGGCGGCGGCCGGGTTGGCGGTGCTGCGCCGCGGCGGGTCGGCCGTGGACGCCGCGGTGGCGACGGCGATCACGCTGACCGTGGTGCAGCCCGGCTCCAACGACATCGGCGGCGACCTGTTCGCGATCGTCTGGGACGGCACGCGGCTGCACGGGCTCAACGCGTCGGGGCGTTCGCCGGCGGCGCTGACCCTCGACCGGGCACTGGCCGCCGGCGTGGCGGCGACGGACGCGCACGGCGGCGCCCAGTCCGCCGGGCGGGTCCTGCCGGCGCGCGGCTGGCTGCCGGTGACCGTGCCCGGCGCGCCCGCCGGTTGGCGGGACCTGCACGCCCGGTTCGGCAAGTTGCCGTTCGAGGAGCTCTTCACGGACGCCATCGGGTACGCGGAATCGGGCTACCCGGTCTCGCCCCGCGTGGCCACGGCCTGGGCCCGCAGTGCCGCCGGCTATGCCGCGCTGCCGCCCGATCCGGCGTTGGCCGAGTGGGGCCGCCTGTTCGGCCGCCCGCCCGCGGCCGGCGAGATCTTCGCCAACCCGGACCAGGCCCGCACGCTCGGGCTGATCGCGGCGTCCGGCGCCGACGAGTTCTACAAAGGTGAGATCGCGGCGGCGCTGGCCGGCCACGCCGCGGCCACCGGCGGCCTGCTCACCGTCGACGACCTGGCCAACCACTCGTCGACCTGGGTGACGCCCTTCAAGACCGACTACCGGGGGTACGAGGTCTGGCAGGTCCCGCCCAACGGCCAGGGCGTGGCGGCGTCGGTGGCGCTGGCGATCCTGGACGGGGTGGATCTCGCGTCGATGTCGCCGGTGGAGCGGCTGCACTGGCGGATCGAGGCGACGAAGCTGGGCCTCGGCGACGCGCATGATCATGTGGCGGACCCGGCCGTCGCGGCCGCCGTCGAACCGCTGCTGGCACCGGCACGGATCACCGGGCTGCGCGCCGCGATCGGCCCCACCGCCGCCCGCGGTGCCGGCGCACCGCTGCGTGGCGGCACCGTCTATCTGTGCGCGGCCGACGGCGACGGGATGATGGTCAGCCTCATCCAGTCCAACTACCTGGGCTTCGGCTCCTACGTGGTGCTGCCCGGCTACGGGTTCGGCCTGCAGAACCGGGGCTGTGGTTTCACCCTGGACCCCGATCATCCCAACGTGGCCGGGCCGGCCAAGCGGCCGTACCACACGATCATCCCGGGTTTCCTGACCCGCGGCCGCGCTCCCGTGGGGCCGTTCGGCGTGATGGGCGGGCACATGCAGCCGCAGGGCCATGTGCAACTGCTCGGCGCCACCATTGACGACGCGTTCGACCCGCAGGCGGCGTTGGCCGCGCCGCGCTGGTACTGGCACGCCGACCGCACCGTCCTGCTCGAACCCGGCCTCGAGTGGGCGGCGGCCGACCTGGCGGCCCGCGGCCACGAGGTCGCGGTGACCGACGACCGGTCGCCGTTCGGCACGGGCCAGGCCATCTGGCGCACGGACTCCGGCGCGTACGTCGGCGGCAGCGACCCCCGCGCGGACGGCCTGGTCGCCGCCTTCTGAGCTATTTCCGGAAGGTCGACCGGTAGGCGTGCGGTGTCGCGCCGACCCGCCGGCCGAAATGGTGCCGCAGGGTCGCCGCGTCGCCGAAGCCGGACTTGTCGGCCACCGCGTCGACCGCGAGCTCCGTCTCCTCCAGCAGGCGGCGGGCGAGCAGCACGCGCTGGCCGGTCAGCCAGTCGTGCGGCGTCGTGCCGGTCTCGGCGCGGAAACGGCGGGCGAACGTACGCGGTGCCATGTGGGCCCGGGCGGCCAGGTCGTCGACCGTGATCGGGCGGTCGAGGTTGGTCATCAGCCAGCTCAGCAGCGGCTCGAGTGTCGGGGCGTCGGGCGTGCGGGGGATCGGCGCCTCGATGTATTGCGCCTGGCCGCCGTCGCGGTGCGGCGGGACGACCATCCGGCGGGCGAGCTTCGTGGCGATCTCGGAGCCGTGCTGCTGGCGCACCAGGTGCAGGCAGGCGTCGATGCCCGCTGCCGTGCCGGCGCTGGTCAGCAGGTTGCCGTCGTGCACGTAGAGGTGGTTGCAGGCGACCTTGGCCTCCGGGTAGCGCGCCTGCAGCTCGTCGGCGTAGCGCCAGTGGGTCGTGCACTCCCGGCCGTCGAGCAGGCCGGCCTCGCCGAGCACGAACGCGCCCGAGCAGACGCTGAGCAGCTGGGCGCCGCGGGCGTCGGCCCGGCGCAGCGCGTCGAGCACCGCGGGCGGCACCGTGGCGCCGTCCTTGTGGGCCGGCACCGCCACGAGGTCGGCGTCGTCGAGCGGGGCCAGGTCGGCGGCCGGCGTCAGGGTGAAGCCGTTCTGGGCCTGGACCGGGCCACCGTCGGGAGAGCAGACGTGGAACCGGTAGCCCGGGAAGCCGTCGGCCGTCCGGTCGGTGCCGAAGACCTCGCACAGCACGCCGAGCTCGAAGGCGGCCACGCCGTCCATGACGACGACCGCGACGTTGCGAAGCATGCCAGCAGCCTAGCGGAAGAGTGGCAGGATTTCGAGGGAGTATGGCATCTCTGCCACTGTCTGAGCGCGGTCCTATGGAGCAGACTCATCTATGCAAGAAAGCCCGGTGCGCACCGGTGGTCCTGAATCAGACAATGAGGGAGCACCGCCGTGGCAATCATCCTGTTCGTCGCATTCCTGGTCGCACTCGCGCTGGCCTCCGCGGTCGGCATCACGGCCGACTCGCACGACTCGGCCGACTGGAAGCCATCACGCGGTGGCTTCCGAGAACCACAGACTTACTGATCTTGATAGGTGGCTGCCCGATCGCCCTGGGTGGCCACCTTTCTTACTGGTGGGTCGGCCACCGGGCCGTAACCGGCGTGGGGCAGGCTAGGGGCATGACCGACGGCTCCGGTTCCTGGTACGACGCCGACATCGATCACGTGATCATCACCGAAGAGGAGATCCGCGAGAAGACCGCGACCCTCGCCAAGCAGGTGGCCAGCGACTACGCGACCGTGGAAGACGGTCTACTGCTGGTCTGCGTACTCAAGGGCGCCGTGATGTTCGTGGCGGACTTCGCCCGCGCGCTCGGTCGCCACGGCCCGCCCGTCGAGCTCGAGTTCATGGCCGTCTCCTCCTACGGCCAGGGCACGACCTCGTCCGGGGTCGTCCGGATCCTCAAGGACCTCGACCGGGACATCGCGGGTCGCCACGTGATCGTCGTGGAGGACATCGTCGACTCCGGGCTGACCCTGTCGTGGCTCCTCAAATACCTGGAGTCCCGCGCCGCGGCGAGCGTCGAGGTGGTCGCCCTGTTCCGCAAGCCGGACGCGATCAAGGTCCACGTGCCGGTGAAATACGTGGGATTCGACATCCCGAGCGAGTTCGTCGTCGGCTACGGGCTCGACTTCGGCGAGCGCTACCGTGAGCTGCCCTACGTCGGCGTCCTCAAGCCCGAGGTCTACGCACGAGTCTGAGGATCTCCTCAACTTCGTACAGCGGACTTACAGCATCCCCGGCTACCGTATTGGCTAGCGCGGGGCTCAGTCGTTTGCGTCTCGCGCTCGGGGTGTACCTTCGAATGACCGTGGCGCACCCGGCGGCGCGGGTCGCGGCCGGCCTCGGCAGAGCCAGTCTCTGGAGCGCGGCAGGTCGCGGCGGGCCGACACCCCGGCACAGTCCGGCACGGTCATAACGTCGATCAGGAGGATGCGGGCGGTTCGCCGCTCGACAACAGTATGGAACGTACGCGTTTCTTCCGCCGACCGGTGGTCTGGATCATCCTTGTGATCGCCGGCGCAATTGCGCTCAGCTCGCTGTTCACCGGCGGGCCGAGCTATCACCGGGTTGACACCAGCGTCGCCCTCCAGCAGCTCAACAATGGGCCCGCCAACAGCATCCAAGAGGTCACGTTCCAAGACAAGGAGCAGACGCTCCAGATCAACCTGGCGCAGGCCCAGCGGTTCGGCGACACGACGACCAACCGGATCGAGGCGCAGTTCCCGGCCGAGGTCGGCGACCAGATCTGGAACGACGTCCAGAACGCGAAGACCGCCGATCGGATCAGCGGCGACATCGACACCCAGGTCTCCGGCGACAACGTGCTGCTGAGCCTGCTGGTCAACCTGCTGCCGATCGTGCTGCTCGTGGTGCTCCTGTTGTTCTTCATGTCGCAGATGCAGGGCGGCGGCTCGCGCGTCCTCAACTTCGGCAAGTCCAAGGCCAAGATGATCACCAAGGACACGCCGAAGACGACGTTCGCCGACGTGGCGGGCGCCGACGAGGCGGTCGAAGAGCTCCGCGAGATCAAGGACTTCCTGCAGAACCCGGCCAAATACCAGGCCCTCGGCGCCAAGATCCCGAAGGGCGTGCTGCTCTTCGGCCAGCCGGGCACCGGTAAGACGCTGCTCGCCCGCGCGGTCGCCGGCGAGGCCGGTGTGCCGTTCTACTCGATCTCCGGTTCCGACTTCGTCGAGATGTTCGTCGGTGTCGGCGCGAGCCGGGTCCGCGACCTGTTCGAGCAGGCCAAGGCCAACGCGCCCGCGATCGTGTTCGTCGACGAGATTGACGCCGTCGGCCGCCACCGCGGCGCCGGCATGGGCGGCGGTCACGACGAGCGCGAGCAGACGCTCAACCAGCTGCTCGTCGAGATGGACGGCTTCGACACCAAGGGCGGCGTGATCCTGATCGCGGCCACCAACCGGCCTGACATCCTCGACCCGGCGCTGCTGCGCCCCGGCCGGTTCGACCGGCAGATCGCCGTCGACACGCCCGACATGGACGGCCGCAAGTCGATCCTGCGGGTGCACGCCAAGGGCAAGCCGTTCACGCCCGACGTCGACCTCGACGCGGTCGCCCGGCGTACCCCCGGCTTCTCCGGCGCCGACCTGGCCAACGTGATCAACGAGGCCGCGCTGCTCACCGCCCGGCACGACAAGCGGGCGATCAGCAACGACTACCTCGAGGAGTCGATCGACCGCGTGGTGGCCGGCCCGCAGCGCCGCACCCGGGTGATGAGCGACCACGAGAAGAAGATCACCGCTTATCACGAGGGTGGCCACGCGCTGGTCGCCTGGGCGCTGCCGCACTCGGCGCCGGTGCACAAGGTGACGATCCTGCCGCGTTCGCGCTCGCTGGGTCACACCCTGGTGCTGCCGACCGAGGACAAATACACGCAGACCCGGGCGGAGATGATCGACACCCTGGCGTACGCCCTGGGCGGTCGCGCGGCCGAGGAGCTCGTCTTCCACGAGCCGACCACCGGCGCGGGTGACGACATCAAGAAGGCCACGTCGCTGGCCCGGGCCATGGTCACCCAGTACGGCATGTCGTCGAAGCTCGGCGCGGTCAAATACGGCACCAGCGGCGACGAGCCGTTCCTGGGCCGCACGATGGGCCACGAGCGCGACTACTCCGACGTCGTCGCGGCCGAGATCGACGGCGAGGTCCGCTCGCTGATCGAGCTCGCCCACGACGAGGCCTGGGAGATCCTGGTCGAATACCGCGACGTGCTCGACAACCTGGTCCTGGAGCTGATCGAGAAGGAAACGATCTCGACCACCGACATGGCCCGGATCGCCGCCCGCGTCGTCAAGCGCCCGCCGATGGCCCCCTACAACGGCTTCGGCAAGCGCCGCCCGTCGACCGAGCCGCCGGTCCTCACCCCGGCGGAGCGCGACGCGCTCAAGGTCCAGGCGGAAGCCGACGGCGCCGAGGCCCGCGTGGGCGGCGGCAACACCGGCGGCTCGCCCAACTCCAACTCGGACGGCGCACACTGAGCGAGATCGACTATGAGGCGGACGGCGAGGTAGAGGAGCTCGACTACCTCGCCGCCCGCCTCGTCGACGGCAAGCTCACCGGCCGCCCGGTCGAGGAGATCGTCGACCTGGGCCGCATCGAGAAGGCCGTCCGCGAGATCCTGATCGCGATCGGCGAAGACCCCGACCGCGACGGCCTGGTCAAGACCCCGCTGCGGGTGGCCCGGGCCTACGCGGAGCTGTTCGCGGGCCTGCGGGTCGACCCGGCCCAGGTGCTCAACACGACGTTCGACGCGTCACACGAAGAGCTGGTGCTGGTCCGCGACATCGAGGTCATGAGCGTCTGCGAGCACCACCTGCTGCCGTTCAAGGGCGTCGCGCACATCGGCTACATCCCGGGCCCCAACGGCCGCATCACCGGCCTGTCGAAGCTGGCCCGCCTCGTCGAGATCTATGCCCGCCGCCCGCAGGTCCAGGAACGGCTGACCGCGCAGATCGCCGACCTCCTGATGACCAAGCTCGAACCCCGCGGCGTGATCGCCGTGCTGGAGTGCGAGCACCTCTGCATGGCGATGCGCGGCATCCAGAAGGACGGCGCCAAGACCGTCACGTCCGCGGTCCGCGGCATCTTCCAGAGCGACGCCAAGAGCCGATCCGAAGCGATGGCGCTCATCATCGGTTAGGTGGTGGCCCGGGCCCGCGGTGGTCCGGACCGTCGCTCTCGGCCGAGTAAGGCCAAGCGATCGTGGTCGTGGGACTTGGGTGCGGAGCGCAATGTCCGCTCCGCACCCCTTTCCGCTGGTCAGGTCGATCTGCTCAGGGCGGGACCTACCGGCCTGGTTGCTCGTCCCTCGATCAAGGTGAGCGCCACCACCGCGGCGGCCAGGAGGAGGGAGCCCGCGGTGGCGGCGGGTGTCAGGCGTTCGTCGAGCCAGAGCACCGCGATCACGGCCGCGGCCACCGGCTCCGCCAGGGCCAGGACGGCGGCCGTGTTGGCGCGTACGACCGACAGGCCCGCGAAGAACAGCGCGTAGGCGAGGGCCGTCGGGACCGCGCCGAGGTAGGCGAGGGACAGGTAGACCTCGGCCGGGTTGCCCGCCGTGGGCAGCGCGCCTTCCAGGAGGGCCAGCGGGAGCAGGCAGAGCAGGCCGACCGCGAACGCGCCCAGGGTCGTCGACGGGGTGGCCTGCCGGGCGCCGCGGTTGAGCAGCGTGATGGTCGCGTAGCCGGTGGCCGACAGCAGCGCGCAGGCCAGGCCCAGCGTCGGCGCCGAGCCCGTGCTGGCCCCGCCGCCGCCGACCAGCAGGACCAGGCCGGCCAGGGCCAGGCCGGTGGTCACCAGCCCGCCGCGGCCGAGTTGCTCGCCCGTCGTGAGGCGCGCGCCGACGGCGATCAGGATAGGGCCGGCTCCGAGCGTCACCACCGTCGCCACGGCCAGGCCGGCGTAGCTGACCGAGGCGAAGTAGGCCGTCTGGTAGACGGCCAGGCCGACCCCGGTGATCACTACCTGGCGCAGGCCGGGCCGCGGCGTCCACCTGGCCCGGCGTCGGGCCAGGTGGACGGCGCCGAGCAGTGGCACCGCGATGGCGAACCGCCAGAACGAGACTGCGATCGGGCCCATGCCGCTGGTGTCGTAGAGGATCGTCGCGACCGCGCCGCCGGTGCCCCAGGCGACCGCCGCCACGAGAACGTAGAGGATGCCCCGCCCGACGGGCAGGGTGGAGTTCGAGTGCACGTGGATTTCTCCGTGTCATCGCCGCCCGGGCGCCACTGAGCGACCCGGGCTCCGGAAAGGACGAGAGCCGGGTCAGGTAGCGATGCGCTACCGGGCGACCGGTGGCGAGAGCACGAAGCGAGGCACGACGACGACGATACCTGGTGGCGCGGACCTGGCAGCGAAGCGGAGCGAGCGGTCCCCGGCGGGAGCGGCGGTCCGGACCACCGCGGACCCGGGAAAGCCCGGTCTTAGACCATGCTCCTGAAGGTGTCGGCCGAGCTGATCGCGTTGGCGGCCAGCGACTGGGCCTCGTCGAGGCGGGAGCGGGCCTGTTCGAGCTGGGCGATCGCGTCCATGATGGACGGATGGAGGGCGCCGACCGCGGTCAGGCGCAGGCGGGTGAGCGCCTCGTCGAATGAGTCGGCGACGCCGCGCAGCGTCTGCAGGGCGCGCTGAGTCTCGTCGACCGACGCGGCGACGTTGAGCTTGACCTCTTCGACGTTGGCCATGCGGTCACCTACCCGGTGATGGCCAGGACTGCCTGGCCGATGAGCGTGATCAGGACGGGCGCGAAGCAGACGACGGCGCCGATCGGCAGCGTACGGTCGACCTTGCCCCCGGGCGGGGCCGGGAACGCCGCGCCGATCGTGACCCAGGCGAACCCGAGCGCGGCCAGAGGCAACGCGAGCCCGCAGCCCAGTGAGTAGATCGTCATCGGGGTGCCGCCGGCGGTGATCAGCAAGGCGATCTGCACGACCAGCACCGCGGCCGCGAACGGAGCGTAGACCAGCATGTTGCGCAGCCAGGTGCGCATCGGTCGTCTTGTGCCCGTCGCGGCGCCGGGGACGCCGAGCAGCGCCGCGTCGGCCCGGTCGGCGGTCTGTCGCGCCTGGTGCAGGGCGGCGAGCGTGGCGGCCGGACCGTCGGCGACGGCCTGGCCGGCCGCGGCGACGTCCGTGGGGGTCGGGCGCAGATCCTGGTCGGGTACGCCGGCCTCGCGCAACCGGGCCTGTTGGGGCGCCAGCCGGGCCCGCACGGCGGTGAGCTCGTCACGGGCGGCGCGCACGGTCTGGGCCTGCTCGCCGGCCGCCGTCGCGGCGCCGCGGCGCACCGCGTCGAGGCGTTGGGCGGCCGCGCAGTAGTCGGACCAGGCCGCGCCCGGATCGGTGTGCTCCCGCCGGTGCCCGTAGTCGGGTTGGTGCGGCACCGCGGGCTGGTGCGGCGCCGCCGGCTGGATCGCCGGCACCGGGACGGGCGCGGCGCGGTCGGCGGCCGTGTAGGGGATGCCGTTGGTCGGCTGGTCAGTCGTCATCGGTCGGCCTCGGGGCGGGCGAACGGCACGATCACGGAGGTGCGGTCGGTGTGCCGGTCGTGCAGCAGCGCGCGGTTGTCGCGTGGTTGCCAGTCGACCGGTCTGTTCAGCAGGAGGCTCACGTCGGGTGCCGGGACGTTGAGGAAGACCAGGCCGGCGACGTCTTCGCGGGCGGCCGGGCCGACCTCGTCGGTGAACCGGCGCAGCCCGCGCCACCACGACAGCAGGTGCACGCCTCGCCCGGGCCCGGTGCGCAGCACGAGGCGCAGCCGGTCGGGCGGCAGCGCGCCGCCGGCCATCGCGTCCATGCCGAACACCACCATGTAGCCGGGCCGGTCGATGGTCAGCACGTCGGCCAGGCCAGCCGCGGTGACCGTCTCGACCTCCTGCCGCTCGGCCAGGTCGCGGGCCAGGTCGGCGGCGATCGCGTCACCCTCGGCCACGAGGGAGGCGACCACGAACCGGGCGGTACGCGGAGCGTGGTGGGCGGCGACCCCGCGGGCGGCCGCGTCGAGCACACCGGCCCCGGCCACGCTCGGCCCGATCACCGCCAGGTGCCGGCCGGGCGCCGTGTCGAGTGGGAACGCGGCGGTGCTGAGCGGCACGTCGATGTGCCGGCCGACCAGCGCGGCGGGGCGGGTGGCCCGGCCGGCGAGCGCCGAGCGGAAGGTGGGGTCGTCGTTGAGGTGCTGGTGCGCGTACCCGGCGAAGACCTTGGGTGGCGCGGCGTCGGTGGCGCGCCGCTCCCAGAGCGCGTGCCGGAGCTTGACCAGCGCGGACCGGTCGGCGTGCGGGTCGGGGAAGCGGACGACCCGCTCGTGCCCGCGGGTCGCGCCGCGCGGTCCGCCCAGGCCGCCGGCCGTGTTGACGACCGCGGCGCCGAGCGGGAGACCGGCGGCCGCGTCGTTGGTCGGCTCGAGCACGTCACCGCCGCCCGGCAGGGCCACCCGCACCGGGAACTGGCCGAAGATCGAGTCGCGCTTGGCGTAGAGCGCCTCGACGCCGAGCACGGTCTGGCTGGCCAGGACCAGATGGATGCCGTACGACCGGCCCTTGCGCGCCAGCGACTCGAGCAGCGTGACGGCCTCGGTCGCGGTGCGGTCGCCGCCGGCCAGCAGCACCTGGAACTCGTCGATCACGCAGACGATCCGGGGCAGCGGCTGGCTCTCGCGCAGGTCGGTGAACCGGGTGACGCCGGCGCGCTTGTAGGCGACCGAGCGGCGACCCATCTCGGCGTCGAGGTCGCGCAGGACGGCGAGGCCGTACTCCCGGTCGGACTCGACACCGACGGCGCGGGCGTGCGGCAGCCAGGTGCGGTCACGCTCCGTCGGCACGAACTCGGCGAACGAGATGCCCTCTTTGAAGTCGAGCAGGTAGAGCGTCAGCTCGTCGGGACCGTAGCGGGTGGCCAGGCCGTACAACACGTTGATGAGGAAGGCGGTCTTGCCCGCGCCCGACCGGCCGCCGATCATCCAGTGTGGAGTGAGGTCGTTGAACTGCAGGTTGACCGGCCGGTCACCGTCCTGGCCCACCACGGTGGCCAGCCCGGCGGCGGAGTCGTCGCCCCACGTGTCGCCCGGGTCGTCGGGGAGCAGGTCGCCGAGGGTCAGCCGGGCGCTGGCGGCGAATTGGGCGGCAAGCTCGGCGCAGACCCGCTCGAACAGGTGCGGCGGCGGGTCGTCGTCGAGGAAGACGGGCGCGTTGAGCCCGACATGCGGCGGTGTCGCGAAACCAGCCCCAGGCGGATCACTGACCAGGGCGTACGGGTTGCGCAAGGCGATCCTGGTGGCCAGCGGGAGGGGCTGCTGGGTGGTCTCGAGGGTCAGCGGGGGCGGCGGCCAGCCGGCGACGATGAGGTGCAGACCGGCGTCGGGGCCCGCCTGGGCGAGCGCGGTGATCCGGGTCAGGTCGGCGGTCTCGGTGAGCTCGGGCAGGCTGGCGATGACGACGAGGAGGGTACGTTCGCGCCGGTTGTGCCGGGCGGCGGAGGGGCGGGCGGGCCGGACCCACTGCTCGGCCTCGGCGAGCACGGCCCGCAGCGCGGTGCGGTCGGTGGCCGGCGGCGGCATGAGCCCGGCATCGGCGAGCGCGGCGAAGGGCGCGAACAGCATCCCACCACCGGCGGCGTCGACGGCCCTGATGAGCAACGACCCGGCCGGCGCCGCGGCCAGCAGTCTCAGCAGGGTGGCCCGGAGCAGCCCGGCCACCCGCGGATCGCGCGCGTCGGCGTCGACGGTCAGGTGCCCGGTGCCGAGCAGGGGCACGATCGCCGGGAAACGGGCGTCGTCGAGGGGTTGCGCGGTCCCGATCCGGACGTACGCGGGGATTGCGGGACCGCCCAGCGGCGTGTCTTCGAACCGCGCGTCGAGCTGCCCACCGAGCCACCCGGGCGTGAGCACACCGGCCGCGGCCCGCAGCCGCTCGGCGAGATCGTGCTGCTCCCGCTCATCGGCGACCGGCTGCCGCACCCCGGCCAACGCCACCTCGGCGGCATCGACCACCGCGGCTGCCTGCCGGTGCAGCGCGGCGGCTTCCAAGGCTCGCGCCTGCGTCCTGGACACGCCGCTCACCTCCCGGAGTGACGGTATATGAGCGCGGCAGAATGTCCCACGCTCCCCACCGCGCGCCGTGCCGCTAACCTCGGCATGTGGCCGCCGAATCCCCCACACGCACGACCCCGGCCGAGCGAAGCGCCCGCCCACTGCGCCTGCTCGTGATGGTCCTAGCCGGAGTGGCTGCCTTGCTGTGCCTGGGCGGGGTCGGCGTCGGCCTCAACCTCTACGACGAAGCCACGGCCATCAACCGTGAAGAGCCGGACATCGTAGTTGCGAATTACTTGGGAGCGCAGCTCGTCAACCGTGACGACGCCGCAGCCAAGCTCTATAGCTGTGCCCAGGATCAGGGACTTGAGCCCATCCGAGCACTCAAACGCGATATGGAGATGCGAGAGCAGAGCTTCGATGTCTCGATCTTGGTCGACTGGGGCGGGCTTTCGGTTCAACCAGCAGGGGCCGACCGTCTGGTTACTACAGATATCGGCCGAAGCCTCGCCGGCGGCGAACGGTCGGTGCAGGTCTGGCGGTTCACTGTCGTCGACGAGAGCGGCGGCTGGCGCGTCTGCTCGGCTCAACGAATGAGCTAGCTACTCGATCCAAAGCAGGTGGACTGGAACTTCCAGGGTCTTCGGTGCTTGCCCACTCCACGCCCAGCGATACCACTCCAGCTCCGTCGCCACCCGCACGCAGATGTCGCCGTCGGCGTTGGTATGCACCTCCGTCACCGCCCGTAGGTCACGCCGCTCGACGCCGTCAACAACCTGAACGACCCGTCGCCCCGACAATGCGTCTACGTCGACTGCGGGAACCGGTGTTCGGGTTGCGGGTGAATCGAGGGAAACCAAACGAGACACGACGTCTCGGGGCCCAGTCGGACCCGAGGTCGGGTTGGCGCCCAGCGTTTCGACCCAGACGCGCTCCAGCGGCACCAATGGTGCGAAGACCTCGATCTGTTCGGACTCGGCGCGATACCACTCCTGCTCCGGAATCGCCGGCACGTAGGTGCGGCTGCCCTGCACGATCCGGTCGTCAGCCCGCAGGTCGCCGCGCCAGCCCGCGCCAGGGAACCCAACGATCAGTCGTCGCCCACGCAGATCTTCGGCGCCGGCCGCTGGCACCGGCACAATCGGCCGCGGTGGCTTGGGCGCCCAGTCGGGCTGCCCGGCAAAAGGATCCGGCATCGGCTCGCGGCCCATTCGTCAACTCCGCTCCGCGCTATTCGCCGGTGCCCAGCGGCGCGCCTCTCTCCCGCATCCACACCATGGGATTCGTCGCACCAGAAGAGCTGCGATCGCCGTTGAGGTGCACCTCGAAGTGTAGGTGGGGACCGGAGGAATGACCGCTGGTGCCGACGATGCCGATCTGCTGGCCGGCCGCCACAGTGTCGCCTACCTGGACCTTTGGCCGGTAGAGCATGTGGCAGTAGCGGGTGATGATCTCGCCAGCGTGCTTGATGTCGACATACCATCCGCAACCGGGCGTGCTCGGCGATCCGTCGCGATCGCACCGGAAGGGCGGCTCAGAGTCGTTGTCACACCGGGAGACGATCACCGTGCCGGCGGCCGCGGCCAGAATGTCATCGCCTCGGGCCGCGCCGAGGTCGACGCCTTGGTGGTCGGGGCGGCTGGCCGTGCGGAAGCCCGAGACGAGGCCGGCCTTGACCGGAGTGGTCCAACCGGACGCCGATACGTCACCCATCGCGGTGCAGGCCAGCGCGGCACTGGCGCCGGCTGCCCGGGCCGCGCCGTCGGCCAGCTGGTTGACGATCTCGGCCGCCGCCAGTTCGTGCTTGGCGTAGGCGTCCGGGAAGGCGCTGCGCTGCACCTTCTGTGCCGCGTCGGTGAGTGGCATCCGCTCCCAACCCTTGACCTTGACCAGCTTCTCGTAGAACTTGCGACTGGCGTATTCCGGATCCTGCACCTGCGCCGGGGTGCCCCACCCCTGGCTCGGCCGCTGCTGGAAGAGGCCCAGCGAGTCGTGGTCGTTGCGCGTGCCGAGGTAGCCGTGGTTGGTCAGCGACGACTCCTGCATCGCGGTCGCGACCGCGATCACCCAGCCCTTCGGCGGAACCTTGAGCTTCGCACCGACATTGATGATGGCCGCGGCGTTGCGCAGCTGGGACTCGTTGAAGCCCGAGAGCCGCGGCATGTCGCCCGTCGCCGGCAGCGGGCCCCCGGCGCCGCAGCCGTACGCCGACAGCGTCTGGTCGTCGCTACTGAGTCCGTCGAGGAAGAAGGCCGCCATCCCGCCGGCACAACAGAGCAGGGACAGCGTGGCCGTGAGGGCCACCAGCAGGACGGCCTTACGCGGCCGGCGTCTGCGGGCCTCGCGATCGAGATCCGGGATCAGCGTCATCCGCGCTCCCAGTCAACGCCGTCGACCAACCATCGACCCTTCTCGACGACCAAGCGGAGCACCAGCGTTCCCGAGTCGACGGGATACGAGACTTCCGCTAGGCCGCTGCCTTGCGGCACCACGGTCGCCGGCCCGGTCAGCCGCTCCGCCGGAACGACGGCCGGGTCGACACCCTCGAGCTTCTCCTCCAGCGTCGGGGTCGCGTGGGGTGCCAGCGCGGCATGCCAGGCCTCCGCCTTGGCGGCACGGTCGAGCCATGACGCGGCGAACTCCTTGGCCACCTTCTCCACCTGTGGCGTGCCAGGGCTCAAGCTGGGCCCTGGGTCTATGTCCGTCGACGACGTCGGCGCGGGCTCGACGACGCCGTCGTCGCCCTCGTGGGCATCCGGGTCGTCGGCCGGCGCTGAGGTCTCGGCCGGCCGGAGGTTCCCGGCCGACCGGTCCTCGGGACCCGCGACCACGCGGGCTACCCCGACGACGCCGAACACCACGACCGCCAGCACCACCGCGATGCCCAGCCGCGAGCGGAGTACCGAGGTGCCGAGGAGTTGGAAAACCCGCCGCACGTGGTCACCTCGCCTCGGACCGGATCCGTGGCTGCGGTGCGGGGACGTCCTTGGTGGACTCCGGCCGGTAGATCGCGTAGCTCGCGGGCGCGGTCTCCGGGACGTCAGGCTCGACCCATCGCGCCGGCTGGCGGCGCGCGGGCGATTTGGCCGGCGCACGCTGCGGAGCCGGCGGTGTGGCGGGCGTGGGCGAGTCCGAGTGCTCCTCCGGCCGGCTCCGTTCGCCCCCACTCGGAACGGCGTGGCTCGGGTCCTCCAGCCGTGCCTCGGGCCGGAGCGTGGTCTGTTCGACCACGACGCCACGTCCCTTGCCGAGACGCGGTTCGGCGGTGCCGCCCGGCTCAGCGACGTCGAGCTTCGCTGCTTCGCGCATGTCGCGGAAGAACCGCCGGTGCCACGAGCCTGCCGACGTGATGGCCGATGTGCTGTCCTTCCCGCCGAGCTGCGTGATCCGACGGTATGGACGCAGCAGCAGCCAACCAACAACTCCCGTGAGCCACACCAGAACGACCTGCAGCCACCCTGGGAGGGTCGGGGTGTTCATGACAAGGTCCACAGCGAACAGGTAGATCGCTGCTCCCGTGCCGAAGATGGCGATGTTGAAAACGGCGGCCACGACTGCGTTGGCGAGCCGACGGATTCCGGCGCTCGCTGGACGCATCAACCCGATCGTGCCGAGGATTGGTGCCGCGATCACGGCCCATCGGAAGATCAGGAAACCGAGCAGGACAAGCAGCGAAGCTGTCAGGTCGAACAGCGCAAACAGTATGGCCGCCAGCAGGGCGATGAAGCCCGCGCCTACCCTCTCCATGTCCCGGCTGCCTTGGAGATACTCGTAGGCTTCCGGATCCTCGGTCTTGATCTGCTCTGCGACTTTGATCCACTGCGTGCTCTTGCGAGCGATGATCCCCTCTCGGCTGTTCGGGTTGCTGCGAATCTGCTGGAGTTCGGTCCAGGTGAAAGACTTCGCGTCGTAGAGAGCAAGGCCGTATTTCTTGGCGACGTCGCTATCGGCGGAGCCGAGGATCCCGCGCAGCCAATTCCGATAGAGCATGGTTTCAGTGACTGTGTCGCTGGCACGAACAGCTGGCGGGCGATTGTCCTTGCACGCCTGTGGTTCGTCCAGGATGCATTGCCCGTCTTTGGGCCGTGGTCCAACGGCGTCGTGCACCACGCCCAGGGCGCTCACCAGCGTGCTGTCGGCCACGTTCGCCGACTTCACAGGCCAGGCCGCCAACGCCGTAACCGCGACCATGACGAGAAGAGCCCAGCCGGTTGTTGTCAGGGCGTTGCTCATGTCGGACTGACGCGAACGCCAAATCAGGTAAAGCCCGACGATCGCCAGCGTGATGCCACCGAAGGCAGTGAAGACCTTGGTGTAGACCGCCTTCGTGGCCTGATCGACGAGAGGATCTGCCCAACCCCACATGGACTGGGGATCCCATGCCCGCTCACGAACGGCGTTGGATGCGCCCACCACCGCAGTCGCAATCATGAATTCGCCGTTTGCGACCGTGGTCAGGAAGCGGTAATCCGGGTGCAAGACGCTCGACGCGCAACCACCCTCTACGTCATACGTATTGTAGCTGTAACCCGCATATCCGTATCTGCCGTTCATTCCTGTAACGCCGGACGTTCGCGCACCTTCCGGCTTGGTCGCAAACCAGCCAGCCAGTCCGGCGTCGGGGGTGCTGGGGGTCGGTGCCTTGAGACAGGTGGCACGGTCGCCGACTACGTCGGGAAGCTTCTCCACGCAGGCGGCGAAGTTTCCTTCCCATTGTTCGATCGAGCACACGTCCGCCGGTGCCCGCGTCGGCGCCGGGGCGGCGGTGGCGCCTAGGGCCGGCCAGCTGATGGTGGCGGCAGCCGCTACCAGCAGGGTGAGGACCAGAGAGGCTACCCGTGCTCGCGCGCGAGCCATCTACTCCTCCAGGTCAGCGGGGGTGCCCGGCGGGAGGATGGACGGCGTCTGGGCCGCTACCGCCGGGGTGGTGTCGAGGTGCTCGAGCAGGCCGTTCACGTACGAGACGTCGACTCTGATCTTCTGGACCCGGCCGTCGACGTCGCGCATGACGAACTCGCGGAAGCCTAGGCGGGTGGCCGACGACGTGTCCACGTTGGACAGCGACGCCAAGGTGGCCTCGTAGCCGTCGTTGACCGGGACGCGGAGCAGGCGCAGCGCCTCCGAGGCGATTTCCTGGTCTTCGGCTATGCGGCCGACGAAGACCGTGGACACCAGGTTTTGCACGTCCAGGCCGAGGATGTCGCGGGGGTTCTGCGACGCCACCAGGGCGGCCAGGTTCCACTTGCGGGAGTCGCGGGCCAGGCGCACCAGGAACGAGCGGCCCGAGCGCCAGCCCTCCATGAAGTGCGCCTCGTCGAGGCCGACCAGTTTGCGCGACGACATCGACCCGCCGTAGCAGCGGCGCACCGCCAGGCGGTGGGCCGTGTGCAGCATCGGCAGCGCGAGGGCTTCCTCCGCCGACCAGTACTCGCGCTCGATCTTGAGGTCCGGCAGGCGGAGGCCGGCCATCGTGATGACCGTGAGGGCCGCGTCGGCGCCGAGCAGGTGCTCCGGCGGGCGGCCGAAGAACAGCAGCGCCAGCGGCATCTCGGCCGTGTCGAGCAGCAGGTTGGCCAGTTCCTTGCCGTCGTCGTCGTCCATGCCGGCGAGGCACGCGACGACGTCGTCCAGAGTGGACGTCTCCTCGGCCGGGACCTGGCGCACCGCGTGGCGCAGCAGCGTGGCGGTGGACGCCTGGCGCGCGACCTGCGGCGGCACCAGCATCTGGCAGATGTCCTGCACCAGCATCCGGCGCTCGGCCCGCGAGTTGGAGACGGCGATCTCGTACTCCCGGTCGCCCGGCGCGCCCAGCGAGAACTCCGTGCGCAGCGGCGTCGGGATCAGCGAGTACGGCGCCAGCGTGCCGGCCTCCGAACCCGTCAGGTTGAGCACCCGGGAGAACGGCCGCAGCTCCGGCATCTGGCACAACCGGGCCAGCGGGCCGGACGGGTCGAGCAGGGTGACCTGCACGCCGCGCCGGGCGGCCAGGTAGCCCAGCGCGCCCAGCAGCGTCGACTTGCCACCGCCGGGCTCGGCGACGAAGACCGCCAGGCCGGACCGCTCGCGTACCTCCATCGGGAAGTGCAGGTCCAGGAAGACCGGGCGGCGGCAGGTGCCGGCGGTGCGGCCGATCAGGTCGCCGCGCCGGTCACCGACCGTGGAGGCGGCCTGGGGCAGCGCCGCGGCCAGCAGCTTGACCGGCATCCGGCGGATGTAGCCGGTGTTGGCGATCGGCTCGCCCGGGATGAACTCCCGCGCCAGCCAGTCCTGGTTCTTGGGGTGCTGCAGCGAGATGCGCAGCTCGCGTGAGTAGAGCTGGATGAGCCGGCGCGCCCGCTCGAGGCACTCGTCTCGGGTGCGGCCGCCGACCGCGATCCGGTGCCAGCCGTGGGCGCGCGCCGACTCGACCGGCAGCCCGGTGGTCATCTCGTCGCCGATCACCAGCGCGCGCTTGGCCAGCCGCTCCAGCTCGGGCGGGGCGTCGATGCCGTGCTCGGCGTAGTCGAGCTGCTGCGACCGGATCATCCGCAGCCGGTGCTCGAGGTTGCGGAACGAGTCACCGGAGCCGAGCACGTCGACGCGCGACGAGAGCTCCATCGGCCACGGCAGCCGCTCGTGGAAGTGCATCCACGGCTCGTGCCGCTCCGGGATCTCCAGCGGCTCCATCCGGCCGACCGCCAGCACCGCGACGTGCCGCTCCTCGCCGGTCATCCGGTTGACGAGCTTGACCGTCGACCCGTACGGCGTGCGGTAGCGCTCGATCTGCTCCGTCAACCCGAGCAGGTCGCCGCGCTCCCACTGGCCGTTGGTGACGGGGGAGAGCGTGTTCGGCGGCGCCATGCACAGCGCGACCGACCGGTAGAGCAGCCACTCCAGCTCGGTCGGGGTGACCCGGCGACCGCGCATGCCGAACGCGCCGAGCACCTCGTCGAACTGCTCCACCGTGCGACCCAGCTTGCGCCGCTCACCCTCGGCGACCCCGCGGCCGAACGTGCGCAGCACCCGCTCCGACAGGCTGTTGCCGAGCGAGCGCCGGGCGAAGGTCACGCCGAGGTACGTCTGCCCCTCCGCGTGGTTGACCGACAGCAGGTGCCGCTGCGCCGCGACGAGGTGGTCGGACCACGACGTCGCGCCGGGCACACCGGCCAGCGGGGCAGGCGTGTGCGCGTCGACCGTGCGGGCCCACTCGTCGGCCGGGAACGGCCGGGTCGTGCGGCGCAGGTGCAGCCGGAAACCAGCGAGGCCGGCATATTGCTCCGAGATCGCCGAGAGCAGCGCCTCGCGCTCGGCGTCGGGCCGGAATGCCCAGCGCACCTCCGGCAGCCAGTACCAGGCCGTCACCGTGTTGGGCGTGAACGTCAGGTGGCCCGCGATCTCGGTGATCGCCAGCCCAATGGCGGGGTCGCGGTCGCCGAACTTGATCTGCGGCGCCTTGACCTGCACCGGCTTCTTCGCCGGCTCGCGCTGCTCCTTGCCCTTGCGGCGCGGCGGCTTGGCCGGCTCGCGCACGGCCGGCAGGCGCCCGCCGGGCAGGTCGGGGGCGCGCTCGGACCGCGGCGCGACCTCCGCGCCACGCTCAGGCGCCGACGGCAACGGGGGTACGCCGGGCGCGGCGCCCATGGCCGGCCGGCGGGGCCGGGCCGGCTGCTGCTGGGGCGCCGCGAGCCGGCTGGTCGCCGGCGGCTCGGGCCGGCGGCGCGGCTCGGGGCGGGCGTCCGGTCGTGGCTCCGGCGGGAGATCGAGCCCGGGGTCTAGGAAGGCGTCGGTGCGCGCCACGGGCTCGCCACGGCGCCCGGCCCGGTTGTCGACGCGCGCGTCGCCCGGCGCCCGGTTGGCCCGGCTGACGATCCGCTGCCGGTCGACCGCCGGCCCACCGGCCCGCGCCGCCTCCCCGCCACGACGGCGGTCACCGCCGCGCCCCGCCTCATCGCCTCGGCGGTAGTCCGCGTCACCTGGCCGAACACGGTCGTCGCGGCGACGTAGGTCGGCGTCGCCGGCGCGCGCCGGCTCGCCTGCAGCGGCGTGTGGCCCAGCGCCGTCGTAGCCGGGATCGGCGCCATGCGGGAGAGCCGGGTCTGTGAAAGCAGGATCCCCGAAGGTGGCATCCGGGAAGCCCGGATCCGCGCCGTCCTCGAGAGCTGGGTCGGCGAAGGCCGGATCGGCGTAGCCCGGATCCGAGTAGTCCACAGCGAGCGCATCGGCGGCACCACCACGGTGCGTCGCCTCCGCACCGTGAACCCGCGGCTCGGACCGCTC
This sequence comes from Asanoa sp. WMMD1127, assembly GCF_029626225.1. NCBI lineage: Bacteria > Bacillati > Actinomycetota > Actinomycetes > Micromonosporales > Micromonosporaceae > Asanoa > Asanoa sp. WMMD1127. The sequence goes on from NZ_JARUBP010000001.1 coordinate 2,337,418, forward strand.
ACCGCCGACCGGGCGGCCAGGCCCGGAGGCGGGTTCTCCCGCTCCCCAGCGCGGCGGGTCGGCGTCGGTCGGGTGGGTGCCGTTTCCGTTGCCGGCCGCGTGCCGGCCGCCGGCCTCGCCGGTCTCACCCGCCCGGGGTGGCGGCGCGCCGGTCCCGCCGAACAGGTCGAGGAACGGCGAGTCGATGTCGGCCTCGGGCGGCGTGGGCCGGCGCCCGGCGGGCACGCCGCCGCGGCCGCGCTCGTCGGTCGGCCGGGAGCGTGGCGGGCCCGGCGCCTGGAACACGGCCACCGAGCCGTGGCCGGGGGTGGTCACGAGCTCGTCGTCGGTGCGGTCCTCGTCAAGATCCGTCGCAGGGTAGCCGCTCGATCGCGGACGGTGACCGCCGCCTCCGGACTGCGCGTCGGCCGGACGGGACTCCGGCGGGACGGGTCGACTCATGCGAGAACCTCGCTCCGTTCCGCGTACGCACCGATCCGAGGGGTCATACCAGCTCCTCGCGAATGCGGATCTTGGTCGCGATCAGTCGCGGGTCACGCTGTTCGACGGCGGGCTCGCGGGTGCGGCGCCAGTCGGTCAGCGCGGTGCGGATCACCATGCGCGCCGGGCGGTCGGGATCGACGTGGCGGAAGATGAACGAGGTCGTCACGATGGCGAGCGCGATCTCCCAGGCCGGGAAGAGTTCGACGTCGAACGTGAACAGCCAGTGGATGAACATGTAGAGCGGCACGAGAAGCATGAACAGCCCGTATTGCGCATAGGGCAGGTGGACCGGAAGCGTGTATCCGGGCGGGCCCAGGTAGACCAGGCGGGCCCGGTAGATGTCGTCATCGGTGCGCAGCCGCATCTCGTGCTCCGCGGCCTATTCGAAGATCAGCTGGATCAGGTAGTCGCCGACGAAGAACAGCGTGGCCGCGCCCGCGATGAACACGAGGCCCACGATGGCGATGGCGGAGCTGGTCAGGACCTTCGAGATCTCACCCCGGCTCGCACGCCCGATGAAGATGACGCCGAGCACGGCCAGCAGGATCGGCGCGACCTTGCCGGCGAAGAAGGTGACGATGCCCTCTGTGTCGATGCCCTTCGGGTCTGCCTCACCCGCGATGACGTGGGTGAGCACGCCCGAGGCGGCGTGCGCGTATGCGCCCCACGCCTGCTGGACGAGCTCAGTGGCGATCATCGGAACTACCTCCCCGGTGCCGACGGCCGGCGGAGCCGCGGCACTGCGATTGTCAGGCCTTCGGGTGACGTTTTGTCGTACGCCGTGTCCGCTGGCCCGGGTGTTGTGCGCTCACCGCTAACGGTGTCTCATGCTCGGGCGTTTTGTCCCGGTTTCGGCCCGTCTCCTCCGTATCAGCGCCGGAATCATTAGCAATTGCAAAGCGTACGGCGGCGTCCTCCTTCGAACAAGCTACGTGGAATTCGCCTTCACGTGCCGGGCGCGAACCCTGTGACTCCTGTGGCACACGAGTTCGAAATCAAGACCACGAGCCCCGTTCGGTACGGTCTACGGGTGGCCGATCTGCTGCGGTCGCCCGACCCGGTGGTGATGGGCGTCCTCAACGTCACGCCCGACTCGTTCTCGGACGGCGGGCGCTACTTCTCCACCGACGCGGGCGGCGGGCTCGCGGCCGCGGTCGCGCACGGCGTCGCCATGCACCAGGCGGGCGCCCACCTGGTCGACGTCGGTGGCGAGTCCACCCGGCCGGGCGCCGACCGGGTCGATCCGGAGACCGAGGCGGCCCGGGTCCTGCCGGTGATCCGCGAGCTGGCCGCCCGGGGCGTGCCGATGAGCATCGACACCACTCGCGCCAGCGTCGCCGCGGCCGCCCTGGAAGCCGGCGTCACGGTGGTCAACGACGTCTCCGGCGGGCTCGCCGACCCGGCGATGGCCAAGGTCGTGGCCGATGCGGGCTGCCCCTGGGTGCTGATGCACTGGCGCGGGCACTCGCGCCGGATGGCCGACTTGGCGACCTATCACGACGTGGTGGCCGAGGTGCGCGACGAGCTGCGCCAGCGGGTCGACGAGGCGCTGGCCGCCGGGGTCGCCGCCGACCGGATCGTCGTCGACCCGGGCCTGGGCTTCGCCAAGCGGGCCGAGCACAACTGGGAGCTGACCGTGCGCCTGCCGGAGCTCATCGCGCTCGGCTACCCGTTGCTCTTCGCCGCCAGCCGCAAGTCCTACCTGGGCAGACTGCTCGCCGACCCCGACGGCACGCCCCGCCCGGTCGACCAGCGAACCGCCGCGACAGTGGCGACCAGCGTGCTGGCGGTCGCCGCGGGCGCGTGGGGCGTACGCGTGCACGACGTCCGCGAGACCGTCGACGCGATCGCCGTGTGGGAGGCCAGTGGCCGCCCCCGGCTGGCCGGAGGAATGAAGAAGGAATGAACGACCGGATCACCCTCAAGGGGCTGCGGGCCCGCGGGCGGCACGGGGTGCTGGCCAGCGAGCGCGCCGAGGGCCAGGACTTCCTCGTCGACGTGGAGCTCGAGCTCGACCTGAGCGCGGCTGCCCGCGACGACGACCTGACCAAGACGGTCGACTACGGCGTGCTGGCCGGCCGACTGGTCGAGGTGATCACGGGCCGGCCGGTCGACCTGATCGAGACGCTCGCCGACCGGTTGCTCGACGTCTGCCTCGACGACCAGCGCGTACGCGCGGCCACCGTCACCGTGCACAAGCCGCACGCGCCGATCCCGCACGAGTTCGCCGACGTCTCGGTCCGCATGCGCCGGGGGAGGGCGGAGAGCTGACCCGGGCCGTCCTGTCGCTCGGCAGCAATCTCGGTGACCGGCTGGCCCACCTGCGGGCCGCGGTTGCCGCGCTGACGCCCGTACTCGAAGCGGTTTCGCTGGTCTATGAGACCCCACCATGGGGCGATCCGGACCAACCGAGCTATTTCAACGCGGTGGCCCTCGTCCGGGACGAAGCGGCGACGGCCCGCGACTGGCTCGACCGGGCCCAGGCCATCGAAGCCTCAGAAGGCCGGGTACGCGACCCCGAGCGCCGGTTCGGCCCCCGCACGCTGGACGTCGACGTGATCGCCGTGTGGGCCCCCGACGGCCGGCCCGTGACCAGCGACGACCCCGTGCTCACCCTGCCGCACCCCCGGGCCCACCTGCGGGCGTTCGTGTTGCGCCCGTGGGCCGACCTCGAACCCGACGCCGAGCTGCCCGGACACGGCCGGGTGGCGGAGCTGCTCTGGTCCGGGCCGGCGGCTGACGACGTCGCGGCGGTGCGTGCCCGCCCGGAACTGCGGATACAGTCGGCGGGATGAGCCAGCAGTCTCCCCCGCGCGGCCACGGGCCGCACCGGCCGCGGATGGGCCCGACCCAGCCGGCGACGCTGGTGCTGGCCGCCCTGGTGGCCGCCGCCCTGGCCTGGCTGCTGGTCAGCATGACCTACGCGAGCCTGCCCGACCTGCCGTGGTCGCCGACCGCGGTGCTGGCCGGCCTGGGCGTGCTGGAGGGCTACCTGGCGCTCAACACGCGCGCCCGGATACAGCGCAAGCCCGGCCGGCCGCCGGTCGACCCGCTCGCGGTGGCCCGGTTCGCGGTGCTGGCCAAGGCGTCGTCGCTGGTCGGCTCGATCTTCGGCGGCTTCTTCGCGGGGCTGCTGATCTTCCTGATCTTCAAGCACACCGACGCGGCCCGCCACGACCTGCCGGCCGCCATCGGCGGTGTGGTCGGATCCGTCATCCTCGTCATCGCCGCGCTGCTGCTCGAGCGCGCGTGCCGGGTGCCGAAGCAGCGCGACGAGGACGAGAACCGCGACGACGACGCCCGCTCCACACATCTCTAGGGCCAGCGGCAGGCTTGTGCACAGGGGGTGACGTCCGGGCGGCGGCGCGGTTAGGGTGCGTGCGAATGGTAGGAAGGCGCACCTGATGGGCTACGACGAATCGATCTACCGGCGACGCGTGGGCGACAACACCGACGCGGGCGGTCCTGGCGACTACCGCGACGACTACCCGCCCGGCGACTTCGGCGTCGGTGAGCTGCGCGCGAGCGAGACCACCGACACCAAGCGGCAGGCCGTGTCGCCGGCCGCGCTCGACGACGTGTTCGACGACCCCGCGCACGGTGAGCCGGGCCGCGACCGGCTGGCCTTCCATATCGTCTGGGAGATCCTGCTCCTGCTCGGCGTGGCCGCGGTGGGCTACCTGCTCCTCCGCGACGACTCCGGAGCGTTACGAGGCAATGCCCTGGAGCAACTCCTCGTCGCCGGCGCCGCGCTCGGTCTGATCGCGATGGGCGCCGGGCTGACCCTGCGGGCCGGCGCGGTCAACCTGGCCCTCGGTCCGGTCGCGGTCGCCTCCGCATTGCACTTCGCCGAGAACGGCGACCGTGGCGTGGTGCCGACGCTGGCCCAGGCCGCCGTCGCGGCGCTGGTGCTCGGTGTGGTGGTCGGCGTCGTCGTGGTGGTCTTCCACGTGCCCGGCTGGGCCGCCAGCCTCGCGGCCGCGCTCGGCACGCTGGTGTTCATCCAGCGCCGGCCGCTGCCGGTCGACGTGCAGGGCGACTACGACCCCAGCAACCACGCCCTCTACCTGTTCGTCGGTGTTGCCGTGGTGGCGGTGCTCGGCGGCCTGCTCGGCACCGTGAAGTCGGTCCGCCGCGCGGTCGGCCGGTTCCGCCCGGTCGCCGATCCCGCCCGCCGCCGTGGCTCGGTCGCCGCCCTGCTCACCGCCGGTGCCATCGCCATCTCGATGCCGCTCGCGGCCGGTGCCGGGGTGCTGCTCGCCTCGTCCGCCGAGGGGCCGGTCGCGCCGGCCAGCGGGCTCGAGTGGACGGGCCTCGCGGTCGGTGCGGCGCTGCTCGGCGGGACCAGCGCGTACGGCCGCCGTGGCGGCATCTTCGGCACGGTGCTCGCCGTCGCGCTGCTGGTCGTGGGCCAGCGCTACCTTGCCGTGCGGGGCTGGGAAGAGGTCACGCCGGCCGCGCTGGGCGCCGGCGCGATCGCGCTCGGGCTCCTGGTGACCCGGCTGGTCGAGACGTTCGGCCGGCCCAAGTCGGCGGTCACCGACGAGACGCAATGGCAGACCGCCACCCCACGCGGCAACACGCTCGGCGACCGCACCGACTCGTGGTCGTCGCTGCCGGCCCAGCCGACCGAGAGCCGGGCCGACGCCTGGGACACCGAGCGGTGGAACGGCGACCGCTGACGCGGCGGGCTAGGCTCGGATCATGACCGAGTCGCCGGAGTTCGCCGCGCTGGACGCGCTGTCCACCGAGGAGCTGCGCGAGCGCGCGTTCCATGTCGCCCGGGAACGCCTCGACGTGCGCTTCTTCTGGTCGGTGCTGCGCCACCTGCCCGGCAGCGAGAACGCCGCGGGCCTGGACGGGGACCTCAGCGAGACTGCCTCGTTCGTCGACGACGCGGTGGCGGTGTTCCGCGAGTTCGAAGGGAGCGGCCTCGGCGAGGAGGAGCCCCTGCTACGGGCGAAATTCATCGACTATCTCCTCAAGCACGACGCACCGAAATAGCGAATCGCGCCGATTGGCGGCGATAAGTCCGCCAGGTTTCGTCGATGGATGCCGCCGGGAAATACCGGCGCCATGGCTCTCACCAACCGATACAAGACCGCTACCGGGTCGGGCACCGTTGCTGCCCTGATCCTGGTGCTGGTCTTCGGTAGCCCCTGGTATCGCGACTGGGTGAGCGAGAACCACACCGACCAGACGGCCGGTGGCTGGTTCCTGCGACTGCTCGCCTATCCCGCCTGGCGGTTCGACTCCAACGACCCGCTCCAGGACGTGCTCGCCGACGACCTGCGCGCGATTCTCGTCGTGGTACTCACGGCGCTCTTCCTATATCTCCTGCCCGGCAGCCAGCTCGCCCGGGCCCGCGGCACGCTCAGCCAGCTCTTCGCCGGCTGGGGTGCGTTCGTCTTCGCCGGCGCGTTCGCCGGCCTGATCACCGCGCTCGTGCGCAGCAACCCGACCCTGCTGGGCGCGTTCGGCGCCGCCGGCCAAGGCGCCACCTACGGCTTCTTCGTCGGCTGGATCATCGGCATCGTCACCTTGGGCGCCTGGCGCGGCACCCGCAGCTGACCCTGACCCGTCGCGGACCCGGCTTTCCCCCAGCCGGGTCCGCGGCTTTATTCGGCCGGGTAGTCGATGCTCAGGATGCGGTGCCGGCTGATCAGGCCCAGCACGCGGTCGCCGTCCTTGACCTCGGCGTAGTCGCTGTTGGTGACCAGCATCGCGGCCAGCGCGTCGTAGAGCGAGGTGCCCACCTCGACCGCCGGGACGGGCCCGTCCAGGGTCACGTCAGCCGCCGGGACCAGCATGTCCTCGGTGACCGGGAGCACCGCCAGGCGGCGGATGCCGCGGTCCTTGCCGACGAACTCGCGCACGAACGGCGACGCCGGCTCGCCCAGCAGCTGGGCCGGCGTGCCGAACTGCTCGACGTGGGCGCCCTGCGAGAGCACGACGATCCGGTCACCCATCCGCACGGCCTCGTCGAGGTCGTGGGTGACCAACACGACCGTCTTGCGCACCTCCGCCTGCAGCCGCAGGAACTCGCGCTGCAGCCCGGTGCGGGCGATCGGGTCGACCGCGGAGAAGGGCTCGTCCATCAGGAGTACGACCGGGTCGGCGGCCAGGGCACGGGCGAAGCCGACCCGCTGGCGCTGCCCGCCGGAGAGCTCGTGCGGGTAGCGACGGCCGTAGCGGGCCGGGTCCAGGCCGACCAGGTCCAGCAGCTCGTCGGCCCGCTCGCGGGTGCGCTGCTTGGGCCAGCCGAGCAGGCGGGGCACCGTACCCACGTTGGTGTGGATCGTCTGATGTGGAAATAGGCCGACGTTCTGGATGACGTAGCCGATCCGCCGGCGCAGTCGCACCGCGTCCGTTTGGGTCACGTCTTCGCCGTCGATGAGGATCTGTCCCGCGGTGGGCTCGATCAGCCGGTTGATCATCCGCAGCACGGTCGACTTGCCGCAGCCGGACGGGCCGATCAGCACGACCAGCTCACCGGCGTTGATGGACAGGTCCAGGCTGTCGACGGCCACGGTGCCGTCCGGGTACTGCTTGCGCACCGAGCGGAGCTCGATCGGCGCGGCCTTGCGATCGGCCGGCGCGCGCGTGCCGCCCTCCGGGGTAGCGTCCACCTATGTCCCTCCGCGACCTGGCGTATCAGGATGCCGCCAATCCCTGGTTCTCCTGGGACTACATCCAGACAAACTCGACCACCATCCTTGACGCTCTTGGCGAGCATGTCACGTTGACGGCCGAAGCCGTGGCCGTGGCCGCGGTGGTGGCGATCCCCATGGGCGTGGCCGCGTACTGGTTCCGCCGGCTCAGCGGTCCGATCCTCGCGCTGTCCGGTGTCCTCTACACGATCCCGTCGCTGGCCCTGCTGGCGTTCATCGCGCCGGCGGTCGGGCCGACGAAGTCGACGTCGGTGCTGATCGGCCTGGTGCTCTACGCGCTGCTGTTGATCGTCCGCAACACGTTGGCCGGGCTCACCCAGGTGCCGCGGGAGGCGCAGGACGCCGCGCTCGGCATGGGCTACAGCCGGTGGGGCCGGTTGCTCCGCGTCGACCTGCCGCTCGCGTTGCCGGGCATCATGACCGGGCTGCGGCTGGCGACGGTGTCGACCGTGGCGTTGGTCACGGTCGGCGCGCTGATCGGCAAGGGCGGCCTGGGCAACCTGATCCTCGGCGGGTTCCGCAACAACTTCTTCAAGGCCGAGATCACCACCGGCACCATTCTGTGCGTACTCCTGGCGTTGGTGCTCGACCTGTTGCTGATCGGCGCCGGCCGGCTGCTCACCCCTTGGACCAGGAGAGCCCGTTGAACATCGTGCATTCGGCGTGGATCTATCTCAACGACCCGCTCAACTGGACCAACCCGGGCGGCATCCTCGACCGGCTCGGCGAGCACCTGACCATCTCGGCGGCCGCGGTCGCGATCGGCTGCGTGGTCGCCTGGCCACTGGGCGTGTGGCTGGGCCACGCTGGCCGCGGCGGCGGGCTCATCGTGCTGGTCTCCGACCTCACGCTGGCCATCCCGACGGTGGCGCTGCTGACGATCCTGCCGCTGACCGCGCTCGGGTTCGGCCAACCGCCGATCATCGTGGCGCTCGCCGTGTTCGCGATCCCGCCACTGCTCGCCAACGCGTACACGGGAATCAGGCAGGTCGACCCCGAGACGCGGGACGCGGCCAAGGGCATGGGGTTGTCCGGCTGGCAGCTGCTGCGCCGGGTCGAGCTGCCGCTGGCGGTGCCCTACCTGGCGGCCGGTTTCCGCACGGCGGCGGTGCAGGTGGTGGCGACGGCGGCGCTGGCCTCGTACGTCAACGGCGGTGGGCTCGGGCAGATCATCGCCGAAGGGTTCGGGCTGGGCATCTCGGCGGCCGGTGGGCAGATCCTCGCGGGCGGCGTGCTGGTCGCCCTGCTGGCGTTGCTGGTCGAAGGCATTCTGGCGCTGATCGAACGGCTGGTCACGCCGGCGCCGCTGAAGCCGGCCCGCCGCCGGGCCGACCAGGAGGCCATCGCGACGGGAGCCGCGCCGCGCCCGTAACGATCGTGATGACAACAACCACAGATTCTTGTCGGACCCTCCTGACAACATGTTGGGTGAGAACTCGCGGACGGGAAGATTGTCCCTCCGTCCGTCGGACACGCGGCCGGCCCTGACGGGTCGCGCCGGGACACGGAAGGCGGGCTTCATGCGCGCTGTTTCACGGCTCGCGACGGGGGCGGCAGGCGTCCTCTTCGTGGCTGGACTTCTTGCGGGTTGCGGTGAGGCCGGATCGTCCGGCACCGACGCGCCCGCTTCCGCCGCGGCGGGCGCGGGGTGCGCCCCGGTCGCCGGCGACCAACTCGTCGTCCTGCAAGACGACAAGAACCTGCAGAACAGCGACAACGTGGTCGCTGCCATCAACACCAAGGCGGCCAGCCCCCAGGTCGTCGCGGCCACCAACAAGGTCGCCCAGTCGCTCGACACCCAGAAGCTGATCCAGCTCAACCGGGCGGTCGACGTGGAGCGCAAGACCCCGGCCGTCGCGGCGCAGGAGTTCGCGACCGCCAACAACCTGACCGCCGGCATCCAGCGCGGTCCGGGCGGCGACATCGTCGTCGGTGCGGCCAACTTCAGCGAGAACCAGACGCTCGGCGAGCTCTACAAGATCACGCTGACCGCGGCCGGCTACAACGTGACCGTCCAGCAGATCGGCAACCGGGAGCTCTACGAGCCGGCGCTGGAGAAGGGCGACATCCAGGTCGTCCCCGAATACGCGGCCACCATGCTCGACTTCCTCAACACCAAGGTCAACGGCGCCAACGCCCCGGCGCTGTCGTCGCCCGACATCAACCAGACGATGAGCCAGCTCCGCCCCCTGGGCGAGAAGGTGGGCATCACGTTCGGTGAGCCGTCGGCGGCGCAGGACCAGAACGCGTTCGCGGTCACCAAGGCCTTCTCCGACAAATACGGCGTGACCACGCTGTCGCAGCTCGCGGAGAAGTGCTCGGGCTCAGCCACCGTCCTCGGCGGCCCGCCCGAGTGCCCGCAGCGCCCCAAGTGCCAGGCGGGCCTGGTCAGCACCTACAACTTCAACGCCGGCAAGTTCAGCTCGCTCGACGCCGGCGGCCCGCAGACCAAGAACGCGCTGCGCACGGGTGCGATCAGCGTCGGCCTCGTCCTCTCCTCCGACGGGGACCTGGCAACCACCTGACCGCTCGCTCCGGGTCCGGCACGCGTTCTGGTGCCGGCCCCGGACCGGCAGCACGGCCTCGACCAGCGCGGTCGGCGCCGAGCGGTTTCGGCGGGGTCGGGCGGGTTTGGGCGTAGCCGATCGCCGTTTCGACCGGCATCGGGCAAGTGGGTGGCGGGTGCCGGCCATTTCGCTGTTACCGAACTCTCGGTAGGCTTCCGACCCATGCCGACGACCGACGACGAGGAGCCGCGGGGCCGCCCGTTGCTCAAGTTGTTGTTCTGGGCCGGCATCGGGCTGGCCCCGATCGCCATGCTGTTGCTGCTGCTCGCCGACGGCAACGGCCCGCTGCGGATCGCCGCTGTGCTGGCCGTCCTGGCGGTGGTCCTCATCGGACTCTCGATCGGTCTGCGGTCCGACTCCGACGCCCTGCGGGGCGAGCTCGAGGACATGGTCGCCGACGAGATCGACGGGTTGCAGGGCGACGTGCGGCGGGACATCGAGACCGCCGCGCGGGCCACCCATCGGCAGCTCGGCGAGAAGCTTCAAGCCCTGCAGCAGACCGTCGACGCCATGCGGGCCCAGCTCGACGCGCAGCGGGCCGGACCGCGGCCGCCGTCGGTCGGCGTGCCGACCCAGTCGCGGGACGCGGCCAGCGCCGCGGTCACCTATGGCGCCGCGCGCGAGAGCACCGCGCGCGAGAGCGTGGGCGCGGGACGCGGCGAGGGCGCCACGTACGGCGCCGCTCGGGCCGACTACGGGCGCGACTCGGCCGACGACGACCGTTCCGCGGCGCAACCGGCGATGGCGGCGGGCGGGCGCACCTACGGCGGATCAGGCGAGAGCCAGCCGGGCACGGCGCGGACGCCGCGGGGCCGGATGCCGAGCGGCGTGGTGCGGCACACCGAGACCGTCCAGGTGACCACCCGGCACACCGTGGTCGATGGTCGCGGCGGCACCAGCTACGGCACCGGCGACATCTACGGCGACGACAACCGCTACCGCGACGACAGCCGCTACCGGGACGACAACCGCTACGGCGACGACGACCGCCAGGGCGGACGCCGATCGGCCGACTACAGCGGCGGCACCTACGGCGGCGGCTCCTACAGTGGCGGCTCCTACAGCGGCGGCTCCTACGGCAGCCGCCGGGAACCCGACGAGGACACCGGCTACCGCGGCCGGCGCAGCCGGGACGACGACGACGCGGAGCCGACCGGCTACGACGCCTACCGCGGCCAGGCCGCCGACTGGCAGGACCCCCGCGACGGCGAGGAGTCCTTCACCGACCGCCGGCTGCGCGAGCTGCGCGGCGACCGGCCCGCGATCGAGCGCGGCGACGACCCGGTCCTCGACCCGCAGTGGTCCTCCGCGCGGGCCGGCGACCGCTGGGCCTCCGTGCGCGCCGACGACCAGGGCCGCGAGCTGCGCATGGGCGAGCGCCGGGCGAGCGTGCGGGCCGACGAGTCGGGCACCGAGTACCGCGTCGAAGACCGCTGGGCCGCCGTCCGCCGGGACGACGACGACCGCTCACCCAGCCGCCGCGACGAAGACCGAGCGGGCAGCGGCGCCGGTCCGGACCAGTGGTACGCCGACGCCTGGTCGGACAGCCGCTCCCGGACCGGGTCGACCTACGGTGCCACCCGGGACGACGCGGGCGACGACTGGCGCCGGAGCGGCGGTGCCCGCGCGCTACCGCAGGCCCACCGCGACGAGTCCTGGGGCCGGGGCGCCTACGACGACGACCGTGGCGGCGACGACCGCTGGCGCTGAGAGCAAGCAGAGCTCACTTGTCGATGTCGCCCACCACGAAGAACATCGAGCCCAGGATCGCGATCAGGTCAGGCACCAGGCAGCCGGGCAGCAGCGTGCTCAGCGCCTGCACGTTGGCGTAGGACGCGGTCCGCAGCTTCATCCGCCACGGCGTCTTCTCGCCCCGCGACACCAGGTAGTAGCCGTTGATGCCGAGCGGGTTCTCGGTCCACGCGTACGTGTGGCCCTCCGGCGCCTTGACCACCTTGGGCAGCCGCACGTTGACCGGCCCCGTCAGCCGGTCGACGCGGTCCAGGCACTCCTGCGCCAGGTCGAGCGAGACGAAGACCTGATCGAGCAGCACCTCGAACCGCGAGTGGCAGTCACCGGCGGTGCGGGTCACCACGGGCACCGACAGCTCGCCGTACGCCAGGTAGGGATCGTCCCGACGCAGGTCCAGATCGAGCCCGGACGCGCGCCCCACCGGACCCGACGCACCGTAGGCGGCCGCCTGTTCGGCCGTCAGCACGCCGACGCCGACCGTGCGGGCCAGGAAGATCTCGTTGCGCCGGATGAGGTTGTCGAGGTCGGGGAGCCGGCGGCGGACCTCGCCGATCGCCGCCCGGGCCCGCCGCGTCCAGCCGGCCGGCACCTCCTCCTTGAGCCCGCCGACCCGGTTGAACATGTAGTGCATCCGGCCGCCGGACACCTCTTCCATCACCGTCTGCAGCGTCTCGCGCTCGCGGAACGCGTAGAACACCGGTGTGATGGCGCCGATCTCCAGGGGGTACGAGCCCAGGAACATGAGGTGGTTGAGCACCCGGTTGAGCTCGGCCAGCGCCGTCCGCAGCCAGACCGCCCGCTCGGGCACCTCGATGCCCATCAGCCGCTCCACCGCGAGCACCACGCCGAGCTCGTTGGAGAACGCCGACAGCCAGTCGTGCCGGTTGGCGAGAACGATGATCTGGCGGTAGTCGCGCACCTCGAACAGCTTCTCCGCGCCCCGGTGCATGTAGCCGATGATCGGCTCGCAGGAGACCACCCGCTCGCCGTCGAGCACCAGCCGCAGCCGGAGCACGCCGTGCGTGGAGGGGTGCTGCGGGCCGATGTTGAGCACCATGTCGGCGGTGTCGAGCCCGGCACCGGTGCCGACGGTCACCTCACGGAGATCCGACATAGCCGCCATCGTCCCACGCCCAGCCGTCGATACCCACCGGCTGGACGAGCCACCAGTGATCACCCAGGCCGCCCCGCGCGGTGAGCTCGGCCGCGGCCGACGCCGCCGCCAGCGCTCGCACGTAACCGGCCGGGTCGGTGGACGCCAGGCGGATCGGTGGCCGCCCGCCGTCGGCGCCCAGCGCGCGCAGGGCCTGCCGCTGGGACATCAGCTGGTACGGCCGCCCGGCGACCGCGGACCCGGCCACCGCGACGGAGTCCATGGCGACGTGCGCCGTCACGTCCCGAGTCCCGTCCGGCACCGGTGTCACCTGCCGCCCCTGCACATATCCGGTCAACGTCCCGTCGAACGGCCGATCGTCCCGCAGATGCCCGTAGTCGACCGCCACCGCCAGCCCACGCTCGACCGCTCCCACGGCCCCGGCCCACGCCTCGTCCCGACTCCGCCCGACCTCCCGCCGCGCCTCCGCCGCAACCGGCCCGTCCTGCTCTGCTGCCATCGGCGCATCACCTGTCGGGTCGCTACCGGTGATGCGTCCGTGGCTGCAGAGCAAAGGGGGCCACCAACGGTCCAGCCAGGCGGCGTCGGCCGGTTCGGTCGGCCCGCCGAGGTGCTCCTCCCCGGTGGGCGGCTCGACCTCGACATAACGGTCGCCGACGACCACGTCGAGCGGGACGTTGTCGAGCCACTCCGTGGCGATCAACAGCCCGGTGATCCGATGCGGGGGCGAATGGCGCCAGTCGATCTCGCTCGGCAGGAACGCAGGCCGGGGCGCGAGCTCGACGGCAACTGCCCGCACGCGGGTGCGCAGGGCCGGAGGTGCGGCGGCCAGCACCCCGGTGATGAGCTCACCGCGACCCGCGCCCACATCGACGAGGTCCAGCCGATCCGGCCGCCCCAGAGCCTCGTCGACCCGGGCCAACAGCCGGGCGACGGCCCTGGCCAGCACCGGTGAGGCGGTGGCGCTGGTGCGGAAGTGACCGGCCGGGCCGGCGCCGGAGACGAAGAACCCGTGCGGCCCGTAGAGGGCCCGCGACATCGCCGCAGACCAGCGCATCCACAGCAGCCTAGTGGCGGACAAACATGCCCGTGAAAGTCTTCACACAAGCTGTGTCCGGTCTGTTTCCAGATCGCATACTTGATGTTGACCGGTACCTAACCTGCGCGAGGACTGGATCAATATGAGCGCACTGCCGCGCCAGACCATCGGCATCATCGGCACGGGCCGCGTCGGGGCCGTGCTCGGGGCCGCTCTCCGGGCCGCCGGCCACGATGTCGTCGCCGCCTCCGGCGGCTCCGCCGCCGCACAGGGCCGCATCGCCCGCCTGCTCCCCGGCACCCCGGTGCTCCCCGCCGAGCAGGTCGCCCGGGCCGCCACCGACCTGCTGGTGCTCTCCGTGCCCGACGACGCCCTGGCCGGCGTGGTCGACGAGATCGCCGGCGTCCTGCGCCCCGGCCAGGTCGTGCTGCACACCTCCGGCGCGCACGGGCTCGCCGTCCTCGGCGCGGCCGCCATCGCCGGCGCCCGCCCGCTCGCCCTGCATCCGGCGATGACCTTCACCGGTACGGCCGCCGACCTCGCCCGCCTGCCCGGCATCTCCTACGGGATCACCGCGCCGGCCGACCTCAAGGCGTTCGCCGAGGACCTGGTGCACGACCTGGGTGGCACCCCGGAGTGGGTGGCCGAGCACGACCGGGCGCTCTACCACGCCGCCCTCGCGCACGGCGCCAACCACCTGGTCACCCTGGTCAACGAGGCGATGGACCGGCTGCGCGACGCCGGGGTCGTCTACCCGGAGAAGGTGCTCGCCCCGCTGCTGCACGCCGCGCTCGACAACACCCTGCGGATGCGCGACGCCGCCCTGACCGGGCCGGTGGTCCGCGGCGACGCCGGCACGGTGGCCCGGCACGTGGAGACGCTGACGGAGACCGCGCCGGACTCCGTACCCGCGTATGTGGCCCTGGCCCGGCGCACCGCGGACCGCGCCATCGCCGCCGGACGGCTGCGCCCCCACGACGCCGAGGCCCTGCTCGACGTGCTGGCCAGCGACCGCCCGGAGCGGGTCGCGTGAACGTCGTCGAGACAAGGGCAGACCTCGCGGCCGCGCGGAAGGACCTGCCCGGCACCGTGGCGGTCGTGATGACCATGGGCGCCCTGCACTCCGGCCACGAGGCCCTCCTCAAGAACGCACGGGACCACGCCGACTCGGTGATCGCGACCATCTTCGTGAACCCGCTCCAGTTCGGACCTAACGAGGACTTCGACCGCTACCCGCGGACGATGGAGGCCGACCTCGAGATGTGCCGGCGCACCGGCGTCGACCTGGTCTTCGCGCCGAGCCGCGACGAGGTCTATCCCGGCGGCGAGCCGCAGGTGCGGGTCAACCCGGGCCCGCTGGGCGAGCTGCTCGAAGGGGCGAGCCGGCCCGGCTTCTTCCACGGCGTGCTCACCGTGGTGCTCAAGCTCTTCAACCTGGTCCGGCCCGACCTGGCATTCTTCGGCGAGAAGGACTACCAGCAGCTGACGCTGATCCGCCGCATGGTGCTCGACGTCAACCTGCCGATCGAGGTGCGTGGCGTGCCGACGGTGCGCGAGGCCGACGGGCTCGCGCTGTCCAGCCGCAACCGCTACCTGACCGAGTCGGAGCGGGTCGCCGCGCTGCGCCTCTCGGGGGCGCTGCGGGCCGGCGCGGCCGCCGCCCAGCGCGGCGCCGACGCCGACGGCGTGCTGGCCGCCGCCCATCAGATCTTCGCCGACGGTACGACCGACGTGCGGCTCGACTACCTCGTGCTGCTCGACCCGGACCTAGGCCCCCCGCCCGGCCACGGACCGGCCCGGATGCTGGTCGCGGCCAAGGTCGGCGGCACCCGCCTGATCGACAACATGCCGATCGACCTCGGTTGATCGCTAACCTGGGGTGACCAGGCGGTTGCGCTCCGCCGTCCCGATGTGCTCCGCTTAGGACGGAGCGCAACGCCCCCGGGGAGGACGCGATGCGTCGATGGACGGCAGCGGTCGTGGTGCTGGTGCTCGCCAGCGCCGCTTGTGGCAGCAACGGCAGCGGTGGTGGCGGTGGCGGCCAGGCGGCCGCGCCCGGGCCGTCGGCCCAGACAAGCTCACCTCCGCCACGCTGCCACGCGCAGGTCGCGGAGGGCACCGCCGACGCGCGCGACGGCACCGTCGACTGCGCGGCGCCGCACCTGGCCGAGACGGTCCACATCGGTGAGTTCACGGGCGCCGCGGCCACCGCCGACTCGTTTCCGCCGCCCGTCAGCCGGGCGATGGCCGCGGTCTACGACGAGTGCGACAAGCGGGCGGCGACCGCGCTGGGCGACGACTGGCGCGTCGGGCGGCTCCGGCTCGACGTGGTGCTCCCGTCGACCACGGTCTGGACGGCCGGCGAGCGCTGGTTCCGCTGCGACCTCGTCGAGCTCACCGGCGTCGGCCCGGACGGGAAGGTCGCACAGCGCTCCGGCAGCCTCGCCGGCGGCCTGGAGGCGCCCGACGCGCCGCTGCGGCTGCGCTGCGTGCTGGTCAAGCTCGACCGCAAGGCCAACGTCGCGACGGTCGCCGACAGCCCCTGCGACGTCAAGCACGAGGGCGAGTTCGTCGGTGTCTGGACGGCGCCCGGCAAGGTCGCCTACCCGGTAAAGGACCGCGACTACGTGCCGTTCTACGAGGGCTGCCTCAAGACCATCGCGGCGTACGTGAAGGTGCCCTACGCGCCGGGCTTCGCGGCCCGGACCGGTTACGTGCCGGTGCTGCCCAGCAAGAACGCCTGGGCGATGGGAGACCGCGATGTGCGCTGTTTCCTCTGGGTCCGGTTCCGCCCGCTGAACACCTCGCAGAAGGGGGTGGGCGAGAAGGGTTTCCCGGCGAATATCGGGCAGTCGAGTTAGCCTGCGCACGTTTCGCCGGTCCGGGCGGACACCTGAATATCTGACGGGGTTCACTGAACAGATGGACCCCCGTGTCGCGGAGTTGCCGGAACTGCCCCGACGCCTCGCCGGCCCGGCACCGGGCTGGGCCGAGTCCACCGACGTGGTCGTGGTGGGCTCGGGCATCGCCGGCCTGACCGCCGCGCTGCACCTGCGCGCGGCCGGCCGGCACGTCACGGTGGTGACCAAGGAGAACATCGACGACGGTTCGACCCGGTGGGCCCAGGGCGGCATCGCCGCGGTGCTCGACCCGTTCGACAGCCCGGAGGCCCACGCCGCCGACACGGAGGTCGCCGGCGTCGGCCTGTGCGACCCGGCCGCGGTGAAGGTGCTGGTCGAGGAGGGCCCTACCCGCGTGCGCGAGCTGATGCGGCTCGGCGCCGAGTTCGACCGCAACGCCGACGGCTCGCTGATGCTCACCCGGGAGGGCGGCCACCACGCCAACCGGATCGTGCACGCGGGCGGCGACGCCACCGGCGCCGAGGTGCAGCGCGCCCTGCACGCGGCCGTGCGGCGCGACCCGTGGATCCGGGTCGTCGACCACGCGCTCGTGCTCGACCTGCTCACCGACGCCACCGGCCGGGCCTGCGGAATCACCCTGCACGTGCTCGGCGAGGGCACCGAGGACGGCGTCGGCGCCATCCTGGCCCGGGCCGTCGTGCTCGCCACCGGCGGGATGGGCCAGGTGTTCGCGTCGACGACCAACCCCGTGGTGTCCACGGGCGACGGTGTCGCGCTGGCCATCCGGGCCGGTGCCGCGGTCACCGACATCGAGTTCGTCCAGTTCCACCCGACCGCCCTCTATCTCGGCGACGCCGCCCGGGGCCAGCAGCCACTGGTCAGCGAGGCGCTCCGGGGCGAGGGGGCCCACCTGGTCGACGGCGACGGCAAGCGGTTCATGGTCGGCCAGCACGACCTGGCCGAGCTGGCCCCGCGCGACATCGTCGCCAAGGGCATCCACCGGGTGCTGCTCGCCGAGAACACCGACCACGTGTTCCTCGACGCCCGGCATCTCGGCGCCGAGTTCCTCGCCCGGCGCTTCCCGACGATCGTGGCGTCCTGCCTGGCCGCCGGCGTCGACCCGGGCACCGACCCGATCCCGGTGGCGCCGGCCGCGCACTACGCCAGCGGCGGCGTCCGCACCGACCTGCACGGCCGCACGTCGATCCCGGGGCTCTACGCGTGTGGCGAGGTGGCCTGCACCGGCGTGCACGGCGCCAACCGGCTGGCCAGCAACTCGTTGCTCGAAGGGCTGGTGTTCGCCCGCCGGATCGCCGACCACATCGCCACCGAGCTGCCGGAGCAGGCGGAGCCCGCGCCGGCCACGGCCGACGGATGGGTGCTCGACCCCGGCGTGCGCTCCGCGCTGCAGCGTGCGATGACCCGCGGCGCCGGGGTGCTGCGGTCGGCCGGTTCGCTGGCCGCCACCGCCGGGACCCTCGTCGGGCTCGGCGCGACCCGGGGCCGGCCGGCCACCGCCAGCTGGGAGGCGACCAACCTGGTCACGGTCGCGACCGCGCTGGTCGCGGCGGCCACCGCGCGGGAGGAGACCCGCGGGTGCCACTGGCGCGAGGACCACCCGACCGCCCGGCCCGAGTGGCTCGGCCACCTGTTCCCCGCCCTCGACGGCACGGGGACCCCGACGCTCGCCTGGGAGGCGTGATGCTGCCGCAGTGGATCTTCGACGACCTCCGGGCCAAGGGCCTCGACCCGGCCGAGGTCGAGCGGGTGGTGCGCGGCGCCCTCGACGAGGATCTCGGGCCCCAGCACCGCGACGTGACCAGCGAGGCGACCATCCCGGCCGACCAGGTCGACACGGCCGACGTGGTGGCCCGGGCCAACGGTGTCCTGGCCGGGCTGCCGGTGGCGGCGGCCGTGTTCGCGCTCGCGGGCCCCCGTACGCCGGAGATCGTGCTCAAGGCCCGTGACGGTGACCGGGTGTCCGCCGGCGACGTGCTGGCCACCGTGACCGGCCCGACCCGCACCCTGCTGACCGCCGAGCGCACCGCGCTGAACCTGCTCAGCCGCCTATCCGGCGTGGCGACGCACACCCGGCGCTGGGCCGACGCGCTGGCCGGCACGAAGGCGATGGTGCTCGACACCCGCAAGACCACACCGGGGCTACGGGCGTTGGAGAAGTACGCCGTGCGCGCGGGCGGCGGCACCAACAAGCGGATGGGCCTCTACGACGTCGCCATGATCAAGGACAACCACAAGCTGGCCGCCGGCAGCGTCGCCGAGGCGTACCGCCGGGTCCGGGAGGCGTTTCCCGAGGTGGCGGTCCAGGTGGAGGTCACCACCGTCGAGGAGGCGATCGAGGCCGTCGAGGTCGGCGCCACGTTCCTGCTCTGCGACAACATGACGCCGGCGGTGCTGCGCGAGGCGGTCGCGGCGGTCGGCGACCGGGCCGAGCTCGAAGCGACCGGGGGGCTCACCCTGGAGGTCGCGCCGGCGTACGCCGCGACCGGCGTCGACTACCTTTCGGTGGGGGCGCTGACCCACTCGTCACCTATCTTGGACATCGCGCTCGATCTTCGCCCGCCGCACCTGAGCCGGAGCTGACCCCACATGCTGCTGTGCATCGACATCGGTAACACCAACACGGTGCTCGCCACGTTCGACGGCGACAAGTTGGTGCACAACTGGCGGATCAAGACCGACGCCCGCTCCACGGCCGACGAGCTCGGGCTGATGTTCCGCGGGCTGCTGGCCGGCGACGCGGTGGAGATCACCGGTGTGGCCGCGTGCTCGACGGTGCCGGCCGCGCTGCGGTCGCTGCGCACGATGCTGGCCCGCTACTACGGCGACCTGCCCAACGTGATCGTGGAGCCCGGTGTGAAGACCGGCGTCCAGCTGGCCATCGACAACCCCAAGGAGGTCGGCTCCGACCGGGTGGTCAACACGCTGGCCGCGTACACCCTTTTCGGTGGCCCGTCGATCGTGGTCGACTTCGGCACGACGACCAACTTCGACGTGATCAGCGCGCGTGGTGAGTTCCTGGGTGGCGCGTTCGCGCCCGGCATCGAGATCTCGTTCGACGCGCTGGCCGCCCGTGCCGCGCAGTTGCGCAAGGTCGAGCCGGCCAAGCCGCGTTCCGTGATCGGCAAGAACACCGTCGAGTGCCTGCAGGCCGGGCTCTATTTCGGCTTCGCGGGCCAGGTCGACCACATCGTCGACCGGATGACCGAAGAGCTCGGCTCGGTGAAAGCGGTGATCGCCACCGGCGGGCTGGCCCCGGTGGTGCTCGGCGAATGCCGCACGATCACCCACCACGAACCGATGATCACACTGATCGGCCTGCGGATGGTCTACGAGCGCAACGTCGACGCGCGATAGACCTCGGTGCGGTAGGGCAACGGGAACGACGCCCGGCCGGCGAGGTCCGGATGCGTCTCCGCCAGCTCCGCCACGGCCGTGGTGAAAGCTTTCCGAGTGTCCGGGTCCGCCGTCAGGTAATAAGACCGGGTGGTCATCATTTCCACCAGGTGGGCAGCGGTGAGCGACGTCTCGTGCGCGAATTCGTGGTGCTCCACCGCGGTGAACCGGTCGCCGAACGAGGTGGGCCGATCGTGTTCCTGGTCACCGGCCGCGGTCGCGATCCGGTCGAGTGCCGCGACCCATGGTTCCCTCCGGTCACGGAAGTTCCACACCGCCGCGAAATAGCCGCCAGGCCGCAGCACGCGGGCGGCTTGCGCATGTGCCTCCGCCGGGGCGAACCAGTGGTACGCCTGACCGGCGACAACCGCGTCCACGCTTCCATCCGGCAATGGAATGTCTTCCGCGCCGCCCGCCAGGACGGTCACACCGGGACTGACGGCGGCCAGTCGCGCGCGCATTTCCGGATCCGGCTCGACGGCGATCACCTCGTAGCCGGCGTCGATCAGTCCGCGGCTCAGGATGCCGGTGCCCGCCCCGAGGTCGGCCACCCGCAGCGGCGCCGGGCCGCCGACCGCCCATTCCAGTGCGGCGCGCGGATACGGCGGGCGGAATCGGTCGTAGCGCTCGGCGGCCACGCCGAACGACAGCGCGTTGCGCTTCTTCGCGTCCATCGCGGGGCAGCGTACCGCGGCAATTCGTGACCGACGGCAATGTGACGGCCACCGATCCGGGCGGTGTCAATGGATCCATCGCTCGACCGCCGGCACCCAGCGTGGCCGCGCGGTCTCATCCACGAGATTCCGATCAGAGCGTGACGCGCCTAACAGCCATGGATCACCTTGAGGGTGCCAATCCAACACGCTCTGTCGTGTAATCGGAATCGTGCCGGCCGGCGCTGGCACGGTGATTTAACGAAAAGAGCAGGACGCGGACTCGGATTTTGCCGCGCTATTGACCGATCGCGCGGCGAAGGAGCTATTGTGCTCTTGTTTGTGGGAGGGACCACGCGAAAGGACAGCGGCCCGTGGCCAAGCAGATCATTCACAAGTTGGTCGACGACATCGACGGTGGCGACGCCGACGAGACGGTGAAGTTCGCCCTCGACGGTGTTCAGTACGAGATCGACCTCTCCAAGAAGAACGCCGACAAATTGCGGAACGCAATCGCGCCCTACCTGGCGGCCGGCTCCAAGGTGGGCCGGGGCGGGGTCGTGGTCGGCGGGCGTGCGGCGCGCGGCCGGGGCGGCGCCGCCGCCGACCGCGAGCAGAACAAGGCGATCCGCGCCTGGGCGAAGAAGGAAGGCAAGGACATCTCCGACCGGGGACGCATCCCGCAGGAGATCGTCGACGAGTACCACGCGAAGGCCGGCCGGTAAGGCGGACGACGTCGGTAGGCGGGGACCCCTCCCTGTCGGGCGCCCTCGGGTGACCCGGCCGTCCCCGCTCCGGCCTTCGTCCTTTGTCCGTTTTGTGCCCGCAATGCCCGTCGTTCGTCACGCCCGACTCAGTTGATCTTCATGAATCGCAACCTCGCGTGTTCGCTCTGCGCGTACACGTTCCCACCCGGGAACACCCGATAAGCGTGCAGAGTTGGCAGATACGTCGCGGACAGGGGTCAGTCCGGCGCGCACGGCCGTAGCTGACCGCGCCCGCGGCGATAGAGTGAGGGTGCGCAGGCGTCTTCCCCGGGCGTCTGTGCATTGGTTCCGCCAAGTCGCTGGTCCGGCCAGACTCAGGCGCACGGCACGTGAGGAGCACGAGGGCATGTTCGAGCGGTTCACCGACCGAGCGCGACGGGTTGTCGTCCTGGCTCAAGAAGAAGCCCGGATGCTCAACCACAACTACATCGGCACTGAGCACATCCTGCTCGGCCTCATCCACGAGGGTGAGGGTGTCGCGGCGAAGGCGCTGGAGAGTCTCGGTATCTCCCTGGAAGGCGTCCGCCAGCAGGTCGAGGAGATCATCGGCCAGGGTCAGCAGGCGCCGAGCGGGCACATCCCGTTCACGCCGCGGGCCAAGAAGGTGCTCGAGCTATCGCTGCGCGAGGCGCTGCAGCTCGGTCACAACTACATCGGCACGGAGCACATCCTGCTCGGGCTGATCCGTGAGGGCGAGGGCGTGGCCGCCCAGGTGCTGGTCAAGCTCGGCGCCGACCTCAACCGGGTCCGCCAGCAGGTCATCCAGCTCCTCTCCGGCTACCAGGGCAAGGAGCCGGCGGCCGCCGGCGCCACCCCGGGCGAGGCCGCGCCGTCGACGAGCCTGGTGCTCGACCAGTTCGGCCGCAACCTCACCCAGGCCGCCCGCGAGGGCAAGCTCGACCCGGTCATCGGGCGCGAGAAGGAGATCGAGCGGGTGATGCAGGTGCTCTCCCGCCGCACCAAGAACAACCCGGTCCTGATCGGTGAGCCCGGCGTCGGCAAGACGGCGGTCGTCGAGGGCCTGTCCCAGCGGATCATCAAGGGCGAGGTGCCCGAGACGCTCAAGGACAAGCAGCTCTACACGCTCGACCTGGGCGCCCTGGTGGCCGGTTCCCGTTACCGCGGTGACTTCGAGGAGCGCCTCAAGAAGGTGCTCAAGGAGATCCGCACCCGCGGCGACATCATCCTGTTCATCGACGAGATCCACACCCTGGTGGGTGCGGGTGCCGCCGAGGGCGCGATCGACGCGGCCTCGATCCTGAAGCCGATGCTGGCCCGGGGCGAGCTGCAGACGATCGGCGCGACGACGCTCGACGAATACCGCAAGCACCTCGAGAAGGACGCCGCTCTCGAGCGCCGGTTCCAGCCGATCCAGGTGGGTGAGCCCTCGCTGGCCCACACCATCGAGATCCTCAAGGGCCTGCGCGACCGCTACGAGGCGCACCACCGCGTGTCGATCACCGACGCCGCGCTGGTCGCCGCGGCCACCCTGGCCGACCGCTACATCTCCGACCGCTTCCTGCCCGACAAGGCGATCGACCTGATCGACGAGGCCGGCGCCCGGATGCGCATCCGCCGCATGACCGCGCCGCCGGACCTGCGTGACTTCGACGAGCGGATCGCCCAGGTGCGCCGCGACAAGGAGTCCGCGATCGACGCGCAGGACTTCGAGCGGGCCGCGCAGCTGCGCGACAAGGAGAAGCAGCTGCTCGGGCAGAAGGCCCAGCGGGAGAAGGAGTGGAAGGCCGGCGACCTCGACGTCGTCAGCGAGGTCGACGACGAGCAGATCGCCGAGGTCCTCGCCAACTGGACCGGCATCCCGGTCTACAAGCTGACCGAGGAGGAGACCTCCCGGCTGCTGCGCATGGAGGACGAGCTGCACAAGCGGGTCGTCGGCCAGGAAGACTCGGTCAAGGCCGTGTCCAAGGCGATCCGGCGCACGCGGGCGGGCCTCAAGGACCCGAAGCGCCCCTCGGGCTCGTTCATCTTCGCCGGCCCGTCCGGCGTCGGTAAGACCGAGCTCTCCAAGGCGCTCGCGGAGTTCCTGTTCGGCAGCGAGGACGCGCTGATCCAGCTCGACATGTCGGAGTTCCACGACCGCTACACGGTCTCCCGCCTGGTCGGGGCGCCTCCCGGCTACGTGGGCTACGACGAGGGTGGCCAGCTCACCGAGAAGGTGCGCCGCCGGCCGTTCTCCGTCGTGCTCTTCGACGAGATCGAGAAGGCCCACCCCGACGTCTTCAACACGCTGCTCCAGATCTTGGAAGACGGTCGCCTGACCGACGGTCAGGGTCGCATCGTCGACTTCAAGAACACGGTGATCATCCTGACCACCAACCTGGGCACGCGGGACGTCGCCAAGGCGGTGTCGCTGGGCTTCCAGGCCTCGGAAGACTCCGACTCCAACTACGAGCGGATGAAGCAGAAGGTCAACGACGAGCTCAAGCAGCACTTCCGGCCCGAGTTCCTCAACCGGATCGACGACACGATCGTCTTCCACCAGCTGACCGAGATCGAGATCCTGTCGATCGTCGACATCATGATCCAGCGGATCGAGGCTCAGCTGCGCAACAAGGACATGGGCCTGGAGCTGACCGACAACGCCAAGAAATACCTGGCGAAGAAGGGCTTCGACCCGGTGCTGGGTGCCCGGCCGCTGCGCCGCACCATCCAGCGCGACATCGAGGACAGCCTGTCCGAGCGGATCCTCTTCAACGAGCTCAAGCCTGGTCAGATCGTCGTGGTCGACTGCGAGGGCGACCCCGACAACATCGAGAAGTCCAAGCTGGTGTTCCGCGGCGCGGAGAAGCCGGTCGAGGTGCCCGACGCGGTGCCGGCCGACCTCGGCGCGGCGGAGGCCACCGAGTAAAGCGGTTCACGAAAGGGCCCGGCGCGAACGCGCCGGGCCCTTTCGCTATCTGCCGCTGGGCAGTGCGAACAGCTCGCCGGGGAGCGGGTCGACCAGGCCGTCGTCGATCAGCCCGCGTAGGGCGCGGTCCCGCTGGGTCGGCTCCGACCAGACCACGTCCAGCCGGGCCCGCGGCACCGGTTCGGCGGCTTCCCGGAGCACGGCCAGCAGCAGGCCGCGGACCTGGCGATCGGTGCCGGCGTAGGTCTGTGGGCGGCGGCTGGGGCCATCGAGCGCGGGACGGCCGGCCGCGCGCCAGGCGCACCGGTCGACGACCGGGCAGACCGCACAGCGCGGCGTGCGGGCGACGCAGACCACCGCGCCGATCTCCATGAACGCGGCGCTGGCCCGGGCCGCCGCGGCCGGCTCGTCCGGCAGCAGCGCCTCGGTCGCGACGAGGTCGGCCGGGCGGGTGGTTGGTCCGGCGTCCGCGGCGCCCGCCACGGCGCGGGCCACGAACCGGCGCACGTTGGTGTCGACGACCGGCTGGCGCTGCCCGTAGGCGAAGGCGGCCACCGCCCGCGCCGTGTAGGCGCCGACCCCTGGCAGCGCGAGCAGCGCGTCGAGGTCGTCGGGAACCACGCCGGCGTGCCGTTGCGTGATCGCCGTGGCGCACTCGTGGAGGCGCAGCGCCCGGCGCGGGTAGCCCAGCCGGCCCCACATCCGGATCGCCTCGCCGGGCTCGTCGGCGGCCAGCGCGGCCGGGGTGGGCCAGCGGGCCAGCCACGCCTCGTAGGCCGGGAGGACCCGGCTCACCGGCGTCTGCTGGAGCATGACCTCGCTGACCAGGACGGCCCAGGCAGCGGTGTCCGGGTGCCGCCACGGCAGGTCCCGGGCGTTGGCGTCGAACCAGCGGATCGCCGCGGCGGCGATGGTCTCTTCGGGCATGTCCCGTCGATCCTGCCACGGCTGATCCGGCAGACTCTCTGGGGTGGAGGAGCTTGCGATCACCGTGATCGGCCGCGACCGGCCCGGCATCGTGGCCGACGTCGCCGGCGTGCTCGCCGACCTCGGCGCCAACCTGACCGACTCGACGATGACCCGGCTGCGCGGGCACTTCGCGATGACGCTGGTCTGCACCGGGCCGCCCGCCGCCGACGTCGAGGCCGCGCTGGACCCGCTGGCGGCGAGCGGTCGGCTGCTGGCCACCGTGCGGTCGGTCGGTCCGGAGGAGACCACGGCCCCGACCGGTGAGCCCTATGTGCTCAGCGTGCACGGCGCCGACCGGCTCGGCATCGTCGCCGCCGTCACCCGGGTGGTCGCCGACGCCGGCGGCAATATCACCGACCTGACAACCCGGCTCGCCGGGCCACTCTACGTGCTGGTCGCCGAGGTCGAGCTGCCGCCGGGCACCGCCGCGACGACCGAGCAACGGCTCACGGAGGCGGCCGCCGGGCTCGGTGTCGACGTCGTGCTGCGCCGCGCCGAGTCCGATGTCCTGTGACGCCGAGGTGAGCCTCGACGGGTGGCTCACCGACGTCGCTCCCGGCACCGTCCGGCCCGTGGTCAGCGCGCCCGACCCGGTGCTGGCCCAGGAAGGCGCCGAGGTCGACCCGACCGACCCGGCCGTCGTCCGGCTCGCCGCCGACCTGATCGCCACGATGCGCGTCTCGCCCGGCTGCGTGGGTCTCGCCGCGCCCCAGGTCGGCGAGTCGGCGCGGGTCTTCGCGGTCGACGTCACCGGCCACCCGAAGGCCGTCACGGTGCACGGCACCTTCGTGCTCTGCAACGCCACCGTGGTCTCGGCGACCCGCTGGCGTCCGGGCCGCGAAGGCTGCATGTCGGTGCCCGACCTGACCGGCGACGTGAAGCGGGCCAGCCGGGTGGTCGTCGAGGGCGTGCTGCCCGGCACCGGAGAGCCGGTGCGGTTGACCGCGGACGGCTTCGAGGCCCGGGCGCTGCAACACGAGATCGACCACTGTGCCGGGTTGCTGTTCCTCGACCGGGTGGCCGGCGCGCACGCGCTGTATCAGCGCAAGGTCTATCTGTAAACCACCGCCGGCAGCTCTCATGTCGCGCGGCGCGTCGCGCGGATGGGAACGGCGCGCACCGATACGGTGATCGCATCATGCGTCTGACGGTTGGCCCCCTGCCACCCGCCGTCTATTGGCGGCGTCGGGCGATCGTGCTCGGAGCGGCCGTCGTCGTCATCTTCCTCATTGTGCAGTCGTGCTCGGGCGGCGACGCCAACTCCGTAGGGAGCGGCAAGAACGGGAAGACCAGCGCGCCCGCCGCCACGCCGACGAGTGACGTGACGGTCCTGCGCCCACAGGTCGACCCGACCGAGCCCGCCCCGACCGAAGAGGAAGAGCCACCGCCGAGCAACCCCGCCCCGCGTACGGGCGACGCGGCCCCGCCGCCCGACGACGGCTCCTGCACCGACGCGGAAATGCTGATCACCCCGGTGCCCGAGGCGACGAGCGCGCCGCGTGGTGCCGTCCTCGCGATCCGCCTGCGCATCAAGAACACGGGCAAGCGCACCTGCAACCGCGACGTGGGCGCCGACCAGCAGGAGCTCTACATCAAGAAGGGCGCCGAGAAGGTCTGGTCGTCGGACACCTGCGGCAACGTCAAGGGCAGCGACGTGCAGCCGTTCACGCCGAACTTCGAGCGCGAATATCGCGTCGACTGGAACGGCAAGGACGTCAGCAAGTGCGCCGACAACCTGGCCGACGGCCCGGTGCCGGCGGCCGGCGACTACCAGGTGTTCGGTCGGCTGGCCACGAAGACCAGCAACCCGGTCAAGCTGACGCTCAAATAGGACGCCGGCTCAGACGTAGCGCTCCAGAATGGACGCTTCGGCCAGGCGCGACAGGCCTTCGCGGACGCCGCGGGCCCGGGCGTCGCCCACGCCGTCGACCGCCTGCAGGTCTTCGACCGTGGCGCCGAGCAGGCGCTGCAGGCTCCCGAAGTGGTCGACCAGGCGGTCGACGACCGTGCCGGGCAGCCGGGGGACCTTGGCCAGCAGGCGGAAGCCGCGCGGGCTCACGGCGGCGTCCAGCGCGTCGGAGGCGCCCGGGTAGCCGATCGCCTTGGCCACCGCGACCAGGTCGATCAGCTCGGTCGCCGACAGCAGGTCGAGCTCGACCAGGGCCTCGTCGAGGGTGCGGGCGCGACGGCCGACCGGCAGGTAGTCGCGGATGACCAGGGTGCGGTCGGCGTCGACGCCGGCCATCAGCTCGTCTAGCTGCAGGGCCAGCAGGCGGCCGTCGGTGCCAAGCTCGACGACGTAGCCGGAGATCTCGTCGGCGATGCGGCGGACCATCTCGAGGCGCTGCACCACGGCCACCGCGTCGCGGACCGTGACCAGGTCTTCGATCTCGAGCGCGGAGAGCGTGCCGGAGACCTCGTCGAGGCGCATCTTGTAGCGCTCGAGGGTGGCCAGCGCCTGGTTGGCGCGGGACAGGATGGCGGCCGAGTCGTCGAGGACGTGGCGGTGGCCGCTCACGTAGAGGCCGATGATGCGCATCGACTGGCTGACCGAGATGACCGGGTAGCCGGTCTGCTTGGCCACCCGCTCGGCCGTGCGGTGCCGGGTGCCGGACTCTTCCGAGTGGATCGACGGGTCGGGCATCAGGTGGACCGCGGCCCGCACGATGCGGGTGCCGTCGCTGGAGAGCACCACCGCGCCGTCCATCTTGCACAGCTCGCGCAGCCGGGTCGCCGAGAACTCGACGTCGAGCGGGAAGCCGCCGGTGCAGATCTCCTCGACGACGCTGTCGTAGCCGAGCACGATCAGGGCGCCCGTGCGGCCCCGCAGGATGCGCTCCAGGCCGTCGCGCAACGCGGTGCCGGGCGCCATCAGCGCCAGGTTGGCGCGCAGCGGGTCACCCGCGGCGCTGCTGGTGTTTGGCGCCGGGCCCGACGGCGCGGACCCGACGACCCGCTGCTGGGGTGCACCGGCGACACCAGCGCGGCCCGGCAGGCTCGCGCCAGGGGTCTTGTTGGGGTCGCGGTCGAACGGCACGGGCAACAGTCTACGGACCGTCATGAGCTCGCTGCGGTCACGGTTGGGGGCGGGGTGGCCCTGGCCGGGTCGGAAGTGACCAGCGTGACCGGCATTATGGTGCGAATCGGGCGAATTGCCGGCGGTCATTCGGCCGAGAACCGAGCCGCCCACTGCAACGCCGCGGCCAGGTCAGGAACCTCCTGCACCGTCAGGCCGGGCGTGGCGACCCCAGTCTTGGCGGGACCGCAGTCGGGCGGCACCAGCGCGTAGCGGAAGCCGAGCCGGGCCGCCTCGGCCAGCCGCCGCGGCACCGCCCCGACGCGACGGACCTCGCCGGTCAGGCCGACCTCGCCGATCGCCGCGAGCCGGGGCGAGACGGCCAGATTGAGACCGCCGGACGCGACCGCGAGCGCCATCGCCAGGTCGGCCGCCGGCTCGGTGACCCGGATGCCGCCGACCGTGGCCGCGAACACCTCGCGGTCGTGCAGGGTGAGCTGCTTGGTGCGGGTCTGCAGGACGGCGAGCACCATCGCGAGCCGGGCGCTGTCGATGCCGGAGACGGTGCGCCGGGGCGAACCCGGGACCGCGGCCCCGATCAGCGCCTGCACCTCGGTCACCAGGGCGCGGCGGCCCTCCATGGCGACGGTCACGCAGGTGCCCGGCACCGCCTCGGCGTAGCGGGTCAGGAACATGCCGGACGGGTCGGCCAGGCTGGCGATGCCCGCCTCGTGCATCTCGAAGCAGCCCACCTCGTCGGCCGCGCCGAACCGGTTCTTCATGCCCCGCACCAGGCGCAGCGCCGAGTGCTTGTCGCCCTCGAAGTGCAGCACGACGTCGACCAGGTGCTCGAGCACCCGCGGCCCGGCCACCTGCCCGTCCTTGGTGACGTGGCCGACCAGCACGGTGGCGATGCCACGCTCCTTGGCCACCGCGACCAGCGCCGCCGTCACCGCGCGGACCTGGGTCACGCCGCCCGGGACGCCTTCGCCGGGGGAGGAGATGGTCTGCACCGAGTCGAGGACGAGCAGGCCGGGCTTGACCGCGTCGAGGTGGCCCAGCACGGCCGACAGGTCGCTCTCGGCGGCGAGGAAGAGCCGCTCGTCGAGGGCGCCGATGCGCTCGGCGCGCAGGCGCACCTGGCTGACGGACTCTTCACCGCTGATCACCAGCGACGGCGTGTCGCCGGCGGCCGCCCAGCGCTGGGCGACGTCGAGCAGCAGAGTCGACTTGCCGACACCGGGCTCACCCGCGAGCAGGACCACCGCGCCCGGCACGAGACCGCCGCCCAGGACCCGGTCGAGCTCGCTGACACCGGTGGGCCGGGCCCGGGCCGGGGCCGCGCTGATCGTCGCGATCGGTCGGGCCGGCTCGGACGGCATGCGGGTGGCGACCACCTTGCCGGCCACGGCCGGGCCGGTGGTGCTCTCGACGACGGAGCCCCACTCGCCGCACTCGGGGCAGCGCCCGAGCCACTTCGGCGGCTGGTGACCGCAGGCGTCGCAAACGTAGGCCGGCCGAGCGGCGGATCGCGTACTCACCCGCGGAACTTATCGCGCGGGTACGACAGACCTGGCTAGCCCTGTTCGGGGGCGACGTCGGCTTCGTGGCCCTCGTCCGGGACGACCGCCGGGCCGCGGGGCAGCGGCGACAGCGGGACCGCCAGCACGGCGTCGACGGTGAGCTGCTGGCCACCGAAGTCGAAGACCACGGGCACCTGGTTGCCCTCGTTGAGCTCCTCGCGCAGCCCGGTCAGCAGCAGGTAGCTCTGCCCTTGCTGGTTGAGCGTCACGTAGCCCGCGGGCGGGATGGTCACCTCGGCCGGGCCGCCCACCTGGGCCGGCGCGGCCGGCGTGGTAGGCGCCGCGGTCGGGGTCTCGCTCGCGCCGGCGGACGGCGTCGCTGAGGTGGTCGCCGCCGGCGTCGTGGGCTCGGCGGCAGCGGTCGGGCTCGCCGCGACGTTCGGGTTGACCAGCCGCACCGACTCGGCGGCGGGGCTGCTTACGCGTACGGTCACCGGCGAAGCCGTGTTGTTGTAGAGCGCCACCGCCAGCCGCGCGTCGGAGCCCGCCGGGTAACCGTCGAGCTTGAAGTCGGCGACCAGGTTACGCACGCTGTAGCTGCCGCCGTTGGCCGCGGCGAGGTCGGCGTCGACACCGTCGATCGCCGGCACCGTGTCGGCCGTCGACGAGACCTGGCCGGAGCCGCAGCCCGTCAGCAGCAGGCTCGCTGATGCCGCGACGGCCAGGCCGGCGAGCAGCACCGCGCGACGGCGGGTCCCGAACTTCGAGCGCGTCACGTCGCTCCTCCTCGCATCGCTTCCAGGGGCCGCTCCGCCCGGCCGCGCTCCAGGGTAGTGGGACGTGATCCGCCGTGGACGATCGACCCGCGCGCAGCGCGCCGCGCGCCCGACCGGTCACACCACGCGACCGCTCGCCACCAGCAGAACGACGTCGATGACGGCCACCGCCATCACCGCTCGGAACATCGCCACGGGCCGGCCACCGCGGGCGGCCGCCGCCCGGCCCGCGTACCAGCCGAGGGGCAGCACCACGACGGCCGCGACGATGGCCGCGACGCCGGCCCACGACGGCGGCCCGGCCGGACCGGCGACCAGCGCGACGGTCGCGCCGAACAACAGCACGGCGGCCGCGATCCGCGATCCGCCGGGGCCGAGGCGTTGCGGCAGGCCGCGTACGCCGGTCCGGCTGTCGTCGTTGAGATCGGGCAGCGCGTTGGCGAAATGGGCGCCCGCGCCGAGCAGGGCCCCGGCCAGCACGAGCCAGGCGGGCGGGGCCGGTGCGCCGGGCAGGGCGACCACCACGAATGCCGGCAGCAGCCCGAACGACACGGCGTACGGCAGCACGGACAGCGGCGTCAGCTTGAGCGGCCAGTCGTAGAGGAGGGCCGAGACCAGCGCGGCGATCATCAGCAGCGCGGCCGGGAAGCCGGTGGTGAGCGCGACCAGCACGCACGCGACTGACGCGACGAGCCCGCACCGGCCGACCAGCGTGCGGTCGACGGCGCCGGTGGCGACCGGCTTGTCGGTGCGGCCCACCGCGCGGTCGCGGCCGGCGTCGAGCCAGTCGTTGACCCAGCCGATCGCGAGCTGGCTGGCGAAGATCGCGCCGGCGGTCCGGGCGATGCCGGCGGCGTCGTGCCCGACACCCCACGCGAGCAACGCGGTGACGGTCGTGACCGCGACGGCGGGCTCCGGATGGGACGCGCGGACGAGCGCCCGGATCGGCCATGACATGACCCGAAGTCTGCCGGTTCGGTGACGGTCGTGCCAGGCATGACCTGCCTGTACCGTTTGGGAAATGCGGCCACGGAACGACCCGCGCCAGTACGACGACCTGGCTGGCGAGTGGTGGCGTCCGGACGGTCCTTTCGCGATGCTGCACTGGCTCGCCGAGGCGCGCGCGGAACTCGTCCCCCCGGCTCCGTCGCCGGGTGCCCTGTTGGTCGACGTCGGCTGCGGCGCCGGGCTGCTCGCGCCGCACCTGAAGGACCGTGGCTACCACCATGTCGGCGTCGACCTCGTGCCCTCGGCGCTCGAGCAGGCCGCCAGCCACGGGGTGACGCCGGTCAACGGTGACGCGGCGGCGATCCCGCTGGCCACGGGCAGCGCGGACGTGGTCGTCGCCGGCGAGATCCTCGAGCACGTCCCCGACCTGGCCGCCACCGTCGCGGAGCTGTGCCGGGTCTTGCGCCCGGGCGGGTTGCTGGTGCTCGACACGCTCAACGACACGGCGGTGTGCCGGGTCCTGGCCGTGCACATAGCCGAGCGCATGCCACGCGCGCCGCGGGGTATCCACGATCCCGGCCTGTTCGTCGACCCGGTCCGGCTCACCCGGCTGTGCGCGGGGCACGGCGTGCGCCTGTCCGTGCGCGGCATCCGGCCGTCGGTGCCGGCGGTGGCCGGCTGGTTGGCCGGTCGCCGTCCGCGGCCGGGCCGGCGGCGGATCGTGCCCGTCGCCAGCACCGCCGTGCTCTACCAGGGCCGCGGCGTGAAGACAGCGAACGCTGGAGGGGGCAAGGGGTGAACGCGCTGGAAGCGGCGCGCCGGGTCGCGCCACGCATGGCGGCCCGTGCGGGCGACTACGACCGGGCGGGTGACTTTCCCGTCGACGACTTCGCCGACCTGCGCGCGGCTGGCCTCTTCGGGCTCATGGTGCCGACCTCGCTCGGCGGCGCGGGCGCGAGCTTCGCCGAATACACGGCGGTGGCCTACGAGCTCGCCCGCGGCAACGGCGCCTCGGCGCTCGTGTTCAACATGCACGCGTCGGTCACCGGCGCGCTCGGCGCGGTGACGGCGGAGCTGGCCGAGTCGCTCGGCCTGCCGGACAGCGCCCTGGCCGCCCGCGACCGGCTGCTCGCCGACGCGGCCGCCGGCTCCTGGTACGGCGTGGCGATGAGCGAGCGGGGCGCCGGCTCCCGGCTGTCCCAGCTGGCCACCACCTACGAGCCGGTCGAGGGCGGCTACCACCTCAAGGGCGCCAAGACGTTCTGCTCGGGGGCCGGGCACGCCGACGCCTATCTCGTCGCCGCCCGCAGCATCGGCGACCAATCGGTGGTCTCGCAGTTCCTGGTGCCTGCCGACAGCCCGGGCCTGCAGGTCGAGCAGACCTGGGACTCGCTCGGCATGCGGGCCACCTCCTCGCACGACCTGCACCTCGACGTGACCGTGCCGGCCGACCGGCTGCTCGGCGGCATGGAGGGTCTGGCCCTGGTGGTCGCCCAGCTCATGCCGCACTGGCTGATCGCCAGCTACGCCGCCGTCTATGTCGGAGTCGCGCAGGCCTCGATCGACGCCGCGGTCGAGCACCTCAGGGCCCGCAAGCTCACCCACCTCCCGGCGGTACGCGCCCGGGTGGGCCGGGCCGACGCGGCGGTGGCCGCGGCCCGGCTGGTCGTCGCCGAGGCCGGCCGCCGGGTCGACGAGGAGCCCGGCGAGGCGGAGACCAACCGCTGGGTCTGGCGGGCAAAGCTGCTGGCCGGCACGACCGCGGCCGAGGTGGCGGCGTCGATGCTGGAGGCGGCCGGCACCTCCGCCACCCGCCGCGGCCATCCGCTGGAGCGCCTCTACCGCGACGCCCGCTGCGGCTCGCTGCACCCGGCCACCTCGGACGTCTGCGCCGACTGGCTCGGCATAGCGGCCCTGGGCGGCGACCCGGACCACGACGGATCGGCACCTCGGTGGTGAGCGGCCGGCCGACGGTCGCTGGGATCGGGTTGGCCTTGCCGCCCGCGGCGAAGCAGACGGACCTGTGGACCGAGTACTTCCAGCACCACTTCCCGGCCTCGGCGCGGTCGTTGGCGGAGCGGATCTTCAACAACGCCGGCGTGGTGACCCGGCAGGCCTCGGTCAGCCCGCTGCTCGAGGACGTCTCGGACTGGCCGACCGAGAAGCGCATGCAGCGTTATCTCGTCGAGGCGCTGCCGCTGGGCAAGGAGGCGGTGACGCGGGCGCTGACCGACGCCGACCTGTCGATCAACGACATCGGGCTGTTCGCGGTCTGCTCGTGCACCGGCTACGTCACCCCGGGCCTGGACATCCTGCTCAGCCGCGACCTCGGCATGGCGCCGGACACACAGCGGCTCTTCGTCGGCCACATGGGCTGCTATGCGGCGCTACCGGGTCTGGGCGCCGTCGGCGACTACGTGACCGCCCGCGGCCGGGCGGCGCTGCTGCTCTGCGCCGAGCTGACCAGCCTGCACATCCAGCCGTCGGTGACCCGCTTCGACACCCAGCAGATCGTGGCGCACGCGCTCTTCTCCGACGCGGCGGCCGCCGTCGTGGTGCTGCCCGGCGGCCCTGGCTATGCGCTGGCCGAGGTCGCCTCGGTCACCGACACCGCCACCGCCGACCACATGACCTGGGACGTCACCGACCTCGGCTTCCGGATGGGCCTCTCGCCCAAGGTGCCGCAGGTGCTGGCACTGCACGTGCGGACGCTGGTCGACGACCTGCTCGCCCGGCACGGCCTGCGCCGCTCCGACGTCGACGGCTGGGCGGTGCACCCGGGCGGCCCGCGGATCCTCAACGTGGTCGAGCGCGAGCTGGAACTGCGCCCGGAACAAATGGCCGCGTCGCGGGAGACGCTGGCCGAGAACGGCAACTGCTCGTCGCCGACCGTGCTGCTGATCGTCGAGCGGCTCCGCCGCCGGCCCACCCCGCCGGAGCGGATCGTCACGCTCGCGTTCGGCCCGGGCCTGACTCTCTACGCCTCGCTGCTGACTCGCTCGGCATAGAAAGCGACCGGCCGGCGCGATGGTCGCGCCGGCCGGTGATCAGTGGGATGGCCCTCGGGTCGAGCGCGCATTGGTGTCGCGCTGGTTGCGCCGCGCGCGGTTGATCCGCCGGAACAGCCGCTTGCGGTCAGCCTCGGCGATCAGGTCGCGCTGGTGGTCGTGGGCCAGGGTGAGCATGAGCTCCGGGTTCTGATACATCTCGCGTCTCCTTGGTGGTGTTCGCTGATGTATCCATGCTCTGCCATGGCGGCCCCGCTGACATCGGGAGCGATTCCTAACTTCCGGCCGCCCGGGTACTTACCGACCCACCTAAGCCGCCCTAGGCATACCTAGGGTCTGCCTCGAAGTGCTGACCGGGCTGCGGCGGACCCAGGCGTCGGCTGGAACCACGCCGGTCACGACCGGATACGACACCGGTATCCGGTCGCGCCCGGCGCGGCCCCAGCCGACGCCTGGGCCTCGCCTCGCTCCGGCCCCCACTTCGAGGCAGACCCTAGCGAGCGGGCAGAAAAGCCAGGTCCGCGGCGTACGCGCTGATGGGTGTGCTGTCGTTGACGACTCGGGTCAGCTCGCCGGAGCGGGCGACGAGCGCGACCGGTGTGGCGCCGCCGGGGACCAGGTCGTCGCCGAGGAAGTTGGCCAGCCCGCCGCCAGGGTCGCGCAACCGGCGCACCGTGGCGTTGGCCGGGCCGGGCAGTGTCGCGGTGGACGGTGGCGGCGTGGTGCCCCGCACCGCCCCGATGGCGACCACCGTCACCTCGGGCGGCACCTCGTCGGCGATGTCATCGGCGCACGGGCAGTCGTCGGAGAGGATCAGCACCGCCGGCAGCAGGGTGGCCAGCGGCACGGCGTTGCCCGCGTCGTCGAGCAGGTCGAGGGCCGGCACCATGCGGGCCGCCGGCGAGGTGGGGTTGCCGGTGGAGCTCGCCGCCGCGGGGGCCGGCGTGCCCCGCCGGTCGTTGGGCCAGGCCGCCGCGAACAGGCTGATCACCGCGGCCAGCAGCGCCGCCGTCATGATCAGCAAGGGAATCCGGAGCGAGGCCGGCTCGTGGGCGCCCTCGTCGCCGTCGGGCGGGACGCTGCCCCGGAAGCCGCCGTCGGGGAAGACCCGCGCGCCCGACCGCGAGCCGCCGACCCGCTCCTCGCGCAGCTCCTGGCGGACCTGGGCGGCCTCTTCCGCGAGGGCCGAGGCGTCGTCGGGGATGCGCACGTCGGGCGGGAGCTCCGGAAGCTCGTCGAAGGGCCCGCTCTCACCGTCGTGCGGCGTGCCCATGCTGCCCCCTGCGACCTCGCGCGCGCCCGCGGACGCGTCTGACCTCCAGAGTGGCGCACGAGTCGCGGGAGCGCCACAGTTCAATTCGAGATGGCCGACGTTCGATCTTCCAACCCGGCCGGGTCCGCTCCGAGTCAGGCGGCGGATGACCCCTGCGGGTTACCCTTAGAGGTGGGAAGCATTCGCATCCGATATCGACGAGACCCCTGCGTATTCGTAACACGAAGGTTACTCAGCGTGTTGGAAAAGCTCGGCGCGGAGCGTGTCAAGCCGGAGAAAGACCTGTCACAGGCCCTCTGAGCTGCACTAACGGTCAGGACCGGGATGGGACATCGGTGCTCCCGCGTGTTACCCTAGACACAGCGAAAGGGGTTTCGAACCTATGGTTTTCAGTGTCGGCGAGACCGTTGTTTACCCCCACCACGGGGCCGCACTCATCGAGGCAATCGAGACTCGGGTCGTCAAGGGCGAGGAGAAGCTTTACCTCGTTCTCAGGGTCGCTCAGGGTGACTTGACGGTGCGGGTGCCCGCCGAAAACGCCGAGATCGTTGGCGTGCGTGAGGTGGTCGGGGAAGAGGGCCTGGGCAAGGTCTTCGATGTGCTCCGTGCCCCGCACACCGAAGAGCCGACCAACTGGTCGCGGCGTTACAAGGCAAACCTGGAAAAGCTGGCTTCGGGCAACCCCCTCAAGGTTGCCGAGGTCGTGCGTGACCTGTGGCGCCGCGAGCGGGAGCGGGGCCTGTCGGCGGGCGAGAAGCGCATGCTCGCCAAGGCGCGCGACATCCTGGTCGGCGAGGTGGCGCTCGCCGAGAAGAGCACCAAGGACGAGGCGGAGATCCTCCTCGACAAGGTGCTCACCGAGGCCTGAGTCCGTTCCGCACAGATCAACTCCTCGCGAGGACCGCGACGTGACCGCGCAGCTCAACCCGCGCGGTGACGTCGCGGTCCTCGTTCCAGCCGCGGGCAGCGGCACCCGCCTCGGTCCCGGCGCCCCCAAGGCGCTGCGGCTGCTCGGTGGCGAGTCTCTCCTCGTGCACGCGGTGCGCCGCATCTGCCAGGCGCCGTCCGTCGCCGCCGTCGTGGTGGCCGCCCCGCCCGACGATGTCGCGGCCGTCGAAACTCTGCTCGCTCCGGTCGCACCGGTCACGGTGGTCGCCGGCGGCGCGCACCGGCAGGCGTCGGTCGCGGCCGCGCTGGCCGCCACCCCCGCTCACCTGCCGATCGTGCTCGTCCACGACGCGGCCCGGGCCCTGACACCGCCCGCCCTCGTCGAGTCCGTCGCGGCCGCCGTGCGGGCCGGCGCCGACGCGGTCATCCCCGTCCTGCCGGTGATCGACACGATCAAGGAGGTCGGCCCCGACGACGCCGTCCGCGGCACGGTCGACCGGTCACCGCTGCGCGCCGTGCAGACACCGCAGGGCTTCCGCCGGGACGTCCTCGCCGCCGCGCACGCCGCCGCCGTCGACCCGCTCACCGACGACGCGGGCCTGGTCGAGAAGCAGGGCGTACGGGTCACCTGCGTCCCCGGCTCCGATCACGCTCTGAAGATCACCCGGCCGTTCGACCTGCTGCTCGCCGAGCATCTGCTGGCCACCGAATAAGCTGCCCCGCGTGAACCTCAAGGTGGGCATCGGCACCGACGTGCACGCGTTCGCCGCCGGCCGCGAGTGCTGGGTCGCGGGCCTGCTCTGGCCTGGCGTCGACGGCCTGGCCGGCCACTCCGACGGCGACGTCGCCGCCCACGCCGCCTGCGACGCCCTGTTCTCCGCCGCCGACCTCGGCGACCTCGGCAGCAACTTCGGCGTCGACCGGCCCGAGTTCGCCGGCGCGTCCGGCGTCACGCTGCTGGGTGAGGCGGCCCGCCGGGTGAGGGAGGCCGGCTTCGCCATCGGCAACATCTCGATCCAGGTGATCGGCGTGCGCCCGAAGATCGGCCCGCGTCGCGCCGAAGCGCAACAGGTGCTCAGCACGGCCGCCGGCGCGCCCGTGACCGTCTCCGGCACGACCACCGACGGGCTCGGCCTGACCGGCCGGGGCGAAGGACTGGCCGGTCTCGCGGTGGCCCTGCTGCACACCAACGGCTGAGGCTACGCTCGTTGCCGTGTCGAGCATGGACGCCGAGTCGGCGGAAGGTCACCTACGCCGCGCGGAGCTCCTCGCCGACCTGGGGCACTTCGACGAGGCCGTGGCCGAGCTCGACCCCGCGCTGACCGCCGACCCCGGCGACGGCGCCACCCTGGCCCTGCTGGCGGCGATCCAGCTGGCCGCGGGTCGGCCTGAGCCGGCGCTGGCGGCCGCCGAGCGCGCGGTCGCCGCGACGCCGGCCGCCGTCGCGCCACAGGTGACCGAGGGCGAGGCGCTGCTGCAGCTTCGCCGGTTCAAGGAGGCCGCGGCCGTCGCCGAGCGCATTCTCGATGCCGGCCCCGACGACCCGTACGCCCAACTGCACGGCGCCGCCCTTCTGGGTGAGGCGCGCAACGGCCAGCGGGCCCTCGACGCGGCGTGGCAGGCGGTCGCCCTCGCGCCCCAGGACGCCCGGGCCCACCTGGTGCTGTCCGGCATCGCTGACCGCCTCCAGCTCACCGACCTCGCCGAGCAGGCCCGCGACGAGGCCATGCGGCTCGACCCGGACCTCGCCTCGACCACCGGCGGGTCCCTGGGCCGCTACACCGTGCCCGAGCCCAAGGCGCGCGACCTGCGCCCCACGGCGGAGACGGCGATCGGCTGGCTGGCCCTCTATGCCGGCGCGTTCACGGTGCCGGCGGCCATGCTCGCCGCCGTCCTGCACGCCGTGCACCCCGGCACGTCGCGGGTGGTCGCGATCGTGCTCGGCTTGTGCGGCCTGGGTCTGGTGGCCCTGTTCGCCGCCCGCCTGCCCGGGTCGCCGCGCGAGACGTTCCGCCGCGACCGTGCGTCGACCGTGGCCGGCGGCGCGACGATCGCCGGCCCGCTCTGCGTCATCGCGTACGGCATCGTCGGCTCGCCCTGGGCCGTCGCGGTCGCCCTGGCAGCGACCGCGGTGGCCGCGATCGCGGTGGTCTCCCGCATCCGGTTCTAGGTGGGACCAGCCGGTTCTAAGCCGGGCCGCGACCCGACCACGTCCACGCGTAGCCCGTGTCCTCGCAGGACAGGGCCGCGTCGCAGAGGTCCAGCGGGCGGAAGGTGTCGACCATGACCGCGAGCTCGTCGAAGTAGTCGATGCCGATCGAGCGCTCCGCCGCGCCCGGCTGCGGACCGTGGGTGAACCCGGACGGGTGCAGCGACATCGAGCCCTGCTCGATGCCGGAGCCACGCCGCGCCTCGTAGTTGCCGCCGGTGTAGAACAGCAGCTCGTCGGAGTCGACGTTGTGGTGGTTGTAGGGCACCGGGATCGACAGTGGGTGATAGTCGACCTTGCGCGGGACGAACGAGCAGATCACGAAGTTCGGACCCTGGAAGGTCTGGTGTACGGGCGGCGGCTGGTGCACCCGGCCCGTGATCGGCTCGAAGTCGTGGATCGAGAACGCCCACGGGTAGAGGTGTCCGTCCCAGCCGACCACGTCGAACGGGTGGCTGGCGTAGACGTGCTTCGTCCAGCCGCGCCGGTGCTGCACCAGCACTTCGACGTCGGCGCCGTCCTCGACCAGCGGCGCCGACGGCCCGCGGATGTCGCGCTCGCAGTAGGGCGCGTGCTCGAGGAACTGGCCGCGCACCGACAGGTAGCGCTTGGGCGGCCCGATGTGCCCGGTCGCCTCGATGGCCAGCAGCCGCAGCGGCTCGTCGCCGGTCGGCACCAGCCGGTGGATCACCGAGGTCGGGATGATCACGTAGTCGCCCGGGCCGGCCTCGAGGAGGCCGAACGTCGACTCGACGCGCAGCGCGCCGGACTCGACGTAGAGGCACTCGTCGCCGACCGCGTTCCGGTAGAGCGGCGACGGGCGGTCGGCGGTCACGTAGGAGATCCGCACGTCGTCGTTGGCCAGCAGGTGGGCCCGGCCGAGCACCGGGTCGGCCCCGGCCGTGTCGAGCTTGTGGGTGCGCAGGTGGCGCGGCTTGAGCGGGCGGTTCGGCGTGCGGGTCCAGGCCGGCGGGTCGAACGCCTCGGCGGCCACGATCGCCGTCGGCATCGCGCGGTGGTAAAGAAGCGACGAATCGGACGAGAAGCCCTCCTGTCCCATCAGCTCCTCGGCGTACAGGCTGCCGTCGGGCTGCCGGAACTGGGTGTGCCGCTTGCGGGGCACCTCGCCGACGCTGCGGTAGTAGGGCATGTCGACCTCCCGTCGGCGTCCGATAATCGGACGTCATTGTCCGTTTCTTGTAGCGTCCACTAAGTTCAGTAACCGTGTCAACCGATCGCCGGGCACCCACCGACCAGCCGTTGATCGCCCCGCTGTTCCACCGCCTCGTCGACGACGCGGCGGTCTTCCCGCCGGGTAACGCCGCGCTGCCCGACGCGGTCACGGCCCACCGCGAACACCGCACCGCCTGGTACGCGGAGCTGGTCGGCCCGCTGCTCGTGCCGGCCACCTCGGTGGACGCCCTGACCGGCCTGCTCGACCCGGCGGAGCGGATGGCCGTCGGCATCATCGGCGACCTGCCGATCGACCGGCTCGACGTGCCCGACGACCCGCGGGTGACGGTCCGCCAGATCGAGGCGGCGGTGGCCAAGCGGGGCGAGGACCCACAGCCCGGCATCGCCCGCATGCTCGACCTGGCCGCCCGCCGGCCCGAGCTCGACGTCTACGCCGAGGTTCCGCTCACCTTCGGCCTGCTGGCCGGGCTCGACACGATCGCCGAGGCCCGCCGGGCCGGCGCCCGGGTGGCCGCGAAGTTCCGCACCGGCGGGCTCGCCGCCGAGCTGTTCCCGACGCCGGTCGAGCTGGCCGCGGTGATCTGCGCGTGCCGCGAGCGCGAGCTGCCGTTCAAGCTGACCGCCGGGCTGCACCACGCGATCCGGCACGCCGATCCGGAGACCGGCTTCACGCACCACGGGTTCCTCAACATCCTGGTCGCCGCCGGCCTGGCCGCCGACGGTGGCGAGGTCGCCGAGGTGGCCGAGCTGCTGGCCGCCACCGACGCCGTGCCGCTGATCGAGCCCGCCCGGGCCCGGCGCGACCAGCCCCGGGGGCTGTGGGTCGGGTTCGGCTCGTGCAGCATGATCGAGCCGCTGACCGACCTGATCCGGCTCGGCCTGGTGAACGGGGGATACGAGGGATGACCTGGGTTCCGGGTGCGGAGGGCTCGCCGTACGGCGTCCATAACCTGCCCTACGGTGTGTTCCGGCACGGCGACCGGCCGACCCAGGCCCGGATCGGCGTGCGGATCGGCGACCTGCTGCTCGACCTCGACGGCGCCGAGGCGGCCGGGCTGGTGCTGGCCGGCGGTGCGCTGCGCGCCCCCACGCTCAACCCGTTCCTCGCGCTCGGCCGCGCCCAGTGGAGCACGGTCCGCACCCGGATCACCGAGCTGGTCACCGACCCGGCGCACCGGGCCGCCGTCGAGCCGCTGCTGCTGCCGCTGGCCGAGGTGGAGCTGGTGCTGCCGTTCGAGGTGGGCGACTACGTCGACTTCTACTCGTCGGAGCAGCACGCCAGCAACGTCGGCCGGATCTTCCGCCCCGACGACGAGCCGCTGCTGCCCAACTGGAAGCACCTGCCGATCGGCTACCACGGCCGGGGCGGCACGGTGGTCGTCTCCGGCACGCCGGTGATCCGGCCCAGCGGCCAGCGGGCCACGCCCGACGGCCCGGTCTTCGGCCCGTCGACCCGGCTCGACATCGAGGCCGAGGTCGGCTTCGTCGTCGGCACGCCGTCGGAGCTGGGCAGCCCCGTGCCGGTCGACCGGTTCGCCGACCACGTCTTCGGGATCGTGCTGGTCAACGACTGGTCCGCCCGCGACCTGCAGGCCTGGGAATACCGCCCGCTCGGCCCGTTCCTGGCCAAGTCGTTCGCCACCTCGGTCGCGCCCTGGGTGGTGCCGCTGGACGCGCTGGCCGACGCCTGGCTGCCCGCGCCCGACCAGGACCTGCCGGTCCTGCCGTACCTGCGCGACGTGCCGCACCTCGGTCTCGACCTGCGGCTCGAGGTTGACTGGAACGGCACGGTGGTCAGCCGGCCACCGTTCGCCGGCATGTACTGGACACCAGCCCAGCAGCTCGCCCACCTGACCGTCAACGGCGCTGCCGTGCGCACCGGCGACCTCTACGCGTCCGGCACGGTCTCCGGGCCGACCCGCGCCGAGACCGGCTCGTTCCTGGAGCTGACGTGGGGCGGCACCGAGCCGGTCAGGCTGGCCGACGGGGTCGAGCGGACCTTCCTCGAAGACGGCGACACGGTGACGATCACCGCGACCGCGCCCGGTCCGGACGGCGTGACGGTCGGCCTGGGCGAGGTCCGGGGCACCATCGCTCCGGCGCGTGCGCCGCACCGGTAGGGTGCCCAGCGTGGTGGGAGCGGCCCGGCGCCGGGTGGTCGCGGTGCTCGCCGGCCTCGTGCTGGTGGCGGGCGCCGCCCTCGTCGTCTACCGGGTCTTCGCGCCCGGCGAGGTGTTGGCCGAGCCGACCAGCACCTATCCCGTGGCGCCGACCCCGCGCCCGCCGGCCGTGCTGGGCACGCTGCCGGCCGCGCCGCTGATCGTCGACGGCCGGCTGCGGGTGGTCGCCGACAAGCGCCAGGTCCGCGCCGACGGGCCGGTCGACTCGCGCTACCTCAACACGCCCTACTGGTCGTTCCGGCGGTGGCCGGCCGAGCTGATCGGCGTCGTGGCGGCCGGCGGCACGGTGGTCACCCGCTGGTCCGACGGCGAGCTCGTGGGCCTGGACGCCCGCACCGGGCGTGACGTCTGGCGGGCCAAGGGCGAGAAACCCGCGGTCCCCGAGTACGCGGGCCGGCGCACCGGCGCCCAGACGGTCTACGCGCCGCCGGGCCTGTTCCTCTCCGGCGACACGGTGGTGGTGGCCGGGCCGACCCGCACGCAGGCGTTCGCGCTCGCCACCGGCGCCCCCGGGTGGCAGCAGCCGGCCCAGCCGTGCCCGACCCGGCCGGACCCGAGCGGCTTCAGCACGGCCGACGGCCGGGTGGCCGTCCTGCGGGCCTGCGACAGCGCCGTCCGGTTGTTCGACGTCGCCACCGGCGCGGCCGCCGGCGTCCTGGACCTGCCGGCGCACATGGGTCCCGAAACGGTGCTCGATCCGCTCGACTGCGCGACGCCGCGCACGGCCTGCGCCGGCGTGCGGGTCGACTCGTTCGCCGAACGCAACGCCTGGCTCTTCGTCAACGGCGAGATCCGGCCCGCGGGGCTCTCCGACGACGCCCGCATCGGCCGGCCCGCGCCGCTCGCCGGGCCGGGCGCCCAGCTGGTCGGCGGCCTGGCCGTCACGGTCGACGGCACCGCGATCGTCGCGTCGGGCATCGACGACCGGGCGGAACGCTGGCGTCGCGAACTGGGCGACCCGCGGCTCGGCGATCCCGACCTCACGATCCTGGCCGCGGCCGACGGCCGGGTCTACGTGCTCACCGCCGACCGCGACCTGGTGACGCTCGACGGCGCCTCGGGCGCGGTGGTCTCCCGGTTCCGCTACACGTACTTCGCGGAGAAGACCGACTGGCGGCCCGGCTGGTCGTACGCCGCGGGTGGTTACCTGTTGACCGAGCGGCTCGACGACCTGGACGCGCCCGACGACGCCGACTACTACTTCGACCCGCAGCCGGTCATCCTCGCCGCCGTCTAGATTTAGAGCGCCGCGGCAGCCGCGGCCAGGAACGCGTCGTTCTCGGCCGGCGTGCCGATCGTGACGCGGACGCCCTCGCCCTGGAACGGGCGCACGATCACGCCCTGCTTCTCGCAGGCGGCGGCGAACTCGGCCGAGCCGGCGCCCAGTGGCAGCCAGACGAAGTTGGCCTGCGACTCCGGCACGTCGGGCACCAGCGCGCGGATGGCGGCGGTGACCCGCTCCCGCTCGGCGACGACCAGCGCGCAGCGCCGGGCGACCTCGTCGGCCTGGGCCAGCGCCGCCAGCGCCGCGGCCTGGGCGACCGCGCTGGTCGAGAACGGCGTGACCACCTTGCGCACGGCGGCCGCGACGGCCGGCTGAGCGACCAGGTAGCCGATCCGGACGCCGGCCAGGCCCCACGCCTTGGACAGCGTGCGCAGCACGACGATGTTGGGGCGGTCGCCGTAGGTTTCGAGGCCGTCGGGCACGTCGGGGTCGGTGATGAACTCCCGGTACGCCTCGTCGAGGACGACCAGCACGTCGTCCGGCACGCTGTCGAGGAAGCGGTCGAGCTCCGGGCGGCGGATCGCCGTACCCGTCGGGTTGTTGGGGTTGCAGACCAGGATCATCCGGGTCCGGTCGGTGATCGCCGCCGACATGGCCCGCAGGTCGTGCTCGTGGCCCGCGGTGTTCGGGACGCGCACGCTGCTGGCCGCCGTCGTCGCGGCGATGATCGGGTAGGCCTCGAACGAGCGCCAGGCGTAGAGGATCTCGTCGCCGGGCAGGCAGGTGACCCGGGCGAGGTGCTCGGCCAGCGCGACCGAGCCACAGCCGGTGGCGACGCGGTCGGCCTCGACGCCCAGCTTCGCGGCCAGCGTCTCGCGCAGCTCGACCACGCCCATGTCGGGGTAGCGGTGCGCGGTGGCGGCCGCGGTGGCCACCGCCTCGACGACGCCGGGCAGCGGGCCGTAGGGCACCTCGTTGCTGGCCAGCTTGATCGCCTCGGTCATGCCGAGCTCGCGGGCCAGGTCGGCGGGGTTGCGACCGGGCACGTAGCTGGGCAGCGTGTCGAGGTCGGCCCGGGTGAGGCGGGGGGTCATGACGG
The DNA here is from genome assembly GCF_029626225.1 of Asanoa sp. WMMD1127. NCBI lineage: Bacteria > Bacillati > Actinomycetota > Actinomycetes > Micromonosporales > Micromonosporaceae > Asanoa > Asanoa sp. WMMD1127. The sequence goes on from NZ_JARUBP010000001.1 coordinate 2,381,916, forward strand.
GCCTCCAGGAGAAGGGGGCGGCGGGCTGGCGCCGGCCGGGGTGCGGGGGTGGGCGACGACCACGACCGTGCGGGCGGCCTTGTCGTGCAGGGCCTGGTGCAGCGGGCGGTCGACGGTCAGCCAGAGGCATTCGACGAACTGCCAGATGAAGCCGACGCAGCAGGTCCAGAACAGCATCGGCAGGCCGAGGATGTTCCAGCGGCGCAGCGAACGGCCGAAGCCCATCTTGGGCTGGCCGTCGACCCGGACCACCCGCAGCCCGACGAGGCGCTTGCCGAGGGTCTGGCCCGTGTTGGCGACGGCCGGCACCTCGTAGGCGAACCAGAGGGCGCAGGCGATGATCAAGATGACCAGCTGGAGGCGGCTGGCCTCGGCGCTGGGCGTGATCCGCATCAGCTCACCGAAGGACTCGCCGTCGGCGGCGCGGGCGTTGAACTCGCGGTAGAACGGCAGGACCTCCTGCACGTACTGGTAGACGAACCAGCCGTTGACCACGACGTTGAGCAGAAGCACGGCCGCGATGTCGATCAGGCGCGCGACCAGCCGCAGGCCGGGGGAGGCGAGCGGGACGCCGATGGGCGCGACCGGCGCGGGCGGGGGCAGGGTCTGCACCGGCGGGTACGCCGGACCGCCGTAACCCTGGTGCGCCTGGCCGTTGGGCGCCGGCGGCGGGGTGCCGTAGCCGGTCGGCGGTGGCTGGCCGTAGCCCGGGGTCGCCGGGGAGGTCGGCGCAGGCGCCTCGGGCGCAGGGGACTCCGGCGGGGGCGGCGGCACCTCGGGCGGGCCGTCGGGTGGCGTCGCGTCGGCGGGCAGGGGTGCGCCGATCCAGCCTTCACCGTCCCAGTAGCGCTGGGTGGTGGGTTCGGCTGGGTCCTTGTACCAGCCCGGGGACACTGAGCTCACTGGACGACCTTAGCGACCAAGGTCTCGGCCGCCTTGTCGTGGAGGGTCTGCTGCAACGGCTGGTCCCACAGTTGCCAGAGACCGTCGATCAGGCCGAGGAACGGGACGAAGGAACCGGCCACGAACTGCACGAGGTAGCGGCGGACCAGAATGCCGCGGTCGAGCCGTTGGTCGGGCTGGACGGGCAGCACCCGCAGCGACATCACCCGCTTGCCCGCCGTCTGTCCGGATCGCAGCTGGTACTCCACGAAATAGAGGTAGCCGAGGATGATCTGGATCGCGACCAGCGTCGCGTAGCCCAGCACGAGCAGCGTCATCGTGCCGCCCGTGATCCGGCCCTCGTCGATGTCCCGCGTCAGGGGCAGCAGGATCATGAAGATCGTGACCGGGCAGTACAGCGCGAAGGCGATCACTCCGACGATCAACGAATCGATCAGGTACGCCAGGAAGCGGTCACCGAACCCGGCCAGCGGATGACCGGTCGGGCCGATCGGGGCCGGCGGCCGGGCGTACCCCTGCTGATGGGGTATGTGGCCCGGGCCGACCGGCGGGATGGGCGCCGGCGGCCCGGGCTGGCGCGGGTCCCGCGCGCCGGGTGTGGGCTGGGGGTCGGGGTGCACCCGGACAGTGTTACAGGTTGCCGCGCGCTTCCTGTTCCCGCTCGATCGCCTCGAAGAGGGCCTTGAAGTTGCCCTTGCCGAAGCCGAGCGACCCGTGCCGCTCGATCAGCTCGAAGAACACGGTGGGGCGGTCCTGCACCGGCTTGGTGAAGATCTGCAGCAGGTAGCCGTCCTCGTCGCGGTCGACGAGGATCTTGCGGTCCTTGAGCTGCTCGATCGGCACGCGCACGGTGCCGATCCGCGCCCGCAGCTCCGGGTCGTCGTAGTAGGAGTCCGGGGTGTCCAGGAACTCGACGCCGGCCGCCCGCATCGCGTCGACGCTGGCCAGGATGTCATTGGTCGCGATGGCGATGTGCTGGGCGCCCGGGCCGTCATAGAACTCGAGGTACTCGTCGATCTGCGACTTCTTGCGGGCGACGGCCGGCTCGTTGAGCGGGAACTTGACCTTGCGGGTGCCGCTGGCCACGACCTTGGACATCAGCGCCGAGTAGTCGGTGGCGATGTCGTCGCCGATGAACTCGGCCATGTTGGTGAAGCCCATGACGCGCTTGTAGAACTCGACCCAGTGGTCCATCTTGCCGAGCTCGACGTTGCCGACCACGTGGTCGACGGCCTGGAAGTAGCGCTTCGGCTGCAGGCCGGCGGCGACGGCGGCGGAGCGGTCGACGATCGGCTTGCGGGCCACGAAGCCCGGCAGGAACGGCCCGCTGTAGCGGGAGCGGTCGATCAGCGAGTGCCGGGTGTCGCCGTAGGTCGCGATCGCGGCGTAGCGGATCGTGCCGTGCTCGTCGGACAGCTCCATCGGCTCGGTGTGCACCGCCGCGCCCTGCTTGACGGCGTACGCGAACGCGGCGTCGACGTCGGGCACCTCCAGCGCGATGTCGACGACGCCGTCGGAGTGCTTGCGCACGTGCTCCGCGTCGGTCGCGTCGGGGCGCACCGCGCCGCGGAACACGAACCGGGCGCTGCCACTGGTCAGCACGTACTCGGCGTAGTCCCGGAAGCCCTGCTCGGGCCCGCGGTAGGCGACGCAGGTCATCCCGAACGCGGTCGAGTAGTAGTGGGCGGCCTGCTTGGCGTTGCCCACCAGGAACAGCACGTGATCGAGGCCCTTGACCGGGAACGGGTCGTTGGCGATGTCGTGCTCGACCGCGCCGATCAACCGGTCGGCGGTGGCCTGGTCGATGTCGTTGAGCGCCTGAGTCATCGTCGACTCCCCTCGTGTGGCTGCCGTGTGTGCCGAGCGTCACCTGGATCCAGGCGCTGGTCAACTGTCCTAGAATTGTCTGCGCAGCTTGTGCAATCCGTCCGGAGGATGGGCGAAATGACGTCGCAGATTGTCCAGCTCGACGGCCTGGATGCCGCCTTGATCAACCTGCTGGCTGAGGAGCCCCGGATCGGCGTCCTTGAATGCTCCCGACGGCTGCGGGTGGCCCGCGGGACGGTGCAGGCCCGGCTCGACAAGCTCGTCGCGCGCGGGGTGATCCGCGGCTTCGGGCCCGAGATCCAGCCGGCGTCGATCGGCTACGGGGTGACCGCGTTCGTGACGCTGGAGATCAGCCAGCGTCAGGGGCACGACCCGGTAGCGGTGCACCTGTCGCGCATCCCCGAGGTGTTGGAGGCGCACACGATCACCGGCTCCGGCGACCTGATGTGCCGGGTGGTGGCCCGGTCCAACGCCGACCTGCAGCGGGTGATCGACCGGATCGTCGCGCACGGCACGGTGGCCCGGGCATCGACGATCATCTCGTTGACGGAGCAGATTCCGTTCCGGGTGCTGCCGTTGGTCGCCGCTGCTTCGGCGGGCGGGCCGGGGCCTTCCGCGGACGCGGATTAATCTCACAAATCGCATCGACACGGGTTTATCGCCGTCCCGGGATCGGCTCCGGCGTGTCGTTACGGTGTGCCGGTGGCGAGGGGGAACGGCCCCTGTGTGAAGTGCTGGGCCGCGTTCGTGGCGGTCCTCCTCGTCGTGGGCTACTTCACCGGCGTGCTGACCCCGCTGCTCGACCGCGTCTGGGCCATGGTCAACACCTCCAGCCCGATGACGAACCCGGCGCCGCTGTGGCAGCAACAGCTCGGCGGCACCCCGCGCAGCGGCACGATCGCCGGCGGCGCGGTGATCATCGAGCACCGCACGCTGGTCGAGTCGCGCGGGCTCGGCTCCGGCGCGCAGCTCTGGGAGCACAAGGCCGACTGGGCCGCGGTCGCCGGCGAGGGCGCCAGCGCCGTCGTGGTCACCGGCAAACTGCTGGTCAAGGGGTACGAGGTGGTCGACCCCATGTCCGGCTCGGTGCGCCGCCGCGACACCGAGGCCCGGGCGGTCTGGACCTATCGCAACGGCATGCTCGACGTGCGCTGCCACGGGCCGGAGGACTGCACGCTCAGCGCCTGGGACCCGCTGGGCTCCACCCCGCGCTGGAGCGTGCAGATCCCGGGCATCGGCTTCGTGCTGTTCGCCGACAACCCCGACATCCTCGGCACCCAGCCACTGACCGCCAAGCGGATCGACGGCAACGCCGGTGGGCCCGACCTGATGCCGCCGATGGTCGGGCTGCCGATCGACGACCAGGTCTTCGTCGTCGACACCGCGGCCGGGCAGGTGGTCCGCGAGATCACGCCGGAGCGCGACGAGCGCATCGTCGTGGTCGGCGGTCGGGTGCTGCGGATCAAGGCGGTCTCGGCCGACGGGACCTGTTACTTCTCGGTGGTCGCCTCGGACGCCGCGACCGGTGGCGAGGTGTGGCGCAACGCCGGCATCAACCTGCGCACGGCCAAGGACGGCGGGTGCGCCCAGCGCGACGACCCGGCCGGTGGGCGCAACGTGATCGTCGGGGTCGCGGCCGACGCCCGCGAGCTGGTCATCGACGCCTACGACGGGCGGTTCCTGTTCACCGGCGCCCCGGGCGAGCACCTGCTGGGCGTCGACGATCGCTACGCGGTCGTGCGTACCGCCGATGGTGGCGCGGTGCGCAGCGTCGAGCTCGGCGGCAACGGCCGGTGGCAGCGCCCGGCGGCGCCGCGCAGCAACGTGGCGCTGACCCCACCCGCGGTCGTCGTGGTCGACGAGAAGCCCGACAAGATCATTGCGGTCAACCCGGGTACGGGCGCGGAGCTGGTCAACGTCCGCTCGGACGCGGACGTGCTTGCCGTGGGCCCCGCCGGCATGATCGTCGTGAGCGGCCGCGACATCGCCTACCTGCCCTTCCGCGGCGCCGCTGGAGGGCCGGCTCCGCCGCCGGCTGGCGGCAATCCGGGCACACCGGACGATGACTGGCCCGAGTGCGGCGGCCCCAAACAAGAGGTCTGCAAAGGCGGCTAGGCTAGCCGCTCATGAGCGACGCTGCCTTCCGTTACTCGCCGCTGTTGCCTGTCGGGGACGACCTGACGGAGTACCGGCTCATTACGGACGAGGGCGTCGACGTCGTGATGGGGCCCGGCGGCCGGCAGTTCCTGACGGTGGATCCGGCGGTGCTGACGGCGTTGACCGCGGAGGCGATGCACGACATCGCGCACTACCTGCGGCCGGCGCACCTCACCCAGCTGCGCTCCATCATCGACGACCCGGCGGCGTCGCCCAACGACCGGTTCGTCGCGCTGGACCTGCTGCGCAACGCGAACATCGCGGCCGGTGGCGTGCTGCCGATGTGCCAGGACACGGGCACCGCGATCGTGATGGGCAAGCGGGGCCGGCACGTGTTGACGGACGGCACCGACGAGGAGGCGATCGCGCGGGGCGTCTTCCAGGCGTACACCCGGTTGAACCTGCGCTATTCGCAGCTCGCGCCGATCTCCATGTGGGAGGAGAAGAACACCGGGACGAACCTGCCGGCCCAGATCGAGCTGTACGCGGAGGACCCGGGCGGGCAGCCGGACGCGTACAAGTTCCTGTTCATGGCCAAGGGCGGCGGTTCGGCCAACAAGTCGTTCCTCTATCAGGAGACGAAGGCGCTGCTCAACCCGACGCGGCTGATGCAGTTCCTCGACGAGAAGCTGCGGCTGATCGGCACGTCGGCGTGCCCGCCGTACCACCTGGCGATCGTCATCGGTGGCACCTCGGCCGAGCACGCGCTCAAGACCGCCAAGCTGGCGTCGGCGAAGTACCTCGACGGTCTGCCGACCTCGGGCTCCCTGTCGGCGCACGGTTTCCGCGACCTCGACCTGGAGGCGTCGGTCCTGGAGCTGACGCGGGACTTCGGCATCGGCGCGCAGTTCGGTGGGCGCTACTTCTGCCACGACGTGCGCGTGGTGCGCCTGCCGCGGCACGGCGCCTCGTGCCCGGTCGCCATCGCGGTCTCGTGTTCCGCTGACCGACAGGCGGTCGCCAAGATCACGCCGTCGGGGGTCTGGCTGGAGCGCCTGGAGACCGACCCGGCGCGCTTCCTGCCCGAGGTCACCGACGAGCAGCTCGACGCGACCGAGGTCGTGCGGATCGACCTCAACCGGCCGATGTCGGAGATCCGCGCGGAGCTGTCGAAGTACCCGGTGAAGACCCGGCTGTCGCTGACCGGCCCGCTGGTCGTGGCGCGCGACATCGCCCACGCCAAGCTGCTGGAGCTGCTGGACGCGGGCCAGCCGCTGCCCTCTTACATGCGCGACCACGCGGTCTACTACGCCGGCCCGGCGAAGACGCCCGAGGGTTACGCGTCGGGCTCCTTCGGGCCGACCACCGCCGGGCGGATGGACTCCTACGTCTCCCGCTTGCAGGAAGCCGGCGGCTCGCACGTGATGCTGGCCAAGGGCAACCGCTCGGCCCAGGTGACCCGCTCCTGCGCCGCGAACGGCGGCTTCTATCTAGGCTCGATCGGCGGCCCGGCGGCGCGGCTCGCCCAGGACTGCATCAAGAAGGTCGAGGTCCTGGAGTACGCGGAACTCGGCATGGAAGCGATCTGGAAGATCGAGGTCGAGGACTTCCCGGCCTTCATCGTCGTCGACGACAAGGGCAACGACTTCTTCGCCGAGGTCACCAAGCCCGTCCTGACCGTCGGCCGCCGCGCCTAAGACTACCGGAGTTCTTAGAACTTTCCCGCTCTTGCATCAGTCCTCAGCGATCGGTAATCTCCTCATAGGAGGGTGCCGTGGCCCAAGTCGAGATCGATGACGAGACCAACAGTTACCTCGAGTTCGCCGCCAACCTGACCGGGCAGACGAAGGGCCAGGTTGTCGCGCAACTGGTTGCACGCAGTCGTCTCACCACGCAGCCAGAAGCGGTCGACGGCTCGCCTTCAACCGTGAAGATCCATTGCGACTACAACGGATTTCGGACGAAGGCACTGTTCCACCGGGGTCCGGGCCGGATCGAGATCGAGGACGGCCCGCTCAAGGGGCGCGCGTTCCGCAGCCCGAGCGAGGCCGCTCGCGAGGTCGTGCGTCATTACAACCCGGCGGTCTCACCTCATCGCAACGGGTGGGTCTTCTGGGTCGTGACTGCGACAGGCAAGCAACTCCAAACCATCCGTCCGTAGCGTGATCGACGGGCAGAGCAGTGCCCCGGGTTGCTTGCGAGCAGAGGCAACACCGGGGCGTACGGATCGATTATAGGCCAGATTCGAAGTGCGCTTCGGGGGAGAGTTCATCGTGGGGTTCGGTGAGGTCGAGAAGGCGCTCTCGCCGGCCCGCGTCGAGCCCTATTTGCGGGGCATGGGCGGCGACCGGCCTGCGGCCATCAGGCTATATGAGTGGAACACGGCGATTTCGGGTGCGTTCTATGAGTCGCTTGCCCATCTTGAGGTAGGCCTGCGGAACGGCATCAACGATCAGTTGCGTGCGATGGCTCACCGCGACGACTGGTGGGACTCGCCTGCGCTGACATTGACGGCCAGTGCCCTGGACATGCTGGTCAAGGCCAAGGGCGAAGTCGCTCGACGTGCCAACAGCAAGCCTGGCCACGTCGTCGCCGCGCTTCCGTTCGGGTTCTGGGTGGGATTGCTCAGCGCGGGCCGCGGATGCAACTACGAGACAACTCTCTGGCGCCCGGCGATACACCGCGCGTTTCCGCATTACCGTGGTCCGCGGGCACCGCTCCACCAGCGGCTGGAGACGTTGCGGCTGCTGCGCAACCGGATCGCGCATCACGAGCCCATCCATCGTCGCCATCTGGCCGCCGATTACGGCACCCTGCTTCTTGCTGCCGGTTGGCTTTCGGCTGATTTCGCGGTCTGGATTCGCTCGACGAGCCGGATACCCGCAGTGCTCGCCGCGCGTCCGCCAATCCCCTGAGCGGTCTGGATCACTCTGCGTGCTTCCCGCGCTCGGGGGAGGATGGTGGGGTGACGGCGGTTGAGGAGAACGGGTTCCGCGTCGAGCGGGACACCATGGGTGAGGTACGGGTGCCGGCCGAGGCGTTGTGGCGGGCGCAGACGCAGCGGGCGGTGGAGAACTTCCCGGTGTCGGGGCGGGGCATCGAGCCCGGCAACATCCGGGCGCTGGCACAGATCAAGGGGGCGGCGGCCGCCGTCAACGGCGAGCTCGGGGTGATCGACGCCGACCTGGCCCAGGCGATCCAGGTCGCCGCCGCGCACGTGGCGGGTGGTGGGTTCGACGACCAGTTCCCGATCGACGTGTTCCAGACGGGCTCCGGCACGTCGTCCAACATGAACGCCAACGAGGTCATCGCGACCCTGGCAGCCCGGGAGCTGGGGCGCGACGTGCACCCCAACGACCACGTCAACGCGTCGCAGTCCAGCAACGACGTCTACCCGTCGTCGATCCATCTCGCCGCGACGGAGGCGGTGGTCAACGAGCTGGTCCCGGCCCTGTCTCACTTGGCTGATGCCCTGTCCACGAAGGCCGCGGAGTTCGCGACCGTGGTCAAGGCCGGCCGTACCCACCTGATGGACGCCACGCCGGTCACCCTGGGCCAGGAGTTCGGCGGGTACGCGGCTCAGGTCCGCAACGGCATCGCCCGCGTCGAGTCGTCGGTGCCCCGGTTGGCCGAGCTGCCGCTGGGCGGCACCGCGGTCGGCACGGGCGTGAACACGCCGCCGGGTTTCGCGGCCGCGGTCATCTCGCGGTTGCGCGACGCGACGGGCCTCCCGCTCACGGAGGCCGGCGACCACTTCGAGGCCCAGGGCGCCCGCGACGGCCTGGTCGAGGCCTCGGGCCAACTCCGCACGGTCGCGGTCAGCCTCTACAAGATCGCCAACGACATCCGCTGGATGGGCTCCGGCCCCCGCGCGGGCCTGGGCGAGCTCCGCATCCCGGACCTCCAGCCGGGTTCGTCCATCATGCCGGGCAAGGTGAACCCGGTCGTCTGCGAATCGGTCCGCCAGGTCTCGGCCCAGGTGATCGGCAACGACGCGACGATCGCCTTCGCCGGCACCCAGGGCGACTTCGAGCTCAACGTGATGCTGCCGGTGATGGCCCGCAACATCCTGGAGTCGATCCGCCTGCTGGCGGCCGCGAGCCGGATGCTGGCCGACCGGTGCGTGGTCGGATTAGCGGCCAACGAGGACGTGACCCGGGCGTACGCCGAAGGCTCACCCTCGATCGTGACGCCCCTGAACCGCCACCTGGGCTACGACGAAGCCGCCGCCATCGCAAAGGAGGCCCTGGCCAGCGGCCGCTCCATCCGCGCGGTCGTCGTCGACCGCGGCCACGTGGCCAGCGGCAAGATCACCGAAGAACAGCTCGACGAGCTCCTGGACGTCCTCCGCATGACCCGCCCCTAGCCGCCGAGGGGGCTCCGACGGTGGGCGGCTCGACCGCAGGCGGCACCCGTTGATTGCGTCGCGGCCCAGTGGTGTGTCGGTCGGGCTGCAAGCCGATCGGGGGTCGTGCGTCCAGCACGTACACGTTCTGGCATGTGCGTACATGCCAGAACATGTCGGCGCTCGGGCAGACACCTGCTCCTGGGGGAGCGCGACCAGGCGGAAAGTTGCGAAACGTCGCGCCGCCGTCCGCGGCAGCGCGCGGACCGAGCCGCACGGCCCGAGCCCCTGGCGGCTGGTCCAGCCGTGCGAGTCCGACCTGCGGTCGCGCTGCGTAGGCGCGCGACCAGCCCTGTGGCCGGGTAGCTCCGCCATTGGCCCCGTCAGGCGGCGGAGCTGCGGCGGATCTGCAGAGGCGCCGGTTCGACGCGGTGCCAGGACGGGCCTGTTTCGCCGGCGAGCAAGGCTCGCGTGGCCAGGGCGGCCATGTGTTCCACCGGTTGGCGGACCGAGGTCATCGCGGGCGTGGCGACCGAGGCCAGGAAGCTGTCGTCGAAGCCGACCAGGGCGACGTCGTCCGGCACTCGGCGGCCGCTTTCGTTCAGGGCGCGTAGCACGCCCATCGCGGTCAGGTCGCAGGCCGCGAAGATGCCGTCCAGGTCCGGGTGGGCGGCGAGGAGTTCCTTGGTGCCGGCCACCCCGGCCTCCAGGCAGAAGCCGCCTTCCGCGCCGATGGGTTCGTGGCCGGCGTCCACCGACGCGAGGCTGAAGCCGTTGCGGCGGGCGGTCGCGCACGAGTTGCCGTGTTTGCCGTGGACCGCTACCACCTTGCGGCGGCCCGTGCGGTAGAGGTGTTCGACCGCGGCCCGGGCGCCGGCGACGTTCTCGGCCTCGACCACCGGGACGCCGCGGGCCGAGCGGCCCAGCGAGACCACGCGGTCGCAGCGGGCGGTGAAGCGGGCAGCCAGGTCGGGCGGGACGTTGATCAGGAGGGCGCCGACGCCGACGATGTGCGCCACGTCGTCGAGACGGGTGGGTGCCTCCGGCTCGTCGATGACGTGCGTGCGCATTTGCGTGTCGCTGCCCGCGAGGGCCGAGAGGATGCCCGACACCACGCGGCTGTAGTAGGGGTTGCTGCCGACCTGCGTGGCGTCTTCGTCGATGATGACCAGGTCGATGACGTCGGCACGGCCCTTGGCCAGGGCGCGGGCTGCCAGGTCCGGGTGGTATCCGAGCGTCTCGACGGCCTGCCAGACGCGGTCGCGGGTGTTGGCGGACACCCGGCGGCCACCGGTGATCACGCGGGAAGCGGTGGCGCGGGAGACACCCGCCGCGCGGCCCACGTCTTCGAGTGTCGGCTTCTTTGCCTCCATCAGTGCATGTTAGAAGAGAGAGCGCTCTCCTCGACATCCTGTTTTCGCCTTGTGCGCCATCCGCGCGCCACCAACGCCGCTCGGACCTCGCGGACCACCTCGGAGAACTCCCGCCGGGGGGACGTACGCAGCACGAGCCAGGCATTGTTGATCATGACTGCCTCCGCGCCCGGGTCGGGTGTGCACCACAGCGCCACCCGGAACTCGGGCCAGGCCAGCGGCGGGCGCACCGCGAACATCGGCGGGCGGGCCACCGCCATGGGCAGCCCGGCCAGATAGAGCCGGATCCGCAGCAGCGACTCGGCCCGGGACGCCGCGTTGCCGTCGGCCAGGGCCAGCGTGTGCGCGGCCCGGCGGCCGCCCGGCCGGTCGCCGAGCCGGCCCGCCACCGCCCGTAGCTCCGCCGTCGAGACCAGCCGCTGGAACAGCAGCCCGTCGACCAACGCCACGGCGTCGGGCAGCGGCAGCCAGACCGCGGAGTCCCAGGCCGTGCGGGCCGGCCCGGTCGCCGGCACCACGTCGTCGCCACCGGCCAACCGGACCGAGCCGACGTCGACCGGGTCGAGCCGGACCCGGTGCAGCCGCGTCCCGGCCTGGTTGCCCACCCGCCGATGGCCGCGCAGGATCAGGTGCACCGGGTCATCCGCGCCGGCGGCAGCCGGGACCCCGAGCGCCTCCGCCGCCGACGGGCCGGCCAGCACGACCGAACCGGGCGGCATGCGGGCCAGCGTCGCCCGGCAGAACAACAGATGGTCGACCGGCAGCCGGGCATCCGCATAAACGTCGTGCCGCAGCCGCGTCCAACCGCGGGCCCGCAACTGGTGCACGGTGAGCAGACCGGCCGCCACGGCCGCGCTGCCCCGGAACACCCGCCATTCGAGCGCGGCTGGACGAACGGCGGGACGAGAGGTTCGCATGTGAACAGCGTCCGACCAACACGCGACCGGTGGACAGACCTGTGGATAACCAGCGTGGGAGGCCCGTACACAGCCTGTGGATAACTCGCCCGCCCGCTGTGGAAAGGGCTAGGAGGTCAGCGCGCCCGAGACCGTCGCGGCCGCCGCGGCCACCAACGGACCGACCTCCTCGAGGGAGAGCGCCGACAGCGCCACCACCCCGACGCTCGCGTCCAACCCTTCGACGCCGAGCACCGGCGCCGCCACACCGAACGCCCCGGGCTGCAACTCGCCGACCGTGGTCACCGGATCAGGCGAACCGGCCCGCCCGGCCAGGATCGCCCGCCCGGCCGCGCCCCGGGCCAGCGGATGCCGCGACCCGGCCCGATACGCAACGTGAAACGCCGTCCAGGTCGGCTCGACGACCGCCAGCGCCACGGCGTCCGTACCCTCGGCGATCGTCAGATGGGCCGTCGCACCGACCTCCTCGGCCAGCCGCCGCAACGCCGGCATGGCCGCCGAGATCACCAACGGATGGGCCCGCCGGGCCAGCTGCAGCACCCCCGCCCCGAGCCGCAACCGCCCGGCCGCGTCGCGCCTGACCAGCCCGTGCGACGTCAAGGCGCCGACCAGCCGGTAGACCACCGCCCGCCCGACGCCCAGCCGCTCGGCGGCCTCGGTGACGGTCAATCCGTCCGGTGCGTCGGCGATCAGATAGAGCAGCCGCAGGCCACGATCCAGCGTCTGGGCCGTCTCACCCGCGCGGTAGCCCGGCTGCGTCACACCGCGAGCATAGGCGCAAACGGATCAACGCTACCCTTGTCAGGTGACGCTGCGTTTGCATGACACCGCGACCCGATCGGTGCGGGAGTTCGTCCCGCGTGAGGCCGGCAAGGTCGCGATGTACCTGTGTGGCCTCACCGTGCAGTCCGAGCCGCACATCGGTCACCTTCGCTCCGGCGTCAGCTACGACGTGCTGCGGCGGTGGTTCGAGCGCACCGGCTACCAGGTGACGTTCGTGCGCAACATCACCGACATCGACGACAAGGTGCTGCAGAAGTCGCTGGAGCAGGGCAAGCCCTACTGGGCGATCGCCTACGCCAACGAGGTCGTCCTCGACGCCGCCTACCGCGCCCTCAACGTGCAGCCGCCGACCTACTCGCCGCGCGCCACCGGCCACATCACCGAGATGCACCAGTTGATCACCATGTTGATCGACAACGGCCACGCGTACGTGGCGGAGGACGGCTCCGGCGACGTCTACTTCGACGTGAAGTCCTACGCCGACTACGGCGCCCTGTCGGGCCAGCGGGTGGACGAGATGACCAGTGCCGCCGACAGCGCCGAGCGGGCCAAGCGCGACCCGCGCGACTTCGCGCTGTGGAAAGGCTACAAGAGCGACGAGCCGGTCGAGGGCCAGTGGTGGAGCCCGTGGGGCGCCGGCCGCCCCGGCTGGCACATCGAGTGCTCGGCCATGTGCCTGCGCTACCTCGGCCCCGAGTTCGACATCCACGGCGGCGGGCTCGACCTCACGTTCCCGCACCACGAGAACGAGATCGCCCAGTCGCGCTCGGCGGGCCTGCCGTTCGCCCGCTACTGGGTGCACAACGGGCTGCTCAACCTCGGCGAGTCCAAGATGGGCAAGTCGACGGGCAACGTGCTCGACCTCGACTACATAACGGCGCTCGGCGTACGGATGGTCGAGTTGCGCCACTACTTCGTGACCGTGCACTACCGCTCGCGGATCGACTACTCCGACGAGGCATTGCGGGAGTCGGCGACGGCGTACCGCCGGGTCGAGGGTTTCGTGCAGCGCGCGGTCGAGGCCGTCGGCGCGATCCCGGCCGGTGAGCCGCCGGCGGAGTTCGTCGAGGCGATGAACGACGACCTCAACACCTCCGGCGCGATCGCCGTCGCACACGAGCAGGTCCGGCTCGGCAACACCGCGCTGGCCAAGGGCGACGACGAGGGCGTACGCGCGGCGCTGGCCAGTGTGCGGGCGATGCTCGACGTGCTCGGCATCGACCCGCTCGACCCGGCGTGGTCGGTCGCGTCGACCGGTGGCACGCCCGGCGAGGAGCTCCGCGAGATCGTCGACTCGCTGGTCAAGCTCGCGCTCGAACAGCGTGCGCAGGCACGCACCAGGAAGGACTGGTCCGCCGCCGACGCCGTGCGGGACCAGCTGAACGCGGCCGGCGTCAACGTCGAGGACACTCCGCACGGCCCACGTTGGACGATCGGAACGAGGGACTGATGGCGGGCAACTCCCAGCGACGCGGCCGGCGGGTCACGCCCAAGAAGGGCGCGACCGTCGGCTCGGGCGGCAAGAACAAGGCGGGCCTGGCCGGCAAGGGGCGCACGCTGCCCGCCGACGAGCGGCCGTGGCACAAGGGCTACTCGGGCACCGAGAAGCTGCCGCAGCGCACCGCCTGGAAACAGGAGAAGGAGAAGCGCGCGGCGGCGGCCGAGGGCCGGGCGCCCAAGATCGGGCAGCCGGGCACCAAGGACACCACCTGGGGCAAGGGCACCAAGGGCGCCAAGCCGACGAGCCGCCAGCCGGCCCGCGGCGGCCCGCGGGTGGCGCCCGGGCGCCGCGCCCAGACCCCCAAGGACGCGCCGGAGCTGCTGGTCGGGCGCAACCCGGTGCTCGAGGCGCTGCGCGCGCTGGTCCCCGCGACCGCGCTCTACGTCGCGCAGGGCATCGACATCGACGACCGGATCACCGAGATCGTGCGTACCGCCGGCGACCGGGGCATCGCGCTGCTCGAGGTCGGCCGGGCCGAGCTCGACCGGATGACCGGTGGCGTGCTGCACCAGGGCGTCGGGCTGCAGGTGCCGCCGTTCGCCTACGAGCCGTTCGACGACCTGATGGCGGCGGCCCTGGAGCACCCGACGCCGCTGCTGGTCGCGCTCGACGGGGTCACCGACCCGCGCAACCTCGGCGCCGTGATCCGTTCGGCGGCCGCGTTCGGCGCGCAGGGCGTGTTCATCCCCGAGCGGCGGGCGGCCGGCATCACCGCGACCGCATGGCGCACCAGCGCCGGCGCCGCCGCCCGCGTGCCGGTCAGCCAGGTGGTCAACCTGACCCGGGCGCTCAAGGCCTGCCAGCGCGAGGGTTTCGTGGTGATCGGCCTCGACGCCGACGGCGAGACCGATCTCTACAACCTCGAGGCCGCCGTCGGCCCGCTGGTGGTCGTCGTCGGCTCCGAGGGCCGCGGCCTGTCCCGGCTCGTCGGCGAGACCTGCGACATGCGGGTCGGCATCCCGATGGTGTCCGAGGTGGAGTCGCTCAACGCCAGCGTCGCCGCCGCGGTCACGCTGGCGGAGGTCGCCCGCCGCCGCACCGAGGCGGGCTGACAGCCGGCGTTCACGCCACCACCCCGACCGGTTCATCATGGCTGGCTAGCTTCTCGCCTCATGACCAAACGTCTCAACGCAGTCGCGGGCGCGGCGATGATCGCCGCCCTCGCCGTCGGTGTGGCGGGCCCCGCGTCCGCGCACGACGCCGACGAGTTCGGCCCGGCCACGCTGACCGGCTTCGCGTCGCTGCCGGCGCTGACCTTCGTGCCGGCCAGCGAGCCGTCCGGTTCGCTGCTCGACACCGCGCCGGTCAACGGTGTCGCCGCACCCTGGGCCGACCAGCCGGTGCAGGGCTTCAGCGGCATCGTGAAGAACGGCGACGGCACCTTCGAGGTGATGTCGGACAACGGCTTCGGCAACAAGGCCAACAGCGGGGACTTCGTCCTGCGCATCC
The DNA here is from genome assembly GCF_029626225.1 of Asanoa sp. WMMD1127. Classification (NCBI taxonomy): domain Bacteria; kingdom Bacillati; phylum Actinomycetota; class Actinomycetes; order Micromonosporales; family Micromonosporaceae; genus Asanoa; species Asanoa sp. WMMD1127. The sequence continues at coordinate 2,397,111 of NZ_JARUBP010000001.1, forward strand.
ACACGATCGCGCCGGTGCTCCACACCAACAGGGTCGACGTGCTCGGCGGCATCAACCTGACCGACCCCAAGGGGTACGTGACGTGGCCGCTGACCCGGACCGACCGGGTGCTGACCGGCTCGGACTTCGACGTCGAGTCGATCCAGCGGGCGGCCGACGGCACGTACTGGATCGGTGACGAGTTCGGCCCGTTCCTGCTCCACTTCGACCGGACCGGCGCACTCATGCAGGCACCGATCTCGCTGCCCGGCGTCTTCGCTCCGGAGAACCCGCTGCGCGGCACGACGCCCAACAACATCAACAGCAGCAAGGGCTTCGAGGGCATGGCCCAGTCGCCCGACGGGCGCAAGCTCTACCCGCTGCTGGAGGGCACCGTCGCCGGTGACACCCCGGGCACGCTGCGCTTCAACGAGTTCGACGTGCGCGCTGGCTCGTACACCGGGAAGCGCTATGTCTATGAGCTCGACGACCCGGCCAACGCGATCGGTGACGCCATCGCGGTCGACGGGCACCGCTTCCTGATCATCGAGCGGGACAACGGCCAGGGCCCGACCGCGAAGACCAAGAAGATCTACCTGGCCAACTTCGCGGACCGCGACAGGGACGGAGCCATGGACAAGACCCTGGTCGCGGACCTGATGAACATCAGCAACCCGAAGCAGCTCGGTGGGTTCGGCAAGACCTTCACGTTCCCGTTCCAGACCATCGAGGACGTCGTGATCCTCGACGACAAGACGATCGCCGTGCTCAACGACAACAACTTCCCAGGCTCGGCCGGCCGCACCGCCGGCGTGCCCGACAACAACGAGTTCATCACGCTGAAGCTGACCCAGGGCCTCAACGTGGACCGCCGCTTCCTCTGATCACGGGTGGGCGTGCCCGGCCCGTACGATGCAGGCCGGGCATCCCCTCGCCCGTGGAGGAGTCGGCAGATGCAAGGGCATGCGCTCGGGGTCGACCTGGGCACGTCGAACACGGTCGCCGTGTTGCGCTGGCCCGACGGGCGCACCCGACCGTTGCTCTTCGACGGTCAACCGCTCCTGCCCTCCGGCGTGCTCCTCGACGACGCGGGCCGGCTGCACGTCGGGCGCGACGCGCAACGGCTGGCCCAGGCGGACCCGGCCCGCTACGAGCCCAATCCCAAGCGGCACGTCGACGCGCCCGCGGTGTTGCTCGGCGACCGCGAGGTGGCCACGGTCGACCTGCTCGCCGCCATCCTCGCCGCGGTCGCGCACGCCGCCGTCGAGGCGGCCGGCTACCTGCCGCCCGCGGCGGTGACCTATCCCGCGGCCTGGGGCGCCACCCGCCGCCAGGTGCTGTCCGTGGCGCTGTCCCGCGCCGGCTGGCCGGCCAGCACCGTGCTGGTGCCGGAGCCGGTGGCCGCGGCCCGCTACTTCGCCGAGGTGCTGCGCCGGCCGGTGCCCGTCGGCTCGGCGCTGGCCGTCTTCGACTTCGGTGGCGGGACGCTCGACATCGCGGTGGTCCGCAACGACGGCCCGGACCCGTCCGGCCGCGTCTCCTTCAGCGTCGTCTCCGCCGGCGGGGTCGCCGAGCTCGGCGGCCTCGACCTCGATGCGGCCCTGGTCGACCACCTCGGCCACGGCCTGGCCGGCATCGACCCGGCCGCGTGGGAGCGGCTGCGCAACCCGGCCAACACGGCGCAGTGGCGCGACCGCCGCCGCTTCTGGGACGACGTGCGGGGCGCCAAGGAGATGCTGTCCCGGGCGGCCGTGGCGCCGGTCGCCGTGCCGGGCGTCGAGAAGGCCGTGCACCTGACCCGCGACGAGCTCGAGCAGCTGGCGACGCCGCTGCTGCGCCGCGGAGTGATCGAGACGGCCGGGGTGATCACGGCGGCCGCCTTGCGGCCGGATCAGCTCGCCGGCCTGTTCCTGGTGGGTGGATCGTCCCGGGTGCCGCTGGTGGCACGCATGCTGCACGCCGATCTCGGCCTGGCGCCGACGGTGCTCGAGCAGCCGGAGCTGCCGGTGGCCGAGGGGGCGCTGGCCGAGCTGCCCGCCGCGGTCGCGGTGGCGGCCACGGCGCCGTCGGCCGCCGGCACCGCCCGCGTCACCAGCGCGCCGCCCGAGGTCTCCCCGGTGTCCGGCGGTGCCGCGCCGCCGCCACCCGTCCCGCCGCAACGCGATTCCGCGTGGGTCGCCCCGACGGCCGGGCCGCCGCGGTCCCGGCGGGGGTTGGTGGTCTCCGCCGCCGCGGCCGGGCTGGTCCTGATCGTCGCGGCGGTCGCCGTCATCGTCATGCTGGTCAACCGGGACGGCTTCGACAAGGTCAAGTTCGCGGCGTTCGCCGATGTCGGGTCCCCGCTGGGGATGGAGGCGACGTCGTACTACGTCTGGAGCCACGTCGCCGGTGACCGCGCCTACTTCGCCTACACGATCGACGACAAGCTGACCGTCGTCGCCGCCGACGCCACCAACGGCAAGCAGCTCTGGCGCGAGACGTTGCCGGACGCGGCCAGCACCTGGGAGGGCATCCGGGCGGTGCCGGGCGCGGTGCTCGCCTACGCGAACCCGATCGGCAGCACCGAGCCCCGCCGGGTGTTCGTGCTCGATCCCGGCGACGGCCACCGGCTCTGGGACCGCAACCTGGGCGACGAGGACGAGACCTTCGTCGTCGAGGACCGGCTCGTCGTGGTGGACCGGGTCAACGCGAAGCTCGTCGGCCTCGCGCTCCGCGACGGCGTCCAGAAGTGGGAACAGCCGACCCCGAAGGATCAGTACGACGACGCGGACACCGCGGTCTACGGCGCCCAGACCGTGAAGGACCTGAACGGTCCGGCCGACTTCGGCGGCGTCGCGCTCGACCCGGACCGCACCGACGACAAGCGGCTCGTGCAGATCAACTCCGACCGGTCGGCCCGGGTCATCGACGCGGTCAGCGGCGAGATCCTCAAGCAGCAGGCGGCCGTGGCCGACCCCAACGACCTGGCCACCGTCTTCGACGGGCAGCTCTTCACCACCCGTGGCAACGACAGCACTGAGCTGTTCGCCGTCGACCTGGACACCTTTGACAAGCCCCGGCTGGTCTACCGGGCCGATCCGCAGCGCCGGCCCACCGGCATCAGCCCCTGCGGCGACCAGCGGGTCTGCCTGTTGGAGCAGACGAACTTCGACAGCAAGTCCACGGAACTGGTGTCGCTGCCGACCGGCGGCGAGGGCGAGAAGTGGACCAAGCCGGCGGCCGGCGTCACCGCGATCCTGCCCGTGGGCGACCACGTGGTGCTGCAGAGCAAGGAGGCGAGCGTTCCGCACGTCGTCGCGTACGACGCCGATGGTGTCGAGGTCCTGACGCACGACGGCGCGGTCGCCCGGGTCAACGGCGCGAGTGTGCTGATCTTCGGCAAGGACCCCGGGACCTCCGTCGACGACGTCAACGTCGTCGGCTGGGTGCTCGGCGAGCAGGACCCGGTGCAGTTGGGGGCGTTGAGCGGCGTACGGCCGGCCAGCTGCACGTGGTCGACCTCGGTCGTCGCCTGCGTCGGCGACAAGGACCTGCGGGTGCGCCGCTTCGCCGGGTAAACGAACGGCGGGCCGGTCGCCCGGCCCGCCGTCTTTCGTCTGCTGCGCTCTGGCTCAGACCCGCAGGCCGGACGCCGAGTGGAACGCGTGGTGCTGGTCGGCGCGCGGCTTGACGAACACGGTGTCACCCATGTTGGGCATGTGCCGGCGGTCGGTGCGGACCACGAACCGCTCGGAGACGCCGTCGAGGGCCGCGTGGCCGTAGATGTTGGCGTCGGAGCCGAGGTCCTCGACCAGCTCGACGACGACCGGTAGGCCACCGTCGGTCGGGCCGACCAGGTCGCAGTCTTCCGGCCGGAAGCCGAGGGTCACCTTGTCGCCGCCGCCGTTGGCGCGGGCCTTCTCGATCTCGTCGCGGGTCAGCGGGACGATCATGTCGATGAACTTGGCGCCCTGGTCGGTCAGCGGCACGGTCTTGATGTTCATCGCCGGCGAGCCGATGAAGCCCGCGACGAAGACGTTGGACGGCTTGTCGTAGAGCGCCCGCGGTGTGTCGACCTGCTGCAGCACGCCGTCGAGCATGACCGCGACCCGGTGGCCCATGGTCATGGCCTCGATCTGGTCGTGGGTCACGTAGACGGTGGTGATGCCGAGCTTGGCCTGCAGCGAGGCGATCTGCGTGCGGGTCTGGACGCGGAGCTTGGCGTCGAGGTTCGACAGCGGCTCGTCCATCAGGAAGACCTGCGGCTCACGCACGATCGCGCGGCCCATCGCGACGCGCTGGCGCTGGCCACCGGAGAGCGCCTTCGGCTTGCGGCCGAGGTATTCCTCGAGCTGCAGCAGGCCGGCGGCCTCCTTGACCCGGCGGTCGATCTCCGACTTCGAGGTCTTGCGCAGCTTGAGCGCGAACGCCATGTTCTCGTAGACCGTCATGTGCGGGTAGAGGGCGTAGTTCTGGAAGACCATCGCGATGTCGCGGGCCTTCGGCGGCAGGTGCGTGACGTCGCGGCTGTCGATGTGGATCGAGCCCTCGTCGACGTCTTCGAGGCCGGCGAGCATGCGCAGGCTGGTGGACTTGCCGCAGCCGGAGGGGCCGACGAGGACGAGGAACTCGCCGTCGCCGATCTCGAGGTCGAGGTGGTCGACCGCGGGCCGTTCAGTGCCCGGGTAGATCCGGGTGGCCTGCGTGTAGGTGACCGTAGCCATGGGGGGACACCGCTTCCTTTCACCGGCAGGAACGTGCCGGACGATCCGAGTGAAAAGAGCTGCCGGCACGCGTGCGCCGACACCAATGCTGGTCACCGTAAACGTTTCTCGCATTCGTGCCAAGAGATGGTGGGACTCCTGCCCCATTTGCCCTGGCAAGCGCTCGCCGCCCGGAGGCTCGCTATGCTGTGCTCAAGCTGCCCCTGTAGCTCAGATGGCCAGAGCACTCGCCTTGTAAGCGAGATGTCGCCGGTTCGATCCCGGCCGGGGGCTCTTGTCGTCGGGCTCTGCCTGGTCGCGGAGTGCCCCTTGCCCGCCCTCACCGTGGTGGATCCGCACCCGGTTGTGCGCTTTACCCAGTGCGCTGTCACCTGTGCGTCGTGCTGGGCTTGCGCTGTGTGATCGGGGAATCGAACCCCATGCGCCCGCCCCAGGCGCGCCAGGAGTTTGGCCGGATAGCCCGCCGGCCAACGGGGTTCTGGTGCGCGCCTCCACCTCGGCTACCTGCTCCGCGACCGTCTTCAGTCCAACAGGTCGACCGCCCAGTTGGTCCGCTGGATGAGCGTGTCGACCTCCCGCAGCTCCCGGGCGAGCCGGTCCGCCTGGGTCCGCAGGTCGGCCACCGGCAGTGCCGGCAGCATCTTCAGCTCCGACCGCAGCTGCCGGTAGCCGTGGCGCCCCTCGCCGGCAGCGGCGTCGGCCGCGCCGGAAACGAGTCCGTGGTGCACCTTGAGGATGTCCCGCCGTGCCAGGGCGTCCGTCAGCGTCCCGCCGCCGTCGAGCGTGGTCGCGGCGTTGGTGCGGTTGATCCGCCGGATGAGCCCTTCGAGCTCGCCCAGCACCGCACCGACCTCGGCCAACAACGCACCAGCGTCTTCGGCCGGCGCCTCACCTTCCTGATAACGCGCGCTGCCACCGATGCGGCTCCGCAACTGCTCGACCCGTCGCGAGGCATCGGCCCGCAACACGAGCGCCTCCGCCAACTTCATGATCACAATTATCTGTCCGAAGGCCCGAACGCTCCTCCCATTTTCCGCCGGCCATGGGCGGGGTCGCGGCCGGAAAGGCGCGCGGGCGAGTCCTGCGGGTGATCGCCAGGGCAGGCATGGTCTGCGATAAAGTCCAGCGGTGGGTCGCACCGCACTCATTTCGGGCGTCGCCGGGCAAGACGGCTCTTACCTGCTCGAGTTTCTGCTCGACCACCATTACGAGGTCGTCGGGTTCGATATCGACGGGAATGCTCTCGCGCGATTGACGCGGCGGATAACGGAGCGGCCCGACGCTCGTCGCGCGCGGCTTCTTGTCGCCGACGTGACTCAGCCGGACAACGTGCGACGACTGTTGTCGGACACCGCGCCGACCGAGGTCTACAACCTGGCCGCACAGTCCTTCGTCGGCCGGTCCTACGCCGACCCCTACGACGACGTGGTCATCACGACCGGGACGCTCAACCTGCTCGAGGCGATCCGGCGGCACGCACCCGAGGCCCGGTTCTACCAGGCATCGTCGGCGGAGATGTTCGGCGACGCGGCGGCGCCGCAGACTGAGCAAACGCCGTTCGCGCCGGTCAGTCCATACGCATGCGCGAAGCTCTACGCCCACCATCTGGTCCGGATGTATCGCGACGTGCACGGCCTGAAAGCCGCCTCCGGAATTCTCTTCAACCACGAGTCGCCGCGGCGGCGCCGCGAATTCGTGACGCGGAAGATCACGCACGGCATCGCCGCCATCGTCAGTGGGCAGGCAACCGAGTTGCGGTTGGGCAATCTCGACTCCCGCAGGGACTGGGGACATGCGCGGGATTACGTGCGAGCCATGTGGTTGATGCTGAACCGCGACGAGCCGGCCGACTACGTCATCGCGAGTGGGGAGAGCCGGACAGTCGGCGAGCTCGCGCGGTTCGCCTTCGACCTGGTCGGCTTGGACTGGACCAGATACGTCAGGCAGGACGCCTCTCTCGTGCGGCCGCACGACCCGGCGAACCTCTGCGGCGACGCCCAACGGGCCGAGGCGGATCTCGGGTGGCGGCCGGAGGTGTCGTTCGAGGCGCTGGTGACGGAGATGCTCGACGCGGACCTGGAGGCCCACGGCCTGGACCCCAAGGACGTGCGGCGCTAGACGAGCCGCATGCGGGTAGGCGTCTCGATGTCGGCGCCGTAGTCCACGCGTACCACTTCCGAGACGATCCCGTCGGTGGCACGGTCGTTGAGGGTCTTGAGATTGCCCGGGTCTGTCACGAAGCCGCTGGCGCCGACGGTGCCGGTGCCGTGGATGCCCGCGAGCACCACCACCCGCCGCAGCGGTTGGCGAGGGTTCGGCAGCGACGCGATCAGCCCGTAGTCGTAGTTGCTGTTGTTGGGGGAGCCGCCTTCGCGGGAGGACAGCATCCGCGTTTCGCGTTCGTGGTCGGTCAGGACGTTGCGGCCGTCCGCGCCCACGGTCATCGTGTAGCGCATCGACAGCGAAGGCGCGATCTCGTCGAGGACGGCGTTGCGGGCGGGTCCGCACAGCAACACGAGGTTGTTACGCCACAGCTCCGCGTTGATCGCCACGCTGCGGTCGGGTACGACCGTGAAGTCGACACCTTCGTGCATCCCTGCCGCTTCGAGCAGTGTCGCCAGCGCCCGCGCCGCCTTGGTGTCGGTGGCGGGGTAGTTCCACGCCTGCTCGGGCTCGTCGAACACCGCGGAGTGGATGATGATCACTCTCGCGGGGGTGCCGAAGAACTTCCGGACCGACTCGTCCCTCGAACGCTGGCGAAGCCATCGCCTGGTGCGGCCCGTTCCGGTCGACACGGCCGCGCCAAACGCCGCGCACCCCAGGTTGACCAGCACGTCAACGAGTGGAAAGTCCACGGCGCGACCTCCGACGAACCCGTTCGCGATATTGGTACGCCTAAGTCCTTTGTAGGTGCGAACAGTCATCACGTCAATACGAAGAGCGACTATCACCGCGATGGTGGCGAGGCGCGCGGCTCATGCCGCGGGTGGCTAGCGGCGGCGGGAGCGGGCGCGGGTCGAGCGGAGCCGGCGGAGGCGGCCGACCACGACCGGATCGGCGGCCAGCGCCGCCGGGTTGTCGAGCAGTCCGTTGAGCAGCTGGTAATAGCGGGTCGCCGACAGGTCGAAGGCGTCGCGGATCGCCTGTTCCTTCGCGCCGGCGTGTTTCCACCACTTGCGTTCGAACGCCAGGATCTGTTCTTCCCGCTCGGTCAACGCCGGCGCCGTCGGTGCCGTCGGCGCACTCTCCACTTCGGACTCAAGCTCGTCGTCGTCGTGGGTGTCGGCCTGGTCAGCAGCGGCGGGCATCATGGCACTCCTCGACACGCACGCGTCGACATGGGGATACCGGTCAGCCTAACCGCGGCCGGACGGCCGTGCACCGCTCATTCATTGTGATCAACGAGACGCTCAGGTCACGTCGCGGCGGCGGATCGACCACAGGGCACCGAAAACGGCGACCACCAGCACGACCGCGAACAGCACACCGGCCTGCTGCCACGTGACCACCAGCTCGCCCGGGTTGCACTGGCCCTGGACGAAGTCGCAGGACCGATAGTCGTACAACGTCAGGCTTTTGCTGAACCAGGCGGCCAGGTAGCTGGACAGGATGTAGCGATCGCCGAACCGCACCTGTGTCAGCTCGAACGCGATGCGCAGGCCGATCTCGCTGACCACGACCACGCCGATGCCGACGCCGAGGGCCATCGCGGTGTGGCGGCCGATCGAGGCCAGGCAGAAGCCGAGCGTCGCGGCCAGCAGCACCGCACCGACGCCGCGGGCGCCGGTCAGCGCGAACGACTGCCACACGCCCGACGTGAGTTTGCCGAGCTGGCCGTCGAATCGGCCGATGGCCCAGAACGCCGCCGTCCACAGGGCGCCGAGCACGACGAACACGCCGAGGATCGAGCCGAGCAGCACGCCGAGCTTGGTGACCAGCACCGGTATCCGCCGCGGTCGCCACAGCAGCAGGTTGGTCATGCCGCCGCTGTTCCATTCGGCGCCGACGAAGGACGCGCCGATGACGAACGCGACCATGGCCAGGATCGCGGCGAAGACGTAGAGCGACGGCTCGAACTCGTCGCGGAAGGTGAACTCGAACGGCAGGTAGTTGGCGGCCTCGAAGTATTCCGGCCGCGGCCCGTAGTCGGCGCCGCAGTTGGGTCCGTAGCGCTCGTCGACGTCGGTGGCGCCGGCCGCCTTCTCCGACTCGCACTGCCTGACCATCTGCTGGTAGTCGGCGCTGGCGCGCTCGAACTCCCGCTGCGCCTGCGCCTCGGCGGCGGCGCGCTGGGACGGACCCGTGCGCTGGCTGCTGACCGTGAACACGATCGGGAAGATGGCCAGCCCGACCAGCGTGAGGATGAGGAAGATGCGGGTGACCCGGCGCTTGAACAGCCGGCGCACCTCGGCCTTGGGCAGGCTCACACGCCCCACCCGCCCTGGGCCGGCGCGGTCACCGCGGAGTCGTCGACCTGCCGGGCCTGGCCGGCGACCGGCGCGGTCTGCGTCAGCTCGAGGAAGACGCTCTCCAGGTCGACCCGCACCGGCGCGAGCTCGCTCACGTAGTAACCCCGTTCCGCGAGGGTGCGCGTCACCCAGGCCGGCTTCTCGACGTTGGCGACCAGCAGGTGGTCGTGTTGCGGTGTGACGCGGGCGCCGGCGGCGATCAGGATCTCGGCCGCGTGCGACAGGTCGTCGGGCGACTCGAGCTTGACCGTCACGCCACCGCCGGCGTGCTGGGCCAGCACCTCGGCCACCGGGCCGTGCGTCACCCGCCGGCCCCGCGAAATGATCGTCACGGAGTCGCAGATGAGCTGCACCTCGCCGAGGATGTGGCTGGACAGCAGGACCGTCATGCCGGCTTCGGCGAGCCCGCGCATCAGCGTGCGCATCTCCCGGATGCCGCCCGGGTCGAGGCCGTTGGCCGGCTCGTCGAGAATCAGCAGCTCGGGCTGCTTGAGCAGCGCGGACGCGACGGCGAGCCGCTGCTTCATGCCGAGCGAGTAGGTCTTGACCCGCTCCTTGGCCCGGTCGCGCAGGCCGACCAGCTCGAGCACCTCGGGCACCCGCTGCTTCGGCACGCCGCCCGCGTCGGCGAGCAGCGCGAGCGTGTCGTGGGCCGAGAAGTTCGGGAAGAACTGCGGGCTCTCGACGATCGCCCCGACCCGGCGGGCCACCTGCGGCAGCGCCGCCGGCACCTCCTGGCCCAGCAACGTCATCCGCCCGCCGTTGGGCGTGATCAGCCCGAGCAGCGTACGCAGCGTGGTCGTCTTGCCGGAGCCGTTGGGCCCCAGGAACCCGTGCACCTGGCCCGCTTCGACGACCATGTCGAACCCGTCGAGGGCTTTGCGCTCACCTCGGCGTCTGCTCCGGTAGGTCTTCTGCAGACCCGATATCTCCAGTACGGCCGGCACGTCGCGCTCCCCGTCTCACGTCGGATCGCGCACACAGTACTGGGTATGCAGGTATTCGGATAGACCGTTATGCAGTGATCACCCGTACGCCTACCGAGCGGAACGGCGCGGTCGCCTCGGGTGTTGCGCCGGAGTCGGTGATCAGCGTTTCGACCCGGTCGATCGGGCAGATCCTGGCGAACGCGTGACCGCCCAACTTGGACGAGTCCGCGATGATCACGACCCGGCGGGCGCGGGCGACCATCAGCGCGTTCATCGACGCCTCGCCCTCGTGGTGGGCGGCGGCGCCCAGGGTCGCGTCGATCGCGTCGACGCCGAGCAGCGCGACGTCCAGCGTGACCTCGCGGAGCAGCGCGCTGCCGAGCGGCCCGACCAGCTCGAACGACTGCGGCCGCACCACGCCGCCGGCCACCACGATCTTCATCCGCGAGCGGACCAACAGCTCGTTGGCGATGTTCAGCGCGTTGGTGACCACGGTGAGCTGTGCGCCGTCGGCGCTGGAGTTGAGGTCCGGCCGCACCGCCAGGGCGCGGGCCACCTCGGTCGTCGTCGTGCCGCCGTTGAGCCCGACCACCATGCCCGGCTCGACAAGGGCCGCCGCCGCCGCGCCGATGCGCTGCTTCTCGGCGGAGTGCTTGGCGGTCTTGTAGCGCAGGGGCAGGTCGTACGAGACGCCGTTGGCGACCGCGCCGCCCCGGGTCCGGGTGATCATCTGCTGCTGGCCGAGCTGGTCGAAGTCGCGGCGAATGGTGGCCTGCGAGACGTTGAGCCGCTGCGCGGCGTCCTCGACGCTCACCCGGCCGCTCTCGGCGAGCAGCTCGAGCAGCGCGTTCCACCGCGCGTACCGGTCCACATCGACCCCCTGGCACGGACCCCGTCAATTGCGTGCACACTAGTGCGCGAAACGACCGGCAAGCAACGCTCTCGCTGCGCGGTCGTGCGCGATCCGCGCACGCTTGCCGCACGATCATCTGTCCTGCACAATAACGCGCGGAAACAGCTCCAAACGAACTGATTCGCGCAAGCTCTCCCTGGGGGTGTGCCCGGTGACCCACGTCGAGGCGGAGATCGCCAGCCAGCCGTCGACCTGGGCCCAAGTGGCTGATCTCGGGGTCGAGGGCCTGCCGCGCCGCGGACAGCGGGTCGCCGTCGTCGGTTGCGGCACGAGCTGGTTCATGGCCATGGCGTACGCCGCCCGGCGCGAGAGCCTCGGCCACGGCGAGACCGACGCGTTCCAGGCGTCGGAGTTCCCCCGCAACCGGGCGTACGACCTGGTCGTGGCCATCAGCCGGTCCGGCACCACCACCGAGGTGGTCGACCTGCTCGGTGCGTTGTCGAGCCCGTCCCTGGCCATCGTCGGCGACCCCGACAGCCCCGCCGCCTCGGCCGCCGGCACCGTGGTCGCGCTGCCGTTCGCCGACGAGCGATCGGTCGTCCAGACCCGGTTCGCCACCACCGCGCTGGCGCTGCTCCGCTCCGGCCTCGGCGAGGACACCGCCGCGCTGGCCGCACACGCGCGCCGCGCGCTCGATCTGCTGGTCCCGCTCGACCCGGCCGCCGTCGAGCAGGTGACCTTCGTCGGCCAGGGCTGGACGGTCGGGCTGGCGCAGGAGGCGGCGCTCAAGTGCCGGGAGGCGGCGACCTTCTGGACCGAGGCGTACCCGGCGATGGACTACCGGCACGGCCCCGTCTCGATCGCGGCGCCGGGCCGCGCGGTCTGGTCGTTCGGCCCTCCGCCGGCCGGGCTGCCCGGCGAGGTGACCGCGACCGGCGCGACATTCGCCGGCGGTGGTGCGAGTCTTGATCCGATGGCCGAGCTGATCCTGGCGCAGCGGTTCGCGGTCGCGCTCGCGGCACACCGCGGGCTCGATCCGGACACCCCGCGCAACCTGACCCGTTCCGTCGTCCTGGAGCCGCGGTGACACGGCCGGCCGAGGTCGTCGTGGCGCTCGACGTCGGCGGCACGGTGATGAAGTGCGGGCTGGTGTCCGCGGCCGGCGAGCTGCGGCACGCGGAACGCCACCCGACCAACGCGGCCGCCGGTGGCGAGGCGGTCGTCCGGACGATTCTCGACGTGGCGGCCGGGCTGGCGGCCACGGCGCGCGCCGACGGCCTGACTCCGGTGGCGGCCGGCGTCGCGGTGCCCGGCGTCGTCGACGAGGAGCAGGGCGTGGCGGTCTGGGCGGCCAACGTGGGCTTCCGCGACGTACCCCTGCGTGATCTGGTGGCCGACCGGCTCGGCCTGCCCGCGGCGCTCGGCCACGACGTGCGCGCGGGCGGAGTGGCCGAGGCCCGGTTGGGCGCCGGCGCCGGCAGCCGGCACGTGCTGTTCGTGGCGATCGGCACCGGCATCGCGGCCGCCCACGTGGTCGACGGGCGGGCGTTCGCCGGCGCGCACGGGGCGGCCGGCGAGGTCGGGCACATCATGGTCCGCCCCGAGGGCCCGCCGTGCGGGTGCGGCGCGCGCGGTTGCCTGGAAGCGGTGGCGTCGGCGTCCGCGCTGGCCCGCCGCTACAAAGAGCTGGCCGGCGTGCCCCTGTCGGCGGCCGAGGTCGCGGCCGCGGCGGCCGGCGGGGATCCGATCGCCGCGCGCGCCTGGAGCGAGGTGGTCGACGCGCTGGCCGACGGCCTGACGATCGCGCAGACCTTGTTCGACCCGGCGGTGGTCGTCGTCGGTGGTGGCCTCGCCGAGGCCGGTGAGCAGCTGCTGGCGCCGCTCGCCGCCGGGGTGCGGGCCCGATTGACCTTCCAGCGCGAGCCGGCGCTGGTGCGGGCGGCGCTCGGTGACGCGGCGGGTTGCCTCGGCGCCGGCCTGCTCGGCAGGGACGTGGTGGAGGCGACGTGAGGATCGACGGACGGGTGGTGACGCCGAGCGGCGTCGTGACGGGTTCGGTCGAGGTGACCGGCACCCAGATCGGCGCGATCTCGCCGGGCGACGTCAGCGATCCACAATGGATCGTCCCGGGCTTCGTCGACATCCACAACCACGGCGGTGGCGGCGACACGTTCACGACCGGCGACCCGGACGCGGCGTTGCGCGCGGCCGCGTTCCACCTGCGGCACGGCACCACGACGCTGTACGCGAGCCTGGTCAGCTCGCCGTTCGAGCTGATGCGGGCGGCCACGGCGGCGTACGCCCCGATGGTTTCCTCCGGGGTGCTCGCCGGGATCCATTTCGAGGGCCCCTACCTGTCGGAGGTCCGCTGCGGCGCGCAGAACCCGTCCCACCTGCGCGATCCGTCCGTCGAGGAGCTGGCCACGCTGATCACCCTCGGCGGCGGGGCGGTCCGGATGGTGACGATCGCGCCCGAGCGGACGGGCGCCATCGACGCCATCCAGATGCTCGTTTCGCATGGCGTGGTCGCGGCGGTGGGGCACACGGACGCGACGTACGAGCAGACGCTGGCCGCCGTCGAAGCGGGCGCGAGCGTCGGCACGCACGTGTTCAACGGCATGCGGCCGCCGCACCACCGCGAGCCGGGCCCGGTCTTCGCGCTGCTCGGCGCGCCGAGCGTGGTCTGTGAGCTGGTCGCCGACGGCGTGCACCTGCACGACGGCACGCTCGCCTTCGCCGCCGGCGTCGCCGGCCCGGACCGAGCGGCCCTGGTCACCGACGCGATGGCCGCGGCGGGCATGCCCGACGGCGCCTACGAGCTCGGTGGTCAACAGGTCGAGGTCCGCGACCGGGTGGCCCGGCTGGCCCGTGACGGCGCGATCGCCGGCAGCACGCTGACCATGGACGCCGCGCTGCGCCAGGCGGTCGGCGCCGGCATCCCGATCGTCGACGCCTGCCGCATGGCCGCGACGACACCCGCCCGCGCGGTCGGCCTCGGCGAGACGGTGGGCGCGCTGCATCCGGGCTGGCGAGCCGACCTGGCCATCCTCGACGAGGACCTACGCGTCGTACGCGTCATGCGCGCGGGCTCCTGGGTCAGCTAGCCCGTTTCGCGAAGGTCACCGCGCGGTTTGCGACGGTCCGCGATGATGCCTGTGTGACCGCGAAGCGGCGTTTGCTGACCTTCCTCACCTGCAGCGTCATCGCCGGCGTCCTGCTGCTGGTCACGGTCGTCTTCAGCCTCCGCGACCACACGGCCGCGAGCTGGCTGACCGGCGCCGCCAGCCTCCTCGTCTGGGCAACCGGCCTCGTCGCCGTCTGGCCGGTAATCACCGAAATCCGCACCGGCGACTTTCGGCGGTAGCCGAGTCCTCGGGACGGGCTGAGCCCTACGAGCGGCCGAAGCGGGCCACGTGGTGCCAGACGCGCTTCAAGGTTTGGGGGTCGTGTTTGCCGGCGTTGGCCGCGGCCCCGACGATCCGGGCGTCCAGCCGGCCGTCGACCGCGACCTCCAACCCGGCCGCCACCACTTCCGGCCCGCGGTAGTCCGGATGCCGCACCAGCTCGTCGACGCTCAGCGCGAACCCCGGATGCCACTCCACCGGGCATCGCAGCCCCGCCGCCAGTTCCTCGACCGCCGTCCCGCGGTAGCACGGGTCCAGCACCAGCGCCTCGACGTCGGAGTCGAACCGGACCACGCCGTGCACGTGGGCCTCGATGTAGTCGTCCAGGTAGTCCAGTGAGTCCGCGTCGGCCAGGGCGATGAGCGACATCCGCGAGGCGACCCCGAAGGAGCTCGGCGCGAGGTAGCTGTCGGGATAGCAGAACGTCGTCCGCGGCAGGGTCTCCGGGCGCATCCGGAGGTACGCGGACCCGAACCGCGGTGAGCCGCCCTCGGGGCGGCGACGGTGGTTGAGCGAGCCGTACTTCGGCCGGCTCGAAGCGGCGGCCGCGTCGTACACCCCGCCGAACATCCGGCTCTCCCACCGCCACCGGTCGCCGCCGGGATGAGCGGTCAGGCCGCCGTTGCCCGTGCCCGTCTCGAACTGCGACCGGTAGACCCCCGCCCGGGCCATCGCGGCCAGGATGGGCTCGCCGGCGAACATGCGGTCGGGGTGGAAGTGCACCGTCACCCGCAGCGCCGGGTCCACCGGGTCGCCGGAGGCCAGGTCCGCGACGTGGGCGACCGCGCGCTCCCAGCTCATCCGCGAAGCCCGGTGATGTTGAGGCGCACGTGGCCCAGCGGCAGCCGGTCGAGCACCTCCTGCGCCATCCGGTCCATCGCCACCGACACCCGGTGGTACGCGGCCGCGTCCCAGCTACGCGCCAAGGTCGGCGACTGCCTTCGCGGAAGCGCGGTATCTCATGGTCGCAGTATGCGCCGACGCACCCCGCCCGCGGGAACCCCGGGCGGGGTGCGTCGTGCGGAACTGGTCAGCGCAGGTCGGCGTCCTCGCCCGCGACCGGGCGCTCCGACGACGACCGCGACCACTGCCGGTGCGCCCGGCGCTGCCCGCCGTCGTTCGCCGCCGGCTGCGTGGGCCCGGACGCCTGCGACGGGGCCGGGTTCTGTGCCGGCGCCGAACCCTGCGCGGGGGCCGAGCCCTGCGCCGGCGCCGAGCCGCCGCCACCGAGCGCGTCGATCGACGACAGGTCGCCCAGCGGGCCGCCCGGGTCGCTGGTGTTGATGGCCGACAGCGGCAGCTGGCCGACCAGCGGCAGCCCGATCATCGAGTCACCGGCCTCGGTCAGGAACCCGGGCGGCATCTCGGCCTCCAGCGCCTCGCCGATCAGCGCCGGCACGAGCGACTGGCCGATCTTGTCGAGGTCGTCGCCGCGTACGCCGGCCAGCGCGAAGTCGGACTGGTCCGGGGCGGCGTGCTTGCCCACGGCGCCGAGCGGGTTCTCTGTCAGCTCGCCGAGCGGCCCACCGCCCAGCCCACCCCGGCCGAGGTCGCCGAGCCCACCGCCCTTCCCGAGGTCGCCGAGCCCGGCGCCACGGCTGAGCTGGTCCAGGCCGCCCAGCTGGTCGGCGCTTACCGTGCTGCCCAGGGTCCGCATCTGGGAGTCGCTCCCGATCGTGTTGAGGTTGTCGTCGCTGAGCGCGTCGGCCACCGGCGCCGCGCCGGTGCCGAGCAGCTGGTCTTCGCGCGGCGCCCCGCCCAGCCCGAGCAGGTCGTCGCCGAGCGGGCTGCCGCCGAGCATGGGCAGCGTCGACCCGGTCGTGGCGCCGCCCTTGAGCAACTGCCCGCCGGCCGGCTCCGACGTGAGTGAGCCGAGCAGGTCGTCGGCGCCGATCCGTTTGTCGCCGACGCTGAGCAGGGTGAGGTCGTCAGTGGAGAGCTGGCCCGCCGGCCCGGCTTCCAGCGCCGCGGGGTCGATACCGGCCGCGGGGCTCAGCGGCACCGCGCCGAGGAAGTCGAGGTGCTGCCCAGGCGCGTCGAGCCCGCCGCCGGCCTGGTGGTCGCCCATGGGGCTGAGGTAGCCGTCGAGCGAACCGCGTAGGTCGTTCACCGGCGAGTCGATCGCGTCGGCCTGTGCGGCACCACCTGCCAGGAGCAGGGCGCCACCGGCGGCGACGCCGACCGTACCCACCGCGCGATAGATCCACTTGGTCATGTCAGTCCATTCCGTAGCGCATTAGCGGCATTTACCGCCTAGCTCTCCAATCGGACCAACGAGGCATACTCGCAGGACGTTGCTCTCCGTACCCAAGGAAGCCCACCGAGCCCTTACGATCCGGGTCATGGTCGTTCCCTGGCGCAACCGGGCGCGTCGCGCGGTCGAGACCCGGTTGCGGGACGGGTTGCGCACCAACGGTGACAACCGGCCGCACTACATCGTCTGCGGCCACGACGCGCTCGCGTACCACCTGGTCAACGCGCTCGGTCCGGCCACGGTGCGGGTGACCGTCGTGGTGCCGCCCGGCCGGCATCCCACCGCCCCGGACATCACGAAGATTCGCGGCATCAGGGTCCTCCGCGCCGACCGGGTCGACGAGTCGACGCTGCGGGCGGCCGGTCTGGAGACGGCACAGGGCCTGGCCCTCATGCAGCAGGACGACGTCGGCAACATCCACGTCGCGCTCACCGCACACGAGATCGCCTCCCGGGTCCGGATCGTCATGCGGATGTTCAACACCGGCCTGGGGTACGGCGTGAAGCGCCTGCTCGGCGACTGCGAGGTGCTCTCCGACGCGGCGATGGCCGCGCCCACCTTCGTCGCCGCGGCGCTGGGCGAGGTGGCGCCGACGAACTTCCACCACTACGGCCGCACGCTGGTGGTGGCCCGGCGGGCCGACGTGCGTCCCGAGCAGGTGGTCTGCGGCATCGCCGACACCAGCGACCCCGCGCGGCACGTCATGCTGCCCGAACCGGACCGCGCCGACGTCGTGCTCGCCGAGGCGACCGGGCAGCAGCCGGCGGCCGAGGTGATGGCCAACCGGATCGCCCGAGCCCGCCGGTTCCGCCGGCCGTGGCGCGGCATCGGCAACGCGCTCCGCTCCTTCTTCAGCCGGAAGATCGGCATCGCCACCGCGTCGGTCCTCGCGGTCGCGCTGGCCTTCGGTTTCCTGCTCTACCGGGCCGACGGCGACGCCCACCTGGACCCTTGGCAGGCGGTCTACACCACGCTGCTGACCGCGCTCAACGGCGCCGACGTCGAGGTCGAGAAGGGCATCGTCGTCCAGCTCATGCAGATCGTGCTCACGGTCGCCGGGCTCGCCCTGGTCCCGCTGATCACCGCCGCCGTTGTCGACGCGATGGTCAAGGCCCGGCTGGCGCTCAGCGCCGGGCGGCTCGCGGTGCCGCGCGAGGACCACGTCGTGGTCGTCGGCCTCGGCAACGTCGGCACGCGGGTCATCCGCCAGCTGCACAACCTCGGCGTCGAGGTGGTGGCGATCGACAAGGTGCCCAGCCCGCGCGGCGCCGTGGTGGCCAAGCAGCTCGGCATCCCGCTCATCATCGGCGACGCGGCGCTGGAGGAGACGCTGGTCGAGGCGTCGGTGGCCACCTGCCGCGCCCTGGTCGTGGTCTCCACCGACGACGTGACCAACCTGCAGGCGGCGCTCAACGGCCGCGCGCTGCAGCCCGACCTGCGGGTCGTGTTGCGGCTCTTCGACGGCGACCTGGCCCAGCGGATCCGCTCGACGTTCGGGATCTTCCGCTCCCACAGCGTGTCCTACCTCGCCGCGCCCGAGTTCGCCGCCGTGCTGCGCAAGCGGCAGGTCGTCGCGACGATCCCGGTCGGCCGGCACGCGCTGCTGGTGACGATCGTGGTGGTGGCCAAGGGCTCGGCGCTCGACGGTCAACCGGTGCGACTGGCCGAGCAGGCGCGGGGCGTACGCGTGATCGCCCTGCTCCCGACCGGTCTGCGCCCGAGCTGGTCCCCGTCGCCGGACACCGTGCTCGGCCCCGGCGACCAGCTGACCGTGGTCGCCCGCCGGGCCGGCCTGAGCTGGCTCATCAAACAGGCGAGCCCGCCGGTGGCGACGCCCGCGGTGCCCGTGCAACCCGGCCCCGAGGATCCGACGATCGCCGACGGAACGCCGGCCGGCACCTCAGACTGAGGCCTCCAGCGTCGGCACGTCGACGCCCAGCACCGCCTGCTCGTCGGGCCGGT
This sequence comes from Asanoa sp. WMMD1127, assembly GCF_029626225.1. Lineage (NCBI taxonomy): Bacteria > Bacillati > Actinomycetota > Actinomycetes > Micromonosporales > Micromonosporaceae > Asanoa > Asanoa sp. WMMD1127. Next base: position 2,415,664 of record NZ_JARUBP010000001.1, read on the forward strand.
GCACCAACACGTCGGTCAGGTAGGACTGGACGGCCGCGGCCAGGCCCACGTCGCGGCCCGACTCCTCGGAGCGGAACCAGCGGTGCTCCAACACCTGGGTGAACAGCTCCGCGGGCTCGAGCTTGCGCCGCAGCTCGGCCGGCACGGCCCGGACCACCGGCTCGAACACCTCGATCAGCCAACGGTGGGCGGCCTGCTGCTCGTCGGTCAGGTCGGTGTCGGCCCGATAGGCGTCGAGGTCGTTGAGCAGCGCCCGGGCCTGGTTCTCCTCGGCGTCGAGGCCGGTCAGCCGCAGCAGCCGCCGGGTGTGGTGGCCGGCGTCGACCACCTTCGGCCGCACGTACGCCCGGCCCTCCTCGCCCACCGACATCGACACCTCGGCGATGTCGAAACCGAGCTCGTTGAGGCGCCGGATCCGTTTCTCGATCTCGTGCCGCGAGTCGCGGGCGACCTCCTGCTCGAAGGTGACCTCGTGCCAGAGCCGCTCGTACCGCGTGATCACCTCGTCGGCCACCCACTCGGGGTCGATCGCCTCGTCGAGCAGCTCGGCCGCCCGCAGGTCGAGCGCCTCGCCGAAGATGTTGAGCCGGGCGATCTCGACGTCCTCGTTGCGCTGGCCGTTGGACAGCGACGGCCGCAGCGCGCCGGTCTCGGCGTCGACCAGGTAGGCCGCGAACGCGCCGGCGTCGCGCCGGAACAGCGTGTTGGACAGTGAGCAGTCGCCCCAGAAGAAGCCGGTGAGGTGCATCCGGACGAGCAGGGCGGCCAGGGCGTCGAGCAGGCGGTTCATCGTCTCGGGGCGCAGGGTGTGCGAGAACACCGCGCGGTACGGCAGCGAGAACTGCAGGTGCCGGGTGACCAGGACGGGGTCGAGCGGCTCACCGGCGGGGTCGACGCGGTCGGCCACGATGGCCACCGCCTCCACGGCCGGGAAGTCGATGCGCTCGAGCTGGCGGAGCAGGTCGTACTCGCGCTCGGCGATCCGCTCCGCCGTTTCCTTGACCGCGTAGACGGTGCCGCCCAGCCGCACGAACCGCACCACGTGGCGGGAGATGCCCTGTGGCAACGCGACCAGGTGGTCGGCCGGCCACTCCTCGAGCGGCGTCGACCACGGCAGGTCGAGCAACGCCGGGTCGATGAGGGCCGAAGTGATGCGCACGCCCTAAGTCTGCCCGCTCACCGCGCCGCCACGCAGGTCTCCGTGGCTCGTTACACAGTGGCGAGATGATCCGATTGTCTGCTCTGAGGCATTCCTCCTCGGGCGGCGGTCCACGATGGAACCCGAAGGAGACACGGTATGCGGCGGACTCTGGCGCTGGTCGCCGGCGCGTGCACGGCAGTGGTTCTGGCCGGCGCGACGGCGTACGCGATGACCGGCGACGGGGCCGAAACGCAGCCGGCGGGGGCGGCGGGGTTGGGCCGGCCCGCCGAGGTGGCGGCGCCGCGGGCGGCGGCGCCCGCGCCTGAGGCCGGTGCGCCCGCGCGGGACGAGGCGGCGGCGCCCGCGCCGGCTGCGGCCGGTGGCGTCGGCGGGGTGATCGACGCGGTCGGCCGGCAGCAGGTCGGCGCGCTGGAGTCGGTCGACCGCCTGCTCGGCTACCGCTCCGAGGGCACCACGCAGACGTTCCACTACCCGGGCGCCGACTACGTGAAGGTGCACTTCGACCGGGTCGACATGCTGCCGGGCGACTACGTCACGGTGGCCGACCCCGAGGGTGCCGAGGTGCACCGGATCGACAGCGACCCGCTCGCGGTCGTCGACGGCCTGCTCGGCAGCCGGCCGGAGGCGACCAGCGACGCCGGCCGGTGGGCGATGTCGGTCACCGGCGACACCGCGGTCGTCACGCTGCACCGTGCCCTGCCGGACCCGCTGGGCCTGCAGGAGGCGGCCGGGCTCGGCGTGCGGGTCGACAAGGTGGCCCGCGGGTTCACCGAGACCGAGCAGGCGGCCGAGGAGCGCGCCGAGCAGGACCGGGCCCGCTCGGCGGCCGGGCCGGGGCGCGAGGAGAGCGTCTGCGGCAGCAACGAGTCGCGGGACGCGGTCTGCTACAAGTCGGCCGACCCGACCGCCTACAAGAAGTCCAAGGCCGTCGCCCGGCTGCTGATCAACGGCACCGAGCTCTGCACCGGCTGGCGGATCGGCGCGACCAACCGGATGCTCACCAACAACCACTGCATGGTGACCTCCGACGACGCGTACGACACCGAGGTCTGGTTCGACTACCAGTGCGCCAAGTGCGGCGGGCACGCCGTGTTCAAGGCGACCAAGGTGTGGGGCGACAAGGTGCTGAGCACCAACCGGAGCCTCGACTACACGCTGTTCACCGTCGAGAACTTCGCGCAGGTGCAGAAGTTCGGCTACCTGACCATCGAGACCGCCCGCCCGGCGCGCGGCCAGGAGGTCTACATCCCGCAGCACCCCGGCGGCAACCCCGGGATGATCGCGATGGGCAGCGACAGGGACAGCAAGGGCATCTGCGCCGTCAACGACCCGGCGTACGACGGGTACGCCACCGACAGCGACGTCTCGTACTACTGCGACACGGCGGGCGGTTCGTCGGGTTCGCCGGTCATCTCCCGTACCACCGACCGGGTCATCGCCCTGCACCACTTCGGCGGGTGCCCCAACAGCGGCGTCCGCATCGACCTCATCTACAACCGGATCAAGAAGCTTCTGTGAAGGTGCGGTAGGCGGGCCGGACCGGCGCGCGCCGCCTGGATACCGTGGTCCCGTGCGTAACGCGATCACCGACCGGGCGGCCGCGCTCCGGCTGCGGCCGGTGCGGCCGGCCGGCTGGTGGTTCGACGGCCTCCTGATCGGCCTGTTCGCGCTGCTCACGGGCGTCCTGGCGGCCGGCGGCCTGCTCGGCGTCGACACCGCGGTGCGCGACTGGTGCCTGAGCCACCAGACCGACGCCACCTACTGGCTGGCCCGGGTCTTCAACTATCTGGGCAACGGCGGCCCGCTGACCCTGATCAGCCTGGTCATCGCCCTGTTCCTGGCGATCCGCCGGCGCACCGTCTGGCCGATCCTCCCGGTCGTGGCGGCGTTCCTGCTGACCGGCATCGTGATCATGCCGCTCAAGATCTGGACCGAGCGAGCGGCGCCCGGCTACACCGGCCCCGACGCGGTCGACCTGTTCAACAGCGCGCTGCCGCCGGGCACCTACGACACCGGCTACCCCTCAGGCCATCTGGTCAACACCGTCGTCTGGTACGGCGTGATCGCGCTGCTCCTGGCACCCTGGCTGAACCGCACGGCGCGGCTGTGGCTGCGCATCGCCCCACCGGCGATCGTCTTCGTGACCACGATCTACCTGAACTTCCACTGGCTGACCGACTCGATCGCCGGCCTCCTCCTCGGCGTGTTCATCGCCCGCCTGATCGACCGCGTCCCGTGGCGACTGCCGGCCCGCAGCACCCTGCCCTAGCCCGCCGCTTGGGCCTGCGTGACGCGGTCGTCGTGGGGCTCGGCTCGATGCTGGGCGCCGGCGTCTTCGTGGTCTTCGCCCCCGCCGCGGCCGCCGCGGGCGGGGTGGGCCTGCTGGTCGCCCTGGGTGTCGCCGGCTTCGTGGCCTTCTGCAACGCGACGAGCTCGGCCCGGCTGGCGGCCCGCTATCCGGAGTCCGGTGGCGCCTACGTCTACGGCCGGGAACGGCTGGGCGCGTTCCCCGGTTTCCTCGCCGGGTGGGCGTTCGTCTGCGGCAAGACGGCGAGCTGCGCGGCGATGGCCCTGGCGATCGGGGCGTACGCCTGGCCCGGGCACCCGCGGGTCGTCGCGGTCCTGGCGGTGGTGGTGGTGACCGCGCTGAACCTGCGCGGGATCGCCAAGACGGCCCGGGTGACCCTGGTCCTGGTCTGCGTGACGCTGGTCGTGCTGGCGGCGGTGGCGGTCGCCGGGGTGGCGGGCTCGTCGTCGTTGTCGCTCGGCCCGGGGCCGTCTTTCCGTGGCGTGCTGACGGCGGCCGGGCTGCTGTTCTTCGCTTTCGCGGGCTATGCCCGGATCGCGACGCTGGGCGAGGAGGTCCGCGACCCGGCCCGCACGATCCCGCGAGCGATCCCGTTGGCGTTGGGGATCGTGCTGGCCATCTACGCCGTGCTGGCGGTGGTGGCGCTGGCGGTCCTCGGCCCCGCCGGCCTGGCGTCGTCCGCGGCGCCGCTGGCGTCGGTCGCGTCGGTGGCCGGCTCCGACGCCCTCGCCACCGCCGTCCGCGCGGGCGCCGTGGTGGCGGTGCTTGGCGTGCTGGTCGCGCTCCTGGCCGGCGTGGGGCGGACGGCGCTGGCGATGGGCCGCCGCCGCGACCTACCGGCGCCGCTGGCGGCGGTGCATCCCCGGACGCGGGTGCCGCACGTGGCCGAGCTGGTGGTCGCGGCCGCGGTCATCGTCCTGGTCCTGAGCGGCGGTCTGACGACGGCGATCGCGGCGTCGAGCTGCCTGGTCCTGGTCTACTACGCGATCGCGAACGCGTCCGCGTTGACCCTGCGTCCGGAACCGGGGCGTTGGCTGCCGGTGCGGACGCTGGCCGGGCTCGGTCTGGTCGGCTGCCTGCTGCTGGCCGCCACGGTCCCGACCCGCGGCCTCGTCGCCGGCGCCGCGATCCTGGCGGCGGGCGCCCTCTGGTATGCCGCCCTGGCGAGGGCAAGAGCCTGATCCTCAGCGCGGAGGGGTGACATTGGTGCAAATCGCCCAGGTGGCATGTTAAGAACTATTGCCGCACCACTTCTACACGGGGGAATCATGTGTCAGGGCTGCGCGATTCCGACCCGCCGCCGGCCGACCGGGCCGCCGTCCTGCTGACCGGTGCGGCGCTCATCCTGGGCGTCGCGGCAGACGTGCAGGCGTTCCTGCCACTCGAGAAGCCCGGCGGTCTGATCCTGCTGGCGGCCGTGGCGCTGGCCGGGTTCACGTTCACCACACCCGCGGGACGGCACGTGCGGGTGGTGCTCGCCGGGATGACCGCCCTCGTGCTCGCGTCGCTCTGGTTCGGTTACCGGATTCCCGAACCACCCGCACCCGCACCCGCCACCGCCACCTCCGCTGACGGGGTCGACGGCCTGGCCCGCGACCGGGACCTCTACGCCACGCAGCAGTCCCGCGGCGCCACCCGCCGACCCGACGACGACGGGGTGCCCGACGCGCGCCTGTTCAGCGGCCAGGGCATGACGCTGAGCTGGCCGATGGAGGGCGCCGAGCTCGAGCTGACCGCGGACCGGCTGGTGGGCGGCCGCGTCCTGCTCGCGGTGGTCCGGAACTCGTGCGCCACGGCCGATGCGAGCGACTTCGTCCGCGCGATCCCGCTGACCGATGTCGAGGTGGACACGACGATCTGCCTCCGCACCACGGCCGCGGACTCGGCGCTGCTGATCACGGACCGCTCAACCGCCGGCGCCCGCTATCCGTGGCTGGAGTTCCGACTCCATCCGTGACGTTCAGCCCATCCCCGGGAAACCGATGAAGACGGAGGTCTCCACCGGCTGACCGACGTTGCCGGCCGCGTCCAGCGCCCGCGCCTGAATCCGCACGGACAAGATCGCCCCCGGCGGAAGCGCGGCGTCGAAGGTGACCGCTCCGCCCGGTGTGTCGAGCCGGACCTGGTCGGGCTCGGTGAACGGCGCCGGGCAGACCAGCTGGCCGAACTCCCCACCGATGCTGCAGCCCGGCACGCCCAGGTCCGAGAACGAGAACTGGAACCCGCCCACCTCGGGATCCCCGAAGCTGTCCAGCGTGATCCGCAGTGGCTGGCCGGGCACGTACTCCGCGACGGAGATAGCCGGTGTGGTCGCGGGCGGGGTCCGGTCATAGGTGAATCCGCAGGCTTCGGACCAGGCCGACCGCTCACGCCCCTCGCGGGCGCGCACCTTCCACTTGTAGGTCTGGCCGTCGGTCAGCAGGCCGTCCGGCAGGGTGACGCTCAGCAGCCCGTGCGGGCCGGCGCTCAGATCGCTGAACACCTGGCGCTCCTCGGGTGCACCCTTCGGCCAGATCGCGAACTCACCGGAAAGCTGATCGGCGTCGTCGTCCTCGCTCGCGACCGCCTCCAGCGTGCCGGCGAAGCCGCCCAGGCGCGGGAACGGCTTCCCGTCGGCGCAGGCGAACCCCGCGTTGAACCGGTGCTCGACCACCGGAGCGCCGTCCGACACTGCCGCGGCTGGTCCGGTGAATGCGGCGAGGACGCCGAACGTCAGCGTGACCGCCGCCCCGAGGGCGCGAACGACTGAGGCCTGATGCATCTGCTTCTCCCCGTGGGCATCGATGGTGCGCACATCTAAATACGTGCCTGCGTCACGGGTCAAGATCGACTAGCTCCGCTGCCGGACTGCGGAGCTGGAGGCTGTCGCGCGCAGCCCGGACCCCGGGCGCCAGCTGGGACCAGATCGCTGCGGTGACGGGCAGGGAGCCGCCAGGTGGCGGTCGCGACGTCAGCTGCGCGCTTCGCGCCGCCGCTTGCTGCCCGGCGTCGGCCACGTGGCCAGCGGCGTCGGCCACCCGGAAAGCGGCGTCGCCGCGCGGGGAGCGGCGTCGCCGCGCGGGAAGTGGCGTTGCCGCGCGGGAAGTGGCGTTGCCGCGCGGGAAGTGGCGTTGCCGCGCGGGAAGTGGCGTCGCCGCGCGGAAAGCGGCGTCAGCTGCGCCGGGAGGCGTACTCCGCGAGGCGCGCGACCTGGATCGGGTCCAGCGACGGGCGGACCCGCTGGCGGGCCGCGGTCACATGTTTGGCGGTGACCGACGTGGCCTCCAGCGACTCACGGATCGCGGCGAGCGCGGCCTCGCGGATCAAGGCCGCGCAGTCCGCGGCGGAGAAGCCGTCGAGCTCCCGGCCCAGGTCGACGAGGTCGACCTCGGGATCCAGCGGCACGCCCTTGGCCGCGGCCTTGAGGATCTCGGCGCGGGCGGCGGCGTCCGGTGGCGGCACGAACACCAGGCGCTCAAGGCGGCCCGGGCGCAGCAGGGCCGGGTCGATCAGGTCCGGCCGGTTGGTCGCGCCGATGACCACGACGTCGCGTAGCGTTTCGATGCCGTCCAGCTCCGTGAGCAGGGCCGCGACGACGCGGTCGGTGGTGCCGCCGTCGGTGGACTGGCCGCGCAGCGGCGCCAGCGCGTCGACCTCGTCGAGGAAGATCAGGGTGGGCGCGGCCTCGCGGGCGCGGCGGAACAGCTCGCGTACGGCGCGCTCGCTCTCGCCCACCCACTTGCTCAGCAGCTCGGCGCCCTTGACCGAGAGCACGTTGGCCTTACCGCTGCCCGCCAGCGCCGTGACCAGGAAGGTCTTGCCGCAACCGGGCGGGCCGTAGAGCAGCACCCCGCGCGGCGGCCGCACGCCCAGCCGGGCGAACGTGTCCGGGTAGGTCAGCGGCCACAGCACCGACTCCGTCAGCACCTCCTTGACCTCGACCAGGTCGCCGACGTCGTCGAGGGTCAGCCCCGAAAGCTCCAGTGTGGACGTTGCCATCGACGTCGGCCGGACCACCTCCAGCGCCGCGGCGAAGTCGGCCGCGGTGACCTCGGGCGCCTCCGCTTCGCGTTGCCGCAGGGCCGCGCGCACACCGGCCTCGCGGACCAGCGCGGCCAGGTCGGCGGCGACGAACCCGGGCGTACGCGCGGCCACGTCGTCGAGCTGCACATCCCCGGCCAGCGGCGTGGCCCGGGTGAGCACGCCGAGCTGCTCGCGGCGCATCGCCTGGTCCGGCAGCGGCACCGCGATCTCGAGCGAGAGCAGGTCGGGCGCGCGGAGTGCGGGGTCGATCTCCTCCGGCCGGCTGCTGGTGCAGACCACCGCGGCGCCGGCGTCGACCAGCGACCCGACCACCTGCCGGAAGACGGTGCCCAGCGGGCCGGGCGACTCCCGCGGCGCGAGGGCGTCGACATCGGTGATCAGCACGACGGTCGGCCCGGCGCCGGCGTCGTCGGCCACCGCCCGCAGCCGGGCCGCGGCCGCGTCGTTGGTGAGCGCCGCGATCTCGGGCGCCCAGACCGTCGACACCCGGGCCCCGACCGCTGCCGACACCGCCCGCACGAGGTCGCTCTTGCCCGACCCGGCCGGCCCGGTGATCAGCACGCCGAGCGACACCGAGGTGGCCAACCGCCGCAGCACGTCGCGATGGTGGAACCCGAGGTCGAGCAGCTCGGTCAACTGCTGCGCCTGGTTACGCAGCCCCGGCAGATCGTCGACACTGGGCGCGTCGACCGCCTCGTCGACCACCGATCCTTCGACGACGTCCCCGTCGATCACGCTGTCATCGTCGACTCGCGGAGCCGCGGCGGCGTACCCGCCGCCCGCACTGGTCCCAGTGTCCTCGACAACACCGCGGCCGCCGGTGCGATCACGGGTTGGCCCGCTGGCAGGTGCAGAAACGCCCGTCTCGGAGGCTTGGGTGATTTGTCCGTTCTCCCAGCCGATCACCGTGTCCATGGTGACCAGGGCCGCCTCGGCCGGCGCCACGTCGAGCACGGTGAGCAGCGTGCTGGTCCAGGCGTACCCGACCCGGTTGGCCAGGCTCTGCCGCGCCGCCGCCACCAGCGACCGCGCCGCCTCGTCGGGCACGACGTCCTGGGGCAGTAGGGACACGTCGTCGCCGGTCGAGATGACCTTGCCCAGCAGGGCCAGCCGCAGCATCTCCGGGGACACCACCGCCACCACCTCGGGCGCACCGCGCAGCGTCGCCCGGCGCGCCGCCACCACCGGTGTGGGCGCGATGGTGATCTGCGCGCCGTCGCGTACGCCCAGGTTGCCGAGCATCAGGTCGTCCGCGTGCAGCAGGCCGCGCCCGTCGGACGGCGAGCCGGGCGCGACGATGCCGGCCGTCGTGCGCCGGCCGGTCAGCCGCACCGGATCACCGGGTCGCAGGCCGAGCGCGCCCAGCACCTCGGGGTGCAACCGGACGACGCCGCGCCGGGCGTCGAGCGCCGCGGGGCGCAGGCTGGCGGTCAGGACAAGGTCGCGGTCGGCCACCCGCCCGACACTAATCCGGATCGGGGGCGAGCAGCGTGTGGTCGCGCCGGATCAGGTCGGCGAGCTGCGCGGCGGCGTCCTTGACCGGCCCGGGCGAGATCTGCACCGTGTCGTTGACCCAACCGACCATGAACCCGGTGCTGTCGCCGGCCGACTCGACGGAGATCGTCACCGCCGTGTCCGGGTGGCGCTCGACGATCCGCCGGATCGCCTCGGCCACCTCGGCCGCGACCGACGTCCGCTTGTTGGTCGCCGCCTCCGCCCGCAATCGCTCCAGTTCCTCGCGCCGCGCCATGCGGTCGAGCGCCTCACCGAACGCGTCCCTCATCCGGACCGACCTCCGTCCGTCACCCCGTCACGATCCTCCGCGCTCGCGCAGGGCCCGATCCAACGCCCGGTCGAGGAGCACGAGCAGGGCGTCGCGGACCGACAGGCGCTGCCGCGCGTCGAACCGCACCACCGGCACGTGGTCGCCGACCGCCAGCGCCCACCGCACGGCGTTGAGGTCGTGGGTGAGCTGCCCGTCGAACGCGTTCACGGCCACCACGAACGGGAGATCGGCCCGCTCGAAGTAGTCGATGGCGAAATGACACTCGTCCAGGCGGGCGCTGTCAACCACTACGAGCGCGCCGAGTGCGCCGCGGGTCAGATCGTCCCACATGAATCCGAAGCGGGACTGGCCGGGCGTGCCGAAGAGATAGAGCTTGAGACTGCCGTCGATGGTCACGCAACCGAAGTCCATGGCGACCGTGGTGGTCGTCTTGGTCGACTCCGGGTGGAGGTCGTCGACGCCGATCGAAGCCGTGGTCATCTCGGCCTCGGTGGTCAGCGGGGCGATCTCGGAGATCGCGCCGACCGTGGTGGTCTTGCCGACGCCGAAGCCGCCGGCGACGACGATCTTGACGGGGATCGGCGCCCGCCGTCGCCGGACCGGCGGGCCCACGACGCGCGCGTCGACGGCCGGAGCGGGCGGGGCGCCGATGTGGTGCCAGCCCACGTTGGGCGCATAGGCCGACTGCTGCTCCCGGTGGCGACCACCGGGCTCCGGGTCGAAGCCACCGACCGGGGGGCGGTCGGCGGTCAGCGGCCACTCAGGAGATCGCACGTAGTCCACGGATCACCCGCCGAATCGTCTCGGGGTCGCGAGGGTCAGCGACATCAAGCGTGTGTACGTCCAGGTGGCCGGTCGCCCGCAGGTCTCCGACCAGCACCCGGGTCACCCCGAGGTGCATGCGCAACTTGGCCGAGATCTCGGCCACGGACATGGGCGCCACGCAGAGCGCCACGATGGCCCGCAGTTCGCGGGCACTGCTCGGCAGATGGGTCCGCGGCGGTCCCTCGTGGACGGTCACCTGCGTCTCCATGCCGATCGCCGGGTCGATGCCCATCACCCGGCCCGAGGTCAGCACGAAGGGGCGCAGAGCGGCCGACGCGTCGTCATCGGGCGGGGCGCCGCTGCCCTCGCCACCGGTCAACCCCGCCTGCAGGTACGGGCGCACGCCCGTACCCGGCTCGGGGTCCTGCCCTGTCGTCATGACTGCACGGAGTTCTTCAGCTCGGCGATCAGGCGTGGGGTCAACGCGCCGCCGGCGCGACTGGCGAACAGCGTCATCTCGTACGCCAGCGTGCCCAGGTTGGCCGACCGGTCGGCGATGACGCCGAGCACCGACCCGCTGCTGATCGACGTGATCAGCAGGTAGCCGTCGGCCATGTCGACGATCACGCGGTTGAGGCCGCCCAGCGTGTACCAGTTGGCGGCGCCGCCGGCCAGGCTGGTCATGCCGGAGACGATCGCCGCCAGTCGTTCGGCGTTGGCCCGGTCCTTGATGGCCGACATCGCCATCAGCAGGCCGTCGCTGGAGACGGCGATGGCTTCCAGGACACCGGCGGTGCCGGAGGTGAACGAGTCGAGCAGCCAGTTGAAGGTCTGCGCCTCCTGGCTGAGCTGGCCGTTGGACACGTCCGCATCCCGCTCGATGCTTTCGTGGATGTACGGGCTCGTCATCGTGATTCCTCTTCGTCGCCAAGGCCGGCACTGATCTGGCGCATCGCCCGTGCCACACCGGATTCGAACTGCTGGACCAGGTCACGCGCGGCGTCCGGGTCCAGCGGTTGGTCAGACGTCCGACGCTCGGTGGTGAGCGCCGGGTCGTCGAGGGTGGCGCCCGGTTGGCGCCGGCGCAGCGGCTGGCCCGGTTGGGCCGTCGCCACGTTGCGGCTTCCAGCCGCCGCGCTCGTCGTGGTCGCCGCCGATCCGTGGGCGGCGCCGTTCGACGAACCGTTCACGGGTACGGGCTTCGCGCCCGGAATGGCACCGCCGCGCACCTGCCGCTCGGCGTAGCGGACACCGGCCTCGAACTCCTCGACCAGCGCGCGGGCTGCGGCCGGGTCGGCCGGCGTGGGCGACGGCGGCCCGGACGTCGGCGTCGCCGGCTCGCCCGAGGGAAGCTGCGCGCCCGGGACCCGGCGCCGCAGGACGGCCTGGGTCTCCTCGTCGGACAGCTCGGGCTTCGGCTTGGCCTTGGCCGGCGTGCCCTTCGCCGCCTTGGGCGGCTTCGGTGGCTGAACCGGCTGGGCCGGCCGAAGCGGCTGAACCGGCTGAGCTGCCTGGGCGGCCTCGGCTGGCTGAGTGCTCCCGGTCGGCTGGCCGTTCTGCGCGGCGCGCGGCGGTCCGTCGACCGACGCGGTGCCCGTCGCCGGCCGGGCCGACGGCGGGCGCTGGGTGGCGGGTCCGACCGGCCGCTGGTTGCCCGCCGGCGCGCCGGCCGGCTTGGCGCCGGTCTCGGTGCCCGGCTCGACCTCCCCGGCGATCCGTGGCTGCGGCACGAACGCGTTCCACGGCTGGCCGTTGGCGAGCATCTTGCTCGCCCGGTCGAGCGCCGACTCGTCGAAGCCCGGGCTGTTGCCGGTCGGGGCGCCGTGGCGCCGGCTCAGCGGCGTGGGGCGGCGGCCGGCGGGCGGCTCGGCGTCCGAGTCGTCCCCGCTCGCCCCGGTCGGGCTCGACGCTCCGGTCGGGCTCGACGCTCCGGTCGGGCTCGACGTCCCGGTCGGGCTCGACGTCCCGGTCGGATTCGGCGTCCCGGTCGGGCTCGGCGTCGCGGTCGGCGGGTCGGCCGGGTTCGGCGTCAGGGTCGGCGGGTCGGTCCGGCCCGGCACCCGCTGGCGGATCGGCCACTCGGGCGCGGCGGCCGCGGGCGGTGCGGCGGCACCCACCCCATCGGCCGCAGCGCCGGAGTCGGCGGGCGGGGCGACGGGATCCGCGGCACCGGCCGGCGCGGGTGCCGGCCCGGCGGCCGGTGCCGCGGACGATGCACCGCTCCCGACGCCGGTGCGGCGGTCGGGTCGGAACGGGTCGTAGACGGGCGCGGCCGAGCCGTCGCCACCGACCACCGGCGGGGCGGCCCGGCCGTCGTCGGCGGCCGGCAGCTCGCGCCGGGTCGGCTCGGCGCCGACGCGGGCCCGGGCGACCGCCGAGACCGGCGGCAGCTCGGCGCCGGAGACGAGGTCGCGCTCGTGCACCTCGAGCTCAGCCGTGACACCGCCGCCGGGCGTCGGCGTGAGCGTCACGCGCATGCCGTGCCGGCGGGCCAGCCGGCCGACCACGAACAGCCCGAGCACCTCGGTGGGCACCAGGTCGAGCCGCTCGCGGTGGGCGAGCCGGGCGTTCTCCTCGGCCATCCGCTCGGGCGTCATCCCCAGGCCGTGGTCGACGACGAGCAGGCGGATGCCGGGGTCGCTGACGACGCCGGTGACCGTGACGCGGGTGTGCGGCGGCGAGAACGTGGTCGCGTTCTCCATCAGCTCGGCCAGCACCAGCACCAGGTCGCCGATCATCGACGGCGCGATGTTGATCTCGGTCGGCACCTTGATGTCGACCCGCAGGTAGTCCTCGATCTCACCCAGCGCCAGCCGGATGACGTCGGTCAGCGGCAGCGGAGCGACGTGGCTGTCGGCGCCGGCCGAGCCGGAGAGCACCACGAGGCTGCTGGCGCTGCGGCGCAGCCGGCTGGAGATGTGGTCGAGCCGGTAGAGGTGCTGCAGCCGGCCCGGGTCGGCCTCCTGCCGCTCCAGCCGGTCGATCAGGGCGAGCTGGCGGCCGACCAGGTTCTGCGTGCGCCGGCCGACGTGCCCGAACATCTGCGCGACGTTGCGCCGGCCGGCGACCTGCCGCTCGACCAGCCGCGCGGCGGTGGCCTGGACCCGCTCGAACGCCCGGGCCAGGTCGCCGACCTCGTCGCGGGCGCTCACGTCGACCGCTTCCAGCCGCACCGGCACCGACGAGTCCAGCTCGCCGTCGGCCACCTTGGTCAGCTCCGCCTCGGCGACCTCGGCGACGCCGTCGGCCGACTGGGTCAGCCGGGTCAGCGGCCGGGCCACCGCACGGGCGACCGCGACGCTCAGCAGCACGACGCAGAGCAGCAGGAGCACACAGGCCAGACCCACGCCGTACGCCTCCGTCAGGGCTCGTCTCTGCTGGTCGGTGACCTCGGCCTTGACGTCGGCGATGATCCGTTTCTCGACGAACGTGCCGAGCGTCATCAGCGACTCGGCGGTCGGGAACAGCTGCGAAAGCGTGATGTCCTTGAGCGCATCGAGCGGGTCCTGCGAGAACCGGCCGAGGAAGTCGTCGGAGGTGCTGCGGTTGTCGACGCCCTTCTGCACCAGGTTGTAGACGCTGTTCTGTTCCGGCGTCGCGTAGAGACGGAACCGGTCGACGTCCTGCAGCAGGATCGCCATCGTCGAGGTGAACTGGTTGTCGATCGACTTCTGCTTCTGTGCCGCGATCACCACAATCTGCGCGGCCACCTGGCTGACGCCCTCGTCGGAGCGCAGCACGGCGTCGAGCGCCATGACCTGCCGGCCGGCGGGCGTCGTGGTGTCCGCCTTGTTGCGCAGCTGCAAAGAGTTGATCAACTGGGAGATCCCGTTGCCGAACGCCTTCATCACGTCCGGGGGAGTTGCTCCGCGGTTGAGCACGGAAGCGCGCGTCGTGGCCAGCGCGGGCAGCGCTTCGAGCGCCGACCGGACGTCGCCGGGGATGTCCGGAGTCGCCGTCAGGTCGGCGATGGCGTCGGTGACCTGGGCGCTCTGCAGCACGAGCCGGTCGCGATCGACGACCTGGAGGTAGTAGCCGATCGACAGCATCCGCTCCTGCTGGATGTTCTGCACCAGCGAGCCGACCCGGCCGGCGATGTCCACCGTGCGCGCCGTCTCCGCGGCCCGCTCGGCGGTGTCGACCCGACTGGCGACCACCGGCACCGCCAGCGCGACGATGCCCAGCAGCGGCGCGATCAGGAGGAGCGCGAGCTTTCCGCGGATTCGTAACCTACCGAGCAGCACCGGAGCGCTCCCACTGTGTCTGGTTGTCCTGGGCCGCGCCGCGGTTCGGCGCGCTGGCGATGGACGCGACCGCCGGCCACACCGTGGGATCGTTGGTGGGCGGCGGCGCCGGGTCGCTGTCAGGGAACGGGCCGGTGGCCCGCGCCCGGCGCGGCCTGCCGCCGAGGAACAAGGCGACGAAGAAGCCGATCGCCAGTAGGACCGCGAGCGCGGCGGCTCCGGCGGCCAGCAGCCGAGACCGGTCGATCTCGTCGGCCCGGGCATCGAGCAGCCCCTCCACCTCGCTGAGGATCGCGGTGGAGAGCTCGCCGGCAGCGGTCTGCAGCCCACCGCGGGCGAGGTCGATGATCGACAGGTCGCTGAGCCCGGACTGACCACTGCTCGCGGCCGCCGGGATGGACGCGAACATGGCCGCCATGTTGTCCGAGGCGCGCTGGAAGTTGTCGAGGCGGCTGAGCAGGTTGCTGCCCAGCGTGCGGCTTTCGGTGCTGTCGACGGCGGACCGCAGGTCGTCGACGACCCGGGCCGACGCGTCGAACAGCGTGACGCGGGCGGCGGTGAGCTCCGTCAGCAGCTGGGCCTGCTGGGCAAGCTGCTCCGGGGTCGCGGGCTGGCCCGTAGGCGCCTGCGCCCGGGCCTTCAGGGCAAGTGCTGCCGCGTCGGCCAGCCGGCCTGCCGCGATGACCGCGACCGGCAGCTCGCCGGCGGCGCTGTTCTGCAGGTTGAACGCGTCGCCGTCGGGGTCGTGCACCAGCCCGGACTCGACGCGCACCTTGGCGTACAGGGCGAGGACCAGGTCCCCGATCTCTCGGAAGCCCCGGATCATCTCGACCGGGTCGGCACCCGTCGGCGCGTTCCGCAGCGCGTCGAGGCGGCTGCGGATGCCGGTCCACCGGTCCGTCGTGCGCAGCGTCGCGCCGAGCCGCGCGTCCGTGGCGTCGTGGGCGAGCACGGCGGTGATCACCGCTTCGCGCGGCGCGGGCTTGCCGGCGACCGCCGCGGACTGCACGTTGGCGAGCGCCTGGCCGACGGGCTGGAGGGTGCGCAGGTAAGCCACGCCGTCGAGCTCTCGCTCGGTCGCCCGGGCCTTGTCGCCTTCGGACCGCCAGGTCTGCGCGAACAGCACCGCGGTGGGCACCAGCAGCGCGAGGACCAGAATGGACAGCAGGACGGACTGCGCCCCCGAGCGAGCCCGGGAACGCGGTGCGGAACGTGTCATCGGCAACCCCTCCACGAAGTGGTGGCACGGGCGCAAATGAACGCCCCGGCCGTCCCGTCCACCGGACGGAGAAACTAGTGGAGGGGCACCCAGGCCGGTCCAAACCGAACAGCCATTTCTCCTTCATCCGTCTATTTCTATGGCCCTCCGTGATGGATCAAGATGTGAATCCTTACTCTGCGTAACTTGCTGTCGGTTCATTGACCGGTCGGTGTAATACGTCGGATTTCGCGGGATAAGCATGCGTCCCACGAAGCGGCTGCGCCCAAGACTCAGACAATGCTCAGCCGCCGCGCCGTACCTTTGGCGGCATGTCCCCACCGCTGTCCCGCACCAAGCGCCGCCTGCTCGCCGCCGGCGCGGCCGTGATCGTCCTCGCCGGCGCCGTCACCTGGGCCGTCTGGCCGGACGACCCCGGCTTCACCACGCAGGACGCGCGGATCCAGGTGCGCTCGGGCCCCGGTGGCGACGAACCGGTCGAACTGGACACCCGGCTGTTCCTTCCGAACGGCGCCTCGGCCGGCGACAAGGTGCCCGCGGTGCTGCTCGCGCACGGTTTCGGCGGCACCAAGGAGACCACCTACAGCGACGCCGAGGACCTCGCCGGCATCGGTTATGCGGTGCTGACCTACACCGCCCGGGGCTTCGGCCGCAGCGGTGGCCAGATCCACCTCGACAATCCCGACTACGAGGTACGCGACGCGCAGCGCCTGGTCGACTGGCTGGCCGCCCGGCCGGAGATCAGCACCGACGGTCCCGGCGATCCCAAGGTGGGCGTCGTCGGCAGCTCGTACGGCGGCGGTCTGGCCCTCCTGCTCGCCGCCCAGGACCAGCGGATCGACGCGGCCGTCCCGATGGCGACCTGGAACGACCTCGCCAACGCGTTCCTGCCGGAGTCGACCGGGCGAGGTCCCGTCGACGGCGTCTTCAAGAAGACCTGGGCCGGCCTGTTCTTCGGCAACGGCGCCGGCGCCGGGCTCGATCTCGACTCGCTCGGCGCGGCGCCGCCCAGCGCGGCCGCGGCGCTCGGCGTCGATCCGTCTTGCGGCCGGTTCGCTGCCGACGTCTGCGCGGCCTACCAGCGGATCGCCACCGCCGGCCGGGCCGACCAGGCCGCCGTCGACCTGCTCCGCCGGTCGAGCCCCGCCGGCGTGCTCGACCGGATCAAGGCGCCCACGCTGCTGGTGCAGGGCACCGCGGACACCCTGTTCCCGCTCTCGGAGGCGGACGCCAACGCCCGCGGCATCGCCGCCACCGGCACCCCGGTGCGGGTCGCCTGGTTCACCGGCGGCCACGACGGCGGCGACGGGCCGCAGTCCGACCGCGACCGGATCCGGTTCCTGATGGCCCAGTGGCTCGACCACTACGTCAAGGGCAGCGGCGACACCCCGTCCGACAGCTTCACCTGGTCGCGCATCACCGGCTTCAACGCGCTCGATCGAGGCGTGGTGACCAGCGGTTACTCCGACCCGGCGTACCCGGGTCTGGCCGGCGCCGGCACCTCGACCGTGACCGTCGCCGGGCCGCCGCAGCCGATCGCGAACCCGCCGTCAGGCAACCCGGCGGCCATCTCGTCGCTGCCCGGCGCCGGCGGCGGACTCTCCTCGTTCGTCAACGGCGTGGTCACCGACCTGCCCGGCCAGCACGCCCGGTTCACCTCGGAGCCGCTGGACCGCCCGCTCGACATCGTCGGCGCGCCGACCGTGCGGATCCGGGCCGCCTCGCCGACCGGCGAGGCCGTGCTCTTCGTCAAGCTCTACGACGTCGACCCGCAGGGCGTGGGCACGCTGTCCAGCGGCCTGATCGCGCCGGTCCGGCTGACCGGGCTCCCGGCCGACATCGCGCAGGCGGCGCCGGTCACGGTGACGCTGCCGGCGATCGTCCACCGGGTCGAGGCCGGGCACACGCTGCGGATCGCCGTCGCCACGGCCGACCAGGCGTACGCGACCCCGGCCGAGCCCACCGTCTACACCGTGGACGTGCCGGACGGCGCGACCACGGTGACCCTTCCGACCGTGACCGGCGAGCCGATCGCCAGCCCGCAGGTGATCTGGCGGTGGGTGCTGGTCGGCCTGCTGGCGGCCATCGCGATCGGCCTCGTCGTGGTCGTCCTGGTCGTCCGGCGGCGCCGCAACCGGCACGACACCTCGGTGCATCCCGAGTACGCGGACGTGCCGCTGCGGGTCGACGCGCTGCGCAAGGAGTACGGCAGCTTCGTCGCCGTCGACCGGGTCGACTTCGAGGTGCGCCGGGGCCAGGTCGTCGGCCTGCTCGGCCCGAACGGCGCCGGCAAGACCACCACGCTGCGGGTGCTGATGGGCCTGACCACGCCGACCGCCGGCCAGATCCACGTGTTCGGGCACCCGCTGGTGCCGGGCTCGCCGGTGCTGTCGCGGATCGGCGCGCTGGTCGAGGGCCCCGGCTTCCTGCCGCACCTGAGCGGGCTGGCCAACCTCCGCGCGTACTGGGCGGCCACCGGCCGGCCCGCCGAGGAGGCCCGGCTCGACCGGGCCCTGGAGATCGCCGGCCTCGGCGAGTCGGTGCACCGCCGCGTCAAGACCTACAGCCACGGCATGAAGCAGCGGCTGGCCATCGCGCAGGCGATGCTCGGCCTGCCGGAGCTGCTGGTGCTCGACGAGCCGACGGACGGGCTCGACCCGCCGCAGATCGCCGAGATGCGCCGGGTGCTCAAGCGCTACGCCACCGACGGCCGGGCGGTGCTGGTCTCCAGCCACCTGCTGGCCGAGGTGGAGCAGACCTGCACGCACGTCGTGGTCGTCAACAAGGGCGCGATCGTCGCCGCCGGTCCGGTCGACGAGATCGTCGGCGAGTCGCCCACCGTGCAGATCGAGGTGTCCGACGGGGACGCCGCCGCCGGCGTGCTGGGTCAGCTCAGCGGCGTCCGCTCGGTCGCCGTCGACGGCGATCCGCGACAGCTGGTGGTCGACACCAACGGCACCGCCCGCAGCGAGGTGGTGGCCGAGCTCGTGCGGGCCGGCATCGGGGTGGAGCGGGTGGTGCCCCGGCGCCGCCTGGAGGACGCGTTCCTCGCGCTGGTGGGGGAGAGCTCTAGTGGAAGCGGAGACCGATGACTGACCTGCGAGCGGGCGCGGCGGCGGGCTATCGGGCCGCCCGCACCCTGCCGATCCGGGCGGAATGGCGACGGCAGTGGTCGCGGGCGCGTACCCGATGGGCCCTGGGTCTGATGCTCCTGCTGCCCTTGATCATTCTGGTCGCCTTCCAGTTCGACAGCGGTGGCGACGACGACAACGGCGGCGGCGAGTTCGGCAGCCTGATCGACCTGGCGACCTCCGGGGGCCTCAACTTCACCCTGTTCTGCCTGTACGTGTCGGCCACCTTCCTGCTGGTCGTGGCCGTCGCGCTGTTCTGCGGCGACACCGTGGCCAGCGAGGCGCAGTGGGGCAGCCTGCGCTACCTGCTGGCGGTGCCGGTGCCGCGGGCCCGGCTGGTCGCGGTCAAGCTGGTCGTCGCGCTCGGCTACTCGGGGCTGGCGCTGCTGACCCTGGCCGGCACGGCGCTGGCGGTCGGCACGGCCCGCTACGGCTGGGGGCCCCTGCGCAGCACGGTGGCCAACGAGATCGCGCCCGGCGCCGGGCTGGTCCGGCTGCTGGGCATCCTCGGCTACCTCGCCGTGGTCCTGCTGGTGGTGGCCGGCCTGGCCTTCCTGCTCTCCGTGTCGACGGACGCCCCGCTGGGCGCGGTCGGCGGCGCGGTGCTGCTGTGGATCCTGTCGAGCATCCTCGACCAGATCACCGCGCTCGGCGCCCTGCGCAACCTGCTGCCGACGCACTACAGCACCGCGTGGTTGGGGCTGCTCTCCACACCGGCGCAGTACGACGACATCGTCAAGGGCGCCATATCGGCCGTGGTCTACGCGACGCTGTTCTGGTCGCTGGCGTTCTGGCGTTTCACCCGCAAGGACGTGACCAGCTGAGCGCTTGAGGCCTGGTTCACACACTGGGAAGCGACAGGCCTCCGCCCCGGCGGAGGCCTTACACTTGGCTCCACAACTGCATACCTCATCCAGAGGGGCTGAGGGATACGGCCCGACGACGCCCCGGCAACCACCTCCGGCGACTCATCGCAGAGCGCGCGGTGCGCAGGTGCCAATTCCGTCCCCGCCGCACCGTGCGGCGTGGGGAAGATGAGAGGACCTCCCTCATGACGTCGATCATCGACGAGACCGCCGCCTCTCCCGTCGCCGACTCGCCCGCGCGCGCCCTCGTCTGTCGCGGCTGTGGCACCGAGTTTCCGCTGGCCGCCCAGCACGCCTGCTACGAGTGTTTCGGCCCGCTC
Source organism: Asanoa sp. WMMD1127 (assembly GCF_029626225.1). NCBI lineage: Bacteria > Bacillati > Actinomycetota > Actinomycetes > Micromonosporales > Micromonosporaceae > Asanoa > Asanoa sp. WMMD1127. The sequence goes on from NZ_JARUBP010000001.1 coordinate 2,435,488, forward strand.
GAGGTTGCCTACGACCCGGCCGCGCTGGCCCGGGTGACCCGCGGCCAGATCGTCGCCGGTCCGCAGAACATCTGGCGCTACGCGCCGCTCCTCCCGGTCGGCCAGGACCCGGCCAGCCGCGTCACCCTCGACCCCGGCCTGACGCCGCTGGTCTCCGCTCCCGCACTGGCCGCCGCGCTCGGCATCACGGCGCCGCTGTGGGTCAAGGACGACAGCGCCAACCCGACCCACTCGTTCAAGGACCGGGTCGTGTCGGTGGCGCTGACCGCCGCCCGCGGGCTCGGCTTCACCCGCTTCGCCTGCGCCTCCACCGGCAACCTGGCCAACTCGGTGGCCGCGCACGCCGCGCGGGCCGGCGCCCCGTCGATCGTCTTCATCCCGGGCGACCTCGAGCAGGGCAAAATCATCACGACCGCGGTGTACGGCGGGGACCTGGTCGCCATCGAAGGCTCGTACGACGACGTCAACCGGCTCTGCAGCGAGCTCGTGGAGACCGACGAGTTCGAGGACACCGCGTTCGTCAACGTCAACGTGCGGCCGTTCTACGCGGAGGGCTCCAAGACCCTGGGCTACGAGGTCGCCGAGCAGCTCGGCTGGCGGATCCCGGCGCAGGTGGTCATCCCGATGGCCAGCGGCGAGCTGCTCACCAAGATTGACAAGGCGTTCAGCGAGCTGGTCGAGATCGGGCTCGTCGACGCTCCGGCCGGCGGCTGGCGGGTGTTCGGTGCGCAGTCGGCGGGCTGCAACCCGATCGCGACCGCGCTGCACCAGGGCACCGACGAAATCGTCCCCGTGCGGCCGACCGGCATCGCCAAGTCCCTCAACATCGGCGACCCGGCCGCGGGGCTCTACGCGCTCGAGGCGGTGCGCCGCACCAACGGCTGGATGGACTACGCCTCGGACGACGAGATCCGCGACGCGATCCGGCTGCTGGCTCGCACGACGGGTGTGTTCGCCGAGACGGCCGGTGGGGTGACCACCGCGGTGCTGGCGAAGCTCGTCGCCTCCGGCAAGCTCGACCCGACACTGGAGACGGTCGTCTTCAACACCGGCGAGGGGCTCAAGACCATCGATGCCGTGGCGGGCCAGGTCGGGCCGACCTACCGCGTCAAGCCGTCGCTTCGGGCAGCTCGCGAAGCCGGTTTGCTGGGCTGACGAAGGCCCGTTATCCAGGATGGACTCATCCGTTCGGGTGAGGCAACATGTTCGCACCGTAGTGGTGATTTTGCCGTCCGTCGAGAAAACATGTCGGTAGGGACTTGACGACCATGATGGGTACCCCGCAGGATGCTCCGTGCGGGAGGGCGAGCCGCCGTAGACTTTTGAAGTTCTAGCGACCCAGCGCCGGAGGCGTTGTGCGACCGCCCTTCCGACCAACGTTCGATTGAGGCCCGCCGCGCACGCCCGCGGCGGGCCTTAATTGACTCGCGTGGCCGCTTCGGGTTCGGCACGCTGGCCGGCATGAGCATCCGGGTCACTCCACTCGCGGCCGGCGACGAGGCCGGCGCCCGCCACGCGTTCGACATCCGATCGCGCAGCATCGCCGCCGACGTGCCCGACTTTCCGCCAGTCTGCCCGCGGAACTTCTACGGGTCGCTGTCCGACCCGTGGCCCGGTGTGCACAAGGCCAATGCGATCGCGTGGCTCGACGACGAGCCGGCCGGTTTCGTCGAGATGCGACTGCCCTTCCTGGAGAACACCGGCACCGCCGACCTGACCCTCGACGTGCTCCCGGACTCGCGTCGGCGGGGCGTCGGTCGGGCATTGCTGGCCTGGGCCGAACAGACCGCGCGGACCGACGGGCGCAAGCATCTGATCGGTGAGTCCGTGTTCGCGCTGCCTGGCGGCGACGAGCGGCCCACCGCCGGTCAAGCGTTCGCCCGCGCGCGAGGAGCGGATCTCGCCCTGACCGACGTACGTCGGCGGCTCGTCGTCGAGACCCTCGACCATGCCGCGCTCGATGCGCTGTTCGCTGCGGCGCTGCCGGCGGCGGCCGGCTACAGCCTGGTCAACTGGCGCGACCACGTGCCCGACGAGTTCCTCGCCGACACTGCCTACCTCGAGGGCCGGCTGATGTCTGACGCGCCCACCGGCGACCTGGCGGTCGAGGGGCTGAAGATGTCCAGCGAACGGCTCCGCGAGGAGGAGGCCGCACGGGCCCGGCGCGGGCGGCGGGTCTACACGACGGCGGCGCGCCATGACGCCAGCGGCCGGCTGGTCGCGATCACGTCGGTCGACTTCAACGCCACGGTCGACTGGCACGTCTTCCAACAGATCACCCTCGTCGATCCGGCGCATCGGGGGCACCGCCTGGGCGTGCTGGTCAAGCTGGCCAACCTGCGCGCGGTGCTGGCGGCCGAGCCGGCACTGCGGGTGATCGACACCTGGAACGCCGCGGTCAACTCGCACATGATCGCCATTAACGAGGCGATGGGTTTCCGGCCGGTCGACGAATGGCACAGCTGGCAACTCACCCTGTGACGCCTCCGCACCGCCGGTGAAGAGGCATGATGGCTGGCATGACGGAGACCCCGCACCCCTGGTTCGCCCAGCACTCCTCGACGCTCGACCGCGCCACCACCGCGATCACCGAGCGTGGCTACTGGTCGGCCTACCCCGAGTCGCCGAGCCCGCGCGTCTACGGCGAAACCGCGGCGGCCGAGGGTGAGGCCGCGTTCCGTGGCTATCTCGACGCCAAGTTCCCGCTCGACCAGCCCGGCATCACCGACTGGGTGGCCACCGAGCGCAGCCCGTTCGGGGTGCCGCTGGCGGTGTCCTACCCGCACGTCGCGCCGGAGACGCTGATCTCGGCCGCGACGGCCGCGCTGCCCGCCTGGCGCGACGCCGGCCCGCAGACCCGCGCCGGCGTCTGCCTGGAGATCCTGGCGCGGCTGCACGCGCACATCTTCGAGCTGGCCAACGCGGTGCAGTTCACCAGCGGCCAGGCGTTCGTGATGGCATTCCAGGCGGGCGGGGCGCACGCGCTCGACCGGGCGCTCGAGGCGCTCGCCTACGCCTATGCGGAGATGACCCGCCACCCGGCCGCGGCGGGCTGGGAGAAGCCGGCGGGCAAGGGCGACCCGCTGCGGATGACCAAGACGTTCCACGTCGTCCCCCGCGGCGTGGCGCTGGTGATCGGCTGCAACACGTTCCCGACCTGGAACTCGTACCCGGGACTGTTCGCCAGCCTCGTCACCGGCAACCCGGTCGTCGTCAAGCCGCACCCGGGCGCCGTGCTGCCGCTCGCGATCACCGTGCGCTACGCGCGGGCCGCGCTCGAAGAGGCCGGCTTCGACCCCAACCTGGTGCAGCTGGCCGCCGAGGCGCCCGGCGAGGGCCTGGCCAGGACCCTGGCCCTGGACCCGGCGGTACGCATCATCGACTTCACCGGCTCGACCGAGTTCGGTGACTGGCTGGAGGCCAACGCCCGCCAGGCGGCCGTCTACACAGAGAAGGCCGGCGTCAACACGATCGTCGTCGACTCGACCGACGACTTCGCCGGCATGTGCCGCAACATCGGCTTCTCGCTGACCCTCTACAGCGGCCAGATGTGCACGACGCCGCAGAACATCCTCGTGCCGGCGGATGGCATCTCGACAGATCAAGGCCACAAGACCTTCGACGAGGTGGCCGCCGCGCTCGCCGCGTCGGTGGCCAAGCTGACCGGCGACCCGGCGCGGGCGGTCGAGCTGACCGGGGCCATCGTCAACGAGGGCGTGCTCTCGCGGCTGTCGGAGGTCACCGCGGTCGGCGAGGCGGTCCTGCCGTCGTCGCCGGTCACCCACCCGTCCTTCGCGGAGGCGGTGGTCCGCACGCCCACGATGGTCAAGCTGACGGCTGCGGACGCCTCCACCTATGGGCGCGAGTGGTTCGGCCCGATCTCGTTCGTCATCGCCACCGACTCGACGGCCGCGAGCATCGACATCTTCCGGTCGACGGTCCTGGCCAAGGGCGCGCTGACGGCGTCGGTCTATTCGACGGACGAGTCGGTCCTGGCCGCGGTGGAGACCGCCTCCCTGGACGCGGGCGTCCACCTCAGCTGCAACCTGACGGGCGGCGTCTTCGTCAACCAGTCGGCGGCGTTCTCGGACTTCCACGCCACCGGCGCCAACCCGGCGGCGAACGCCGCCCTGACAGACGGCGCCTACGTGAGCAACCGCTTCCGCGTGGTCCAGTCCCGCCGCCACACGGCCTGATTGCCTGCCGCTTACTGGCCCGCCCCCGATCTTCCTCGGGGGCGGGCGGCTCTTGGTGGTCCGCGAGCCGTGGCTTTGCTCTGCAGCCAAATACGCAACGCTTCTGACGGGGGGTGTTGCGTATATGGCTGCAGAGCAAAGCGTCCGCCACACGGCCTGACGGCGCTGTTCCAGCCGCCCCGGTTGGCCCGTGGTGGGCGGCGGGATCGCTCCCTACGCGCCCGGCTGGGCCGGGCTTGGGTGGGGGGCCGGTTCCGGTCTTTGCCCAGGTGGCTGGGGTTGGCGTGGGGTGGGTGGCCGGGTTCGGTCCTTGCGCACTGGCGGGGCTGGCCTGGGGTGGTTGGCTGGGTTTGGTCTTTGCCCAAGTGGCTGGGGCTGGCCTGGGGTGGGTGGCGGATTTCGGTCCTGCTCACGTGGCGGGGCTGGCGTGGGGTGGGTGGCTGGGTTCGCATCCTGCGCACGTGGCGGGGCCGGCCTGGATGGTTGGCTGGGTTCGGTCTTTGCCCAGGTCGCCGGGGCTGGCGTGGGGTGGGTGGCTGGGTTCGCTCCTAGCGCACGTGGCGGGGCTGGCCTGGCGTGACCGGCTGGGTTCGGTCCTTGCGCACGTGGGCTGGCCTGGGGTTGGGCGGCTGGTTTCGATCCTTGCCCACGTGGCACGTCGCCCTGGGGTGGGCGGCTGGTTTCGGCACTGGCCATGCGGCCAGCCGCGGCGTCGGTAATTCCGTTCCGCACCGCTTGATCAAGTGCAGCTGATCCAGCCAGCAGCACGGTGCCGCCATGATCGTGCGCATCCCGTCTGGACTGCGTGCGGCGTGTCGCCCAGACCACGTTCACCTGATCAAGGCGATGGCCGCCCGTGGGCCTGACCCAGCACACATGATCAAGCTAGGCGGGCGGGGACGGTTGGCTGGTGCCGTTCGCCCGGCGCGTTCGAGCCGCCAGCCTCGGGCGGCTGCTGGCGCCGCCTGACCGCCCGCGTCGTGAGCGTGTGAGCCGCTGGTCATTGGTACCGACCATTTGCCCTTCCCACGCCACCGGGCCCACGCATCCATCGGCTTGCCTCTGCTGCGAAACAACGCGGGCCGCCCGGGTGGTGATGCGTATCCGGAAGCAGAGCAGAGCTGCGGGTGGCAGGCCGGTCGGCAAGTGATCCAGCTGAAATCGCAGTATCCGGCGGCGCGGACAGACGCCGACCGCGCCTCGGCTGCGGGTCCGATCACTGTGGCCGGGCCGGTACCACAGCCGTCGCGGCTGCGGCCGGATCTGGGCTGCTATGCGCGGCGGCGCATCTGGAGTTCGGTCATCGCCGCGGTCGTCGGGTGGGGGAGGCGGACGCCGGTGTCGACGAAGCCGACACGTTCGTAGGCGCGGACCGCGCGGTCGTTGCCGACGACCACCTCGAGCATCAGGTCGGGCCGCCCGGCCGCGCGCGACCACGCGGCCACCGCCTCGGTCAGGGCGGCGATCAGCCCGCGCCCGCGCCAGGCCGGCGTGACGTAGACGGCGAAGATCACGGTCACCCCCGGTTCCTCGGCGATCGCGGTGCCGCCGGCGTGCGCCACCGCCCGCCCGTCGGCCACGGCGATGAACTGCGCCACCCGGTCGCCGGCGGAGGTCTCCGCGATGCGGGCCGCGTACTCGCGGTGCGAGCGCGCCGCGGCCTGCGCGAGGGTCTCCAGGAAGGCCAGCGGCGAGTCGGCGAGCATCTCCAGCCGGATGGCACGGGTGCGGGCGGCGTCCGAGGGCCGGACGCGCCGGACCTCGACCGGCGGCATCTGCGCGGGCGGCACGGCGGGGGCGGTCCGGGTCATGCGGGAATGCCTACCTGGCCACACACCCGCGGCGCAACGCGGGCCCTTGGACCAACGCGACGTCGACCCGACCCGCCCACTCGGCCCGGCCTTCCCCCTGCCGCGCCGCGCCGGCGTGGCGGGCCGAGCTGTCGTGCAGCGACGCGGGTCACGCCGTGTCCTGGCGCGCTGACGCCGCATGGTCGTCGCGGCGTGACGCAAGTCGAGGCCAGCGACCAGCTGCCGCGTAGACCCGTGGGCTGGGCCAGCGCCGTGGGGGTCGCTGTCGTGGCGCGGTCGCGACGTAGACCCGTGGGCCGGGCCAGCGCCGCGGGGGTTGGGGTCGTGGCGCGGTCGCGACGTAGACCCGTGGGCCGGGCCAGCGCCGCGGGGGTTGGGGTCGTGGCGCGGTCGCGACGTAGACCCGTGGGCTGGGCCAGTGCCGCGGGGGTTGGGGTCGTGGCGCGGTCGCGACGTAGACCCGTGGGCTGGGCCAGTGCCGCGGGGGTTGGGGTCGTGGCGCGGTCGCGACGTAGACCCGTGGGCTGGGCCAGTGCCGCGGGGGTTGGGGTCGTGGCGCGGTCGCGACGTAGACCCGTGGGCTGGGCCAGTGCCGCGGGGGTTGGGGTCGTGGCGCGGTCGCGACGTAGACCCGTGGGCCGGGCCAGCGCCGCGGGGGTTGGGGTCGTGGCGGGGTCGCTACGCAGACCCGTGGGCCGGGCCAGCGCCGCTGGGGTTGGGGTCATGGCGCGGCCGCCACGTAGACCCAGGCTGAGGCACCAGATCGCAGCGGAAGCAGGGCGCGGCGGTAGTCGGCGGCCTCGTAGCCGTCGGCCGCGGTCAGTTCCGCGTCCGTGATCTCGAAGACCACCCCGGGCACCGAGTCGGTCGGGTTGTCGCTGGGGGCTGCCACCGGGTGCCAGGCGGCGCCGCTCACCGCGACCACCGCCGCCGACGTGATCTTCAGCTGGTCCAGGCGGTGGCCCGGCAGCGCGTCCGGCCTACCCGACAGCAAGCGGCCGAAGTTGGCCTGTTGGACCGCGGGGTCGCGCAGGGTGCCGTAGGAGAAGAGCAGGGGCATGGGTTCGATCATGCCCGCCCACGGCGGCCGGGTCAGTCGGACCGTGGGGAGACCAGCGCGGTCGTGGGGGCCAGCAGCTCGCCGCCGACGGTGGCGCACAACGCCGTCCCGTACGCGAATCCAAGATCGCCTCGATAGCGGAGCAGGATGCCGATCGCCCATCGGTCGGTGACGGCCAGGCACGCCATGTGCCATTGGCCGTCCTCGTCGCGGAGTAGCCAGCCGTTCTTGATCGAGACGGTGGCCGCCGCCGATGCCGGTAAAAGGCGGCGGACGCCGAAATCGCCGGTTCCGCGTACGGCTCGCATCTCGGTCAACAACCACGGCGTCCAGCGGGCGCCCGCGGCCCGGCCGGACGCGATGCAGGCCGCCAACCGCACCGTGTCGCGGGCCGAGACCACCGTCATGCTCCAGTTGTTGTCGTGCGCCGAGCTGTCGCTGAGGCCACACATTTGGATCATGCGAAGGATGGACGGTTGCCCACCGACAAGGTCGTAGACGGCGATGGCCGCCGCGTTGTCGCTGTCGCGGATCATGATGCTCAGCTGGCCGAGCCGAAAATCCGAAGGCTCCTCGCCTTTATCTTCCGATACTCGCAAATAATCGGCGGCCAACCATGCCTTCACCATCGACATCGTGTCGCTCGGTTCCGTCATGTTCGGCGAGCCGGTGATCCGCCCGCTCTGCCGGTCGAGGAACGCCCACGAGAGGAATCCCTCGGCCCGCGCGGAGACCGTGCCGACCGCCAGGTCCGGGGCTCGCGCCCGGTCCGCCGCGGGCCCCTGTCGCTTGGCCGCAGCCACCGTGGCCTGCTGTTTCGGCGCCACCTGCCAGACGGCCAGCCCGCTGCCGACCGCGACGAGCAGCACCGCGGCGAGCATTGGCATCGTGTTCCGTCCACGGGACCGATGCCGGCCGGGCTGTGCGCCGTGTCTGCCTCGAAACACGTTCGGTTAACGAGCGAACGGTCGCGGAAGGCGCTCAGGGTGTCCATTTTGGGGTAGTGCACGGTCGTCACTCCTCGTGTACCTTACGATTTCGGCCGCAATGTTCGAGGGACTCACGTACACCCTCGAATGGGCGGTCTCGGACCGGCAGGCGCATCAAAGGTTAGGAAGTGCACCGTGGCACAGGGCACCGTCAAGTGGTTCAACAGTGAAAAGGGCTACGGTTTCATCGCGGTCGATGGGGGTCAGGACGTCTTCGTCCACTTCTCGGCGATCCAGATGGACGGCTACAAGTCTCTCGACGATGGTCAGCGCGTCGAGTTCGAGATCGCGCAGGGTCAGAAGGGCCCGCAGGCGGAGCAGGTCCGCCTAATCGCTTGAGCGAAGACCAGCCGGGCACCCCACCCGGGTCCGTGACGACCTAGCGCCGATCCCACGAGAGGGGTCGGCGCTTCCTTGTCTTTACGGCCGGACAACCCGATGCATGATGCATTTGATCTTGCCATCCATTCGCGACTTTGCGCATTGCGGACAGCGCTGCCTTTCAACAATTGACGAGTCATTAATCGCCCATGTACGCGGTCCCGCGCGCCAAGATCAGCAGCCGGCGACGATCACCGGGCCGGAGGCCCCCGAGGGGCCGACTTCGCTTGCACTCGCCTGGTCCGAGTGCTAAACAAGTCATTGGCACTCGACAACCGCGAGTGCCAATGGTCGGGACGGTGGGGCCACCGCTGACGCCCTACGGAGACGGGCGCGGCAAGGGGCCGGTCGTCGCGGGCTATCCGGCCCGGCCGGCGGACGTCACTGTCGCCAGGTAGTGACGTCCGAAGGTGCGTAAAGCAGGCGGTTCTCCGTGGCCGACCAGGCCGCGGCGACCGCGAGTGTCCAGGAGGACAACGCCGTATGGCCAAGATCATTGCGTTCGACGAGGAGGCGCGCCGCGGCCTCGAGCGGGGTATGAACACCCTCGCCGACGCCGTCAAGGTGACGCTCGGCCCCAAGGGCCGCAACGTCGTGCTCGAGAAGAAGTGGGGCGCCCCCACCATCACCAACGATGGTGTGAGCATCGCCAAGGAGATCGAGCTCGAGGACCCGTACGAGAAGATCGGCGCTGAGCTGGTCAAGGAGGTCGCCAAGAAGACCGACGACGTGGCCGGTGACGGCACGACGACGGCGACCGTCCTCGCGCAGGCGCTGGTCCGTGAGGGCCTGCGCAACGTCGCCGCCGGCGCCAACCCGATGGCCCTGAAGCGGGGCATCGAGGCCGCCGTCGCGCGCGTCGCGGAGGAGCTGGCCAAGATCGCCAAGGACGTCGAGACCAAGGAGCAGATCGCCTCCACCGCCTCGATCTCCGCCGGTGACACCAGCGTCGGCGAGATCATCGCCGAGGCGATGGACAAGGTCGGCAAGGAAGGCGTCATCACCGTCGAGGAGAGCAACACCTTCGGCCTCGAGCTCGAGCTCACTGAGGGCATGCGCTTCGACAAGGGCTACATCGCGCCCTACTTCTGGACCGACCCGGAGCGTATGGAGGCCGTCCTCGACGACCCGTACATCCTGATCGTCAACAGCAAGATCTCGTCGGTCAAGGACCTGCTCCCGATCCTCGAGAAGGTCATGCAGGGCGGCAAGCCGCTGCTGGTCATCGCCGAGGACGTCGAGGGCGAGGCCCTGGCCACCCTGATCGTCAACAAGGTCCGTGGCACCTTCAAGTCCGTCGCCGTCAAGGCCCCGGGCTTCGGTGACCGCCGCAAGGCCATGCTGACCGACATCGCCATCCTCACCGGTGGCCAGGTCGTCAGCGAGGAGCTCGGCCTCAAGCTCGAGGCCGTCGGCCTCGACATGCTGGGCCACGCTCGCAAGGTCGTGGTGACCAAGGACGAGACCACCATCGTCGACGGTGGCGGCGACCAGGACCAGATCCAGGGTCGGGTCAACCAGATCCGTGCCGAGATCGAGAAGAGCGACTCCGACTACGACCGCGAGAAGCTGCAGGAGCGCCTGGCCAAGCTGGCCGGCGGTGTTGCGGTCATCAAGGTCGGCGCGGCCACCGAGGTCGAGCTCAAGGAGCGCAAGCACCGCATCGAGGACGCGGTCCGCAACGCGAAGGCCGCCGTCGAAGAGGGCATCGTCCCCGGTGGTGGCGTCGCGCTGGTGCAGGCCGGCAAGACCGCCTTCGACAAGCTCGACCTGGTCGGCGACGAGGCGACCGGCGCGACGATCGTCAAGATCGCGCTCGACGCCCCGCTCCGCCAGATCGCCGTCAACGCCGGCCTCGAGGGTGGCGTCGTCGTGGAGAAGGTCCGCAACCTGGACACCAACCACGGCCTCAACGCGGCGACCGGTGACTACGTCGACCTGCTCAAGGCCGGCATCATCGACCCGGCCAAGGTGACCCGTTCGGCGCTGCAGAACGCGTCGTCGATCGCGGCCCTGTTCCTCACCACCGAGGCTGTGGTGGCGGACAAGCCGGAGAAGGAGAAGGCCCCGGCGGGTGCGCCCGGCGGCGGCGACATGGACTTCTGAGTCCATCCGCAACACAAGAAAGGGCGGTCCGCGCGAGCGGGCCGCCCTTTCGGCCGTCCAAGCTCAGGCTAGCGGCGTTGGTTGCGCCGTTTGTCGGCGCGGCTCGTCGCGTCCCGCGGCGGCGCCGGCTGCGGCAGGTCACCCAGCGGAGGCCAGCCCGCCGGCAGCGGTGGCGAGTTGTCGGTCGGCGGCGGCTCGGCCAGCGGCGACCGGTCGCTCGGCGGAGGTCCGGCGGATTCCGACGGGCCGGAGCGGGGCAGCTCCCCGGATGGCTCGTCTTCGAGGCTCATTCCGGCACGGTAGGGGTTCGACGGCCGCCGCGCAGGGTTTCGCGACACAATGCACCGCCCCGAGCTACACCGCCTTCCGGTAAAGGAAGAACACGCGCTCGATCCGGGCGCCGGCGTTCGCCGAGTAGAACGGCACCGGGCCGACCCAGCCGATCTGCGCCGACGCGAGCCCGGCCTCGTGCTGGTCCCGCAGGCAGCGCCGCAGCAACACCCCACCGACCCCGAGCCCGCGCGCGGCCGAAGCCGTGCCCATCGGCCCGAAGTACGACGGCCGCGACGACCCCCACGACGCGAAGCCGAGCACTTCACCGTCGCGTACCGCGTAGTGGATGCCCGCCGACTCGCTGACCTCCGCCCCCCAGCCAGGCCCGAAGTGCGCGGCCGCGAACTCCACCAGCCCCGGCACGTCGGCCGCCACCGCCCGCCGCACCGCCACGCCGGCCCCGGCCAGCCGCGCCTCCGCCTCCGTGGTCGGCGCCAGCGCCGGCGAGCCCGGGGTCAGGTCCGCGGTCATGTTCCACGCGATGTCCTGCCGCTCGTAGCCGCTCGCCTCCGCCAGGCACACGGCCGCCGTGTAGCGGACGTCGACGCCGGGCCACGCGTACACCGGCGCGTTGCCGACCAGCGCCATCGCGCCCACGCCGAGGTCCGCCAGCGCCGACTCCGCCTGGGCCAGCAGCGCCCGCCCGATGCCGCGGCGCCGGTGGTCCGGGTGCACGGCGATCAGGTCCACGTGCCCGACGGCCACGTCCCCGAAGCCGGTCGACCCCAGCACCGCGCCGACGACCTCGGAACCACCGGCCAGCACGACCCAGCCGGTGGTACGGCGCTCGCCGGCCGACCCGGGCAGCGGGCCCGGGTGGCGCAGCCGCTCGACGATGGCGTCCGCCTCGGCGGCGTCGTCCGGCAGGTCAAGTGCCACCCGGCAGAGCGCGGCGACGTCGGGTACGCGGTCGGGAGTCAGCTCGACGAGCTGGTACGCATGATCCACGCCCGGCAGGCTACCCGGCCGAACGCACGGCCGCGGCCGCGTCGACCAGGCCACCGAGCCGGGCCGGCGGGCAGGCGTCCACCGGCGGGCCGGCCGACGACAGCAGCAACTCCCGGGTACGCGCGACGTCGCCGACCAGCGCCGGGTTCGCCGACCACAGCAGCGCGACCACGCCGGCGACGTGCGGCGCGGCCATCGAGGTGCCCGTGAGCCGCCCGTACTCCCCTCCGGGCAGCGCCGACACGACCTGCACGCCGGGCGCGACCACGTCCGGCTTGTCCCGGCCCCGGCTCGACGTCTCGTGCAGTGCGCCCGCCGAGTCGACCGAGCCGACCGAGAGCACGTCGTCGTAGAACGCCGGCGGATCGTCGACCGAGCCGCAGGCCGGCCCGGTGTTGCCGGCCGACGCGACCACGAACACGCCGGCCGCGGCGAAGGCGTCGAACGCCGGCTCCAGCGCGCGCCCGTCGCACCCTTCCACCTTCGGGCAGGCCCAGGAGTTGGTCAGCACCTGGGCGGCCCGGGCCGGGCGACCGGCCGTGAAGGGGTCACCGCCGGGCGGGAACGGCGCGAGCATGAACTGCAGGCAGTCCAGGTAGTGGGCGGGGTTGCCCATGTTGCGGGCCAGGTTGACGCAGCCCATCCACTGCGCGTCGGGCGCCACGCCGATGCCGCCCCGCCCGACCGCCGTGCCGAGGGTGTGCGTGCCGTGCACGCCGGCGTCGGTGGGTGTCGCCGTGTGGCGCCACGGGTCGTACCAGGAGTCGTCGCCGCCCCGGAAGCCCGGCGCCAGCGCCGGATGGGCGCCGTCGACGCCGGAGTCGGACGCGCCGACCACGATGCCGCGCCCGGTCGCGCCGGTGGCCCAGGCGGCCGGCGCGCCGATCTGCGTCAGGTTCCACTGCGGGCCGGCGGGCGCGGCCACGCCGGCCGGCCGCGCGGCGACCGCGGTCATCGGCAGTGGTCGCAACACCTGGGAGAGCAGCACCCGGTCGACGTCGGAGCGGCGCGCCAGCAGGGCCCGCAGCGCCGGCCCGCCGCCGTCCACCTCGATTCCGTTGACCAGGTAGTACGGCGTGTAGTCCAGGTGCCACCGGTCCAGCGCGCGCCGCAGGTCGGCCTGGCTTTCCTCGGCGTGCGCGACGAGCCGGCGGTAGACCTCGGTCGTGCGCGCGGTCAGGGCCGCCTGGCCGGTGCCGGCGGGCAGCCCCGACAGGTCGGCCTGGCTGGCGAGCACCACGAAGAGCCGGTCGCCCGCGAAGCCGGGCTGGCCCGGGCCGGCATAGACGGCGGCGCTGCCCAGCGCCAGCACACCGGCCAACCCGAGGGCGACCCCGCGCCGGACCCGGACCAGGCCGATGCCCAACGCGAGCGCCGCCGCGGCCAGGAATGAGCTGGCGGCGGCGACGGCCGCGAAGAACGGCGCATCCCGCCCGACCAACAGCAGCGTGACCTCTTCCGGGTCGGTGAAGGCCAGCGGACCGACCACGGCCAGCGCCACGAGCCCGGCCACCGCGGGCCCGCGCGCCTCGGCCGGACCCAGCGCCGCCAGCACGAAGCCGACCATCGGCAGCGCGAGCAACACGAGCAGGTGCGGCCCACTGTGGCCCACGCCCGCACCGAGGAGGGCCAACGCGACCCCCGCCCGGGGGCCGCCGACCCAGATGCGCCGCGCCCGGCTCCACTCCGCCATCGGCGCCCAGAAGGCCGGCCCGAGCACGGCGGCGGCGAGCAGCCCCACGGCCAGGGCGGCCACCACCGCGAGCGCCGTCTCCAGCACCCCGCCCAGCGCACCCAGCCACAACCAGGGCAGGAGCAGCAGCAGGCCGCCGACCACGACGAGTGGCGGCCGCCCGAGAGACGGGCCGATCACGGCGGCGCCGGCCAGGGCCAGCAGTGCCAGCACGGCCAGGTAGACCTCGTGCTGCGCCGCCGGCACCGCCCGCGCCGCCGTCAGCACGGCCAGCGCCGCGGCCGCCGCGAACCAGGCCCGCCCGGCCGCCCGCAGCCCCGGCGCGACGGCCAGGACGGCGGTCAGCAGCACCGGCACGCAGATCAGGAGGAAGCCCACGGCGCCGGCCAGCGGCCACCGCCAGACCGGCAACGACAGCGACGTCAGCAGGCCCAGCTGGTCGACCAGGTAGCCCAGGGTCTGCGCCACCACGGTGCCGAGCACGATCCAGAATCCGGCCACCAGGGCCGCGACCACCCCCAACCACCGTGGCGGAGCGGGTCGATCAACGGGCAGGACGGCCATGGGCGCCAGGGTAGAGGCCCGCGGGGTTACCGTGGATCCGTGCGTGACCCCGCGATATCCCGCTTCGCCGCCAGCCACCTGTCCGCGAGCCGGCGGGCCGACGACCTGCGCCGGCTGCGCAGCGAGCGGTTCGACGTGCTGGTCGTCGGCGGCGGCGTGACCGGCGCCGGCGCCGCCCTGGACGCCGCCTCCCGCGGTCTCAAGGTCGCCTTGATCGAGGCGCGTGACTACGCGGCCGGCACGTCGAGCCGGTCCAGCAAGCTGATCCACGGCGGCCTGCGCTACCTGGAGCAGCTCGAGTTCCACCTGGTCCACGAGGCGCTGACCGAGCGCGGCCTGCTCGCCACCCGGCTCGCCCCGCACCTCGTCCGACCCGTGCCGATCCTCGTGCCGTTGCCGGCGGGCGGCCTGCCCGGGCGGGCGTTCCGCCGTTCCTACTACGGCCTCGGTGTCGCCGCGTACGACGCGTTCGCCGGTGTCTTCGGCCACGGCCGGGGCATGCCGCTGCACCGCCACCTGAGCCGCGAGGGCGCCCGCCGGCTGTTCCCGAGCCTGCGCGGCGACGTGACCGCGGGCGCGATCCGCTACTTCGACGGCCAGGTCGACGACGCCCGGCTGGTCGTCACCCTGGCCCGCACCGCCGCCAGCCTGGGCGCGGCTATGGTCACCAGCGCCCGCGCGGTCGGCTTCCTGCGCCAGGCCCGCGAGGTCGTCGGCGTCCGGGTCCGCGACATGGAGGCCCGCCCCGGCGACCCCGACGCCGAGTTCGAGGTGCGGGCCCGCACCGTGATCGCCGCCACCGGCGTGTGGAGCGACGACATGTCCCGCATGCTCGGCGACGTCGGCGTCCGCCCCGGTTTCCGGGTGCGCGCGTCCAAGGGCGTCCACCTGGTGGTCCCCAGGTCCGCGATCACGGGCGACGCCGGCCTGATCCTGCGCACGCCGACCTCGGTGCTCTTCGTGATCCCCTGGGGCGGGCACTGGATCATCGGCACCACCGACACCGACTGGCAGCTCGACCGCTCACACCCGGCCGCGTCGGCCCGCGACATCCAATACATCCTCGACCAGGTCAACCCCTGGCTCGCCCGGCCATTGTCGACCGACGACATCGAGGGGGTGTACGCCGGCCTGCGCCCCCTGCTCAGCGGCGAGGCCGAGGCCACCTCCAAGCTGTCGCGCGAGCACGCGGTGATCGAGCCGATGCTCGGCCTGCTGCTGGTCGCGGGCGGCAAATACACGACCTACCGGGTGATGGCGGCCGACGTGGTCGACCGGGCCGTCCGGCGGCTCGGCGGCGGCCAGCCGTCGCCCACGGCGGAGCTGCCGCTGCTCGGCGCCGACGGCTACCCGGCGGCCTGGCGGGACCGGGCCGACCTGGCGCGCCGCCGGGGCGTCCAGGCCGGCGTGGTCGAGCACCTGCTCGAGCGCTACGGCACGCTGACCACCGAGCTGCTGGCGCTGATCGAGGCCGACCCGACGCTGGCCGCCCCGCTCGCCGGGGCTCCGGAATACCTCGCGGCCGAGGTCGCGTACGCCGCCTGGGCCGAAGGCGCCCTGCACCTCGACGACGTGCTGACCCGGCGCACCCGGATCTCCATCGAGACCACACACCGCGGCGCCGAGTCGGCCCGGCACGCGGCGCAGGTGATGGCCGGCGTGCTGGGCTGGGACGAGCTGGTCACCCGCAACGAGGTCGAGCACTACCTGGCCCGCGTCGACGCCGAGCGCGAGTCGCAGCGCATGCCCGACGACGCCACCGCCGACGCGGCCCGCATGGGCGCCGCCGACGTGCGGGGCCTGGCCGCCGACCGCGGCATCGAACTCCCCCTCGGCCCACCGCCCCTGATGACGCCTTAGACGACCTTCCCGGGGTTCAGCAGCCCTGCCGGGTCGAGGGCGTTCTTGATCGCCCGGTGGACGGACATGCCCACCGGCCCGATCTCCTCGGCCAGCCACTCCTTCTTGAGCAGGCCGACGCCGTGCTCGCCGGTGCAGGTGCCGCCCATGCCCAGGCCGAGCCGCATGATCTCGTCGAACGCGCCGCGTCCCCGCGCGACCGAGTCCGGGTCGAGGCGGTCGACCACGATGTTGGGGTGCAGGTTGCCGTCGCCGGCGTGCCCGACGACGCCGATCGGCAGCGCATATTCCTTGGCGATCTTCTCGATGCCGTCGAGCATCGCGGCCAGCGCCGTGCGGGGCACCGCGATGTCGTCGACGATGATCCCGCCGCTGCCCTCGGGGTAGGTCTCGGCCGCGAACTTCTCCATCGCCGGGTGCGCGAGCCGGCGGGCCCGCAGCAGCTCGGCCGCCTCGACCTCGTCGGTCGCGGCGAACACCTCCAGCGCGCCGGCCGCGGCGCAGACCTCCTCGATCGCCGCCAGGTCGGCCGCCGCCCGGCTGCCGGTGTCGACGCTGGCCAGCAGCAGCGCCTTGGCGTCGGTGCGCAGGCCCATCGGCCGCAGCGCCTCGATCGCCACCAGGTGGGTCTGGTCGAGCAGCTCCAGCAGGCTCGGCGAGAAACCGCCGGAGGAGATGGCGGCCACCGCGTCGCCGGCCGCGGCGGTGGTCGGAAACAGGGCGATCAGCGTGAGCGACGGGTCGGCGGCCGGGCGGAGGCCGACCACCACCTCGGTGATCACGCCGAGGGTGCCCTCGGAGCCGACGAACAGCCGGGTCAGGTCGTAGCCCGCGACTCCCTTGGCGGTGCGCCGGCCGGTGCGCAGCACCTCGCCCGAGGCGAGGACGACCTCGAGGCCCAGCACGTACTCGGCGGTGACGCCGTATTTCACGCAGCACATGCCGCCCGCGTTGGTGGCCACGTTGCCGCCGATCGTCGACGACTCCCACGAGCCCGGATCGGGCGGGTAGCGGAGGCCCGCCTCGCCGGCGGCGGCCGCCAGCGTGGCGTTGACCACGCCCGGCTGCACGACGGCGAACCGGTTGACCGGGTCGACCTCGAGGATCTTGTTCATGGCGACCGTGGACAGCACGACCGCGCCGTCGACCGCGTTCGCCGCCCCGGCCAGCCCTGTCCGGGCGCCCTGCGGCACGACCGGCGCCCCGGCCGCCGCCGCGGCCCGCACCACGGCCACCACCTCGGCGGTCGTCCGCGGCCGCACCACCACCGCCGGCATCCCGGACGGCACGAGGTCGGCCTCGTCGCGCTGATGCCCCCGGAGCAGGTCGGGATCGGTCAACACGGCGCCGTCGGGCAGCGCCGCCCGCAACTCCGTCACGAGGTCAGCCATACCCGCGACGTTAGCCTCTTCCCGTGGTGTTCCTCGATCCGCCGGTGTGGCCGGCCCGCGGGCGGCTGTGGTCACACCTCGTCAGCGACGTCTCGTACGCCGAGTTGCACGTTTTCGCCGAGATGCTCGGCTCGCCGCGGCGGGCGTTCGACCGGGACCACTACGACCTGCCGGCGGACCGGTTCGCGATGGCCGTGTGGCTGGGCGCGACGGTGGTGTCCAGCCGGGAGATCTCGCGCCGGCTGCGGGAGTCGGGCCTGCGGCGTCCGAAGCACCTCAACGGTCCAGGGCGCCGAGCTCGCGGATGAGGTTGGCCCGGGCCGGCTCGTTCCACCGCTCAGCCAGCTCGGGGATCCGGTAGAGGCTGGGCAGCTCCAGGAGTCGGCGCAGGATCGCCGCCCGGCCGGCGCGGAACTCGGCGTCCGGGACGAACTCGTACTCCTGGCGGACGGCGGCGGCGTACGCGTCGTAGGCGGCCGGTTGACCCGCCAGCACCGCCAGGTCGGCGTCGCAGAGCAGCGCCCCGTCGGCGTCCCCGGCCGGCACGGCGTGCCCGGCGGTGAGCAGCACGAGCCGGCGCACAGTGTCGATCGCTGCCGTCGGAACCCCCAGCGTGACGAGCGTGCCCACCGCCAGCTCGGCCGACGCCCGCTCGTTTCCGTCACCGGGCGTGTGCGGATCGTAGACGGCGTCGTGGAACCAGGCGGCCAGTCGCACCAGGTCGGGCTCCCGCGCCCGGTCGGCTTCCTCGTCCACAATGGAGAGCACTGTCGCCAGGTGTTCCAGCGTGTGGTAGTGCCGGTGCGGCTCGGCCCAGCGGGCCAGCAGCGCGGAGCCCTCGGCGTCGACGGCATGGTCGTCGGCGGTCGCGCCGGCGCCCCGGGCGGCCGCGCGCCAGGCGGTGGCGAGATCTCTCACCCCGTCATTCTGGTCCAGCCCGGCTCATGATCGACGGTGGCGTGGCCGCCGTCGCTAGGCTGTGTCCATGACGCAGACCGTGATCTCCAAGGCGCCCGAGCAGCGGCGCCGGGGGTGGCGCGTCCTCGTGCTGTTCGGCGTCATCGGCTTCATCGCTCTCTGCGCGATCGCGATGTCGATCGTGCTCGGCTGGAACATCGGCGTCCAGGCCACCGTGATCGGCCTCGCCGCGGCCATCCTGCCGGTCCCGGTGCTGGTCGCCTGCTTCCTCTGGCTCGACCGCTACGAGCCCGAGCCCGCGCTGCTGCTGGCCGTGGCGTTCGCCTGGGGCGCCTTCGTCGCGACCCTCACGGCGTACGGCGTCAACACCGGCGCCGCCCACCTCTTCGCCAACCTCGGCCTGCCCGAGAGCCTCGTGGCGGTGATCGTCGCGCCGTTCATCGAGGAGACGATGAAGGCGCTCGGCCCGGCGCTGATCCTGGTGCTGTTCCGGCGGGAGTTCTCCGGCATCACCGACGGCATCGTCTACTGCGGCCTGTCGGCGGTGGGCTTCGCGATGGTGGAGAACATCCTCTATCTCGGCGGGCACGGCTACGCGGCGGCCGCCGACGAATACGGCCCGGCCTCCGGCGCCCAGATGCTCATCCTGATCTTCATCGTCCGGATCTTCCTGACCGGTTTCGCCCACCCGCTGTTCACCTCGATGACCGGCATCGGCCTGGGCATCGCGGCCCGCTCGGCCGACCGCTGGGTCCGCGTCTGCGCCCCGCTGGCCGGCCTGCTGGTCGCGATGATGCTGCACGGCACCTGGAACCTCGTGCCCACGCTGGCCCAGGCCACGGGCGAAGGACTGATCCTGCTGTACGGCTACATCGCGGTGATGGTGCCCGTCTTCTTCGCGATGGTCGGGCTGACCATCTGGTTGCGTGGCTGGGAGGGGCGGCTCACCGAGCGGGCCCTGCCCGTCTATGTGCAGGCCGGCTGGCTCAGCCCGCCCGAGGTCGCCGCCCTCGGCTCGCTGGCGCGGCGGCACTCGGCCCGCCAGTGGGCCCGCCGCGTGGCCGGGCCGGCCGGCCTCAAGGCGATGCGCGACTTCCAGTTCGCGGCCACCCGGCTCGCGCTGCTCCGCGACGGGCTCGACCGGGGCCTCGACAGCCGCCCCGCCGACCGGGCCCGGGCCGAGGCCGACGAGCAGCGATTGCTGGCCGAGCTCGCCACGTACCGCCAGGTCTTCGTCGGTCGTGATCCCCAGGTGCCGCCGGCGGTCTGGGACGGCGAGCGCTATGTCGTGATGTTCCCCGACGGCGTGCGGCGCGCGTTGCCGGCGCCGGAGGACCCGGTGGTGCCGATCCCGGTGGTGCTGGCGCCGCCGGTGCCCTACTGGCCCTACAGATAGAGGCCGGTGGAGTCGTCCTCCACCCGTTGCGCCGCCACGGCGTGCACGTCGCGCTCGCGGAGCAGCACGTACTCGCGGCCCTGAAGCTCGACCTCGGACCGGTCCTCGGGGTCGAAGAGCACCCGGTCGCCGATCACGATCGACCGCACGTGCGGGCCGACACCCACCGCCGTCGCCCAGGCGAGCCGGCGACCCATGGACGCCGTGGCCGGGATCACGATGCCGGCGGTGGAGCGGCGCTCGCCCTCGGCGCCCTCGAGCCGGACGAGCACGCGGTCGTGCAGCATCCGGATGGGCAGCTTCTCGGTGTCAGCGTCGGCCATCACGCGGGGAACGCTACCGCGCGGCCCGGCCGGACCCACTCGCAGGGCAAATCCAGGTCGGATGGGCTAAGCCGGTGCGGACCTTGCCGCTACCGTAAGAGGGCGATTCACAAGCCAGGGGGAGTCTTGGGTCGGTTCGAGCGGGTTCAGGCGAGCCTTCGGCGCGCCTACCGGGCCGGCCGCGAGTCGGTGCGGGCCGCTCGTTCCCGCGGTCTGGCGAGTCCGTCCGAGGGCGGCGAGCAGTTCCAGCCGGTCGTGCCGGACGCCGAGCCGCCACCTCCGCCGCCCTCGCCGGTCGAGGCGGTCCACCCGTCGACGACGAGCCGCGACGACGAGGACGTGCCCTACAGCCTGCGCATCTCCGCCGCCTGGTCCTGGCGCCTGCTGGTGCTGGCGATCGCGGTCTACGGGCTGGTCCGGGTGATCGGCATCCTGCGCTTCGTGGTCATCCCGCTAGCGATCGCGCTGCTGCTGACCGCGTTCCTGTCGCCGGCCGTCGGCTGGCTGCTGCGGGCCCGGCTGCACCGCACGCTGGCGGTGGTCGTGGTGATGATCTGCGGCCTGGCGGCGGTGGCCGGCACGCTGACGCTGGTGGTCAACGAGTTCGTGTCGGGCGCGCCGCAGCTGGGCGCCGACGCGGCCAAGGGCGTGCGGCAGATCCAGAACTGGCTGCAGACCGGCCCGCTGCACCTGAGCGACGCGCAGATCACCCGCTACATCGACGAGGCCCAGTCGTGGATCACCGACAACTCGTCGCGCTTCACCAGCGGCGCCCTGGCCACGGCGGCGACGGTCGCCGAGATCGTCACGGGCGCCCTGCTCGTGCTCTTCTCGACGTTCTTCTTCCTCCGCGACGGCCGCAAGATCTGGCGCTTCATCGTGCGCCTGTTCCCGCTCGGCGCCCGCTGGCGCATCGACGACGCGGGCCAGGCGTCGTGGTCGGCCTTGGGCAACTACGTGCGGGCGACGGTCCTGGTGGCGTTCATCGACGCGGTCGGCATCGGGATCTGCCTGGTGATCTTCCGCATCCCGTTCTCGTTCGCCCTGGCCGCCCTGGTCTTCCTGGGCGCCTTCATCCCGATCGTCGGCGCCACCCTGTCCGGAGCGGTCGCGGTGCTGGTCGCGCTGGTCGCGCAAGGCCCGATCGTCGCTCTGATCATCCTGGGCGCGGTGATCGGCGTGCAGCAGCTGGAGGGTCACGTCCTGCAGCCCCTGATCATGGGCCGTGCGGTCGCCATCCACCCGCTGGCGGTCATCGTCGGCATCGCCTCGGGCGTCGTCATCGCCGGCATCGTGGGCGCGCTGATCGCGGTGCCGCTGATCGCGGTCCTGAACACGGCCGTCCGCCGCCTCAACAAACGCCGCCCACCCAGCATCCCGCCGGGCGTCGAAGTGGTCAGCACCCGCGAATAGCCAGGCCTGGCAAGCCGGCCGAGGGTTCGACCGACGGGTGGCCTCTTCTCGCTGCCGCGAGGCCATCGCCGGGTAGGCGGCCCGGACGGCCACAGCCTGAGCCGCGGAGCCCGTTCCTGCCGGTTCGAGCCGGCTAAGCGCCGACGGCCGCAGCGTGAGCCGAGGTGCCCGTCTCGGCCGGCTCGCGACGCCGGTTCGAGCCGGCCAGGCGCCGACGGCCGGCGACGCGGCGTTAGTTGGTGGCGGCCAGGCGCTTCAGGGCGCCGACGGCCACGTCCTGTTTGGTCGTGTACCAGAACGGTGGCAGGGACTTGCGCAGGAACGGGCCGTAGCCGCGGGCCGTTTCCAGGCGGGAGTCCAGGACCGCGACCACGCCCTTGTCGCCGTGGGAGCGGATCAGGCGACCCGCGCCCTGGGCCAGGCGGATTGCGGCGATCGGGACGCTGACCGAGGCGAAGCCCGAGCCGCCCGCCGCGTCGACGGCGGCGGCGCGGGCCGCGGCCAGCGGCTCGTCGGGGCGCGGGAACGGCAGGCGGTCGATCACGACCAGCTGGCACGCGTCGCCGGGCACGTCGACGCCCTGCCAGAGCGACATCACGCCGAACAGGCAGCTGGCCTTGTCGTCGCGGAAGCGGCGGACCAGCAGCGGCAGCGACTCGTCGCCCTGCAGCAGGACCGGCAGGTCGGTGCGCGCCCGGACGAGCTCGGCCGCCTGCTGTGCGGCGCGGCGCGACGAGAACAGCCCGAGCGTACGGCCGCCCAACGCACCCACCAGCGTCAACAGCTCCTCGCCGGCCTGGGCCGGCAGGCCCGACGCGGCCGGCCGCGGCAGGTGGGCGGCGACGTAGAGGATCCCCTGCTTGCCGTATTCGAACGGCGAGCCGACGTCGAGCGATCGCCAGCCGGGCCCACCGAGCTCGGCCACCTCGTCGGCCGCCGTCGACAGGTTGGGGGAGCGCGTGGCGGTCGCGGCCGCCGCGGCGGCGGCCACCGGCGTGCGAGCCCGTTGCGCCGGCACCGGCTCGGAAGGGGGCAGACCCAGCGCCCGCGCCACCGTGTCGAACCGCCCACCCAAGGCCAGCGTCGCCGAGGTCGCCACCACCGTGCGCTCGTCGTAGAGGTGTGTGGCCAGCGTCCCCGCCACCGACAGCGGCGCCACCACCAGCGCGCGGCGGCCGGCGCCGGGTCGGTCGGGCTTCTCGACCCAGGCCACGTCGTGCTCGTTCTCCTCGAGCAGCCGTTGCGCGGTCTTGGAGACGTCGTCGACCAGCGCCTTGGCCTGCTGCTTGCGGACCGGGTCGGGGTCGTCGGCCTTGATGTCGCCGATCTTCTCCAGGGCCCGGCGGGTGGCCGCGTCGAGCAGCGTGCAGGCCTCGCGCAGCGCGTCGGGCAGGCCAGCCACGATCCGCCCGGCCGGCGCCTCGGCCAGGCCCACCGCCAACGCGTCGCCGGCTTCGAGCAGGGTCTCGGCTAGCTCCGGCTGGATGATCGGGCGGGCGCGCCGGGCCGCCCGGTCGACGAGCTCCGGGGTCAGCTCCGCCTGGGACGCCGAGGAGACCCGGTCGGCCAGCTCGTGGGCCTCGTCGACGACGAGCAGCTTGTGCGGCGGCACGATGTGGCGGCCGGCCAGCATGTCGACGGCCAGCAGGCTGTGGTTGGTGATGACGATGTCGGCCTCGCGGGCCCGCACGCGCGACGCCTCGGCGAAGCACTCCGTCCCATAGGGGCAGCGTTGCGCGCCCACGCACTCGCGCGCCGGCATCGAGACCTGCTTCCACGCCTGGTCGTCGACGCCGGGGTCGAGCTCGTCGCGGTCGCCGGTCGCGGTCTCCATCGCCCACTCCTGCAGGCGCAGGATCTGCTTGCCCAGCCGGCCGGCCTCGCCGAGCCACTTCACCGGGGCGGCCGGGGCGGCGGCGGGCGCGTCGAACAGGGCGTCCTCCGGCTCCTCTTCGGACGAGTTCTCCAGCCGGGCCAGGCACAGGTAGTGGTGCCGTCCCTTGAGGACGGCGAAGGTGGGCCGCCGGCCCAGCACCGGCTCGACGGCGTCGGCGAGCCGGGGCAGGTCGTGATCGACCAATTGGGACTGGAGGGCCAGCGTCGCGGTCGAGACGACCACCGGGCCGTCGACGGTCAGGGCCGGCGCCAGGTAGCCCAGCGACTTGCCGGTGCCGGTGCCGGCCTGCACGAGCAGGTGCTCGCGGGCCGCCAGGCTCTCCGCGATCGCGCCGGTCATCTGCTGCTGGCCCGGGCGGGCGGCCCCGCCCGGCACGGCGCCGACCGCGGCGGTGAGCAATGCCTCGGCCGACGGTCGGGTGCGCGCTGACGAGGTCACCGTGCGACCGTACCCGCACCCTCCGACGAACCTGGCGAACCCGCCCCCGCGCCACGTGCCGTTAACCCGCTGACGCGAGAGCGGTTACCGAAGGATCGGCTAGGGTGTTTGCGTGCCGAGCGACATCGTCCGGGTGGTCTACCGCAAATACGACGGCTCCGCCCACAGGGACTACCCCGCTCGCCGTCTCGCCGAAGACGACCTGGGCGTCTGGCTGGGAGTCACGCAGGGCACGGAGTCGGTCTACCACGGCCGGCCGTCCGTGGAGAAGATCCCGTTTGTCGTGCTCGTCCCGCATGACGCCTGGTGGACCGGCATGTTCAACCCGCCGCCGCGCACCAGCGAGGTCTACTGCGACATCGCGACGCCGGCCCGCTGGCGGGGCGACACCGTCAACATCATCGACCTCGACCTCGACGTGGTCCGGCGCCGCGCGACCGGCACCGTCGAGCTGCGCGACGAGGACGAGTTCGCCGACCACCGGGCCCGCTTCGGCTACCCCGACGAGCTGGTCGCCAACGCCGAGGCCGCGGCCAAGCTGCTCTTCCAGGCCCTGGGCGACGGCACCGAGCCGTTCGCCACCGCGTACCGGAAGTGGCTCGCCCTGGTTGTCTAGGGCCAGGAGGCCGCGTCCGCGGCGAGCGGCGGCACGCGGGTCATCTTCTCCGGGTTGAACTGGTTGTACGCCGCCGTCACGCGCCCGTCGGCCACGGCGAACGAGAGCACCGAGCGGAACGACCGCCCGTCCTTGTAGACGGCGTCGAGCAGCACCCCCACGCCGCCGTTGACGTCGACGAACTCCAACCGCATCTCGCCGGCCTGGTGGGGCAGGACGCGCAGCAGGCCCAGCAGGAACGTGGCGACCCGCTCGGCCCCGACCACCGGTTGCCGGGCGGTGGGGAAGTAGCCGCCGGAGTCGCCCACGAAGACCACGTCCGGCGCCAGCACCGCGATCAGCTCGTCGATGTCGCCGGTCTCGGTCGCGCTCATGAACGCCTGCACCACCCGGCGCTGCTCGGCCGGCGAGGCGGTGTGCCGGGGCGCGCCCTCGGTGATCGCGCGCCGGGCCCGCGAGGCGAGCTGGCGGGCAGCCGGGACCGTGGTGCCCAGCGTCGTCGCGATCCCGTCGAACGGCACCCCGAACGCGTCGTGCAGCACGAACGCCACCCGCTGCTCGGGGGTGAGCCGCTCGAGCACCACCATCAGCGCCATGCCGACCTCGTCGCCGCGTACCGCCCGCTCCGCCGGGTCCGGCGCGAAGGTCGTCGGCGCGGCCGGCGGGTCGGCGAGCCGGCTGACCAGGGGTTCCGGCAACCATTGACCGGGGTACGCCTCGCGCCGCACCCGCGCCGACCGCAGCACGTCGAGGCAGATCCGGGCGGTGGCCGTGGTCAGCCAGCCGCGCAGGTCGCGGATGTCGGCCCGGGCCGCCGGGTCGGACAGCGCGCCGGAGCAGCGCAACCAGGCCTCCTGCACCGCGTCCTCGGCCTCGGCCCGGCTGCCCAGCATCCGGTAGGCCACCGCGGTCAGATGGTCGCGCTCGGCTTCGAACTCGCGAGCAAGGTCTTGCATGCCGGCCTCCCCTTCTGGGCATTCTGCCAGCGTCGGCACTGACGCCGGCCGCCGCCCGAGCGCGTGGAGAGTGCCGATATGTCCGAGATGCGGAGCTTGTTGCGAGTGTGCTCCGACCGCCCGGTCGACCTCGCCGACATCGATCCTCGCTCCACGCCCGGCCTGCCGAACAAGAAGGTCACCGGCGCCGACACCAAGCTGTGGGCCCGGGGCGAGGTCGACCGGATCGGCGACGAGCTGGCCACCCAGCAGGAGATGCTCTTCGCCCAGGCCACCGTCGACCCCCGGCTCGGCCGGTCGGTGCTGCTCGTGCTCCAGGCCATGGACTGCGGCGGCAAGGACGGCGCGGTCAAACGGGTCGCCGGCGCGATGAACCCGCTGGGCCTGCACATCAAGGCGTTCGGGCCGCCGACCGAGGAGGAGCGCCGGCACGACTTCCTCTGGCGGATCCGCAAGGCGCTGCCGCCGGTCGGCTACGTCGGTGTGTTCAACCGCTCCCACTACGAGGACGTGCTGGTGGTGCGGGTCAACGAGCTCGTGCCGGAAGACGTCTGGCGGCCGCGCTACCAGGAGATCAACGACTTCGAGCGGCAGCTTGTCGACGCGGGCACCACGGTCCTCAAGGTGATGTTGCACATCTCCCGCGACGAGCAGCGCGAGCGGCTGACGGCCCGGCTCGACGACCCGACCAAGCACTGGAAGTTCAACCCCGACGACCTGGACTCCCGGGCGCGGTGGGACGACTACCAGGCGGCCTACGCCGAGGCGCTGACCAGGTGTGACAGCGACCAGGCCCCCTGGTACGTGATCCCCGCCGACCGCAAGTGGTACCGGGACTGGGCGCTGGCCCACCTCGTGCGCGAGACGTTCGCCGACCTGAAGCTCAACTACCCGGAGCCGGACTACGACCTGGCGGCTCAGCGTCGCCGACTGGAAGCGGACGGTTGACCTAGGTGAACGACAGGTGAACGGAAGGTTGCGGTCAGGTTGACCTTGGTAGCCCGGCGAAAGGCCAGTTCAGAGGTTTCTTAGCATTCGGTGAACGCGTTCCCCGGCGGCGCGTCCGGACACCCCCTTCGACGCGACGAGGTTCGTGCCGTGAAGTTCTCCTTCCGCCCCACCGACAGTGCCTTCTATGAGTTGTTCAGCAGAGCCGCGGACAACCATGTCCGCGGCACGGAGCTCCTCCAGGAGCTGGCGCTGCCCGGTGTCGACGTGCAGTCGGTCAGCGAGCGGCTGACCGAGGTCGAGCACGACAGCGACCAGATCACCCACGAGCTCTACAAGAAGATCAACTCGACCTTCGTTACTCCGTTCGACCGGGAGGACATCTACCGGCTCGGGTCGCTGCTCGACGACGTGATGGACCACCTGGAAGCCGTCGGCAACCTGCTCTACCTCTACGGGCTGACCAAGCTGCCGGCCCTGCCGCGCGAGATGCACGAGCTGGTCAACGTGCTCGACCAGCAGGCCAAACTGACCGCCGAAGCCATGCCGCGACTCAAGTCGATGAAGGACCTCGAGGACTACTGGATCGAGTGCAACCGGCTCGAGAACGAGGGCGACCGGGCGTACCGGATGCTGCTCGTCAGGCTCTTCTCCGGCGAGTACGACGCGCTGACCGTGCTCAAGATGAAGGAGGTCGCCGACGAGCTCGAGGCCGCCTGCGACGCCTTCGAGCACGTGGCCAACACGGTCGAGACCATCAAGGTCAAGGAATCCTGATCCGTTGGACGTCCCCCTCATCGCCGTCCTCGCGGTGATCCTCATCGCGCTGGCCTTCGATTACACGAATGGTTTTCACGACGCGGCCAACGCGATCGCCACCAGCGTGTCGACCCGGGCCCTGACCCCCGGCGTGGCGCTGCTGATGGCCGCGATCGGCAACTTCATCGGCGCGCACTTCGGCGACAAGGTCGCCAAGACGGTCGGCGCCGGCCTCGTCAACCTGCCAACCGGCCAGGCCAGCCTCGGTGTGGTCTTCGCCGGCGTACTCGGCGCGATCGTCTGGAACCTGATCACCTGGTACTTCGGCCTGCCCTCGTCGTCGTCCCACGCGCTGATCGGCGGCCTGGTCGGCGCCACGCTGGCCGCGTCCGGCACGGTGCTCTGGGCCAAGGTCCTGGAGAGCGTCGTGCTGCCGATGGTGCTCTCGCCGCTGGTCGGCTTCGCCCTCGGCTACCTCGCGATGCTCGCGGTTCTGTGGATCTTCCGGAACGGCCAGCCGGGCAAGCTCAACCGCGGCTTCCGCTGGGCCCAGACCGCCTCGGCGGCCGCGATGTCGGTCGGCCACGGCATGCAGGACGCCGCCAAGACGATCGGCATCATCGTGCTCGCCCTCTATGTCGGCGGCCGCCAGGACAGCCCCGGCACGATCCCTGAATGGGCGTTCTGGACGTCGGCGTCGGTGCTGGCCCTGGGCACCTATGCGGGCGGCTGGCGGATCATCCGCACCCTCGGGCGCCGGATCATCCACCTGGGCCCGCCGGAAGGCTTCGCGGCCGAAACGGTGGCCAGCGGCGTGCTCTACTTCAACGCCCTGGTCCTCGGCGCCCCGATCTCGACGACCCACACGATCACCTCGGCGATCATGGGCGTCGGCGCCACCAAGAAACTGTCCGCGGTCCGCTGGGGCGTGGCCGGCAACATCGTCGGCGCCTGGATCCTCACCTTCCCCGCCGCGGGCGCCATGGCCGCGCTGGCCTACTTCGCCGTCCGTCCGATGTTCTAGATCGATGCTCGGGCCCGCGGTGGGTCCGGACCGTTCCTCCCGCGAGGCCCCGCTCCGCTTCGCTCCGCTCTCCGCGTCCGCGGTGGGCAAGGCGCGGGGAGGGGCCTCGCGCGCCTCTCCGGCCCGACGCGCCGTGGCGCAGGGCGCCGACCGGCTTCGGCCGGCCAGCCGTGGTCGGCCCGACGCGCGGTGGCGCAGGGGCCGACGGGTTGCCCGGCCAGCCGTGGTCGGCCCGACGCGCGGTGGCGCAGGGGACCGACCGGTTTGCCGGGCCAGCCGCTTGCGCGGTGGAACACCGCGTTGCGCGACGGCTGAGCCGGCATGCGTGCGCCCCGTTGGCGTCGGCGCTCGGCCGGGTGGGGCTTAGCGGTTGTCCTTGCGGCTCTGGACCCGCTTCGTCGCGGCCCGGGTGGTGGCGTGGCGTTTGAGGCGGTCCGGCGTGCGCGGGGCGCGGTCGCCGACCTGGTCGGCGCGCGGGTCGCGGCGGCCGCCGGACGACGGCGGGATCGGCGGCGGCGTGAAGGTGGCGGCGCGCGCCTCGGCGATCCGTTCCGCCTTGAAGGCCCGCGCCGCGGCGCGGGCGGCGGTGGCGAGGCGGCGGCTGACCCGGGCCAGCGCCTCCTCGAACACCTCCGCCTTGTCGCGGTCGCGGCTGCCCCGCGCGTAGGCCTTGCCGCGCGCGCCGGTGGCCTTGACCCGGTCGGCGGACTGGCGACGGTAGAGCTTGACGTACTTGTCCCGGGCGCGGCGCACGCGGGTGTGCAGCTCGACGAGCTCGTCCTCGTCGAGGTCGGCCATCTGGTCCGCCGTCGTCTCCCGAACGAGGAGCTGCTCGTCCTCCTTCATCGACCCGATCACCGCCTGCATGGCCCACCCTCCCCGAAATGCGAAGCTTTCACCCATCTTCGCCGCAGGGCGGACGCTACGGGCCGCTTTCGGGCAAGGGCACCCGCGAACACCGCTTCAGCGGTAGCTGACGCCGATCTGGGCGCGGATCTCGTCCAGCAGGCCCATCACCTCGAGCGTCGTCTCGTGGGGGACCAGCGGGCTCTCCAGCAGGCCGGCGTCGAGGCAGCGCTGCACCTCGATTGCCTCGAACTGGTAGCCGGCCCCGGCCTGGTCACGGCGCACCGTCTCCGGGTCGGCGCCCGTCCGGTGCAGCGTGTAGCTGGTCGCGTGGAAGAAGGCCGGCAGTTCGATCCGGCCCGCCGTGCCGGTGATCGTCGCGTGCGTGCCCGTCGTGCCCACCAGGCCGCAGGTCAGCGACGCCACCGCGCCCGAGTCGTAGCCGAAGACGATGCCCGTGTTCTCGTCGGTGCCCTCCGGGCCGAGTTTCGCCCACGACCGGATGTGGTCCGGCGCCCCGAGCACGAGGTGCGCCATCGTCACCGGGTAGACGCCCAGGTCGAGCAGCGCGCCGCCGCCCAGCTCGCGCGCCCGCAGCCGGTGCCCGGAGGGGAACGGGCCGTAGCTGCCGAAGTCCGCCGACACCGTGGTCACCGTGCCGATCGCGCCGTCGGCGATCAGGTCGAGGGCCGCGCGTACGGTCGGGTTGACCCGGGTCCACATGGCTTCCATGAAGAACAGCTCGGCGTCCCGCGCGGCGGAGATCAGCGAAGCCGCGTCAGCCCGGTCGAGCGTGACCGGCTTCTCGCACAGCACCGCCTTGCCGGCCCGCAGGCAGGTCAGCGCCGCGGCCAGGTGCGCCGAGTGCGGGGTGGCCACATAGACCACGTCGACGTCGGGGTCGGCGGCCAGGGCCTCCCACGACCCGTGCGCCCGGGGGATGTCGAACCGACCCGCGAACGACTTCGCCGCCTCCTGCGACCGCGACCCCACCGCCACCAGCGACGCGCCGGGCGCGTGCCGCAGGTCGGCGGCGAACGCGGCCGCGATGCCACCGGTCGCGAGGATTCCCCACTTCGTCATGCGCCGCACGCTAGCCCACGCCGGGAAAGATAGGCTCGGCCGGTGGTCGACGAGTTCGCAGTGCCACCGGAGATCGCCGACCACGCGCGGCGCTTCCTGGCCGAGGGCAAGACGCCGGTGCCGCCCAGGCTAGCGGCGACGGTGCTGCTCCTGCGGGAAACGCCGGGCGCCGGCTTCGAGGTCTACGTGATCCGCCGGGTCGCCGCGATGGCCTTCGGCGGGATGTACGCGTTCCCCGGTGGCGGCGTCGACCCCAGCGACGCGGACGCCGACCTCGGCATCGACCCCGCATCCCTGGCCGACAAGCTGGCCACCGACCCGCAGCGCGCCCAGGCGATCGTCTGCGCCGCCGCCCGCGAGGTCTTCGAGGAGGCCGGCGTGCTGCTCGCCGGCCCGAGCGCCGACACCGTCGTCGGCGACGTCAGCGGAGACGACTGGGAGGCCGCCCGGCGCGCCCTGGTCGCCCGCGAGCGCAGCTTCGCCGACGTGCTCAACCAGCGGGACCTCACGTTGCGGGCCGACCTGCTCGCGCCGTGGAGCCGGTGGGTCACGCCGGAGTTCGAGCCGCGCCGGTTCGACACCTACTTCTTCGTCGCGGCGCTGCCGGTCGGCCAGGTCACCCGCGACGTCTCGGGCGAGGCCGACCACACGATGTGGATCCGCCCGGCCGACGCGGTCGCGCGGGCCGAGAGCGGCGAGGTCGCCATGCTGCCGCCCACGATCATGACGCTCAAGCAGGTCGGCGCGTGCGGCGACATCGCCGAGGTGTTCGCGGCCGCCGCCGGCCGCGAGCCCGCCGTCCCGGTGACGCCGACGCTCGACCTCACCGGAAACGGCGGCCCGCGCTTCAGGTACGGCTGAGGTCGCGCCGCACGGCCTCGGCCGTGTGCGTGTC
This sequence comes from Asanoa sp. WMMD1127, assembly GCF_029626225.1. Classification (NCBI taxonomy): domain Bacteria; kingdom Bacillati; phylum Actinomycetota; class Actinomycetes; order Micromonosporales; family Micromonosporaceae; genus Asanoa; species Asanoa sp. WMMD1127. Next base: position 2,466,332 of record NZ_JARUBP010000001.1, read on the forward strand.
GGCCTCCAGCAACGCCACCGGCGGCCCGGTGAACAGCACCTGACCGCCCTTGGTGCCACCCTCGGGGCCCAGGTCGACGATCCAGTCCGCGTTCTTGATGACGTCGAGGTTGTGCTCGATCACGACCACCGAGTTGCCCTGGTTGACCAGCCGGTCGACGATCGCCAGCAGGTGCGCGATGTCCGACATGTGCAGGCCGGTGGTGGGCTCGTCCATGACGTACACCGTGCCGGTCTTGTGCAGTTCGGTGGCGAGCTTGATGCGCTGGCACTCGCCACCGGACAGCGTGCTGAGCGGCTGGCCCAGGCGCAGATAGTCCAGGCCGACGTCGTTGACCGCCGTGAGGATCGCCCGCAGCTTCTTCTCCGGGAAGAACGAGACCGCCTCGGCCGCCGTCATCTCCAGCACGTCGGCGATGGACCGGCCGCGCAGGTGATAGCCGAGCACCTCCTCGGAGAACCGCCGGCCGTGGCAGATCTCGCACGGCGACTTGAAGCCCTCCATGAACCCGAGATCCGTGTAGATCACCCCGAGCCCCTGGCAGTTGGTGCAGGCGCCCTTGGAGTTGAAACTGAACAGCCCCGCGTTGACGCCGTTGGCCTTGGCGAACAGCCGGCGGATGTCGTCCATGAGGCCCGTGTAGGTGGCCGGGTTGGAGCGGATCGAGGCCCCCACCGCCGACTGGTCGATGGCCACCGCGTCCGGGAACTGGCCCAGGAACACCTCGTTGATCAGCGTGCTCTTGCCGGACCCGGCCACGCCCGTCACCACGGTCAGCACGCCGGTCGGGATGTCCACCGTCACGTTGCGGAGGTTGTTGAGCGTCGCGCCGCGGATCGTCAGCGCGCCGGTCGGGGTGCGGGCGTCGCGCTTGAGCGGCAGCGCGTGCTCCATGAACCGCCCGGTCAGCGTCGGCGCCCCGGTCAGCGCGGCGACCGGGCCGGTGAACACGACCTCGCCGCCGTGCGCGCCGGCCTTCGGTCCCATGTCGATCACGTGGTCGGCGATCGCGATCACGTCGCGGTCGTGCTCGACGACCAGCACCGTGTTGCCCTTGTCGCGCAGCTTGACCAGCAGCTCGTTGAGCCGCTGCACGTCGTGCGCGTGCAGGCCGATGCTGGGCTCGTCGAAGACGTACATCATGTCGGTCAGGCTGCTGCTCAGGTGCCGCACCATCTTGATGCGCTGCGACTCGCCGCCGGAGAGCGTGGTCGTCTCGCGGTCCAGCCGGATATAGCCGAGCCCGATCGTCACCAGGTTCTGCACGCGGTCGACGAGGCTGTCGACCACCGGCCGACCGGCGCCCTCGACGGTGCCGGCCAGCTCGCGCAGCGTGGCCAGCAGGTCGGTCGCCTCCATCCCCAGCAGGTCGACGATGTGGTAGCCGGCGACCTCGGCGGTCAGCGCCGCCTGGCTGAGCCGGCCACCCTTGCAGAGCGGGCAGGTGCCGGCGGAGACGAACCGGAGCAGGGACTCGCGGTTGCGGTCGGACATCGCGCCGATGTCCTTCTTGATGTAGAGCCGGGTGAACTTGTCGACCAGCCCTTCGTACGTCGTGTTGATCTTCCCGCCCTGCCACTCGACCGGGACCTTGCCGGTGCCGTGCAGCAACACCTCGAGCTCCTGGTCGCTGAACTCGCGCACCGGCTTGTCGGCGTCGAAGAAGCCCGACATGAGGTACGTGCTGAGGTACCAGCTGCCGACGGCGAAGTCGGGATGGAGCACGGCGCCCTCGTTGAGCGAGCGGTCGCGGTCGAGCAGCTTGTCGAGGTCGAGCGTGGTGACCCGGCCGAGCCCCTCGCACTCGGGGCACATGCCCTGCGGGTCGTTGAACGAGAAGGCGTTGGAGTAGCCGACGTAGGGCCGGCCGACCCGGGAGAACAGCAGCCGGACCAGCGGGTTGATGTCGGTGATGGTGCCCACCGTCGAGCGCGAGCTGCCGCCCAGCCGCTTCTGGTCGACGACGATCGCGGCCGACAGGTTTGCGATCGAGTCGACGTCAGGTTGGCCGTAGCTGGGCAGGAAGTTGCGGGCGAACGCGGTGAACGTCTCGTTGAGCTGCCGCTGGGCCTCGGCGGCGACGGTGTCGAAGACGAGTGACGACTTGCCGGAGCCGGAGACACCGGTGAACACGGTGATCCGGCCCTTCGGGATCCGGACGGTGACGTCCTTGAGGTTGTTTTCGCGGGCTCCGGTGATCTCGATGTGGTCGGTCAGCACCCGTACACTGTACGGAACCCGTCAACAGAGTTCTGTCACGTAGACGCGGGCCTCCCCGCCGGACCCCGGGACGACCGCGACCGCCTCCGCCGCGCCGCGCCGGTAGGCGTAGACCTCGGGCGTGTCGACGACCGCGACGCCCTGGTCGTGCTCGCGGGCGGCGGCCGGGCGGGCCGTGACTCCGTGGCCGACGGCCGACGCCGTGGCGACGGCCCGGCCGGACGGGCAGTGGGCGAACGTGACGGTGGCCGTGTCGACCGACGACGCGCCGAGCGCCGCGAACACCTTGGCCGGCGCCGCGTGCTGCGGATATTCGGGCAGCAGGTCGCCGACCACGCCGTCGACCGGGCGGCAGCCGGTGGTGACCGTGACCTGCACCTCGCCGGCCGTGATGACCTTGCCGCGCAGGGCCACGAACTCGCCGGCGTCGGCCCGCAGCGCCTTGCCGTCGGGGCTGAGCCGCGCCTCGTAGGCCGCCGGGTAACCGGCGGCCAGCCGGCCCATCAGGGCGGCCGCGTCGGCGGTGAAGAACCGGACCACGCCCGTCGCCGTCGCGCCCGAGCGGAACGGCGTGAGGCGACAGCCCTCGTCGACGGTGGTCGGCATGATCACCGGGGCGGTCTCGGTGCCGGCCTGGCCGACCGTGAAGCCCGTCGCCTCGCTGACGACCCGCAGCGCCGCGGACAGGTCGCGCTGTTCCTTCACGGTCGGCGGGTCGTCGCGGTGCGAGAGCACCCCCAGACCCGCCAGCACGAGCGCCCAGGCGGTCAGGCCGCCGATCACCCAGAGTCGTCGGCGCGATGCGGTCACCGGGCCATGGTGACACGAGAGCGCCCCGGCCGACGGCCGGGGCGCTCTGGTGGAAAATCAGCCGACGCGTACGCCGGTCTCGGTCACGCCGCGGTTGGCGGTCACCGTGGTGTCGCCGTTTCCGTGCCGGGACAGCGCCCGCAGGGTCCAGGTGCCCGGAGCGGCGAAGAACCGGAACTGGCCGGCCGGCGAGGTGACGACCTCGGCGGCGAACTCGCCCGTGGCGTCCAGCAGCCGCACGTAGGCGCCGCCCACGACGGAGCCGTCGGGCGCCGTCACGACACCGGTTATCACGGTTTCCTTCTCCAGGTCGACGCTCGCCGGCAGGGGGAGGGACTGGTCCGGCGCGGCGCAACTCGAATCGACAGGGGTGGTCATGGCGGTCACGCCTTCCCCGGCTCGTCGCCGAGCGCGACCGGCACGCCGACCAGCGAGCCGTACTCGGTCCAGGAGCCGTCGTAGTTCTTGACGCTCGAGTGGCCCAGCAGCTCCTTGAGCACGAACCAGGTGTGCGAGGAGCGCTCGCCGATCCGGCAGTAGGCGATGGTGTCCTTGCTCTCGTCGAGCCCGGCGGCCGCGTAGATGGCGCGCAGCTCGTCGTCGGACTTGAACGTGCCGTCCTCGTTGGCGGCCTTGGACCACGGCACGGACAGCGCGGTCGGGATGTGGCCCGCGCGCTGCGCCTGCTCCTGCGGGAGGTGCGCCGGGGCGAGCAGCCGGCCGGCGTACTCGTCGGGGGAGCGCACGTCGACCAGGTTCTGGCTGCCGATCGCCTTGACCACCTCGTCGCGGAACGCGCGGATGGTGGTGTCGGGGTCCTGCGCGGTGTAGGTGGTCTGCTCGCGGCCCGGCACGTCCTTGACCAGCGGGCGGGCGTCGAGCTCCCACTTCTTGCGGCCGCCGTCGAGCAGCTTCACGTCGCCGTGGCCGTAGAGCTTGAAGTACCAGTACGCGTAGGCGGCGAACCAGTTGTTGTTGCCGCCGTAGAGCACGACCGTGTCGTCGTTGCCGATGCCCCGCGCCGAGAGCAGCGCCTCGAACTGCTCCTTGTTGACGAAGTCACGGCGGACCGGGTCCTGGAGGTCGGTCTTCCAGTCCAGCTTGATCGCGCCGGGCAGGTGGCCACCCTCGTACGCCGTGGTGTCTTCGTCGACCTCGACGAAGACCACGCCGGGTGCGCCGAGGTTCTTCTCGGCCCAGTCGGCCGAAACGAGTGCGGTGTCGCGACTCATCAGTTCACTCCTGTTGGTCTGCGGAGATGGTGGTGAGTCAACGCGCGCGGGGGATGTGGATGTCGTCGCTCCACGCGCGCGACCCAGGGATTAGGGATCACGGGTACGAGCGACGGCGGCACTGCCGGACGGAGAAGTGAAGGAGCAGACCTCAGCGCGCCGCCGTCAGATGACGGGGCGACACAGGCAGGTGGCCACGCGGCACAGGTCGACCGCGCGCCGTTTGGTGAGGAGCGTCCCCATGGGGATGAAGGCTACCAGCCGTCCTGTCCGAGGTCACCGGGCTGACCACCATCCGGGAGCGCCCGGGACGGTGAGCCGGATCACGAGTTGAGCGGCACGTCCTTGGCGGTGGCGGTCACGGCCAGCCCGTCGGGCTTGGCATCGACCTGCTTGAGCTCCATGTTGAAGGGCAGCGCCGGCACGTCGACGTTGATCGAGATCTGCCGGATGAAGTTGCTGACGACCTGCTGGGCCAGCGGCACGGCGGGCAGCCCCTCGGCGGTCGCGTCGGCGAACTTGATCTGGATCCGCCGGCCCTGGACCGAGAGGTCCGCGGAGCCCGTGACGGTGAACTGCTGGTTGATCCCGGGCACCACGATCGGGGCGGTGGCGACGAGCTTGCCCTCGCGCTCGCTGAGCTTGAGCCCCTCGCGGTTGATCAGCGCGGTCACGCTGTCATAGGTGATCGTCCCGGTGCCGTCGACGGTCTTGGCGGTCACGTCGCCCTGCCCGCTGCGCAGGGTGTCGATCGAGGCGGCCACGTCGTGCGCCACCACGTTGAGCTGCGGCAGGTTGACCGCGTCGCCGTTGACGTCGCCCTTGACGTCCCGCATGACGATCGTGATCTCTTCGTAGTTGCCCCGGAGCACCTGGGTCAGGAACGGGAACCCGCCGACGGACACCTCGGGCGGCGCCGACTGCACGTTCTGCGCGGCGACCTCCTGGCTGACCTGCTCGGCGATCTTCTTCTCGGCGAAGTTGGCGGCCACCCGGTCGGCCGCGACGAGGACGCCGGCGAGCACGATGAGCAGCACCAGCAGGGTGATCAGCGCACGGCGGCCGCGCCGCTTGCGGGGACGGGTTTCCTCGTCCGCGTAGTAGGTGGTCGTCACCGTTCCTCCTCGTCGTCGCTTTCCTCCTTACCCACTCGGGTCAAGTCAGGAACAGCACCGTCATGACGTACGCCGCGGGCGCGGCCAGCGCGAAGCCGCCGAGCGGACCCTGCATGTGCCGGGCCACCCAGAGCGTCGGCGGGTCGCCGGCCATCTGCCGGCCGGCCTCGGCGTAGTCGGCGGCCAGGTCGGCCAGCACCGCGAGCACGGCGGCGACCAGCCCGGCGACCGCCGCGCTGGTGGGGCTGAACGAGTAGAGGTAGGACCCGAGGACGGCGCTGAGCAGCGTGCCGGCCATCGCGCCGAAGATCACTCCGCTGGCACCGCGGGGGATCTGGGGCGCCAGCCGCGGCTTCGGGTAGACCGCGTCCACGAGCCGGGCGACCATCAGCGCGACCGCGCTGGACGCGACGCAGACGAGGATCACCTGGGTGCCGAGCGGCTCGCGGCTCAACATGCTCAGCGACGCGATCGCCACCACGCCGACCACGAGCAGCAGGGTGGCCAGCAACGACTCCGTGATCCGCCGCCGGTCGCCGGCCCGGATGGACTGGCCGAGCACCACCGCCGCGACGCCGGTCACCGCGATCAGGCCGAGCATCCCCAACCCCGGCTCGGCGGCCCGCACCGCCTGCAGGTCGCTCCACCCGGCCACCACCAGGCAGACGCCGCCGACGAGCAGCGCCTGCGGTGGGCGGGTGGCCATCAGCCAGGCGAGCACGTAGAGCACCTGGAGGCCGGCCAGCACGAGGGCGAACGGCACCCGGGCGCCCGGGCTGCTCGACTGGGCGCCGAGGATCAGCCCGATGCCGACCAGGCCCGCGAACGCCGCGATCGCCGCCGACAGGGCCGGCCGGATCGGCGTGACTTCTATCTCTTCGAGATCGTCGTCGGGGGCGCCGGCGGGGTCGGCCGCGGTCTCCGGTGAGGTCGAGGGGAACACGGTCCGATCGTGCCAGACCCGCCCGAACCAGGGGCAGGTCACCGGCCCGTTCGGACCGATCGCGGCGATGAACGCACGGCCACCGCCCGGTTACGGCCTTCTCATCGGTTAAGCTCGTTTCGACTCGCGGAGGGCGTTTACGCAGGCGTAACACGACTGAGCGAGGCTGGCACCACCCCGTCAGCGAAGCCGGGTTCCCCGCCGCGGCCGCTGCGCCGCATCAGACGGAGGTGACTGACGCGTGGAGATTCTGCTGCTGGTGACGGCCCGGGCCGGCGAGCCGTCGAGCGTGCTGTCGGCGCTCGACCTGCTGCCGCACTCGGTGCGCACCGCCCCGCGCGACGTGCGCACGCTGGTCAGCGGTCCCAGCCCCGACGCCGTGCTGGTCGACGCCCGCTCCGAACTGTCCGAGGCCCGGGCGACCTGCCGGATGCTGCACGCGACCGGGCTCGGTGTGCCGCTGATCGCGGTGGTCACCGAGGCCGGGCTGATCGCGCTCAACGCCGACTGGGGCGTCGACGACGTGATCCTGGCCAGTGCCGGCCCGGCCGAGGTCGAGGCTCGGCTGCGGCTGGCCGTCGGCCGCCTGACCAACGCCACCAACGCCGCCAACGGGCTGATCCGGGCGGGCGAGCTCACCATCGACCCCGACACCTACGCCGCCAAGCTCAAGGGCCGGCCGCTCGACCTGACCTACAAGGAGTTCGAGCTGCTCAAGTTCCTGGCCCAGCACCCCGGCCGGGTGTTCACCCGCGACCAGCTGCTGCGCGAGGTCTGGGGCTACGACTACTTCGGCGGCACGCGCACGGTCGACGTGCACGTGCGGCGGCTGCGGGCCAAGCTCGGCTCCGAATACGAGTCGATGATCGGCACCGTGCGGCAGGTCGGCTACAAGTTCGTCGTGCCGCCGACCCGCTCGCTGCCCGACAACGAGCTGCTGTCCGTCTGACCTCTTTCGGGCTGTTGGGGACCACTCCGTAACTCCGGGGCGGTCCCCGTCGTTTGTCCAAGTTTGGCCACGTAAAACACGAAAAATCCATACGCTGGCCAGTGTGAAGATCGGACCGACCACCCGGACCCTCGCGATCGTCACGGTCATCGCCTCGGCGATCATCGGCAGCTCGTTCGCGCTCGGCAACGCCACGCGCCAGGAACACGAGCAGGGCCGATCAGCCGCGGGCACGTACGACAGCGACGCCGTGCGCGGCGACCGGCACCGCGGCGCGGCGGCCGACGACGAGCGCCCCGGCCTGCCCGCCTCCCCGTCCAGCCGGGCGGTGGCCAAGGCGCACGAGCCGCGTACGCAGGAGCCGAAGCCGGACACGGCGCCGACGCCGACGGCCCAGCCACAGGGTGGCGCCGCGCCGGCCAAGCAGGGCGTGCCGGCCGCGCCGCCGCTGCCCGCGGTCTTCAACCAGCAGATCGTCGTCGGACCGGGCCGGCCGCCGCTGATGCCGGACAAGGCCGGGCCGTTCGGCAGCCGGATGACCACGGGGACCATGCAGGTCGCGCTGACCTTCGACGACGGCCCGGACCCGAAGTACACGCCCGAGGTGCTCGCGCTGCTCGACGAGTACGGCGTCAAGGCCACGTTCTGCCTCGTCGGCGAGATGGCCGCGCAGTTCCCGGATCTGGTGCGGGAGATCGTCGCGCACGGGCACACGCTGTGCAACCACACCTGGAACCACGACACGGAGCTGGGCACGAGGTCCAAGGCCGTGATCCGGGCCGACATGCAGAAGACGAGCGACGCGATCCACGCGGCGGTGCCGGACGCGAAGATCTCGTACTTCCGGCACCCGGGCGGGGCCTGGACCCAGGCGGCGGTCGACGTCGCCAAGGAGCTCGGGATGTCGTCGCTGCACTGGACGGTGGACCCGGTGGACTGGATGAAGCCGGGGGCCAAGAGCATCGAGAAGACGGTCATGACGGACACCGGGATCGGCTCGATCGTGCTGATGCACGACGCCGGGGGTGAGCGCGAGGGCACCGTCCAGGCGCTCAAGAAGATCTTGCCCGACCTGGAGAAGCGGTTCGCGCTCGCCGCGCTGCCGCCCGGCATCGACGAGCCGATGCTGCACGGGCGCGATCTCCCGATCCACCGCGGCCAGAAGTAACGTGAGCGGGTGACCAACCCGCCCCGCGTCGAGCGGCTCGACCAGCTGGCTGCCGCCGACGTCGCGGCCGTGCTCGACCTCGCCTCGCTTGCCGGCGACACCGACGGGGCCTACCCGTTCTCCGAGCACGTGGTGCTGCACATCCGGCACGGCGGCGAGCAGGCGGCCGTGCACCTGCTGGTCCGGGACCCGGACGGCACGCTCGCCGGGTACGCCCACGTCGACACCACCGACGAGGTCGAGGGCGCCGCCGCCGAGCTGGTGGTGCATCCGCTGCGGCGCCGGCACGGGCTCGGGCGGGCGCTGGTCAACGCGGCCATCGCCGCCACCGAGGCGGCCGGCTCGCGGTCGCTGCGGCTCTGGGCCCACGGCGACCACCCGTCGGCCGGCGCGCTCGCGCAGGAGCTCGGCTTCGACCGCGCCCGGGTGCTGTTCCAGATGCGCCGGTCGCTGTTCGCGCCGCTGCCCGCCCGCGACCTGCCGGCCGGCGTGACGCTGCGCGCGTTCGAGCCGGGCCGCGACGAGCAGGAGTGGGTACGCGTCAACGCGCGGGCCTTCGCCGACCACCCCGACCAGGGCCGGTGGACCATCGACGACCTGCGGATCCGGATGGCGGAGCCGTGGTTCGACCCGGCCGGCTTCCTCCTCGCGGTCGACGCGCAGGACGGCGCGATGCTGGGCTTCCACTGGACCAAGGTGCACGGTAAGGGCGGCCACCAGCACGACCCGATCGGCGAGGTCTACGTGGTCGGGGTGGACCCGGCCGCGCACGGTCGCGGGCTGGGCGGCGCGTTGACCGTCGCCGGGTTGCGCTACCTACGGGCGGCCGGGCTGGACCAGGCGATGCTCTACGTCGACGAGTCCAACAAGCCCGCCGTCCGGCTCTACACGGGGCTCGGTTTCGCCGTCTGGTCGACGGACGTGAGCTATCGCCGCTCATCCCAGTGACCGGCCGTACTCGGCGAGGCCGCCGAGCAGCGCCACGAACGCGGCGAGGACCAGCCAGGTGCGCACGTGGTTCCACCGGTTCCACTTCGCTTCGAACGCGACGCGTACGGGATGCGGGTCCGTCATCCTGGCCGGGTCGCCGGCGGCCAGCAGGGCGTTGTTGAGCGGCACGTTGATCCCGAACGTGATGCCGAGCTGGATCGCGTAGAGCACGGCGGCGGCGACGATCCACCAGACGGTGCGGTCGCCGGTGTTGAGCGCCAGCGCCACGACGGTGAAGACCATGGCGCCGCCGAACGCGAAGCCGAACAGGCCATTGAGGATCTTGATGTTGATCTCCCGCATGGCGGTGACGAAGGTACGGTCGTCGGTGCTCGCGAGGCCGCGCATCACCGCGACGTCGAAGGTGTAGAAGAGGCCGGCGGCCAGGCCGGTGGCCAGGGCCGCCAGAGCGAGAAAGCCGCCACGGACGGTCAGCACGTCAGTCATGTCGGTAAGTCTCTGACCTGCCGCCGGTGGCTGACCATCGCTGACCCGCTCGTTCGCATACGCGATCGTCTGCGGCCGGTTAACGGAATCGACATCCATGGCTCAGCATGTCGCCACCTCGGCGGCTGAAGCTGTTCACCGCCAGTTCACTAAGGCCCGGGAAGTCGGCTACCTACCCCTCTTAGCTTCGCTGGTAGCCCCGGGGGCAGCACGCTCCCGGGCCAATCTCGAAACCCCGTTTGAAGGGATATCCCTCAGGTGAAGCTCCAGCGGCACGGCACCATCGCCTGCCTCGCTTTGACGGCGGCACTCGCGCTGAGCGCGTGCGGCTCGGACAACAACGAGTCGCCCGGCACCGGCGCGAGCGGCGGCGCGTCCGCGGCGGCCGACTGCGCCTCGGGCACGGTCAACGCCTTCGGCTCGTCCGCGCAGAAGAACGCCGTTGACGAGTGGCGCAAGGCCTACCAGCAGCTGTGCACCGGCACGACCATCAACTACGAGCCCAACGGCTCCGGTGCCGGCATCCAGTCGTTCATCGCCAAGACGGCGGACTTCGCGGGTTCGGACTCGGCGCTCAAGGAAGACGAGCAGCCGAAGGCCGACGCCCGGTGCGGCACCGGCCCGGCGATCCACCTCCCCATGGTGATCGGCCCGATCGCCGTCGCCTACAACCTGCCTGGCGTCGACGGCCTGCAGCTCAAGCCCGACACCCTGGCGAAGATCTTCAACGGCTCCATCAAGAAGTGGGACGACGCCGCGATCAAGGCGGACAACCCCAGCGCGACGCTGCCGTCGACCAACATCCAGACGGTGCACCGGTCGGACGAGTCGGGCACGACCGACAACTTCACCAAGTACCTGAGCACCGTCGCCGAGGCGAACTGGACCTTCGGCAACGCCAAGGCGTGGAAGGCCCCGGGCGGCACCGGCTCCAAGGGCTCGGACGGCGTTGCCACGTCGGTCAAGGGTGCCGAGGGCTCCATCGGCTACATGGAGTGGTCGTACGCCGAGAACGGCGGCCTGTCGAAGGCCAAGATCGCTAACGGCGCGGGTGAGTTCACCGAGCTGACCGCCGAGGCGGCCGGCAAGACGATCGCGGGCGCCGAGGTCACCGGCTCCGGCGACGACCTGAAGATGAAGATCGACTACGCGACCAAGGAGGCGGGCGCCTACCCGATCGTCCTGGTCACCTACGAGATCGTCTGCAGCAAGGGCACCCCGGCCGACAAGCTCGCGCTGGTCAAGGGCTTCCTGAACTACGCCGCCAGCGCCGAGGGCCAGGGCTCGCTGACCGAGCTCGGCTACGCGCCGCTGCCGACCGAGGTGCAGACCAAGGTCCAGGCCGCGATCAAGAACCTCGCCTGAGCCAGCAGCTAGGAACCTCAACCGAACCGAAGACGAAACGAGCGAGCAGATGGCCGACAGGCACACCCGCTCGGCCGACGTCAGCACCGGGGGGCCGGGCGTGACCAACAGTCACGCCCGGCCCGCCGGTGCAACGGCGTCGACCGGCGTTCTCGACGGGCGGTCGGGCGGCGACGCTCCGGTGCCGCCGGACTTCCGCCACAACGGTGGCGCGCTCGGCGGCGGCGGGTCACTTCCGCGCCGCAAGGGCTTCGGGGCCGAAAACGCCTTCCGCGGCCTCACCCTCGCCGCGGGCACGATGGTCCTGGTCATCATCGTCGCGATCACGATCTTCCTGATCGCCAAGGCGGTGCCCGCGCTCCAGGCCAACGAGGCCAACTTCCTCACGACCAAGGAGTGGTTCCCCAACCAGTCACCGCCGCAGTTCGGCATCGCGGCGCTGGTGTGGGGCACGGTGGTCACCGCGGTGATCGCGCTGCTCGTGGCCGTCCCGATCGCGCTCGGCATCGCGCTCTACCTGTCGCACTACGCGCACAAGCGGATCGCCACGGTGCTCGGCTTCCTGATCGACCTGCTGGCCGCCGTGCCCAGTGTGGTCTACGGCCTGTGGGGCCTGATGGTCTTCATCGACCCGGTCCGGGACTTCTCGGTCTGGCTCAACAAATACTTCTCGTGGCTGCCGTTCTTCTCCGGTGAGGCCCCGTTCGGCCGCTCGTTGCTGCTCGGCGGCCTGGTGCTGGCCATCATGGTGCTGCCGATCGTCACGTCGCTGTCGCGTGAGGTGTTCATGCAGACGCCGACCGCCAACGAGGAGGCGGCCCTGGCGCTCGGCGCCACCAAGTGGGAGATGATCCGCACCGCGGTGCTGCCCTACGGCCGCCCCGGCGTGATCGCCTCCGTGATGCTCGGCCTCGGTCGCGCGCTCGGCGAGACCATCGCGCTGGCGATGACGCTCGGCTTCATCAACGTGATCTCGCTGAACGTCATCACGAACGGCGGCAACTCGATCGCCGCCAACATCGCCAACGGCTTCGGTGAGGCGGGCGAGATCGGTCGCGGCGCGCTCATCGCGTCCGGCCTGGTGCTGTTCACGATCACGCTCATCGTCAACATGATCGCCCGCGCGATCATCTACCGGCGTCGCGAGTTCACGGAGTCCGCCGCATGAGTACGAGTACGTTGCCTGCCCCGGGCCAGAACCCGACGCTGCAGACCAAGCGGCTGCCGACCGTCGCGTTCCTCGGCATCGCCGTCGTCGCGCTGGGCCTGGCGGCCGCGCTCTGCTACGGCACCGGCATCGGTGGCTGGGTGCTCACCCTGGTCATCGGCCTCATCCTCTACATGGTCGGCGTCTACGTCGCCGTCAACGCCGTCGAGGGCCGCCGGTCCGCGCGCAACCGCACCTGGAGCGCGCTGATCCACTCGGCGTTCGTGCTCGCGGTGCTGCCGCTCGCATCCGTGACCTGGACGCTGATCTCCAAGGGCATGGAGCGTTTCGACGGCGACTTCTTCAACGCGTCGATGAACAACATCGGCGCCCGCGACGCCAACGGCGGCGCCTACCACGCGATCATCGGCACGCTGGAGCAGGTCGGCATCGCGGCGCTGATCACGATCCCGCTGGGCGTGCTCGGCGCGATCTACATCGTGGAATATGGCCGCGGCCGGTTCACCTTCCTGATCAGGTTCTTCGTCGACGTCATGACGGGCATCCCGTCGATCGTCGCCGGCCTGTTCGTGCTGGCGTTCTGGGTGCTGATCGTGTCGCCGTGGTTCAACGACGGCGCACCGGCCTTCTCGGGCTTCGCAGCGGCGTTGGCGTTGAGCGTGCTGATGTTGCCGACGATCGTGCGGTCGACCGAGGAGATGCTGCGCCTCGTGCCCGCGCCACTGCGCGAGGGTTCCTACGCGCTCGGCGTACCCAAGTGGAAGACGATTTTGAAGATCGTCATCCCCACGGCCCTGCCCGGCATCGTCACCGGCATCATGCTCTCGATCGCCCGCGCGGCCGGCGAGACGGCGCCGGTGCTGCTGGTCGCCGGCGGCAGCGCCGCGATCAACTTCAACCCGTTCACCGGCCAGCAGGGTTCGCTCTCGCTGTTCGTCTTCCAGCAGGCCGGCGACGCCTCCCGCTTCGCGCCCGCCCGGGCCTGGACCGGAGCGCTCACGCTGGTGGCGCTCGTCCTGATTCTGACCATCGCGGCCAAGCTGCTCGCCCGCCGCAACCGCATCCCTCGCTAGATCTGAAGGACTGAAAATGGCCAAGCGTGTCGAAGCGACCGGGGTCACCGCCTACTACGGTTCGTTCAAGGCGATCGACAACATCAACCTGAGCGTCGAGCCCAAGACCGTGACCGCGCTGATCGGTCCCTCGGGCTGCGGCAAGTCGACGTTCCTGCGTTCGATCAACCGGATGCACGAGGTCCTGCCCGGCGCCCGGGTCGAGGGCAAGCTGACGGTTGACGACGAGAACATCTACGACAAGGACGTCGACGTCACGGCCGTACGCCGGATGATCGGCATGGTCTTCCAGCGGCCCAACCCGTTCCCGACGATGTCCATCTTCGACAACGTCGTCGCGGGTCTGAAGCTCAACGGCGTGCGCCGCAAGTCGGTGCTCGAGGAGGCGGCCGAGAAGGCGCTGCGGTCGGCCAACCTGTGGGACGAGGTCAAGGACCGGCTCGGCAAGCCCGGCGCCGGCCTGTCGGGTGGCCAGCAGCAGCGGCTCTGCATCGCCCGTACGATCGCGGTCGAGCCGCAGGTCGTGCTGATGGACGAGCCGTGCTCGGCGCTGGACCCGATCTCCACGCTGGCGATCGAGGACCTGATGTTCAAGCTGAAGGACCGCTACACGATCATCATCGTGACCCACAACATGCAGCAGGCCGCGCGCGTCTCGGACCGCACGGCGTTCTTCTCCATCGAGCGCACGGGCGACCCCGGCCGCCTGATCGAGCACGACTCGACGCAGAAGATCTTCAGCAACCCGAGCCAGAAGAAGACCGAGGACTACATCACGGGCCGCTTCGGCTGACCGGCTGCGCATAGGATCCCGGCACGCGGTCGGCGGGCCGGGATCTGGCGTGGACGGGGGTGACGCGGGTGGCCGAGCGGCACGGCGAGCTGTGGTTGGCCCGGGTCGCCGCGGCGGCGCTGGCCCTGGGGTTCGGCTTCGGTGGGCTCGTCGGCATCGTCGAGAGCGGACATTCGATCGCCGCCCGGTCGGCGGCGGTGGCCCTGTTGACCGCCCTGGTGGCTCTGCACCTACGCAACTGCGTGCGCCCGCGCGCCGGCAGCGCGCCCGCGGGCTGGAGTTGGACGCTCGCCGTCCAGGCGTTGCTGACCGGCGCCGGCATGGTCTGGTTCGCCGACACCTGGTACGGCAACTCGGGCTTCCTCGCCGCCGCGATGCTGTTGCTGGTGCGCCCGCCGGTGCTCGCCTGGGCCGGCTTCGGCCTCGTCGTGGTCGCGCAGTTCGCCGTCGCTCTGACGGTCCGACCCACGGTCGGCGAGGCGGTCCACCTCGCGGTGGGCCACGCGGCCTTCGTCGGCATCGCGCTCTACGCCGTCGCCCGTCTGGCCGACCTGGTCGCCGATCTGCGCGACGGCCAACTGGCTTTGGCCGCGGCGGAGGTCGCCCGGCAGCGGCTGGAGTTCGGTCGCGAGCTCAACGAGCGGGTCGGCGCCAGCATCCGCCGGCTGATCGCCGACGCCGAAGCGATTCTGGCCCAGCCAACGCCGGACCGGGCCCGGCCTGAGCTGGACGGCGCGCTCGCCACGGCCCGGTCCGCGCTCAACGAGGCCCGTTCCGTCGCGCACGGGCACGGCCGGGATGCCCCGCGCGCCACTCCACCGCGCCTGGCGGCCGACCTCGACACGGCGGGCGTGGCAGCGCTCGGCGCTCTGGCGATCGTCCTGATGATCGTGCCGACCGAGCTGCGGTGGGCCGTGCGGACCGGCCTGTCCGGCGGCGAATGGGCCCTGCTGGCGGCGGCGCTGCTCGGGTTCGTCGGGTGTTACCTGGCGGCGTGCCTGCCACCGCGGGGCGGCAAGCGGCAGCAGCGCTGGTGGCTCCTCCTCGTCGCCGGGGCGCTGGCGGTCGGCCCGCTCGCCGTCCTCGACCTCCCCGTGTGGCACGTGGCGTACTTCCTGCCCGGCCTGTCCCTGGTCCTGCTGCGCGGCGCGCTGCGGTGGCTGGTGAGCGTGCCGCTGATCGGCCTCGACGCCGTTCTCTATCTCTGGGACGCCAACCTCGGCGACCCGACCGTCCTGGGCCAGGTCTACGAGGCGGTGTGGACGGGCGAGCGCGCCGTGCTCGTCCTGGCCCTGGCCAGCATGGCCAGCCTGACGGCCCAGCTGGTGGCCGCGCGGGGGGCGCTCGCGGAGGCGGCACTGGTGCACGAGCGGCTGCGCTTCGCCCGGGACCTCCATGACCTGTTCGGCTACAGCCTGTCGGTCCTCGTGCTCAAGAGCGAGCTCGCGGCGCGGCTGTTCGACCGCGACGCCGGGCGGGCTCGCGCCGAGCTGGCGGCCGGCGTCGAGGTCGCCCGGGAGGCTCTGGCCGAGCTGGAGACACTGGCCGTGGGCTACCGCGCCATGACGGTCGAGGCCGAGGCCCGCACGGTGCGCGCGGTGCTGACCGACGCCGGCATCGAGGTCCAGGGGTCGGTGGCGCCCGGACCGCTCGACGACGAAATCGGCACGGTGCTCTCGACCGTGCTCCGTGAGGGCGTCACCAACCTGTTGCGACACAGCGACGCGCGACGGTGCGAGCTGACCGTCTCGCGCGGTCCGACCGAGGTCCGGCTCCGGCTGACCAACGACGGCGTCGCACCGGCCGCCGGAGTGCCGCGGGGGATGGGTCTCGACAGCCTCACCCGTCGGGTCGCCGCGCTGGGCGGGACGCTGTCCGCGGCCCGGGTCGGCGACGGGTTCCGGCTGGAGGCGACGGTGCCCTTACAGCCAACCCCGATCGGTGGCGATCCGGATCGCGTCGACCCGGTTGCGGGCGTCGAGCCGGGTGATCGCCGACGAGAGGTAGTTGCGCACGGTTCCCACGCTCAGGAATAGCGTCGCGGCGATCTCGTCGGGTCCGGCGCCGGTCGCGGCCAGTCGCAGCACGTCGATCTCCCGGGCCGGGAGCGGGTTCGCCGGCGTCTCCAGCGCGGCCAGGGCGAGCTGAGGATCGACGACGCGTTCACCCGCGACCACCTTGCGGATCGCGTCGACGAGGGTCTGCGGCACGGCGTGCTTGAGCACGAACCCCGCCGCTCCGGCGGCGAGCGCGCGGCGCAGATGATCGGGCCGGGCGAGGCCCGTGAGCACCAGCGCCCGACACTCGGGCAGCGCTTCCCGCAGCTTCACGGCGGCGGAGATGCCGTCCAGGCCCGGCAGGTCGATGTCCAGCAGCGCGACGTCCGGACGCTCGCGGGCGGCGGCCTCGACGATCTCGTCGCCGCGCTCGACGGCGGCCACCACGGTCAGGTCTTCCTCGAGCTCCAGCACCGCCGCCAGGGACTCACGCAGCAGCGGCACGTCTTCGGCGATCATCACGCGGATCATGTGGGTTCCTCATACCGGGTCGCTGAGCGCCGTACTACCGGCCGGTGCCGCTGGATTGGAACTCTATCGGCACAGCCGAACAGCACCGGAAGGAGACAGTGATGCGGCGGATCATCGCCTCGACGTACGCGACGCTCGACGGGTACATCGACAACCCGCACCTGTGGTCGATGGAGTACAACAGTCCGGACGCCCTGCAGTACGCCCTCGATCTCGCGCTCGGCGCCGATGCGCTCTTGCTGGGCCGGGTCACCTACGAGGGCATGGCGCAGGCCTGGCCGACGATGGGCGGCAACCCGTACGGCGATCACGTCAACAGCATCGAGAAGTACGCCGTCTCGTCGACGATGGACGCGCCCGCGGACTGGAACAACTCGTTCGTCATACCCGGCGACCGGCTCGTCGAGAGCGTCACCGAGCTGAAGAACCGGCCCGGCAAGGACATCCTGGTCTGGGGACACGGCCGGCTCACCGACGACCTGGCGGCGCACGGGCTCCTCGACGAGCACCGGATCTGGATCTGCCCCGTCCTCAAGGGCAGCGGCGAGCCGCTGTTCCGGCCCGAGAGCGTCACCCCGCTGGCCCACGCCGACACGACGACGTTCGGGTCGGGCGTCGTGGTGTTGTCGTACCGCCCCGTCACGGCCGCGGCATAGCGTCCGGCGGCGCGGGATCCGTTCCCGTGCCGCCACCCGCGGGCCGGGTTCAGCCGCCGACGCGGACCAGCCGGGCGGAGAGGTGCGGCGACATCTCCTGGCCGACCGCGGCCATGTCCTGCGCGTAGAGCAACGCGCCCTCGACGATGCCGTAGAGCCGGTGGCCGGCGGTCACCTCTTTGGCGGTCGGCGTGCGCAGGACGAGGTCGGTCGCCATCTCGACCCGCGTACCGTCGATCTTGCCGATGTGCATCTCCATGATGCCGGTCGGCGTCGTGATCAGGACCTCCAGCTCGCCGGTGCCCTTGCCGTCGACGATCACCGGTCGCCACCAGCCGACCTCGCGACCGGCCGGCTTCACGGGCAGGTTCTCCTCGTTGATCACCCAGGCCCGCGACTCGTAGTAGAGGAACGGCCGGCCGTCGTGCGTGATCTTGATTTCCTGCCCGTAGTCGAAGTCCTCGATCGTCGGGAAACCACCACGACCACGACCCCGCCAGAGCCCGATGTAGGGCAGCAGCGGCTGCAGCGCCGGGTGCAGATCCGGTCCCTCGCGCAGGTCGTATGTCTCCACGAAGGGATACGGCTCCACCGGCGGGGCGTTGAGCCACGGCGGGGGTGCGATCGGGTTCTCGTCGGTCACCATCTGCCCCTTGCTACGCGTGCTGCCAGATAGACCAGTCCACCGGCCAGCGCGCCGAAACCTGCCACGAGCAGGCTCACGAACCCGATCTCGGTCACCACGCGAACGATCCTATGCTGAGCCGATGGCTCGTACGTTGATCGTCAAGGTCACCGCCGGGGCGGACGCGCCGGAGCGGTGTGCCCAGGCCTTCACCGTCGCCGCCACGGCCGTTGCCGCCGGCGCCGACGTCTCATTGTGGCTGACCGGTGAGTCGTCCTGGTTCGCGCTCCCCGGCCGGGCGGAGACCTTCGACCTGCCCCACTCGGCGCCGCTCGCGGACCTGCTCGCCGCGGTGCTGGCCGCGGGCCGGGTCACCCTCTGCACCCAGTGCGCGGCCCGCCGCTCGATCGGCTCCGACGACGTGCTCCCCGGCGTACGCATCGCCGGGGCGGCGGCCTTCGTCGAAGAGGTGTTGACGGACGGCGCGCAGGCGTTGGTCTACTGATGGACTGGGTGAGCTGGCACTCCGCGTACGCGGACCCCTCGTCGTCGCTGTCCCGTCGCCTGGAGGCGGTGCGGGAGCAGATCCGGCTGTGCCTCTCCGCGGCCCCGTCGGGCTCGTTGCGGGCGGTCAGCATGTGCGCCGGCGACGGTCGCGACCTGCTGGGTGTGCTCGCCTCCCATCCGCGCGCGGCAGACGTCTCGGCCCGGCTGGTCGAGCTGGACCCGACGTTGGCCGCTCGGGCGCGCGCCGCCGCGGCGTCCTTGCCGGCCGAGGTCTCGGTGGTCGAGGGCGACGCTGCGTTCACGTCCGCCTACGCGGGGGCGGTCCCGGCCGACCTGGCCCTCTTCTGCGGCGTCTTCGGCAACATCTCGCCGACGGACATCGCGACCACGATCGCCGCGGTGCCGGAGTTCGTCGCACCCGGCGGCGTCGTCATCTGGACGCGCCACCGCGAGGCGCCGGATCTGGTGCCGCAGATTCTCGAGTGGTTCGCGGACGTGGGGTGTGAGTCGCTCTACGTCTCGCCCAAGGACGCCGGCTTCGGTGTGGGGGCACACCGGTTCGTCGGGACGCCGCGGCCGCTCGTCGCCGGGCGTCGGCTGTTCACGTTCGAACGCTGATCGGCTCTCGGCGCCCTCGCGCGCCGGGCTGGCCTGGTGTTGCGCAGGGCTTTGCTCTGCAGCCAAATACGCAACGCAGGTCCGCCGGGGTGTTGCGCAGGCTTTGCTCTGCAGCCAAATACGCAACGCAGGTCCGCCGGGGTGTTGCGCATATGGCTGCAGAGCAAAGCCCTGCGCAACACGGGCTCCGGGCCCGGGACGCGAAGTGGCCCGCGTCCCGCCCCCAAGGAGGAGGCAGGACGCGGGCCGAGGAGAGCCGGATCAGCCGCGGGCCTTGCGGGGCAGCAGGAAGCCGAGCCCGAACGTCACCGCGGTCAGGGCCAGCGCGATCAGCGTCACCCGCTCCACCCCCACCGACAGGTTGCCGAAGAACACCGTCCCCAGGATCGCGACCCCGAGCGCCGCACCCAGCTGCTGCAGCGACTCCAGGATCCCGGCTGCCGAACCGACCTCGTGGTCGCGGACCTCGCCCATGATGACGTCGAACAGCGGGACGAAGATCATGCCCATGCCGATGCCGTAGAGCAGGAGCGGCGCGAGCATCGAGCGGACGCCGACCGAGTCGAGCTGGAACACCACGTACAGGGCCGCCGTGCCGGCCAGCATCAGCGCCAGTCCGATGTGGAGGATGCGGCGGCCGAGGCGGTGCATCATCGTGCTGCCGAAGCCCGAGCCCAGGAACGCGCCCACCGCCCACGCGGCCATCGTCAGGCTCGCCTTCATCGGGCTGTAGCCGAGCACCAGCTGCAGGAACATGCCCACCGCCAGCGAGAAGCCGGCGATCGCGCCGAAGAAGACGATCACGAACAGCACACCCGAGGCGTACGACCGGCGCGTGAAGACCGCGAGCTCCACCAGCGGGTTCCGGCCCGAGCCGGCCCGGCGGATCTGGCGGACCGCAAAGGCGACGAAGACCGGCACAGCGGCGGCGATCATCAGCAGCGTCCACAGCGGCCAGCCCAGCTCACGGCCCCGGACCAGCGGGAACACCAGCAGCACCATGCCGACGGCGGCGGTCAGGGCGCCGGTGACGTCGAGGCGGCTGCCAGCCTGCGCCCCGGACGAGACCGGCAGCGCGGCCCGGCCGGCCAGCAGAGCGAACAGGCCGAGCGGCAGGTTGATCAGGAACACCATCCGCCAGCCGGTGCCGAAGAAGTCAGCGTCGATCAGGGCGCCGGCCACCACCGGGCCGAGGATCGTGGCGAAACCGATGATCGGGCCGAACGCGCCGAACGCCTTGCCGATCTCCTGCGGCGGGAACAGGTCGCGGATCAACCCGAAGCCCTGCGGGATCATGATGGCGGCGAACAGGCCCTGCACCACGCGGGCGACGATCAGGCTCTCCGGCGACCAGGCCACCGCGCACAACAGCGACGCGGCCACGAAGCCGACCACGCCGACCAGCAGCACCCGCCGCCGGCCGAACATGTCGCCGAGCCGTCCGCCGGTGAGCAGGCCGACCGCGAGCGCCAGCGTGTAGGACGCCGCCACCCACTGCAGGCTCGTGTAGCTCCCGCCCAGCGAGGCCTGGATCGCCGGCGCGCCGACGTTGACCACCGTGGTGTCCAGCAGGTTCATGATCGTTGCGGCAAGGATCGCGAACAGGCCCAGCCAGCGGCGCGACTGGCCGACCCGGGCGGGCGCAGAGACGGCGGCAGGCGCCGCGGGGGACTCGAGAACGGCAGTGCTCACGACAACCTCCGGAGAAGCGGACCGGAATGAACTGTTCCGCTTCTGACTGTAGCAGAGCGGAACGATCCGTTCCAGAGGCGAGCCGGGAAAACAGAACAGAACTTTTCGTTCCGCAACCGTGCTAGCCTTGGGCGTCATGACGACCGTGCCGATGAGCGGCCGCCGCGCCCAGGCCGCCCGCAACGACGAGGTGATCCTCGACGCCGCCCGCGACGTCTTCGTCGCCGATCCGGGCGCGCCCATCGCCGCCGTGGCGCAGAAGGCGGGTGTCGGGATCAGCGCGCTCTACCGGCGCTACCCGAGCAAGGAGGAGCTGCTCTCCAAGCTCTGCCTCGACGGCCTGCTGGTCTACGTCGGCATCGCTGAGCAGGCCAACGCCGAGCTCGACGCCGGCGCCGACCCGGCGGAGACCTTCACGACCTTCATGCGCCGCATCGTCGACGCCGACACCCACTCGCTGACCCAGCGACTCGCCGGCACGTTCCACCCGACGCAGGAGCACAACCGCAACGCCGTCCGCGCCGGCGAGCTCAACCAGCACCTCGTCGACCGCCTGCTCGAGGCCGAGGTGGTCCGTCCCGACCTGGCCGTCGCCGACCTCGGCCTGGTCTTCGAGATGATCGCGGCGATCCGGTTCGGCGACGACGAACGCCGTGGCCAGCTGCGCCACCGCTACCTGGCCCTGCTGCTCGCCGGCCTCCTCCTGCCGGAGGCGAGCCCGCTGCCCGGCCCCGCACCGTATCCGGGCGAGTTCGCCGGCCGCTGGATCAAGACGCCCTAGCCGGGCGCACTATTATTCGAAGGTGTCGGATACCTCGCTTGCTGAAGTTCTCCGGGCGCGCGGGCTGCGGCTGACCGCGCAGCGACAGCTCGTCCTGGAAGCCGTCTACGAGCTGGGCCACGCGACACCCGAGCAGGTGCACAACGCGGTCCGCGAGACGGCCGCCGGTGTGAACATCACCACCATCTACCGCACGTTGGAACTGCTCGAAGACCTCGGGCTGGTTACCCATACGCACCTCTCGCACGGGTCACCGACGTACCACGCCGCCGGTGGTCATCAGCACGTCCACCTGGTGTGCCGGTCGTGCGGCGAGGTGACCGAGATCGACCCGTCGGTGCTCCAGCCGCTCGTTGACCAGTTGGCCGATGAGCGCGGGTTCCGGGTCGACGTCGGGCACGTGGCGTTGTTCGGCGACTGCGGTCGATGTGAGGAGCAGGGGCAGGGATGATCGACGCACCCGGTGCGGTCGCCGTCGAGGCGATCGACGAGGAGAGCCCGGACGGCGGGGTGGCCGCGCACTACGGCGACCCGACCCGTGAGCAGCGCCTGCTGGAAGGCGACGTCGGCCTGGTCGACCGGTCCAACCGCGGCGTGATCGCGGTGCCGGGCGAGGAACGCGCCTCCTGGCTGCACACGCTGACCACCCAGCACCTCGCCGCGCTCGCCGCCGGCCAGGGCAGCGAGCTGCTCGTGCTCTCGCCGCACGGGCACGTCGAGCAGCACGCGATGGTCGCCGAGGACGGCGAGACCACGTGGCTCGACACCGAGCCGGGCGCGACCGCGGGTCTCCTCAAATACCTCGAGATGATGCGGTTCTTCACCAAGGTCGACCCGCGCGACGCCACCGCCGACTACGCCATGTTGTCCCTGGTGGGCCCCAACGCCGTCACCGCCGCCGCCAAGCTCGACGGCAGCCTGGCCGACCTGCGCGCCCCGGACGCCCTCGCGGTCCCCGGCGCCAAGTTCACCAAGGGCGACGCCCCGGACCGCCCGACCACGGTGTACGACGTCCGCCCGCTCCAGGACGGCGGCTGGGCCCGCCGCACCGCGCTCGGCGTCGACGTCCTCGTCCCGCGCGACCGGTTCGCCGGGGCCGTCAAAACCCTGCTGGACGCTGGCATCGCCCCGGCCGGCCTCTGGGCCTACGAGGCGATCCGGGTCGCGGCCCGCCTGCCCCGGCTCGGCTGGGAGACCGACCACCGCACGATCCCGGCGGAGGTCGACCTCATCGGGCCGGCCGTGCACCTCGACAAGGGCTGCTACCGCGGCCAGGAGACGGTCGCCCGGGTGCACCACCTCGGCAAGCCCCCGCGCCGGCTGGTGCTGCTGCACCTCGACGGCGTGACGACCGACCAGCCGCCGGCCCGTGGCACGGAGGTGACGGTCGACGGCCGCACGGTCGGCTTCGTCGGCACCGCCGTCCGCCACCACGAGCTCGGCCCGGTCGCGCTGGCCGTGCTCAAGCGCAACGTCCCCGACGACGCGACCCTGCGCATCGGCGAGTCCACGGCGGCGATCGACCCCGCGTAAGGCCCGCGCTTAGGATCGCCCCATGACAACAACGACGTTGATCACGGTGGCGCCGACGGGGGCCGAGTCGGCCAAGTCCGACGTGCCCGCCCTGCCGGTCACGCTCGACGAGCTGGTGGTGACCGCGAAGGAGTGCGCCGCCCTGGGCGCGTCGGTGATCCACGTGCACATCCGCGACGGGCAGGCCGAGCCGACGCTCGACCTGGGCCGCCTGCGCGAGACCGTGGTCGCGCTCCGCGAGTCGACCGACCTGGTCGTCCAGCTCTCCAGCGGCGGGGCGGTCACCGACCCCGAGGCCGACCGGCTGCGCGTGCTCGACGCCGCCCCCGACATGGCCTCCTGCACGATGGGCACGGTCAACTTCGGTAACGACGTCTTCCTCAACCGCTGGGAGTTCGTCGTCGAGCTGCACACCCGCATGCAGGAGCGCGGGATCGTCCCCGAGTACGAGATCTTCGACCTCGGCCACCTCGCCGCCCTGGAGCGGCTGCTGGCCAAGCACGGTCTGCCGGCCGGCGGGCACGTGCACGTCGACTTCGTGATGGGCGTGCCGGGCGGCATGCCGGGCACCACGGCGGCCCTGGTCGCCTGCGTCAACGAGCTGCGCAACCTGCCGGCGGGCACCACGTTCTCGGCCACCGGCATCGGCCGCACCACGATCCCGGTCATGCTCGCGTCGCTGTCGGCCGGCGGTCACCTGCGGGTCGGCATGGAAGACACCGTCACCTACGCCAAGGGCCGGCCGGTCGAGTCCAACATGCAGCTCGTGGCCCGCGCGGTCGGTTTCGCGCAGCTGGCCCAGCGCCCGCCGATGACCCCGCTCGACGCCCGTGAGCTGCTCGGGCTGGAGACCAACCGCTGATGGGCAAGTTCTACGAAGGCGGCGTACGCCTGG
The DNA here is from genome assembly GCF_029626225.1 of Asanoa sp. WMMD1127. Lineage (NCBI taxonomy): Bacteria > Bacillati > Actinomycetota > Actinomycetes > Micromonosporales > Micromonosporaceae > Asanoa > Asanoa sp. WMMD1127. Next base: position 2,490,440 of record NZ_JARUBP010000001.1, read on the forward strand.
TCGAGGTGATCCGATCCGGCTTCCCGGAGGGTTACCACCACGGTTCCGCGGTGGTGCTCGACCCGGCCGGCCGCACGGTCGCCGCCACCGGTGACGTCGAGTCGCCGATGTTCCCGCGGTCGTCCAACAAGCCGATGCAGGCGGTCGGCATGCTGCGCGCGGGGCTGCGCCTGACCGACCCGGCCGATCTCGCGCTGGTCTGCGCCAGCCACTGGGGTCAGGACTTCCACGTCGCCCGGGCCCGGGCGATGCTGCGCTCGGCCGGGCTCGACGAGTCAGCGCTGCGCTGCCCGCCCGACATGCCGCTGGACCCGGCCGCCGCGGCCGACGTGATCCGGGCCGGTGGCGGGCCGGAGCGGATCCAGATGAACTGCTCCGGCAAGCACACCGGGATGCTGCTGACCTGCGTGGCGGCCGGCTGGCCGACGGAGGGCTACCTGCAGCCCGAGCACCCGCTGCAGCGGGCGATCACTGCCGCGGTGGCCGACGTCGCGGGCGAGGAGATCGTGGCCACGGCCGTCGACGGCTGCGGCGCGCCGCTGCTGGGCATGTCGCTGACCGGGTTGGCCCGGGCGTTCGGGCGGATGGTGGAGAGCGACGCCGAGCGGCCGGTCGCGGATCTGCCGCGCGACCACCAGCGGGCGGTCGCCGACGCCATGCGGGCCCATCCCGAGCTCGTGTCCGGCCGGAGGACGACCGAACATCAGCTGATGACCGCCGTACCCGGGATGCTGGTCAAGGCCGGCGCCGAAGGCGTCATGGCGGTCGCCGTGCCGGGCGCCGGCGCGGTCGCGATCAAGATGGACGACGGCGCCCACCGCGGCAACCGGCCGGTGCTGGTGTCCGCGCTGCGCCGCATCGGTGTGACCGGTGAGGCGCTCGAGCAGGCCGCCGAGGTGCCCGTGCTGGGCGGTGGCGAACCGGTCGGAGAGCTCAAGAGCCTCTGGTAGGTCGGTTTCGCGACATTGTGGCACTGCTAACTCCCGTTAGCGTTTCGCTTGCAGGAGCTAGCAAGCGGAGCTAACGTCGTCCGCATGCCCTCGAAGGATCTGCCCCGCGACGTGGGGGCGTTCATCCGCGATCTGCGCCGCAACGCGCAGATCTCGCTCCGCCAGCTCGCCGAGCAGGCCGGCGTCAGCAACCCCTACCTGAGCCAGGTCGAGCGCGGGCTGCGCAAGCCCAGCGCCGAGGTGTTGCAGCAGCTCGCCAACGCCCTGCGGGTGTCGACGCCGGTGATGTACCTGCGGGCCGGCCTGCTCGAGGAGAAGGAAGGCCACGGCGTGCTCACCGCCATCGCCGCCGACTCCGACCTGACGATCGCCCAGAAGCAGTCGCTCAGCCAGATCTACGAGACGTTCCGCCGCGAGAACGCGCGGCACGCCGAGGCGGAGGCGGAGTCGGCCAAGCAGGCCGAAGCCGCGAGCGAGGCGGCCGCCCAGGCCGCGCGTGCCGCCGACGCCGCCGCGGCCGCGGCCGGTCGAGCCGCCGGTGGGCCCACGCAGGCCCCGACCGGCTGGCCCGGCGACGCAGAAGCCACCCCAACACCGGCGGCGGAGACCGCCAAGCCGGTGGTCAAGAAGACGGCCAAGAAGGCCGTGAAGAAGGCGGCGCCGAGGGCCGCCGAGGAGGAGAACTGATGTCCCAGCCGAAGACGACCCGTATCCCGGCTCCGTTGTACGCGGCCGCCGGCGCCGGGGAGATGGCCTACCGCCAGCTGCTCAAGCTGCCGACGTACGCCAACGACCTGAGCGACAAGGCCGCCAACAACGGCGCGGAGCTGCGCCAGCAGGTGATCACCACGACCACCGAGCTGCGGGACCGGGCCAGCAAGGCCTACCGGCAGGCCAACGAGCGCGCGGTCAAGCTGCGCCGCGAGGACCTCGACGTCGACCGCCTGCGTGACCTGGCCATGCGCAACGCCGGCCAGTTCATCGTCACCGCGCAGGACCTGCAGGACCGGGCGATCAAGTTCTACGGCGATCTCGTCGCGCGCGGCGAGAAGGTCGTCGGCACCGGCATCGTGGAGGCCGCCGACACCGTGCAGGCCGACATGAACGAGACCGAGAAGCCGATCGCGCCGAAGGCGGAGAGCAACGGCCACGGCAGCCTGGGCGCCGCCGAGACCAAGCAGGTCGCCAAGAAGACGGCCGCCAGCAACAACAGCAACACCGCGCCGAAGAAGACCGCCGCCAAGTAAGCGGCACGTCGGAAAAGGGGACCGACCGGATCTGGTCGGTCCCCTTTCGCGTACGCGCTGCTTCAGTCGACGATCCGGACCCGTACCCGCCGGTTCGCCTTGCCCTTGCTCTCGACCTTGACCACCTGGACGCGGCCGATCTGCCGGGTCGAGGCGACGTGGGTGCCGCCGTCGGCCTGCACGTCGAGGCCCACGATGTCGACGATGCGGATCTCCTGCTCGTCGGCCGGGATCAGGTTGGACTGCGTGCGGATGATGTCCGGCAGTGCCAGCGCCTCGTCGCGGGGCAGCACCTTGACCGCCACCGCCCGGTCCGCGGTCACCTCGGTGTTGACCAGCTCTTCGAGCCTGGCCTTGAAGTCCTGCGGTACGACCGGCAGGTTGAAGTCCATCCGCGCCTCGCCGGGCTCCATGTTGCCGCCGGTCACGAGCGCCCCGAAGTCGCGGAACACGACGCCGCAGAGCACGTGCAGGCCGGAGTGGGTGCGCATCAGCATGGTCCGGCGGTCGTCCTCGACGGCGCCGGTGACCGCGGTGCCGACCGGTGGCAGCGGGTCGCCCTCGGCGGGGAGCAGGTAGAGGTCGTCACCCTTGTGCGTGCCGACGATCCGGGTCTGCGTGCCCTGCCAGAGCAGCGTGCCGTGGTCCGGCGGCTGGCCGCCGCCACCCGGGTAGAAGGCCGAGCGGTCCAGGACGATGCCGTCGTCGGGCGACGAGTGCAGCACCGTGCACTCCCACTCGCGCAGCGTCGGGTCGATCAGGTCGAGACGGTGTGTGCGGCCATGCTCGGAAACGCCCATGACCGGGCAGACTACTCCGGCGCGTTGAGGAAGCCGGAGATGCGGGCGCGCAGGTCGGTGCGGTCGGTCCAGACCACCCCGGGCCGGTCGTAGACGTGCAGCGTCGCGTTCGGCAGCGCCTGCGCCAGCCGTTCCGCGACCGCGACCGGGTGCACCTCGTCGCCGGCGCAGGCGATCACCAGGGCGCGGGCGGTGACGCTGTGCAGCGGGGTGAGGTCGGCGACCGGGTGGCGGTCGGCCAGCGAGGCCAGGTCGCCGGCGAGCCCGTCGCGCATGAGCTGGTCGATCCGCTGCCGCAGGTAGGCCCAGACGGCCGGGGTGCCGCGCAGCGTCGGCGGGAACTCGACCGAGATCGCGTCGGCGACCGCGGCGACGTCGCCGGCCTCGATGGCGGTGGCCAGGGCGGCGAGGCGAGCCTTGACGGCGGCCGGGCGCGGCAGGTCGAGCACCGCGGGCAGGAAGAAGACGAGCCGTTCGAACCGGTCGGGGTTGTCGGCGACGAGCCGGGTCAGCGCGCCGGCGCCGAGGCTGATCCCCACCGCGCGGGTCGCCCCGGACAGGTCGGCGACGGCGCGCAGGTCACGGGCCAGATCGGCGTACGACCAGGGTCCGGGTGGTGAGTCGGAGCGGCCGTGGCCGCGGAACTGGAAGAACACCTTGCGACCGTCGACCGCGCTGCCCATCGGGCGCGTCACCGCGATGCCACTCGCCAGGCCGTGCGCGAACACGGTCGTCGGGGTGCCGGTGCCGGTGATCAGGCGCTCGAGTCTGACGCCGTGCGGCGTGGTGACCAGCTCCGTTTCCGGCTCGGGCAGCGTGGGGCGCCCGCTGCGCGGGGCGCTCGGGCCGGGTCCGTAGGTCCGCGGGCCACCGTCGGGGGGTGGAGGCCAGCGGAAATCCCTCACCAGAAGCCTTTGCCGTCAGTCAGGTCCTTGAGCCCGACACGCACGTCGAGCAGGTAGACGAGGGCCGCTCCGATGCCGATCAGCCGGAAGAGGCTGAACGTGCCGAACGACGGCAGCAGGGAGAGGAGGAGGCAGATGCCCAGGATCGCCAGCCAGCCACCCTTGGGCAGGGACCCGATCGCCGGGAACGCGTCGGTGCGCTGGGTGAGGCAGTGCACGAAGGCGACGCCGATCAACACCAGCGAAAGAACCATGATCAATATGCCGACGCCGCTCAGGACATCGTCGTAGAAGATTGGCGCGCTCGTGGGCATGGAGACAAGAGTACTTCCGCGCCACCGTTCCGGGAGCCGGAGCCGGGCGTGCGCATTCCGGGGATCTGGGGGACCGGGCGGCCGGTCGGCGGCGCGTCGGTCCTCCGCCGCGGTGGGTTGTCCGCAGGCTTTGCTCTGCAGCCACATACGCAACGGAGGTGCGCCGAGGTGTTGCGTATGTGGCTGCAGAGCAAGGACGTCAGGGCTGCTCGAAAGCTCCGGCTTGGGGCGCGGCGCGTCAGTCAGTGGGGCTGGGCCGGCCATGACGGCTCAGGCGCGGCGCGGTGGCGGCCTCGGCTCGCGGTGGCGCGTCGCCGGGCCGGCGGCTCAGTGCTCCGGGATGTAGCGCCAGGGCGGGTCACTGCCGGGGGCGTCGTCGGCCACGTAGGTCTCGGTGACCTTGACGTCGCCGTCGGGGCCGGTCCAGCGCCATTCGTGGGTCAGGGGGCTGGGCGGCAGGCCGTCGGTGATCGGTACCTCGACCTGGGTGCCGTCCTGCGGCCCGCCGATCACCGGAATCCACGAGTTCGCCATGCCCAGATCATCGCGCGGGCGGTTGGCGGGCGGGCGTGAATCGCGCTATCCGGCCGCCGGGTCGGGAAGCAGCGCCGCCAGCTTCTTCGGCGCCATGATGCGGTAGCTCTCGGTCAGCAGCTCCGCCACCTCAGCCCAGTCGGTGCGCGGGCCGAACACCAGGCCGACCACGTTGTGCCCCCAGTCGGCCTTGAAATAAGGAGGCTCGCCGACCGAGAAGGCGCCGACCTCGTCGTCGGGCGCCCGGAAGGTCATCACGACCAGGTGGCTGGTGGCCCCGACCGCCCGCGCGTAGGCCGGCCGCCGCTCCGGGTCGACCGTGAGCACGTGGGCGATGGTGCGCTTGCGGACCCGCCACCGGACGCCGACCCAGGCATCCTCCTCGTAGGTCTCGGGCAGCGCGAGACAGATCCGGCTCAGCCGGTCAAGGATGGCGGGCGGCACGTCGCCGGGCTCGGACACGGAAAGACCGTAGCGCCGGGGTCCGACACTTCCGTAGCCTTCGGCCCATGCCCCAGGTGACCCTGCGCCCGGCAACCGACGCGGACGCCGACGCCATCGCCGACATCTGGCGAAGCGGCTGGGCCGACGGCCACCTCGGCAACGTCCCCGACGCGCTGGTCGCGATCCGGACGCCCGAGTCCTTCCGGTCCCGGACGGTCGACGGCCTCCCGCACACGACGGTCGCCGTGGTCGGTGAGGCGGTGGCCGGCTTCGTGATGGTGGTCGAGGACGAGGTCGAGCAGGTGTACGTGTCATCCGCCCACCGCGGCTCCGGCGTCGCCGCTGTCTTGCTGGCGGAGGCCGAGCGTCTGGTGGCGGCAGAGGGCTACGGCGAGGCCTGGCTGGCGGTAGCCCCCGGCAACGCCCGAGCCCGCCACTTCTACGAACGCAGCGGCTGGTCGGACGCGGGCCTCTTCGACTACCCAGCCCAAACAGCCGACGGCCCACTCCCGGTCCCCTGCCATCGCTACGTGAAGCCGGTCGCCTAACAACGAAGCGCCCCGCACCTCCGAAGAGATGCGGGGCGCCGAACTCGCCGAGATCACTGCGAGTTTGCGGTGACCTTCCACTTGGTCGTGATTGCCCGGCCCTGGCAACTGTCAGGGGCAGTGCCATCGAGCCAAACCGCGTCCAGCACGCGAATGGTTGCAGTGCCGTCCTTCGGGATCGAGATGCTGCCAGTGCTGCCGCCCGAGCCGTTGTCGATAACGATCGGTTCAGCCAGGTTCAGGGCTTCCGCGCAAGTCGTCCCTCCGCCGATGGAGAGAAGAGTGTTGACGACGTCGGCGCTAGTGACCGTCACGCCAACCTCGTTCTCATTCGTCACCGGGATGATGATGCTTGCCTTGTGGTTGTCGCCCGACCACAGCTGAGTTTCCTCGTTGGCGTAGTCGATGGTCACCGTCCCGACGGTCAGCGGCTCCATCTGGGCTGCGGCGCCTTCGACTGGGCCGGTGGTGAAGAAATCGCTGAACGCGTAAGCGACACCGCCTGCGGCGAAGACGCCGGCGGCGGCGAGGGTGGCAGCGAGGACTCGCTTCGAACGCTTCTGCAAGGGAGGTCTCCTAGTGCGTGCCGGCGTCCGGGCCGGCGAAACTTCATGGCGGGTGTCGCGGACAAACCAGGTGTTTTCGACCGGCTGCGGCGACGTAGGAAACTCTGCCCCAAGGCGGCGAGATTGCGGCATAGAGAACACGGTTTGTGGTTGTTCGCCGACAAGAGATCGCAATGCGCGGACCGGATGACCCCGAATAGGTGACCCCTTTGGAACGCGACAAATGCTCGTCGTGAGCACGCCTATTGGTCATGAATAAAGCGTCCCCGAGCATCGGAACGATTTTGCAAAACCCCAGGTCAGGTGCCTCGGCGAGTCGGCTTGGCACGTGTGCTAGCGCCACGTTTTCGCAGTTCAGAGCCTATCTACAGCGCGCCGAACCAACACGAAACGGGCTTAACGGGCATATCGGGTCACTCTAAGGAGTTAAGCCGTCAGGCTTTACCTGGGCTATTTCAGCACAACAAAGGTCGGACATTTGCTTGCTTGAGGTTAATGAGGGATCTCGGCAAAGTTGTCGTCGGGCGCCGGACCCGCCTCCACCGGGCCGGCGCCGACATAAAGAGCAACGCTTTCGCCCGTACCTTTGAAAGGGATTCCGCCATGCGCACGTTCACCAAGCGGACCGCATCCGTCGCCATCGCCGCCGCCGTCATCCTGGGGGCGTCGAGTGCCGCTTGGGCGTGGTGGGAGTTCAGCGGCCGGGCCACCGTCGAGGCCTCGGCCGCATCGATCAAGCCGATCGAGGTCGACACGCGGGACGTCAACGGCCTCTACCCGGGTGCGGAGAAGGACCTGCGGGTCGAGATCTACAACCCGAACCCGTTCCCGGTCGTTATCACTGAGGCCGAGGCGACCGTCCGCACCGAGGCCGGACCCCGCTGCGGTGACGCGATCACCGTGGAGCTCCCGGACCGTCCCGTCCGGGTCGAGCCTGGCCGCAAGTCCTACACCCTCGACGACGCCGTGCGGATGGACGAGAGCGTGACGCGCTGCCAGGGCGCCGACTTCAGGGTGGTCATTTTCTATCGAGGCCAGAACGCGGCCTGATCGACGTCGGCGGGTGGCGTGGCTGGTTCGGCCACGCCGCCCGCCGAGCCAGAAAAGAACGTAGGAGCGTCCATGCGCAACATGTCCCAGCGCGCCGCCGTCATCACGCTGGTCGCCGTCATCGTGGCCGGCATCGCCAGCGTGGCGTGGGCGGCCTGGTCGGTCACGGGCCAGGGCACGGCGACGCTGTCCGCGGCCGAGGTGACCGCCCTGCAGGCGACGGCCCGGCCGACCGGGAGCCTCTTCCCGGGCGGCACGGCGGACATCGAGGTCAGCGTGACCAACCCGAACGAGTTCGCCGTCGAGGTGCAGTCGTTCGCGCAGGACCCGCAGATCGTCGTCGACCAGGCGCACGCCCAGGCCGGTTGCACGGCCGGCAACGTGCGGCTCAAGGCCACGAAGAAGCCGATCGCCAAGCGGGTCGAGGCCGACGGCGGCCGCCAGACGTTCGTGGTCGAGGACGCGGTCGAGATGGTCTACAACGCGCCGGAAGCCTGCCAGGGCGCGTCCTTCGAGATCACCCTCGCCCTCGCCGGCGTGGGCCTGCCGGACTCGGCATGACGCCAACGGTGCGCGCCCGTCAGCCGCGCGATCCCGGTTCGATCCCGATCCGGATGCCCTACCTCCACCGTCCGGATCATCGGTGCAGTCATGAAGGTGAACAAGTGAAGAAACTGATTGCCACCTCTCCCGCCGTGCTTGGTGGGATCGCGGCCGTGGCCGTTGTGGCGGGTGCCGGCGCGGCGCTCGCCGCCTGGCGTGTGCAGAGCGACGAGGTCGTTCTGACCGCGGAGACCGCCACGCTCTCGCCCGGCAACAAGCCCGCCGTCACCGCCGACGGCAACCTGGTCACCGTTTCCTGGAAGCCGAACTCGTTCGGTGAGCGCAAGGTCGACAGCTACCGCATCCAGCGCTACGACCTGGCCGGCGCCGTGCAGCAGCCGCGGGGCAGCTGCGAGGAGAACGTGGCCAAGGAGTCCTGCACCGACTCGGGCGTGCCGACCGGCTCGTGGCGCTACACGGTCGTGCCGGTCAAGGGCGGCTGGACCGGGCCGGAGAGCGCCAAGAGCGACGCGGTGATCGTGGCCGAGGACGGTAAGGCGACGGTGATCCCCGACCCGGTGGCCGACAAGACGCAAGGCCCGGCGGCCGGTCCCGCGGTGGTCAAGCTGGGCGACCCGGCCGACGCCGCGCCACCCGCGCCCGGCGCGCCGCCCAAGTGGACGCTGCAGCCCGGCGGCGACGGGGTGCTCGGCACCGACGACACGCTGACCTACGTGGGTGGGGACCCGATCGACCCCAAGACCATCATCGAGGGCTGGGACGGCGGCAAGCGCCCGGTCATCGTGCAGGCCACGGCCGGCGACCCGGCGGTGCTGACCGTCGACGACGGCAGCGTCCGGGTCTTCGGCCCCCTCGCGGTGCCGGCGGCGACGGTACCTGCCGACGTGGCATATACCGCCACCCTGGCCGCGATCAACGGCCGGATCGTCGTCACCCTGGGCGCCGTCAAGGTTCCGCCCAGGCAGGAAGCAGCGCCGACCACGCCGCCCACCGCGGACGCCGACACCCCACCCGCGACGCCCGAGGCGACCGCGCCGGGCCCCGACCCGGATCCGGACCCGACGACCGCTCCGGCCACGCCCGACGACACGCCGAGCGCCACCGAGTCGACCGGCGGCGACCAGCCGGCCAGCACCGACGAGACCCCGGCCGAGGGACAGCCGGAGACGCCGGCGACCGACCCGGCGGCCTCCGACACGCCGCCGGCCGCCGAGGTGACGCCGTCGACGGCCGGTGAGACCAGCGAGCCCGCCGTGGTGCTCGTCGCCGCGACATGAGCGAGGCGGCCGGTGAAGAACCGACGACCCGGGAACTCACCGGCCGTAACCTGGCGCCCGCTCCGTCCGGTGTACCAAACGTGCAGTTCACCCCGAAAAAGGTCCTCGCGCTGATCCTCGGGCTCGGCCTGCCCATCGTGGTCTCGGTCGGCTGGGCGCTCGGCCAGCGCGGGGTCACCGGCACCCCGCCCGGCGGGTCGGGCGCGATGGGCGCGGCACCGCACGAGCAGGTGCCCTCGCCGGCCGCGCAGTACGACGTCTACAACGAACCGCCGGTGATCGTGCCGATGGCCAGCGCCTCGGCCGCCGCCACACCGACCCCGGAGCCGGAGGCGCCCCGGACGACCGCCGACCCGCGGCCGCACCCGACGACGCCGCCGACCGTGCTTCCCGAGGACCAGACGCCGAGCCCGGAGCCCAGCCCGAGCGACCCGGAGCCCACCCCGGAGGAGCCGAGCACCGAGACGGACGGATAAAACCGGGCAAACCACCCACTCGTACGGTCGACCGCCCGTACGGTCATGGTCATGGGCCTGGTCTTGGCGATCGTTTCGGCGATCTGCTACGGCTCGGCGTCGGTGTTCCAGGCGATGGCCGCCCGCCGGGCGCCGAGCTCCGACACCGTCGACGCGCGGTCGCTCGTCCGGGTCTTCGCCCAGTGGCCCTATCTGCTCGGCCTCGCCCTCGACGGCGCCGGCTTCGTGGCCCAGTTCATCGCCCTGCGCAGCCTCCCGATCTTCGTCGTCCAGGCCGCGCTCGCCGCCAGCCTCGCGGTGACCGCCGTGATCGCCATCCCGATCCTCAAGCTGCGGCTCGGCCCGGTGCAGTGGTTCGCGGTCGCCGGCGTCTGCGTCGGTCTCGCCCTGCTCGGCATCTCGGCCGGCCACGAGAACGCCGACCGGCCCGGCTGGACGTTCCGGATCGGCCTGGCCATCGCCGTACCCGTGCTGGCCCTGCTGGGTCTGGCCGCCCTCAAGCTCAAGGATCCGGTGCGGGCGGCGACCCTCGGTCTGGTCGGTGGCCTGTTCTTCGGCGTGGTGGCGCTGGCCGCGCGGTCGATCTCGGACGTCGACTTCGTCGACTGGTTCAGCGGCCCGGAGATCTACACGCTGGTCGTCGCGGGCGGTCTGGCGTTCGTCTTCTACACGATCGGCCTGCAGCGGGCCTCGGTCACCACCGTGACCGCCGGCCTGGTGATCGGCGAGACCGTGCTGCCGTCGGTGGTCGGCGTGGTCGCGCTCGGCGACAGCACGCGGCGCGGCTTCATCCCGGTCGCGGTGGTCGGCTTCGCCCTGGCGGTGGCGGCGAGCCTGATGCTGGCCAGGTACGGCAGCCTCGAGGAGTCGGAACCCGCGGCCGAGTCGCCGGGCACGCCCGAGCTGCAGACCGACTAGATCGGCCGGTCGGCGATCCGGCGGGCGCCCAAGGGTCGGTGCACGCCCGGCGAGACGTGATAGGCGTCCGCGCCCGGTGCGGCGGTGACCGCCTCGACGAGGTCGGTGCCGACGTAGTGCAGGCCCGTCGCGTCATCGGTCGCATAGCCGGGCGGCAGCGTGCCGTCGTCGACGAGCCGCTGGAAGAGCACGCGGCGCGGCTGGTCGGTCGCGTCGTGGTGGACGCTGTTGCTGTAGGGGAGGAAGGCCAGCGCGTCGGTGACCGGGTCGAGGTCGTCGGAGAACGAGTCGGTGGTGCCGCCGACGTGCCAGCAGATGCTGCCCGCGCTGCCGCCGCCGAGCACGACGCCGGCCTCCCAGCACTCGCGCATGATCTCGTCGAGCCGGTGCGCCCGCCAGACCGCCAGCAGGTTGACCACGCTGCCGCCGCTGACCCAGATCAGGTCGCGGGACAGCAGGAAGGACCGCACGTCGCGGACATTGGGCTGCGGGAACAGCTGGAGATGGCTGGCCTCGGCGTCGTCCGCGCCGGCCAGCACCGCGTAGAGGCTCGCGATGGCGGCCGGGTCGTCGCCGACCGCGGTGGTGACGAAGCAGACCTTGGCCTTGGGCACGTCGGCCAGCGAGATCGCGTGGTCGAGCAACGCGCTGCGCCGGCCGGGCGGTGTGCCCGCCGGCCGGGCGGTCGGTGAGACGGCGAAGATCTGCGGCGGACGCGGCACGGTCGTGATCATCTCAGAAATGGCCAACCGGCGGGGCAGACGACGCCCACCCCCGTAAGCGTCGCCCGCTCTCCGCCGGTTTCAGGTGGCCCGGCCGTCCCCCAACGGCGGGCCACCACCCCCAACGCGTTCGCTCGTCGCCTGGCCTCGCGGCCTGCGGCTCCCCCAAGAACCCCTCGAGCGTGGCGCCAACAAGAACGGTAGTTCTCGACGATCTCGGTAAACAAGCGAGTTCGCATGTCTCGCCGATCACATCGGTCCTTACCGCTCAGTAGCCGGCGGCGTGGGAAAGAGATGCGTGAATGCCTGAAGGTTCGCGGTGGACTCCCCGCGCTTGACCCGCCACTCCCACTCGCGCCGGATCGCCGTGCCGAAGCCGATTTCCAGCATGGTGTCGAACGAGTCGTCGGCGTAGGTGAGCACCGAGCCGAGCAGCCGGTCGAGCTCGTCCTCGGTGATGCCGGCCAGCCCGACGCGGCCTGTCAGGTAGACGTCACCGACCTGGTCGATGGAGAACGCCACGCCGTACATCCGGGCGTTGCGCTGGAGCAGCCAGGCCCACAGCTCCTCGCGCCGCTCGTCGGGCTGGCGCATCACGAACGCCTCGACCCGTAAGGAGTGCTCGCCGACGATCAGGTTGCAGGTCGTCTTGAGTTTGTGGGTGCCCGGCAGCGTCACCACGTAGGCCAGGTCGCCGGTCGACTCGACGGCCAGCTCGCGTTCGGCGCAGACCCGCTCGATCAGCGCCGCGACCTCGGCCGGGGAGGGCCCGCTCACCACGCGGCCAGCGCGGCCGCCTCGCCGGCGAGCCGGGCGGTCAGCCGCTCCCGATGCTCCGTCACCGCACCACCGTAAACCGCCAGCAGCCCGCTCGCCGTGCGCGACCAGGAGAACTCGCTGGCGTGCGCGACCGCGCCGGCGGACAGCTGCGTCCGGCGGCGGGGCGCGGTCAGCAGACCGCCGAGCGCGCGGGCCCAGTCGTCGGGGTCGTGCCCGTCGACCAGCAGGCCGCTGATGTCGTCGCGGACGGCGGTGACCAGGCCGCCGACCGCGGCCGCGACCACGGGGGTGCCGCAGGCCTGGGCCTCGAGCGCGACCAGGCCGAAGGACTCGTTGTAGGACGGCACCGCGACGAGGTCGGCGGCCCGGTAGACGTCGGCGAGGTCGCTGCCGGTCTGCGGCGGCAGGAAGCGCACCGCGTGGCTGATGCCGAGCGAGGCGGCGAGCTCGATGAGCGCGGTGGGCCGGTCCAGGCCGGTGCCGCTGGGCCCGCCGACGATCACCACGGTCAGGTCGCGGGCGGTCTCGGGGTCGCGGGCGTGCAGCGCGGCGGCCGCGGCGAGCAGCACGTCGGGCGCCTTGAGCGGCTGGATCCGGCCGACGAAGGCGACGATGTGGCCGCGCTCGGGCAGCCCCAGCCGGCGGCGCGCGGCGAGCTGGTCGCCGGGCGTGAAGCGGTCGAGGTCGACGCCGGGCTCGACGACGCTGACCAGGTCGGGGTCGGCGCCGTACCGGTCGATCAGGTCGCGGGCCTCGAAGGTCGTGTTGGCCACCAGCCGGTCGGCCTCGGCGACCACCTGCTCCTCACCGACCACCCGGGCCAGCGGCTCGGGCCGGTCACCGGAGGCGAGCTGGGCGTTCTTGACCTTGGCCAGGGTGTGCGCGGAGTGCACCAGCGGCACGCCCCAGCGCTCGCGGGCCAGCCACCCGACCTGCCCGGAGATCCAGTAGTGCGAGTGCACCAGGTCGTAGTAGCCGGGCGCGTGGGCCGCCTCGGCGCGCAGCACCCCGGTCGCGAACGCGCACATCTGCGCCGGCAGGTCCTCCTTGGCCAGCCCCTCGAACGGGCCGGAGATGACGTGCCGGACGAGCACGCCGGGCGACATCTCGACGGTGTGCGGCAGGTCGCTGGAGGTGGCCCGGGTGAAGATCTCGGTCTCGACGCCGGCTTCGGCGAGGCGGCGGGCGACCTCCGTCACGTAGACGTTCATCCCGCCCGCGTCGCCCGTGCCGGGCTGGTCGAGCGGCGACGTGTGGACGGAAAGCGTGGCGATGCGTCGGGGGAGCGGCCAGGGCTGGGGTCCTCGCTGCCGGACGACGCCATTCGGCGCCTGCACCAGATCTGCTCCTTCCGCGCGGGCCCTCATTGCCGGGCGCCCATATACAAACCTTTCCCCCTGGCGTCATCTTCCCTACCCGCGCCGAGCTACGCCTACCGGGTGGTGCGCAGACGTGACGGACTTCATCCGCGAGTGAGGCGCGCCACGCGATGCGAGAGGATTGCCGGCATGCCGATCGCGATCGTCACCGGCGCGTCCAGCGGAATCGGGGCTGCCAGCGCCCGCCGCCTGGCCGCCGAAGGGTTCACCGTCGTCGTCGCCGCGCGCCGGGCCGATCGGCTCGACGAGCTTGTGACAGAAATCACCGACGCCGGCGGGGCCGCGGTCGCCGTGCCGTGCGACGTCACCTCCGACGAGTCGGTCGCGGAACTCGCCGAGGCGGTGGCCGACCTGGCCGAGCCGGTCACCCTGCTCGTCAACAACGCCGGCGGCGCCCTGGGCCTCGACCCCGTCGAGAAGGGCTCGGTCGCCGACTGGCAGTGGATGTACGAGGTCAACGTGCTCGGCACCCTGCGGGTCACCAAGGCCCTGCTGCCGCAGCTGGAGGCGTCCGAGGCCGGCACGATCGTGATGGTCAGCTCGACGGCCGGCTTCATCGTCTACGAGGGCGGTGGCGGCTACAGCGCGGCCAAGCACGGCATGACCGCGCTGACCGGCACGCTGCGGCTCGAGCTGGCGGGGCGGCCGGTCCGGGTGATCGAGGTCGACCCCGGCATGGTGCGCACCGACGAGTTCGCCAAGGTCCGGTTCCGCGGCGACGAGGCCCGTGCGGCCGCCGTCTACGAGGGTGTCGAGATGCCGTTGACCGCCGACGACGTGGCCGACTGCATCGCCTGGTGCGCGACCCGGCCGCAGCACGTCAACGTGGACCGCTTGGTGGTCCGCCCGCTGGCCCAGGCCGCGCAGCACAAGGTCGCCAAAGGCCCCATCGGGAGGCAGAGCTGAGCAGTCGGCCCCGGGGCATGGTCACCAGGGGAACGACCAACCCCAATCGGCTGCGCCGGATCGACAACTGGATCGCGGCGTACGCGGCCGCGCTGCTCCGGGACGCCGCCGATCCGCTGGTGGTCGACCTCGGCTACGGCGCCACCCCGGTGACCGCGGTCGAGCTACGCGCCCGGCTGTCCCGCGTGCGGCCCGACGTCCGGGTGGTCGGCCTGGAGATCGACCCCGAGCGCGTCGCCGCCGCCGCGCCGGCCGCCGACCCGCCGGGTCTCACGTTCGCCCGGGGCGGCTTCGAGCTGGCCGGCCTGCGCCCAGTGGTGGTGCGGGCGCTCAACGTCCTGCGCCAGTACGACGAGGCCGAGGTCGCCCCCGCCTGGGCCACGATGACGGGCGCGCTGGCGCCGGACGGGATCGTGGTCGAGGGCACCTGCGACGAGCTGGGCCGGCTGGCCGCCTGGGTCTGCCTCGACCGGGCCGGCCCGCGCTCGCTCACGCTGGCCGCCCGGCTCTCCACGCTGGACACCCCCGGCACGCTGGCCGAGCGGCTGCCCAAGGCGCTGATCCACCACAACGTGCCGGGGGAGCCGGTGCACGACCTGCTGCGGGCGCTGGACGACGGTTGGCGGGACGCGGCCCCGTACGCCACCTTCGGCGCGCGGCAGCGCTGGCGGCGCGCGGTGGCGGCGGTGAAGAAGGCGGGCTGGCCGGTGCTGGACCGCCCGGCCCGCTGGCGGCTCGGCGAGGTGACCGTCGCCTGGGAATCGGTCGTCCCGACAAAATTGTCCTAACCGGACACGCCACCTAAATCGCCTAAGCCTCGTTGGGCCGTTCGACAACGACCCATCACACAGACGGGGAGGACAGGCTGTGCGTAAACGGCTGTCCCTCATTCTCGCCGCTTTCGCGCTCCTGGTGCCGGCGATCGCCCTGACCAGCGTGGCCGCGCAGGCCGCGCCGTCCGCCGCCTACGCGGCACCGTCGCCGTGCCCGGACGGCTCGGTGCGGCAGGACTACTACTGCGAGCCGACCGACACTCCGACGACCCCGCCGGTCGAGGAGCCCGCGCCGGAGCCGACGCCGACGCTGCCGCAGACCGGTGCGGGCGCCGGCACCATGGCCGGGATCGGCGGCGGCGTGCTGCTGCTCGGCGCGGTCATCGCGGTGTGGGCCACGCTCTCCCGCCGCCGCCACCGTTTCGAGGCCTGACCACATCACCCCCAGCCCGGTGCGTACCCGGGGGTCCAGTGGGGGTAACCGAAGAAGGCCCGCGCGCCGGAAACGCCGCGGGCCTTCTTCCTTGCCCGCCCGTTAGGAACGGTCCGTTGCAATCGGAAACCGATTGCAACGGACCGTTCCTAACGCAGGGTGCAGTTGACCAGGACCGGTTCCGGGTGGAGGGTCACGCCGAACCGGTCGTGCACGCCGTCGCGGATCTCCCGGGCCAGGTCGAGCAGCGCGGCGGTGCTGCCCTCACCGCGGTTGGTCAGCGCCAGCGTGTGCTTGCCGGAGATGGCGACCCCGCCGCGGCCGCCGTAGCCCTTGGTGAAGCCGGCCTTTTCGATCAGCCAGGCGGCGCTGACCTTGACGTGCCCGCCCGGGCCCGGCCAGGACGGCGGCTCGCCGATGCCGGCGGCCCGGCTGCGCAGGAACTCGGCGGCGGCCGCGTCGAGCACCGGGTTGGTGAAGAACGAGCCGACCGACCACGTGTCGTGGTCGACGGGGTCGAGCACCATCCCCTTGCCGGCGCGTAGGGCCCGCACCGCCGCCCGGGCCTCGGCCAGCGGCACCCGGTCGCCCGTCTCCACCGCCAGCGCCTTGGCGAGCTCGGCGTAGCGGACCGGCGCCGAGCGCGGGTCGCGGGCCAGCCGGAAGTCGACCGAGAGCACCACCCAGCGGTCGCTGTGCTTGAACAGGCTCGCGCGGTAGGCGAACCGGCACTCGACCGGCGCCATCCGGCGGACGGTGTCGTCGACCCGGTCGTAGACCTCGACGGCCACGATCGTCTCGGCGACCTCCTGGCCGTAGGCGCCGACGTTCTGGATCGGGGTCGCGCCGGCCGAGCCCGGGATGCCGGAGAGGCACTCGACGCCCGACCAGCCGGCGTCGACGGCGGTGGCGACGAACTCGTCCCAGGGCTCGCCCGCGGCGACCCGGACCACCACGTGGGCGGCGTCGGAGTCGACGACCTCGACGCCGCGGGAGCGGACCAGGATCACCGGGCCGGGTACGCCGTCGTCGGCGACCACGACGTTGCTGCCCCCGGCCAGGATCATGGCGGGTACGCCGGCGCGCGCGGCTGTGCGTACCATTTGCACGATTTGGTCGGAACTCTCCGCCGTTTGCACCTGACCCGCGGGGCCGCCCAGCCGCAGCGTGGTGAACTCCGCCAACGCCCGGGGCGCGAGCGGGTCGGCGGCGGTCGGGGGGTCGGCGCTAACGTCTGACACGCTGTTAACCCTAGGCTGAGAGGCTCCGGCATCTGTGGCGACGGTCCGGCCCCGCACCGAAGGAGCACCCCGATGACCAGACTGCACGGCACCAAGGACTTCTGGCTCGGCGGTCTGCGCGCGGAAGCGGCCGCGTTCGGGGCGGCGGTGGCGGCCGCGCCGCCGGACTCCCCGGTGCCCTCCTGCCCCGACTGGACCGTCACCGACCTGACCCACCACGTCGGCAGCGTCTACGAATACGTGACCCGGCTCGTCGAGCGCGGCGGCACCGACCGGCCCGACCCGCGCGAGCACCCCAAGGACGCGCCCGACGGCGCCGCGGCGTTGGCCTGGTGGCAGATGCGCTACGACGCGCTTCTCTCCACACTGGACGCCGTCGACCCCGAGGCCCCGGTCTGGAACTGGGCCCCGCAGTCGAAGAAGGCCGGCTTCTGGCACCGCCGGATGGCCCACGAGACCGCCATCCACCGGTGGGACGCTCAGATGGCGCTGGCCGCGAGCGAGCCGATCGAGGCCAAGCTGGCCGCCGACGGCATCTCCGAGGTGCTCGACACCTGGCTGCCCGCGGGCCGGCGCCGGGCGCAGGAGCGTCCGCACGGCGTGGTCCACCTGTTCGCGGCCGACACCGATCAGGAGTGGCTGGTGCGGCTGCGCGGCGAGGGCGTCGCGCTGCTCGACACCGACACGATCCTCGACACCGACGAGCCGCCCGCCCGGGTGCAGGCCGAGGGCACGGCGAGTGATCTGCTGCTGGCGCTCTACGGCCGGGTGGGCTTCGATGTCCTCGTGGTCAGTGGCGATCCGACGCTGCTGACGGCGTTACGCACGGGGTGATTCGTTGACCAGGGCCAAGAACGGAGCGCGCGAGCGGCCGACGCTGGAGGCGGTGGCGCGCCGGGCCGGCGTCTCCCGGGCCACCGTGTCGCGCGTGGTCAACGGCTCGACCACGGTCGCCGAGCCGATCCAGGAGGCGGTCCGGCGGGCAGTGCGTGAGCTGGGCTACGTGCCCAACATGGCGGCCCGCAGCCTGGTCACGCAGCGCACCGACTCGGCGGCGCTGATCCTGCCGGAGACGCCGACGCGCGTGTTCTCCGACGACCCGTTCTTCCACGGCATCATCCGCGGCGTGTCGATGGAGCTCGACGCCCTCGACAAGCAGCTCGTCCTGCTGATCGCCGGCTCGACCGCGGGCCACGACCGGGTCGAGCGCTACACGATGAGCCGCCACGTCGACGGCGTCATGTTCGCCTCGATGCACGGCGCCGACCCGCTGCCGGCGGCGCTGATCCGGATGGGCATCCCGGTCGTCTGCAGCGGCCGGCCGCTGGGGCGGGCCACGGTCGAGGTGCCCTACGTCGACGTCGACCAGATCGGCGGCGTGGTCTCGGCCGTGCAGCACCTGCTCGACTCCGGGCGCAAGCGGGTCGCCACGATCGCCGGCCCGCAGGACATGGTCGCCGGGATCGACCGGCTGACCGGCTACCGCCAGGCGTTGCGTGACTCCGACCGCCGCTCGATCGTCGCGATCGGCGACTTCACCCGCGAGTCCGGCACGGTCGCGATGCGCCAGCTGCTCGACGACGACCCCAAGCTCGACGCGGTGTTCGCGGCCTCCGACCTGATGGCCCACGGCGCGCTGCGGGTGCTGCGCGAGGCCGGGCGCCGGGTGCCGGACGACGTCGCGGTGATCGGCTTCGACGACATCGAGATGGCCCGCTACACCGAGCCGCCGCTGACCACGGTGCGCCAACCGATCCAGCAGATCGGCCGCGAGATGGCCCGTCAGCTCATGCGCCTGGTCGCCGGCGAGGAGATCGAGTCGGTCACGATGCTGCCCACCGAATTGATCATCAGAGAATCCGCCTGACGCTGCAACGGCTGCGCCGGGTTTCACGTTCTTAGCGTCGTGGATCGACGGAGTTGGCGTGGACGCTGAGGCGCGGCACGACTTCAGTGTCTTCGTCGCGAACCGGTCCGCGTCGTTGTTCCGGTTCGCCATGGGGTTGACGGGGCACCCGCAGCAGGCAGAGGACCTGCTGCAGTCGGCCCTGGCCAAGGCCTACCGGCATTGGGGGCGGGTGCGCCACGGCAACCCGGACGCATACCTGCGCCAGGTGATGTGCCGCGAACAGATCGACTGGTTCCGGCGACCGAGCTGGGGCCGCGAGCTGCCGAGCGAGCGGCTGCCGGAACGGCGGGTCGCGGACGGGACCGCAGGGGTCGACCTGCGGCTGGCGCTGCGCGAGGCGTTGGGTCGCCTGAGCCCGAGACACCGGGCCGTGCTGGTGCTGCGCTATCTCGAGGATCTACCCGACGACGAGATCGCCCAGCTGGTCGGCTGCCGGCCGGCGACCGTGCGCAGCCTGGCCGCCCGTGGGCTGGAGCGGCTGCGGGTCCTGTGCCCGGAGTTGGCACCCGAGCTGATGGAGGAGCGGCGATGACCAGGGAACTGCGCCGCGCCCTGCGCGAGCTGACCGACGTGCCCCCTCCGCCTGACCTGGCCGCCCGGTCGATCCGGCTCGCCGAGCGCCGGCGGCGCACCCGGATCGCGCTGGGCGCCGTGGCCGCGGCCGTGGTGGCGGTGTCGGTAGCGGTGCCGCTGGTGCTCCGGCCGGACCGGCACAGCGCGCCCGTGCCCATCGCGCCGACGCCGTCGGTCAGCTCTGACGGCACGGCTGCCCTGCCGGAGACGCCGCAGGTCGTCGCTTTCGCCTACGCCCGGGCCACGCCGATCTCCTCCGGCGGCTGGCCGCCGCCCGGCGACTCCTACGTGCTCGACCGGTCCACCGGCCAGTACCGGACGATTCCCTACGAGGTGGTGGTGCCGTCCCCGGATGGGAAACGGTTCTTCGTCGCCGACGCCGAACGCGGCGGCATCATGGAGGGCGCCCGCGGCTCCGTCCACTGGGTGGAGGCCTACGACCGCGGCGCGCGCGGCGTGGAGTGGTCGCCCGACGGCCGAGAGGTGCTCATCACCTCCCTCGGCAAGGACGAGCCCGGGGGCTTCACCGTGGTCGACTCGAAGACGTTCGACGAATCCCGTTTCGTGCCAATGGTCGACATACAGTCGCTGAACGCCCGTGGGCTCGGCTTCTTCTGGAGTCGCGACGGCCGGAGCATCGGACACACGCTCACCACCTCGGACACCGGGTCGGACCCGGACCGGGCGCTCGGCATCCGGTTCTACGACCTGAGCGGCAGGACACTGCGAACGGTGGAACTCGACGGCACCGCGGCTGTGCGGACCACCGCCGACGTGTCGCCGGACGGCCGCCGGGCGGTGGCCGTCGACGACTGGGGGAATCGGCACGTCCGGATCGTCGACCTCGAATCCGGGGCCGTCATCGGCGAGTTCGCCGGTTCCGGCGTCGTCGGCTGGTACGACGACGAGCATCTGGTGCTCAGGAACAACGACGAGCTGCAGGTGGTCGACTTCACCGGTCAGGTGGTGCGCCGCGTGCCCGGGTCAGCCAACCTGCTGACCGGCGCGGTCGTGCACCTTGTGCCCGCGGACGGGCTGCCGGCGGCGTCAGCCCGCTACGCGTTCTAGCTCCCGGGCGCCGGTGGCGCGGCGGGCGGCTTCGCGGTCGCGGGACGGGCCGGTCAGCAGGTGGCCGGCTGCGGCGGCCAGGCCGAGCGAGCCGGCGACGATCCAGTGCCAACTGCCCAGGCGCTCCAGGCTGAGCCCACCGAGCGCCGGGGTCAGGAAGGCGGCCGCGGGGAAGGTCAGCGCGAACACGGCCTGGTAGCGGCCGCGCAGCTCCTCGGGCGCCAGCTCCGCGTTGACCTCCGCGTTGGGTGGCGCGGCCAGCATCGACCCGATCGTCCAGACCACCGCCGCCAGCAGGTAGATCGCCATCCGGTCGGCGAAGGCCAGCGCGCCGAAGCCGACCCCGATCAGCAGGAGGGCGGCGGCCAGCACGGTGTGCTTGCGACGGCCGTCGATCAACGGGGGTACGAACAGCTGGCCGACCACGATCAGAGCGGCGCTGATCGCGACCACCGTCCCGTACGCCGCGGGGCTGAGCCCGTCGGCCCGCATCGCCAGCGGCATGATCGTCGAGGTCTGCGTGGATAGGGCGGCGAGCAGGAAGGTGAGCCCGACGAACACGAGGTAGGTGCGGTCGGTGAGGGCGGTCAGCAGCCCACCGTTGGTCCGCGCGTCCGACCGGCGGCGGAACGTCTCCGGCACCTTCCAGGCGATGACGATCGCGGTGATAGCGGTCGCGCCGGCGTCGGCCAGGAACAGCACCAGGTAGCTGACCTGCGCGAGCACGCCGGCCACCAGACCGGCCGCCGCCATGCCGAGGTTGAACGACCAGAACTGCAGGTTGAACGCGCGCGACCGGCCCTCCGCCGGGACCACGTCGACGATCGCCGCGACGAATGCCGGCATCGGCATCGAGTGGACGATGCCGAGCAGCACGGTGAGCACCGCGATCACACCCACGTGGGTCGTGAACGCCAGCGCCGCCATCAGCGCCGCCGCCACCGCGTGGGCCCAGAACAGCGTGGCGCGGCGACCCCAGTGGTCGGCGAGCACGCCGCCGAGCAGGGTGCCGGCGACGCCGCCGATGCCGTAGCCGCCGACCACCAGGCCGGCCAGGCTGACCGAGGCGCCGCGCTCGTCGGTCAGGTAGACCGACATGATCAGCATCGCGAACGCGCCGACCCGGTTGATCAGCATGCCGGACCACAGGTACCAGTAGGTGCTCGGCAGGCCGCCCGCGGTGCTCCGCAACCAGGCGCGCAACCCCGTCCCCTTCAGTTAAGAAGCCTTACGGAAGAAACGCTACGAAGGCGCGGAGGTCGGCGCCAGCGTGTCGCTCATCACCCCGGGTGGAGCAGGCTCGACCTCCGAGCGCGGCGCCGGCGCCCGGCTGGCCGCCGCGATCGCCGCCGCCCGCCGCTCGCGGGCCGGGCCGGCGGCCAGGTGGATCGCGGCGGCCAGGAAACCGATCAATGCGCAGCCGATCCACAGTGCGCTGTTGCCCAGCTGGTCGCGCACGAAACCGCCGGCGACCGGGGCGGTGAAGCCGGCGATCGACCAGGAGAGCGAGAAGACGCCCTGGTAGCGGCCGCGGATCGCGGCCGGCGAGAGGTCGGCGATGGTGGCCGCCGACGACGGCGAGTAGACCATCTCGCCGAGGGTCCAGACAAGCACGGTCATCGCGTAGAGCCAGGCGTTGCCGGCCAGTGCGGTCAGGCCGAAGCCGACGCCCTGCACGATCGTGCCGACCGCCAGCACCCGGGCCCGGCTGTGCCCGGCGATCAGCTTCGGGATGAACAGCTGGCCCAGCACGATCAGCACGCCGTTGAGCGCGATCACCCAGCCGAAGGTCGACGACGAGAGGCCGTCGTCGGTCATCGCGATCGGCAGCATCGAGATGTGCTGCAGGAAGACCATCGCGGCCAGCAGGTTGACCAACGTGAAGGTCAGGAACACCCGGTCGCGCAGCACCAGGCCGAGCCCGCCCTTGGCGGCGGCACCGGGATGCGCGGCCGCGACGGCGGGTCGGGTTTCCTTGATCTTGATGAACACGATGGCGGCGGTGACCAGCGTCGCGGACGCGTCGACCAGGAAGAGCAGCAGGTAGTCGAGGTGGGCGGCGAAGCCACCGAGGATGGCCGCGGACGCGAAGCCGAGGTTGATCGCCCAGTAGTTGAGCGAGAACGCGCGCACCCGGTCGCGGTCGGGCACGACGTCGACCATCATCGCGGCGAACGCGGGGCGGGCCGACTCGGCGAACATGCCGAGCGCGAACGCGACGATCGCGATCATCACGAACGGCCGGGAGAAACCGAGCAGCACCATCATGCCGGCGCCACCGACGTGGGCGAGGAGCAGCGTCGGCCGCCGGCCCCAGCGGTCGGCCAGGACGCCGCCGACCATCGTGCCGACCCCGCCGCCGGCGCTCCACAGGCCCACGACCAGGCCCGCCTGGATGTCGCTGAAGCCGCGTTCCTTGGTCAGATAGACCGTCAGGAAGATCAGGACGAAGCCGCCGAGCCGGTTGACCAGGGTGCCGCACCACAGGTACCAGAAGGTCCGGGGCAGTCCGCCCGCCGTCTCGCGCAACCAGCCCCGTACCAACTCGTGGCCCCCCTTGGTAATGACCACCAATCCACGGTGGCCTTACGCAACCTAAGTGGAGGGCACCCAGGAAGTCATCAGGATTACCGCATGGCGGTCGTCACGCCGGGTGCCTGTCGGCCGCCGGGCGGCCTGCGCGAGGATGGCCTCATGACTGTGGGGACGTTGGTGCTGCTCCGGCACGGCGAGAGCGAGTGGAACGCGAAAAACCTCTTCACCGGCTGGGTCGACGTCGACCTGACCGAGAAGGGCGAGACCGAGGCCCGGCGCGGCGGCGCGCTGCTGCGCGAACACGACCTGCTGCCGGACGTGCTGCACACCAGCGTGCTGCGCCGCGCGATCCGCACCAGCGAGCTCGCGCTCGGCGAGGCCGGCCGGTCCTGGATCGCGGTGCGGCGGTCGTGGCGGCTCAACGAGCGCCACTACGGCGCGCTGCAGGGCAAGAACAAGAAGCAGACGCTCGAGGAGTACGGCGAGGAGCAGTTCATGCTCTGGCGCCGGTCCTACGACGTCCCGCCGCCGCCGATCGACCCCGGTGACGAGTGGGCGCAGACCGGCGACCCGCGGTACGCCACCCTGCCGCCCGAGCTCATGCCGGCGACCGAGTGCCTCAAGGACGTGCTCGAGCGCACCCTGCCGTACTGGTACGACTCGATCGTCCCGGACCTGCTGGCCGGGCGCACCGTGCTGGTCGCGGCACACGGCAACTCGCTGCGCGCCCTGGTCAAGCACCTCGACGGCGTCTCGGACGAGGCGATCGCCAAGCTCAACATCCCGACCGGCATCCCGCTGCGCTACGACCTGGACGCCAACCTGCGTCCCGTCACGGCCGGCGGCGCCTACCTGGATCCGGAAGCCGCCAAGGAGGCGGCCGCCGCCGTCGCCAACCAGGGAAGGTAACCCCCGCCCGGCCGGCGACCACAAGCCCGGCGGTGCTATCGGTTTGCTACCGCAAACCGGCGGTGCGACCGCAAGCCGAACGGCGCCTGGCCACGTGAGGGAGCGTAGTGGCGCGCTCGTGTGGTGCGGCGTCGTCCGGCCGAGCGCAGCAATGGCCGGACGGCGCCGCACCACACGAGCTGCCAGCGCCGCGGAGCGACCGAACCATTCAGCTCTGCTCGCCGGTCACCAGGTAGATGACGTGGTGGCCGGCGTTGACCGCGTGGTCGGCGAAGCGCTCGTAGAAGCGGCCCAGGAGGGCGCCGTCGATCGCGGTCTCGGCGCCGTAGGGCCAGTCGGGGCTGAGCATGACCTTGAACAGCTCGACGTGCAGCGCGTCCATCGCGTCGTCGTCGGTCTCGAGCTCGGCGGCGCCGATCGGGTCGAGCTTCGACAGCACGGTCGCGATCTTGGCGGCCATCTTGTCGGCGACGTCGGCCTTGGCCAGGAACACCGGCCGCAGCTCGGCCGGCACCGCCGGCGACGGGTGGCGGCGCAGGGCGGTCTTGGCCACGTGGTCGGCCAGGTCGCCCATGCGCTCCAGGTCGGCGGCCGTCTGCAGCGCGGTGATCAACACCCGCAGGTCGCTGGCCACCGGCGCCTGGCGCGCCATGAGATCGGTCACCCGCTCCTCGACCTGGCGGTAGAGCGCGTCGACCTCGGCGTCCCGGGCGATGACGTCCTCCGCCGCGACCTTGTCGGCGCGGAGCAGGGCGGTGGTCGCCTCGCGCATGGCGGTGCGGACCGCCTCCGCCATGTCGACCAACAGCTGACTGACGATGTGCAGGTCGGCGCGGAACTCTTCGCGCAGGGCCATCTGGTGCTCCTGAATAGCGGGTGTGTCGTTGGCTCAACGATTGTGACCGCTGGGTAATATCCGGTCACGCTTCGTCTTATGTCCGGTTCACCGTAGGTGTACGTCGCAGAACGCCAGTGAACGGCGTTGGGCCGGCTGGTGAACATTGCGCGATCTGCGCCCGGTTTGCCCGGCCCGACCAGCCTGTTCGTAAACAATGACCCTACGATCGCCTCGTGGAATGGGCGATCGTGGCTGGCGCATGCGTTGCCAGCCTGCTGGCGGGCCTCGCCGCCGGATCGCTGATCCCGCGCCTCAGGCGACGGGGATCAGCGACCGTCGCCCCTACCCGCGCGGCTGGCGACGGAAGGCAGGCGATCACCATCGACCGGCACGATCCGCAACCCGGATTGGGTCGCAAGAGCCTCGACTCGCTGCGGGTCGGCGTCGTGGTGCTCGACGGTGACGACAACGTGACCCTGGTCAACCCGGCGGCGCGGGCGATGGGACTGCTCCGCTCGGCCGGCACCCCGGGCAGCATGGTGGCCCACCCGATCATCCGCACGCTGGCCGGCCAGGTGCGCCGGTCCGGCGTACGCCGCGAGGTCGAGATGGACCTGCCCCGTGGCGACGGGGCCGAGCCGCTCGGCGTACACCTGCGGGCCGTTGGTCTTGGCGGCAACTTCGTCGCCGTGGAAGCGGCCGACGTCACCGAGTCGCACCGGGTCAGCCGGGTGCGCCGGGACTTCGTCGCCAACGTCAGCCACGAGCTGAAGACCCCGATCGGCGCGCTGCAGCTGCTGGCCGAGGCGCTGCTCGACGCCACCGACCCGACCAACGTGGGCCCGCAGCCCGGCGCCGGCCCCGAGGAGGACGTCGCGGCCGCCCGCCGGTTCGCCGAGCGGATCCAGCACGAGTCGACCCGGCTCGGCCGGCTGGTCAACGAGCTGCTGGAGCTGACCCGGCTGCAGGGCGCCGACCCGCTGCCGGACCCGGAGCCCGTGCCGGTCGACTGGGTGGTCGCCGAGGTCATCGACCGCACGCGCACGACCGCCGCCGCCCGCGAGATCGAGGTCGTGGTCGAGGGCCGGCGTGGGCTCACCGTCTACGGCAGCGACAGCCAGCTGGCCACCGCGCTGGCCAACCTCGTCGAGAACGCGATCGCGTACTCGAAGGAGGAGACCCGGATCACCATCAGCACCGCGCTCGACGACGACACGGTGCTGCTGTCGGTGGCCGACCAGGGCATCGGGATCGCCCCCGACGAGGTCGACCGGATCTTCGAGCGGTTCTACCGCGCCGATCGCGCGCGTTCCCGGGCCACCGGCGGCACCGGGCTCGGCCTCGCGATCGTCAAGCACATCGCCACCAACCATGGCGGGCGCATCGACGTAGTCAGCACACTGGGGGAGGGTTCGACGTTCACCCTCCGGCTTCCGGCCAGCCCGCCGGACGCCGCCCTCCCGCTACCCCCCTCTATTGAGATCGTGTCCGGATCGCCTCAGTCGAGCTGATCCGAGCGGTAAGGAAGGAAAGTCCGTGGCCCGCGTGCTCGTGGTCGAGGACGAAGAGTCGTTCTCCGATGCCCTCTCGTACATGCTCCGCAAGGAGGGCTTCGAGGTTTCGGTCGCACCGACCGGCACCTCGGCGCTGACCGAGTTCGACCGGACCGGCGCCGACATCGTCCTGCTGGACCTGATGCTGCCGGAGATGTCCGGCACCGAGGTCTGCCGGCAGCTGCGGTCGCGCTCCCGGGTGCCGATCATCATGGTCACCGCCCGCGACAGCGAGATCGACAAGGTGGTCGGCCTGGAGATCGGCGCCGACGACTACGTGACCAAGCCCTATTCGCCGCGGGAACTCGTCGCCCGCATCCGCGCGGTGCTGCGCCGCCAGGGCACGGAGACCACCGAGCCGGACGTGCCGACCCTGTCCGCGGGCCCGGTGCGGATGGACGTCGAGCGCCACGTGGTCACGGTCGACGGCTCGGCCGTGCAGCTGCCGCTCAAGGAGTTCGAGCTGCTGGAGCTGCTGCTCCGCAACGCGGGCCGGGTGCTCACCCGCGGCCAGCTGATCGACCGCGTCTGGGGGGCCGACTACGTCGGCGACACGAAGACCCTGGACGTGCACGTGAAGCGCCTGCGCTCGAAGGTCGAACCAGAACCGTCGACGCCGCGCTTCATCGTCACGGTCCGCGGACTGGGCTACAAGTTCGAGCCGTAGGCAGACGTGCCGGTACCTGCTGACGGGAGCCATCCCAGAAAGCGCAGAATTGCCGGCGTTCGAAATCGGTTCCGTATCTTGTCGCGGAGTTGGATTGCGGCTTCCATCCGGACGCCCGATTCGGGCCGAGTGCGGGCCCGATTGCGCGGACGAATATTTGTGATTCGGCGCAGCGGGCCTTCGCGTGTCGCCTCTTCTGTTGGCGATACGCGCTTTCTTGCGGTTCTCGCGGGCCCGCGTCGGGTCGATCCGCGCCAATGACCCGCCCACCCGAAGGGCCCTGCTGATTTCGCCGGCCGGCCGGACACTTTGCGCCGCGGACTGGGCCGGCCTGACCGCCTCCATCTGCGCCTTGCCGCGTTTGCCAAACTGGCCGCTTCGCCAATTGCGGGATCCCGCTCGCCGCCCGTCCAAGGCAATTGGGTCTGCGGCTTTGCCCGGGTCTGCGGCCTTGCCGGGCCGGGTCTGTGGTCTTGCCCGGGTCTGCGGTCTTGCCCGGGTCTGCGGCCTTGCCGGGCTGGGTATGCGGTCTGCCAGGCCTGCGATCTTGCCCGGGTTCGAGCCTCGCACGGGGCTGCAGCCTTGCCCGGATCTACGGTCTTGCTCGGTACTTGGGCGGCCCTGGCGCGGTGCTTGGGGCCTTGCGTGAGCTGCCGCCTCGCGCGGGGTTGCGGCCTTGCCCGGGTCAGGTGGCTTGATCGGGTCCGTGGCCTCGACGGGTTTCGTGGCGTTGGCGGGCGTCTGCGCCTCGACTCCACAGGCGATGTTGACTTGGCCGACGTCGTTGGCCGAGCCGCCGCGCGACGGACCGCGACCGATGGGGGCGTCCAGGCCTGACGCCGCGGGCCGGGCTCGATCGAAACCGGCCTCGCCGCCCGCGGGCGTGACCGCCACCCATTGTTGTTGGTGGTCGACGTGTATTCGGCGCAGCTTCTCGGCATGGCGCTGTGCCAAACCCCACGCCCGACGACATTGATGCGCGCGGCGGAATGCATCGCGCTCGGGGGAATAGTTACGTGATCTGGTCCGATCGCGCATGGCAGCCAATTCACCCCTGGTGAACAATTGAAGCTGCCGCATGCTTCTATTATCTCGCCCCGACACGCTTAACGCACACCCCGGCGAGCAATCAAACATGCCAATCTGATCGTTGCACTATCCAGTGGCGGCGATAGGGTGGTGCCGTGAGTGCCGAATCAAGGCTTCCTGCGGACTCGAAGTCGTCGTCAAGCAACGACGCCGCTGCAGCGGACTCTGCCGCTGCGTTCGCGCGGCGGTTCGCCGATCGTCATGGAGAGCTTTCGCGCCGACTGGCGCGCTGACCCGAATCGCGCCGTGTGCCGGCTCAGCGCTTCTTCGGGGGGTTCGGTGGGGCGGCCGGCTCGCGGCCGCCGGAGAGGTTGCCCGCTCGGGCGATCGGGAGGCGGCGCTTCGGGTCCGCCGGGTGGGCGGCGACCAGGCCCCGGCGGGAGCGGGCCGCGCACATCTCCGCCAGCTTCGCGTAGGCCGCCTTGCCGATCAGCTCGGTCAGTTCGGGCTCGTAGCTCTGCCACATCGGCTCCCGGCCGACGTGGGCCTCCGGTGACGACGTGCACCACCAGCGGAGGTCGTGGCCGCCGGAGCCCCAGCCGCGGCGGTCGAACTCGGTCAGCGTGGTGATCAGGATCTTCGTGCCGTCGGGGCGCTTGTGCCAGTCCTGGTCGCGGCGGACCGGGAGCTGCCAGCACACGTCGGGCTTGTATTCCAGCGGGTGCACGCCGTCGCGCAGGGCCTGGGCGTGCAGGGCGCAGCCGCCGCCGGCGGGGAAGTCCGGGTCGTTGAGGAACACGCACGGGCCGTCGGGGCCCTGGGTGGCGGTGCGCCGGGCCGGCGTCTTGCCGTCGACCGTGTCCATCTCGGTGTAGTTCTTGAAGCCCCGGCGGTAGTGCTGCCACGTTTCCGGCGTCAGCTTCTTGGCCGCCGCCCGCACCCGGCTCTCGTCGTCGGAGTCGGTGAAGAACGCGCCGTGCGAGCAGCAGCCGTCTTCCGCGCGGCCCTCGATGATGCCGTGGCAGCCCTTGCCGAAGATGCACGTCCAGCGGGAGAGCAGCCAGGTCAGGTCGGCGCGGATGAGGTGCTTGGGGTCCTCGGGGTCGAAGAACTCGACCCACTCGCGCGGGAAGTCGAGGTCGACCTCGCGGCTGCGGGGATCGTCGGCGTCGTCGACGAGAACACGAAGCTGGCTGCGTGCTGGCACCGAACAAGCCTACGCCCGAATCACGTACGAGCAGGCGTGCCGCACGGCAACCGGCGGTGCGTCATAAGGTGCGGGCATGAGGCTGGGCGTACTCGACGTCGGTTCCAACACCGTGCATCTCCTGCTGGTCGACGCGCACCATGGCGCCCACCCGTGGCCGGCGCACTCGGAGAAGTCCGTGCTGCGGCTGGCCGAGCAGATCGGCCCCGACGGCGCGCTCACCAAGGCCGGCGCGGACGCCCTGGTCAAGACCGTGCACGACGCCAAGGTCAGCGCGCGCCGGCTCAAGGCCGACGATCTGCTCGCGTTCGCCACCTCGGCGGTCCGGGACGCCACCAACTCGCAGGAGGTGCTGTCGCGGGTGCGCAAGGAGACCGGCGTACGCCTGCAGGTGCTCTCCGGCGCCGACGAGGCGCGGGCGACCTTCCTCGCCGTGCGGCGCTGGTTCGGTTGGTCGGCGGGTCGGCTGCTGGTGCTCGACATCGGCGGCGGCTCGCTGGAGATCGCGGCCGGCATAGACGAGACGCCGGACCTGGCGATGTCGCTGCCGCTCGGCGCCGGCCGGCTCAGCCGGGAGCGGCTCCAGGTCGACGCGGCCACCTCGACCCCACCGCCGCCCAAGGCTGTCGACGACCTCCAGGCGTACGTGGAGAAGCAACTCGCCAACGCCGGCTCCAAGCTGGCCGACGTCAAGTGGGACCGGGCCGTGGCGACCTCGAAGACGTTCCGCACGCTGGCCCGGCTCGCCGGCGCGGCCCCGTCGCGGCAGGGGCTGTGGGAGCCGCGCGCCCTGCCGGCCCACGGCCTGCGGCAGGTGCTGGGCTTCATCCGGCTGATCCCGCCGCGCCAGGTCTACGAGCTGGAAGGGGTCAGCGCCAGCCGCTCGCACCAGCTGCTGGCCGGCGCGGTGGTGGCCGAGGCGGTGCTGCGCCGGCTCCAGATCGACGCGGTCGACATCTGCCCCTGGGCGCTGCGGGAGGGAGTCATCCTGCGCCGCCTCGATCAGCTTGAATCGGCTTAGGCAGGCCTTAAACAGTGGATTTGGGGTGGCTCGTCCGAGTGGTCCAGGCCACCTAGGGCTACCCTGACAGTCGTGACCTCGCGCACCCCCGTACTGCTGTCAAGCTCTTCGGTCTTCCCCGAGCCAACCGCCGCCGCCTTCGAGATGGCCGCGCGGCTGGGCTACGACGGCGTCGAAGTGATGGTCTGGACCGACGCGGTGAGCCAGGACGCCGGCGCCCTGCGCGGGCTGGCGTCCCACTACGGCGTGCCGGTGCTGTCCGTGCACGCGCCCTGTCTCCTGGTCACCCAGCGGGTGTGGAGCTCCGACCCGTGGGAGCGGCTGCGCCGCGCGGCCGAGCTGGCCGAGGCCGTCGAGGCGCCGACCGTGGTGGTGCACCCGCCGTTCACGTGGCAGCGCGACTACGCCCGGTCGTTCCAGCCGGGGCTCGAGCGCATCGAAAACAAGCACAGCGATCTGACCTTCGCGATCGAGAACATGTTCCCGGTACGCATGGCCGGGCGCGAGTTCGTGCCCTACCAGCCGGGCTGGAACCCGACCGAGACGGGCTTCGCGGCGTACACCCTGGACCTGTCGCACTGCGCGGCGTCGCGCACCGACGCGCTGGCGCTGGCCGACACGATGGGCGACGGGCTCCGGCACGTGCACCTGGGCGACGGCAGCGGCGAGGGGCGCGACGAGCACCTGGTGCCCGGGCGCGGCAACCAGCCCTGCGGCGAACTGCTCGAGTCGCTGGCCGGGCGGGGCTTCCGCGGCTCGATCGCCGTGGAGGTCAACACCCGGGGCGCCAAGAGCCGCTCGATCCGCGAGGCCGACCTGGGCGCCGCGCTCGAGTTCGCCCGCGCCCACCTGCCGGCGCCGGCCAAGGTCTGAAGGAACGGCCCGTTCCTAACGCTTTCCGCATAGGAACGGCCCGTTCCTAACGGCTAGACGCCCGCGAGGGTGGCCCGCTTGCGGGCCCGGTGCGCGGCGACGTGCGACCGGGTGGCGCAGCGCTCCGAGCAGAACCGGCGGCAGTTGTTCGACGACGTGTCGAGGTAGACGTTGCCGCACCGGTCGTCGGCGCAGACGCCGAACCGGGCGCTGCCATGGGTGCACAGCCAGACCGCCAGGCCCCAGACCGCCGCGGCGAGGAACTCCGCACTGGCCGACGCGCCTCGGCTGGTGACGTGCATGTGCCAGTCGCTCGCGTCGTGCCCGGAGATCCTCGGCTGGACCGGATGGTCCTTCAACAGGGAATTGATCTCGTTGACCGCCTCGGTGTCGCGGCCCGCGCTGCCGAGCTGGAAGACGTCGCGCAGCCGCTTCTGGGCGCGGCGGAACATCGTCACATCACGCTCGGTGACCTCGTCGCGCATCCAGACGTTGTCGCCGGCGAAGACGGCCCGCAGGTCGTCGATGCCCGCCATCGGGGCGTTGACCAGGTCAACGGCGGTGCGCGCGTACGCATCGAAGTTCACCCGACAACCGTAGACGACGCGGAACTCCGGTGCCTCGTCCGTCGGGTCACTCCGCGACCGTGCCCTTCCGCTAAGTGATCATGAGCGCTTGCCAAGCTCGCCGAGAACCCCACGCGTACGGGCGTTACGCTGCCGTCATGCTCCGTTCGGTCATCCTCGCCGCCTCCCGGTCATCCCGGGTCGAGCGGCTCGTCGAGACGGCACCGCTCACCCGCGACGTCGTCCACCGCTTCATCGCCGGCACGACCGCCGACGACGCGCTGCACACGACCCGCGACCTGGTCGGCGACGGCCTGGCGGTGACGCTCGACCACCTCGGCGAGGACACCGTCAACCCCGACCAGGCGATCGCCATCAAGGACGAATACCTGGCGCTGCTCGGCGCGCTGTCCGGCGCCGGCCTGACCCCGGCCGCCGAGGTCAGCGTCAAGCTCTCCGCGCTGGGGCAGAAGTTCGACGAGCAGCTCTCGTACGACCTGGCGCGGCAGATCTGCGCGGCCGCCGCCAACGCGGGCACCACGGTGACCCTCGACATGGAGGACCACACCACCACGGACTCCACCCTGGAGATCCTGGCCAAGCTGCGGCTCGACTACCCGACCACGGGCGCGGTGCTCCAGGCCTACCTGCGGCGCACCGAGGCGGACTGCCGCGAGCTGGCCACTGTCGGGTCTCGCGTGCGGCTCTGCAAGGGTGCCTACAAGGAGCCTGAGTCGGTGGCGTTCCAATCGGCGATCGACGTCGACAAGTCCTACGTGCGATGCATGAACATCCTGATGTCCGGCGAGGGCTACCCGATGCTGGCCACGCACGACCCGCGGCTGATCGCGATCGGCGAGGACCGGGCCCGCTGGTTCGACCGGTCGCCCGACGCGTTCGAGTTCCAGCTGCTGCACGGCGTGCGCCCCGACGAGCAGCTGCGGCTGGCCGGCGAGGGCTACACGGTGCGGGTCTACGTGCCCTACGGCAACGACTGGTACGGCTACATGATGCGCCGTCTGGCGGAGCGCCCGGCCAACCTGCTGTTCTTCGCGCGGGCCGTGAAGTCCCGCAAGTAACTCGGCCGTACGGCTGATCCCTCGATCGGGTGGTTGGCCTTAATCTCGCCCGGATGGCTGAGGAGACAGGTGCGCCGGCGCCACGCCGGCGGTGGTCGTTGTGGCTTCCCCTCGGCCTGGTCGCCGCGCTCGTGCTGTGCGTCGCGCCGGTCGGGGTGGGCGTCGTGGTGTTCCGCGGCCTCGACACCCCCGCCTGGCCCGCCACTCCGGCGCCCAAGGCCGAGCCGGCCCGCAGCCCCGTCGCCGGCGACGCCGAGCGGGTCACCGCCGCCTGGCTCAGAGACCAGATCGGCGCGGCACTGACCGCACAGGGCGCCGCGCTGCTCGGCGGCGACCAGGCGAAGTTCGTGGGCACGGCCGACCCGGCGAGCCCGGCCGCCAGGACCCTGCGGGCGCAGTTCGCGTCCCTGCGGGCGATGAAGATCAGCCGGTGGTCGCCGTCCGCCGAGGCCATCCCGTCGTCGGTCGGCCCGCGCAAGTGGCGGGCGCTGGTCGAGGTCGACCACTGCTTCGTCGAGCCCGACTGCGCGCCGATGAGCATCACCTACGGCACGGTGTGGGCGGACACCGCCGCCGGGCTCAAGCTGACCGCGATCGAGCCCTCGATGTCCACGTACGACGGTCCCCGCCCCTGGGAGGTCGACCAGCTGGTGGTGGCGACCGGCAAGCGGGTCGTGGTGGCCACGACGCAGGCGCTGCGCGGCCAGCTCAAGACGGTGCTGGCCGAGGCCGAGCGGGCCGCCGTCGTCGCCGACCGCTACGCGGTCGGCGGGCCGCCGCCGTCCCACTACGAGGTGTTCTACGCGGGTCCGGCGCAGTGGAAGCGCTGGTTCGGCGGCAAGCGGCCGTCCTGGACCGCCGGATACGCGCTGCCGGTCGGCGGCGACCAGGTCGACGTCGTGATCAACGCGGCCGCGCCGCAGCGCAACAACCTCGACGACCTACTCCGCCACGAGATGACGCACGCCGCGACGATGCCTGCCAACGGCTTCCCGACGTCGGCCTGGTGGCTGGTCGAGGGCATCGCCGAGCTGGCGGCCTCCGGCGGCGCGGCGCCGCAGTCCTACGAGGGCATCGAAGAGGTACGCAAGGTCGTCCGGGAGCGCGGCTGGTCCGGCCCGCTGCAAGACCTCAAGATCGCCGATGGCGCGGCCGACTGGGAGGTCGCCGGGGCCTATGGCATCGGTTATCTCGCGGTGCGGCAGTTGGCGGAGCGCTTCGGGGAGCCGGACGTGCTGGCGTTCATGAAGGCGCTCACCCATGATCGACTGCCGATCGACGATGCGAGCCGGGAAGTCTTCGGCGAGCCGTGGTCACTGCTCAACGACCAGTGCGTGGCCGCCGTACGCGCCGCCGCCGGCTGATCGAACTCCGCGGCGACCGTACGCGCCGGCCGCCCGGCCGACCAAGGTCTTGGGTCACCGGTCACGGCTGCCTCATTCGACGCCTTCGAAATGTCCCCTTTAGGGGTGAATTTCGGGAAAACTCGGTGAGTTGAGTTGACGGATCATGATCAAATCCGCGAAGGCATCGCGCCGGTAACAGCGGCACCGTTACCGTACTAGTTACACGCGCGACTGACGGCGCGCGCCGGGGATGGATTGGTTGGTGAGCCATGGCAGGATCACCACAAGCCGACAGGCTGTCGGAGGTCAAGTTCCTCACGGTCGCCGAAGTGGCGACATTGATGCGGGTGTCAAAGATGACGGTCTACCGCTTGGTGCATTCGGGTGATCTCACCGCGGTGCGCGTCGGTCGATCGTTCCGGGTTCCGGAGCACGCCGTGAACGAATACCTACGCGGCGCGTTCCAAGAGTCCGCATAAGAGCGACAGGGAGCCGGCCGCGGGGCCTGTCCGGCCCCGCGGCCGGGGTCGCTTTGGTCGCCGTGACAGGCGACGCGTACCCTGGATCGCGATTCTGACCCCGCTGTGGCGCGATGCGCCGGCAACGCCAGGTCGGATCCGATGTCAGTTCGCTGTCGGCCGCACCTCCCCGTGACGTCCGACGCATGTCGCACGTTCACTGGGAGAGGGCTGTCGTATGGGCTCGGTGGTCAAGAAGCGCCGCAAGCGTATGGCCAAGAAGAAGCACCGCAAGCTGCTGCGCAAGACCCGCGTCCAGCGTCGTCGTCTCGGCAAGTGACGCCGGCCCGGGCCGCCTGAGGCCCGACCCCGGGCCACTGGCCCGGGGCTAGCGGCCCGGCGCGTCCGCGCGGCACCCTCCTGAGCACTCGACCGGAGGCCAACGTGAGGTCGCGACCAACAGGTTCGGTTGTCGTCACCGGCGTCAGCCGCTACCTGGGCGCGCACGTCGCCGCCCGGCTGGCCGCCGACGACCGGATCGTCAGGGTGGTGGGGCTCGACCCGAACCCGCCGCCACCCGAGTTCGCCCACCTGCTCGACGGTGTCGAGCAGGTGCATGGCGACGCCGGCTCGGCCAGCACCGTGATCGCCGACCTCGAAGCCGAGGCGGTGGTCCATCTCGCCCTGGCCACGGCGCCGGATCCGCAGCACGGCGGCCGGGCGGCCATGAAAGAGCAGAACGTCATCGGCACGATGCAGCTGCTCGCCGCCTGCCAGCAGGCGCCGCGGCTGCGCAAGCTGGTGATGCGTTCGTCGACGGCCGCCTACGGCGCGTCGTTCCGCGACCCGGCCGTGTTCACCGAGGACACCGAGCCGCGCGAGGTGCCCCGCGGTGGGTTCGCCCGCGACATCCTCGACATCGAGGGCTACGTACGAGGCTTCCGGCGCCGCCGGGCCGACGTCACGGCGACCGTGCTGCGCTTCGCGCCGTTCATCGGCTCGAGCGCCGACACGACGCTGACCCGCTACTTCTCCCGGCCGGTCGTCCCGACCGTGCTCGGCCGCGACCCGCGCCTGCAGTTCCTGCACATCGACGACGCGCTGGAGATCGTGCACCGGTCCGTCGTCGACGACCACCCCGGCACGTTCAACGTCGCCGGCGCGGGTGTGCTCTCGCTGTCCCAGGCGATCCGCCGGGCCGGCCGGATACCGGTGCCGGTGCTCGAACCCGGGCTGTCCGCCGCGTCCAACCTCGTCCGCAACCTCGGTCGCAGCGGCTACGGACTCGACCAGGTCGACCTGTTCGTGCACGGCCGCGTGGTCGACACGAGCAAACTGGTCGACGAGTTCGGCTACGCCCCGCGCAGCACCGCCGACGCGTTCGACGACTTCGTCGCCGGCCACCGCGGCGGCGCTGTGCTCCGCCGGGAGCAGCTGGCCATCGCCGAACGAGCGATCCTCGACGGGATCCGCCAGGCACGCGCGACTGTGCAGGAGAAGGCATGACCGACGACCAGAGCCGACCCGACCGGCCGCCGCGCAAGAGCGCCCACAAGAGCACCCGCCGCACACCGGCGCAAAAGTCCAACGGTGCCGCGCGGCCGCCGGTCCTGCCGGGCGCCGAGTTCCCGATCGACCCGCCGTCGGCCAACGGCAGCGAGCCGCACGCCTCGAACGGGACGCGCAAGCCCGGAACCACCGCGCCCACGGGCGGCGCGGCCACGGGCGGCGCGGCCACGGGCGGCGCGGCCGCAGGGGCTGGCAACGGAACTCGGCCAGGCCCGCTGCCGCCGGCGGTGGCAGACCGGCCCGGCGACATCTGGGATCAGCGGGTCGCCAAGGGTCTCGCCTTCCTGCGCCGCCGGCTGGCCGGTGACTACGAGGTCGACGAGTTCGGCTTCGACCCGGAGCTCACCGACAAGGTGTTCCTGCCGATGCTCCGGCTGCTCTACCGCGACTGGTTCCGCACCGAGGTTTTCGGCGTGGAGAACCTGCCGGCGCACGGCTCAGCGCTCGTGGTCGGCAACCACTCCGGCACCCTCGCGCTCGACGCGGTCATGCTGGCCACGGCCGTCAACGACCGCACGCCCAACCGTCGCCACCTGCGGCTGCTCGGCGCCGACCTGGTGTTCCGCATGCCGATCGTCTCCGAGCTGGCGCGCAAGTCGGGCGGCACGGTCGCCTGCAACCCCGACGCCGAGCGCCTGCTCCGCAACGGCGAGCTCGTCGGCGTCTTCCCCGAGGGCTTCAAGGGCGTGGGCAAGCAGTACGCCCAGCGCTACAAGCTCCAGCGCTTCGGCCGCGGTGGCTTCGTGTCGGCCGCCCTGCGCACCGGCACCCCGATCGTCCCGGCCGCCATCGTCGGCGCTGAGGAGATCTATCCGATGCTGGCCGACATCAAGCCGCTGGCCCGCCTGCTCGGCATCCCGTACTTCCCGGTGACCCCGACCTTCCCCTGGCTCGGGCCGCTGGGCATGGTGCCCCTGCCGAGCAAGTGGCTGATCGAGTTCTCCGCGCCGATCCCCACCGCCCACCTGCGCGACCAGGCCGACGACCCGCTGGTCGTCTTCAACCTGGCCGACCAGGTGCGGGAGACCATCCAGCAGACCCTGCACACGCTCCTGGAGCGCCGCCCGGACCCGTTCGGCCGCTAAGCCGAAGGAGGTCAGGTGGCGCGGCGGCGACGGCGGACGGCCAGCGCGGTCGTGATCGCGCCGGCAAGCAGGCCGGCGGCCAGCGTCGACGGCACCGCCACCTTGACCGCCTTGCGGCCGGTGCGGAAGTCGCGCATTTCCCAGCCTTGCTCGCGGGCGGCCCGGGCCAGCGCGGCATCGGGGTTGACCGCGACCGCGTGCCCGACCGCCGACAGCATCGGCAGGTCGTTGATCGAGTCGCTGTAGGCGGTGCACCGCCGCAGGTCGAGCCCTTCGACGTTGGCCAGCTGCGTGATCGCGTCGGCCTTTGCCGGGCCGTGCATGAGGTCGCCGACCAACCGCCCGGTGTACGCGCCGTCGAGCACCTCGGCCACCGTGCCGATCGCGCCCGTGAGCCCGAGTCGCTGGGCGATCACCCGGCCGATCTCCACCGGGGCCGCGCTGACCAGCCAGACGCGCTCGCCGGCGTCGAGATGCAATTGCGCGAGGGCGCGCGTACCGGACCAGATCCGGGGCGCCATCAGCTCGTCGAAGATCTCTTCGGTGAGCCGTTCGATGTCGTCGACCCGCCAGCCCTCGATGAACGCCAACGCGACCTTCTTGGCGTTGGACATGTCACCGGCGTGCTCGGCCGCCAGCAGCCGGTAGCGGGCCTGCTGCCACGCGAACCGGGCCAGGTCGGTGGTGGTGAAGTAGCGCCGGGCGGCCAGCCCGCGGGCGATCCAGTAGATCGAGGCGCCCTGCAGCATCGTGTTGTCGATGTCGAAGAAGGCGGCGGCGCTCTTGTCGACGTCGACCTCGAGCGCGGCTTCGAAATCCGCCGCGGCCCAGCCGGCGGTGTGACCGTGCGCGTCCGTGCTGATAGTCAGCCGGTGCTCCGATGCCACGCCGCTACCTCCGGATCTGCCGCCTGGGCCCTCGACCGAGGGTATCCGGACGAACCCGCCCCTACAGCGATCGAGGCGTTCCCCGGAGTGGAGAACGCCCCGATCGTGGTAACTCCCTCAGGGAACGAGCCCGCCGAGCAGGTCACCGAGGTCTTCGACGAGGCCGCCGCCGCTCGGCGCCGGAGTCGGCGTGTTGCCCGGCGCCGGGCTCGAACC
The DNA here is from genome assembly GCF_029626225.1 of Asanoa sp. WMMD1127. NCBI lineage: Bacteria > Bacillati > Actinomycetota > Actinomycetes > Micromonosporales > Micromonosporaceae > Asanoa > Asanoa sp. WMMD1127. The sequence goes on from NZ_JARUBP010000001.1 coordinate 2,528,655, forward strand.
CGAGCGGTCGGCGGAGCCGGGAGCGTTCGGCGGAGCCGGCGCGTCGGGCTGGTCCGGGCGGGGGTCGGTCTTCTCGGGCCGCACGTCGTCGGCCCGGCCGGTGGTGTCGCCACCGGGCTGCGACTTGTCGGCCGGAGCGTCGGCCGGCGCGCTGCCCGCCGGGCAGGCACCCGGCAGCGGACCCAGCGCGTCGGCGGTCGACTCGGCGGTCGCGCCGCACTCGAGGGAGCGGCGCAGCTCGTCGGACCGCTTCTCCGCCGAGAGCAGCAGGGCGACCGAGGTCAGCGCGCGCTCCTGGCGCGGACCGGTGGTGCCGCTGACCAGGCCACCCACGTCGGTGCGCTGCCGCTTGAGGAACGCGTCGATCGCGTCGAGCGCGGCCATCTCTCTGCGCTGCGTCGCCGTGGTGGTGAGCAGCTTGACGCCCTCGGTGGTGTTGGCGTCCATGTCGTCGAGCGCCCGGGCGAACCCGTCGCCGTCGCCGACGGCCCGCGCCTCGTTGAGGCGGTTGCGGGCGAAGTCGAGGAACAGCTGGCCCTTGGACAGGTCGGAGCTGGCCAGCGCGAGCTGAGCCCGCTCCGTGGACCGCTTGACCCCGTAGAGCGCATCGCCCGGCACGGCGTTCTCGCTGGCGGCCGACATGCCCGAGATGGCGATCGCGCCGACGGCGACGCCGGCCAGGATCGCGCCCCGGGTGCGGAGCCGGCGGGCCCGTTGCTTCGGCGCGTTGGCCGCGGCCCGGAACGCCACGAGGTCGACGGTCGCGCCGGTGTCGGCGATGTTGCCGATCCCTTCGCGCTCCGCCGCGGCGACCAGCGCCGCCCGGAGGCTCATCCGGAACTCGGGGTCGACGTCGACGTCGACCGAGTGTTTGAGCGCCGACACCCGATGCCCGACAGCCACGACATCCGCGAGATCGTTGTCGACCGAAGACCGTACGTGGTGACGACGGCCGCCGTGGGCCTCGTCGAGAAGCTGGGCGAAGCGCTCGGCGCGCCGCCGGTGGAAAAGCACGGAGTTCACCGCGGGCACCCCCCTTCGCTGGTTACGACAGTGTTGCCGGGATGGAGACCCATCACCGGACGCATCGAGTTCAACTGTCGTAAGGCACGAAAAGTTACGGGGCGCCCGCCACCCGTCACGGTTGGAACCCGTCGGGAAGCAGCCGGGCGAGCGCCCTGACAGCCCGGTATTGCAGCGCCTTGATGGCGCCCTCGTTCTTGCCCATGGCCTGCGCGGTCTCGGCCACGGAGAAGCCCTGCAGGAAGCGCAGCACGATGCATTCCTGCTGCTCGGGGTTGAGCTGCTTGACCGCCGTGAGCAGGGCCACGTTGGTGATGTGGTCGACCACGGCCGCTTCCGGGCTGCCCTCGGGGCCGCGGTCCTCGCGGTCGGCGTCGAGCACGTCGCCGGTGGTCACCTCGAGCCGGTAGCGGCCCGACTTGAAGTGGTCGGCGACCAGGTTGCGGGCGATGGTGACCAGCCACGCGCCGAGGTCGCGGCCCTGCCACGTGAAGCTGCCGATGCGCTTGAGCGCCCGCAGGAACGTGTCGGAGGTCAGGTCTTCCGCGAGCTGGCGGTTGCCGACGCGGAAGTAGACGAACCGGAAGACGGTGTCGACGTAGCGGTCGTAGATCAGCCCGAACGCCTCGGCCTCGCCGGCCTGCGCCCGCTCGACCAGCGTCCAGACCTCGGTCGCCGGGTCGGACGGGTCGGGGCGCGACGGGTATTGCGTCGGTGCGCCGCCGGAGCCGCCGGTGCGCTGCTCGGCGATCGGTGGGACGGCCGGCAGCACCGCGGTCTCGCCGCTCTCGGCCGGGCTCTGGCCGACGCCGGGCTGGGCCGGCATGGTCGGCCGGTTGGGCGTGCCCACGCGGCCGCCGCCCACCTGCTTGGCGTTGCTGCCCGGGCCGACGGGGCGACCAGGGAGGTCGGTGTGCGGCCGGTTGCGGGTCCGCCGGGCGCCCCCGTCGGCGACGGGACCGTCGCCGCGCCAGGTGGATCCGTCACCTCGAATGTCGAGGCTCCGCATCTCCCGCAGCGATCGGCGCAGCGCCGTCAGGCCTGCGTCGAAGCCGAACGCAACATCAGCGGGGTAGCTGTAGGCCGTCACTTGCCGCCCTCCTGGCCGCGAGCCGGGATCGGCCACGTCGAGTCGACACCCGGACATAGGTGCTCATGCAGCGCGTCTATGGGCACAGCGGCCTCCTCGGGGATGAGGGGTGTGACTCACATACAAAAGGGGTGAGCCGACCCAAAGATAGTAGGGCCAACATCACCCACGTGTGGGGAGTCCGTTACACAGAGCCGAAGTATTTCCCGATACCACCTGAACGTGTCGCACATCTTGTCCGCTACTGGACCTCAGCCACCTTCTCGGGCGACGGCCGCGACCTGCGGAAAGCATGCGACACGCCGAATCGCGACACGCCGATGTGTGACGCTGCGTCTGGCCGATCGGCGACACGCGGGTGGCTCGTCGGTTTACGCCGGCAGTCCCGTCGGTGGGATTTCGGTCGCACACTCGCACAACACCCCGGGCGACGCACGACCATCGCCATCGCGGGCGACACTGTGCCAGACTCGGCGACCGTGGTGGACCGCCGTTCCGACACACTTGCCGACCGGGTGGCGGCAGCCGCTGCCGCGACGCCCGACAAGACCGCGCTGATCTGGCACGACACGACGTTGAGCTGGGCCGAGCTCGACCGCCGCGTCGACGCCGCCGCGGCCGCGCTCGTCGGGCTCAACCTGCCGACCGGGGCGCGGGTTGCGCTCGCGTTACCCAACTCACTCCGCTACGCGGTGACCTTCTTCGGGGTGCTCCGCGCGGGACTTGTCGCGGTGCCGGTCAACCCGCAGTTCACGGCCCGCGAGCTGCGCCACGTGCTGGCCGACTCCGGTGCGTCCGTGCTGGTCGCCAGCCCCGACGTGGCCCGGGTCGTCGAGGGCGTACGCGAAGACCTGCCCGACCTGGCCCGCATCGTCGACCGGTTGCCGGAGTCGGGCGAGGCCACCGCCGCCGCCCGCTTCCATAACCTGGCCGTGCTGCTCTACACCTCGGGGACCGAGGGCCGGCCCAAGGGCGCGATGCTCAGTCACCGGGCGCTGCTGGCCAACCACGAGCAGATCGGCGCCGTGACGCCGGCCGTGGTCGGGCCCGACGACACGGTGCTGCTCGCGCTGCCGCTGTTCCACGCCTACGGGCTCAACTCTGGCCTCGGCGCCGTCGCCTACCACGGGGCGACCGGCGTGCTGATCGAGCGCTTCGACCCGGCCGACTCGCTCGCCGTCGTCGCCCGCCTCGGCGTGACCGGGCTGGTCGGCGTCCCGTCCATGTTCCAGGCGTGGTCGCTGCTGCCCGGCCTGGACCAGGCGATGGCGACCGTACGCGTGGCCGTGTGCGGCGCGGCCCCGCTCGACCCCGAGACCGCGGCCCGGTTCACCCGCGCGACCTCGCTGCCGGTCTTCGTCGGCTACGGGCTGACGGAGACCGCGCCGGTGGTGACCTCCACATTGCTCAGTCCCGAGCCCAAGCCCGGTTCGATCGGCCGGCCGCTGCCCGGCATCGAGCTCCGGCTCGTCTCGCCCGACGGCGCCGACGTCGCGGACGTGTCCGAGCTGGACGGTGACGAGTTCGACCTCGAGGTCGGGCCGCCGGAGACGGATCCGGGCGAGATCGTCGTGCGCGGCGCCAACCTGTTCGACGGCTACTGGCCCGACGGCCGCGACGGTCCTGACGCCGACGGCTGGTGGGCGACGGGCGACATCGCGTACGCCGATGCCGACGGTGATCTGTTCCTCGTCGACCGCCGGGGTGAGCTGGTGATCGTCAACGGCTTCAACGTCTACCCTCGCGAGGTGGAACAGGTTCTCGAAGCCCATCCGGGCGTCGCGGAGGCGGCCGTGATCGGCGTGCCGCATCCCTACACCGGGCAGTCCGTCAAGGCGTTCGTGGTGCGGACGCCGGGGACCGACGTGGAACCGGAGGAGCTGCTCGGCCACGCCGAACAGAACCTGGCCCGGTTCAAGACGCCGACCGCGCTGGAGTTCGTGCCCGAGCTGCCGCACTCGGCGATCGGCAAGGTGCGCAAGGCCGAGCTGCGGGGCGACGATGCCTAGGGTCACGCTGCTCACCCGGGCCGAGTGTCACCTGTGCGACGCGGCCCGCGCGGCGCTCGACCGGGTCACCGAGCGCACCGGCGAGCCCTGGGCCGAGCGTTCGGTCGACGAGGACATCGAGCTCGAACGCGACTACGGCGACCGGCTGCCGGTGGTGCTGCTGGACGGCCGGGAGCACGGCTACTGGCGGGTCGAGGAGGACCGGCTCGCCCGGGATCTCGGTGAGTAGAGTCGTCGCGTGACGCGCACGCACCTGGTCTGGGACTGGAACGGCACGCTGCTCAACGACTTCGAGCTGGTGCTGTCGGCGACCAACCACGCCCTGGCCACGGCGGGTGGCCTGCCGGTGACCGCCGATCACCACCGGCGGCATTTCGTGCGCCCGGTCGCCGACTACTACGCGATGGTGCTGGGGCGGGCCGTCGACGCCGACGAGTTCGACCGGCTCGACGCGATCTTCCACGACGCCTACCGGGCCGGGCTGACCACCTGCGCGCTGGCCGACGACGCGGTGAACGCGATGCTGTCGTGGCCGGGCACGCAGTCGCTGCTGTCCATGTGGTTCCACGAGGACCTGGTGCCGGCCGTGACCGCGTTCGGGCTCGACGGCCGGTTCCGGCGGGTCGACGGGGTGCAGGTGGCGCTCGGCGGTGACCGGGCGTTCAAGGCGGGTCACCTCGCGCGGCATCTGGCGGCGCTCGAGGTCGACGGTGGGTCTGCCGTGCTGATCGGGGACTCGCTCGACGACGCCGACGCGGCGCGCTCCGTCGGGGCCGGGTGCGTGCTCTACAGCGGCGGGTTCACCGACGAGGAACGGCTGCGGGCCTCGGGTCACCCGGTCGCGTCGTCGCTGTCGGAGGCCGTGCAGCTCGCCTCAGCCGCGTAGGTAGGCGAGGACCGCCAGCACCCGGCGGTGCTGTTCCTCGTCGGGCGGCAGTTGGAGCTTGGTGAAGATGTTGCGCACGTGCTTTTCCACGGCGCCGTCGCTGACCACCAGCTTGCGGGCGATCGCGGTATTGGACATGCCCTCGGCCATGAGCCCGAGCACCTCGCGCTCGCGGGCCGTCAGCTCGCGCAGCGGGTCGTCGCGTCGCCGCCGGACCAGCAGCTGGGCGACCACCTCGGGGTCGAGCACGGTGCCGCCGCCGGCCACCCGGCCGAGCGCGTCGAGGAACTCCGTGATCGCCGCCACCCGGTCCTTGAGCAGGTAGCCGACCGCCCCGGCCCGGTCGGCGAGCAGATCGTCGGCGTACGACACCTCGACGTACTGCGAGAGCACCAGCACCGGCGTGCCCGGCACCAGCCGGCGCGCCTCGACCGCCGCCTTGAGGCCCTCGTCGGTGTGGGACGGCGGCATCCGGACGTCGACGATCGAGACGTCGGGCTTCTCCCGGACGATCGCCTCGACCAGGCTCGGTCCGTCGCCGACCGCGGCGGCCACCTCGTGGCCGTGCTCGGTGACGAGCCGGACCAGTCCTTCGCGGAGGAGCACCGCGTCATCGGCGATCACTATGCGCACCGGTCGAGCCTAGCGATGCGCCCCGCAGTTGGTAACGGCCCGTTCCTATGCGAAAAGCGTTAGGAACGGGCCGTTCCTTTACAGCGGGAGCGTGGCTTGCACCAGCGTGGGGCCGCCGGCGGGGCTTGTCACCGTCAGGCGGCCGCCCGCGGCGTGCACCCGGTCGGCGAGACCGGCCAGGCCGTGGCCCTTGGAGACGTGGGCGCCGCCCTCACCGTCGTCGGAGATCTCCACCCGCAGGTCCTTGCCCTCGCGGCTGACCGCGACCCGGCACACCTGGGCCCGGCTGTGCTTGGCCACGTTGGTCAGGGACTCGGCGACCACGAAGTAGGCGGCGCTCTCCACGGACGGGTCGAGCCGGCCACCGGCGGTGCCCAGGTTCTGGTCGACCGTCAGGTCGATCGGGATCACGCCCCGGCCGGCCAGGGCGGCCAGCGCGCTGGGCAGGCCGCGGTCGACCAGGATCGGCGGGGCGATGCCGCGGGACAGCGAGCGCAGCTCGTCGAGGGTCTCCCGCGTCTGGGTGAGCGCCTCCTCGATCGTGCGGCGGGCCGCCTCGGGGTCGTTGTCGAACTGCTGCTGCGCCCGGCCCAGGTCCATGGCGAGCCGGACCAGCCGCTGCTGGGGGCCGTCGTGGATGTCGCGCTCGAGCTTGCGCAGGGCGGTCGCCTCGGCCGAGACGGCGGCCCGGCGCTGGCCCTCCAGCGTGGTGATCCTGTTGCGCATCTCGGCGACGCCGGTCAGCATCCCCTTGCTCGTGCTGGCCTGGAGCAGCGCCACGCCGCGCACCACGATCGGCAGGCTGAGCAGGAAGAACACCCCGATGACGGTGTGGACCAGGAGGCGCGGGCCGGTGCCGCTGCCGAGGCCGAGCAGGGTGTTGAGGTCGACCTCGTCGGGGTCGCGGGGGATGGCCCAGTCCCACATCCAGTAGGTGATGCCGCCGAGCGCGCCGGCCCACCACGTGACGGTGACCACGAACGAGAAGATCGACAGGACGAACTTGACAAGGGCGTGCAGGGCGTCGAGCCACGACTGGCTGTCGCCGACGATCGCGAGGACCCGGCGGAACAGGCCGGCGCCGGGGCTGGCGGTGCGGTATTCCGGGCGGACCCGGGGCACCCGCAGCACGGGGCCGATGGCCATCCGGTCGAGGTCGGCGAAGAACCGGGCGACCAGCAGGGCGCCGGCCAGCACGGGCAGGCCGATGCCGGTGACGATCAGGCCGGCGCTGAGCACGAGACCGACCAGGCACGCGACGAAACCGGCGATCGCCAGCGGGAAGCCCACGATCACGTACGCCGAGTCGGTCAGCAGTTGACGCACGATGCCACGGTGGAATGCGGGCGTGGCCTCCGCGGGGCTGGGAACGACGGCTGTTGTCATGCCGTCGACGCTAGGCATCCGCCCTGTTCACCCCCATCCCGTCGGCTTGCCTCTTCAGGGTAGGGCTGTCCGTACCACCACTGGCCCCCCGCGTCACGGATTTGGTGGTAGAGGCGTCATTTACGCAATAATCGGCTTCGGGATGGGTGCCGTCGTGCGCTCAAGATCGCGATTTGTGCACGAGTTCACAAGCGCCTACGCTGTAACCCCGACGAATCCCGTTAACACAGCCGGTCACCGCGCCGCACTTCGGGGGCCCCACACCGCGGGCCCCGTGCGCGGGCAAGCCAGACGATCGCAACACGGAGTCGCATGAGCCAGCACCGCCCGAATGGCCCCAACGGACGGTCCGGCGGCGTACCCGCCCTGCCGGACCTGCCCGAGGCGACGGTGGCCCGCCTGCCCGAATACCTTCGCGCGCTGCACGCGATCGCCGAAGCGGGCAACGACACCGTCTCCAGCGAAGGGCTCGCCACGGCGGCCGGGGTCAACTCGGCGAAACTGCGCAAAGACCTTTCCCACCTCGGCTCCTACGGGACACGGGGGGTCGGCTACGACGTCGCCCTGCTGATCGACCAGATCGAGTTCACCCTCGGGTTGACCCAGCGCCGGGCGGTCGCCCTGGTCGGCGTCGGTAATCTCGGTCACGCCCTCGCCGGCTACGCGGGGTTCGCCAGCCGCGGGTTCCGCATCGCGGCGCTCTTCGACGCCGACCGGGCCCGGGTGGGCGAGCCGATCAACGGGCTCAACGTGCGGCACATCTCCGAGCTGGCCGATGTCGCCGCGGCCGAGTCGATCGCGATCGGCGTCATCGCCACACCGGCCGGCGCGGCCCAGGAGGTCGCCGACGCCCTCGTCGCGGCCGGCGTCACCAGCATCCTCAACTTCGCGCCGTGCGTGCTTTCCGTCCCCGAAGGGGTAGACGTCCGCAAGGTCGACCTGGCGATCGAGTTGCAGATTCTCTCGTTCCACGAGCACCGTAAGTCGGCGCTGACCGCCCTCCCCGGCGGATATACGAGCCCCAACGGGCTCGCGGCGACCGGGACGGAAGAGGCGGTGGGCACGTGAACCTGATCGTGGTGGGCGCTTCCTACAAGACCACGCCGGTCGCCATGCTGGAGCAGCTGGCGGTGCCGGCGCCCGACGTGATCGGCACGCTCGACAAGCTCGTCGCCCAGCCCTACGTGCGCGAGGCGGTCGTGCTGTCCACCTGCAACCGGGTGGAGATCTACGCGGCGGTCACCGGGTTCCACGGCGGTCTCACCGACATCTGCGCGGTGCTCGGCGAGCGCGCCGGCCGGGCCCCGGCCGAGCTGGCCAACAACCTCTACGTGCACCACGGCGCCGCCGCGGTCGAGCACACCTTCCGGGTCGCCACCGGCCTCGACTCCATGGTGATCGGCGAGGCGCAGATCCTCGGCCAGCTACGCGACGCCTACCACGCGGCCACCGAGGCCGACAGCGCCGGCCGCACGCTGCACGAGCTGATGCAGCAGGCGCTGCGGGTCGGCAAGCGGGCCCACGCCGAGACCGGCATCGACAAGGCCGGGCAGAGCGTCGTGACCGCGGCCCTCGACATCGCGGCCACCCACTTCCCCGGCGCGCTCGCCGACCGACCGGCCCTGGTGGTCGGCGCCGGCGCGATGGGCGCGCTCTCCGTCGCCACGCTGTCCCGGCTGGGCGTCGGCCCGGTGTCCGTGACCAACCGGGGCGCCGACCGCGCGGTCCGGCTCGCCGCGGCCTACGGCGCGACCGCCGTCCCGATGGCCGAGCTGACTCGTACCCTCGCCGAGGTTGACGTCGTGGTCGCCGCCACCGCCTCCACCGAGCCGGTGCTCACCCGCGACACCGTCGCCGCCGCGCTGCCCGGCCGCACCACCCCGCTCGTGCTGCTCGACCTGGCCGTGCCGCGCGATGTCGAGCCCGAGGTCGCCGGCCTGCCCGGCGTCGTCGTGGTCGACATCGACACGCTCGCCGCCGAGCTGCGCGCCGGCCAGCACGCCGCCGACGAGGTGGCGGTGCAGGGCATCGTCGAGGCCGAGGTCGAGACGTTCGTCGGCTGGCTGCGCGGTGCCGACGTGGCGCCCACGGTGGCCGCGCTGCGCACCCGGGCCGACGAGGTGGTGGCCGCCGAGCTCAGCCGGCTGCGCCAGCGCAGCCCCGAGCTGTCCGAGGAGCAGCGGGCCGAGGTCGCGCACACCGTGCACCGGGTCGTCCGCCGCCTCCTGCACTCTCCGACCGTCCGCGTGCGGCAGCTCGCCGCCGAGCCGGGCGGCGACCAGTACGCCACGCTGCTGCGCCAGCTCTTCGACCTCGAGGTGCCGCAGACCGCGCAGGCCGACGACGTCCCACCGTTGGGAGACCATTCATGACCGCGCTGCGCCTGGGTACGCGGGCCAGCAAGCTCGCGCTCGCCCAGTCCCGCCTGGTCGCCGACGCCGTGACCGCCGCCACCGGCCGCCCGGTCGAGCTGGTGGAGATCTCCACGGCCGGCGACCGCTCGTCCGCGCCGGTCGCCCAGCTCGGCGTCGGCGTGTTCGTGTCGGCCCTGCGCGACGCGCTGATGGAGAACCGCATCGACATCGCGGTGCACTCCTACAAGGACCTGCCGACCGCGCTGCCGGGCGCCCTGCACATCGCCGCGATCCCGCCCCGAGAGGACCCGCGCGACGCGCTGATCGCCCGCGACGGCCGGTCGCTGACCGACCTGCCGGCCGGCGCGCAGGTCGGCACCGGCGCGCTGCGGCGGATCGCCCAGCTCAACGCTTTGCGGCTGCCGTTGACGGTGACGCCGATCCGGGGCAACGTCGACACCCGGATCAAGCGGGTCACCGGCCCGGAGGCCGACCTTGACGCCGTCGTGCTCGCTCGGGCCGGGTTGGTCCGGCTCGGGCGCGCTGACGAGATCACCGAAACGCTCGACCCCATGCTGATGCTGCCCGCACCGGCACAGGGTGCGTTGGCGGTGGAGTGCCGGCACGACGACCACGACCTGGTCGCCGAGCTCGGCGCGCTCGACGACGGACCGACCCGGGCCGCGGTCACCGCGGAACGGGCGTTGCTGGCCACGCTGGAGGCCGGGTGCAGTGCCCCGGTCGCCGCCTACGCGGAGTTCGCGGAGGGCGAGGACGGCGACGAGATCTACCTGCGCGGTGCGGTGATCAGCCCGGACGGCGAACGCGCCATCCGGCTGTCCCGCACCGGAACGCCCAGCGCCGCGGCGGAGATCGGCAAGGCACTCGCCGCCGAGCTCCTCGACCGTGGCGCCGATACCTTGTTTGGGAGCACAGAATGACCCGCACCCGTAAGCCCGCAGGCCACATCTCGTTCGTCGGGGCGGGACCCGGCGACCCGGGCCTGCTGACCCGCCGGGCGCACGACGCGCTGGTCGAGGCCGACCAGGTGGTCTACGACCGCGGCGTCCCGGAGTCGCTGCTGACCGCGATCCGGGCCGAGGCCAAGGCCGACGCGCAGTTCACCCCGGCCGAGGGCGCCTCCGGAGACGTGGCCAAGGTGCTGCTCTCCGCCGCGCGCTCGGGCCTGTCCGCCGTGCACCTCGTCGCCGGCGACCCGTTCGGGCACGAGTCGGTGGTCAAGGAGGTGCAGGCCGTCGCCCGCACCGCCGTCCACTTCGAGGTCGTGCCGGGCGTCGGTCAGGCCGAGGGCGTGGCCACCTACGCGGGTGTTCCGCTCCCCGGGCTGCGTACCGCCGCTGATGTCGACGATGTGTCGTCCCTCGACTTCGAAGCGCTGGCCACCGCGGTGGCCCGTGACTCGCTGGCCCTCGCGGTCGACGCCGGTGACCTCGCCGCCCTGCGCGACGGCCTGCTCTCGGCCGGCCTCGACGGCACCACGCCGGTCGGCGTGACCGGCGACGGCACGGGCGAGACCCAGTTCACCACCACGTCGACGGTCGACAGCTTCGTCGCCGCCGCGCTCGGCTTCACCGGCCGCGTGGTGCTCACCCTGGGCGTCGGCGTCGCGCACCGCGACAAGCTGAGCTGGTGGGAGAACCGCCCGCTGTACGGCTGGAAGGTGCTCGTGCCCCGCACCAAGGAGCAGGCCGGTGCGATGAGCGCGCGGCTGCGGGCGTACGGCGCGATCCCCTGCGAGGTGCCGACCATCGCCGTCGAGCCGCCGCGCACGCCGGCCCAGATGGAGCGGGCCGTCAAGGGCCTGGTCGACGGTCGCTACGCCTGGGTGCTGTTCACCTCGGTCAACGCCGTGCGCGCCGTCTGGGAGAAGTTCGCCGAGCACGGCCTCGACGCCCGCCACTTCGGCGGCGTGAAGATCGCCTGCATCGGCGAGGCCACCGCCGACGCGGTCCGCGCGTTCGGCATCCAGCCCGAGCTGGTGCCGTCGGGCGAGCAGTCGTCGGAGGGCCTGCTGGCCGAGTTCTCGCCGCACGACGAGGTGCTCGACCCGGTCGGCCGGGTGCTGCTGCCGCGCGCCGACATCGCCACCGAGACGCTGGCCGCGGGCCTCACCGAGCTGGGCTGGGAGGTCGACGACGTGACCGCGTACCGCACGGTCCGCGCGGCCCCGCCGCCGGCCGAGATCCGCGACGCCATCAAGTCGGGCGGCTTCGACGCGGTCCTGTTCACCAGCTCCTCCACGGTCCGCAACCTGGTCGGCATCGCCGGCAAGCCGCACACCCGCACGGTGGTGGCGGTGATCGGCCCCAAGACCGCCGAAACGGCCACGGAGTTCGGCCTGCGCGTCGACGTCCAGCCGGCCCACGCCTCGGTCCCGGACCTGGTGGAGGCGCTCGCGGCGTACGCCGTCGAACTGCGCGAGAAGCTGGCGGCGATGCCGGCCAAGCAGCGCCGCGGCTCGAAGGTGCAGGGCCCGACCGCGCTGAGGTTCCGCTGATGCCGTTCCCGACTGACCGCCCGCGCCGGCTCCGGACCACGCCCGCGATGCGCCGCCTCGTCGAAGAGACGAAGCTCGCCCCGTCGGAGCTGGTCCTGCCGATGTTCGTCAAGGAAGGCCTGACCGAGCCCCGCGAAATCTCCGCGATGCCCGGCGTGGTCCAGCACTCCCGGGAGTCCCTCCGCAAGGCCGCGGCCGAAGCGGTCCGGGCGGGTGTCGGCGGCATCATGCTGTTCGGCGTCCCGATCCACAAGGACCCGACGGGCTCCGGCGGCCTGGACCCGGACGGCATCCTCAACGTGGCGATCCGTGACGTCGTCGCCGAGGTGGGCGACGCCACGGTGGTCATGGGCGACCTCTGCCTGGACGAGTTCACCTCCCACGGCCACTGCGGCGTCCTCGACGATGCGGGTCGGGTCGACAACGACGCCACCCTCGCGGCGTACGCCGAGATGGCGGTGGCCCAGGCCGAGGCGGGCGTACACCTGGTCGGCCCGTCCGGGATGATGGACGGTCAGGTCGGCGCGGCCCGGGCCGCCCTGGACGCCGCGGGCCACCAGGACGTGGGAATCCTGGCGTACGCGGTGAAGTACGCGTCGGCCTTCTACGGCCCGTTCCGCGAGGCGGTCGAGTCGGCGCTGGAGGGCGACCGCCGGACCTATCAGCAGGACCCGGCCAACTTCCGCGACGCGCTGCGTGAGGTGACGCTGGACGTCGAGGAAGGCGCGGACCTGGTCATGGTCAAGCCGGCCCTGACCAACCTGGACGTCATCCACGCGGTCCGCCAGCAGGTGAACATCCCGGTAGCCGCCTACCAGATCTCGGGCGAGATGGCGATGGTCGAGGCCGCGGCCGCCAACGGCTGGCTGGACCGCGAGCGCGCCATGCTGGAAACCCTGACCTCGATCCGCCGCGCCGGCGCCCAGGTCATCCTGACCTACTGGGCAGTCGAGGCCGCGGGCCTGCTCCGCTCCCGCTACTGAACGCGAAGGCCCCGTCCCGGACCTACCTCTCGGCCGCATTTGCTCTGCATCCATAGACGCATCACCTCTGCCTGTGATTCGCGGATGGATGCAGAGCAAGGGAAGTCGGTTATCCACAGGTCGCGGTGTGACGCTTACGCCGTCGTATCGGATCGTGCATGCTCTGGCGATGCCACAGCGCATAGGTCCTACAAAGCTTCCAGCAGCCGGCCTCGTTCGAGCCGCTCGAAGGCGGGCCGATTTCAGTCAACGTGAGCTGGCGAGGAAGAGCGCCGCAGCGCAAGGCACCATCGCGCGGATCGAATCAGGCGACTTGACGCCGAGCTTGGCGATGATCGAGAAACTACTCGGCGCCTGCGGCTTCCAACTGGTGGCGGTTGATCACGAGGGCTGTGTGCTGCGGCCGATGCGGGACACGGAGGATACGTTGGACGGCGCGGGCAGGCGCTATCCCGCGCACTTGGACGTCATCCTCGACCCACTGCCGGGCGAATGGTGGGCCGACATATACGGATTGGCGAGGCCGCCAGAGACTTTCTACCGCGACCGAGCCCGTCGCGACCGTCAGCGTCGGCGCAGTCAGTGGGAAGTCCGCGTCAAGAAATACAGGTTCGTGCCGCCGCCGCCGACGGCACGCGGTTTCTACGCCTGACCTGCCCGTCCGATGGCCAGGACGGCGGCGCTGCGGCGATTCGTCTATGGATGCAGAGCAAATGCGGGTGAAGAGACACCCCGAGCCCGACGTGGTGGAGCGGCCGGCTCAGGCCGGCCGCTCCAACTGCCGTCAGGCTCAGTCGTCGTTGCGGATGGTGCCGATGGCGACCGGGTCCGCCAGGACCAGGCCCGGGATGCCGGCCACGATCAGGGTCAGGGTTTCGTTCTGTTCGCGTTGGCGGTCGCCCTTGACCGTCACGTCGACCGTGGTCGACGTGGCGCCGGCGGGCAGGGTGCGGCAGCCGATCACCGGGTCGTAGTCGCTGCCCGCCCGGGCCGTCAGGCCCAGGGTGGTGCCGCAGAGGAGGACCGCCTGGGACAGCGGGCGGCTGACCGAGACCGTGAAGCTGAGCGTCGTCGTGCCCGTGTCGCCCTCGGTCAACGCTGCGTCCGCGACCGTCAGAGACGCCCGCGAGCTGAAGCGGGCCACCTGCGGGTCGTGGTCGCTGGAGCCGCGGGAGCCGTCGCCGGCGTGGTTGGCCGGCCAGTCCGCGTTGATGTGGGCCGCCCGCATCTGGACCAGGTCGCCGTACAGCGGCGCGTTGACGAACAGGTGGTCCAAGGTCTGGGACTGGCCCTCGAACGAGTACGAGTACGCGCTCGACGGCACCTCGCGGACCAGGTCCTCCCACAGGTTGTGCAGGCCCGCGTCGTACAGCGGCGCCAGCTGGTCGCCGGGGTTCGCCTGCACCGGGTCGTCGGGGCGCGGGAAGACGTTGAGGTCACCGCCGTAGACGACGCGGGCGTTCGGGTCCGCGCCTTCGATCGCCGTGACGATGGCGGCGCCGTAGCGGGCCTGTTCGCGGCGCTGGCCCACCCGGCCGTCCGGTGTCGACGAGTAGTGGTTGCTCACCGCCCACAGCACCGACTTCTCGTTGCTGCCCGGCGCGGCGGCGACCAGGAACTTCGCCACCTGCGGGGCTCGGGTGAAGACGTCCGAACCGTCCACGCCGGTCGACGTGTCCACGTCGGACGGCAGGTCGGCGTTGAGCGACTTCGGGTTCTGCACGTCGGTGTTGTAGCCCAGCCCGGCCGCCCGGTAGGAGACCGTCGGGTTCGCGCCGAGGACCGCGTCCGTCGCGGACGCCGGGGCCAGCGTGACCCGGTCCGTGCGGTAGAGGAACGCCGCGGTGATGCCACGGTCGTCGGCGCCGTCACGGTCATAGGCAGCGGCGTACGCCGGACCGCCCGTGGCCTTGATGGTCAGCGCCAGCTCCTGGATCGTGTCGGGAGCGCCGTCGGCGTTGTCGGTGGTGCCACAGGCCAGCGTGGCGCCCGAGACCGTGCAGATGTCCTGGTCCTCGGCCTCCTGCACCAGAATCACGTCGGGGCTGTGCAGGTCCCTGGTGATCTGCGAGGCCAGCGCGGCCAACTGGTTGTCGTAGTCGGCCTGGTCCACCGGCACGTAGTCGAACGGCGGGCTCACACCCGGGCAGCCGGTGTTGCCGAGGAAGTCGCAGCCGTCGAACGGGTCGTCGCGGAAGTCGTACAGGTTCTCGACGTTGTAGGTCGCGACCGCGAACTCGTCGTTGCGGTCGGCGGGCCGCGGCGGGTTGTTCCGGGACGGGTCGGCGCCGGCCGCGAACGAGACCTGGCCGGGCTGGATGCCGTACTTCTCGAAGGAGTAGTAGAGCCCACCGACCGCGTCGCTGGTCAGCGTGTCGAACGTGTGCGCCGGCGGCAGCAGCGTCGTGCTGTCGCCGGAGCTGTCCTTCACGCCCATCGAGCCGAACATGATCCGGTTGCCGTTCTCGTCGTCGAACCGCGCCGGGTTGTTGTCGAGCGGGTGCGAGTCACGGAAGACGCGCCGGGCGTACGGGTCGGCCCGGTCCAGCAGCGGGTCGTCCTTGTCGACCACCCACACCTCGGAGTCGGCCGTGCTGGCGAACACGTCGCGGCCACTGACCGCCTGCGCGCCGGCGCGTACCCGCAGCTGCATGCCCTCGTGCCGCTCCCAGAACCGGTCGGCCTCGGCCAGGTCGACCGGCGGCACCGCGTCGGTCACCGCCACGTCGACACCACTGGCCAGCTTGGACACCAGCGAGGCGCTGGCGAGCTGGGTCAGGTTGAAGTACTCCGTGACCCGGGCCCGGATGACGATCTCGTCGCCCACGACCGGCTGGTAGCCGCCGATCAGCGTGGGGAACGTGCTCGTGTAGACGAAGATGCCGTCCGAGGTGAGCGGGTCACCGTCCGCGAAGCCGGACGAGCTCTGCAGGAAGAAGCCGTACTGCACGGCGCCCGCGCTGGTGCGGGACAGCGTCCGCTGGGCGACCACGCCGCGCACGTCGTAGAGCTGCTGGCTGTTGCCGCTGGCCGGGGCGAGCGGCGACCGGTCGGCCTTGCCCTGCTCGGCGTCGGTCGTCTGGCCCTGCACGGCGCCGACCGTCAGCACGCCGTTGACCTGCACGGTGAGCGTGCAGGAGGCGGTCGTGCCGGCGTCGTCGGTCGACGTGAGCGCGACGGCGTAGGTGCCCGCCGGCACGTCGCCGGTCACCGAGACCGTCGCGGTGGCGGTGCCGCCGACGCCGGTCGCCGGGGTGAACCCGGTGCGGCTGATCTCCCCGGCCGCGGGCGTCGGCGTCACGCCGGTGACCACCAGCGAGGTGATCGTGTCGTCGGCGTCGGTCGCGGTGACGTCGCGGGTCGCGGCGGTGCCGGCCGAGGTGACCAGCGCGCTGCCACAGGTGAGCACCGCGGGCGCGTCGACGGGGCCGCCGCCGGTCGAGTGGCTGCCGAGCCCGTCGAACGTGTCGACGGCGAAGCCGTCCCACTGCGCGGCCGGGTCGAACGCGTCGCTCGGGTCGGTGTCGCCGGCGTCGACCGTCGACTTGCGACGCAGGGTGTTGTCGGCCGTGCTCGTGAGCCCCGTGCCCCACTCGGCGCCCGGGTCGACACCGACCTGGCCGAACGAGTCGACGACCGCGTCGCCCTTGCGGAGCACGATCGCGTCGTCGCCGTTCCACAGACCGGAGCCCGTGGTCGCGTCGGCCTGGTCGAGGATCGCCTGGGCCGACGAGGAGTGCGCGAACACGAACACGCCGCCGGCCGCGACCGTGCCGGTGAGGTTCGAGGATAGGCCAGGAGTGGCCGAGCCGTTGAAGTAGACGGACAGCGTGTAGCCGGCGAGGTCGACCGGGGCGCCGGTGCCGTTGTGGAGCTCGACCGCCTTGTTGTTGGACGAGCCCTCGACGTATTCGGAGATGAGCAGATCAGTCGGTGCCGCGAAAGCTCCACTCGAGACGCCGACGAGCGCGGCGGTCGTGGTGAGGGTCGCGGCCGCCAACAGGGCAGGCGCGCGCAACGAGCGCAATGCAGCCTCCAGGGGTGGTGGGGGCAGGGAATACGCAACCAGGGCTGTCTAGCAGCCCTGGGTGGCGATCTAGTGTCGCGTTGCTAAACGCCGCGCTCAAGATGGCGCAGGACGTCGGCCACGTCGGCGCCGTATTCGTACCATTCGCGGTCGGGTTGAAAACCGAGCTCCGCGTTGACCTTGAGCATCGACTCGTTGGCCTGGGCGTTCCAGGTCTGCACCTCGGCCAGCTTGGGTTCCGCCGACCGCAACTCGAAGAGCATGCGGGCCTTGATGGCCCGGTCGATCCCGTAGCCACGGTGGTCCTGGACGACGATCGTGTCGTACTGGTCGGCGCGGGTGGGGTGTTGGGCCGGGACGACGACCTCGGTCAACCCCGCCACGTCGCCGGTCTTCTCGTGGATGGCGAGCACGATGTAGGGCTTCATGCCCCGGCGGTGCAGGCAGTCGAGGCTCGCGCGTAGTCGTTGCGGGTCGTAGGAGCTGGGTCGTAGGTCGAGGTCGCCCTCGTCGATGTCGCGCAGCTCGGCCTTGGCCTTGGCGTAGGCGTCGAGCAGGTCGTCAGGTGGCCCGCCCGGGCAGAACTCCAGGCGGTAGCCGGCCGAGATGCCCCGCGCCATCTCGCCGAGGGTCAGCCAGTCGACCGCGTTGAGGCGGAGCACGCTGCGGGTCTCGGTGTATTCGCGGACGAATCCCATCGACTCGAAGAACGTGACGGCCGGGGTGCCGCCGACCACCTCGGCGCCGATGACGGAGAAGCCTTCGTGGTAGGTCTTGCGGGCGGCCTGGGCCAGCATTTCCCGAGCCAGCCCGGCCCGCCGCGCCTTGGGATGGATCAGCAGCTCGACCACGCCGATGTCGCCGAGGAGGAGCACGTTGGCGTGCCCGGCGACCTTGGGCTGCTTGCCGTTTTCGCTGGGCTCTTCGGCGAGCCAGGAAATGCGTCGCTCGCCCGGCATCGTCTCGGCCAGGTATTCGCGGAGATAACTTTCCTGCCACAGCGGGTCATCCGGGAGGTCCGCCATCAGCACCGCGTTCAAGCTGTCGAGCATTGCCCTGAGCTCGTCGGTGGAGGCGGTTTTCGGATCCCACTCGCGCACCATCACCTGTCTAGCTTGCCGCTAACGGGTCCGACGCGAAAGGCCTTAGTTCTCCAAAGTGCCGATCCAGTCACGCTACGTGCGGCTCCTGGTGCCGTAGTCATTGGCCGCAGTGAACACGTCGTCGGCGTATCGCCGCACGTCGTTGTAGCTGAGGATGGCGCCCCACCAGTCCTGGGGGTTGGTCAGGTCCCGTCCGTTACGACACAGATAGTTAGCTGCTGCGAGAGCTGCGTCGTCGATGTCGTGTGGGTCCTTGACGCCGTCGTTGTCCGCATCGACGCCGGAGCTGGTCCAGGTGGTGGGGATGAACTGCATAGGACCAACCGCCCGGTCGTACGTCGGGTCGCCGTCCATCTGCCCGTTGTCGGTGTCGGTGATCCGCTGGCGCCCGCCCTGCCCGTCGAGCGGCAGCCCGACGATGTGCGGGTAGGCCTGGCCGGCCGCGGTCAGCGTGGCCCCGCCGGCCGTGCCGTGCGCCGACTCCACCTTGCCGATCGCGGCCAGCGTGGTCCACGACAGCCGGCAGGCCGGGGTGGACTGCCCGACGACGAGCTCGGCGTAGCCGTAGGCGCGGACGGCGGTGGCGCTGATGCCGACCTTCATGGCGACCTGCTGCGCCCAGCTGTTGAGCACGTCCGCGGGCTGCGCGCCGCCGACGACCGGCGGCGGGACGCCCGGACCCTGGGTGGTCGGCGTGGTGGTCGGGAACGTGGGGAACCCGGTCGGGAAGCCGCCGTCGGTCGGCGCGACGCCGGTCGGCAGCGCGTTGCCCGGCAAGGTCGCGTCGGACGGGAGGTCGCTGGGCGTGCCGGCCGGGGCGGGGTGCGCGGCCGGCGGCGCGTTGGCCGGCAGCACCACGGCGCCGGCGACCGCGGTCATCCCGACGAGCGCGAACAGCAGCACGCCGGGCAGCACCAGCCGGCCGCTCGGGCGGCGGGACCAACTGCCGAACGCCGCCGCGCCGGACCGGACCCGTTCGCTGCCGGGGAAGCCTCGGCGCACCGGCCGCTCGATGCCGGGTGGCGGGCGCCGGGCCGGATCCCAGTCGTCGGCCAGGTCGATGTCGACTTTGGTGGGTGGGTCGGGATCGGCCGGTGGCCGCTGGTCGGGCACGGAAGCGCGCAACTGCGACGCAGCGGTCGGTGTGTCCTCCCCGGCACCCACGTGAAAGAGCCTACCGATCCAGGTGCGGGATCCGGTACGGCGGAGGTCGTACCCTGTCTGGCATGCCCCGGTATGAGTTCCGTTGCCGCGCCTGCGGCAGCACCTTCGAAGTCAACCGTCCGATGGCCGAAGCGTCGGCGCCCGCCCAGTGCCCCGACGGCCACGCCGACACGGTCAAGCTGCTCTCCACGGTCGCCGTCGGCGGTCGCGGTGGCGCCGCGCCCGCGCCCGCGGGTGGTGGTGGCGGAGGCTGCTGCGGCGGCGCCTGCGGCTGCTGACGCACACATCCTGACCCCCGGTCGATCATCCGTTGGTGCCGCCAAGGCTGGCCGACGGTGCCGCAACCACCTGACCGCCAACCGAGTTACTCAGCCGTGAACCGCGGGCCGGACACCCGCGGTTAACCCCGGCGTGGCACGTAGCTCCAGGTGGGAGCGGGTTTTTCGACCTTGGGCCCCCGCCGGGCCAGCCGAACCTACGATGCGCCGGCTGTCCGGAGTGCGGCAGCATGGACCCGACTTCCAGGGGGGCGGAGGTTCTAGGCGTGCCGGGACGAGTTCACCTTCCCAGTGGGTTGGTGACTTTCTTGTTCACCGACATCGAGGGCTCGACGCGACTGGCCCAGATGCTCGGTGCGGGTTACCGGCCGGTGCTCACGGAGCACCGGCGACTCCTGCGCGCCACGCTCGCGGCCAACCACGGCGTCGAGCTGTTCACCGAGGGCGACTCGTTCTTCATCGCGTTCGACGACGCGGCCGCCGCCCTCGACGCCTGCGTCACCGCCCAGCGCGCCCTGGCCAACCACGACTGGCCGACGCCGGAGTCCGCGCCCCGCGTGCGGATGGGCCTGCACACCGGCCACGCGGTCCCGCTAGCTGGGGAATACGCGAGCCCCGAGGTGCACCGCGCCGCCCGGATCGCCGCCGCCGCGCACGGTGGCCAGGTGCTGCTCTCCGCGGCGACCGCACACCACGCCGCCCCGCTGCCCGCCGACGCCTCGCTGATCGACCTGGGCCTGCACCGGCTGCGCGGCTTCGACGACCGGGAACGCCTCTTCCAACTGGTCGCACCCGGTCTGGCCCGCGACTTCCCGCGCCCCCGCACGGTCGACGAGGCCGTGCACAACCTGCCGACCCAGGTGACCTCGTTCGTCGGCCGGCAGACCGAGCGGGCCGAGCTGTCGACCCTGCTGCGCGACAACCGGCTCGTCACCGTCGTCGGCGCGGGCGGGGCCGGCAAGACCCGGGTCGCCGTGGAGGTGGCCGGGCCGCTCGTCGACGCGTACCCGGACGGGGTCTGGTTCGTCGACATCGCCACCGTCACCGACCCCGGCCTGGTCGCCTTCGCGATCGCCGCGGTCTTCGGCCTGCGCCCGGAGCCCGGCCGCCCGATGATCGACACGCTGGTCGACCACGCGGCCGGCAAGCGCATGCTGCTCATGCTCGACACCTGCGACGCGCAGCCCCGCGCGTCCGCCGAGGCCATCTCCCGGCTGCTGACCGGCGGCAGCGCGTTGCGCGTGCTGGCCACCAGCCGCGAGCCGTGCGGGCTGCCCGGTGAGGTCGTATGGCGCATCCCTCCGCTCTCGACGGAGCCCGGGCCCGGCGGCGGGCCCAGCGACGCGATGGCGCTGCTGCTCGACCGCACCGCGGCGGCCCGCGGCGGCCGGCGCGGCGGCCTGACGGAGTCGACCGAGCTGCACCGCGTGGTGGCGCGGCTCGACGGCCTGCCGCTGGCGATCGAGCTGGCCGCCGCCCGGCTGCGGGTGCTCTCGGCCAGCCAGCTCGCCGAGCGGCTCGACGACGTGCTCGGCACGCTCGACGCCGGCCGCGAGGACGCCGGCGACGGGCTCGCCGGCTATGCCGCCGTCGACCAGGACGCCGGCGGCCAGGAAGACACGATCGACCTCAACGCGGCGGCCCTCGGCGGCGCCCGCAGCCCGCAGACCCGGGCCGCCCTGCGTTCGGCGACCCAGCGGCACGCGACGATGCAGGCGACCGTCACGTGGTCCTACCGCACACTCGGCCCACGGGCCGCCCGGCTGCTGCGCTGGCTGTCGGTGTTCGCCGGCCCGGTCGACCTGGCCACCGTGGAGTGGCTGCTCGACGACGACCCGCTCGACCCGCTCGCGGTGCTGGTCGACAAGTCGATGATCCAGGTCGAGCCGCACGGCGCCGCGAGCACCTACCGGATCCTCGACCCCATCCGGGCGTACGCCGCCCGCCGCCTGGTCGACGCCGGCGAGGAGCAGGGCGCCCGGGACCGGCACGTCGCGTGGTGCGCGCACGCGCTGCAGCGGGTGTTCCACGGCGCCGACGGCCGGCCGGTGACGCTCTCGCTGGCCGCCCTCGACCCGCTCGCCGACGAGGTGCGGGCCGCGCTGCGCTGGACGGCCACCGGCGGCAGCGCCCGGATGGGCCTGCGCCTGGCCAGCGGGCTCGACCAGTGGTGGCGCGAGCGGGGGCTGGCCCGGGAAGGCCGGCTCTGGCTGTTCCGGCTCTACGGGCGGATCGCCGAGACCGGCGAGCCGATCCCCGACGCCGAGCTGGCCGCCGCCTACCACATGCACTCGCAGCACGCCGCGGCCGACGGCGAGTTCGCCGAGGAGCTGCGGTTCGCCCAGCGGGCCGAGGCCGCCGCGCTCCAGGCGGGCGACGCCGGCCTGCTGGCGCGGGTGATCGCGGGCCGGGCCGGGCCGCTGATCGACATGGGCCGGCTCACCGAGGCCGAGCGGGCCAGCCGCGACGTGATGGAGTGGGCCACCGAGAACGGCGTCGCCAGCGAGGCCCTGGTCGCGGTGCTGAGCCTGGCCGAGCTGCTGTGGCAACGGGGCGCACTCGACGAGGCCGCCGAGCTGCTCGGCGCCGCCCGCCCGCTCGAGGCCGCCCGGCCCCCCGAGCGCGGCCGGCGCACCGTCGACATGCTGCTCGGCATGGTCGCCCTGGCCCGTGGCGACCTGGTCGCGGCCCACGACCACCTGGTCGTCGCGTTGCGCTCACGGATGGCGTACGGCTTCCGGGGTCGGGCCTGCGACAGCCTCAACGCGATGGCCGTCCGGTGCGCGCACGGCGGCGACCCGAAGACGGCGGCCCGGCTGTTCGGTGCGGCCCAGGCGACGCGGACGACCCAGCGCGGCGCGGGCGGGCTGTTCGCGGCCTACTGGTCCAAGGAGCAGGCGGCGACTCGGGCGGTGCTCGGCGACGCGGCCTTCGACGCGGCCTACGCCGCCGGCGCCGAGCTCACGCTCGAGCAGGCGGCCGCGATGGCCCTCGCGGTCGAGCACCCCGACCTGGCGGCCGGCTCGAGCCGGTTCGCGGCCGACCCCATGACGGCCCAGCCGATGGGCGACGAGCCGACGACCGCCAACCTGACCGAGGCCGAGCCGCCCCGGCCACGGGAGGCCCGGCACCGCGCCGACCACCGCCAGGCCGCCGCCGAGCCCGCCCGTGAGGTGGAGATCGACACGACCGTGGTCCTGCGGGAGCAGCGCCGCACCCGCGACGCCAAGGGCGATCCGCAGCCGCCGCATCCCCGCCGGTCCCGCACCTACCGGGGCGCCCTGATCGGCGACAGCGAGGCCGAAAACACCTAGGGCCCCGAATCCGCGCTGGCTTGCCTTAAGGTGTGGGCGTGCGGGAGACGGCGTGATCCATTTTCCCCGGGTGCGCCAGAGTCCACTGCGGGCGCTCGGCGTGCGGCTGTTGGCGGCCGTGGCGCTCGTCGCGCTGATCGTCCTGATCGTCTACATCGACCGGGACGGCTACCGCGACGTGACCGACACGCCGTTGTCGCTGCTCGACTGCGCCTACTACGCCGTGGTGACGCTCTCCACCACCGGCTACGGCGACATCACCCCGGTCACCGAGTCGGCTCGCTTGATCAACGTCTTCGTCGTCACCCCGGCCCGCGTGCTCTTCCTGATCATCCTGGTCGGCACGACCCTCGAGGTGCTGACCGAGCAGTACCGCACCAACCTGCGGCTGACCCGGTGGAGGAAGAAAGTGAAGGACCACGTGATCATCTGCGGGTACGGCACGAAGGGCCGGGCCGCCGTCAACGTGCTCCTGGAGAACGGCTTCGACAAGAGCAAGATCGTGGTGGTCGAGCGGGACCGGACGTCCCTGCGGTCGGCCGTCGCCAACGGCCTGGTCGGCATCGAAGGCTCGGCGACCCGGTCCGCCACCTTGCTGGAGGCGCACGTCAAGGACGCCAAGGCGGTCATCATCGCGACCCACGCCGACGACGCCGCGGTGCTGGTGACGCTGACCGTCCGCCAGCTCACCGCCGGCAAGGTGCGGATCATCGCGGCGGCCCGGGAGTCGGAGAACGCGCCCCTGTTGCGGCAGAGCGGCGCGCACCACGTGGTCGTGTCGGCCTCGACCGCCGGCCGGCTGCTCGGCCTGTCGACCTCGGCGCCGCCGCTGATCGAGGTCGTCGAGGACCTCCTGACCCCCGGGCAGGGCATGGCGCTGGCGATGCGCTCGGCCGAGCGCCGCGAGGTCGGCCAGGCGCCCCGCGAGCTCGAACCGCTGGTGATCGCGCTGGTCCGCCGGGGCAAGGTCGTCTCGGTGGCGGAACCGGCCGGTCTCACGATCGAGACCGGTGACATGTTGGTCTACGTACGCGACGACCGGCCCTCCGCGGTGGCGGAAGGCCGGTCGACGTAAACCCTGTTACAGGATCGTCCAGGTGTCGCCGCTGGTCAGCAGGCCGGCGAGCTGCTCTTCGGGCGTGCCGGTGGCCTTCGCCTTGGCGGACTCGGTCTGCTCGCGGACCCGCTCGTCGTAGGACGAGCGATCCACCTTGCGGAACACCCCGATCGGCGTGTTGCGCAGGTCGAGCCCGGGCAGGCGGGACAGCGCGAACGCGTACGCTGGCTCGGCGACCGTGGCGTCGTGCACCACGATGTCGGCCGGGTCGACGGTCGCCGTCTCGCGCACCTCGAGCCCGAAGCCGCCCG
Organism: Asanoa sp. WMMD1127; assembly: GCF_029626225.1. Lineage (NCBI taxonomy): Bacteria > Bacillati > Actinomycetota > Actinomycetes > Micromonosporales > Micromonosporaceae > Asanoa > Asanoa sp. WMMD1127. Next base: position 2,552,791 of record NZ_JARUBP010000001.1, read on the forward strand.
GCGGGTGCACCACGCACCGCTGTCCCTCGGCCCCGAACGTGATCGGCTGGCCGTGCTCGAGCCGGATCAGGTAGTCGTCGCGGGTGGCCGGGTCCTTCAGCGTCTCGAAGGCGCCGTCGTTGAAGATGTTGCAGTTCTGGTAGATCTCGACGAACGCGGAGCCCTGGTGCTCGGCCGCGGCCCGCAGCACCGACTGCAGGTGCTTGCGGTCGGAGTCGAGGGTGCGGGCGACGAAGGTGGCCTCCGCGCCCAGCGCCAGGGAGAGCGGGTTGAACGGCGCGTCCGCCGACCCGACCGGCGTCGACTTGGTGATCTTGCCCAGCTCGGACGTCGGCGAGTATTGCCCCTTGGTCAGGCCGTAGATCCGGTTGTTGAACAGCAGGATCTTCAGGTTGACGTTGCGGCGCAGCGCGTGGATCAGGTGGTTGCCGCCGATCGACAGCGCGTCGCCGTCGCCGGTGACCACCCAGACCGACAGGTCGGGCCGGCTCACCGACAGGCCGGTGGCGATCGCCGGGGCCCGGCCGTGGATCGAGTGCATCCCGTAGGTGTTCATGTAGTACGGGAAGCGCGACGAACAGCCGATGCCCGACACGAACACGGTGCGCTCGCGCGGGATCTGCAGCTCCGGCATGAACGACTGCACGGCCGCGAGGATCGCGTAGTCACCGCAGCCGGGGCACCAGCGCACCTCCTGGTCGGACTTGAAGTCCTTCTGGGTGAGCTTCACAGCGACGGGGTTAGCCATTCTTTACAACTTCCTCGAGCATCGACTCAAGCTTCGCGGCCGTGAACGGCAGGCCGCTGACCTGGTTGTAAGGGATGGCGTCGATCAGGTAGCGACCACGGATCACGTGGGCCAGCTGGCCGAGGTTCATCTCCGGGATCACCACGCGGTCGTACGCCTTGAGCACCTCACCGAGGTTCGCGGGCATCGGCGACAGGTGCCGCAGGTGCGCCTGGGCGACCGGCAGGCCGCGCTGGCGCAGGGCCCGGCAGGCGGCGCCGATCGGGCCGTAGGTCGAGCCCCAGCCCAGCACCAGCGTGCGCGCGTCGCCGTCGGGGTCCTCGACCTCGACGTCGGGCACGGGGATCGCCTCGATCCGGGCGGCCCGGGTGCGCACCATGAAGTCGTGGTTGGCCGGGTCGTACGAGATGTCGCCGGTCTTGTCGGCCTTTTCCAGGCCGCCGATGCGGTGCTCCAGCCCAGGCGTGCCCGGGATCGCCCACGGGCGGGCCATCGTCACCGGGTCGCGCAGGTAGGGCAGGAACGTCTTGCCGTCCTCGCCGTTGGGCTGGGTCGCGAACTCGACCCGCAGGTCGGGCAGCGCGTCGACCTCGGGCAGCAGCCACGGTTCGGAGCCGTTGGCGACGTAGTTGTCGGACAGCAGGATCACCGGCGTGCGGTAGGTCAGCGCGATCCGGGCGGCCTCGAGCGCGGCGAAGAAGCAGTCGGACGGCGACCGGGGCGCGACCACCGCGACCGGCGCCTCGCCGTGCCGGCCGAACAGCGCCATGTTGAGGTCGGCCTGCTCGGTCTTGGTCGGCATGCCGGTCGACGGGCCGGCCCGCTGCACGTCGATGATGACGAGCGGCAGCTCCAGCGCCACGGCCAGCGAGATGGTCTCGCCCTTGAGCGCGACGCCCGGCCCCGAAGTGGTGGTGATGCCCAGGCTGCCGCCGTACGACGCACCGAGCGCGGCGCCGATGGCGGCGATCTCGTCCTCGGCCTGCATCGTCGTCACGCCGAAGCGCTTGTGCTTGCTCAGCTCGTGCAGGATGTCGGACGCCGGAGTGATCGGGTAGGCGCCGAGGAACACGGGCAGGCCCGAGCGCACGCCGGCGGCGACGAGACCCAGCGACAGGGCCTGGTTGCCGGTGATGTTGCGGTAGGTGCCGGGGTTCATCCGGGCCGGCTTGACCTCGTAGCGGACACCGAAGTCCTCGGTGGTCTCGCCGAAGTTCCAGCCGGCCTTGAACGCCGCGATGTTGGCCGCGACCAGCTCCGGCCGGGCGGCGAACTTGCGCTCGAGGAACCGGATCGTCGACTCGTAGGGCCGCGAGTACATCCAGGACAGCAGGCCGAGGGCGAACATGTTCTTCGCGCGCTCGGCGTCCTTCTTCGACACCTCGTGCTCGGCCAGCGCGCCGATCGTCATCGACGTCAGCGCGACCGGATGCAGCGCGTAGCCGTCGAGCGAGCCGTCCTCGAGCGGGTTCGCCGCGTAGCCGACCTTGGTCAGGTTGCGCTTGGTGAACTCGTCGGTGTTGACGATGATGTCGGCGCCGCGCGGCAGGTCACCCACGTTGGCCTTGAGCGCGGCGGGGTTCATCGCGACCAGCACGTTGGGGGAGTCACCCGGGGTGAGGATGTCGTAGTCGGCGAAGTGCACCTGGAAGCTCGAGACACCGGGCAGAGTGCCGGCGGGCGCCCGGATCTCGGCGGGGAAGTTCGGGAGAGTCGAGATGTCGTTGCCGAGCTGCGCGGTCTCCGAGGTGAACCGATCGCCGGTGAGCTGCATGCCGTCGCCGGAGTCGCCAGCGAAGCGGATGACCACGCGATCCAGTTGACGGACCTGTTTGGCCACGAGAAGCTGACCTCCTTGCCGGACGGCGGCGGCGGGGTCGCGCGTCGTTGGGCCGTCCCGCTCCATGTTGTGTCTTGGAAAAGCGTACGTCCCGAGAACAGCCTTTCCACGTACCGGGTCCCGCCCGGTGAGACGACCTTCTCACGTCCGGGTCAGGCTTACCTTACTTGTGAGCGAAAGCACTGGTCGTCGGCCTAGTCCGCGGCCGGCACCTCGAGGCGCGTGGTGCTGTCGTCTTCCATACCGCGGCGCAGCGACGTGGTCGCCAGCGTGATCGCCAGGATCACCAGGAGGATGGACACCACCACGAGGGCGAGCGCGGTCTTCTGGACTCCCGACAGACCCTGGTCACCGGAGACCGGCGCGAAGCCACCGATCACGCCCTGTGACGCGGTCGCCCCGACAGCACCGGAGGGGGTCGCCGACGGCGTGGCGGTGGCGGCGTCGGCGGTGATCCGGAAGCTCATCTGCACCCGCTTGGTGTCGCCACCGGCGGTCAGCATGCCGAACGCCGCGCCCGAGAGCGGGGCGAGCCGCTGCGCCTCGATCGTGGCCCGCAGCGGCAGCGTGGTCGTGATCGCCTGGTCGGGCGCCAGCCGGCCCAGCTCGCAGCGCGTGCGGTCGCCCTTCGCGGCGCACCCACCCGGATGCTGGGCGACCGTCACGCCGGCCGGCAGCAGCACTTCCACCGCGCCGGTCGACATCGCGTCACCGGTGTTGGTCAGCCGGATCTCGAGGTTGGCCGGCGCGTCGGGCCGGCCGAAGTTGACCTCGCCGGCGGCCAGGTTGATGCCGGGCACCGGCGGGCCGGGCGGGAACAGCACCGCGAAGCCTTGGTTGTCGCCGATGGTGCCCAGGTCGGCCCGGCCGGGCGCGTCGGCCGTGACGTCGACCGAACCGCTCAGTGGCATCCTCCGCCACGCGTCGCCGGCCACCTTCACCTTGATCGAGGTGGAGAACCGCAGGCCGGGGCCGACGGTCCAGGAGCCGCAGACGTACGTGCGTCCGGCTGACCGCGCGCAGCCCGGTGTGCCGGCGTCGGTGATGCCGACGGGCAACGTGTAGCGCATGGTCATCCGCTCGAGGATCGAGCCGGTGTTGGCCACCACGACGCGCAGGTCGGTGTAGGTGGCGCGGCGCGACCAGTAGCCGTTGCCGAGCGTGATGTCGCTGGTCCAGACCAGGGCGCCGAGCCGCGGCTGTTGCCCCGGGTTGACCGGACCGGGCCGCTGCGGAGGCACGACGGTGGGCACCGGGACGCCGGTCGGCTCGCTGGTCGGTGGGTCGGACGGCGGATCCGTCGGCGGGTCGGTCTCCGGGTTGGTGGGCGGCGGCACGCTCGGTGACTCCGACTCGGTCGGCGACTCGGTGGGCGTCGGCGACTCGGGTTCGGGGCTGGGGGGATCCTCTTCCGGGTCGGGATCGGGGTCGACCTGGTCGTCGCTCGGATCGAGGGCCCTGGTGACCCCGCTCGGGCCGGTCGCGGTGGCGCCCACCGACGGGATGGTCACCACGGCGGCCATCACGCCGGCCGCCATGAGGCCGGCGACCAGCGCGCGCAGCAGCGCGTACGCGCGGCGTTCGCTCGGCATTGCTCCTCCGGCCTTCTGTTCGGGTCCTTCATTATTCGGCGATAGTTGCTACTCAGCACCCGTCGGTCGGAAACAAAACCGTAACTCCCGTCGCCGCGGCGGTAGAGTCCCCGGACATGACGGGATACCTCGGGTCGTACGCGACGTTGGGGCTCCTGTTGGTCGCCAGCGTCCTGATCTTCGTCGGGGCGTTCACCGCCAACCGCCTGCTCAGCCCGGCGGAGCCGGCCGAGCCCGCCGGGAAGCGCGCGACCTACGAGAGCGGCATCGACCCGGTCGGCGGCGACTGGGCGCAGATGCAGATCCGCTATTACGTCTACGCGTACCTTTATGTGCTTTTCGCGGTCGAGGCCGTTTTTCTCTTTCCATGGGCGGTCGTCTTCGACCGGCCGGGCTTCGGCGCGACCACGGTCGTCGAGATGGCCATCTTCGTCGCCGTGCTGGCGCTCGGCATCCTCTACGCCTGGCGCAAGAAGATCCTGAGCTGGACCTAGGCCAGGCCGCGGCGGGAGACGGCCGGGGGTCGGTCGCCGCGGATCGAGGCCACCGTGTCGAGCACGCGGCGGGTCTCCTTCACCTGGTGCGCGCGGAAGAGGCGGGCCCCGAGCCAGGCGGAGACCGCGGTCGCCGCGAGCGTGCCCTCCAGCCGCTGGTCGACGGGCACGTCGAGGGTCTCGCCGATGAAGTCCTTGTTGGACAGCGCGACCAGCACCGGCCAGCCGGTTGCCACCAGGTCGCCCAGCCTTCGGGTGAGCTCGAGCGAGTGCCGGGTGTTCTTGCCGAAGTCGTGCGCGGGGTCGACCACGATGCCGTCCGGTCGCACGCCCAGCGCCTCGGCCCGGCGGGCCAGCGCGGTGACCGTGCCGACGGCGTCCGCCACCACGTCGGCGAAGGCCGCCCGGTGCGGCCGGGTGCGCGGTCGCAGGCCGCCGGCGTGGGTGCAGACCAGCCCGGCCCCGGTGGCGGCGGCGACCTCGGCCAGTCGCGGGTCGGCGCCGGCCCACGTGTCGTTGATCAGGTCCGCGCCGGCCGCGACCGCCTCGGTGGCGACCTCGGCCCGCCAGGTGTCGATCGAGATCACCACGTCCGGGAAGGCGGCGCGGACGGCGGCCACGGTGGCGACCGTACGGGTGATCTCCTCGGTCGGGTCGACGTCGTCGCCGGGACCGGCCTTGACGCCCCCGATGTCGATGATGTCGGCGCCGTCGCCGATCGCCGCCTCGACCGCGCGCAGGGCGGCGTCGGCGGCATAGGTGGCGCCCCGGTCGAAGAACGAGTCCGGTGTCCGGTTGACGATCGCCATCACCACGAGGTCGGTCGGGCCGAACGTACGCGGACCGAGCCGCAAGTCGCCCGACATGTGCGCTCCTCCTCATCCGGCCGCCGTAGGACGTCCGGCTTGATCCTTGCCCGCGAAGGTGGACGACGGGGTGGCGGGGTCGACCCTCCCGGCGTGACATGCCACGATCGGGCGTATGGGTCAGCTACTCCTTATTGTGGTCGTCGCGGTCACCGTCGCGGCGGTCGTGTTCGGCGTGACCGTGCTGGTCAGCGGGCGCGACCCGGGCCTCTCGCCCGCCGAGCCCGACGGGCGCGCGTTACCGCTGCCCACGACCCGGCCACTGCGGGAGTCCGACCTCGGCGACGTGCGCTTCGACCTGGCGACGCGGGGCTACCGGATGGCGCAGGTCGACCAGGCGCTGCGCCGAGCGGCCTACGACATCGGCTACAAGGACGAGCTGATCGGCGTGCTCGAGGCCGAGGTCAACGCGCTGCGCGAGGGCCGGGTGCTCGACGCCGACGCGCTCCGGCGGGCCCGCGAGGCGGCCCAGGCGCCGACGCCGGCGCCGGCCCCGACCGGCGAACCGGGCAAGCCCGGGTGGACCGAGTTCACCCGCCCGGCTGAAGCTGACGAAGTCGCCGACGAGCCCGCGGCAGCCGCGGTGACCTCGGCATCGGTGGCCGCTGATCTCGACGCCGACAAGTCGGGCGGCCGGACGTCCGCGACGTCGACCGACGCTCAGGCGGACGAAGTGTCGACCGGCAGCGCGGCCACGGCGGCCGATGCGAAGCAGGCTGGTGCCGGAGGCGCCGTGGCGGCGGACGCGGATCAGGCTGGTGCTGAGACCACCCTGCCGGCGGATGCGGATCGGGCTGGTGCCGGGACCACCCTGCCGGCGGATGCGGACCAGGCTGGCGCTGGGTCTGCCCTGGCGGCGGACGCTGACCGCGTGAGTGCCGGGACCGCAGCTGCGGACCAGGCGGGTGCCCAGCCCGCGGTGCCGGCGGTGGCGGCCGCGGAGGTCGACGCCGATCCGGCGGAGGCCTCGGCCAAGGACGCGGTGGCGGCCTGGGAGGAGACCCCCGGTTCGACCGCGCCGGAGTGGCCGCTCGCCGAGCCCGCGGCCACCGCCGAGCCGACGATCACGTCCGGGTCGGCAGTCGCCGCCGAGCCGGCTCCTTCCGGCGCTGAGCAGGCCGCCGACCCTGATCGCAGCCCGGAGGCGGCCACGGCGCCGGAGCAGGCTTCCGGCCGCCGGCGCGCGGCCCGCGCGGACGACGAGGCCGGCCTCGATTCGAACGGCGAGCCGACGGCGACGAAGCCGCGCGCGCCCCGGAAGGCCGCGACCCGGGCCGCCCGCCCGGCCAAGCGCGCCGCGGCGGCGCTCGCCGAGCCCGACGACGCCGGCTCGCTGACCGTTTCACCGGAAAGCGCGCCCATCGCGAAATCGGCCATCGGGTCTGATTCCGTGACACCGGCGGAAGACGCGCGCCGATGAGAGAGGAAGACCTTCGCGAGGCCGCCCAGCCGGGCGCCGGTGAGGTGACCGCGACGGTGATCGTCAACGCGCCCGCGAAGCAGGTCTACGAGGCGTTCATCTCGTGGCGGCGCCAGGGCGAGTGGATCCCGTTCACCACGGTCCGGGTGGTCTCCGGCGACGGCGGCGAGGGCAGCGTCATCGAGGCGGTCACGGCGATCGGCCCGGCCGTGCTCCGCGACGAGATGCGGGTGGCCCACCTGGACCCGCCGTACGAGGTGCGGGTCATCCACCAGGGCAAGCTCCTGCGCGGCCCGGGCGTGCTGCGCTGCACCCCGATGGGCCAGGACCGCACACAGGTGGTCTGGCACGAGTGGTTCCACCTGCCCGGCGGCGCCGCGGGCCGGGTCGCCTGGCCGGTGCTGTGGCCGGGTTCGAAGCTGAGCCTCACCCAGGCCCTGAAGCGTTTCGCCCGCCTGGTCGAGGCGGGCCGGTTGCCGTGAGGACTGTCGTACCCCGCTCATAGGCTCGTTCCTGTGACGGACCTCGTGATCGGCGCCGACGGCCAGGCGCGCTGCCGGTGGGGCAGTGGCCCCGACTACCTCGCCTACCACGACACCGAGTGGGGCAAGCCGCTGCACGGCGACGACCACCTGTTCGAGCGCATGACCCTGGAGGCGTTCCAGTCGGGCCTGTCCTGGCTGACCATCCTCCGCAAACGCGAAAACTTCCGCGCGGCCTTCGACCACTTCAAGATCAAAAAAGTCGCGGCGTACGACGATCGCGACGTCACCCGCCTCATGGCCGACACGGGCATCGTGCGCAACAGGCAGAAGGTCGACGCCGCGATCAACAACGCCCGGGCGGCCCTGGAGGTCGACGGCGGCCTGAGCAAGCTGCTGTGGAGCTACGCGCCACCGCCGCGGCCGCACCGCCCGCGCTCGTTCGCCGAGGTGCCGGCCATCACCCCGCAGTCGACCGCGATGGCCAAGGACCTGAAGAAGCGCGGGTTCCGCTTCGTGGGCCCGACCACCGCCTACGCCCTGATGCAGGCCACCGGCATGGTCGACGACCACCTCGAAGGCTGCCACGTGCCGCCGCACTGAGTCGGCCGGCCCGGGCCTGGGTTGCAGCCGGCCGGCCCCCTACCTGGCCCGCGCCTCGTGCCGCCGCGGTGCGTTGGTTGGTGCCTGTGATGGGATGGTTGGCATGGCACAGTGGGCGGTCGTCATCCCCGAGGCTCGGTTGTCGGCCGAGCGTCTGTTCCACCACGAGACGCTCGAGCTGAGCGACGGCGGCGAGCCGGCCGGCCCGGTCGAGGGCGACCAGGTGTTGGTCGTCGCCGAGACGCCGGCGCCGCGCATCGTGGCCCTGGGCCGCATCACCGCCGCCGCCGGCCGGGCCGACGACGACCCCGACAACGCCGACGTCGCGGCCCGCGGCCCGGTGGTCGTCACCTACACCCGCCGCGTCTTCGACGAACCGGCCGAGGCCGCCGAGCTCACCCTGGCCGGCCCGCTCACCCCGGTCGACGACCAGACCTTCGCGGCGCTCGCCGCCCGCGTCACCCCGGCCGTCGACAACCGCACGTGGCTGGTCAGCCTCGACCTCCCGATCGAGGCCCCGACGCCGGCCGAGGCGGTCCGCCTGTTCTGGTCCTACGTGATGGAGCTGGGCCCGCGCGAGCTACCCACCTACGTGGCCCCGTCCGACGACGAGCTGGCCATGCAGGCCTTCGTCCTCGGCGAGGAAGCCAACCAGGACCCCGAGGAAGACGACGACTGACCCACGCTCGCTCGGGCCTAGCGGCCTTCGAAGACCGGCTTCTGCTTGTTGACGAAGGCGGTCGTGGCGTTGCGGTGGTCGGCGGTCGCTCCGCTGATCGACTGGGCCTGGGCCTCGGCGGACAGGGCGTCGTTGAGTGTCCCGGCGTCGCCGATGGAGAGCTCGCGTTTGATGGCGCCGTAGGCCACCGTCGGGCCGGCCGCCAGGCGGGCCGCCAGCTCCTGGGCGGCCGGCAGGACGTCCGCGTCCGACTCGACCAGCCGGGTCAACAGGCCCAGCGACCGCGCCTCCTCGGCCTTGACCTGTTCGGCGAGCATCAACATCTCGATCGCCTTGGCGTGGCCGACCAGGCGGGGCAGTGACCACGACAGGCCGGTGTCCGCGGCCAGGCCGACGTTGGCGAACGCCATCAGGAACGACGTGCTCGGGCCGCCGACCCGGAAGTCCGCGAGCAGCGCGAGGCCGGCGCCGGCGCCGGCGGCCATGCCGCCGACCGCGGCCACGACGGGCTTGGGCAGGCTGCCCAGGCGCGAGGCGATCGGGTTGTAGTGGCGGCGGACCGTGTCGAGCGCATCCGTGCTGCCGGACTCCAGCACGCCGACGTGTTCCCGCAGGTCCTGGCCCGTGCAGAACGCCCGCCCCGCGCCGGCCAGCACCACCGCGCGGCAGGAGCGGTCGGTCTCGAGCGCCGCGAGCGCGTCCCGGAGTGCCTCCTTGAGCGGCACGTCGAGGGCGTTCATCGCCTCCGGCCGGTTGAGCGTCAGCGTCACCACCGCGTCGGTGCGGTCGACGAGCAGCACGTCAGTCACGTGTCAGGAACCTTTCGATCGGGCGGCCCGCAGGCCCGCTTCGAGACAGCTTTCCACGTAGCGGTCGGCGGCCGGGCGCAACCGGCTCGCGTGCCGGTCGAAGAACGCGGCCGCGTTGGTGCCGGCCCAGCGCTCCGGCAGCAGAGCCGGCGGGAGCTGCGGGTCACGGAACAAGAAGGTGCGCCAGGCGTGTACGAGCCGGAACCGCGCGGCGTACGCGTGCTCGTCTTCGCTACGCGGCGTCACCTGGGTCAGCAGAGGGCGCTGTTCGGCCACGAACGCCTCGTACGCGTTGCCGATCTCCTCGAGGTCCCAGGCCCGCCGGACGACCGCCATGGCGCCGGACGTGCCGGCGGCGTGGGTCGCGGTGAACCGTTCGTAGCCGATGCCGGCCTCGACCAGGAGCGCGTCGACGTCGACGCCGGGCCGGGTCGCGACCCAGGTGCGCTCGTCGAGCATCCCGTAGCCGAGGTAGCTGAGGTTGGCGCCGAGCCGCTGCCGCTCGCGGCGCACCGCCGGCGCGTCCAGGACGATGAGATCGAAACGCCCGTCCCAGCCCGGCCGGTTGGTGCGGTAGATGCGGGCGGCGGCCTCGTCGAGCCGGCGGGCGGCCTTCGTGGTGATCAGATAGCCCGGGCCGGTGGCCAGTCGCAGGGGGTGCAGCCAGCCCTGTCGCACCATGCGGGACACGGCGGTCCGGACCGCGGGCGGGGCGATGCCGAGGGGCGCGAGCAGGCGGACGAGCGCGGCGACCGGTGCCCTGCCGCCGCGTGGGCGCAGGTAGTCGCCGTAGAGGTCGAAGAGTGCCGACCGTGCCTGCATGACCGCACATTGTGACAGCCACTTTCAAGATAAGCTAGATGCTGTCACATCAATACCGGCTCGGTTTGGGCCCAGCGGTGGTTATCAGGGAAAATCATTGGTCGGCGCCCTGCGAGGCGCCCTCGGGTAACACGGTGTCACGGGCCGTAGCGTGACGCCGCCGGAACGAAGTGGCTGTGGGACAACCCACCACCCTGGCGAGTCTGAGGGGAGACAACATGGCGGCGATGAAGCCGCGGACGGGCGATGGTCCGCTGGAGGTCACCAAGGAGGGCCGGGGCATCGTGATGCGGGTTCCGCTGGAAGGCGGAGGGCGGCTCGTCGTTGAGATGACCCCTGACGAGGCCAACGCGCTCGGTGACGCACTGAAGACCGCCGCCGGCTGACGTCCGACGCGCCCGCCGGCACGCCCACAGGGCTGCCGGCGGGCCTCCTTGTGTCAGCAGCGCGAGCACCAGCACAACCCGGGAGGCCGGCGTGCCCACATTCCGTTTCATCGACCCCGCCGACGTGGACGCCGAGACCCTAGTCGTGCCGACCGGGGCCGGTGCGCCGGCCGTCGACGGGCTGCCCGACGACGTCGTCGCGTTCGCGGCCGGCCACAGTGGCAAGGGCAGCGTGGTCGAGGTGCTGCCCCGGCCGACCCAACGGCCCTCGACGGTGCTGCTGGTCGGCATCGGCGCGGGCGACGCGAGCGGCTGGCGGGCGGCCGGCGCCGGCCTGGCCCGGTCGCGTTCACACACCGGCGCCGTCACCGTGCGGCTGCCGGACGACGCCGACGTGCGGGCGTTCGCCGAGGGCGTGCTGCTCGGCTCCTACCGGTTCCGGCTGGCGCCACCCAAGGCCGACGGCCCACCGGAGCTGACCGAGGTGCTGCTGGCCGGCGCGCCCGACGAGGCCGCGCTCGCCACCGCCCGCGCCACCGCCGAGGCCACCACGCTGGCCCGCGACCTGACCAACATGCCCTCCGACGAGAAGACCCCGGCCTGGTTCGCCGAGCGGGTCAGCACGACCGCGGCGGCGTACGACGGCCTGACCGTCTCTGTTCGTGAGCCCGACCGACTGGAAGCGGAGGGCTTCGGCGGCATCCTGGCCGTCGGCGGCGGCTCGTCGCGCGGGCCGCGCCTGGTCGAGCTGTCCTGGGCGCCCGCCGAGGCCACCCAACACGTCGTGCTGGTCGGCAAGGGCATCACGTTCGACACCGGCGGCATCTCGATCAAGCCCCGCGACGCGATGAAGCTGATGCGCAAGGACATGGGCGGCGCGGCGGCCGTCGTGGCGGCGACCATCGCCGCGGCCGCGCTGCGCCTGCCGGTCCGGGTCACCGCGCTCGCCCCGCTCGCCGAGAACCTGGTCAGCGGCTCGGCCTTCCGGCCGGGCGACATCATCCGGCACTACGGCGGGCGCACGAGCGAGAGCAACAACAGCGACGCCGAGGGCCGCCTGGTGCTGGCGGACGCGATGGCGTACGCCGTGGACCAGCTCGCCCCCGACCTGCTGGTCGACCTGGCGACGCTGACCGGGGCCAACGCCGTCGCGCTGGGCAAGCGCACGGCCGCCCTCTACAGCGAGAACGACGGGCTGGCCAAGGCGCTCGAGGACGCGGCCGCCGACGCCGGCGAGCAGGTCTGGCGGATGCCGCTGCCGGCGGACTACCGCGACTACCTCAGCAGCGACCTGGCCGACCTCAACAGCACGAGCCCCGAGGCGAGCGCCGGCTCGGTGATGGCCGCGCTCTATCTGGCCGAGTTCACCGGCCCGCTGCGCGACCGCTGGGCGCACATCGACATGTCGGCGCCGTCGTGGGCCGACTCCGACAGCGCCGAGCTGACCAAGGGCGCGACCGGCTGGGGCGTACGCACGCTGCTGAGTTGGCTCGCGAGTCTCTAGCGGCGGACCGCGGTGAGCAGGCCGGCGCCGGTGGGCAGCAGCGCCGGGATCCAGTCGTCGGAGTCGCGCAGCTCCTTGACCACCTCGCGGATCAGCACGGTCTGGGCGTCGCGGGCGGCCGGGTCGCCGATCCGGCCGCCGGCCAGCGCGTTGTTGACCGCGAGCACACCGCCGGCCCGCAGCAGCCGGCCGGCGGCGGCGACGCAGGCGGCGTATTCGGTCGGGTCGGCATCGACGAACACGAGGTCGTATCCGCCGTCGGTGAGGCGCGGCAGCACGTCGAGCGCGCGCCCGGTGATGATCCGCGTGCGCGACGGCGCGAAGCCGGCCTCCTGGAAGATGCGCCGGGCCACCCGTTGGTGTTCGTTCTCCACGTCGATCGTGGTGAGCACCCCGTCGCGACGCATGCCGCGCAGCAGCCAGACCCCGCTGACGCCGGTGCCCGTGCCGATCTCGACCAGCGAGCGCGCGTTGCCGGCGGCGGCCAGCAGGCGCAGCGCCGCGCCCGACCCCGGGCTCACGCAGGGCAGACCCACCTCGTCGGCGAGCCGGCGCGCGGTCTGCAGCACCAGGTCCTCCGGCGGGTACGCGTCGGCGAACAGCAGCGCCTGCGTCGTGGCCGGGCCGGCGGCGCCCATGGGTGAACCTCCGTGCGAGGGGGAAGCGGGGGACCGGGTATGAGCGTAGAGCGCACCGTCGGTGTTGGATGGACGGGCGGTGCGGTGAAGGCGTTCGGCAACTCCTGAATGCTCTTCGGGTATCCATGTAATCCTTGAGTCGGGGTAGTGGGCGGCGACCGGGAGGCGACGTGACCGACGGCTGGAACTGGCAGCAGCCTGGCGGCGGCCGGCCCTCGGGCCAGCAGGTCCCGGGCGCGATGCCGGTCAGCCCCGTGCCGTCCTACAACCCGCCGCCCTCGTCGAGCCGGCCGCCGCACCCGGCCGACCCGGCTGGCCCGGGCAGTCCGTGGTGGTCCGACGCGCTCGGTGACCCCTGGCGCGACCCGCACGCCCCGGCCGCCGTGGTTGTCCAGCCCGGCGTGGCCGGCGGCGCCGAGCCTGAGCCCGTCGCCGACCCGGACGCTCCACGCCCGCCCGGCAACCGCTCGGTGCTGTTGGTCGCGGTGGTCTCGGCGTTGCTGGCCGGCCTGCTCGGCGGTTCGCTCGGCTACGCGTTCGCGGCCCGCAGCGGCGTCGGCGGGGCGCGCACGACGCTCGGCGGCAACGGCGCCAGCCCGCCGGCCGCCGCCAACCGCCCGCCGGACTCGCTGGCCGGGGTCGCCGCGCGGCTGCTGCCGAGCGTCGTCACCGTCCGGGTGGCGTCCAGCGACGGTTCCAGCCTCGGCTCGGGCTTCGTGGTGTCGGCCGACGGCTATGTGATCACCAACGACCACGTCGTCGAGGGTGGCGGCACGCAGACCTTCACCGCCGTGTTCAGCGACGGCAGCACCGCGTCGGCCAAGCTGGTCGGCCAGGACCCGGAGTCCGACATCGCGGTGATCAAGCTGGCCCGCGCCGGCCTGACACCGGTCGAGTTCGGCGACTCCGACGCGATCGCGGTCGGCGACCCGGTGCTGGCCATCGGCTCGCCGCTGGCGCTGGCCAACACGGTGACGGCCGGCATCGTCAGCGCGGTCGACCGGACGATCCAGGCGGGCGACCCGGGCGGGCCGATCCGCTACTACGCGGCGATCCAGACCGACGCGGCGGTCAACCAGGGCAACTCGGGCGGCCCGCTGGTCGACGCGGGCGGCCGCGTGGTCGGCGTCAACGCGGTGATCAAGTCGGTGTCGGCCGACGAGCAGTCGGCGGGCAACATCGGCCTGGCCTTCGCGATCCCGATCAACCAGGCGAAGCGGGTCGCGCAGGACATCATCGACACCGGCAAGGCCCGCCGCACGGTGATCGGCGCGAAGGTGACCAACGGCCGCACCACCGGCGCCGGGGTGCGGCTCGACACCGTCGAGCCCGGCGGTCCGGCCGAGTCCGCCGGCCTGCGCGCCGGCGACGTGGTGACCCGGATCGACCGGCACCCGCTGGAGGAGGCGACCGATCTGATCGCCCTCGTCCGTAAATATGCGCCGGGCGCGGTGGTCACCGTGGAGTACCGGCGGGGCAGCGAGACCCAGACCGCCTCAGTGACGTTAGCCGCAGACGCCCAGTAGCAACGGCCGTTCCCATCGCGAGCGCCCCGCGCGTAGTGTTGCGCCGGGGATCGCACGAGGGAGGCCCGGTTGTTCGAGAACCTGAACTGGTGGGAGATCGGTCTCCTTCTGCTGGTCGCCCTGCTGATCTTCGGCGACAAGCTGCCCAACGTGATCAGCGACGGCCTGCGCATGGTCCGCAACCTGCGCCGCATGGCCAGCAACGCGACCGGTGACCTGAGCCGCGAGCTCGGCACCGACATCCAGCTCGAGGACCTGCACCCCAAGGCGTTCATCCGCAAGCACCTGATGAGCGAGGAAGAGCAGGAGTCGCTGCGCAAGCCGCTGCAGAAGATGTTCGACGACGCCAAGACCGACCTGACGGGCGTGCACAACGACCTCAAGGACGTCGCGCAGGCGGCCGACATCAAGAACGGCGCTCGCCGGCCGGCGACCGAGACGACCAGCGCCCCGGCCCCGCGCCGGTCGTTCGACGACTTTACGTAAGCGAAAGGAACGGCCCGTTACTAACGCCGGCGTTAGTAACGGGCCGTTCCTCTGCGAAAAGCGTTAGTAACGGGCCGTTCCTTCGGGGGTCAGCGGCCGGCTGGCCGCAGGCCCAGCGGCTTCCCGATCAGCGACTCGCGGCGCACCGCGAGCCGGTCGGCGACGGCGGAGATCGCCTGGGCGGCCGGCGCGGTCGGCTCGGCGAGCACGATCGGCAGACCGGCGTCGCCGGCCTCGCGTACCCGGGTGTCGAGCGGGATCTGACCCAGCAGCGGCACCTCCGCGCCGAGGGTCCGGCCCAGCTTCTCGGCCACGATCTGACCGCCGCCCGCGCCGAAGATCTCCATGCGCTCGCCGGTCGGCAGCTCCAGCCACGACATGTTCTCGACGACGCCGACCAGGCGCTGGTGGGTCTGCAGCGAGATCGCGCCGGCCCGCTCGGCGACCTCGGCCGCGGCGACCTGCGGGGTGGTGACCACCAGGATCTCCGCGTTCGGCAGCAGCTGGGCCAGGGAGATCGCCACGTCGCCGGTGCCCGGGGGCAGGTCGAGCAGGAGCACGTCGAGGTCGCCCCAGTAGACGTCGGCGAGGAACTGCTGGAGGGCGCGGTGCAACATCGGGCCGCGCCAGACTACCGCCGCGTTCTCGGCGGTGAACATGCCGATCGAGATCACCTTCACGCCGTGCGCGGCCGGCGGCATGATCATGTCTTCGACCCGGGTGGGCCGGCCGGCGGCACCGAGCATCCGCGGCACCGAGTGGCCGTAGATGTCGGCGTCGACAACACCGACCGACAGGCCCCGGGCGGCCAGCGCGGCGGCCAGGTTGACGGTGACGCTCGACTTGCCGACGCCGCCCTTTCCGCTGGCGATCGCGTACACCCGGGTCCGGGAACCAGGCTGGGCGAACGGGATCACCGGCTCGGCGCCGCCACCGCCGCGGAGCCGGGTCTGCAGGTCCTGGCGCTGTTCGGTGCTCATCACGCCGAAGTCGATCTCGACGGCCCGCACGCCCGGCACCGCGCTCACGGCGCTGGTGATGTCGCTGTTGAGCTTGTCGCGCAAGGGGCAGCCGGCGACGGTCAGCAGGAGCTCGACCCGCACCAGCCCGTCTTCGTCGATCGTGAACGACTTGACCATGCCCAGATCGGTGATCGGGCGGCGGATCTCGGGGTCGTCGACCGTGGCGAGGGCGGCCTGGATGGCTTCCTCACGAGACGTTGCAGGCGCGGACATGCGACAACTGTATGTCGCGACTCAGGCGTCCGTGTCGGCGTGGTCGTCCGGTTCGGCCTCGGGTTGCTTCGACTTGCGCTTCTTGCGCCGCTGCGCGAGCTCGTCGAGGTCTTCGGTGAGCCGGCCCAGCTCCGAACGCAGGAAGTCGCGGGTCGCGACCTCGCCGACCGCGAGCCGCAGCGCGGCGATCTCCCTGGTCAGGTATTCGGTGTCGGCCTTCTGCGCCGACGCCCGCCGGCGGTCCTCCTCGAGCGCCAGCCGGTCGCGGTCGGCCTGCCGGTTCTGCGCGAGCAGGATCAGCGGCGCCGCATAGGAGGCCTGCAACGACAGGATCAACGTCAGGAACGTGAAGGTGTACGGGTCGAAGCGCCAGCCTTCCGGCGCCAGTGTGTTCCAGCCCACCCAGAGCAGGATCACGATGGTCATGTAGACCAGGAACTTGGCCGTGCCCAGGGCCCGGGCGATCGCCTCGGACCACCGGCCGAAGGACTCCGGGTCGAATCGGGGCAGCTTGAGCCGGCGCGGCTCCTGCGGCTGGTCGAGCCGCGGGGCCCGGCGCGGCTCAGCCATCGGCGCCGCCGTTCGGGCCGGTCGCCGGGATGGCGCGGGGCGGGACGGCCACCGGGGAGCCCGGGACCATGTCGGGCACGTCGCGGTCGCGCCAGTCCGGCGGCAGCGAGTGGTCGAGCACGTCGTCGACGGTGACTGCGCCGACCAGCCGGTTGTTGGCGTCGACGACCGGCATCGCGACCAGGTCGTACATGGCCATGCGGCGAGTGATCTCGATCAGCGGCGTCTCGGGACGCAGCGGGTTGATGCCGGCGTCGACCACGCCGCCGAGGATCTGTGACGGCGGCTCCCGGAGCAGCCGCTGGAAGTGGACCATGCCCAGGTATTTACCCGTCGGCGTGGCCATCGGCGCCCGCGCGACGAAGACCTGTGCGGCCACCGCCGGCGGCAGCTGGGGCTCGCGGATCCGGGCCAGCGCGTCGGCGACGGTCGTGTCGGGCGTCAGGATCACCGGTTCGGAGGTCATCACGCTGCCCGCCGTGCCGGCCGCGTATTTCAGGAGCTGGCGCACCGGCTCGGCCTCGTCGGGCTCCATCAGGTCGAGCAGCGCCTGCCGCTCCGGACCCGACAGCTCGCCGAGGAGGTCGGCCGCGTCGTCGGCGTCCATCTCCTCCAGGATGTCGGCGGCCCGCTCCTGGTCAACGGTGGCGAGGATCTCGACCTGGTCGTGCTCGGGCAGCTCGCTGAGCACGTCGGCCAGGCGCTCGTCGTCGAGCGCGGCGGCGACCTCGTTGCGCCGGCCGTCGGGCATCTCCTGCAGCGCGTTGGCCAGGTCGGCGGGGCGCATCTGCTCGAGCACGGCGAGCAGCCCCGCGGTGCCCTGGGTGTCGGTGAGGCCGATCAGCCCGCGTACGCGGTCCCATTCGAGCTCGACCAGCTGCCCGCGGCGGGTCAGCCGGCGGCTGGGCTGGCGGACGGCGACCTTGGCCAGCGACCACTCGCCGGTGCGGTTGGTCTCCATGGCGAGGTCGACCACCATCGCCGGGGTCTCCTCGGGAAGGATCGTCACCCGGCGGTCGAGCAGGTCTTCGAGGACCAGCAGCTCGTTGGGGCGCTTCTCGAAGCGCCGCAGGTTGAGCGTGCCGGTGTTGAGCACGACCGACTCGGGGTCGATCGAGGTGAACCGGCCCATCGGCAGGAAGATCCGCCGGCGGACGGTCATCTCGACCACCAGACCGACCACCTGGGGCGGGCGGTTGGTGGTGCGCAGGCGCGCGACGGCATCACGAACCCGGCCGACCTGGTCACCGTTGGGGTCGTAGACCGGGAGGCCGGCGAGTCTGGCGATGTAGACCCGCGCTGTCGTCACACCGTCAAGACTAATTCCCTAGGCTCTTTCGCATGTCTACCGTCCCGTACGAGATCGTCGACGTCTTCACCGACCGGCCGTTCACCGGCAACCCGCTGGCCGTGGTGTTCGGCGGCGAGGACCTGGGCGCCAGCCAGATGCAGGCGCTGGCCCGCGAGTTCAACCTGTCCGAGACGGTGTTCGTGCTGCCGCCGTCGCCCGGGGCCGAGGCGACCTACCGGGCACGGATCTTCACGCCCAACAGCGAGCTGCCGTTCGCCGGCCACCCGAGCGTCGGCGCGGCGGTGACGGCCAGCGCCCGCGGGATGTTCGAGGCCGGCCCGGTGGTCCAGGAGTGCGGCGCCGGCCTGCTTCCGGTCGTCGTGTCGGGTTCGACCGCGACGCTGACCGGCGGCGTCGCGACCGTCGGCGAGCCGCTCGACCCCGGGCCGCTGTTGGCCGCCGTGGGGCTGACCGCCGACGACCTCGACCCGGCCGCGCCGCCCCGGGTCGCCGGGTGCGGGCTCGAGTTCCCCTTCCTGCCCGTACGCGCGGACGCGGTGACCCGGGCCCGGCTCGACACCGGGGCCGCGGAGGGCGTCGCGGCGCACAGCATCGACGTCTTCGCCTGGGACGCGCAGAGCCGGACGGCCCACGTACGCGTCTTCGTGCCGGGCCTGTCCGTGCCGGAGGACCCGGCGACCGGCTCGGCCGCCCTCGGGCTCGGGGTCTGGCTGGTCACCAGCGGGCTGCTGCCGGCCGACGGCGAGAGCGGCTATGTCGTGCACCAGGGGCTCGAGCTGCACCGCCCGTCGGTGCTGGAGTGCGTGGTGACCGCCGCGGCCGGCGCGGTGACCGGCGCGCGTGTCACCGGCAGCGTGGTGCCGATCGCCCGCGGCGAGATGGCGGTGCCACCGTTCGTCGGATAATTAGACTGGCGGTATATACCGATCGTCGGTAGCATCCATGCATGGCCATGCAGGAGCCGACCTTCTTCATCCTGACCGCGCTCGCCGAGCAGCCGTTGCACGGCTACGGCGTGATCCGCGCCGTCTCCGACCTGTCCGGCGGGCGGATCACGCTGCGCGCCGGCACGCTCTACGCCGCCCTCGACCGGTTGACCGAGGAAGGGCTGCTCGTCGTCGACCGCGAGGAGGCCGTCGACGGGCGGCTCCGGCGCTACTACCGGCTGACCGACGACGGCGCGACCGCGCTGTCGGCCGAGGTCGAGCGGCTACGCGCCAATGCCGCGATGGCGGCCGCCCGGCTCCGGGGCATCCGGCTCGCGTTCGGCGGCGTGGCGTGAAGCCGCTCGAGCGCCGCTACCGGCGGCTGCTGCTGGCCTACCCACGGGCCTACCGCCGCGATCGGGGCGACGAGATGGTGACGACGCTGCTGGAGGGCGCGCCGCCCGGCCGGGTCCGACCGCCGGCCGGCGACGTCTGGGACCTGCTCCGCGGCGGCCTGCGCCAGCGGTTCGCCCCGCCCCACGGCCGCGGCTACGCCCTGGTCGCGGTCGCCTGCGCGGCCGCCGTGGCGTTCCTCGCCCTCAGCGCGGCGGTCCGGCTCACCACGGCGTCCGAGGCCAGCAAGGACACTCTCTTCCTCACGTCCGCCCGGCTGCTGCCGCGCAACGCGCCCATCGTCGGCGACCAGGAGCGGATGGTGACGACGTTCGGCGGTCCGACCCGGGTCGATCTCACCTTCGCGACGCCACCGGCCGAGCTCGACGACCTGGCGGTCGAGGTGCGGGACCTCGCCCTCGCCGAGGGATGGGTGGCCGGCCCGATCGAAGGGCGCCGGTTCACCGCCGAGCGCGACGGGCAGACGCTGGTCGTCAGCGTCGCCGACGGCGTGCCGGCGGAACCCGACCTTTTCGCGTCCTTCCACACGCGCTATCCGTTGCCGGCCTCGCTGCTGCCGCTGGGCCTCGCCGCCGTCGTGCTGGGCGGGCTGGCCGGCTGGCTGGTCGCCGCCTGGACGCTGCGGCGGTTCCGGACCCGCACTCCGGCCGGCCGGCTGCTCATCGCGCTCGCCGGCGCGCCGAGCCTGCTGCTCGTCGGCGCCGTGGCGGCCAGCACCGCCGGAGCCACCCTGGACGCGACCGGCCAGAGCTTCTTCACCGACACGTTCGCTGAAGGGCTGGCCCTGGCCTGCCTGGCGGCGACACCACTGCTCGCGGCGGTCCTGCCCGCCGCGGCCTCGGCGCCGGTGCCGCGGGGGCGCACCGACCTGGTCGCGGTGGGCATCCGGCTGGCGACGGCGGCGCACCTCGCGTTCGGCGCCGCGCTGGCGACCGTGCTGGTCACCTTCACGGTGCGCATGCTGGCCACCGGCAGCGACCGCGTCGCCATGCTGAGCGGCGCCCATGATCCCAAGGGCGTGCTGCCGCTACCGGTCTACGTGCCGGTAGCGCTGCTCTACTACGGCGGCGTCGTGCTCTCCCCGCTGCTCCTGCTGGTCTCGGTGCCCCTGCTGGGCGTCGGCCGGGGCCGCGTCCGCCCGGTCGCCTGGTGGACCCTGGCGGCAGCCGCCTGCTCCGCAGCCATCCTGCCGGCCCTCCTACTCACCCCCTACGGCGGCGACGCCGCCCTGTGGTGGCTCGACTAACGCTTGCGCGCACCCTGCTGTGCCGTCCTGCTCACCGGTTGCGGCGCTGGGGTGGCTCGACTCATGCCTTGTCGCGGACTTTGCCGGACGTCCTGCTCGCCCGGCGCGGCGGTGGCGCGCCCGGGGTGGCTCGGCTAACGCTTGCCGCGCACCTTGTGCAGGCGGAAGGGCTTGCGGGTGACCCGCGCCGCCGGGGTCTCCCGGGGCGCCTCGGCCAGGCTGTCGTCGGGCAGGTCGGGGCGGGTCACCGCTGGGCCGACCGGGCTGAGGCAGCACAGCGTGCAGTCCATCGCCCAGCGTTCGAGCAGCTTCTCGGTCGGCCCGGGGGCGTTCAGGCGCTTGCCGCCGACCTGCGGCGCGACCGTGTTCCACTCGTCGTCGCCCGGCTGCACGCGGCGCACGTCGGCTGTGAAGGTGACGATCCGGCCGCCGTGGTCGCCGCGGAGTGTCACCTCGGCCGTGGCGCCGTCGACCAGGCCGGGCAGCCGCTGCTCGCCGATGCCGGTGACGACATAGAGCGCGCCGTCGATCGGTACGCACCACAGCCCGCGCGGCGGCCCGTCGTCGACGGACACCCAGGCCACGGCCGCCTTCTTGATCGCCTCTTCCACCACCGGGTCGGTCACCCCCTCATCCTGCCCGGCACGGGGGTGGGCTGGCCATGGTCGACCTCGTCCAGCACGCCGACGAGCTCCTTGATCGCCGGGCCGTCCCAGTCGAGGTCGGCCGCGAAGACCAGGTGGTCGGCCAGGTCGGGCGCGGCGAGCCGGACGGCGGTCATGCCGACCTCGGCCGCGCCCGTGAGCTCGTGGCTGCCGCCGTCGCCGACGTAGAGGCACTCGGCCGGCGCGACACCGAGGCGCTGGCACGCCGCCAGATAGATGCTCGGGTCGGGCTTGCAGACACCCTCCTCGACGGAGAACACGGCGGTGTCGAGCAGCGGCGCGACCGGCAGCCGCGGCAGCAGGGCCGGCAGCTCGTGGGTGCAGTCGCTGACCACGGCGGTACGCAGCCCCCGAAGCCGCAGCTCCCACAGCACCGGAACCGCCTCGTCGCGCAGCTCCGTGTCGTGCTCGACGGCGCGCAGCCGGCAGGCCAGCGCGGCCCGCACTGCCTCGTCGGAGGGGTCGGCGCCGGCCCGGGCGGCGATCCACCGCAGGTTGTCCTCCGCGGAGCCGAGGTCGCCGCTGGCCCGGCGGTAGTACGAGGCGTCCAGCAGGGCGATCATCGCCGCGGGATCGCATCCCAGGATGCGGGCGGTCTCGAGGTGCTCGGGGCCGCGGCGGACCGGTCGGGTGAGAGTGCCGAAGAAGTCGAAGACGACCGCGCGTATCGCTGGCAAAGCAGCCTCCATGGCAGGACCTGGGGGCAGTAGCTAGGCAAGACCGGGCGAGCCTATCGATGGGGACCGCCGTACCCTATCGGCCGATCGACTGACCGTAGTCGGATAGCCGCAGTATGTGATTTGTGAGGATGGTTCACTGTGCACCGCCCCGCCATCGACCCGGCCGCCACCATGGCACTGGTCGTCGCCGTCCTCGCCGTCTCCACCTCCGGCCCGCTGATCGCGTTCGCCGCCGCCGCGCCCGCGCTGGCCATCGCGTTCTGGCGCAACGCCCTCGCGGTCGGCGTCCTGGGCCCCATCTCGCTGATCGCCCGCCGCCGCGAGTACGCCAACCTGGCCCGCCGCGAGGCCGTCTTCTGCGTGCTGGCCGGCGTGGCCCTGGCGGCGCACTTCGCGGCCTGGATGCCGAGCATCCGGTTCACCACGGTGGCGGCGTCCACGGCGCTGGTCGCGACCCAGCCCGTCTGGCAGGGCCTGATCTCGGTCGCCCAGGGCCGCAAGCTGCGCACCGTCACCTGGGCCGGCATCGGCGTCGCGGTGCTCGGCGCGGTGCTGGCCACCGGGGCCGACTTCGGCGTCTCGACCCGCGCGGTGATGGGCGACCTGCTGGCGGTGGTCGGCGCGATCATGGCAGCCGCGTACACCGCGCTCGGCGAACGGGCCCGGGTCACGCTGAGCACGACGACGTACACCACGATCTGTTATGGGGTCTGCGCGGTCCTGCTGCTGGTCATCTGCCTGGCGTCGGGGCAGCGGTTGGGCGGCTACCCGGGCACGACCTGGCTGGCGATCCTCGGGCTGGTGGCCGGCGCGCAGCTGCTCGGGCACACGATGTTCAACTACGCGCTGCGCCGGGTGTCGGCCACGACGATCAGCGTGCTGATCCTGCTGGAGGTGCCCGGCGCCGGCCTGATCGCCTGGCTCTGGCTCGGCCAGGTGCCGCCGGCCGCCTCGCTGCCGGGCCTCGCCCTGCTGCTCGTCGGCGTGCTCATCGTCGTGCTCGGCGGCGCACAGGCCGGCCGCCGCGAACGCGCCGCCCGCCGCCTCGAAGTCGAAACGGCCGGCACGATTCCCTAGCTGATGGCCTGCTCGCTGGCCTTCCAGAGCGCGCCGGCCAACGCGGGGTCGGTGGCCTTGGCGGCGGCGCGGCGGGGCTTCTTGTCGTAGTAGTAGGCGCCGTTGACCAGGCGCGCCGGGTCGGCGGTGGCGAGCCAGACGAGCGTCTCGGCGCCGCGCTCCGGGCTGCGCAGCAGCGGCGCCCGCTTCATGCCCCAGGCGATCAGCCGGTTGTCGTTGTAGAACCGCGTGCGCACCACACCGGGATGGAACGCGAAGGAGAGCATGCCGGGCCACTGCCGGGCCGCCTCGCCGGCGAACAGGATGTTGGCCTGCTTGCTGGTGCCGTAGGCGCGGAGCGGGAAGTAGCGCTCGAGCGGCCGGTTGAGGTCGCGCGGGTCGAGGTCGCCCCACCGGTAGGCGCCCGAGGCGGTCACCACCATGCGCTCGATCCGGTCGTGCAGCAGCACGGTGAGCAGGAAGCTGGCCAGGTGGTTGGCCTGGATGGTCAGCTCGTAGCCGTCCACGGTGGTCGCCGGGTGCAGCACGATCGCGCCCGCGTTGTTGGCCAGCACGTGGATCGTGTCGTACGCCGAGCGCAGTTGCTCCGCCAGCGTGCGCACGTCGTCGAGCGCGGCGAAGTCGGCGCGGAACGACGCCGGCAGGGTGCCGGTCGCGTCGCGCACCTCGGCGGCGGCGGCGGACAGCCGGGCCGGGTCACGGCCGACCAGAACGACCTGGTCACCCCGGCTGGCCAGGGCGACGGCGGCGGACAGCCCGATGCCCGAGCTGGCCCCGGTGATCACTACGACGCGCCCGGTGACTTCTTCCACTGCTTGGTTCTCCTCGGTCGTCGCGCGAGGTTACCGTTTGGTCAAGGCCTAACTGTAACGATCGTGAGGAGCCGTCGATGGCCGCTGCGGGACGCCCACGCCGGTCCTGTTTGGCCGTACCCGGCTCCAGCCTGAAGATGCTCGACAAGGCCCTGGGTCTCCCGGCGGACCAGGTCTTCCTCGACCTGGAGGACGCGGTCGCCCCACTGGCCAAGCCGGAGGCCCGCAAGAACGTCGTGGCCGCGCTCAACGAGGGCGACTGGGGTGGAAAGACCCGGGTCGTGCGGGTCAACGACCTGACCACCGAGTGGACCTACCGCGACGTCGTCGAGGTGGTCGAGGGGGCCGGCGACAACCTGGACTGCGTGATGCTGCCCAAGGTGCAGTCCGCGGCCCACGTCGAGTGGCTCGACCTCACGCTCACCCAGATCGAGAAGGCGGTCGGCCTGCCGGTCGGCGGCATCGGCATCGAGGCGCAGATCGAGAACGCGGCCGGACTGGTCAACGTGGACGCGATCGCCGCCGCCTCGCCCCGGATCGAGACGATCATCTTCGGGCCGGCGGACTTCATGGCGTCGATCAACATGCGGTCGCTGGTGGTCGGCGGGCTCATCCCCGACTACCCGGGCGATCCCTACCACTACATCCTGATGCGCCTGCTGATGGCCGCCCGCATGCACGACAAGCAGGCCATCGACGGCCCGTTCCTGCAGATCCGCGACGTCGACGGTTTCCGCGCCGTGGCGAAGCGGTCGGCCGCGCTCGGCTTCGACGGCAAGTGGGTGCTGCACCCGGGCCAGATCGAGGCGGCCAACGAGATCTACGCGCCCACGCAGGACGACTACGACCGGGCCGAGCTCATCCTCGACGCGTACGAGCACGCCACCTCGGAGGCCGGCGGCAAGCTCGGCGCGGTGATGCTCGGCGACGAGATGATCGACGAGGCGTCGCGCAAGATGGCCCTGGTGATCGCCGCGAAGGGACGCGCCGCCGGGTTGGCCCGCACCTCCCGCTTCACGCCCCCCGAAGGCTGACGAGCATCGCGTACGGGTCGTCGAACATGCCCTCGCGGGCGCCGATCACGATCATGATGACCACGAACGCCAGGTAGCCCAGGATCAGCGCGGTGAGGATCCAGCCGACGATGATGCCGGCCAGCGCCATGCCGTCGCCGCTCTCGCCGCGCTCGCGGATCTGCTTGCGCGCGACGTGGCCCAGGATCGCCCCGACCGGCGCGGAGATGCAGGTGGCGAGGCCGGCCAGGGCGCAGACCAGCGCGGCGATCGCCAGGCCGTTGGTCTTCGCCACGGGCGGGTAGCCGTAGCCCGGGTAGGCGCCGGCCGGGGCAACGTAACCGGCCGGCGGGTAGGCCGGGTAGCCCGGCGCCGCGGGATAGCCGGGCCCGGCCGCATAGCCGGCGGGCGGGTAACCCTCGGGCGTCGTGGCCGGGTAGGCCTCCGCCGGCGGGTAGCCCGGCTGGGCCGGCACGGGGTAGGTCGGCTGCTCCGGCGCCGGGGAGCTCGGCGGAGGCGCGGTCGGGTCCCAGGACGCGTTGGGGTTCGGGTTGGTCATCGCGCTCTCCGAGGTCGGGCCGGTGTGCGACCCGTAGGGTATCGGTACGCGGCACTGTCCGGATGCCCCCAGGAGAGGGGGTGTCGTTGCCGGGGTTGACCGGACCGGGCAGGATCTCACGCATGGCAATCGACACGCAGGCCGACGACGGGCTGACCACCGTTCGCCTCGACGGGCGGGTCGCCCTGGTCACCGGCGCCGGCAGCCCCGACGGGATCGGCTACGCGACCGCGCGCCGGCTGCGCCAGCTGGGCGCCCGGGTGGCCATCGTGTCGACCACCCGCCGCATCCACGAGCGCGCGACCGAGCTCGGCGCCACCGGGTTCGTCGCCGACCTGACCGACGAGGCCGAGGTGGGCGCGCTGGCCGACGCGATCGCCGAGCAGCTCGGCGACGTCGAGGTCCTCGTCAACAACGCCGGTCTGGCGAGCCGGGCGAGCCCGGAGGTGCTCCGCCCGGTCGGGCAGCTCACCTTCGACGAGTGGAAGTCCGAGATCGACCGCAACCTGAGCACCGCGTTCCTGTGCAGCCGGGCGTTCATCGGCGGCATGGCCGAGCGGGGCTGGGGCCGCATCGTCAACCTGTCGGCCACCGCCGGCCCGGTCAACGCGCTGCCGACCGAGGCCGCCTACGCGGCGGCCAAGGCGGGCGTGATCGGCCTGACGCGGGCGCTGGCCATGGAGATGGTGGCCGACGGGGTGACCGTCAACGCGGTCGCGCCGGGCACCATCTACACCGCCGCCTCCACGGTCGCCGAGCTCAAGCAGGGCCTGGGCACGCCGATCGGGCGGCCGGGCACCCCGGACGAGGTGGCCGCCGCGATCGCGTTCCTCTGCTCGCCGGCCGCGTCCTACATCACCGGCCAGATGCTGGTGGTCGACGGCGGCAACAGCGTGCGCGAGGCCCAGTTCCGCTAGGAGCTAGTAGGTGTTGCCGACGTTGTCGGCGGTCGCGCCGAACCAGCCGAGCGCCAGGCCACCGCAGCAGAGCACCACGGCGAGCCCGGTGAACACGTAGCTCAGCACCAGGCCGGCCGTGGCGAGGCCGCCGCCCTCCTCACCGGAGGTGCGCAGCTGCTTCTTGGCGATGTGGCCGAGCACGATGCCGGCCGGCGCGAAGACGAACGCGAAGACCAGCGACAGGATCGCCATGAGGTTGGTGCCGCGCGGCTGCGCGTAGCCGCCGCCGTAAGGCTGCTGCTGGTAGCCCGGGTAGCCACCCTGGCCGTACTGCGGTTGGGCCGGCGCCGGGTACTGGCCGTAGGGGTCCGGCTGGCCGGAGGTGGGCGGCGGACCGTAGGGGTCCGGCTGACCCGAGGTCGGCTGCCCGTAGGCGGGCTGGCCGTAGGTCGGCGGAGGGCCGTAGGACGGCGGCCCCGACTGCTGCGGGTCGTACGGTTGGCCGGGCTGGTACGGGTCGGGCTGGTTGCCCGGTGGCGGGTAGCTCATCGAATCTCTCCTGGGGGTCGTCCCCGGCACGCTACCGAACGCAAGGAAGTCATTCGCGCCCGTGCCCGCCTCGGACGAGGAAAGATGTGTGCCATGGCGCGCCTGGCCCAGACTCCTGGCCTCACCGACGTGCAGGGCTCGATCCTCGAAACGGTCCGGGAGTTCGTCGACAAGGAGATAATTCCGCACGCGCAGCGGCTGGAGCGCGCCGACGAGTACCCGGTCGACATCGTCGACGGCATGCGGGAAATGGGCCTTTTCGGACTGACGATCGACGAGGAGCACGGCGGCCTCGGCGAGTCGCTCCTCACGTACGCGCTGGTGGTCGAAGAGCTCTCCCGCGGCTGGATGTCGATCTCGGGGATCGTCAACACCCACTTCATCGTCGCCTACCTGATCGCGCGGCACGGTTCGGCCGAGCAGCGCGCGGCGTTGCTGCCCCGGATGGCGACCGGCGAGGTACGCGGCGCCTTCTCCATGTCGGAGCCCGGCTGCGGGTCCGACGTCGCGGCGATCCGCTCGACCGCCCGGCGCGACGGCGACGCTTATGTCCTCGACGGACAGAAGATGTGGCTGACCAACGGCGCCTACTCGTCGGTGGTGGCGACGCTGGTCAAGACCGAGATCGGCGCGGACTCCGTCTACGGCAACATGACCTGCTTCCTGCTCGAGAAGGAGCCTGGGTTCGGCGAGACCGCGCCCGGCCTGACCATCCCGGGCAAGATCAGCAAGATGGGCTACAAGGGCGTCGAGACGACCGAGATGGTGCTCGACGGCGTCGCGGTGCCCGAGACGGCGGTGCTCGGCGGCCCCGACCAGCTCGGGCAGGGTTTCCGCCAGATGATGGACGGCATCGAGGTCGGCCGGGTCAACGTCGCCGCCCGGGCCTGCGGCATCTCGATCCGGGCGTTCGAGCTCGCCATCGCGTACGCCCAGCAGCGTCACACGTTCGGCGAGCCGCTCGCCGGCCACCAGGCGATCGCGTTCAAGCTCGCCGAGATGGCCACGAAGATCGAGGCGGCGCACCAGCTGATGGTCAGCGCCGCGCGGCTCAAGGACGCCGGCGCCCGCAACGACGTCGAGGCCGGTATGGCCAAGCTGCTGGCCTCCGAATACTGCGCCGAGGTGGTCCAGGAGTCCTTCCGGATCCACGGCGGCTACGGCTACTCCACCGAATACGAGATCGAGCGGCTGATGCGCGAGGCCCCGTTCCTGCTGATCGGCGAGGGCACCTCCGAGATCCAGAAAACGATCATCTCGCGGGGCCTGCTGAAGGAGTACCGCCTCTAATGTGAGTGCGTGTCATCGCCCCTGAGGGATCGGAACTTCGTCCTCTTCTGGATCCTGCAGGCGGTCTCGGTCGCCGGCGACTCGCTGACCACCCTCGCGGTGCCGTTGCTGGTGCTGCAGCTCACCGACTCGGTCTTCCAGATGGGCCTGGTCACGGCCGCGATCGGCGGGGCCTGGCTCGTCTCGGGCGTGCTGGCCGGGTCGATCGTGGACCGCTTCGACCGCCGTACGGTCATGATCGCGTGTGACGTCGCCCGGGCCGGGCTCTACGGCCTGGTCCCGCTGGTCTGGCTGGTCGAGCCACACATCTGGGTGCTCTACGCCGCGATGCCGCTGGGTGCCGCGGCGGGCATGCTCTATCAGGTCGGCTACATCACCGCCGTGCCCGCGCTGGTCGGCAAGGAGCAGATCACCCGGGCCAACGGGCTGCTCTCGGCCTCCTTCGCGGTCGCCGGCATCACCGGCCCGGCGATCGGCGCCGCGCTGTTCCTGGCGGTCGACCCGGCCTGGGTGATCGGGATCGACGCCGTCACGTTCGGGCTGTCGGCGGTCGCCATGTCCTTCGTCCGGCTGCGGCAGCGGGAGTCGGCGGGCGCGGCCGAGTCGCCGATCCGCGGCTTCGTCACGGGCCTGCGGTTCCTCTGGGGCCACCCGGTGCTGCGCACGATCACGCTGCTGCTGTGCGGGGTCCTGTTCCTCACGTACGCCATGGACGATCTGCTCATCTATCGGCTGAGGGGCGACCTCGGGCAGGGCGGCGAGGCGGTCGGCGTGGTGTTCGCGATCGGCGCGGCGGGCTCCGTGCTGGCCGGTGCGGTGGTCGCCGCGCTGCGTCGCCGGCTGGGCTTCGGCGCCTGCTGGATCGGGGCGTACGTGCTGACCGCGATCGCCCTGGCCGGCGCCGGCAGCGCCACGGTGGTGCCCGTGCTGGCCGGCTGCCTCGCGGTGATCCTGTTCTGCCAGGGCATCGCCGGCACCTGCTCGATGTCGCTGCGGCAGGAGATCACCCCGGACCACCTGCTCGGCCGGGTCACCTCGGCGTTCTGGACCATCCACTACCTGCCGGGGCCGCTCGGCGCCCCGCTGGTGACGTTCGCGGCCTCCCGGGCGGGCGTGCCGGCGGTGACCCTGGCGCTCGGCCTGGGCCTCGTCGTGATCGCCGTGGTCGCCGCCTTCTCCCCGCTGCGCACCCGCGCTCCGGAGCGCCTAGCTTTCGGCGACCGGCCGGCGCATGGTGAAGCTCTGTAGTCGGGTCGCGTAGCCCAGGTGCTCGTTGAGCCGGCGCATGTCGGCGTTGCCGCGCTGGGTCCAGGTGTAGACCTCGGTGAGCCCGGTCGCGGCCGCGTGCGCCAGCGTCAGGCGCTTGAGGTGCGCGGCGACACCGCGGCCGCGCCAGTCGCGCCGCACCACGGTCAGCGCGTTCTCGGCCCGGTGCGGGTTGTCGTAGTCGGCGATGAGGCCGGCCATGCCGACGGGTTCGCCGTCGGCGAGCGCCACGAACATCGCCGCCGGGTCGCCGATCCAGCTCGTGCGCCACTCGGCGATGGTCGCCTGCATCGGGGCGATCAGCGCCATGTCCTGGAACGCCTGCACCGCCAGCCCTTCGTAGATCACGTCCCAGAGGTCCGGCCGCTGCGCGATGGTGACCACCTCGACGTCGGTGCGCGGCGGCGGGCTCGGCTCGGCGCCGATGGCCCGCACCTGCTCGACCTGGCGATCGACCTCGGTGAAGCCGTGCCGCTCCGCGAACGCGCGGGAGCCCTCGTCGTCGGTGTGCGCGATGACGTGCGCGACGCCGAGCGTGGCGGCGTGCGCCCAGAGGTGGGCCAGCAGCCGGGTGCCGACGCCCTGGCGACGGAACTCGGGCAGCACCCGCGGCGTCACGGTGGCGGCGCCGGAGATGCTCGACCGGTCGGCCGCGCCGCTGCCGACGAGCTTGCCGTCCTCCTCGACGAGCAGCACCAGCGAGTCGCGGGTCCACGCGGCCCGCATCTCGGCGACCGACGGCGCCCGCTCATAGGGCATGATGGCCATCCGCACCTGCCGCACCAGGTCGAAATCCTCGTCGGTCGCGGCTTTCCGCATGGTCAGCATGTGCGGACGTTAACCCGCCGTCGATGCGACCGCGAGCGGATTAGGGCCCGTCCTACAGCCGGCTCAGGTTGGCCACGGCGCGTTCCACCGCGATGCAGCGGTCTTCGACGTAGTCGATGCCGGCCGCGGTGGCGAGCTCGCGGGCCTCGGGCGAGACGATGTCGAGCTGGAGCCAGACGGCCGGCGCGCCGGCGGCGATCGCGTCGCGCACCACGTCGGGAGCGTCCGCGGCCGGCCGGAACACGTTGACCAGGTCGACCGGGAACGGGATCTCCGCGACCGAGCGGTAGACCGGCTCGCCGAACAGCTCGTCGACGAACGGGTTGACGGGGATGATCCGCCAGCCGTGGCGCTGCATCTGGAGGGGCACGGTGTGCGCGGCCTTGCGGGGGTCGCGCGACGCGCCGACGACCGCGATCACTTTGGCGTCGGCGAGGAGTTGCTGAGCATCACGCACGCGACCGACTCTATCTCCGGTGGGCGGCCGTCGACCGCTCGCTGGCCGGCGCCTCGGCCTGCCGCACCACGGTGACCGTCGGGCCGGCCGGCAGCGCCGGCGGGGCCCCGCCGTCCCGCAGGCGCCGGGACAGCCGCTCGAGCTCGGCCGGGCGACCGATCGCCGCCCGGTGCTCCGGGTGCGCGACGTAGTAGCGAATCGCGTCGGCCAGGAACCACGGATGGATGTCGAGCACGTCGATCGGCACGTCGAGCCGGGGCCGGCGCTCGCTGGGCGGGCGGACCAGATAGCTGGTGCCGACGACCAGTTCGAGCCGCTGCGTACGCAGCCGCGGCGCCCACGGCGTGCCGGGCTGGACCGCCGCCCACGGCACCTCGATCCGGTGCAGCCGGCCTGGGATGCGCAGACCTTCCGCGGTCAGCTCCACGGTGGTCGGCACGAGCAGCGAGCGGGCCAGCAGGGCGGCCGCGAACAGGCCGAACAGCACCGAGAGGACACCGTCGAAGGCCCCGCCGTCGCCGCCGAGCCGGTCGACCGCGAGGGCGGCCTGCGAGATCGAGACCAGCACCAGGGCGGCGACCTCGATCGTGCGGCGACGGTTGGTCGGCGCCACGAACGTGTCGCCGCGCACCGTGAAGCTCGCCGGCCCGGCGGGCCGCCAGCCGATCAGGGCCACCAGCGCGACCACCCCGGCCAGCGTCGGCCCGAGGTGCAGCAGGAAGTCGAGCACCAGCACCGGGATGTCGAACGCGATCGCGGCGCCACCCCAGACCACTCCCAGGGTCGCGGCGCCGAGCAGCCATCGCTGGTGCATGGGCGGAGCCTACCGGGGGATCGGCCGCCGTCAGTCGTCGTGCCCGGCCTCGACCGGCGTACCCCCGCGACACTCGATTTTGATCTCGAAGCGGCCGCCTGCCCCCTCGAACTTGACCTCGGCGTCGTCGTCGGGGCCCTCGTCGAGGTCACGGACGCTGTAACCCTGCGCCGGCGACCAGGTGTCGATCGTCGCGAGCCGGCCGCGGCAGCTGGCCACCACACTGCCGCCGGGATTCGAGAAGCTCCGGCTGCGGGTGTCACCCGACGGTGGTGTCGTGGCCGGGCGGCTCGGCGAGGGCGTCGCGGCGGGAGTGGCGGCGGCCGCGAGGTCGCGCGCCACCTCTGCCTCGCTGCGCACCCCGCCGGGCGTGCCGGTGAAGCTGTTGCCGACCAGGCGGATCGCGCCCACGCCGGCCAGCGTGGCGACGACGACGGCCGCGAGCCAGCCGAGCACGGCGAGGGTCCAGCGGGACATGACCTGACTATGCACCCTGCCGCGCTAACGGCGGCGCTGGCCGACGCTAAGAGCGGGTTAAGGGCGTCGGCGGTCGAGCACTGGCGGGATACGGTGCGAGCTGTGCCGCGCCTGCTGCTCATCGAGGACGATCCGGCGATCCGTGCGCCACTGTTGCGGGCGCTGCGCGATCGGGGCCACGCCGTGGCGGCCGCGACGACCGCCATGGACGGGCTGCGAGCCGCGCTCGACGAGCGGCCCGACCTGGTAGTGCTCGACCTCGGCCTGCCCGACGTCGACGGCGCGGAGCTCCTGCGCATGCTCCGGGCGGTGAGCACGGTGCCGGTGATCGTGGCGACCGCCCGCGACGCCGAGACGGAGATCGTGCGGGTCCTCGACGCGGGCGCCGACGACTACGTGGTCAAGCCGTTCACCGCTGCCCAGCTGGACGCTCGCGTGCGGGCGGTGCTGCGCCGCGGTGGTCCGGCGGCCGGTGCCGACGAGGTGGTCGTCGTCGCCGGGCTGGAGATCGACTTCCGGTCACGCGCGGTGCGCCTGGACGGAGCGCCGCTCGACCTCACGCCTCGCGAATTCGACCTGCTGCATTATCTGGCCACCCGCCCTGACGAGGTGGTCACCAAGCGGGAGCTGCTGACCGAGGTGTGGCGGATCCCCTACGGCGGTGCTGACAAGACCGTCGACGTGCACCTGTCCTGGCTGCGCCGGAAGCTGGGGGAGACCGCCGCCGCGCCGCGTTACCTGCACACCGTCCGCGGCGTCGGCGTGCGGCTGTCCGCACCGGGCGGTCCGGCGTGAGGTGGCGGCTGACCCTGCTGGTCGCGGCCACCACGACCCTGACGCTCGTCGCCTTTCTCGTGCCCTTGGCGCTGCTGCTGCGGGACGTTGCGGAGGACCGCGCGACCGACCGGGCGACCGCCGACGTGCAAGGTATCGTGCCGGTGGTCGGCACGGCCGACCGCGCGGACATCGAAATCGTCGTCGAACAGCTCAACGCCGCGGGTCGGCGGGTCACGGTGTTCCTGCCGGAGGGTGGCGCACCGGTCGGCGCCCAGGCCGCGCGTACCCCCGCCGTGGAGCTGGCCGCCACCGGCACCAGCCTGACCGCGGCCCGGGACGGCGGGCGGGAGATCGTGATCGGCGTCGGGCGCTCCGGCGGCACCGCGGTGATCCGGACCGTCGTACCGGAGGCTGATCTGCATGCCGGCGTGACCCGGGCCTGGCTCGTGCTCGCGGCGCTCGGTCTGGTGCTGGTCGTGGTCGGGCTGCTCGTCGCGGACCGGTTGGCGCGTAGCCTCGTGCGGCCGATCGACGACCTCTCCGCGGTCTCCCACCGGTTGGCGCGTGCCGAACTGGGCGCCCGAGCCGTCCCGACCGGCCCGCCGGAGGTGCGCGAGGTGGCGGGGGCGCTCAACCACCTGGCCGAGCGGATCCAGGTGCTGCTGCGTGAGGAACGCGAGCAGGTGGCCGACCTGTCGCATCGGCTCCGGACGCCGCTGACCGCGCTGCGGCTGGAGGCCGAGTCGGTGCGCGATCCGGACGAGCGGGCGCGGGTGACCGCCGGCGTGGATGCGCTCGAACGGGCGGTGACCGGGTTGATCCGCCAAGCGCGGTGGCGCAGCGCGCCGTCGGCCTCGGCGACGTGCGATGCGGTCGAGGTGGTGCGGGACCGGGTCGAGTTCTGGTCGGTGTTGGCGGAGGACACCGGGCGCGCGGTGCGACTGTCGTCGGTGGATGGTCCGTTGCCCGTCGGCGTGGCGGCGGACGAGCTCGCGGCCGCCGTGGACGCGGTGCTCGGCAACGTGTTCGCCCACACTCCGGACGGGACGCCGTTCGCGGTGACGCTCTCCGCCGACCGGGTGCTGGTGGTCTCGGACGCCGGTCCGGGGCTCTCCGCGGCCGTGGTGTCGCGGGGGGTGAGCCAGGGTGGCGGGACCGGCCTGGGCCTCGACATCGCCCGGCGGGCAGCGGCCGGCGGCCTAGACATCTCCGACAATCCAGGCGGAGGTGCGGTGGTCACGCTGCGGCTCGCCGCGCCGCCGAGTTCTTAACGTGCCTTTAGCGGTCGCACAGCGCGCCGCTATCCACAGTTCCGCGAACCTCGTCGGTATCAGCCCGATACGGAGGTCACGAACATGAAGCGCACACCGGTGATCATCACGCTGGC
Source organism: Asanoa sp. WMMD1127 (assembly GCF_029626225.1). Lineage (NCBI taxonomy): Bacteria > Bacillati > Actinomycetota > Actinomycetes > Micromonosporales > Micromonosporaceae > Asanoa > Asanoa sp. WMMD1127. Next base: position 2,586,939 of record NZ_JARUBP010000001.1, read on the forward strand.
CGGGATGGCGGCCCTCGCCGTCACGGGTACGGCGCTGGCCGTCGGCGCCGCCGCCGAGGACGACGCGCCCGTCGCCCTCACCGGTCTGGGCAGCGCGATCGCCACTGCCGATCCCAGCGCGTCGCCGACGGACGAGCCCAGCGGTACCCCGTCCGCCTCCCCGAGCGGATCCGCGACGGCGACGACGCCGCCGGTCTCGGGTGGGATCGACACCGCCGCCGCTGCGCGCATCGCGCTCGACCGGGTCGGCGGCGGCACGGTCACCGAGGTCGAGTCGGAACAGGAGCACGGCGTCTCGACCTGGCAGGTCGAGGTCGAGCGGGACGGCGTCGAGCACGACGTCTACGTCGACCGGGCCAACGGCGGCATCGTCAAGGCCGACAGCGAAGCGGACGACGATGACGACGACGACGATGACGACCGGGACGATGACGACGACGACCGGGACGGTGACGACGACTGACCGGGCCGCGTCCCTTCGCCACCCCTGGCCGCCGGCCGGGGGTGGCGCTGGCTTACGAGAGACTGGCCGGGTGACCTTGCTCCTTGGCCGCCGCGACATCGCCGCGGCCGTCGACGTCGGCGCCGCGCTGGACCTGCTGGCCGCCGGTTTCCGCGCCGGCGCCGCCGGCCCACCGCCGCTGCGGATCCGCACCGACCTGCCCGGCCCCGGCACTGCGACCTGCCTGATGCCGGGGCTGCTGCCGGACGTGCCGGCCTACACGGTGAAAGTCAACGCCAAGTTCCCCGCCGCGTCGCCGGCCCTGCGGGGCGTCGTCTGCCTGCACTCGCTGGCCGACGGCGAGCTGCTCGCCCTGCTCGACTCGGCCAGCGTCACCGCGTGGCGCACGGGCCTCGCGGCCGCCCTGGCCACCCACACGCTGGCGCCGCCGGAGGCGACCACGCTCGGCTTCGTCGGCGCCGGGGCTCAGGCCGCCACCACCCTGGCCGGGCTGCGCCACCTGCGCCCGTGGACCCGGATCGTCGCGACCGACCTCGACCCGGCCCGGGCCGCCGCCCTGCCGGCCGAGGTGCTCCCGTCGGCGACCGCCGTGACCACCGCGGCCGACGTGGTCGTGCTGGCCACCTGGTCCCGTGCGCCGCTGCTCGGGCTCGCCGACGTGCGGCCCGGCCAGCACCTGACGTCGCTGGGCGCGGACGAGCCCGGCAAGCGGGAGCTCGCCGCCGACCTGCTGGCCGCGAGCCGGCTCGTCGTCGACGACGTCGACCTGGCCCTGACCGGCGGTGCCCTGGGCAGCGCGGGCCTGACCGCCGACGCCTCCGCCGGCACGCTCGGCGACGTGCTGCGCGGCGACCTGCCCGCGGTCGCCCCGGCGGACGCGCCCAGCGTCTACAGCCCGGTCGGGCTGCCGTGGCAGGACCTGGCGCTGAGCTGGTCCGTCTACCGCCAGGGCGGCGGCACCACCGTGGACCTGCTGTCATGACACCCTCCACCGAGCTGGTCGCGCACGTGCGGGCCAGTGCGTGGCTGATGGCGGTGCTGGCCGCGGTGCGGTCGGCGGACCTGCCGGACGCCTGGGTCGGCGCCGGCGTGCTGCGCGACCTGGTGTGGGGCGAGCGCTACGGGACGGGCTTCGACCCGGATGGCGTACGCGATGTCGACGTCGCCTTCTTCGACCCGGCCGACCTGTCGCGGGACCGCGACCGCGCGGCCACGGCCCGCCTCGCCGCCCAGCTGCCGGCCGTGCCGTGGGAGGCGACGAACCAGGCCGCCGTGCACACCTGGTATCCGGCCCACTTCGCCGGCGACCCCATCGCGCCGTTGCGCAGCACCCGCGACGGCATCGCCACCTGGCCGGAGACGGCGACCTCGGTCGCGGTGCGTCTCGAGCCCGACGACACGGTGGCCGTCTGCGCCCCGCACGGCCTGACCGACCTGCTCGGCGGAGTCTGGCGCCGCAACCCGACCCAGGTCTCGCTGGCCCGCTCCCGCGAGCGCTTGGCCCGCCACGCTCCCGCCACCCGCTGGCCCGGCGTCCGGGTCATCGAGCCGACCTGACCGCCGCCGGGTCAGGCCTGGGGCGAGCCGAGCTGACCGCCGCCGGGTCCGGCCTGGGGTGCGGTCAGGCCGAGCCGACCTGACCGCCGCCGGGTCCGGCCTGAGGGGCGGTCAGGCCGCGGTCGAGGCCGGCCCACTGCTCCTTGTCGGGGACCCCGACGCCGGCCGGGCACGAGCGCTTGAAGTCGCACCAGCCGCACATCGGGCCGGGTGTCGTCGGGAAGGCCTCGTCGGGGTCGGCGCCGGCCGCGACCGCCTTTTCCGCGGCGATGATGTCGCGGGCCGTGTCTTCCGCACGGGACACCTGGCGGGCCAGCGACGCCTCGGTGTGGTCGTGGGCCGCGACGGTGCCGCTCGGCAGGTGGTGGAGCTCCACTCGCTTGCAGGGCCGCCGGAAGACCCGCTCCGCGGCGTAGGCGTAGAGCGCCAGCGCCTGCGACCCCCGCGCGTCGTCGGCGTCGAGGCCCGTGCGGCCTGTCTTGTAGTCGACGATGGCCAGCTCGGGGCCGCGGGCGTCGATCCGGTCGGCCCGTCCGTTGAACGCCAGCACCGCCGTCTTCACCGCCACCACCCGCTCGACGCCGACCGGCTCGGCGGCCGGGTCGAGGCTGGCCACATAGCCGTCGAGCCAGTCGAGGGCCCGCCGGTAGACGGCGCGCTCCTGGTCGGTGTCGCGGTAGCCCTCGCGGACCCAGGTGCCCTTGAGCAGGCCCGGCAGGGCGCCGCGGTCACGCCGCTCCGGCGGCAGGGCGAACCACGAGCGCAGCGCCGTGTGGACGCTCGCGCCCAGCGAGTTGTGCGCCCACGGCGGGCCCTTGGGCGGTGCCGGGCGGTCGACATAGGAGAACCGGTAGCGCCGGGGGCAGTCGGTGTAGGCGCCGAGCTTGCTCGGCGTGCACACGAACAGCCGCTCGGGCATGCCGGCGAAGCCGAGCTGCTCGGACCGGGGCGCCGGGGCGGCCCGGCCAGTCTGGGAGCTGCGCACGGGAGAATCCTCCCATCCGGGTACGACAACCCCGGATGGTCACCCGGCCTGGTAGGAGTCGACGAAGGCGAACACCGCGTCCGCGATCAGCTGCACCGCGATCGCGGCCAGCAGCAGGCCGGCGATGCGGGTCAGCACCTCGATGCCGCCCTGCCGGAGCACCTTGACCACGACACCGCAGTAGCGCAGGACCAGCCAGACGACGAGCATCGCGGCGAGGATGCCGAGGCCGACCGCCACGTAGTCGGCCGGCCCGGACGAGCGCTGCACGAACAGCATCGTCGCCACGATCGCGCCGGGCCCGGCCAGCAGTGGGGTGCCCAGCGGCACGAGCGCGATGTTCGACGTGGAGTGCCCCGACGGGTCGTCGGTCTTCCCGGTCAGCAGCTCCAGCGCGATCATGATCAGCAGGAGGCCGCCGGCGCCCTGGAGGGCGGGCAGGTCGACGTGCAGGTATTCGAGCAGGTTCTGGCCCGCCACCGCGAACAGCACGATGACGCCCAGTGCCAGGCAGACCGCTTGCCAGGCGGCACGGTGCCGGTCACGCGGTGTCATCGCGCCGGTCATGGCGACGAAGATCGGCACCATGCCCGGTGGGTCCATGATCACCAACAGCGTGACGATGACCTCGCCGAATACCTTCAGATCCACGCGGACACGGTAGGCGAGAGATCCTCTCAACCGAGCACGGGTGTCACCCCAGAGGACTTCGCCACAAGCCGTTCGTACGCCGCCGGCGCAGTCGTCTCGGCACCCAGCCGCACCACCTTGTGCGTACCGTGGAAATCGGACGATCCGGTCACCACCAGCCCGAGCGAGTCCGCCAGGTCGCGCACGTGCGCCCGCTCGGCCGGCGAATGGTCGGTGTGGTCGGCCTCCAGCCCCGACAGCCCGGCCTCGGCCAGCGAGACGATCAGCGAGTCCGGCACGATCCGCCCGCGCCGCGTCGCCCGCGGATGGGCGAACACGGTCACCCCGCCGGCGTCCGCGATCAGCCGCACCGCGGTGAACACGTCGATCTCGGCCTTCGGCACCCGGTAGCGGCTGCCCAGCCACTCCGGCGCGAACGCGGCCGACGTCGAGGGGACCAGCCCGGCCCGGATCAGCGCCTGCGCGATGTGGGGCCGCCCGACCGTGCCGCCGGCCGCGTACCCGCGCACCTCGTCCCAGCTCACGTCGTAGCCGTCGGCCCGCAGCAGCGCCACCATCCGCTCCGCCCGGACCTCGCGGGCCGCCCGCACCCGGGCCAGCTCCGCGACCAGACCGGGATGATCCGGATCGAAGAGGTACGCCAGCAGGTGCAGCGAAATCGTCTCCCAGCGACAGGACAGCTCGGCTCCGCGCACCAAGCGGAGCTCCGGCGGGCGGGCGGCGGCCGCGGGTGCCCAGCCGGCCGTCGTGTCGTGGTCGGTGAGGGCCACCACGTCGAGCCCGGCGTCGGCAGCCGCGGCCATCAGCGAGGCGGGGCTCAGCGTGCCGTCACTCGCGGTCGAGTGGGCGTGCAGGTCGATGCGCATCCCCGCCGACGCTACCGGGATCAACCCGTCGTGGAGCCCAACCGGGGCACGAGGTCCCAGCCGACGCCGGCCGCCGCCGGTGCCTCAAGCACCTTGCGGACGCCGTCGGTCTGGCAGCGGACGACGCCACCGTCGTACGGCGCGACCACGGTGCGGCTGTCGATCCAGACCGGCGAGCGCACGCCGGCGGCCGCGCAGCTCTTCGCCGATCGGATGCCGACCAGCGCGTGGTCGACGCTGACCAGCGCGAGATCGTCACCGGCCGGCTCGGCCAGCCAGCCACCATCGGGGGAGAGGCTGTGTGTCAGGTCCTCGCTGGACGGGACGAAGCCGCAGACGCGGGTGAGCGCGACCGACATGGACGGCCCGTCGTTGGGGCGCAGCGCCGCGAGGCAGAGCTGTTCCTCGCCGGCCGTCCAGGCCAGCCCCACCGCGGCGTCGCTGCGGATGCCGAACACGCCGGAGACCGCCGGGTTCCACGCCGGTTCGACCTTGTCGGAGTCGTCCGTGACCTTCACGAACTCGTAGCCCCGCCCGCCCGGCACCTCGCCCGCGACCAGCACCCGGTCGCCCAGCAGCGCGGTCGGCGCGGCATCGCCGGTCACGTTGGCGACGCCCAGCGGCTTGGCGCCCTGCGGACCGAGCTCGGCCACGGTCAGCAGCTCGTCGGCCACGACCGCGATCCGCGAACCGTCTTCGCTGACCGACCAGCGGCTGTCCTCGGGGGCGACCTGCACCGCGGGCCCGCTCTCCGGCTGGAGATAGACGCCGCCGCTCGTGCCGTAGAGCCAGCCCGCCGGGACCCGGTAGGCCTGGTCGACGTCGCCGTGCGCGCCGAGGTCGAACCGGCGGCCGTCGGTGGTCCAGAGCAGGTCGCCGATCCGCAGGTCGAGGCCGAGACTGGCGACGTCGTGCGGGTCGATCTTGGCAGTCACCAGTGGCCGCGGCAGCGCGGTCGGGTCGGCCGCGAGCACCGAGCTGTCGTAGCCCACGCGGGGCGAGCGGAGCAGCTGCCAGCCGGTGATCCCGCCGATCAGCACCACGAACGCCAGCACGGCGGCCAGCGAGGTGCCGGCCCGCCGCCATCGTCGGGTGCGGTGGGTGCGCTGGATGATCCGGTCGGCCCGGTTGACGCCCGCCGGCGTCAGTTGCACCTGGTCCCGGAAGGCGTCCCGCAGCTTTTCCTCGACTCTCACCGCCCCTCCAGTCCTCCCGCCGGCGCGGGAATGCGGGGGGCGGGGGCGGGCGCGCGCACCGGCGCGGACGGCGGTGGCGCCTGGCGCGGGATCTTGGGCGGCTCGGCCTGCGCGGCCAGCGCGTCGACCCGGGCCTGCTCGGCCGCCCGCTCGGCGCCGAGCCGGCCCCGCAACGTGCTCAGTGCGCGGGAGGTCTGGCTCTTCACGGTGCCGGTGGAGATGTCGAGGATCGCGGCGGTCTGCGCCTCGGAGAGGTCCTCATAGAAGCGGAGCACCAGCACGGCGCGCTGCCGGGCCGGCAGCGACTGCACGTGCCGCCACAGTGCGTCGCGTTCGAGCTGCTCGTCGACCCGGTCGGCGACGGCCCGCTCGGGCAGCACCTCGGTCGGGCGCTCACCGTGCCAGCGGCGGCGCCACCAGCTGATCGAGGTGTTGACCAGGACCCGGCGGGCGTACGGCTCGACGGCCTCGATCTCACCCAGGCGCCGCCAGGCCAGGTAGATCTTGGTGAGCGCGGTCTGCAGCAGGTCTTCGGCCGTGGCCCAGTCGCCGGTGAGCAGGTACGCGGTGCGCAACAAAGCGGGCGAACGGGCGGCGACGAACTCCCGGAAGTCGTCTTCGACCGACCTGTCCGTCACCGGACGCCCTCCCTTGGGTGTCTGCGCGTGGGTGAAGACTGTCACACGCAGCACAGGGGGTCTACGGGGCGAACGGTTGCCCTATGACGAGCGATCGGTGGGCTTAACTATGCACCATCGTCGGCGCGGGCCTCGTCGGCGTCCTTGCCGAGGCGGGCCTCGACGGCCTGCGGCTCGTACATCTCCTCGACGACGCGCAGATAGAGCTCGTTGGGGTTCGGCAGGTGCTTGATCTCGCGCAGCGCCTGCTCCTGGCCCGCGGACTCGAGCACGAACGTGCCGTAGTTGAGCGCGCGGCCCAATGGGGACTGTTCGTATTTCATGTCGGTGACCCGCAGCAGCGGCATCATCGCGACCCGGCGGGTGATGATGCCACTGACCACCATGACCCGCTTGTTGGTCAGGATGAAGCGGTCGAAATACCAGTCGCCGACCTTCCAGGCGACCCAGCCGAAAATGGCCACCCACACCAGAATGGCCGCCGTTGTCATGCCGGCGGCCTCTTGGCGGAACAGGAAGCCCGACAGATAACCGAGCACGAACGTGGCCAGGATGATGACCAGGAGCGGCGTGCTCAGGTGGATCCAGTGCCGCTTCCACTCGCCGCGGTAACGCTCGGTCGGGAAGAGGTAGCGGGAGACCAGCGGGGTCGGCTCGTCTTCGAGCGGCAGCACCCGGCGTGGGCCGAGCGGCAGCCCGGACGCGTCGACCTGGAGCCCGGCCAGCTCCTCTTCGGAGATTTCGGTCGCGGTGTAGCCGCCGACCGTGCGCTGGCGGGCCGTCGTGTCGTGGGCGTAGTCGGCCGAGTCGCCGAACCCCGCGCCCTCGGCGTAGCCCGCGCTCGGCGAGTAGGCGGGGCCGGAACCGAAGCCCGGGCCGTCGTCCGGGGGCACGGTTTCGCGCCCCCAGGCGGAGTCGTCGGGGTCGGGCGGAGGCGTGGACGGTCGGTCCATAGGTGACAGAGGCGCCTAGGCGACCAGGCTCGTGAAGAAGTCGCCGAAGCCCTCGGCGACATCCATGATGCCGCCGCCGATGTTCTTGAAGACATCGGCAGACTCGTTAGGACGGAAGGCAATGAAGAAAATGAGGAAGGCGATTCCGCCCCAAGTGAGGATCTTCTTGAGCATTGCGGCCCATCCCCCTCTGCGCGGCGCCGGCAACTTGCCGCGGCAGGACTCAGCGTATCAGTCGTTGCTCTCAGGTTGAACAAACTGCGCACAATCCGCACAAGCGGGAACGCCCCACTCAGGCGAGCCCATGCAGGTACGGAGAAGGAGCACCGTACACGAGTTCCGGCGGCAACCATTCGCAAAGGTCGTGCAACACGACGTCTTCCGCGAGAACGTAGCCCGCGTGCGCCGGCCAAGCTATGGCATAAAGCCACATTCCGCGCGCCTCGCCGACGTAGGCGCAGCGGTCCTCGGCGGCCGGCAGGGACCACAGTGGAGTCGGGTGACCGTCCACCTTGATCTTGGCGTGGGCGTTGGTCGGCTCGCCCGGCGCCGGCTCGGTCAGCTCGCGCACCAACTCCGGGCCGGGATCGGTGCCGGGCAGGCCGGCGAACCGGTTGCCCAGCCCGACGCCCGGCTCCTCGGCCACGATCACGAGGTCGGCCGGGCCGCCGGCCAGCGGGGCCGGGCCGCTGCAGGCCAGCACCGAGGCGCGTACGCCGGAATGGTCGTCGCCGGCCCAGGCCACCCCGGTCACCGTCCAGTCGCGCAGCAGCGGCCAGGTGCACCAGAGCGGCACCGGCCGGCCCGCGGGCGAGCCGGCGGTCATCGTGTTGACCACGCTCTTGGCGACCTCGGCGTTGTTGTGGTGGGCGACGTGCAGCGGGGGGACGTCACCGCAGCCGTCGCACCGCCAGTCGGCGCGCATCAGGTCCGGCGGCCGCACCGGGCCGCCGCATCGGGGGCAACTCACCGTCATGCCCACACCGTTACGGTCCCCGCGAAGCTGGGTCGAGGTCAAGCAATCCGGCCGAATCGGTCAACCCTCGGGCGGTGGCTCCCCGTACGTCCGGATCCAGGCATGCATCGCGATGCCGCTGGCCACGCCCGCGTTGATGGACCGGGTCGAGCCGTACTGCGCGATCGAGAAGAGCTGATCGCACGCGGCACGGGCGGTGTCGGACAGCCCCGGGCCCTCCTGCCCGAAGAGCAGGACGCAGCGCCGGGGCAGGACAACCGTCTCCAAGGGGCGCGAACCGGGCAGGTTGTCGATGCCGATCACCGGCAGGTCCGCGCCGTGCGCCCAGGCGACGAACTCGTCGATCGTCGGGTGGTGGCGGACGTGCTGATACCGATCGGTCACCATGGCGCCCCGCCGGTTCCACCGCCGCTTGCCGACCACGTGCACCTCGGCGGCCAGGAAGGCGTTGGCGTTGCGGATCACGGTGCCGATGTTGAAGTCGTGCTGCCAGTTCTCGATCGCCACATGGAAGTCGTGCCGCCGCCGGTCGAGGTCGGCCACCACCGCCTCGTGCCGCCAGTAGCGGTAGCGGTCCACCACGTTGCGCCGGTCGCCCGCCGCGAGCAGGTCCGGGTCGTACTTCGGATCGGCCGGCCACGGACCGGGCCACGGCCCGACGCCGACCTCACCCTCCGTTTCCACACCGGGAATCTAATGGTTGTACGCGCGGCGGGGTCGCACCCGGCCCGATGATCAGACCATGCCGAGGGCGTGGCCGAGGTCGGCCAGGAACCTCCGGTCGCCGGGGCCGAGCTGACCGGCGGCCGGCCCGCGGCCACCGGTGCACACGCGGGCCGCGATCGACTGGACCCACTGCCGGTAGGCCGCCGAGTCGGCGGGGTCGGCGCGGTCGTTGAGCACCCGCACGGCGTCCCGGCACTCGTCGAGGAGGTCGCGGGCGGGCGGGCGTGGGCCGTTCGGCATCCGTTCGGCGTAGACGGCGGCGACCACCGCGCGCACCAGGTCGCTGTCGAAGGCCCGGCCGGCCGCCATCGCGTCGAGGCCGGCCAATCCTTCGCGGACGCTGCGCCGCGGCGCTCCGGTGTGAGTGGCCGCGACGATCACCCGCCCGGGCAGCCGCACGAGCAGCTCCCACTCGCGGGCGGTGAAGACGTCGATCGCGACGTTCGGGAAACCGTGGAGTGGATGGGACAGCGGATCGCCGGGCGCGGGCTGGCTTGGCATAACGACCTCCCAAGGTCAGCATATGCCGCATTTGGCCCGTTGCGACCAGCCAGTTCTAGCGGGGTACGGGCTCCACCGGTTCCGGGAAGCTGGGGCGCTCCGGGTCGCGACCGTCCGCCCCGGCCGCGTACTCCTGCTTGGGCACCATGACCTTGCGGCGGAAGACGCAGACCAGCGTGCCGTCCTGGTTGTAGCCGCGGGTCTCGACCGACACCACGCCGCGGTCGGGCTTCGAGCCGGACTCCCGCTTGTCGAGCACCGTGGTCTCGCCGTAGACGGTGTCGCCGTGGAAGGTCGGCGCCACGTGGCGCAGCGACTCGACCTCGAGGTTGGCGATCGCCTTGCCGCTCACATCGGCGACGGACATGCCGAGCAGCAGCGAGTAGATGTAGTTGCCGACCACCACGTTGCGCCGGAACTCGGTCGCGGTCCGCGCGTAATGGGCGTCCAGATGCAAGGGGTGATGGTTCATCGTCAGCAGGCAGAAGAGATGGTCGTCGGCCTCGGTGACGGTCTTGCCCGGCCAGTGCCGGTAGACGGCGCCGACCTCGAACTCTTCGTAATAGCGCCCGAACCGCATTCCCGCACCATAACGGCTCGTGAACCGGGGGGAGACGCAATGAGCGGCGGGGCCCTCCCCGGCACCCGCCGCCCACGCTTGTCCCTACGATTTTGCCGGACCAACCGGTACCGGAAAACCCTTCGGGAAGTGACGGGGGTCACCCGTTATGGTTCTGCAACATTACGTATCGTAAGAGTGATCGACTTTCGAACCGTTCGTCACCCGTGCCGTTTTCCCTTGCTGGACCGGGCCGCGGCCGATAACGGCAGGCAGATGGGCCAGGCGTTATGGAAACGCTCCCGTCACCGTACGCAATGCGGATCTTGGTTGCTCCTGATGTGCTCGTGATGATCCGGGCCACCTCGTCCGGCGTCCTCGCGGGTTGGCCGGGGAATGAGCGGGGGTACTCAGTCGTTACACGGACGGATGCCTCGGGAGAGGCACGAACGAGCACCCGATCGGAGTGATCCATGGCGACCGTTGAGCTGACGACCGAGAACTTTGACAAGGTCACCGGCGGTGACGGCATCGTTCTCGTCGATTTCTGGGCCAGTTGGTGCGGTCCGTGTCTGCGCTTCGCGCCGGTCTACGACCGGGTCAGCGACAAGCACGAGGACGTCGTCTTCGGCAAGGTCGACACTGAGGCGCAGGTCGAGTTGGCCGCCCGTTACGACATCCGGTCGATCCCGACCCTGATGGCGCTCCGCGACGGCGTGATCGTCTTCGCGCAGCCGGGCGCGCTGCCCGAGTCCGCGGTCGAGTCGCTGATCTCACAGGTCCGCGCGCTCGACATGGAGGACGTGCGCAAGCAGCTGGCCGAGCACGCCGCACACGAGCACTGAGCTGTTCGCCAGGGGCGTTCCGTGGTTCGCACGGGACGCCCCTTTCGCGTCTGTGAGCAGGGCGCTTGCGTTCTTGCTCGTACACGTGTTCGAATCGGGTAATGCGTTGGGACAACCTGTCGGCTCTCCCCGCCTCGGTCGTCCCTGATCGGGCGGCGCCGGCGACACCACCCCTGCCGCTGGCGCTGCCCGGCGCAGTAGCGCGCACCTTCGACACGCCCGGCTTCGCCGGCATGACCTTCTACGAGGTGCGCGCAAAGTCGATCATCAACCGGGTGCCTGCCAGTTCCCGGATGGGCTTCGACTGGACGATCAACCCTTACCGGGGCTGCAGCCATGCCTGCACCTACTGCCTCGAGGGCGACACCCGGATCCTGATGGCCGACGGTCGCACCCGGGCCCTGCGCGACGTGGCCGTCGGCGACCGGATCTACGGCACGGTCCGGTCGGGCACCTACCGGCGCTATGTCATCACCGAGGTCAAGGCGCACTGGCAAACCACCAAGCCGGCCTACCGGGTGACACTGGCCGACGGCACCGAGCTCGTCGCCAGCGGCGACCACCGCTTCCTCACCGAGCGCGGCTGGAAGCACGTCACGGGCGCGATGGGCGGCGCCGACCAGCGGCCCTACCTGACGAGCGGCAACAAGCTGATGGGCGTGGGCCGGTTCGCGCCGCCGCCGGCTGATACGCCCGACTACCGGGCCGGCTACCTGTGCGGGATGAGCCGCGGCGATGCCAGCGTCACGGACCGCGAGCCGCTCGACCGCACGCGGCGCTACCTGGCCGAGGCGTCGCCCGAGGTGGCCCGGCTGGCCGCGGCGGGCTGGATCGCCGCACCGCCGTCCGTGACCGACGACTGGCGCAAGGGGTTCCTGGCCGGCGTCTTCGACGCGCAGGGCACCCACGACGGCGTCGCCCTGCGGATCGGCAGCATCGACCGGGAGACCATCGACGAGGTCGCGGCGGCGCTGCGCACGCTGGGCTTCGAGTTCGCGGTGCGCCGCACGGGCGGCGCCCGCGGTTGGTATGTCCGCATCGTCGGCGGGCTGTCGGCCCGGCTGCGCTTCCTGCACACCACCGACCCGGCGGCGACCCGCAAGCGGTCGATCGAGGGCCTGGCACTCAAGTCCAACGTGCCGCTCGACGTGGTCGCGGTCGAGTCGCTCGGCGTCGAGCTGCCGCTCTGCGACATCACCACGGGCACGGGCGACTTCATCGCCAACGGCGTGGTGAGCCACAACTGCTTCGCCCGCAACACCCACACCTACCTGGACCTCGACCCGGGCCACGACTTCGACAGCAAGATCATCGTCAAGGTCAACGCCGGCGACCTGGTCCGCAAGGAGCTATCCGCCCGCCGCTGGCGCGGCGAACACATCGCCATGGGCACCAACGTCGACGTCTACCAACGGGCCGAGGGCCGCTACCGGCTGATGCCCCAGATCCTGTCGGCCCTGCGCGACTTCGCCAACCCGTTCTCGATCCTGACGAAAGGCACCCTCATCCTCCGCGACCTGCCTCTGCTACAGGAAGCGGCCTCGGTGACCTCGGTAGGCCTGTCGTTCTCGATCGGCTTCGTCGACGAAGAGCTGTGGCGCCGGGTCGAGCCGGGCACGCCGAGCCCCCGCCGCCGCCTGGACGCGGTCCGCCGCCTGACCGACGCGGGCTTCTCGGTCGGCGTCCTGGTCGCCCCGATCCTGCCGGGCCTGACGGACAACGAGGAGTCCATCGACCGCACGGTGGGGGCGGTCGCGGAAGCCGGCGCAGCGGGCGTCACGGGCATTGCCCTGCACCTGCGTCCCGGCACCCGCGACTGGTACGCGCGGTGGCTGGGCCGCGAGTTCCCGTCGTTGGTGCCGCGCTACCGGGAGCTCTACCGCGGCGGCTCCTACCTGCCGAAGGAATACCAGCGGGAGATCACGGCCCGCATCCGCCAAGCAGCCCGCCGGCACGGCCTGGACCGCAAGGAGAGCTTCGAGTCCCGCCAACTACCGGAGCAACCTCCGGAGCCGGAACAGCTCACACTGCTCTAAAAGCCTGTTCGGTGTTCGGTCATTACCGAACATCGAACAGTTACACTCGAGCCATGGGCGCGAGTGCCGGCGCAGCTGGCATCGAGGAGCTGCGCGACGCGGTGGCCGCCATCGGGCTGGCCATCGAAACGTCCGGGGCCGACTCCACCGTCGACGGGCTGCTGGTCAACCCGGCCGGAGGTCCCGGAGTCCCGGTGCGCATCAAGCGGATCTCGCTGGCCGCGGCGGAAGGCCTTGATCGCAAGCTGGCGCAATGGGCCGGGGCGGAGGCGGCCGGTCGGTCGCCTGCGGTGCAGGTGCTGGTGGCCGACCGCGTGACCGAGCAGGCGAGGGAAGTCCTCCGGAGAGCAGGCTGGAGCTGGCTCGACCTCCGAGGCCACCTGCACCTGGCCGCCCAGGGCCTGTTCGTCGACGCCAGCGTGCCCCGGCTCAGCGCGCTGCCGGAACGCTCGTCCGCGTTGGCGGGGCGAGTCGCCACCGAGGTGGCGACCTGGCTGCTGCTCCATCCGGACAAGCCGGCGGCAGTTCGTGAAATCGCCCGCAACCTGGAGCGTTCCGCGAGCTCAGTGTCGAGGGTGGTCGGGGACCTGCGGGCAGCCGGCCTGGTGACCACCGATGGCAAGCCGGCCATCCCCGAGCTGTTCTGGCAGCTCGCCGATGCCTGGAAACCGGTGCATCTCGACGTGGCGCGCGCGCCGTCGACGTCCGACGACGAGCCGGTGAGCGACGCCCTCAGGTTGGGTCTCGGCGGTGAGTTCGGTTGGGCCCTAACCGACACGATGGCGGCGGCGGCATACGGGGCCCCGGTGGGGACCAGATCCGACTATCCACCCGATTTTTACGTTCCTGACCAGACCGTTCTCCGCCGAGCCGGTCAGTTGCTCGGCGTGGCGCCGAGTCGTGAGACGCGAGCGGCCAGTCTCCGGGTAGCGCCGTTGCCGCTGGTCGTCGCTCGTCGCGTCCTCGTGCGCGGTGAGGTCTGGCCGCTGGCCCGACCACTGTTCGTCGCGCTCGATCTCGCCGCCGATCCGGGACGCGGGCGCGAGGTCCTGGAGGCCTGGACGCCGCCGTCCGAGGTCGGTCGCCGTGTCTGGTAACCCGATCGTCGACCTGGCGGGCACGTCGATGTCGGCCCTGGCGCTGGCGATACCGGCGGTGGCGGCGCGCACGGGTCGAAAGGTCACCGTGGTAGGCGGTCTCGCCGTGGTCTGCCGCTTGAGCCGGGCCTATCGCGCCACCACCGACCTGGACACTGTGCACCGGCGGCGCGACGGCGAGCCAGCCCAGCTCGAGCTGCTGATCAGCAGTGGGGCGGCGCCCAGCGGTCCGTCGGGTGTCCTCGTGCCGACCGAGGCGGGGCAGGTCCAGGTCGACATTCTCGAAGTGACCGATGCCGACCTTGCCGTTCTGCCGACCGACCCGACGGACCGGCTCCATGTGCTCTCGCACGCGTGGGCCGCGAGCACCGCGACGCCGATCACCATTCGTGCGGCCGGTCTCACCGACCTCGTCGTCGATGTGGCCGAACCAGGACCGCTCGTCGCTATGAAGCTGCAATCGGTCATGAACCGCGGTCGCGCGAAGGAGGGCACCGATCTGCTCGACATCGTCCGGCTCTGCCTTGATCCGACGACCGGGCCGGCATTGAGGCGGCAGTTGACGGCCGCTGATCCGCAACTTAGGGATGACGCCGATCGGCATGCCCGCAGATGGTTCCGCGATCAGGCCGAACGATCCTTGCGCATTGTTCGTGCGATTCCCGAAGGTCGGGGAATCGAACTCGATGACCTGCGCCTGGTCGGCGAATTGTTGCAAGGAGTAATGCGTAGTGGTGGAGCTGAGGGGATTTGAACCCCTGACCCCCTCGATGCGAACGAGGTGCGCTACCGGTCTGCGCCACAGCCCCGCCGCTGGACTTTCGGCCAGCGAACCGGCGATAAGGCTAACAGGTGCACCCGGCCGGCAGCGAACCGGGCCTACGCCGTGTTGCTGCGGCGTGCTTCGTACGGGCGGCCGCGCAGGCCGCCCGCCCGCCGGTAGGAGACCGAGCCCGTCGCGGCCGGTGGTAGGTCGGCCGGGCGGTCCAGGCCCATCGCGGCCCGGCGGACCGCCTCGCGTTGGGCGGCCAGGCGGCGCTGCTGCTCGCGTCGCGCCTCCGCCCGCCGGGCCTGCTCCGCCCTGACCTCCGCCTGCCGGGCCGCCAGCCACGCCGCGCGGCGGGCCTGCTGGCGCCGGCGCTTGCGCTCGGCCAGGGCCCGGCTGCGTAGGTGCGCCAGGTAGACCAGCAGCAGCGTGCCGGTCACCGCGACGCCGACCCAGAAGCCCGGGCCGACCAGGAACACGCCGACGAGCTCGACGAGGTTGAGCAGCACCAGGGCGGCCAGCACCCGGCGCCGCCGGTAGACGGCCATCGGGTGGCGGCGCAGCGGCGGGCGCCGGCGGGCCGGGCGGGCCATCACGCCCGGCGGCACCGCGCGCAGGCGGGGCGCGCGACGGGAGAATGGGGGCGCCGAGACCGGGGGCGCCGAGACGGGTGGCGCGGAGACCGGGACTTCCGGGCGCAGCGGAGGGAGCACCGCGCGGGCGCCGCGGATCGGGCGGCGGCCGGGCACGGTGCGGCGACGGCGGCTGCGAGACAGCACGCGCGCCGTCGAATGCGCCCTCTCCGCTACCAATCGCTCGGTGGCGTCGTACCGGCGGACCAGGGCCGGCGCCAGAGCGAGCAGCCCGGCCGCGGCGAGGACAGCGAGGAGCACCGAGGTCGGCACCCTCACCCCTCCCGTCTTACGGTTGACAACCCGATCATGCGGATTGATGAGGTTGCCGTACGTTTCGTAATTCGAGGTTACGGGCGGCCACCGAACAATGTGGCGCAACGCGCCGACTCGCTCAAGATCAGGATGCGGGTGTGCGGAGCCGGTGCCAGCGGGCCAGCAGGCCGCCTTCGGTCGACACTTCCTCGCTGGTCATCGCATATCCGATGTGGTCACGCCACGCGCCGTCGATGTGCATGTAGCGCGGGTGGTAGGCCTCTTCGCGGAATCCGAGCTTCTCGACGACCCGCCGGGACGGCTTGTTCTCGGGTCGGATGTTGACTTCGATGCGGTGCAGGCCGCCATAGCGGAACGCGTGGTCGACCACGAGGGCCAGTGCGGTGGGTATCACACCGCGCCCCGCGACCCGGCCGTCGACCCAATAGCCCACATAGGCCGAACAGAACGCCCGGCGTACGACGTTGCCGAGGTTGATGTGGCCGACGAACCGATCCTCGAGGCACACGGCGAACGGCATGCTCTCGCCGCGCCGGGCCGACTTGCGCTGGTCACGGTGGACGAAGCGGTACGCCGCGACGGAGTTGAGCTCGTTCCAGTCGCCCGGCGCCGACGGCTCCCACGGCGCCAGCCACGCCCGGTTGGCCCGGCGCACCTCCGACCAGGCCGCCGCGTCGGAGCGGCGGTAGGGGCGCAGCAGGACGGGCCCGTCGCGGAGCACGGCGGGCCAACCCGGAGCGGCGCCGAACGTCATCACTTCCGTCTGTCCAGCAGCAGAACATCCACAGTGGAGCCGGCGGCGGCCGTGGTGACCCGCTCACCGAGCACCACGAGGCCGTTGGCCTCCATCAGACCGGACAGGGTGTAGGGGCCACCGTGCAGCGGCTGCACGGTGTAGCCGCCGCCGCGGCGTTCGGCGACGTGGGCCGGGCGGAACTCGCGCAGGCCGGCCGGCGAGGTCACCGTGTCGAGCAGGTGGGCCCGGACGCTCGGCCGGAACACCGGCTCGGCGCCGGACAGCAGCTGGATCGCCGGGCGCGCCAGCACCTCGAAACCGATCAGCGCCGCGCCGGGGTCACCGGGCAGGCAGACCACGGGCACCTCCTCCGCGCCGACCGTGCCGAAGCCAAGAGTGGTGCCAGGGTAGAGCGCGACCTCGGTGAACGCCACGGGTCCGGCGCGCCCGCCGTCGCGCCGGGACAGGATGCGGCGCACCATGTCACCAGGCCCGGTGCCGGTGCCGCCGGTGGTGAGGATCAGGTCGGCCCGCAGCGTCTGGTCCTCGAGCAGCGCCCGCAGGCCCTCGGGGTCGTCGTCGCAGATGCCGACGCGGTAGGCCAGCGCGCCCACCTCGGCCGCCGCCGCGGTCAGCGCGTGCGAGTTGGCGTCGACGACCTGCCCAGGCTGGCTGCCCCGCCCGACCTCGACCAGCTCGTCGCCGGTCGCGATGATGACGACCCGCGGGCTGGACCGCACCACCACGTGCCCGATGCCGGTGGCGGCGAACGCCGCGACCAGGGCCGGCGTGATGGTCGAGCCGGCCCGGGCCAGGACGGACCCGGCGGCCAGCTCGTCGCCGGCGCGGCGCAGGCCGGAGCCCCGCTTCGGCGGATGGAAGATCTCGACCGCGGCCATGCCCTGGTCGGTCCAGCTGATCGGGACGACGACGTCGGCACCGCCGGGCAGCGGGGCGCCGGCCGCGACCGAGAAGCAGGTCGACGGCGTCAGCCGCACGGGCCGCCAGCTCGACGCGGACAGGTCGCCGATCACGTTGAGCCGCACCGGCGTGCCGCGGCCCGCGGTGGACACGTCCTCCCAGCGCGCCGCGTAGCCGTCGATCGCCGCCAGGTCGAACGCCGGGAAGGCGTGCGGCGCCACGACGTCCTGCGCGAGCACGTTGCCGTACGCCTGCGTCAGTTCGAGGTCGAGCGGGGGAAGCGCGCGCAGCCGCCGCAGCGCGCTGCCGAGATAGTCGGCCAGCGGCGTCAGCTCTCTGGCGGCCACCTCCGCGTCGGCTGTCTGGGTCATGAGCCCCCCGCTTGGACGAACTCCTCGAGCCAGGACCGGAACGCCGGCCCCAGGTCTTCACGCTGGCACGCGATCTGCACGACGGCCTGCAGGTAGCCCAACGGCATGCCCGTGTCGTAGCGGGTGCCGCGGTAGACGATGCCGTGCACCGGGGTGCCCTCGTCGAGCAGCGTCTGCATCGCGTCGGTCAGCTGGATCTCGCCGCCGCTGCCGGGCTTGGTGTTGCGAATGGTCTCGAAGATCTTCCCGGGCAGCACGTAGCGGCCCAGGACGGCGAGGTTGCTCGGGGCGTCCTCCGGCGACGGCTTCTCGACCAGGCCGGTGACCTTGACGATCTCGGCGCCGGGCACCAGGTCGGGATCCGCCGGCTCCACCGACGCGATGCCGTAGCGCTTGACCTCTTCCCGCGGCACCTCCAGGAACGCCAGCACGATGCCGCCGGTCTGCGCCTGCAGGTCGAGCATCGCCGGCAGCAGCGGCTCGGACTCGTCGACGAACTCGTCACCGAGCAGCACCGCGAACGGCTCGTCGCCGACGTGCGAGTCGCCCATCCCGACCGCGTGCCCGAGCCCGAGCGGCTCGCCCTGGCGGCAGGTGTAGATCTCGGCGAGCTCGGCGGGCTTGCGCACCGCCGCGAGGCGCTCCGCGTCGCCCTTCTCCTCGAGCCGACTCTCCAGGTAGGGCTGGCGGTCGAAGTGGTCGACCATGGACGTCTTGCCGCGGCCGGTCACGAGCAGGATGTCGCGGATGCCGGCGGCCGCCGCCTCTTCGACGATGTATTGCAGGACCGGCCGGTCGACGACGGGCAACAGCTCCTTGGGTACGGCCTTCGTCGCGGGCAGGAACCGGGTGGCGAGGCCGGCGGCCGGGATGACCGCCTTCACCGCGCGCCGGCGCTTTTCGGTCGACGGGGAGGGCGGTCGTGGGGTCGCGGGCTCGTCCGACATTCCGCGAGACTATCCGCCCCTCGTCTGTCGCGGTGGCTGCGTCCCGCTTGACGCGCCGCCAGCAGGTCGGATCGGTTCGCCACCCCCGGCCCGGGGCAGGTTGTCGTCGGGTGGAACGCCTCCCGCGGCCACCGGAATCTCGGCCACCAGGGTGCCGCCGCCGGGCGCCGTGCGGAAGCCGTCGCGGCCCGCCGCCTTGGCCGCGTAGAGCGCGTCGTCGGCCGCGTCGAGCACGGCCTGCGCGGTCGCGGCGTGCGACGGGAACACCGCGACTCCAATGGAGACGGTCACGTCGATGCCGGCGGCGCCGTCGATGTCGAACGGCTCGTCGCGGACGGCGGCACCGAGCCGGCGGGCCACGATGGCGGCCCCGTCGGCGTCGGTCTCGGGCAGCAGCACCACGAACTCCTCGCCACCCTGGCGGAACGCCAGGTCGACCTCGCGCACCACGCCCCGGATCCGGCGGGCGAACTCGACCAGCACCGCGTCGCCGGCCGCGTGCCCCCAGGTGTCGTTGACCTCCTTGAACCGGTCGAGGTCGAGGGCGAGCACCGCCAGCATGCGGCCGAACCGGCTCGCCCGCTCGACCTCGCGGCGGATCGACTCGCGCAGGTAGCGGTAGTTCCACAGCCCGGTCAGCGGATCGGTGAGCGAGAGCCGCTGCGCCTCCTGGTGGACCCGCACGTTGTCGACGGCCACCGCGGCCTGGCCGGCGAAGGTGCGCAGGGTGATGAGGTCGGCGTCGTCGAACTCGTCGGAGCCGAGCCGGTCGTAGAGGGCGAGCACCCCGGAGGCCGTCGGCGGCTCGGGTGGCAGCACGCCCGGCACCGCGGTCTGCTCGGCGGCCGGCCCGGAGACGTTGAACGGCACGGCGACGTAGGTGCGGCAGGTCGGCTCGAACGGCGACAGGGCGGGCCCGTCGCGGTCGATCCGGCCGCGGATCGGCACTCCGGTCGCGGCGACGGCGCCGAGCAGTCCACTACCGAGCGGCACCCGGCGGCCCGCGACGTCGACACCGAGCCCGCACTGGCCGACCAGCGTGCCGGTGGCCGGGTCGAGCAGCAGCACCACGCCGCCGCTCGCCCCGGTCGCCGCTCGCGCCGTGTCGAGGATGACCTGCAGGATCCGCTGCAGGTCATGGGTGCTGCTCAGGGTGTCGCCGAGCACCGCCAGATGGCCGCGCAACTGGTCACGGCTGGTGGTGAGGGCGCGGACGTACGCCTGCGTCTCGCGGGTCATCCGGTTGAACGCGACCGCGAGCCGGCCCACCTCGTCCTGGCCGCGCACCGGCACCCGGGCGCCGAGGTCGCCGCCGCCGACCCGGCCGGCCGCGGTGGCGAGCTCGGCCAGCGGCCGGGTGGTCGACCGGGCGAGCCACCACGCGGCCGCCACGGCGCACAGGGCGGCGAGGATGACGGCGGCGACCAGCAGGGCGTACAGGCCGGGTAGTTGACCGGTCGGCACGGACAGCACAAGGGGGAGCGGCTGGCCGGGCGCGGGGCCGACCCGCCGGACCGCCCGGCCGTCGGCGGTCTCGGCGACCGCGTCGCCACGGACCCCGGCCGCGGCGGCGACGACGCCCCGCAGCGCGCCGGCCGACTCAGTGCTGTGCACCGCGGCCGACGGGTCGCCGCCGAGCAGGGTGACCGCGGTCCCGGTGGCGCCGGCGAGCCGGCCGACCGTGACCGGGCCGAGGTCGTGCGTCGCCCAGATCGCGCCGAGCGGGGCACCGGCCGCGTCGCGGGCCTCGATCCGGACGGCGAGGCCGAGGAACGGGCCGCCGTCCTGGTCCGGTCGCGCGCAGTCGGCCCACGGCCGGTCCGGTGACCCGGGGGTACGCAGCGTGGGTACGCCGGCCGCGTCCTCGACGACCACGCCCGAGGCGAGCCCACGGGCGACCACCAGCCCGGCGATGTCGCTCTGGTGGGCGGCGTCGGTGGCCATGGCGACCGCGTCCGCGGCGGCCTGGAGCTGCTGGCAGAGGGAGCTGACCGAGGTGCGCGCCGCGGTGGCCGCGACGCCCAGCCGCTCGACCGCGCGGTCGCGGCTCACGGCGGCCACCGTGCCGCCGACGAAGAGCGCGCCCAGCAGCACCGGACCCAACACGACGGCGAGGAACGCGGCGGTCAGCCGCCCGCGCAGCGTCACAACTCCCCCTTCGCACCTGCCATGCTCGGCACCTGGGCCCTCGAGGGTCTAACCGGGTAAGGGTCGGGAGTGTTGCGTGCCGGATTTATCGCATAGTGGGCCGACGAAGGCGGACATGCGGGCGGCGGTGCTCGCCGAGCGCCGGTCACTGTCCGAGCCGGCCCGGCTGGCGGCGGCCGCGGCGGTGACGAAAACGCTGGCCGAGCTCATCCGGGTCAGCGCGCCGCGCCGGGTCTGCGGGTACGTGCCGGTCGGCAGCGAACCCGGCGGCGCCGGGTTGGCCGAGGCGATCACCGGGGCGCTGAGTGAGGGCGCCGAGTTGCTCCTGCCCGTGTTGCGGGCGGACAACGACCTGGACTGGGCGCGCTACGCCGGGACTCTGGTGCCGGCCGGCCGGGGGCTGCGCGAGCCGCCGGGGGAGCGGCTGGGCCGCTCAGCGGCGGCCGGGGCCGACCTGATCGTGGCCCCGGCGCTCGCGGTGGACCGGCGCGGGATGCGGCTGGGCCGCGGCGGTGGCTCGTACGACCGGGTGTTGGCCCGGGTGCCCGCCGGCGTGCCGATCGTCGCGCTGCTGCACGACGGGGAGCTGGTCGACCGGGTCCCGGAGGCGGCACACGACCAGCGGGTGACGGAGGTGATCACCCCGTCCGGCGGGCTGACCCGCCTCTGACCGGGGCCGGGGACCTCAGGCGGCCGGGGTGCTCGCGGCCTTGGCTGGCTCGGCCTTCGGCTTCGACTCGGTCTTGGTCTCCGTCTTGGTTTCGGACTTCGACTCGGCCGGCTTCGCGTCGGACTTGACCTTGGTGTCGCCGCCGCTGTTGCCGTTGCGCGAGTCGGTGCGGTAGAAGCCGGAGCCCTTGAACACGACGCCCACCGAGCCGAAGACCTTGCGCAGGCGACCCTCGCACTCGGGGCAGACGGTCAGCGCCTCGTCCGAGAACGACTGAACGGCCTCGAGCTGGTGTCCGCACTCGGTGCAGGCGTACTGGTAGGTCGGCACGGCTTCCTCCGGATCTTGCGCGCTCGGTCGTGGCAGCGTCTTGGCACTCAGCCTATCCGAGTGCTAATAGTGCGGCATCGGACCAGCCTTCGTCCAGCGACAACATCAACCCCAGTGCGGCGGCCGGTCTTCCCAGAGCCGGTCGTCGTTGGTGTCGGTTCGCTCACCCCAACCCCGGTCGGTGTCGTCCGAGGTCTGCTCCGGCAGCACGAAGTCGTCACCACTGAGGTCCACGGGGCGCTCGTCGTCAGGTGTCGCTGGCGGTTCCACGCGGTTCACGGGGGCAGCGTACCCGCGGGTTCGGTAGCGTCGTTCGCCGTGAGCGATGACTCCGCGTGGCAGCGGCCCGGTCCCGGCGGCGAACTCGGACCGGAGAGCGCCCCGCCGGCCGTACCCCCGGTCGGCTATTCGGGTCCGCCGCCCTCGGACCCGCCGCCGGCCGACTGGCGACCGCCCACCTATGTGCAGCCGCCACCGCCCCGCCAGCTCGCGCCGCAGGACGTCGACAAGATCGAGGCGCAGGAGAAGGAAGCCCGGACCCTGACGTACGGCGTAGCCCTGGTCGCGGCGGCCGTGCTGGTCGTGCTCTCCTGCCTGCTCTGCTCGCGCGTGCTCTTCTAGGGGACGGCACCTTCCCAGACCGCGTGGGCGCCGCTGTCGCCGGTGAGGAAGACGTAGATCGCGGTGGCGACGGCCAGCGCGATGACGATCACGCTGATGCCGAGGTGGACGCCGACCGGCACGTGCGGCGCGCGGCGGTTGCCGCTGGTGATGAACACCATGACCAGCGTCACCACGCCCAGGGCGAGGGTGAACCACCAGGCGCGGTCGCCGTACGTTTGATGCTGGTTGACCTTGTCGAGGATCTCGCCCGAGAAGCCGGCCGCCACCAGGCGGTCCTCTAGGTTCTCGCCGGACGCCTTGGCGAACCACGCGGCGATGGGGGAGATCACCGCCAGCGCCGTGACAGCCCACCCGATCTTGCCGCGGAACCGCGGGACCACCGCGTAGACGACCGCGCCGAGGCAGAGCAGCGGGATGAAGACGACGGCCGCGTGGACGATCAGGGGATGGGCCGGAATGCCCAAAATGTTGTTCAGCACGCGGCCTCCTGTGGTGAATGAGACGTCAGCGTACGGCCGGTCCCGGCGCTGAACAGTCCCTACGCACGGGACACGTGAGACTCCCCGGGATCGGTTCAGCCGTTGATCGAAATTCGCGCTGAACTCCACGTATCTTGAACGTTTCCAGGGTGCGTGCTTCCATTGCGGGCATGTCGCAGCCCGCGGAGGACGAGAGCGCGACCCTGCTGCGCGCCCGCGGCATGCGGGTCACCCGCCCGCGCGTCGCCGTGCTCGAGGTGCTGGCCGGCGGCGGTCACCTCGAGGTCGACGAGATCGCCAGAGCGGTCCGCGCCCGGCTCGACTCGGTCTCCACCCAGGCGGTGTACGACGTGCTGGGCGCGCTGTCCCGGGCCGGGCTCGCGCGGCGGATCGAGCCGGCCGGCAGTCCCGCCCGGTTCGAGGCGCGCGCCGGCGACAACCACCATCACGTGGTCTGCCGGGCCTGCGGCGCGATCGCCGACGTCGACTGCGCCCACGGCGCCGCACCCTGCCTCGACCCGGTCGGCGCTGGCGGCTTCGTGGTCGACGAGGCCGAAGTGACGTTCTGGGGCCTGTGCCCCGACTGCCAGCGGGCCAAGGCCGACGACTGACCGGTCGTGGCAGGCTTGGTCTTATGAGCGATCTGGGGTTGTTCGGGCCGGAGACGGTGACCTGGCGGGTGCACGCCGAGCCGATCCTCTTCGTCGGCGGCCTCCGCTCCCTCTATCTGCAGGCCCTGCACCCCCGCGCGATGGCCGGGGTGGCGCAGAACTCCCACTACAAGGACGACCCGTGGGGCCGGCTGGTCCGCACGTCGATCTACGTGGCGACGGCGGTCTACGGCACCACGGCGGAGGCCGAGGCGGCCGGCCGCCGGCTGCGCGCCATCCACTCCCGGATGAGGGCCCGCGACCCGTTCACCGGCGAGGAGTTCCGGGTCGACGAGCCCGACCTGCTGCGCTGGGTGCACGTGGCCGAGGTCGAGTCGTTCATCACCACGGCCCGCCAGGCCGGGGTGCCGCTGACCGACGCCGAGGTCGACACCTACTACGACGAGCAGCGCCGGGTGGCCGCCCTGGCCGGCCTCGACCCGGCTTTCGTGCCGGGGTCCGCGGCGGAGGTCGCCGACTACTACGAGTCGATGCGGCCGGAGCTGCGGGTGACCCGCGACTCGGCCGAGGCTCTGGTCTTCCTGACGGCCCCGCCGGTGCCGTGGAAGCTCAACCCGGCCGTGCGGCTGGGCATCGAGCTCGGCGGGCCGCGGCTGGCCTATCTGGGTGTCGCGTCCACCGCGCTCGGGCTGCTGCCGCCGTGGGCGCGGCGGCTCTACGGCGGGCTCGGGTTGCCGGTCGAGGGCTTCACGGCGGGCCTGTCGGTGCGCGCGCTGCGGGCGGCGCTGGCCGCGCTGCCGCGCCGCTACGTCGAGGGCCCGATCTACCAGGGCGCGATGGCCCGCGCCGCCGCCGCGGCCGCGAACTAGCCCATGGCTCAGACGTAAGCCGCGGCCAGGGCGGTCAGCTCCGGGTCCGTGCGGCTGGCGATCACCCGCACCGTGCCGGCGATGATGTCGGCGACCTGGACCCGGGGGTCGTCGTTGGAGTCGACCAGCGTCAGGCTGACCAGGTCGGGCGCGGCCGCCCGCAGCCAGGCCACCCGGGTCGGGGTGAGGGTGCTCTGGAAGTCGTGGACGATCCGCACCGGGCCCCAGTGCGCGACGGCGTTGACGATCGCCGGCGCCAGCAGGTCGACCGGGGCGAACGCGGGTGGGTCGGTGCGGGCCCGTTCGTGGATCTCGTCGGCCCGCGCGCGGCTCTTGGCGAGCAGGGCCAGCGTCTCGTCGGCGGCGGGCGGCAGGCCGCCGCGGCGCAGGTCGTCGATCGACCAGAAGACCGCGTCGGCCGCGGTGGGGTCGAGCGGCTCCCGGGTGCGCAGCAGCGCGTTGGCGGCCGCGAGGAAGCGCCGCCAGCGGGGCTCGTCGGTGACCGGCAGGGTCGCTTCGCGCTCGGGCGCGTCGATCAGCTGGTCGAGCAGGACCCGGACGAGGAACCGCGGCTTGTCGACCAGCTGCACGTAGGCGCGGCCGTGCACCGGACCGCCCGGGCCGAGCAGCCAGAGCAGCACGTCGCGGTGCTTGTCGCGCAGGAGGTGGTTTGCCTTGTATTCGGTGGCCGGCGACCGGATCCGCGCCCGCAGCTCGGCCATGCAGTCGACCGCGGCCTCGGGCGAGATGTGCACGCTGCCGTGGGCGAACACGGTGGTCGGCGAGTTGACGATCGCCTGGCCCTCGTAGCCGGACTCGTCACAGGCGATCTCGCGCACGTCCGCCGCCACCCGACCACCCTCCCACGGGCGGCTCAATCGGTGACAGCGTATTTCCGCCGGCGCCGGGCCAGCACCGCCGCGAAGATGACCAGCGCGACGACGCCCGGACCACAGTGGACGGCGAGCACCCCGGCCAGGCTCGGCCCGCCCCAGTCGCGCTGATAGGTCGACGGATCGTTGAAGTCGATCACGAACGGCTCGATCGCGGCCCGCACGACCAGATAAGCCCCGAACAGGATCCCCAGCACCGCCAGCGCCTTCTTCATGACGTTCAGCCTCGCGTCACGCGCGCGGGCCGGCCAGCCGGTCAGCCCCCCGTCGATGGTGCGGCCAGCCGCACCATGACCTCGCGGAGGTGGCGCAGGCCGTTGGTGGCCAGCGCGTCCTGGGACGGCGCGAACGGGCGCCAGATCGACGCCGCCACCGCGATCGACTCGTTCTCGCCCGTGAACGACTCGATGCAGATCGGGCCGCGGTAGCCCGTTTCGGCCAGGGTCCGCAGCCAGCGCGCCCAGTCGATGTGGTCGTCGCCCGGTGCGCCGCGGTGGCTGCCGCTGACCTGGACGTGCACCAGGCGCGGGCCGGCGGCCGTGATGGCCGCGTACGGGTCGGCTTCCTCGATGTTCATGTGGTAGCTGTCGAGCATGATGCCGACCGTGTCCGGGAGCCCGTCGAGCGCGGACAGCGTCTGGTCGACCGTGTTGAGCACCGACGTCTCATAGCGGTTGAGCGCCTCCAGGCCGATCCGGACGCCCGCGGCGCCCGCATGGTCGGCCACCGGGGCCAAGGCGGCCCGCAGCGCGGCGTAGCAGGAGGCCCGCTCGGCCGGCAGCATCCGCCAGACCCGGCCCACGGAGGCGTAGGCCGGGCCGCAGACGCTCGGCGCGCCCAGGACCACCGCCGCGTCCACAAGGGAGCGTAGGTAGTCCTGGGTCGCCCGTACCGTCGCGGGATCGGTGTCGACCAGGTCACGGCCGGGTGGCGTGACCAGGAGAACCGCGGCGGCGGTCAGCCCGTGTGCCGCGAGCAGGTCGCGGGTTCGCTCAGGTGACCAGTCGCCCGGGTTCTCCACCGGGATCTCGATAGCGTCGAAGCCCCAGCCGGCGATGCGTGGCACGAGGTGCGCCAGCGCGGCGTCGGTGACCGGGGACGTCCAGATCCAGGGGTTGGCACCGATCTCGAACACGTTACTTACCGCCCCAGTCGCCCGGGTAGCCCGGCAGGTCGGCGCAGCCGCACATCGCGTAGTGCAGCGGCGGCATGCTCGGGTCGACGAACTCGGCCAGGTTGGCGTCGGTGATCGTCGGCTGCGGGAGCTTCCACGGGTTCGGCACCGCTTCGCCGTTCAAGATCTTCAGGGCGGCGATCACCGGCGTACGCCATTGGTACGTCGGATAGGTCGGCGCCACCGCCGTCAGCTTGCGGTCCTGCCACATCCGCAGGAAGTCCTGCTGGTCCTCGCCCACGATCGCCGGGAACGGCTTGCCCGCGTCCTCGAACGCCTCGGCCGCGGCTACCGCCGTGGCGCCCGCGTCCATCCAGATGCCGTCGATCGTGCCGAAGCGCTCGATGTAGTTGCTCACGATCGTCTTCGTCTTGGCCGGGTCGCCGTCGGTGAACTCGACCCCGACGACCTTGAGCTGCGACTTGTCGAAGGTGACCTTGGCCGCGCCCCAACGGGCCTCGAGCACGTCGACGCCGGGCAGGATGCGCAGCGCCAGCACGTTGCCGCCCGGCTTGACCTTCTCGGTCAGGAACTCGGCGCCGGCCGCGCCGAACGCGTACCCGCCGATGGGGTTGATGAACGTGACCGGGCACTTGGTGTTGACGCCGCGGTCGAAGACGATCACCGGCACCTTGGCGCAGGCCTGCTCGACGGCCGGGGTCAGCGTCGCGGTCGTGTTGGGCGACACGATCAGCGCGTCACAGCCCTTGCCCAGCAGGTCGGTGATGTCGGAGATCTGCTTGTCGTCCTTGCTCTCCGCGTCGGCCACCTGGAACGACTTGATCTCCGGGTGCAGCTTGACCTCGGCCTGCATGTTCTTGAAGCCGACCTGGCGCCACGGGTTGCCGACGCCGGCGTTCGAGAAGCACAGGTCGTACGGCCCCGCCTTCTTGTATTTGGCTGTATCTGCGTTCTGCGGGTTGAGCGCCTGCTCCCACGGCTTGTCGGCGGGGCCGGTGGGCGTGGCGGTGCGCAGGGCGATCTCGTTGTCGTAGTCGGCCTGGACGAAGAACTCCGACGTCTCGCCGGTGCCGGCGCCCGCCTCCGCCGAGCCGCTCGCCGTCGGGTTGGCGGCCGGCACGTCGCTCGAGCAGCCGGCCAGGACCAAGGCCGTGGCGGCCAGGACGGCGAGGGCGCTACCTGTTCTCTTTCGCAACTCTCCTCCTCGGGTTTCGGTGCGTCAGGTGCGTGCCCGTAGCCCGCCGATGGCCACGGCAGCGAGGATGATCAGCCCTTGCACCGCGGACGCCAGCGCGCCCGCGACGCCGAGCAGGTTGAGCAAGGTCAACAGGGTCTGCAGGGTGAGCGCGCCGAGCATCGCGCCGACGACCGAGCCGCGGCCGCCGCCGAGCACCACGCCGCCGAGCACGACCGCGGTGATCGCGGTGAACTCGAGGCCCGCGCCGACCTGGAAGCTCACGCCGCCGAAGCCGCCGAGCAGGATGGCCGCCACGGCCGCGCAGCCGCCGCTGATCACGAACGCGATCGTGCGTACGCCGGCGACCCGACCGCCGGCCAGCCGGGCCGCGCGCGGGTTGTCGCCGACCGCGAGGAGCACCTTGCCGAAGTCGGAGCGCATCGCGAGGACCGCGAGGGCGGCCAGGACGAGCAGGATCAGCACGGCGTACGGAATCTCGCCGAGCCACGGGACACCCTCGATGCCCCGCCGGCCGAGCATGCGGAACTCCTCGGACAGGGCGCCGCGCGGCGAGCCGCCGGTCCAGGTGTAGACGGCGCCGACGAGGATCAGGTACATGCCGAGCGTGGTGATGAACGACGGCACCAGCAGTCGGGTGGTGACGAGCCCGTTGACCAGGCCGACCAGCAGGCCGAAGCCGAGCACGAGGGCGACCACCGGCCAGGTCATCGCCGGGTCGCCGTCGATCACCCGGGCCGCGATGACCACGCCGGCGGTGACCAGCGAGCCGACCGAGAGGTCGAAGTCGCCGGCGACGATGACGAAGTACTGGCCCGCCGCGAGGATGATCAGCGGGGCGGACCGCTTCAGGAACGCCAGCAGCGACGGCGGGTCGTAGAAGTCCGGCTGCCGGATGGCGACCGCGATAAGCAGCAGCACGAGTATCGCGACGACCGGCCAGACGCTGCCCGCGCCCCACCGTCCCCGGCGCGACTGCCCGAGCGCGGCCGGCCCCGCCGGCGGCGCCACCGTCTCCGTCATGCGCCTGCCTCGCTTCGCTCGGAAGGGCATGACCCGGCTACTGAGCCGAATGATTCGGTCGCAAGCTCCCTCATGCCCGCACCGCCTTTCGGCGCAGCCGTAGCGCGTAGATCGCGACCGCGGCGACGATCACGACGCCGCGGACGACCTGCTTGAAGAACGGGTCGACGGCGAGCTGGTTGAAGATGCCGTCGATGACCGCGAGCAGCAGGACGCCGCCGACCGTGCCGGCCACGCCACCCTTGCCGCCGGCCAGCACCGTGCCGCCGAGCACCACCGCGGCGATCGACTCGAGGTCGTAGCCACCCTCGGCGCCCACCCGCGGCGCGCCGGCGCCGAGCCGGCTGGCCAGGTAGAGGCCCGCGATGCCGGCGCAGAGCGAGCAGATGACGTGGGTGCGGATCAGCACCCAATCGGTGCGGACGCCGGATAGGCGGGCCACGTCGAGGTCGCCGCCGGTGGCGATCAGGTGGTGCCCGAACCGGCTGCGGTTGATGACGACCCAGGCGACCGCGGCGACGCCGATGAACAGCAGGAACGCCACCGGCACCGGGCCGATCCGGTCGTAGCCGAGATGCTGGAAGGAGACCGGCACCTGGCCGGCGGGGCCGGCGTACCCCTGCTCGAGATAGCCCTTGATGAGCAGGCCGACGCCGAGCGTCGCGATGAACGCGTTGATCCGCAACTTGGTGATCAGCAGGCCGTTTACGAGGCCGATCGCGCCGGAGACGGCGACCACGGCGAGGATGGCCGGCAGGACCCGGCCGTCGCTGCCGGCCATCGTCTCGGCCGCGATCAGCGAGGTCAGGCTGATCACGTAGGCGACGGACAGGTCGAGGGAGCCGGCCAGGATCGTGAACGTCTGGCCGACCGCGACGATGCCCAGCCCCGCCGCCCGCTGCAGCAGGCTGACCGTGCTGTTCTGACCGAACAGCGAGCCGCCGTCGGTGGCGACCAGGATGCCGCCCACGATCAGCGTCACGCCGAGCGCCAGCCAGACGCCGTTGGTCGAGTCGATCCGCGGCCGCCGCCAAGCCGCCGTCGCCGCGGTCGCGCTCATGCGGGCACCTCGTGCGGGGTGCCGGTGGCCAGGCTCAGGACCGCCTCCTCACTCGCGTCGCCGGGCAACTCGCCGGCCAGCGCGCCGTCGCGCATGACGACGATCCGGTCGCTCATGCCGAGCAGCTCGGGCAGCTCGGACGAGATCATCAGCACCGCCGCGCCCTTGGCGGCGAGGTCGCGGATCAGCTCGTGGATGGCCGCCTTGGCGCCGACGTCGATGCCCCGGGTCGGCTCGTCGAAGAGCAGCACCCGCGGCGTCATGGCCAGCCAGCGGGCCAGCACCACCTTTTGCTGGTTGCCGCCGGAGAGGTAGCGCACCTCCTGGTCGGCGCCGGCCGCGTGCACCTCGACCGCGGCGAGCAGGTCCCGCACGCCGGTGGCGCGGGCGCCGCCGCCGAACCAGCGCGGCGTGGCGGCCCGCTTGGCCAGCAACGCGTTGTCGAGCACCGACTGGCTCAGCGCGAGGCCGTCGCCTTTGCGGTCCTCGGTCACGTAGGCGATCCCGGCCCGCACCGCCTGCCGCGGCGACCGCACCCGCACGGGCCGGCCGTCGAGCGTCATCCGGCCGGTGGTGAACCCGTCGACGCCGAACAGCGCCCGGGCCAGCGCCGACCGGCCAGAGCCCTGCAGCCCGCCGACGCCGAGCACCTCGCCGGCCCGCAGCTCGAGGTCGAGCGGCCGCAGCCGGGCGTTGCCGGCGCCGGTCAGCGTGACCAGCGCGGGCCCGGCGCCGTCGGTCTTGGGCGGGTAGTAGCTGGCCAGCTCGCGGCCGACCATGTGCCGCACCAGCGCCTCGGGCGTCGCGTCCGCGGTCCGCAGGGTCGTCACCCGGCGGCCGTCCTTGAGCACGGTGATCCGGTCGGAGAGGTCGAACACCTCGGCCAGCCGGTGTGAGACGTAGAGGATGCCGATGCCGCGGGCCTGGAGGCGGCGGACCAGCGCGTAGAGGAGCTCGACCTCGTGGTCGGCCAGCGCGGCCGTCGGCTCGTCCATGATCAGGATGCGAGCGTCGAGGGAGAGCGCCTTGACGATCTCGACCACCTGCTGCTGCGCGATGCCGAGCTGGCCGACCCGGTCGGTGGGGCGGACCGTCTCGGCGCCGACCGCGGCGAGCAGCTCGCCGGTGCGCTCCCGCATCGCCCGGCGGTCGACCAGCCCGCGGCGGGTCGGCTCGCGGCCCAGGAAGACGTTCTCGGCGACCGTGCGCTCCGGCAGGAGGTTGAACTCCTGGTGGATGATGCCCACGCCGGCGGCCTGGGCAGCGCGCGGGTTCGGCAGCGTGACCGGTTGGCCGGCGATCGTCAGCGTGCCCGCGTCGGGTTGGTGCACACCCGAGGCGATCTTCATCAGCGTCGACTTGCCTGCGCCGTTCTCGCCGACCACGGCGTGCACTTCGCCGGGATGCACGTCAATGTCCACATTGGACAATACGGACACACCGTAGAACGACTTGCCGACGCCGGCCATCGCCAGGAGCGCGTCCGGTGGTTCAGGTGAGTCCATTGGTGATCACCAAAACTTTCGCTTGCCAGGCTTGAGCTTTTGCTGAGCCGACCGAAAGCGCCGTTGGCGTCGCATCGTAAGCGGCTGACGACAGACCGATCAAGACCGTAACTTGCCTGAACCGATCACAGTTCGGCATTGATTCATTGCCATTCGCGATTGCTCGACCGTTGACGCGCCGAAGGGTTCCGGCGCAGACTCATCTGCGTCGATGCTCAGTCGCTCGACCACGCGTTTTTCGGCGGACGCGTTGCACCGCAAGCCTCCTGCACGCCCTCGCACGGCATCTCGAAGGAGACCGCATGCGCCGCCGCAGACCTGTCCTTGCCCTGCTCACGATCGCCGTCACGCTGCTCGGACTTGGCATCGTGCAAGCCCCAGCCCAGGCCGCACCGGCCTTTCGCGCCTTGGTGTTCAGCGAGACCGCCGGCTACCGGCACGACTCGATCGCCGCCGGCGTCACGATGTTCAACCAGCTGGCCGCGGCCAACAACTTCGAGGTGGTGTTCAGCGAGGACTCCACGGTGCTGAACACCGCCAACCTCAACACGTTCGACGTGCTGGTGATGTTCCAGACCTCGGGCATGGTGTTCGACAACGACGCGCAGCGCACCGCGGTGCAAAATTACCTGCGCTCCGGCAAGGGGATCGCGGCCATCCACAACGCGACCGACATGGGCATCGACACGACGTTCCCGTGGTGGGACCAGACGATCAACGGCGGCGCCCACATGCCGTCGCACTCACCGGGCTCGTTGCAGGGCTTCGCCCGCGTCGCCGACAAGGTGCACCCGTCCACAGTGGGCCTGCCGGACAACTGGCAGCGCACCGAGGAGTGGTACAACTTCGACGTCAACGCCCGGGGCAACGTGCACGTGCTGGTCACGGCCGACGAGCGCACCTACAACCCCGGCTCCGACGCGATGGGCATCGACCACCCGATCTCCTGGTGCCGCGAGACCGAGGGCGGCAAGGTCTGGGCGACCGCGATGGGTCACGACATCGCCTCCTACAGCGAGACGAACTTCCGCAACCACATCCTCGGCGGGGTGCGGTACGCGGCCGGCAACCTGGCCGGTGACTGCGGCGGCACCGTCTGGGGCAACTTCGAGAAGGTCAGCCTCGACTCCAACACGGTGGACCCGATGGCGCTGGACATCGCGCCGGACGGCCGGGTGTTCTACGTGCAGCGGGCCGGTCAGATCAAGATCTTCAAGCCGGCGCAGCAGAGCACGGTCACCGCGGGCACGCTGTCGGTCTACACCGGTGGCGAAGACGGCCTGGTCGGGATGGCGCTGGATCCGAACTTCGCCAGCAACGGTTGGATCTATCTCTACTATTCGCCGTCCGCCTCGTCGACCGACGTCAACCGGCTCTCGCGCTTCACGGTCAGCGGTGACACGGTCAACCTGGCCAGCGAGGTGGTGCTGCTGAACGTGCCGGCCTACCGCGACCGGACGTACCCCGAGCCCGGGCACACCGGCGGTTACGTCGCGTTCGGGCCCAACGGCAACCTCTACCTGTCGACCGGCGACGACACCCCGCCCAACCTGGACCCGGCCTGGCAGGGCTACGCGCCGCTCGACTGGCGGTCCGGCAAGTCCTACCTGGACGCCGCCCGCAGCGCGGGCAACACCAACGACCTGCGCGGCAAGATCCTGCGGATCCACCCCGAGAGCAACGGCACGTACACGATTCCCAGCGGCAACCTGTTCGCGCCCGGCACCGCGCAGACCCGGCCGGAGATCTACGCGATGGGCTTCCGCAACCCGTTCCGGTTCGAGGTCGACAAGCAGACGGGGTGGATCAACCTGGCCGACTACGGGCCGGACCGCGGCGCGCCGACCACCAACCGTGGGCCCGAGGGACTGGTCGAGCTCAACGTGATCAAGCAGGCGGGCAACTTCGGCTGGCCGTTCTGTCACGGCAACAACCAGGCGTACGCGCCGTACAACCCCGACACGGGTGTGGTCGGCGCGAAGTTCAACTGCAACGCGCCGGTCAACGACTCGCCCAACAACACCGGCTTGCGGGTGCTGCCGCCGCTGGTGCAACCCCAGATCTGGTACGGCTACGGCGCCTCGCCGCAGTTCCCGGAGATGGGCTCGGGCGGCGCCGCGCCGATGGGCGGGCCGGTCTACCGCTACAACGCGGCCAGCACCTCGACCACGAAGTTCCCCGCCTACTACAACGGCGTGCACTTCTTCTACGAGTGGGCGCGGAACTACGTCCAGGAGATCCATTTCGACTCTTCGGGTGGTTTGGTCAAGATCAATCCGTTCCTGCCCGGTGAGTTCTTCAACAAGCCGATGGCCATGCGGTTCGGGCCCGACGGGTCGCTCTATCTGCTCGAGTGGGGCGCCAACTTCGGTGGCGGCAACAACGACTCGGGGCTCTACCGCATCGACTACGTCAAGGGCGGCCGGGCACCGGTCGCGGTGGCCACGGGCACGCCGACCAACGGGCTGGCCCCGTTGACCGTGCAGTTCTCCAGCGCCGGGACGCACGACCCGGACACCGGCGACACGATCAGCTACGCGTGGGACTTCGAGAGCAACGGCAGCACCGACTCGACGGCGGCCAACCCGTCGAAGACGTACACCGCGAACGGCAATTATGTGGCGAAGTTGACGGTCACCGACAACACCGGCCGGTCGTCGTTCGCCAACGTGCCGATCACCGTCGGCAACAACGCGCCGGTGGTCACGATCACCGGTCCGCCCAACGGCGGCATGCTCGACTTCGGGCAGAACGTGTCCTACTCGGTGTCGGTGACCGACGCCCAGGACGGCACGGTCAACTGCCAGCAGGTGTTCACCAACCCGGCGCTCGGGCACGACGACCACGAGCACGGCACGACGGACCTGCCGGGCTGTTCGGGCACGGTGTCGACCGGCAACCTCGGCGGTCACCCCGACGGCGCCAACCTGTTCTATGTGCTGAACGCCCGCTACCAGGACAACGGCAACGGTTCGGTGGCCCGGCTGACCGGCTACGCCAAGGCGATCCTGCAGCCCAAGCACAAGCAGGCGGAGTACTACACGGCGCAGTCCGGCGTCCGGATCGTCGCGCAGGGCGGCGCCGAGAGCGGCGGCCGGATCGGCGACGTCAGCAACAACGACTGGATCATGTTCGACCCGATGAGCCTGCAGGGGATCAGCACGGTCAGCTACCGCCTGTCATCGCCGAGCGGTGGCGGCAGCATCGAGCTGCGGGCGGACTCGCCGACCGGCACGCTGCTGGCCACCAACCCGGTGGCGGCGACCGGCGGCTGGGACACCTACGTGCAGCAGGCGGCGGTCAACGTCGCGGCGCTGTCTGGCACCCACAAGCTCTACATGGTGTTCAAGACCAGCTCGAACAACAGCTTCGACGTCGACTCGTTCACCTTCGGTGGCAACGGGGTCGGCAGCACGCCGTCGGGCGGGATCGCCGGCCGGACCTACACGCTGACCGCCAACCACAGCGGCAAGCTGGCCGACGTCAACGGAGTGTCGACGGCCGACAACGCGGTCGTGCACCAGTGGGCCGCGACCGGCGGCGCCAACCAGCGCTGGCAGGCGGTCGACGCGGGCGGCGGCAACGTTTATCTCAAGGCCGTCCACAGTGGTAAGTGCATGGCGGTGTCCGGTGGCTCGACCGCCGACGCGGCCGGGGTGGTCCAGCTGACCTGCAACGACCAGGCCAACCAGCAGTGGACGCCGGTGGCCGGGTCGGGGGTCTACCAGCTCCGGGCCGTGCACAGCGGCAAGTGCCTCGACGTCAACGGCGCCTCGACGGCCGACGGCGCGGCGCTCATCCAGTGGCCGTGCCACACGGCGACCAACCAGCAGTGGCGATTGATCCAGCAGTGACGTCAGTAGCCCGCACGGCGGCGTAGGCCCGGCGTGATGGGCATGTCGAGCCGGATCGGTTCGGCCCCCGGGGCGGCGAAACCCGCCGCGGCCAGGCCGACCGGTTCCGGCTCGGCGGCCGTCACGGTCGCCGGACCTTCGCCGCCGAACTCCTCGGTGGTCATCGCCTGCAGCGCCACGGTCGCCATCACCGTCATCGTGACGGCGGAGACCAGGGCGACGGCGACGATCAGCCCCAACGGGCGTACGCCCTCGACGCTCGCGAGGCCCGTCAGGTCGAGCCGCACGCCGACCGCGGCCATCGCGATGTAGTGCATGCCGCAGACCCCGGCGGCCAGCAGACCCGAGGCGATGGCGATCGGCAACCGGCCGTCGACGGTGACACTGCCCCACAGCGCGCCGGTGGCCGCGACGACCGCGATCAGCGCCGACAGCGCGACCAGCTGCGGCTGGTAGACGATCTCGCCGGCCACGTCGATCGCGGCCATCGCGGTGTAGTGCATGCCGAGCAGGCCGGCCGCGGTGATCCCGCCGGCCCTCAGGATCTGCGCGGTGCTCGGCTCGCGGTAGCCGACCAGGAAGAGGCCCACGCCGGTGGCGCCGAGCGAGAGCGCGAGGCTGGCCGCGGTCAACCCCGGGCTGTAGCGCACCGGGCTGTTGACCACGTCGAAGCCGAGCATCGCGGTGAACTGCGCGAGCCAGATGCCGGCGCCACCGATCGCCACGGTCGCGATGGTCAACCACTTCACCCGGGCGGCCCCTTCGCGCAGGCTCCGGGCGCGGGCGGTGCAGTAAAGGCCGATCAGGGCGCCGATCACCGAGACGGCGTACGCGAAACCGGGGTTGAGCCAGCCGTGCGTGAAGTGGTGGACCTCTGCCATGCGGAGAGTACGCCAGCTGGATACGGTTAGGAGTCGCACATCTCGTCCGTCACTCACCCGATCGAGGTGGCTTGTACTAGATGTCCTTTTGGCCCGTTGACCCGCGCAAGTGGCCGCGCCTACGGTCGCTCGCCGTGGGACGTTTCAGGTACGGCTGGCCCTTGACCGCAGTGCTGGCCGGCGCGGCGGTGATCGCACTGGCGGGCACGCTCGCCGCGCACGCCGACCGGTCGCCGGAACGCACCGGCACGGGCTGGAGCTCCGAGGACGGTGGCTGGTCGCAGCCGGCGACGCCGCCGACCGGACTGTCGTCGACGACGCGCCCGGCGCCGCCCGCCGCGCCGCAGCGGTTCCGCACGCTGCCGCCCGGCGCGGCCCTGCCGACCGGCGCGCAGTGCGCGACCTGGGTGCGAGAGCGGCCGTCGCCGGAGAACAAGCGCATGAACCTGATGGCCAACGCGGCGACCGGACACAAGATCGGCCCGGACATCCTGGCCGACAGCCGGGCCAACGCCACCTTCGCGCCGCGGGTCGACGGCGCCTTCACGGGCTCCACAAAGGACATCCTGCGCTGGGCGGCCTGCAAGTGGGGCGTCGACGAGGACCTAGTCTTCGCCCAGGCGGCGATCGAGAGCTGGTGGCGCCAGACGGTCTTCGGCGACTACACGTCGGACCCGACGCGCTGCGCCCCGGGCCACGGGTTGGGTGTCGACGGGCGGCCGGGCCAGTGCCCGGAGAGCTTCGGCATCCTGCAGGACCGGCACCCCTATCAGAAGTCGGCCTGGCCGGGCGTCTCCCGCTCGACGGCGATGAACGCGGACCTGGCGTACGCGATCTGGCGGAGCTGCTTCGAGGGCCACGAGGGCTGGCTGAACGACGAGGAACGCGGGCGGCCGTACGTCCCCGGCGACCAGTGGGGCTGCGTCGGGCGCTGGTACAGCGGGCGCTGGCACACGCCGGACAGCGAGGACTACATCAACCGGGTCAAGGACTACCTGAACCGCCGCATCTGGGAAACCCGCGACTTCCAACAACCGTGACAGAAGCCGCGCCCGGGGTAAGGGATGGGCTATGACTGTCGACGACGTCACCCTCGACGCCGCGGTGGAGCCGCTGGTCGTGGCGGTTGACATCGGGTCGACCGCGACCCGTGGCGGGGTTCACGACGGGTCGGGCCGGCGGGTCGCGGGGCTGCAGCACAAGGTGCCGCACGCGTTCACGGTCGCGCCGGACGGCACCTCGGTCATCGATCCCGAGCAGGTGACCGCGGAGGTCGAGCAGGTCCTCGACGCGGTGACCGGGCACTCGCGGCTGCGGACCCGCGTCGCCGGCGTCGCGATCGACACCTTCGCCGCCTCGCTCATCGCGGTCGACGCGGCCGGGCGTGCGCTCACCCCGTGCCTGACCTACGCCGACTCGCGCAGCGCCGACGCGGTAGCGGCGCTGCGGAAGGAGCTCGACGAGCACGCGATCCAGCAGCGCACCGGCACCCGCCTGCACACCAGCTACCACGCCCCGCGGCTGCGCTGGCTCGCGGCCACGCAACCGCGCGTCGTCGCCGGGGCCGCGGGCTGGTGGTCACTGGGCGAGTACGTGCTCGCCCGGCTCGTCGGGCAGCCGCTGGCCGGGACGTCCACCGTGGCCTGGACGGGCCTGCTCGACCGGCGCACCGGCGAGTTCGACACCGAGCTGCTCACGGCCGCCGACATCGCCCCGGAGCAGCTGACCCCGCCACTGGACCCGACGCGGCCGCTGCCGTTGGCCAGACCGGCGCGCTGGCCCGCCCTCGCCCGGGCGGCCTGGTTCCCCGTCATCACCGACGGCTTCGCCAGCAACATCGGATCCGGGGCGACCGACGCCACGGTCCTCACCGCGGCCACGGCCACCAGCGGCGCCCTGCGGGTGCTGCTCGACGGCCCGGCCGACCCGCTGCCGTTCGGCTTGTGGAACTACCGGGTCGACGGGGGACGCACGCTGCTCGGCGGGGCGATCAACGACGTCGGTCGCGCGTTCAGTTGGGCGCAGGACTCGTTGCGGGTGAGCGGGACGCTCGCCGACGTGCTGACCGCGCCGCCGAGCGACGCCACGCCACTCGTGCTGCCGTACCTCACCGGTGAACGCGCGCCCGGCTGGGTCGGCGGCGCCCGCGCCGTGTTGGGCGGGGTCTCGGCCGCCACGGACGCCGACGCCCTGTTCCGCGGGATCGTCGAGGGCGTGGCGATGACCTACGCGCGCGTCGCCGACGAGCTGGGGCCGGCGGCCCCGCAGGTCGTCGAGGTCGCGGCGGCGGGTCGGGTCAGCAACGACCAGCCCGAGTGGCTCCAGGTCCTCGCGGACGTGCTCGGCCGGCCGGTCACCCACGTGACCCGGCAGCGCGCCACACAACGCGGCACGGCCCTGCTCGCCCTCGACGTGCTGGCGCCCGAGGTCCCGCGCGCGCCCCGCAGCACCGGGGCGACCTTCGAGCCGCGACACAAAGACCACTACACGGCCCGCCGAGCCCGCTTCGCCGACGTCTACGACGCCCTCCTGCGTGGCTGAGGCGCGGGCCGGCCAGTTCAGCGCAGCGCCGTCGCGACCAGGGTGGCGAACGAGCGGGCGGCTTCTGGGTCCGGCCGGCGGGCCGGGCCGTTCATGTGGCCCAGGAACGCGTGTTGGAAGCAGGCGCCGACGAGGAGGGCGGCGGCCGCGACCAGGTCCGCGTCCGGGCGGACGGCGCCGCGGTCCTGCTGCAGGCGCAGGTAGTCGACGACCGCCTCGTTGACCCGGTGCGGGCCGGCGCCGACCTGGCGGAGGCCCGCCGTGTGGGCCGCCAGGATCGACGGGTCGCCGAAGATCGAGGCGAGCATCGGGAACGCCTCCGTGTAGAAGGCGATCGCGGCCGTCGCGATCGCGGTCAGGCCCGTCGGCAGGTCGTCGTCCAGGACGGCCAGGGCGCGGTTGAGTCTGGCCAGGCCCGGTGAGCGCTCGCGGAGCACCTCGACCAGCAGCTCGACCTTGCCGGTGAAGTGCTTGTAGAGCGTGGCCTCCGAGTAGCCGGCCGCTTTCGCGATCTCGCGGGTCGTGGCGTTGGCCATGCCGCGGCTGCGGATGACCTCGGCGGCGGCGTCGAGGATCACGTCCCTGGTTCCCACTGCGGCTCCCCTTGACAGGTTAGTAAGCGTTCACCATCCTAGAGGTGAGTGAGCACTTACTAACCACACGGGTGGAGGCAACTCATGAAACTCACGGTGCTGGGCGCGACCGGGGGGACCGGGCAGCACGTCGTGCGGCGGGCGCTCGACGCGGGCCATCACGTGACCGCGGTCGTACGCGACCCGGCGCGGCTGACCGTCGCCGCCGACCCGCGGCTCGAGGTGGTGGTCGCCGACGTGTTCGACCCGGAGTCGATCGCGGCCGCGGTCACCGGCCGGGACGCGGTGATCGACACGCTCGGACCGCGGCCGGGCACCGAGCCGACGGTCTGCTCGCGTGGCGCGCAGGCGGTGGTGGCGGCGGTGGCCGCCAACAACTCGGCGGCGCGGCTGCTGGTGGTGACCGGCAGCGGGCACGCGCGGGACGCGGGCGACGGACCGGTCACCCGCTACCTGCTCAAGCCGCTGGTCGGCGCGCTGGCGCTGCGCAAGCAGTTCGCGGACTTCGGGCGGGCCGAGCGCGCGGTCTTCGACAGCCGCCTGCGGTGGACCGTGCTGCGCCCGCCGCAGCTCACCGACGGCGGGCGCAAGCCCTACCGCACCGCGCTCGACCGCAACGTCCGCGGCGGCTTCCGGCTGTCCCGCGCGGACCTGGCCGACGCCATCATGGTCGCCCTCGACGACCCGAAGACCGTCGGCCACGTCATCGGGCTCGGCTACTGAAGCTACTGAGAGCCGTAGGTGTCGCGGTAGTAATGGGCCAGCCGGTCGCGGTAGTCGGGCGCGTCAGCGTGTTCCGGTGCGTCCTTGATCTGGTCCTTGGTGCGGTCGACGTGCACCGTGCGGGACTGGTGGTCGACCCGGTCGACGACGCCGGCCGGCAGCAGGACGGAGCGGCCGAAGATCCAGGGGCCGGTGTCGACCACCAGGTCCGTGTCGGTGGCCTTCTCGACCTTGCCGATCTCGCCGTCGACCGCCGCTACCGCGTAGCCGGTCAGGTCGATCGAGAAGCCCGGACCGCCCTCGTCGGCGGCCTCGACCGTGCGGCTGCGGGCACGGTCGAGATCCGGGTCGTCGGGGTCGCGGTCCGGCGTGGTCTGGTCGTGGCCGCCCCCGAGGGCAGGAGTGCGCCACGACCACGCGTTGAAGACATCCACGCCTTCGCGTTACCCAGGAATCACCACGCCAGAACCCCGTTCTGGTCGCCCTCGAGGGTGATCAGGTGGCCCCAGAGCAGGCCCGACGGGCCGTCCGCGGGCAGCGTCGCGAGGTGCACGTTGACGGCGGCGGCCTGCTCGGGCGTACGGAAGCCGTGGTGGTCGTTGAAGTCCGTCGCGGTGTAGCCGGGGTTCGCCGCGTTGACCTTGATAGCGGTGTCGCGGAGCTCCTTGGCGTACATCGCGGTGATCATGTTGAGCGCCGCCTTCGACGCCGGGTACGGCACGGAGGTCAGCACGAACAGCGGGCTCGCCGGGTCGGTGAGCGAGGTGATCGAGCCGACCTCGCTGGACACGTTGACGATCCGGGCGGCCGGGGCGCGGCGCAACAGCGGCAGGAACGCGTTGGTGACCGTGACGACGCCGTACACGTTGGTCTCGAAGACCTCCCGCAGCGTGCCGATCGTCGTGCGGCTCGGCTCGCCGGCGGCGCCGTCGGCGCGCAGGATGCCCGCATTGTTGACCAGCACGTCGAGCCGGCCGAACTCCTCCTCGACGAGGTCGGCGGCGGCTCGCACGGTGGCGGCGTCGGTGACGTCCAGCAGCACGAACTTGGCGTCCAGCCCAGCGCCGGAGAGCTCCTTCGCCGCCGTCCGGCCGCGGTCGGCGTCCCGGGCGGCGACCAGCACCGTCATGCCCCGCTCGCCGAGCGCCCGCGCTGTCGCGTACCCGATGCCCTTGTTGGCGCCGGTGATCAAAGCGATCTGTGTCATGCGGTCGAGCCTGCCGGCGCCCGGGCGGTCGGCGGCAGGACCGGTGTTGCCTGGTACCGGCCGTACCACCCAGGTCGGCGCGGGTTGCGGCACCCTTGAGTCGTGACGGTCAACCGGCAGGAGCTCGCGGCCTTCCTGCGCAGCCGGCGCGCCCGGCTGCGGCCCGGCGACGTGGGCCTGCCGGCGGGTGGCGCCGGCCCCCGCCGCACGCCCGGCCTGCGCCGCCAGGAGGTGGCCGAGCTCGCCCGGATCTCGATCGACTACTACATCCGGCTCGAGCAGGGCCGCGGTCCGCAGCCGTCCCGGCAGGTGCTCGGCGCGCTGGCCCGGGCGTTGATGCTGACCGCCGACGAGCGCGAATACCTGTTCCGGATGGCCGGCGAACCGCCGCCGGTGGTGGTCGGGCCGAGCCGTGAGCTGCTGCCCGCGATCCGGCACCTGCTCGACACCATGCCGCTGACCCCGGCGTACGTGGTCGACGCGAAGTACGACCTGCTCGCCTGGAACGCCCTGGCGACCCGGTTCATCGGGGACCTGTCGGCGCACCCGCCGGCCGACCGCAACATGCTGCGCTGGATGTTCCGCCAGTCGGTCGACGACCCGCACTGGCGCGACGAGGACGCGCTCGCCTTCACGGCCGCCTCGGTCGCGGACGTACGCGCGGCGTACGCCCGATATCCCGGCGACCCCGGCATCGAGGCGCTGGTGACCGAGCTGCTCGGGCTCTCGCCGCAGTTCGCCCGGATGTGGCACAGCCACGACGTGGCAGTGCGCCGCGGCGTACGCAAGCGCGTCGTCCACCCCGACGTCGGCCCGCTCGAGTTCGAGTGCCAGGTGCTGCACATCAGCGACAGCGACCAGCGGATGATCGTCTACTGTGCTGAGCCCGGCTCCCCGACCGAAGCCGCCTTCCGCCGCCTGACCGAACTCCCCGCCCTGCGACCCTAGAGCGCCAGCAGCCGGCGCAACCCCTGGTCGACCTGGCTCATCAGCGCGGCCGACAGCCGGGCGTGCCGGTGACCGAACGCCGCCGGGTCGGCGTACCGGATGCGGGACAGGTCGATCGTGCCGCCACCGGCGATGTCCTTCGGCAGCGGCAGCAGGATCCCGGGCACGTCGCCGTCGGCGCGATCGTGCACCAGCACGATCACCGGATAGTCGGCGCTGAACGTGTTGGCGCTGACCACCAGCACGCGGACCCGGCGGCTGCCGATCGTGTAGTCGAAGACGTCGCCGCGCCTCACCATGTGGCGTCGAAGTCGGCCAGCGCGGCCGCGTCGTCACCCTCCAACGAGGCGTGCCAGGCCTTGGCGGCGGCGATGTTGCGCCGGTCGAGATATTCGCGGATGGCCTCCGCGACCAGCGCGGACCGGTTGCCGCCGCCGACGGCGGCATTGAGCGCCTGCGCGAGATCGTCGTCGAGCGTGATCGACATGGCCGCCGTCATGCCGGGGACACTATCAATGATCGTATTGGGGATGTTGTCACTGCCGGCGTGTCGATGCTCGGCGTGTCGGATCAGCCGCTGGTGGTCGCGCCCCAGTCCTCGGGCTTGGTGTCGCGGAGGTGTTGGCTGAACATCCAGCGATGCCCTTCCGGGTCCTCGACCCGGTAGCTGCGCACGCCGTAGGGCTGGTCCTCCGGCCGGCTGAGCAGCCGGGCGCCCGCGGTCTCGGCCCGGGCGGCGTGGGCGTCCACGTCGTCGACGTAGATCATCACGCCGTTGATCACCCAGGGCTGTTCGGTCCAGCGCATCGCGATGGTGCAGTGTTCGCGGTGGTGTTTCGGGCTCTCGTAGCCGATGCCGGCCGGCATGGCGATCGCGACGACCGCGTCGCCGAGGGCGAGCTCCGCGTGGCCGATCGAGCCGTCGTCGGCGGTCAGTCGCATGCGCTCGGTGAAGCCGAACGCGTCGCGCAGGAAGTTGATGGCGGCCACGCCGTCCTCGTACGCCAGCATCGGCACGATCGCGGCCGGATAGTCCGCGGGCCGGGTGTTGCGTTCGGGCCCGGCGTCGATGTCGTTGGTCATGTGACCGACCGTATCGACGCGCGCCGCGCTCCGCTTGGACAAATGGGAAGGCGGCGCAACCCGCGCTCCGTCCGCGCGTTAGCCGAGGCGTGGGTGTGGCCGGCACGCTGACCGCGCGCCTGGTCGAGGTGGTCCTCGCCGTGGGCGGGCTGCTGTTCACCGTCGTGGGCAGCGAGAGCGAGCCGGTCGTCGTGCTCTTCCTGCTCTTCTGGGGCCTGCTCGCGTTCGCCTACCTGCTGGTCGGCACGGTCTGGGTGCGCCGGGAGCGGTTCATCGACCCGCACCTGCCGCCACCGCCGATGACCGGTTGGAACGCCCGGCTGACCGGCCGCCGGTTCAGCTTCTTCTTCACCGCCGCCGCGAGCATCACGGGGCTCGGCGCGTCGCTGGACGTGCTCGCGGTCGACGAGAGCAGCGACTTCAGCGGTCTGGTGCAGGGGCTCGGCGCGTTCGTCACGTTCTGCGCGTGGCTGTTGCTGCAGGTCGGGTACGCCCGCTTCTACGCACAGTGGACCGGCTGGCGGTTCCCGAAGTGCCCGTACCCCCGGTTGATCGACTTCCTGTACTTCTCGGTCACGGTGGGCGTCTCGT
This sequence comes from Asanoa sp. WMMD1127, assembly GCF_029626225.1. Lineage (NCBI taxonomy): Bacteria > Bacillati > Actinomycetota > Actinomycetes > Micromonosporales > Micromonosporaceae > Asanoa > Asanoa sp. WMMD1127. Next base: position 2,630,600 of record NZ_JARUBP010000001.1, read on the forward strand.
TCGCGGCGTCCGACGTGGAGGTGCAGGGTCGGGTGGTCCGCTATCACGTGATGGTGCACAGCGTGATCAGCTTCTTCTACAACGCGATCGTGCTGGCCATCGCGGTCAACATCATCACTGGATAGTTGTCCTCCGATCAGGGGATTCCATTCGGGCTTATTGGGTGTGTTCCGGCATACCGGTCGGTTGACGAGTATGACTGTCCGGTGACGTCAGAACCCCCCAAGACGCCCAAGCCGAAGCCCACACCTGAACCCGAGCCCGTCCCGGCGCCAGGAAAGCCCTGCGCACGGGTGGTCGGCGGCTGCTACGAGCTGGTCGAACAGATCGGCGGCGGCGCCAGCGGCACCGTCTGGCGTGCCCGCAGCCAGGCCACCGGCGAAGCGGTCGCCGTCAAGCTGCTGCGCGACGAGCTGGTGCCGCAACCCAAGGCCGTGATGCGCTTCGTGCAGGAGCGCGCGATCCTCGCGGCCCTCGAACACGAGAACATCGTGCCGGTGCGTGAGCTGCTCACCATCGGCGACTCGCTCGGCCTGGTGATGGAGCTCGTCGAGGGTGGCAGCGCGCGGGCGCTGCTGCGGGAGCGTGGCACGCTGACCCCGGCTGAGGCCGCCACGGTGATGGCCGGCGTGGCCGACGGGCTGGCGCACGCGCACCACCTCGGTGTCGTGCACCGCGATCTCAAACCCGACAACATCCTGGTGGGTACGCCCGAGGCGCTGGACAGCGATCCCGGTGTGCGCCTGACCGACTTCGGCATCGCCCGGGTCGTCGACGCGCCGCCGCTGACCACCACCGGGGCGCTGCTGGGGACGCCGAACTACCTCGCGCCCGAGGTGATCAACGGTGCCAAGCCGTCGCCCTCCTCCGACGTCTACGCGTTCGGCATGGTGCTCTACGAGCTGCTGACCGGGCGGCCGCCCTACGCGGGCCACACCCCGCGCTCGGTGTTCCGCCGGCACGTGGAGACCCGGCCGCGGCGCAACCCTGGCATCCCCGACGTGCTCTGGCGCATTGTCTCGTCCTGTGTGGACCGCAACCCCGCGTGCCGGCCGTCGGCGGCCGGGCTGGGCGAGGCGCTGCGCCTCGCCGCCGTGCGGTTGGGCGCCGCGCCGGCGCTGCCCAAGCCGCCCCGGCTGCCGATGCAGTCGGCGCTGACCGGCCGCCCGTGGATACCGACCCAGCGTCGCCGGGTGCCGGCCTGGCACGCGATCACCACGGTCGTCTCGGTGTTCGTGCTGCTGACCGTCGCGTTGGTGGCGCTGGACTGGCCGGGCGGCGGCGACGGGCAGCGGGCCGACGCGAGCCGGCCGACCGCGTCGCCCGGACCGTCCCGCAGCGGTGGTGGCGGCGCCAAGCCGCAGCGGGCCGGCCGGCCCGCCTCGACCGAGATCGCCGAGTTGACCGCCAACCGGATGGCCAAGCCGGCCCCGGCCAAGGCCGCCCGCCCGTCGGAGGCCAAGGTGGCGCCGGTCCCGACGGCGTACGGTCCGGTCAAGTGCACCGGCTACCAGTGGAAGTTCCTGCAGCCGGCGTTCTCCAACACGTGCTTCGCGACCGGCCCGGGGATCCGCGTGTCCGGGGGGCTGAAGTCCAAAGAGGTGCTGGCCGACATCACGCTGACGCTGAAGGACACGGCCGGCAACCGGGTCGGGCAGCCGTACACCTGCCCGGGTCTGCGCTTCGGTCCGGAGATGTCCGAGCGGGTCTGCGGCGCTTTCGAGCTGACCCCGCCGCGTGGCCGGCGCTACGTGCTCGTGCAGAGCTGGCGGGTCTACGACGGCGACGGCACGGCGATCCACGGCGAGGCCAAGAGCGCGGAGTTCGCCTACTGACGAGGGGCAGCGAGCGGCGGTGGCTTTCGCTATCGTCGGCGCTCTTCCGTCGTCGTGAGGAGTTCTCGCCGTGCGCCGCATCCTGGTCGCTGCCGTTGCTGTTTCCGCCCTGGCCCTCGCCGCGTGCGGGTCCTCCGACGACGACGCCGGCGGCGCGGGTGCGGCCCCGGCCGGCGCCAGCCCGACCGCCGCCGCGGCAGCCGGCGGGTCCGACGACACGACCGTCTGCCGGGAAGCCGTGCAGATCAGCAAGGACGGCGCCGCCGGCTTCGGGGCGGGCGTGGAGAACCTTTTGAAGCTCGCCATCGAGGGCGACGAGGCCAAGGTGGACGCGGCGGAGAAGGAGTTCCGCGGCACGTTGGGCGCGTGGTCCGACAAGCTCGCCGAGCTGTCGGGCAAGCAGGTGTCGGCCGAGGTCAAGTCCGCCCTGACCGAGGGCGCGGCCACGGTCGAGAAGATCGCCGACCCCGCGGACAACACCCCGGTCAACGCGGCCAAGGAGGCCCTGACCGGCGTCGCCGACAAGGTGCGGGCCGCCTGCTCCTAACTTTTAGCGGCGGCTCGTGGTCAGGTCGCGTTGCGCCAGCCAGCGGGTGTATTCCGTGCGGTCCAGCGGGTTGCCGTCGGTGCGGGCGCGGTGGGGTGGGCGGCCCTCGACCGGGCGGTCCCCGGCCGGGGTCGAGGTCCAGAGGCCCTCGCCGTTGGTCAGGTCGGGCAGCCGGCGCTGCGCCTGCGTGACCGCGCGGGCGGGGATCGAGCCGGCGATCCGCCAGCTCTCGCCGGCCGGGGTGGTCTCGTCGACGCGGCCACCGAGGTGCGCCAGGGCGCCGGTGACCGGGCCGAGGGCCGTGGCCGGCACGTCGACCTCGAAGCGGTGGCACGGCTCGAAGACCCGGGTGCCGGCCGCGGCCAGGGCCTGCAGCAGCACGTGCGGCGTGAGGTCGCGGAAGTCGCCGGCCACCGTGATCGGCGACCAGTAGCCACTGTGCGTCAGCGTCACCCGCACGTCGGTCACCGGCCAGCCGCACAGACCCTGCTCCAGCGCCTGCACGACCGTTTCCTCGATCGCCTTGTGGTAGGCCAGCGGCAGGGAACCCAGTTCGACCGCGAGGTCGTACTCGATGCCGGTGCCCGGACCGACGCGCAGCCCGACGGTGCCGAAGAAGCCGTTCCCGATGATCTCGACGGCGGTGCCGACGCCGGTGGGGCGTTCCAGGTGGACGAGCTGGCTCGGCGCGAACTCGGCGGCGATGCCGAAGGTCTCCGCCAGCGTCGAGGCGATGACCTCCTTCTGCACCTCGCCGTAGAGCCGCACGCCGGTCTCCCCGGATGCGGTCACCCGGGTGTGGATCAGCGGGTCCTCGTCGGCCATCCGCAACAGCGCGGCGTGCAGGTCGCCGGCCGGTCCGCCGTCGCGCCGCCGGACCACCGCCTCGAGGCTAGGGCGCGGGAAGTGCGCGTCCACCGCCAGGCCGTCGGCCGCGCCGATCTGGTCGCCGATCCGCACACCGGGCAGGCCCTGCACCGCCGCGATGTAGCCGGCGGTCAGCGCGGGCGCCGCCGGATCGCCGACCACCGCGACGCTCGTCGGCTGCGCACGATAGGACTGGACCCGGCCGTCCGCGCCCCGGCGGAACACCTCGACGCGCTGGCGGGCCGCGAGCGCGCCGCCGTAGGAGCGGGCGTAGGCCACCTTGCCGCCGCCTGGGCCGCGGCTGATCGCGAAGACCCGGGCCCGCGTCGCCGGCTCGGCGTTCGGCGCCGCGGGCAGCAGGTCGCGGACCGCGCCGAGCAGCTCGGGCACGCCGGCGCCGGACATCGCCGACCCGAACAGCACCGGATGCGCCAGCCCGGCGGCGGTCTGCGCGCGCAGCGCGGCCCGCAGCTCCGGGGCGGCCACGGGACGGTCCTCGACGTACGCCGCCAGCAGTGCCTCGTCGTGCTCGGCCAGCACCGGCAGCCAATCACCGGCGCCGGCTTTCACCGCGGCGCCGGCGGTACCGATGCCCGTGACCGTCCCGAGCGGCGCGATCGACGGCGTCAGGAGGCGGCGGATGTCGGCCAGCAGGTCCGCCTCCCGCGCCCCGGCCCGGTCGATCTTGTTGACGAAGAGCAGCGTCGGCAGCCGCATCGCCCGGCACGTGCGCATCAGCAGCCGGGTGTGCGGCTGCACGCCTTCGACCGCGGAGAGCACCAGCACCGCGCCGTCGAGCACGGACAGGGCCCGTTCGACCTCGGCCATGAAGTCGCGGTGGCCGGGGGTGTCGATCAGGTTGACCTGGCGGTCGCCGGTGCGGAACGCCGTGACGGCGGACCGGATCGTGATGCCGCGCCGGCGCTCGATGTCGCCGGTGTCGGTCTGGGTGGTGCCCGAGTCGACGCTGCCGAGCCGGTCGATCACCCCGGTGTCGAACAGCAGGCGTTCGGTCAGGCTGGTCTTACCGGCGTCGACATGCGCCAGGATCCCGATGTTGACGGTTGACAGAGACATAGGCGGAGGCGTCCTCGAAAACTCGCACGGATGGGCGGAAGTTTTCGCTGCCTCGCATTGCCTCGCTCCTGTCGTCGGGTGCGCCTGACCCGCCCAGCCTCCCACGCCGGACGGGTCGGGCCCAGCGAATTAACCTTGGTCGGCCACCCACGCGCCGACGAGGCCGCGGAAGTGCGCCAGGAACCGCTCGTGCTCGTTCTCCGGGTACGTCGTCCGCACCGTCTCCACGAGCAGGTTGTCGAACTCCGGCGAGCGCACCCAGTCGTAGACCATCTCGTCGACGTGGCCGAGCCGGGAGGCGCAGAAATCGGCGTACCGCTCGGTCTCGAAGTATTCGTCGGCGAGCTTCCGGTAGGCGGCCAGCTTCTCCCTGTAGGACAGGTCGGTGCGGTCGGCGATCTCGAAGTAGCGCCGGGTGTTGAGGTCGACGTTGAACCGCCGGTCGGTCACCACGCAGAACGTGGTCCACCGCAGCAGCGCCTTCATCGCCCACGGGAAGTAGTAGTGCAGCGAGGTCAGGGCCACGTCGGGGCAGGCGTTGGCGTAGTCGATCGGGTAGACCTCGGTGCCGCGGACCAGCGACTCGCACGAGTTGAACTCCCAGCCGAAGAACGCGTTGACGAGGCGCGAGATGGTGACCACCTCGTCGCCGGTCTCGGCCGACAGGAACCCGTGCTCGACGGCGTACCGGTCGTGCATCGGCAGCTCGGGCCGGAACTTCATCACCATCGTCTCGGGCCCGATCGACAGCGACCGGCTGAACACGTCGTAGCCCTCCACGGACTGCTGCAGGTGCATCAGCCGCTCGCCCGACGCGTCGTAGGCGGCGTGCAGCTCGGCGCTGTCGCGGATCTTCGAGACCCCGACCCAGGCGCCACCGTCGTACGGCTTCATGAACAGCGGATAGCCCAGCTCGTCGGCGATCGCGTCGAGGTCGAACGTCTGGTTGTAGCGGGCGGCCGTGTAGGCCCAACGCGAGTTCTCGACCGGGTGCTTGTAGGGCACGAGCACCGTCTCGGGCACCTTGAGCCCGAGCCGCATCATCGCGCAGTACGCCGCGTGCTTCTCCATCGACTGGAAGGTGAACGGGCTGTTGAGCAGGTAGACGTCGTCCATCATGGACACTTTCTTGAGCCACTCGCGCGGGTGGTAGTACCAGTACGCGAGCCGGTCGATGACCAGCGAGTGGCGCGGCTTGTCACGCAGATTGAACGGCTCGATGGTGACCCGGGCGGTCTTCAGCCGGTGCTTGCGCCCCGCGCCGTCGACGACCGGACCGAGCCGGTCGACCAGCGCCTCGTAGGCCCGCGGCCAGTCGTCCTCCGTGCCCAGCAGCATCCCGATGATGTGTTCCACGTCGGCCACGTGCGAACCTCCCCAGTCAGCAGAAACGCGGCAGGTGATGCGCCCATTGCGCCCGCCACGACGGCCAGTCGTGCGGCACGTCGTAGCCCCACAGGTCCAGCTCGTGCCGGATCCCTTTTGCGGCAAGCAGTCCGGCCACGTGCCGCGTCGAGTCGAGAGCACCGGTGGTGTCCTCCCACTGCCCCTGGCCGCAGACCAGGAGCACGGACAACCGGGTGCGCAACCAGTCGAGGTGGTCGCCGTGCAGGTGTCCCAGGTAGTCGGCGGGGCTGTTGAAGTAGGCGGCGTCGCCGCGCTCGCCCCAGCCGTGCCAGGCCGACGGGTCGTAGTTGCCCGAGAAGCACATCGCGAGCGGGAACAGGTCGGCCCGCTTGCACGCGAAGTTGAGCGCGTGGAAGGCGCCCATCGAGCAGCCGGCCACCGCGATGTCGGCGCCGTCGCCGCCCTGGTCGTCGTGGATGAAGGGGACGACCTGGTCGACGATCCACGACTCGAACGCGCCGTGCCGCCGGGCCCGTTCCTCCAGCGGCAGGTCGCGGGAGGCCCAGGAGGCCGCGTCGTAGGAGTCGACGCAGAACAGCTTGACCCGCCCGGCGTCGATGAGGTCGGCGACCGCGCCCACCATGCCGTTGCCCGCGAAGTCACTCGCGCGGCCCTGCTCGGACGGGAACACCAGCACCGGCCGGCCGTAGTGGCCGTAGCGCACCACGGAACCCGCCGTGCCGATGGCCGGGGAGAACAGCTCGACCCAGTGTTCCCGCACGCTCAGCCTCCCGACTGCCCACGCCGCCACGGCCCCGGGCCCCACGAGCCGAGGCTCCAGGACCGCTCTCCCCACGACCGGGCCAGCAACCGGGTCAGGTGCGGGTCGAACGCGTCCCGCCAGGCGGTGAAGTGGTGCCCGTCGGGCACCTCGACGAGCTCGGCCGGATAACCCTGCCGCGCCAACGCCTCCGCCATCTCCCTGTTGTTGGCCAGGTTCTCCTCGACGGTGCCACAGGTGAGCAGAGTCGGCACGGGATGCGCGGCGAACGCGGACGCGACGACCGGCTCGGTGAAGCGGGTGATCCGGTTGAAGTAGGGGAAGCCGGACTCCTGCGGGTCGAGCCGCGGCCGGAAGAAGCTGGCCGACTGCAGGAACAGCCCGCCGAACGCGGCCGGCGCCCGGCGTTGCGCGTGCAGCATCGCGAGCCCGCCGAGACTCGCGCCCATCCCGGTGACTTTCCCGGTGAAGCCGAGCTCCGCGCGCAGCCGTTCGAGCACCGGGCCGGTGAGGGCCGCCATGTAGGCGTTGTTGGCGGAGTACCAGTCGTCGCGGTTGCCGGGGCCGAGCAGCACCAGGTGGAACGGCGGCAGCGAGCCGGAGCCGACCATCGCCGCCGCGTAGTGACCGAGGTCGGCCAGCTTCTCGAACTCGGGACCGTCGTGGGCGATCAGCACGCGGTCGCCGGCGCCCGGTGGCGACCAGGTCTGCGCGGTGACCTTGGCGCCCAGCGTCTGCGCGGGGACGGTCAGCTCGCGCCACGTGCCACGGGCCGCCGGCAGGTCGAGCCAGAGCGGCTCCGTGTAATCGGCGCGGTGCAGCACCGACTTGTCACCGAACGCGCCGCCGACCCGGGCCGGGTTGTCGGGGTCGTTGACCCACTCCCGCCCGCCGTCGAGGTGCCGGAGCTCGAACTGGTATTCCAGGCGCCACGCCGCCGGGGCCGGCACGTCCAGGATCCAGGCGCGGTCGCGGTAGGTGAAATTCAGCTGGTCGCCGGGCAGACCGGCATGCTGCGCGAGGCGTACGCCGGCCAGCCGCTGCTGCGGATCGGCGTAGCGGAACGTCAGCCGGCCGTCGACCCATCCCATCGGAGAACTTTAACGGCGGTCATGGTCGCACCGCGAGGAACACGAACGCGGCCAGCAGAGAAAGGTGCACGCCGCCCTGCAGCGGATTCGCCCGCCCCGGCACGACGGTCAGGATGCTGACCAGCACGGTCAGGGCCAGCAGCACGAGCTGGGTCGCCGGCAGGCCGAGCGTGAGCGGACCGTCCAGCCAGATCGACGCGACGGCGATCGCGGGGATGGTCAGGCCGATGCTGGCCATCGCCGACCCGTACGAGAGGTTGAGGGCGGTCTGCACGCGGTCGCGCAGGGCCGCCCGGACCGCGGCGAGCGTCTCCGGCAGCAGCACGAGCAGCGCGATCACCACGCCGACCACGGTGGGCGGGAAGCCGACCGCCGCGACGCCGCGCTCGATCGTCGGCGACACCGACTTGGCGTTGCCGACGACGGCGATCAGGGCCACCACGAGCAGGCTGAGGCTGATCAGCGCGGCCCGGGTGCTCGGCGGGTCGGCGTGCTCCTCGGCGTCGACGACGTCGCCGCTGGTGGTGATCGGCAGGAAGTAGTCGCGGTGCCGGACGGTCTGCACCGCGACGAACAGGCCGTAGAGGCCGAGCGAGGCGACGGCGGCGAAGGTGAGCTGGGCGGGGGAGAACTCCGGGCCGGGCTCGCTGGTGGTGAACGTCGGGAACACCAGGCTGAGCGTGGCCAGGGTCGCGACGGTGGCGAGCGCGCCGCCGGTGCCCTCGGGGTTGAACACGGCGACCCGGCGGCGCAGGGCCCCGACCAGCAGGCAGAGGCCGACGATCCCGTTACAGGTGATCATCACGGCTGAGAACACGGTGTCGCGGGCGAGGGTGGCGGTCTTCTCGGGCGTACCGCTGATCATCAGGGTGACGATCAGCGCGACCTCGATGAAGGTGACGGCGACGGCGAGCACGAGGGAGCCGAACGGCTCACCGACGCGAGCGGCGATGACCTCGGCGTGGTGCACGGCAGCGAGGACGGCGCCGGCCAGGCAGACGGCGACCACCCCGACCATCCAACCGGCGAGGTCGCGGTTCCAACTGAGGAAAAGCACGACCAGCGCGATGACGGGTACGCTGACCGTCCAGTTTGTCAGGTATGTGCGTCTGGTAACTCCTGCTGCCATGCGTTCAAAGGTGCCAGACGTTTCACGTTGCCTTCGGCGTCGGCGCCTTCGGCCTCGTCAGCATCGACCCGATGAACCGGAAGGCGTCGGGGATCTCGCTCCGCCAGTAGCTCATGTTGTGGCCGCCCTCGTCGTAGCCGCCGGCGATCGGGGGCAGGGGTAGCGCCAGCTGGAACGCGCGGACGTTTTCCAGGAGCCGGTCGTCGAGCCCGCACCAGAGGCCGAGGGGGTGGTTGCGCAGCCGGCCGACGCCTTCGAAGACGTCGTCACCGGGCGCGATGGCCGGGGAAAAGGCGGCGGTCGCGCGGACGAACCCACGGAAGGTCTGCGCCAGCCGCAACGCCCCGGCGCCACCCATCGACCAGCCCCACACCGCGAGCCGGCTGATGTCGAAACCGCGTTCGGCACACCAGTTCGGGATCTCCTCGTACGCCATCCGCTGTGGATCGTCGCCCTCGTGCGGCCGCCAGCCGCGCCGCCCGCCGTCGGCCCCCGCCAGCACGAACGGCGGCGCGCCTTTCTCGACGACCCGGGTCAGCGCGCGCCCGAACCCGAGGTCGGCGAAGTCCTCGGGCCGCCGCGAGGCCCCGTGCAGCACGATGCAGACGGGCAGCCCCTTGCCGTCGCCGTGCCCGGCCGGGACGGCGGTGTAGAAGTCGACGGCCTTGCCGCGGGATCTGGACTGCCTGCGCTCGAGCCGCTCATCCCCGGCGGCGGCCTCGGCCTGGGCGGTGCCGGCGCTGGAAAGCCCACTCACCGCCGCCACCCCGATCCCGGCAGCGGAGGCCACAACACCTTTGAACAACGTCCGACGTCTCACATCACTGATCAACGCCTCGCCATGAGGTGCCGTTATGCACCGATTTGGACGGTCTCGCGGGAAGGCCGAGTGCACTGAAACGGCGTCGACATCACCGGCCGAGTCGGGCCAGCTAGGAATGCCGGTCGCGAAGGAGAGATGCGCCAAAAGATCGTCGGTCGTATCTGAACGGGACGGAAACTGCGACGTGCTGGCCAACCGATCGGGCGTAGGTGCCTGTGTTCGTCCGTTGGTCTCGACTCGCATAATGCGGCGATGGAGCGCAAGGTCAGGATGTTGGAAGTGTTTCGCTACGCCCAGGGCGCCAATCGCATCGATGTGCTCATCGACGGCTACCCGAATCATCACTTCGTCACCGCCAGCCCCGGGGTCTCGCAAGCCAAGATCATGCTCGAGCGGGGCATCAACCCCTCGGCCAGGATCACCGGCCCCGACGGTATACGTCGTCCGGTCATCGCCATCCGGTCGAGCCCATGGAAGGCAGGACACGCGACCAATCCCTGGCATGACGAGTTCGACCTCGACCACGGGCACGTGCGCTACTTCGGCGACCACAAGCCAGGCATAGTCGGCATGCCTGGCGTCACGGCCGGCAACGGAGCGCTGCTGCAAGCCTGGGAGCAACATGGCGCGCCAAGCGAAGCGGAGCGCCGACTAGCCCCGCCGCTCCTGCTCTACCGGTCAATCACGGTGTAGCGGGGCGGCCAGTCCGTGCCCAAGGGACACGTCGAATTCTGCGGTGTCGCTGTCATCGAGCGACTCGAGTACGTCATCCAGCGTGACGCTGCAAGTGGATCAAGCTTTCCGAATCTCGTACTCGATCTCGCGGTTCTGGACCTGGCCGATCGGGGGGACGGTATGGATTTCCGCTGGATCGACGATTACCGCAACCCCATCCTGACGTCCGTCGAAAGGTTGCGGCATGCTCCGGAATCCTGGAGGCGCTGGGTCGTCGAGGGGCGTGGCGCGATACCGCAGATCAGACGTCGAGTTGTCAGCTCACGAGTGAGGTCGACAAGTGACCAGCTGCCACTGCCCGGGTCCAAGGAGGAGGCCATCCTCGAGAAGCTCTATCACCACTTTGACGGCCGCAAGCATGCCTTCGAGCTGCTTGCCGCGCGGCTGGCGTCGCGGATTCTCGGGGGCTCGGGGGCGGTGTACCGCGACGGCTGGCTTACCCGGTCCGGTGGGGACGGCGGAGTTGATTTTGTAGGTCGCCTTGACGTCGGGACGACTGGCAGCAACACTCCCTTGGTCGTGCTTGGGCAAGCGAAATGTGTGTCTTCCAAGACTTCGATCGGCGCTGATCAGGTTGCTCGCGTGGTGGCGCGGCTGCGTCGCGGGTGGATCGGCGTCTACGTGACGACCGGCGTCTTCTCCAGGCAGGCCCAGATCGAGATCATCGATGATCAGTATCCGTTGGTGCTTGTCAACGGCCGCGAGCTGGTGGAACAGGTGGTTCAGCTCGCGGCGACCGACCACGGCACCGACATCGACGCATTGCTCAGCCGCATCACCGACGAGTATGAAGGTGCGGTGACCCACCGCCGGCCTGAGGAGATCCTGTTCGCCTAGGGCGGGATGTCCCTAAACTCGACCCTTCACCTGACCCTCATCGGGAGCTTTGAGGGTTCAGCCCGCGTCTATGCGGACCATAGTCTGCCGTCCATGTTGGGCATCCCTCGTGCCGGGCGGCGTCGCTCGGCGGCTGCGCTGGTCGCTGCGGCGACCCTGTCCGCCTTCACCTTGACCAGCGCGCACGCGCAGGCCGCACCACCCGTGGCGGCCGCGGCGGCGGGCGCGCCGACGCAGACCTATCTCGTGCAGACCACCGACGCGCCGGCCGCCACCTACAACGGTGGTGTGGCGGGCCTGGCGCCCACCCGCGCCGCGGCCGGTGGCAAGCTCGACGCCACCGACAAGAGCGTGAAGGCGTACCGCCAGCATCTGGCGCAGGCCAAGAACCGCGTGCTCGACCGGGCCGGGGTGAGTGCCAGCAAGGTCAAGTTCGACTACACGCTGGTGTTCGCCGGGTTCTCCGCCGAGCTGACCGCGGCCGAGGCCGAGCGGCTCAAGCGGACGCCGGGGGTGGCCCACGTCTGGAAGAACGAGATCGTGCACGCCGAGACGTTCACGACGCCCGAGTTCGTCGGGCTCGACGGGCGTGACGGGGCCTGGCGCAAGCAGTTCGGGAGTCCCGAGCGGGCCGGCGAGGGCATGATCATCGGCGTCATCGACTCCGGCTTCTGGCCCGAGAACCCGAGCTTCGGGCCGCTGCCGACGCCGCGCCGCGACCAGGCGACGATCGACGCCAAGTGGAACGGCAGCTGTGACCCGGGCATCGAGCGGCCGGTGTCCTGCAACAACAAGGTCATCGGCGCCCGGTGGTACGCGTCCAACAACATCTCCAAGGCCAACCCGGGTGAGTTCGACTCGCCGCGGGACTACTACGGCCACGGCTCGCACACCGCCAGCACCGCCGGCGGCAACCACAACGTGACCGCGACCATCAACGGCGCCGTCGCCGGTGTCATCTCCGGCATGGCCCCGGCCGCCCGGCTCTCGATCTACAAGGTGTTGTACGCGAACGCGGCCGGCACCCAGTCCGTCGGCAACAGCGTCGACATCGTCAAGGCGATCGACCAGGCCGTGGCCGACGGCGTCGACGTGATCAACTACTCGATCGGCGACAACAACGACAGCTTCGGCGCCGTCGAGCTCAGCTTCCTCAACGCCGCCAACGCCGGTGTGTTCGTCGCGGCGTCGGCCGGCAACAGCGGGCCCGGCGCGTCCACTGTCGACAACGGCATGCCGTGGACGACGACCGTCGCGGCCGGCACCCACGACCGCTCGGCCACCAAGACCCTGACGCTGGGCAACGGCGAGGTCTTCGACGGCGTCGGCACCGGTCCCACCGCGGTGACCGCCCCGGTCGTCGACGCCCGCGCCAGCGGCCTGCCCGGCACCGCCGAACTCGCGGCGGCGCAGTGCATCAGCACCCCGCCCACGCTCGACCCGGCCAAGGTGACCGGCAAGATCGTGCTCTGCGAGCGCGGCAACAACAACCGCGTCGACAAGAGCCTCGCCGTCAAGAACGCCGGCGGCGTCGGCATGATCCTGTTCAACCCGACGCAAAACACGCTCAACGCGGACTACCACGCGGTGCCGTCGATCCACGTCGACCAGAACGCGGGCGCGGCCGTCAAGGCGTACCTCGCCGCCGGTGGCACCCCCACCGCCACCATCTCCGCGGCCAGCAACGCGAAGGTCCGCGCCCCCGTGGTCGCCACCTTCTCCAGTCGTGGCCCCGGCACCTCCAGCGGCGGTGACCTGCTCAAGCCCGACATCATGGCGCCGGGCGTCGACGTGGTCGCCGCGACCGGACCCGACAGCCACAACGGCAACCTGTGGGACACCAACAGCGGCACCTCGATGGCCAGCCCGCACATCGCCGGCATCGGCGCGCTGATCAAGGCCAAGCACCCGAACTGGTCGCCGATGATGGTCAAGTCGGCGCTGATGACCACGGCCGGCGTGCGCGACAACGAGGGCCAGCCGATCCAGGACGAGGCCGACAGCAGCGACGCCAACCCGCTGGAGATGGGCGCGGGCCAGGTCGCCGCCAAGAAGGCGTTCGACCCCGGCCTGGTGTACGACTCGGGGCTGACCCAGTGGCTGCAGTACTCGTGCGGCATCGGCGTGCACCTCACCTCGGGCGGCCAGGACGTCTGCCCGAGCGTCGGCACCGTCGACCCGAGCGACTTCAACAGCCCGTCGCTGGCCGTGGGCGACCTGGCCGGCAAGCAGACCCTGACCCGCACGGTGACCAACGTCAGCAAGCTGCCGGCCCTCTACCTGCCGACCGTGCAGGCGCCGGCGGGCTTCAAGGTGGACGTCTCGCCGAAGATCATCGCGCTGCTGCCGGGCAAGAAGCAGACGTTCAAGGTGACGATCACGCGTACGACCGCCGCCTTCGGTGAATGGTCCTTCGGCTCGCTGCGCTGGCGCGACCTGCTCGGCCACGACGTGCGCAGCGCCATCGCGGTCCGGCCGGTGCCGGTCGCGGCGCCGCTGGAGGAGAGTGGGACCGGCGTCTCCGGCCAGGTCACGCTGCCGGTGACGGCGGGCTACTCCGGCACGCTCGAGGCGGCCGGCCACGGCCTGGTCGCCGCGAAGGTCGACCAGTGGAACCTGACGCCGAACCCGGCGACGGCGTTCAACGTCAACGCGCCGGCGACGGCGAGCGACACCGTCTCGGTGACGGTCGACGTGCCGGCCGGCACCAAGGTCGCCCGGTTCGCGACGTTCGACGCGGACTACCCAGCCGGGACCGACATCGACGTGTTCGTCTACCAGCAGGGTGCCAACGGCGCCCTGACGCTGGCCGGGCAGAGCGCGAGCGGCACGTCGGAGGAGTCGGTGACGGTCACCGAGCCCGGCACGTACGTCGTCTTCGTCGACCTCTTCGCCGCACCCAGCGCCGTCGACGTCAAGCTCGACAGCTGGGTCGTCCCGTCCGGCAACGCCGGCAACCTGACCGTCACCCCGCCCAGCCAGCCGGTCACGGTCGGCGGCGCGGCCACGGTCACGGCGTCGTGGAGCGGCCTGTCCGCGGGGCAGCGCTACCTCGGCGTCGTCGAGTACACCGACGGCACCACCATCTTGGGGACCACCAATCTCCTAGTAGTGGCGTAGCCCAGGGTGCGAAAGGACGCCCCGGTTCTCCGGGGCGTCCTTTCGCTTATACGGTTCTTCGATGGCGCTGGACATCTCGATCGCTCGCGACGCCGACGACGCGTTCGTCAACCGCGTTGCCGAGTTGGTCAATCAGGTTTACGCCGATGCCGAGAAAGGGATCTGGCAGCCCGGTGCGCTGCGCACCAGCGTCGCCGAGATGGAGTCGGTGGTGCGGGCCGGCGAGCTGGCCGTCGCCCGGCTCGACGGCGAGCTGGTCGGCGCGGTGCGGCTGCAGCGGCTCGACAGCGGCGAGGGCGAGTTCGGGATGCTGGTCGCCGACCCGGCGCACCGGGGTCTCGGGATCGGGCGGGCCCTGGTCGCCTTCGCCGAGGACTGGGCCCGCGACCGCGGCCTGCCCACCATGCAGCTCGAGCTGCTCGTGCCGCGCGGCTGGACCCACCCGGTCAAGGAGTTCCTGCGCGACTGGTACACCCGGCTCGGCTACCGCGCGGTCCGCAGCGACCCGTTCGAGGAGGCGCACCCGGCGCTCCAGCCGCTCCTCGCCACCGGCTGCGACTTCGTCGTCTACCACAAACCGCTGCGTTGACCACTGCCGGCGAGGTGGGCGGCTACCGCTGGCGAAGGCGGCGGCTAGCCGGTGCGGAGGCGGCGGACCAGGGGGAGGGTGGCCGCCACGATGCGTTCGCGGTCATAGCAGACGCCCGCTTCGAAGCCGCCGTCGGACTCGCGGGCGAAGACCCCGCTCGCGTAGTGGCTGCCGATGAAGAGCACCGAGCGTTCGTGCGCCAGCGGGTCGTCCGCCGCCAGTGGTACGCCGCGGACCCGGCCCGCCGGGGCCACCGGCACGTCGCGGCCGAGCACGTAGACCTCGACGCCGCGGGTGGTGATGTAGCCGTACCGCAGCCGGGCCTCGTCGTCGAGGTTGCGGGCGTCCGCCAGGTTGACGACGAGGATGGCCGAGTCGTCGGTGTGCAGCGCCTGGTTCTCGATGTGGCCCGTCATCGCCGTGAGCAGCGCCTCGGTTATCGGGTTGGTCGGGTCCGTCTGGGAGAGCATCTCGAACGGCGTCGCCTCGGGCACCATCCGCGGCGTGACCCGGACCAGCTCGACGGACGTGGTCGGCACCGACGTGGGCAGCGGTCCCGGCACACCGAAGTGGTAGCCCTGGGCCAGCGTCGCGCCGAGGGAGCGGGCGATCTGGAGGTGGTGCTCGTCCTCGATGCCCTCGGCGAGGATCTGCGCGCCGCTGCGGGCGGCCTCGTGCAGGACGGCATTGACCACATGGGACACCGCCCACGTCGGGGAGTGGGCCTGCACCACCGTACGATCGATCTTGATGATGTCGGGGTTGACCAACGGCATCGCAGCCAGGCTCGACGGTTCGATGCCGACGTCGTCGAGCGCCACCCGGGCCGACAGCCTGCGGGCCTGGATCACGGCGTCCATCAGCGCCGGCGGGTCCTGGGTCACCGCCCGCTCCGTGATCTCGATGACCACCTGACGCCGTTGCATGAGGTCCGCCAGCACGTCCAGCAGGCGCTGCCGGAACGGACCGCGCAGGGTGAACGGATCCATGTTGATGAACAGCGCGGCGTCGCCGAGGTTCGCCTCCAGGAAACGCTCGGCCGCCACGCCCGCGCACAACCAGTCGAGGTCCGGTGAGCGGCCCAACCGGGCCGCGGCGGCGAACAGGGCCGGCGCCGACTCGAACTGGCCGCGCGGACCCCGCGCCAACGCCTCGAAGCCGACCACACTCCCGTCGGCGATCGAGACGACGGGCTGGAAAACCGGATAGATGGAGCGGTCCCGGAGGATCGCCTCGAACACGTCGTCCGGTGACGGCTGCGCACCCATGGCGACCAGGCCCCCTTGCGCGCCGGTGAAGACCTTCGCACTGGCGACGCTACCCAAGGGCCAGCCGCGGGTCCGGCGAATGGCTATGCCGGTGGTGAGCCGCCGAGCGCCCGGGTGAGCTGAGCCCGGTTGCGCACGCCGTGCCGCCGGTAGAGGCGGGTCAGCTTGGCCTCGATGGCCTTCACGGACAGGTGAGTGGCCCGGGCGATCTCCCGGTTGGTCGCCCCGCCGAGCACGAGCTCGACGATCCGTCGCTCGGTATCGGAGAGCCCCGGACCCTGGCCGCCGTCGAGGCGGGCCAGCTCGGCCTCGGCCTGTGCCAGCCACGGCGCCGCGCCGATGGCCGCGTACCCGGCGACCGCCTCGACCAGCGCGGACCGCGACGCGCCGCGGCGGTGCGCGCGGCGCTCCAGCGTCGCGAGGGTGTGCCAGGCCCGGGCGACCTCCAGGGGGTACGGGTGCTCGCCCGCCTCGGCCAGCGCCTCCGCCAGCCCGATCGCCGCCTCCCGGGGCTCACCGCTCGCCGCCCGCACCAGCGCGCCGGCCCGGGACAGTCCGAGTTGGACGACATCGCGGTTGAACGAGGTGGCGACGGCGCGGGTCTCGGCCAGCACCTCGCCCGCCTCGGCCAGCTCGCCGACGGCGGCCAGGGCCTCGACGAAGTCGGCGTGCCAGAGGAAGATCGCCGGGTCGTTGCGGCCGTGCCGGCGTTCGAGCTCCTGCGCCTTGCGGAATTCGGTCACCGCGGCCTCGGGGGCGCCCTGGAAGAGCAGCACCTGACCGTGCGCGGCGTGGCAGAGCCGGAGCCAGTCCTCGTCGCCGGCCGCCGAGCACGCCTCGATCGCCTGCCCCAGCAGGCTGGCCGCCACCGCGGGCGAGCCGGCCAGCATCTCGCCGAGCGCGCCGACCACCAGGCCGTGCCCCGGGGTCGCCTCCATGTCGAGGATCAGCCGCATGCCCTCGCGGCCGGCCCGCAGCGCGTCGGGGCCGCGGCCGGCGCGGAAGTAGATCGACGCCGACGCCAGCAGCACGCTGGACAGGTCGCGCAGGGTGCCCGAGCGCAGCACCGCGTCGCGCTGGGCCTCGATCACGCGGGTCGCCTCGCCCACGTCACCGGCGTACGCCCGGCCGCGCGCGTAGGTCGCCGCGGCGTGCACGCTCTCGGTGCTCGGCGGCAGGTCGGCGGCGAGCGACGCGGCGTGGCTGAGCAGCCGGACACTCTCGGGGTCGTGCGCGCCGCGGATCAGCGACCGGGTGGCCAGCAGGGACACCAGCTGGTCGGTCGCGCCGGCCTCG
Organism: Asanoa sp. WMMD1127; assembly: GCF_029626225.1. Classification (NCBI taxonomy): domain Bacteria; kingdom Bacillati; phylum Actinomycetota; class Actinomycetes; order Micromonosporales; family Micromonosporaceae; genus Asanoa; species Asanoa sp. WMMD1127. The sequence continues at coordinate 2,647,942 of NZ_JARUBP010000001.1, forward strand.
CGGGCCTCCTCCTCGCCCCGCTTGAGCTCCGCGTCGGCGAACTCGATGTCGCCGTCGTAGTAGGCCTTCAGCGCCCGGTAGTGCCGCACCCGGCAGAGCAGCGCCGGGTCGTGGCCGGCGTCGGCGAACGCCGCGTCGAGCACGGGACCGACCGCGGACTGGTCCTGGCCGGCGAGGTCGACGATCAGCAGCCGCCCGCCGACGCGTACCGCCGGGTCGTCGGAGGCCGCCAGCGCGGCGGAGGCGAGCCGATGCGCGTCGGCGGTCAGGCCCGCGGCGTGCGCGTGCTCGGCGGCCGCGTAGCGGCGTGCGGCGCCGACCCCCCGCAGTTTCGCCGGCGTGCGCTCGGCGGCGCGCTCGGCCAGGTCGGCGGCGACGGCTGGGGCGCCGCGCATCCGGGCGGTGGTGGCCGCCTCCATCAGCTGGTCGGCCAGGTCCTCGTCGGCGTGCGGCCGGGCCAGGGCCAGGTGGCGGGCCCGCTCGACCGAGTCGTCGGTGTGCGCGGCGATGTGCTCGTGCGCGGCGGCGCGGGCGGCCGGGGTGGCGTCGGCGTAGACCAGCTCCCGCAGCAGCGGATGGGCGAACCGCACGGTCTCGTCGGGGCCGGCGGTGGCCAGGCCGGCGTCCATCGCCGCTTCGAGACCCGCTTTGGCGTCGCCGTCGCGGCCGATCAGCGCGACCGTGGGGCGGGCGGCCGCCGCGGCCCGCAGCAGCACCGGGCCGCTGTGCGCGGGCAGGCTGGCCAGCCGCTGGGCGAGCAGCGGGCGGAGCCGCTCGGGCACGGGGAGGGGCTGGTCGACGCCGATCGTGCCGCCGCGGGCGACCAGGGTGCGGCCCAGCTCGACGGCGAGCAGCGGGTTGCCCTGGCTGGCCTCGTGCACGCGGGCGATCGTCGACAGCGACAGCACCGGGCCGAACTGCTCGCGGAGCAGGTCGGCGGTGTCGTATTCAGTCAGCGGGGCCAGCAGCAGCTCGGTGACCGGCGCCGGGCACAGGTCGGTGTGCCGCGGGGCGGCCGACTCGACGCGCTCGGCGCCGAGCACCCGGACCCGGGCGCCGCCCAGCCGGCGCGCCACGAACCGCAGCACGCCGGCGCTGTGCGGGTCGACCCACTGGAGGTCGTCGACGAGCAGCAGCACGGTGCGGTTGGCGGCCAGCCGGCGGAGCACCTCGAGCGTGGCGAGGCGCACGGCCAGCTGGTCCTGTGCGGTGACCGGGGTGGCGCCGCGGAGCAGCGCGCCGTCGAACGCGGCACGCAGGTGGCGCGGGAGGCCCTCGCCGCTGACCCCGTCGAACAGGTCGACCAGCGTCAGGTAGGGCAGGCCGGACTCGACCTCGGCCGCGTTGGCCCGCAGCACCAGCGAGTCGCCGGCCCGCGCCGGGTAGGCCGCGAGCACGGTGGACTTGCCGATGCCGGCCGGACCGTAGACGACCACGCTCTCGCCCGTGGTGAGCCGGGCGTGCAGCTGGTCGAGCACGTCGGACCGGCCCACCGGTGCCGGGTCGCGGTTGACTGCCACGCAAGCGAGTCTGCCTTGCGTTTTGCGCGCTGTCGGTCGGCGGTCCGGCCTTTTTTGCGAAAGCGAAACCTTGCCCCTAACGGCGATCTTGGATGGTCACGCAGTTTCCCGTTTCGTAGCCACCCTCGGTGTCCTTGACGAGAACGTCGGCGGCGTCCGCGATCCGGGCGCAGACCTTGGGGTTGTCGCCGATGACGTCGCGATAGTTGCTGCCGTCGACCGCGCGGACCGACGGCTCTTTGTCTTCGAGATAGAAACGCCCTGGCTGGTCGGACTGGTTGCCCATCTGCGCGGCCGGCGGGTTCTGGCCGTCACCGCCGTAGATGTGCAGATGGAATCCGCCGCTGTTGCGTGGGGCGGCGCCTTTCCATTGGGCGTCGTATTCGACGACGAACTTCTCGTCGTCGACGAACGCCTGGGTGATGCAGACCCAACGCTCGTTGGCCTGGATCGCCGCGGTGCACTGCTCGTCGGGCGGCAGCGGCGGCGCGGTGACGCCGGCGGCGTTGGTCGGGTTCGTCGGGTCGGCGCTGCCGAAGCCGAAGTTGTCGCGGTTGACCCACAGCGCGGCGCCGGCGAGGGCCAGCACGACCACCACGGCCGCCGTGACGAGCAGGGCACGGTTGCGCGGCCGCGGCGGTGCTTGCGACGGGGCGGCCGGATACGCGTATTCGACCCGGTGCGGTCGCGGCGCCGGCGAGGTCGGTGCGGCCGATCCGGCCCGGCCGGGCGCGAAGACCTGCTGGGGCATGCGGGCGGTGGGCTCGTCGGCCGGCGCCGTGACGGGCGACCGGTGCGGCTGCGCGGGCGGCGCGGAGGCCGGCCGGACCGGCGCGCCGGAGGTCGGACGGCCGGTGGGCGGCGCAGCGGCGGCCCGGGCCGGCGGCGCGGAGGTGGGCCGGGCCGGTGGCCCGGAGGTGGGCCGCGCGGGTGACGGGCTGACCGGCGCGCTCGGCATCGGCGTGGGGCTGACCGGCGCGTTGGACATCGGTGGGGCGCTGACCGGGGCCGAGCCGGTGGCCCGGGTCGGCGGGTGGTGGATGACCACGGTGGCGGAGCCGCGGGCCGCGCCGGCGTCGGGCGCCTGCCCGGTCAGGCCCGCGCCGGCCAGCCGGGCCGCGCCGAGGGCCACGGCGTGCTTGGGGTGGGCGTCGACCGCGACCGGCCGGTTGAGCTCCGCCGCCACGAGCTGGGCCACGATCGGCATGCGGGACGAGCCGCCGACGAGCAGCACCGAGTGCAGCTGCTCGGGCTCGACCCCGGCCGAGCGGACCGCCCGGCGCAGCGCCTCGATCGAGCCGTAGAGCGCCGGCCGCACCATCGCCTCCAGCTCACCGCGGGTCAGCCGGATCTCGGTGGAGATGGTCGGCAGCAGCACCGGGATGGAGACGTCGGTGTCGGCGGAGAGCGCCTCCTTGGCCGCCACGCACTCCTCGCGCAGCCGGGCCACCGCGGCGATCGCCGTCGGGTCGTCCTCGTCGAGCTCGGCCAGCTTGCCGCCGAGGGCCTGGGCGACGTGGTGGAAGACGGCCGCGTCGAAGTCGATGCCGCCCAGCCGCTCGATGCCCTCGGGCTGGCCCAGGATCTCGAAGCCCTGCGCGGTCTTGCGCAGCACCGCGGCGTCGAACGTACCGCCACCCAGGTCGTAGACCGCCACCACGGCCCCGGGGTCGATGCGCTGCTGGCTCGCGTAGAACACCGCCGCCGCCTCGGGCTCGGTGATGAACGAGACCGGCTCCTCGATCCCGGACAGCCGCACGGCCTGCCGCAGCAGGTCGGTCTTGTAGGGACCCCAGTTGGCCGGGTGCGAGACGGTGATCGCCCGCGGCGCACCGCCCTCGCGGCTGGCCACCTCGTCGAGCGTCCAGCGCAGCAGGCGGCCCATGAGCGCCTCGGCGGAGTACGGCACGCCGCCCAGCAGGATCGGCGTGGTGTCACCGAACCGGCGCTTGAACTCGCGCGCCACCCGGTGCGGCTCGGTCAACCCGCGCCGGTTGGCGGGCTCGCCGGTCAGGAACGTCTCATCCTCGCGCAGCAGCACCACCGACGGCACCGCGGCCGCTCGGCTGCCCAGCGAGGCGATCTCCGCATGACCGGTGCGCCAGGTCGCGGCCGCCGTGAACGTGGTGCCGAGGTCAACGCCGAGTGCGTACATCGCGGTCGCTCCGGTGATCGTGGGCAGGTGCTGGATCGAGTTTTCTTGATGGCACGACGGCGCGCCGGTTCCTGTCGGGAGTCCGACCACGCGCGGGTTGGGGGATGGGCACGGGGAAGTCCCCGACGGCGCGGGCGCGCCGCCGCCCTAGGGTGAGGACATGGACGCGCGACCGCTCAAGGACGTTCTCACCGACCTCGTCGGTGACCCGTCCGCGGCCGCCGACGCGCTGGCCGGCGCCGGGCACGATCTGCCGCCGGAGCTGGTGGCCGAGGCCGTGGTGAGCTTCGCCGGCACCGCGCCGGCGGAGGTGGCCGAGCATCTCGCGCCGTTCGTCACCGCGCACAGCGGCGTCCCGGTGGAGTCCGAGCTGGACGCGCCGGCCGACTGGTTCGAGTTGCTGGCGACCGCGCCCGAGACCGGCGCCGAGCTCGACGAAGGGCTGGCCGCGGCGCCGGACAGCGCCGACGGGCCGGGCCTCGGCGAGTTGGACTTCGGTGCCGGCGCCGATGCCGCCGACGCGGACCTCGACCTCGACCCGAACCCCGGCGGCGACCTGGACGACGAGCCGGTCGCCGCCGGCGGGGTCGACGAGACCGACCTGGCAGAGCCGTCGACCGACCTGGACCAGGTCGACCCCGACCCGACCGACGCCGGCTTCGACGACGGCGACGCTGACGAAACTGACCTCGACGACCTCGACGGCTGAGCGGCGGCGCGACATCAGCGGCCCCGGCCGTTGAGGTCGGCCAGCAGGCCCTCGCACGACCGCACCGCGACCCGGGCCGCCACGGCCATCTCGTGCGCGGTCATCGGGTTCTCCGCCCGACGCTGCCAGCGCATCAGCGCATCGGCGGCCGCGGAGCGCAGCTGGCCCGCGGCGGCGTCCGGCGGCAGGTCGAGGCGGACGTGCGGGGCGGTGCCCGTACCCCCGATGACCCGTTCCAGCTCCTCCACCACCGCCGGCTTGCCGCCCAGCCAGCCGGCCCGCAGGGTGGCGAGCACGCGCAGCTCGTTGAACGGATGGGCGGACGCGACGATCTCCTCGACCTCGGCCGCCACGGTCGCGCTGCCGGGCCGGGGCCAGCCGCGGGCGAGGGCGTCGAGGGCGAGCAGCGCCGAGCGGGCCTTGAGCACCTCGCGCCGCTCGAAGAACAGCGAGCCGAGCACCTCCTGCAGCTCGGTCAGCCCGCTGCGCTCGGTCAGCTCGCGGGCCAGCCCGGTCGCCGTGACCTGCGCGTCCTGGCGCAGCAGCGTGCTGGCCAGCCGGATGCCGTAGAGGCCGAACCGGGCCAGCAGCGACTCGCGCTCGATCGAGGTCAGCCCCAGCTCCGGCAGCGTGTTGACGAACCGGTCGGCGGTCAGCAGCAGCTCCTCGGCCGGCTTGACCTCGAGCCCGGCGACGGCGCGGAGGTGGCGCACCTCGGTCTCGGTCAGGGTCGCGGCGGTCTCGGCGAGCAGACCGGCCACGGGTACGACGGTCTGCACCACCCGCCGCACGTTGGCGTCACCGGCCAGCCGGCCGGCGATCCGCCGCGCCGAGGCCATCGCGTCCAGCCGCCCCACGCCGATCTCGTCGGCCCGGGACAGCACGCCGATCGCGTTGACCGGGTTGGGCCGCGACACCTCGGTGTCGTGGAACGCGTGCAGGAACTCGAGGTCCTTGGCGTGCAGGTGGCGCATCAGATAGAGCACCGCGTCCGCCGGCGTCTCCTCGTCGTCGGGCGCGAGCAGCTCCCAGGCGCGCCGCGAGACCCGCTCCGACAGCGAGCCGATGCCCGGTGTGTCGATCAGTGTGGCCTTGCGCAGCGCCTGCGACGGCCAGGTGATGTCGAGCGAGTGCACGTCCTGCGGCGCGGTGCCGCCGAGGTCGACCTCGATCGCGCCGTCGTCGCGGGTGAACCGCAGCTGCCGCGGGGCGCCGGAACGGGGGTGCAGGGTGACGCGGTAGGTGTGGCCGTCCCGGTACCAGGTGACGATCCGGGTGCACTCGCCCGCGTCGGTGGGCGCCAACCGGTCGGCGACCAGCGCGTTGAGCAATGTGGACTTGCCGGACTTGATCCGCCCGGCGATCGCCACGCGCAGCGGCTCGTCGAGCCGTTCCCGCACCTCGGCGATCCGGGCGTCGAACCCGCTGCCCCGGTAGACCCCGGCGGCCCGCGTCAACGCCGACCGGGTCCGGTCCACGAGCGTCATGCGGCACCGAGCTTGAGCGCGCGGTCGCGGAGCTGGCCCAGCCGGGTGAGCTCGGCCTCGAGGTCCTTGAGCCGCTTCTGGCGGTCCGCCTGCGAGCGCTTGGCCGTGTCGGTGGCCGCGGCCAGCGCGGTCGCGGTCGACCGGTTGAGCTCGTCGGCGAGCTGCGTGTAGTGGTCGCGCAGCTGCCGCTGCACCCGGCGCACGGTGTCCCGGCTGTCCTTGCCGGTCACGAAGCTGATCTCGTCGCAGTAGCGGCGCATCGCGTTCTTGCCCTGGGCCCGGCGCCTCTCCAACTGCCGTTTCTTCTCGTCCTTGAGGCCGCGATGGCCCATCACGACGCCGATGCCGATGCCGATCGGACCCAGCGCGACGCCCATCAGGCTGCCCAGCATGGTGAACATCAGGGCGCCGCCGTACGCGCTCTTCAAGGCGACCATCACCTGCTTGCCCGCGGTCATCTTGGCCAGCTCGATGCGGTGCTCCACGTCGCGTTCCTCGACGATCGGCGTCGGGTTGTAGACCTTGAGCATGCCGATCGCCTCACCGGAGGCCTCCTGGAAGTGCTCGGCCACCTGCTCGCTCAGCTCGGTCGCCCGGCGGCGCAGGTAG